>CAXXJU010000021.1:0-73201 GCA_963668145.2 Geopsychrobacteraceae bacterium
CGTCATGAACCTGACGGCCAACGCCGGTTATGCCATGCGGGAAACCGGTGGACACCTGACTATCGACCTGGCCCGCAAAAAACTTGCTGGCGTGGCTGCGGAGCGCTTGGACCTGGCCCCTGGCCGCTATGCCCGGCTGACGATCCGGGATAACGGGCCTGGCATCCCGGAGGCGATTCGCAAGCGGGTTTTCGAGCCGTTCTTTTCGACCAAAAAAGTCGGGGAAGGCACCGGCATGGGCCTGGCGGTAGCGCATGGCATTATCCGCGCTCATGGCGGAGTTATCGACCTGGCTGGCGAGGCCGGGGAGGGGGCCTGTTTTTACGTCTACCTGCCGGAGACCGATCTTTGTGTAAAAAAGAAGATTGCCCCTGTCACGACCTTAACGGGGGGTGGTCAATCGATTGTCATTGTCGATGACGAGCTGTCGGTGGCCGAGTTGGGGCGCGAGATACTGGGCAATCTGGGGTATCGCGTCGCGGTCTACAATGATCCATACCAGGCCTACCAGGATTTGTCGGCTGCAGACATGGCGATAGACCTGCTCATCACCGATTTGACCATGCCGGGAATGGGCGGTCTTGACCTGGCGAAAAAACTCAGAAGCCGGAATCTGAATTGGCCGATCCTGCTCTGGACAGGATTTGCCGACAAAGCCGAAGCCGCAGATTTGTCGGGTGCGGCGATCTCCCGGGTCTTACGCAAACCTTTCACCATCGAATCCCTTGCCGAGGCCGTCCAACAGGGGCTTAGCGGGAAGAGCGGAGGTCTGGCGTGAAAAGCATTGAGCGCAGAGGGAAGGTACTGATTCTGGCTTGGTTATTGGTTGGGTGCCTTGCTGCACGGCTTTCAGTCTGGAGACGATCCGCATCAATACGTCAATCAAACCGCCGTTTTCCACGCTGGCGCAGGACGGTTTTTTTGACATGTTGCTCAATGAATTGTTTGCCCGGGTCGACATTCAGGTTGAATTGATCAGACTGCCGGCAGAACGGGCACTGCAGATGGCAGATGACGGCTACAGCGACGGCGAGATCCCCAGAATCGGGGGGCTGAGTGATCAATATCCGAATCTTATTGCTGTTTCCGAACCGGTGATTGACTATAATTTTGTCGCCTTCGTACGCAAACCGGCGAAGGAGCGAATGAGCTGGCAGCGTCTCGCGGGGGAGGATGTCGGGATTATTATCGGCTGGAAAATTTACGAAGAGCATGTGCCGGCCACGGCCAAGGTCACCCGGGTTGCCGCGTCCGCTCAATTGCTGGATCTGCTCAGCGCCGGACGGATAAAATTCGCCCTCTATGAACGTTATGCGGCTATCACCTGCTCAAGGAATATCATCATAACGACATAGCGGAATGTTTACCTCCTCTGGCTGTGCGGCCGATGTTCCTCTATCTGCATAAAAAACACGCCGCCCTCATCAAGCCGCTGGCAACAGCTCTGCGGCGGATGAAAGAGGATGGCAGCTGGCAGCGCATTGCCGCTCAAACCCTCGGCTCGCTCGACACCAAATAACCTCTCGGGCACCCCTGAGCTTTCTGTCGCAAAAAAACTGCTGGGAGCAATCAGGGCCCGAAGCTTTCCTTCAGCAGTTCCGTCATGGTCCGTCCGCAGCAGGTCATATCTTTTTTCTTGGCTTCCTCCTTCGGGTATTTGGTGTTACATGCGGTACAGAGAAACGCCGAATGTTCAGCTTCTTCTTCGATAGCCTCAGAGAATTGATCTTTGTATTGATCTGACATGGTTGCTCCTTTCTACTTGCTTTGGTTGCCTTCATTTATCAGTGTAGCAGCAGGCGGTCTTTGCACAATGAGCAGGTTGCTCCTATCGGGGGTAGATATTTTCTACCGTTTTCAGTCCGCTAAAATTGTCAAACTTGGATTTACTGATAAAATTTGACCACGTCCGTCAGGCGGCAGCGCCCGCCGCAAAAATGGCTCTTTCGTCCGGAGGTGCAGATGAGCGCCGTCAGACTTATGATCGTGGATCAGCAGCCTGTGGTGGAAAAGGGTCTGGAGCATTTTCTGGCGGACTGCCCGGATATCAGTATCTGCGCCAGGGCGGGCAGTGCGCTAGCGGGCCTGAAGTTGCTGCGGCAGGTGAAGGTTGATATGGTGGTCATGGATCTGGCGTTCCCGACGCTGGGTGGCACTGAAGCCATTCGCCTGTTTTTGGCGGAAATGCCGAAGCTTGCCATTGTCGTGTATACTGCCAGAAACGATGAAGCCTCTGTTTTTCATGCGCTCAAGGCCGGGGCCAGGGGTTATATCCTGAAACAGAGCCCAATGGCGGAATTGATCGCAGGCATTCGTGAAGTTCAGCGCGGCGGCTATGCACTCAGCCCCTGCCTGAATCCGGAAATTATCAAATTTTACCTGAACCATCGGGACGATGGTGCTGACCAACTGGCTCAATACCTGGCGTTGACGGACCGCGAAAAGCAGGTATTCAGGCTGCTGGCATTGGGCAAGCAGACCGATGAGCTTGCAGCGATCCTGACCATCAGTCCGAAAACCGTGGCCAAGCATCGGGCTGCGATAAAGCGTAAACTCGGGTTGAAAAAACAGTGTGGAAATTCTGCACTATGCCATCAGATTGGGAATTGTCGATGTCGATGAAACCTGATTGATTCAGCCCCTGCAGGTGTCGAGCGGGAGAGATCTATGCAAAACGAACCAATATCCACTGCTGCGGTCAACTTGGACGGCGCTGCCGACTGGGTGGCTTTTGATGCTCCGGCGCTGGTCGGGGCATCGCTACGTTTCGTATCTGCTGAACCCGAGGGGAATCGCTACCGGGTTCGTTACTTTAAAAATCCGGCGGGCGAACTACGCGCCAGAGTCTGGTTCGGTCCGGAGACCGAAGGTCCACCGGGGCATGCGCACGGTGGTGCCATGGCCGCCGTGCTTGATGAAGTCCTCGGCCTGGCGGCTTGGACCGCCGGTTATCCGGTTGTGGTCGGCAATCTCAATGTCAGCTTCCGCAATCCTTTGCCTTTGGGAGAAGTTGCGACCGTAGCCAGTCGAGTGACGACCGTTGAAGGGCGTAAAATCACCGTATTGGGGCGAATCTGCGCGGGCGAACTGGTCTTTGCCGAGGCCGAGTGCCTGTGTATTGCCATCAAGGGGAGAAGTCCCCAGGGCGATTAATTCCGCCGCTGCTGTGTTTTCTGTGCAGCAAGCAATAACAGGAGGCTGGAACTGTTATCCGCAGCGGTATCCTGCTATCATCCAATCAGGTCTGGATCTTTTTGCTTACAGGTTGTTGAAGGCCAGCCTGAAAAGCCCAACGATGGGCAGGCAAAATCAGTGACGATCAGAAATGGCACTAAGTTTAAGAGTCGCTGGCAGCAAAACCGGGACTGCCCCCGCATGGAGGCTGTCCCAGGTCTTTGCGGGTTTCATGGCTCGCAACCTCTTGGGACAGCCCCCGATGACCGTGGGGCCAGTCCCGAGTTTACTGCAAAGTTGTTTAAACGAGAGCCATTCGTGACGATCAGCAATTCTTTGATTTTGTGTGGTGGGGAAAGCTTGTGCTTTTCTCCATCATGCTTGGAAAAGCCCCGAGCCAGCTTTTTCAAAAACCTGTTAAAGGAGACTCAAGCTATGGGAACTCATTATATTGTCGATGAATGTATTCTTTGCGGCACCTGTGAGCCGGTCTGCCCGGTCAGTGCCATCAGTGAAGGAGAGCCTTATCAGATTGATCAGGCGGTCTGCACCGACTGTGGCGAATGCGATTCCATCTGCCCGGTTGACGCCATCCAATGGGAAAAGACCGTCGATGGCTAGTCGTTTGTTAATCACGGATGGGCGATCAAAAGCAATACGGATTGCCCGTTGAGTTGACCAGGTGGGGTAAATCTCCCACCGTGCTTGGTAACACCCCCGGGCGGGCTTTGCCAACAATCAGTTCGTTGTCATCCCGAAACCCTGGATGGCAATAATTAAGCTTTCAGATTGGAAACGAGCAGTTTTCCGTTGTGGCAAGGACATCAAGGACTAGCGCGCAGGCGTACACCGTTACGCCGCACAAGTAAGCCTGAAGATTGAAGCTGCTACAGCGGAAAAAAAACCGTTTCCGGATGGAAACCAGTCAGGGAGAGTGGCATGGGAGATATCGATCAGTTGACAACCGGCGACCTGCTGCTGATTGTCGATGTGCAGAAGGATTTTTGTCCGGGCGGGGCGCTGCCGATTGCCGGGGGCGATCAGGTGGTGCCGATTGTCAATACCTGGACGGCACGGGCGCAGGCCACCGGGGTTCCTGTTTACCTGAGCCGCGACTGGCATCCGCAGTGTCATCTGAGCTATCAGGAAAATGGCGGGATGTGGCCGGTGCACTGCGTGCAGGACAGTGCCGGTGCCGCTTTTCACCCCGACCTGCTGGTTCCCGAAGAGGCTGTCATTGTGACCAAGGGAACCCGTTTCGACCAGGATCAGAATTCGGCATTCGATCAGACTGGCCTGGCCTTCTGGCTGCATAAGGCTGGGGTGCGGAGAATTTTTACCGCCGGACTGGCGCAGGATGTCTGTGTCCTGGCCACAGTCATGGATGGTGTTAAAGAAGGGTTCGACATGGTGTTGATCGAATCGGCAACCCGGGCCGTCAGTCTGGAAAACGGTGCCCGTGCACTGCAACAGATGCGCCAGGCTGGAGTACATATTCTCAGTGAGCACTGATCCTGAACTGATTCGGGATCAGCCAAAGGAGGATTCATGAAAATTTTGGATTTCGCGATGCAGATGGAAGAGGATGGCAAAAGCTATTATCAGCAGTTGGCCAATCAGGCCAAACACCCCGGCCTGAAAAATATATTTCAGCGCTTGGTCCTGGATGAACAGAAGCACTACGAAATTTTTCAGCGTTGGAAGTTGACCGGGAAAGCCCCGCATATGATAGATACAACCATCATTGCGGATGTCAAAAATGTCTTTGAGCAGTTGCCGCAGACAGCCGACACCCTGGAGGTGCAGCAGGGCGACCTGGACGCCTATCAGCACGCCATGAAGATCGAAGCGGACAGTTTCCGACTTTACGAGGAATGCGCAGAGAAAGAGGCGGATGAAGGAACCAAAGCGCTGTTGCTAAGAATTGCGGCCGAAGAGCACAAACATTTCAATGTCATGGAAAACATCTATCATTTCATCAATGCACCCAACCAATACCTGGCCTGGGGCGAGTTCAGTAATCTCGAAGAGTTCCGCCAGTTTGGCCGGGACGTCGATATTTGAGAAAGAGGTGTCGGTCCGCTGACTTGCTGATCAGTTCTGCGCAAAACAGCCCGGCTCAGACCAATGAGCCGGGCTGTTTTGCGCTGGCAATTCCGAATCAGGATTTGACTTCGCCAACACACATATATTTGATGGCCAGATAGTCTTCAAGGCCATATTTGCTTCCCTCCCGGCCGAATCCGGATTCCTTGACCCCGCCGAAGGGTGCGACGGTCGTGGAAATCAAACCGGTATTGACCCCGATAATGCCGTATTCGAGAGCTTCACCAACCCTCCAGGAGCGGGCCAGGTCGCGGGTATAGAAGTAAGATGCCAGGCCGAATTCCGTAGCGTTGGCGAGCCGGATCGCTTCTTCCTCGGTTTTGAATTTGAACAGTGGCGCGACCGGACCGAAGGTCTCTTCGCCAGCAATGAGCATTTTCGGGTTGGCATCGGTCAACACCGTCGGTTCAAAGAATTGTCCGCCCAGGGCATGGCGCTTGCCGCCGGTGAGCAGGTGGGCTCCCTTCTTGACCGCGTCGGCGATATGCTGCTCGACGGTTTCGACCGCATGCATATCGATCAGCGGCCCCAGTTCGCTCCCGTCCTCAAAACCGTTGCCGACTTTCATCTTCAGGACCGCGGCGACCAGTTTGTCGGCAAAGGCCTGGTAGACACCTTCCTGAACCAGGAAGCGATTGGTGCAGACACAGGTCTGGCCGTTGTTGCGGTATTTGGATGCAATGGCCCCGGCCACGGCGGCATCCAGGTCGGCATCGTCAAAGACGATGAACGGAGCATTGCCACCCAGTTCCATGGAGACCTTCTTGACCGTTCCGGCGCACGCGGCAATCAGTTGTTTACCGACTTCGGTCGAACCCGTGAAGGTCAGTTTGCGCACCAGCGGATTGGCGGTCAGCTCACCGCCGATGGCTGCCGAGGAACCGGTGACGACACTGAAAACCCCGGCTGGAATGCCGGCACGGCTGGCCAGTTCGGCCAGGGCCAGGGCCGAGTAAGGGGTAGCGCTGGCCGGTTTGACCACCATGGTGCAACCGACGGCCAGGGCCGGAGCTGCTTTGCGGGTGATCATCGCGGCCGGGAAGTTCCAGGGGGTAATGGCGGCACAGACGCCGATCGGTTCTTTGAGGACCATGATTCTTTTGTCGGCCTGATGGGGCGGAATGATATCCCCGTAGACCCGCTTGCCCTCCTCGGCAAACCATTCGATGAAGGACGCGGCATAAGCAATCTCCCCACTGGCTTCGGTTACCGGTTTGCCCTGTTCGGCGGTCATGATTTTAGCCAGGTCCTGTTGATTTTCCAGCAGCAGTTCAAACCAGCGGCGCAGTTTTCCGCAGCGTTCCTGGGCGGTCAATGCCCGCCATTCCGGCAGGGCCCGGGCCGCCGCAGTTATCGCCCGCTGGGTCTCCGCAGCTCCCAGTTTGGGAACGGTGCCCAGCTGTGCTCCGCTAGCCGGATCGGTCACGGTCAGGGTCGCTCCGCTGTCCGCGTCAATCCATTGCCCGTTGACAAAACATTGCTTTTTCCAAAGGGTTGGATCTGTTAATCGGTTATCTAACATCAGCTCATCTCCCTGTTAAGAATTCAGGCTGGTTATCGGTAACGCTTTGCTGCTTGCCGGCGCGGCGCTATTGAAAGCGACTGTTGCCGGCAGCTCATCCGTTATTCTGCCACAATCAGAGCCTGAAGCAACCCTTCGGCCCTGCCAACGGATAACCTGCAACCGGCCGCTGGCAAGAGTTGCTGCGCGCTGGTCAGGATTCCGGCCAGCCCTGGTAGTTGACCATCAGTTCGGCAAGAATTTCCGCCTGCTCATGATCAAGATTATAGGTCAGACCGCAGAAGGATTTTTGACAATCGATCTTTCTGGCCAGGTCTTCTCCCCAGTCCGGGTTGAAAAAGCTGACCATGGCACTGATAAACTGTTCCTCACCGCCGCTCATGGAGACAATCTCTTGCTCGATTTGGGCTCTTAATGGCTGCAAATCATCTTTGTGCTGAGCTGTCGGCGGCGTTTTCGGGCCGAACAGATGCCTGCCGAGAAGATCGACGCCACGTTTCCAGGCAGCAAAGAAACGCTTCTCTTTTTCCTCGGTTTGAATCAGCACGTTCAGGATATTGTCTTTTCTGACCATGTTCCTCGCAACGGAAACCCTGCTGTTTATTCGGTGAGCCAGGCCCAGGCCTGTTCCTCCCGGCCTTCCGGGAAACAGCGGCAGCGGGTCAAGGTTAGCCCGGCAAAAATCCGTACGCTCCATTGTTCTACGCGACTCCCGCCGACCAGAGCCAGGCGGTGAATGTCATTGAGGTGTTTGACGTCGAATTTGAGGTCCTCCCACAGACTGCCCAGATCCGCGTAAGGAAAAGCCTGCAGGTCGATCAATATGCTGATTTTCCCTTCTGCGGAGATCGTTCCTTCAAGCTCATCGGCAATCTGTTCGGCTTCGGCCCTGGTCAAGGAGGCGGTAATGCGATAAGCGACGGCACCCGGGGCGCCTTTGTTCAAGCGTTCATACACGGGTTTGTCCTCCTGTGTATTTTTCGTCCGGTTGTTGCGCACCTGACTGCGGGCCGACCCGTCTATTAGCGGTTTTGCCCAGCTCGGTCGGGGACTGTTTTGGGGCACAGGCAGCAGTTTTTCAGCGCGACGTGATGGAGCCGATCGGCTGGGCAGCTATTTTTAAATTCTATCATCTCTGGCCCGGATAGCAGCCGCGGGGCTGATCTTTTCTCGCCGATGAAGGTTGTGCGCAGGGATTCAACCGCGACCGGAAGGTTTTCAGGCTTCTTTCATGGTAAAATGAAAAGCACACTCAGCCGCCGCAGGTCCGTTCAAGACATGATCCCGGGCCGTGGACAACCGCGGAAATGAATCGACAACGCGGTACTGCAGGACATCAGCATGAATTTTTTTCAGATTTCAGCCGTTCTAATCGTGATGACAGCCTTGTTCAGTTATTTGAATTATCGCCGTCTGCACCTGCCGACAACCATCGGCGTCATGTTGATCTCCCTGCTTATGTCATTGGGGATTATCCTTATCTCCTCCTTCGGGCTGAATCTGGACAATCAGGCCGCGCAGATGTTGCAGCGGATTAATTTCGATGAAACATTGCTGCACGGCATGCTGGCCTTTTTATTGTTTGCCGGGGCATTGCCCCTTGATTTGGGGGATCTGACAAAACAAAGATGGATTATTACCGGATTGGCGACCGCCGGTGTGCTGACCTCCACCTTTATCGTTGGTGGGCTGTCCTGGCTGGTGTTGACCGGTTTGGGCGTGGATATGCCGTTTTTGTCCTGCCTGTTGTTCGGGGCCCTGATTTCCCCTACTGACCCGGTTGCGGTCCTGGGCCTCATCCGGCGGCTCGGTCTGCCGCATGATCTGGAATCCAAAATTGTCGGCGAATCGCTCTTCAATGACGGTTTCGGGGTCGTGGTGTTCACGGTTCTGCTGACTTTAAGCAAGGGGGAACAGCCGCTGTCAGTTCCTGATATCAGTATCTTGTTTGTGCAGGAGACAGTCGGCGGCCTTCTGTTCGGCCTGGCGGTGGGTCTGTTGACCTATGCCATGCTGAAAAAGGTGGATAATTATCAGGTCGAAATTCTACTGACTTTGGCCATGGTCATGGGTGGCTATTCTTTGGCTGATACCATCCATATTTCTGGCCCTCTCGCTGTCGTCATCGCCGGACTGTTGATCGGCAGTCACGGCCGTTCTTTTGCCATGTCGGAGACGACCAGAAAAAATCTCGATACGTTCTGGGAACTGGTCGATGAAATTCTCAACGGGGTGTTGTTTGTCCTGATCGGTCTGGAGATCCTGGTCATCCCGGTCAGCGCGATTCATCTATTGGCTGGTCTGGCAGTTATTCCAGTGGCGTTTCTGGCCCGCTGGATCAGTGCCGGCGGCGTGCTCCATCTGTTTCGCTGGAAATACCCGGTTCCTGCCGGCACCGTGACCCTGATCACCTGGGGCGGACTGCGGGGAGGGATTTCCGTTGCCATGGCCCTCTCACTCCCTCATGGACCGGCCCGACAGATTATTATCGTGATGACCTATGTGATTGTCGTCTTCTCCATTCTGGTGCAGGGGTTGACGCTGGAAAGAGTGGCGCGCAGAGTTATTCGTTCATAAACCGAACATCATTTTAGTAAAGGGGCTCTCTCGTGAAGATGAAAAAGATTGCCGTTGCTGCCGATCATGCCGGATTTCACTTGAAGACCGCAGTGCTGCTTCATCTGCAAAATTTGGGCTATGGCGTGGAAGATTTCGGGACTGACAGCGAGGTGCCGGTGGATTATCCGGATTTCATGCGCCCGGCAGCGCAGAGTGTGGCGACGGGGCAAAATGACCTTGGCATTGTTATCGGCGGGAGCGGCAACGGCGAGGCCATGGTGGCCAATAAGGTTTCCGGAGTGCGCTGTGCGCTGTGCTGGAATGAGAAAAGCGCCCGCCTTGCCAAAGAACATAACAATGCCAATATGATCGCTATCGGCGCCCGCATGCTCAGCGTGCAGGAGGGGTTGTGGATCGTTGATACCTGGCTGCAGGCGCAATTTCAGGGGGAGCGTCATCAGCGCAGGATCGAAAAGATCGAAGGCTGAATTTGCCTGGAGCCCGGGTGTTCAGCCGCTCTTCCGCTTTAATCTTTGCCCCAGGGCCTGCCTGGTGATACCGAGCCGGTTTGCAGCCATAGTCAGATTCCCCTGGCTGCGTTGCAAGGCTTCTGCAACCAGTTGTTCCGTACCTTCTTTCAGGGTCGGTAGCTTGTTTGGAAAATGGATGCGGGTTTCATCGTTCTGTGCCGACTGAATCCCCACCTTTTCCTGTTGCAGGTTCGTTGCTGTGGAGATTGGCTCCTGTACCGGTTTTAGAGCAAGAGAACCGAATTGATGGCGGCTGACCGCGTCATAAACCATGCCCCGTAATTCCCGGATATTACCCGGGAAAGAATATCCTGCGCAGGACGCGGCAAGAGTTTCCGGCAATGGTGGTATTTTTTTGCCGAGTTTGTCCGCGGCTTCGCGGGCGAAATGAGCAATCAGCAGCGGCAGATCATCGATTCTTTCCCGTAATGGCGGAATGATGATCTGATGAGTCTGTAGACGATAATAAAGATCTTTGCGAAATTCTTTCGCGGCTATTTTTTTGTTCAAATCGGTGTTGGTCGAAAACACGAACCGGCCCCGGCAGTATTTGGGTCTGTCACTCCCCAGGGGGAAATATTCACCTTCCTGGATCAACCGCAGCAATTTGATCTGCGACTGCAGGCTCAAGTCACCAATCTCATCAAAGAACAGGATTCCTTCGCCCACTTTTTCAATTACTCCGGCCCGTTCTGTTTCTGCGCCGGTAAAGCTGCCCCGGACATGACCGAAGAGGGTGTCGGAAAAAACTGCATCATCCAGGCCGGCAACGTTGATGGCCACCCAGGGTTGCTCAGGGCGGCTGACGGCATGCACTGCGCGGGCCGCCAGCTCTTTGCCGACCCCGCTTTCGCCGTTGATAAGGACCGGTTCCGAACTACCACCGATCGCTTCTATATATCTGAAAATATTTTGCATTTTCTGGTCTCGGGTGATGATCTGACGAAAAGCCTGCGGCGAGTGAAGCGCCGGCTCCAGCAGGTTCGATTTCAGGTTATTGAGCTCATGCCTGAGCTCGCTGGCAGCTAACGCCTGTTTAATCCGTGACATGAGCCGTTCCGGGTCGTCTGTCTTGACAAAATAATCAAGGGCACCGGCTTTGATGCAGCTGACTGCTGTTTCCACCTGGTCCAGGCCGGTGACAATAATAACCGGCGTCTCCGGGTGGTTTTCAACCAGATGGGAAAGCAAGGTATATCCCGATATGTGGGGCATGATCAGGTCCAGGACGATCAGGCTGAAGGTTTGTTTCCCGATAAGCTCAAGGACTTGGCGGCTGTCGGTGCAGCAGACCGTATGGTTTATCTTGCCATCCTGCAGCAAGGCCTGCAGAACCTGCAGATAGCCAGGTTCGTCATCAACCAGTAAGACGGGGTCGGCTGGATAATTCCCGTTCATCAACTCTCCTCTTCAGCAAATCCGTTTGCTCTGCAGGGCGCCGTTCCGCCGGTCAGTGAATTTTTCAAGCAGGGTGTTCTTTGGGGGGCAGGACGGGCAGGCTGAAGACGAAGGCTGTGGAGATCTCCGAGCAGGAGAGCCGAGCTTCTCATATTCCCCCCAATAATACATATAAAGATATCATATATTTGTAGTCGTTCCAAGATCAGTTCTTTGAGCGCAATCGGGGCGTCCGTCAGCGGGATTGCGGTTGCTGCCGATGCAAGATTCCTTGCAGGGGAAAGTTTTCTTTCTCTTGTTGATAAAGTCAATAAAACTAGGGGAATAAGGATTTTTGTCAGCGAGGAGCCGCAATTTTCGGAGAGGCGGCTGGGAGGGGGCGGCAAATTGAGAAAATATAATTAGCTGATATTGTAGACTTTTGGTGGACTCTTGATATGGCATCTTCATTGCATTGGAAATGACTAAATTTTTACACTGGCAGACCTGCCGGCAGGGGGCTGTTTTAATGACCAAGACAAGCAACAGGCTTTTTTCTGAACCGCAGATCCTTTTTGATTGTGAAAATCATCGTGAATGGCTCGCTTTTGCCAAGCAGATCATCACCACCAATCCAATGCCCGCCTTTGTTGTCGACGGGCAACAGAGGTTGCTTCTCTGGAATAACGCCTGTGCACAACTGACCGGTTTACAACAAGAGCAGGTGCCTGCCGCCGTTGACCATGCGGTGAGGCAAGACGATACGCTGACTTCTGTCTGCGATCTTGTTTACGGGGGCCTGCCGTCAGTTCCGTTCCCGCGCCGGGATTGGATCAATGATCTTGCCTGTCGGAATATCATCAATGGCTGGTTTCCGGGTTTGAACGGCAAGGATCGCTATCTTGTTATTCACACCGATCCGGTCTTTCTCGGCAACGGTTCTTTGTGGGGGTATGTGCGCAGGGTTGACGAGCTGACCGAGGCTATTGAAAGCCGTAAGCAGGTGGAAAAAAGTCGTTTCGATAAAGCGACCGGCCTTCCTGATCGCAGCGTCCTTGCCGGTCGGCTGGGTCAGTCGATCCTGCGGGCGGCACAGGACCACGCGCTGGTCGCCCTGTATCATATGAAAATCATTCCTTACAAAACGTCTGCCCAGGCGTTGTCTGATCAGGAGATCTGCTCATTCCTGCAGATTATTTCAGAAAAACTGAAGTATGAGGTCAGGGCCATCGATACGATCGCCTATAACGGCCATTTTCAGTTTATCATTGCAGCCGCCAATTTTGCCCGCCAGGACCAGGTTGTCGATCTGGCGAATCGGCTGCAGACGGCTGTTTCCAAGCCCATTTCGCTGGCAGGGGTGACTTGTTCCGTGGCCTGTAAGGTCGGCATCAGCGTTTTTCCTGAAGATGGTGGCGACGCAACAACGCTGCTGGAAAAGGCAGAAAAGGCTCTTGGCGAAATAAAATATTCTCCGGGCGGGGCCTTGAATTTCTTCAATCAGCACCTCAATGCCCAGTACACGGAACGCTTCACCATGCAGTTGCAATTAAGTCATGCGCTGCAGCGAAATGAGTTCAGCCTGCATTATCAGCCCAAGGCGTGTCTGCGGACCGGATGGATGACCGGGGTTGAGGTCCTGTTGCGCTGGACCAACCAGCTTCTCGGGGCGGTGAGTCCCGCGCTGTTCATCCCTGTTGCGGAACGGATGGATCTTATTGATGAGCTTGGCAAGTGGGTCATTTCCACCGCTTGTGCGCAATATGCTGCCTGGCAGAAAGCAGGGCTGACCCCGCCGCCGATGGCCATCAATGTTTCCGGGCAGCAGCTCAAAGATTCATCGTTGTGCCAATTCATTCAGGATGTGCTACGGCACACCGGTGTCGACAGCGCGGCTCTTGAACTGGAAGTGACGGAAACCGCCGTGATTGGGGACCTCAATGCTGCGATCAAAATTTTAGGGGAACTCAAGCAGATGGGCGTGACGATTTCGCTGGATGATTTCGGTACCGGCTATTCCAGCCTCAGTTATCTCAGACAGCTGCCTATCGATAAAATCAAAATTGATCGTTCCTTTATCCAGGATGTCACCTGCGATCCAGGCAGTAACGAGATAACCAAAGCGGCAACAGCCATTGCCCATGCGCTGCACCTGAAGGTGATCGCCGAAGGGGTGGAAGATAAGGAGCAACTGAAATACCTGCAACGCTTGGGATGCGATGAGATTCAGGGTTTTTTGTATTCGCGGCCGGTTCCGGGGCCTGAGCTGGAGAACTTTCTGCGCAATCCGCCTCACCTGAATATCGGACAAGATCAAGCGGGGGAACGGCGGGTTTTGATTGTTGATGATGAACCGTTTATATTGAATAGTCTGGGGCGCGAGCTGAGTCTGAGCGGCTGTGAAGTGGAGACGGCGTTGGATGCGGAACAGGGGTTGTCCATTCTTGCGCAAAAACCCGTTGCGGTGGTGATCTCGGATTATCAGCTGCCGGGACTCAGTGGGGTGGATTTTCTGGAGCGAGTCAAAAAGATCTATCCGAAGATTGTCCGGATCGCGCTTTCCGGCGGTCTCAATTTCAATGTGGTAACGGAAAACGTGAACCGTGGGGCGATTTTTAAATTTATTGCCAAGCCCTGGGACAGAGAGGTGCTGCAGGAGACTTTGGAAGAAGGGTTCAGGAAATACCAGAAAAATCTCCATATTGAAGCCTGTTAATATATAATGGTTTTTTCCGCAACCTGTTTTACAGGGAAGAATATGACCCGTAACGATCATGACATCAGTGACCCGCCGTTCTTGTTGCCGGTCTCCAGGTTGACAGCTGAGGCTTTCGAACAGGGCCTGCCGCAGCTGTTGAGGCGGGTCGATGATGCGTTGTCCGCTCACCCAGAGATCAATCGTTTGATCGGCTACCATCCTCTCCAGACCATGCGGCGGAATCTCCACTATCACGGGCAGTTTCTGGCGATGCTGTTCGCCTCTGGAGATTGCTCCCTGCTTGGCCGAAACCTGTCCTGGCTCTACCGAACCTATCACGCACACCAGTACGCATATGGTTATTTCCCCCTTGAACTTAAGGGCTGGAGCGATGCTGTAGAAAAATGCCTGGCAGCAGACGTTGTGCGCGAGATTTTGCCGATTTTTGCCTGGATAGAAACCCGGCACGGGCTGTTGTGCAGTCAGCTGCCGCGCGACGACCGTGCGGTTGATGCGGCTACGCAAAAGACCTGGGGGGGCATCAGGCACAAATTTCAGGCGGCCCTGCTGGCCGGGAATCATCAGGACTGCCTGGCTCTTGCGGATGCTTCGATTGACTCTTGTGAAAGCCTGCTGGATTTTTATCAGCAGGTTCTCTGTGCGGCCATGTCCGACATTGGCCGGCTCTGGGAAGAAGCGGAAATCTCCCCGGCCCAGGAACACCTTGCGACGGCAATCGTCGGTCGGGTGCTGGCTTCGATCAGTCTGCCGAAAGACCGGTTGACGCAGGAACGAGGAACCGCGGTGGTGGCGACAGTGGAACATGAGCAGCATCAGTTGGGACCCCTGATGGTCGCCGATATCCTGGCCGGAGACGGTTGGAATGTCCATTATTCAGGAGGAAATCTGACTCAGCAGGATCTCCTCCGGAAGTTGAACAGCTTGCAGCCTGAGTTGTTGGCTTTGTCCATCACTCTGCCCTGTCACCTGAAGCAAGCTGAGCAGACGATCACGGCGCTGCGCCAGGAAAAAAATCTTGGGCAACTGAAAGTTCTGGTCGGGGGGTATGCCCTGGCGGAGAATCTGGACCTTGCGCGGCGGATCGGTGCCGATGGTTTGGCAGGCAGCTTTGCCATGGCCAGGGAAATTTCACGACAATGGTGCGCAGATGGAACGAACGATAAAACATAACAGCTACCCTGACGGCGTGCTGGAGTTTGTCGGCGAATGTGTCAGCGGATCGCGCTATCTGTGCCTGGTGCTGTTGGATACCGAATTCACCATTGAACATTGCAATCAGGGGTTTTGCCGGTTGCTGGCGGCTGAGGATCTTGTCGGCCAGTCCTTGGAGGCGGTCCTGCTGCCTGAAAGCCGCTCGTTGTTACACGCGAATATTCTGAGTCTTGCACAACCGCTGCGCTTGAATTTTATCAGCGGGGAACAGATTATTTCTCTGGAATGCTATCTGACGCAGAGCGGCGGCACTTATCTGCTGTTCAGTGATCACTTGCTCGTTCCGGACAATGATATTCTGCAGAAGATTTCCGGCCTGAATGCTGAGATGGTTGCCCTGACCCGAGAGTTGACTCGTAAAAATCGGGCACTGCGTGAGGCCCGGCAAGAGATAAAGGCTCTCAAGGGGATCATCCCCATTTGCATGCATTGCAAAGAGATTCGGGATGACAGCGGCTACTGGAGGAACCTGGAAAGTTATATCGTGAAACATGCCGACGTTCAATTCAGTCACGGCATCTGTCCGGAATGCATGAAACAGCGCTATGGGGAGCCTGGCGAAGAGGATGAATGAGGATGCCGGGTTCAGGCGGAGAACAACGGGTTGAACAGTCGAAAGAATGGCAGACAAGGCGATGGCGGAACGCACGGAGTGGCTCCTAAGTCCGCTAGCGAAAGTCAGCATCTCATCAGTCGAGAGCAGGGGGGCGCAATGTTATGCACCCAGAATCCGCAGGCGAAGGGAACCGGGACATTATGACATTTCAGAATATCTCTTATGATTTAGACAATTTGCCGGTAATGCCAGAGGTCGCCATGGCGACCATTAAGTTGATCAATTCCCAGGATTCCTCAGCGGAAAAGCTGGCCGAAGTCGTTTCCAGGGACCCTGTGGTCATGGCCCGGGTGCTGAAAATCGCCAATTCCTCCTTTTACAGCATGTCCCGTCAGGTGACCAGTCTGTCCAAAGCGATTGTCATTCTGGGGGAGAAGACCTTGCGTAACCTGGTCCTGGCTGCCAGCATGCATGGCATGCACCGATCCTTCGGCCCCGTTGAAAAAATGCTTTGGGAAGACAGCCTGATCTGTGCCCTGGCCAGCCGATTTGTTGCTGATAAACTCAGTCTGGTCGACCCGGAAGAAGCTTTTCTCGCCGGTCTGTTTCGGCATATCGGTAAAGTTGTGCTCAGTACCCAGGGCGGGCATGAGTTGGTCGCGGAATTGGTGACGGAGGAGAGCTCCCAGACCCTGGCTAAGGAGAAAGAGGTGTTCGGGGCCAATCATGCGGAGATCGGTGCCGCCGCTCTGGAGCGTTGGCAGCTGAGCCGACTGCTTTCATTGGTGACCTTGCATCATTCCGATGCCGCGTTGGCAGGGATTGAAGATCCTGAAACCACCAAAATGATATGTCTGATCAACATCACCAATCTGGTTCCAGCTGCCTTCGGGGTGTTTGGTATGCCCCAGCAGTTCGATTTCGAAGCCCTGCCCGGAGCACAGCAATTGAATCTAGACGGTGAGCGATTAGCGGAGCTGCTTAAAGAGTTCAAGGTCATTTTCGTTGGCAGCAAAGCGGCATTTTCCAATTGAACAGGCGGGTTCCGGGAGTGGGCGCGGTCGATCAAAATCAATAGCAACTCTAACTCATTGATTTTGAAAAGTGGAAGGGAGTGTAAGTTTTCCTCACCGTGCTTAAACTGCTGAAGAAAATTCTTTGGGAATGGACGATAGCGATGACTTTACGGACCAAAACCATGCTGATCCTGGTGATCACAGTGGTTGTCTCGTTAGGCGGCAGCGGCTATTTTTTTCTCGAGCACTTTGAAAAAAACTTCAAACAGTCCGTCTTCCAGACTGTCGATGCCGTCGCCCAGAACAATGCTCATTTTGTCGAAGCGTATCTCTCCAGCCAGCGGGAGATGATTGTCCAGTCCGGATTTGTTTTTTCCGAAAACTTTCGCCGACAGGCCGGTTCAGTCCCCCCGGAACAGCTCCTGGAAGGGCTGGCCATGAATCTTCCCTCCTTTGACGGGGGATTTTTCTTTATTGATCGGCGGGGGATATTACAAGCCAGCTATCCGGTGCTCCTGGAACAAAAAGGGGCGGATTTTTCGCAGGCGGATTTCTTCTCCGAGGTTATGACCACGCACTCCTGGGTAGCCGGAAAACCTGGTGTTCTGAGTGTGAATTCTCGTCCCGGGCTGCTGTTTGCCACCTATCTGGAAAACCCCGACGGCGAGCCTCTGGGAGTTCTCGGCGGGATCGGCCTGCTGACCGCCGATGGCTCTCTGGCCGCCAACCTGCGTAAACGGATCGGCCGTTCAGGCTATTCCTATATTATTGATCATAGCCGTCGCTTGCTGATTCACCCCAACCAGGAGCGGCTGTTCAAGCGCGATGTCGTGGCCGGGGACAATCAGATGCTCGATGCGGCCCTGGACGGTTTTCAAGGTGTGACCGAAACCGTCAATTCGCGTGGCATAGCCATGTTTGTTGCCTTTTATCCCATTGCGGGAACGGATTGGATTGTCGCCAGCCAGGAACCGGTTGCGGAAGCCCTGGCACCATTGCAGACCGGAAAAACTTCGTTGCTGCTGTTTGCTGGGTTTGGCAGCCTGCTGGCGGCCGGTATCGGTCTGCTCATGGTGCATAAAAGTATGCAGGGGTTGGTTCTGCTGGAAAAAACGACTGCCGAGCTGATGATCCCGACAGAAGCCGGCAACGATTTGGAAGCGGGTTACCGGAACAATGTGCATAAGCTGGATGCGCTGACTCGGCATGCCGAGTTCGGCACCTTGGCCGGTGTCATCTCCGGGTTGTATTCGCGCGGCGCCAAGATGCTGATCAAAAAAAATAAAATTGCCGAGGAGTTGGAAGCGGCCTATCAGCAGTTAAAGTCGACGCAGGCGCAGATTGTGCAGCAGGAAAAAATGGCCTCGGTCGGCCAACTGGCGGCTGGTGTCGCCCATGAAATCAACAACCCGATCGGGTTTATCGGCAGCAATTTAAGAGCCTTGAGTAAACATCTCGAAAAAATAACGGCATACCGTAAGTTTCTCAAAGAATGGGACCGCCAGTCTGAGGACGAGACGTCCGGCCGGGACTTGAATGAGGTGGCAAAGAAGCTGAAAATCGATTTTGTCCTGGCTGATATCGAGGACCTGATCGAAGAGTCGCGCGAGGGTGTTGAACGAATCCGGAAAATCGTTCGTAACCTGAGCAGTTTTTCCAGGATGGACAAGCTGGAATTGCAGAAATTCGATGTGAACGAATGTATTGAAAGTACCCTGGCTATTGCCTGGAACGAAATCAAATACAAGGCAACAGTTGAGAAAGACCTGGCTGACCTGCCATTGATAGATTGTTACCCGCAGCAGTTAAACCAGGTATTTTTGAACCTGTTGATCAATGCGATTCACGCCATGGAGAGCAAAGGGCATATTAAAATCAGCAGCCGCTTGGACCGTGACCTGATCAAAGTTTCCATTCAGGACAACGGTTCCGGTATTGCCGAAGAAAACCTTGCCAGGATCTTTGAACCGTTTTTTACCACCAAAGAGATTGGCAAGGGAACTGGGCTGGGCTTGAGTATCAGCTATGACATTATTAAAAAACATCATGGGGACATTAAAGTAGAGAGCACATTGAACGAGGGAACGACATTTAATATCGAACTTCCTCTGGCGGTGAACGGAGATGACTTATGCAGGAATCGATAAAGCTCCTCCTGGTGGATGATGAAGCCAATATCCTGAAAGCGGTGCGGCGGCTGTTGGCGGATGAACCCCGGTATGAAATACTCTCCGCCGAGTCGGGGGAGGAAGGGCTGCGTATTCTTGAAAATACGGCCGATATCCGGCTGGTCATTGCTGATTATCGCATGCCGCAGATGGATGGTATTGAATTTCTGACCAGGGTTTATCGGCGTTGGCCCGATATCATGCGGATGGTTCTGTCCGGTTATGCGGATATCGCGGTCGTTGTTGACGCCATCAATCAGGGCCATATTTATCGTTTTATTGGCAAACCCTGGAACGATGAGAATTTGAAAAACGAGATTGCTTCGGCTTTGGGCCACCAGGAATTGCAGCTGCAGGTGCGTTACCTGAATGAAGAACTCCTGCAAAAAAATGCCCAACTCCTGGAATTGAATAATAACCTGGAGGCCGTCGTGGAACGGCGGACCGAAGACCTGGCGCTCCGCAATCAGGTTCTTCAGGTCGCGCAAGGAGTGCTCGATGTGCTGCCCGTGGCGGTTTTTTGCATTGATGCTGAAAGAACAATCGTGCAGATGAACGAATCTGCCAGCAGCCTTTGCCCGTTACTTAAGGTCAACCCCCTGGGATGTGACAGCCGGGAGGTCTTTCCTGCTGAAGTCAACGCGTTGATCAATCATGGCCTACACCAAGATCATTGCGCGGAGGTGGAGATTGGTAGTCGCCGCTTCAAGACGATTGCCCGGCGCATCGAAAATAGTTATTCCCGGGGGACTGCGCTGATGCTGGTTCCCGAGCAGTTTTGAGCCCCCGAGCCGCCGCTTGCTGAGCTCAGCTCAAAGTTTTGCCAGGGCCGTTTTAATGGCGACTCCCAGGTTTGACCAGGCATCATCGACCTCCTCCTGGAGGGTCTGCCAGTCCTGCTCCCCGGCATTTTTAAGTTTCTCGAGTTTCGCCTGGGCCAGCGTTTTTTTCTGTTGCAGATAGGTTATTGCTTCACTGTCGCTGGCACCGGTTTCCCTGGCTCGGCTGAGCAGCAGGTTGATCTGGGCATTCCATTCGTTGAGTTGCCCTTCCAATTTATTCAAATAGGCCTCTTTGCTGTTCATCGGTCCCTCTTTCCTGTTTATTCGTTACCGGTTCTTCGCCGCTGCCGGCAGCGACGAAGAACCTCGCGTTATGGGTTGAGCCTTCTGCATATTGGTTTTCCCGACACAATGCAGACTATTTATCCATTTTTTTCAGTGGCTTGCCACAGCAGGTCTGGTTGCGGCTTTTCGCCTCATCTTCCCGGTATGTTTTATTGCAGCTTTCACAGATGAAGGCGGATTTTTCCGAGAGTTCTTCTTCTGCAGCGGAAAATCGGTCATGGTACTCTTTTGACATGATAATGCTCCTTTGCTGACAGGCCGTTGGTTTTGCCGGCCGTGCTGGTCCTCTGGTTGTTGAAAAAGTCCATCCTGTGACTTTTCAAGCACGGTTGGGAAGATCACTTTTCCCCGCCCGCCACAAGCAAGCGCCGGTCATCCGGCATGGTCTTCGCCTGCCCATCCTTGGGCTTTGCGGGCTGTTTGCTACTATAAGTTTAGCGCTAAATCGGCTGTTTTGCAGCTTGCTGCGTTGCCGGGCGCTCCTAGCCTGTTCAGGGGGCATCCGCTGTGATCAGCTGTTCCAGACGCTGTCGCAAGCGGTCCATTTCATCCAGGAGCCGGCCTGTGTAACCCGCCTGCCGGAAGGCGTGATACGCACTGGAGAAATACCAGCGCTGCAGTTCCCGGCCGGCGCTGAACCTCTCCCACAGTGGTTCTCCCAATCGCTCATAGTCCGCAATAATGGCGCGCAGATTATCGATTTTATCAGCGATGGTGACGCGCAACAGGCTTGGTTCCGCTTCTTCGATAGTCCTTAAGTACTGTTGCTTTCTTTCCAGCCAGGGTGGTTTGCGGCCGCCACGATAGTCTGCCGGGGTGTCGGTGGCGACACTTACCAGTTGCAGCACCCGGGTCCCGAACCTGCTGCGGATCTTCTCCCGGGTGATCTGTTCAGGTTTATCCTCAAGGCAGTCATGGAGCAGGGCGGCGATCGCTTCATCCTCGTTGCCGCCGTCCTGCTGGACTAGGGCGCAGACCCCCAGCAGGTGTGCCATGACCGGAACTTGACTGCCTTTGCGGGTATCCTGGCCATGAAGTTGAAAGGCTAATTCCAGGGCTTGCTGCAGCCGCGGTCGTAAATATCCGTTCGCCATCATCTCTTTCCCTTTAGAAAACTTGTTTGGTGTCATCTTTTCAGTATAGCCGGTTCCATGAGGGGGGCGGGCAGCGGGGATTGTACAGCAGCGCATCTTCCGGCTATGCTGAAAGGAGTTGAAGAATTTTGAACTATTCAGCAAAGGAACTGCGGATATGGGTTTGTTGGTCAATGGTCAGTGGCAGGACCGCTGGTATGATACGGATGAAAATGATGGCCGCTTCGTGCGGCAGGAGTCACAATTTCGCAATTGGGTCACTGTTGACGGCAGTGCCGGGCCGAGTGGCGAGGGCGGGTTTGCCGCCGAACCCGACCGCTATCACCTGTATGTCTCCCTGGCCTGTCCTTGGGCACACCGGACGTTGGTTTTCAGAAGCATAAAGCGGCTGCAAGGGGTGATCGGGATCACCGTAGTGGACCCGCTGATGCTGGAAAACGGCTGGGAGCTGGGAGGCACAGAGCGTGGTCCGGTGAGTGGCATCAAGTATCTCTATGAACTCTATCTGGCCGTTGCCGACAACATGACCGGGCGGGTCACGGTTCCAGTGCTCTGGGATAAGCAGCGCAACACTATTGTTAATAATGAGTCGGCCGAGATCATTAGGATGTTGAACAGTGCCTTCAATCATCTGACCGAGGTCCAGGCCGATTATTATCCTGTCGCTCTGCAAGAAGAGATCGACCGGCTCAATGAACGGATCTATCAAACAGTCAATAACGGTGTCTACCGGGCCGGATTTGCCACGACCCAGCAGGCCTATGAAGAGGCGTTTGATGCGCTGTTCGATACCCTGGACTGGTTGGAGAGCCGCTTGGACCGGCAGCGCTTTCTGGCCGGTTCACAGCTGACCGAGGCGGACTGGCGGCTTTTTACCACCCTGATCAGATTTGACGCGGTTTATCACGGCCACTTTAAGGTCAACCGTAAACGGATTGAAGATTATCCGAACCTCTCCAACTATCTGCGCGATCTGTTTCAGCAGCCCGGTGTTGCCAAGACTGTCGATTTTTCCCATATCAAAACCCACTATTACGGCAGCCATAAAACTATCAATCCGACCGGGATCATTCCCAAAGGCCCGGAGCTTGATTTTTTACGGCCACACGACAGAAACCGTTTCTCCTGACCGTTTCCCTGTAGCTTGGGCTGTGCCGACGGATATTGTTTCTGAGGCAATTGTTTTCCGTAAATCCTCTGCTAAATTTTAATGAGATCCCCGGGCAGGCTCGGGATTGCCGAATTTTATTATTTTTCAAAAGGAGTATCCAATGAGATCGTTGATGCTGTTGTGTGCGCTTTTCAGCTGTTTTTATGTGACGGGCTGCAGTAAAGATGATAGTGGCGGGAAGGACAAGGCGGTAGCACCCGCGGTTAAGGAGCAGACTGAGCAGGCGTCACAGGCAGTGCAGCAGGCGACAGAGAAGGTTGGTGAAATGGCTGCGCAGGCCAAAGAGAAAGTTGCGGCAGCGACGGAAACCGCCAAAGAAAAAGTTGCGGCCGGGATGGATCAGGTAGAAGCCAAGGCCGGGCAGATGAAAACAGAGGCTCAATCGCTGCTCACCGGGGCTCAGGACAAAATGTCTGCTGCCGCCGGGAAGGCGATCTACACCCAAAATTGCAGTGGTTGTCACGGTAGTGGGGTCATGGGGGCGCCCAAAACAGGGGATAAGGCAGCCTGGAGCGCTTTGGTGAAGGATGTTGGCGTCGATAAGCTGGTCCAGAACGCCATCAACGGCATCGGCAAGATGCCGCCGCGGGGCGGTCATAGCCAATTGACCGACAGTGAAATGAAGTCTGCTGTGGAGTATATGGTGGAGCAAAGCAAATAAGCGGCGTCGATCTGAAGGCAGTAAAAAGGAGTTCTCCCTGTTGAGAACTCCTTTTTTATTTGCTCACGAATACATTTTTCTGACGGTGCTTGAGGCGATTCCCAGCTCCGGTCACGGCGGACTCGCCTGACAGAGATATGCTGAATGTTTCCGCTGCTGAAAAACCGGGCTGCAGCGGTAAGCATGTTGAGTGGTAAAGTCTTCGATCTCCTGTTTGCGGACAACCACGAAAAGTTTCGGGTTTTCGGCCAGGATCGGCGTCAGTTCGCTTTCCGTGGTGACATACCAGGGACGATAACTCACTTCGGACTGGAACTGGGTCTCCCGCCGGTCGGAAAAGGACATGACCGCCAGTTGATTGCGATAAAAGGAAACGGAAGGCAAAAACCCGTGATAGATCAGGGTGGTCAATTTCTTTTGTGGGTCGATCCTGTTCATCGCCGCCGCCATCTGCTGATAGCCACGCATATTCGGTCCGGCGATGCCGACGCTGACAATGGCGACTGTGCTGAACAGGAGCATGAGCAATGCCGTTCCAGTCCAGAACGTTTCTCGCTGGCGGGATTTCCAGACCATCCACCAGAGCGCCAGCAGAACCAGAGCGCTGCCGAGCAGGGGGGCCATGTTCGACCTCAGCGGTGCATAGGCAAACCCTGCCACTGCCGGGGCAACCGCAAACACGAGCAGGATTGCGGCGGTTGCATCGCGCAGGCGCGGCATGGGATCCCGGTTTAGCATGGCTGCCGTGAGAATAGCGCAGCTGCCGTAAAACGGCAGAATGTAGGTGGCATGCTTGCCTTTGGCAATGGTGAAAATCAGCATTGGCAGGGCGACATACAGCAGCAGGGTTTTCAGTTCACTGCTGAGGTTTTTCCAGCGCCACAGGCCCTTGCCGAAAAACAGGATATAAGGGAAAAAGGTGGCCGCGAAAATGTAGAAAAAGTACCAGGGTGGTTCATAACGGCGGAAACGATCGGTGACCACCCGATCGACGGTCTGAACTTTCAGAAAATAGGCTAGAAGACCGGGATTCTTGGCGATAACCAGCAGATACCAGGGGAGCGCCACGACGCAGAATATTCCGCATGCTGCAAGGGTTTGCCGCCAGCTGAAGATGTTGCGGTGTCGCTTGTCGATCACTTTGGCGACCAGCCCCGGCAACAGGGTAAACAGGAAAATGATCGGTCCTTTGATCATAAATCCCAGCCCCAGCCAGAGGCCAAACCAGAGGGCGTTGCTCCGGCCGGGCTGCCCGTAAATCTGTCGCAGCAGGTAGAACTGGGCAGCCACCACGCAAACCACCAGGTAGATTTCCGTGGAGGCCAGTCGCGCCACGGTCAGAAACAGCAGTGACGACGCAAAAATAATGGCGGCTGTCAGGGCGCCCCTGTCTTTGTCCAGAAACAGACAGGCGCAGCGATAGACGTAAATCACCGCAGCGATCGCGGCGAGAATTCCAAAAAAACGGGCGCCGAAATTGTTGAATCCAAAAGTTTTGAGTCCTGCAGCAACCAGCCAATAGGCGAGCGGTGGTTTGTGAAAATGTTTGATGGCGTTGAAATACGGTTCCAGATAATTGCCCGACACGATCATTTCGCGGGCAATCTCTGCATAACGGGCCTCCGTTGTTTCCATCAACGGCATTGCCCCGGCCGGGAGCAGGAGCAGGGCAGAAAAGCAGGCCAGCAGGAAACTCTTGGATTTAAGGGGTTGAGGCGCCATGTTCTTCTCTCTCGCGACGTTCTTTGGCGATGAAATAGAGGTTACGCAGGTAAATGGTGAAACCGGTTGCCTGGCCGACGATAAACACCACATCCTTACGGATGATGGCGTAAATCAACAGCAGGGAGCTGCCTCCGATGCTGAAGTACCAGAAGGACACCGGGATGACGCTGCGGTGCAACTTTTCCGAGGTCAGCCACTGGACGAAAAAACGCATGAAAAAAAGGGTCTGGCCGGAGAAGCCGAGGATGAGAATGCCCAGTTCAGTTTTCGACATGACGTTCCTTAATCTGCACGGGGGTCGAACGTTTGATCATCCAGCGCACCGCCAGGACATCGTTAAAGCCTTCAATGCCTCGCCGCCAGTTGGAATATTTTGATTCGCCATGGCGCCGGGGGCGATGGTTGACTTTGACCTCAATCACCCGCGCTCCTTCCAGCCGCATCAGCGTGGGCAGAAATCGGTGCAGGCCTTTAAACAAGTGGATTTGTTTGAGCATGTCCGCGCGCATGATTTTCAGTGAACAGCCGGTGTCATGAATCTGTTCGTGGGTCAACCAATTGCGAAAGCCATTACCAATTTTGCTGCCGATTTTTTTTGACCAGCTGTCCTGGCGATTGAACCGCCAGCCGGTGACCATGTCATAATCACCATAAAATTTGAACATGTGTTCCAAGTCAGCGGGATCATTCTGGAGGTCGGCATCCATGGTGACAATCACATCGCCGCAGGCCGCCTGAAAACCGCAGCCCAGCGCCGCGGACTGACCGCAGCGCTGGGCCAGGCTCAGGTATTTGATTTGGGAACGGGTCGCGGCCAGCTCCTTGAGGATCTGCAGGCTGCGATCGCTGCTGCCGTCATCGACAAAAAGAATTTCGAATGGGTGCGAGAGTTTTTCCATGACCTGGAAAATTTCAGTGACCAGGGCGGCGAGGTTTTGTTCTTCGTTGTAGACCGGGATGACAAAGGAAACTTTGTTAACCATCGGCAATCTTCCTTTTTTTTGGGGGCTGAAATCTGTCGAAGGCAACAGACTCACCGATGTGGCAAAAGTTCTTGTTTAATTTTACCAAACAAAAACTATACACAAAGAAAAATATCGCCAACATGACCGGAAGATGATTTTTTGGTAATCTTTCGCTGGCGTGATCGCTGTCGATCTGCCGTGCCGGGGATTGTCGCGCGGCGCTGCTTATTCCTGGGCAGCGGGAAGGGTGAGCTTAAAACAGCTGCCTTTGCCGAGGGTACTGCTGACTTCGATCTGCCCCCGGTGTAAACGGACAATGGCTCTGACCAGGGCCAGGCCGAGGCCGTTGCCCGGGGTTGAGCGGCTGGGATCGCAACGGTAGAAACGGTCGAAAATATGCTCCAGATCGCCTTCGGCAATGCCGATACCAGTATCGCACAGGGTGATGATCAGTGCGTTGCCCACCTGATCAAGGGCCAGCGTGACGCAGCCGCCGCTTGGGGTATATTTCAGGGCATTATCCACCAGGTTGGCCAGCGCCCTTTGCAGTTTGACCTTGTCGCCCGTTGTATAGACCGGATAGGGCGGGCACCTGACCAGTAATTCGACGCCCTTATCTTCGGCCACCGGCAGGAAAATATCGGCGGCATCATGGATCATCCCGGAGATGTCGACGATCACCTGAGCGATTCGCGTTACTCCGGCGTCGGATTCGGCAATTTCCAACATGGTGTTGATCATCCCGACGAGGGTGTCGCAATCTTCGATAATGCTGCCCGTGGTCTCTTGATATTCTTCCAGGGTTTGCGGGCCGGTCAGGGTTGTTTCCGCCATACCCCGAATCCGCGTGATCGGGCTGCGTAAATCGTGGGCAATATTATTGGTGACGTTTTTCAGCTCGGCGATCAGGGTTTGAATGCGTTGCTGCATGTTGTTGAAGGTCTGAATCAACGTCTTTATCTCTGCCGGCTCCCGGTCTGAGATCGGCAGGTAGGAGAATTCGCCGTAGCCGACGCGTTCAAAGGACGCTTGCAGGCCGGTGAGCCCTTTCAGAGCCACCAGTAAAATCAGAAACCCGCAGATCGCCCCCACGACCACCAGGGAGACAAAGGCGACGGCAAAGGTTTCCCGAAACAGGCTGAACAGGCTTTCATTGTTGATGGGTTCCATGCCGACCTGCAGGAAATATCCGTTTTTCATGCCATAGAAGACTGATCTGACCGGATAGTGATGGCCTGCCACCGGCAGGGAGGAGAAAACCATCTGGCCGGGTTCGGGGCGGTATTCCGGTTGGCCGGGCAGGTGTTGCCAGGCGCTGAGGTCGGTTGCACTGATGAGCTGAGCTGCCGGGGAAAAGATTCGGTAAAAGCGCACCTGCCGGTCTTCACCTTGGACTTCCAGGGCAATTTCCTGGGTTGCCCTTTCAAAACCGAAGCGTTCAAAGAGCAGAACTATCTCTTTGGCGTCATCATGGAGGTCATTGTCCAGACGATCGTTCAGGTTGCGAACCAGCACCAGGTAGATAACGAAGAAAAAGATCAGAGAGGTGACCGCCAGCAGCAGGGTATACCAGAGGGTCAGCCGGGCTTTGAGAGAATGGATCACCCCTTTCTCCGTGCTTCCAGGATATAACCGGCGCCCCTGACCGTATGGATGTATTTCACTTGCTGGCTGCGGTCGATTTTGTTGCGCAAGCGGCAAATCCGGGCCTCAACCACGTTGGTTTCCGGGTCGAAGTTGTAGTCCCAGACATGCTCCATGATCATGGTTTTGGAGACGACCCGGCCGCAGTTGCGCATCAGGTATTCCAGCAGGGCAAATTCCCGATGCTGTAGCTCAATGGGCTCATTGTCCCGGAAGACCTTGCGCTTCAGAATATCCAGGTGCAGACCCTCGATGGTCAGGTTGGTCGGGTCCGTGATTGCTTGAACCCTGCGGAGCAGGGCCTGGGTCCGGGCCAGCAATTCCGAGAACGCGAACGGCTTGACCAGATAATCGTCGCTGCCGCTATGCAGACCGCGGATTCTGTCATCCAGAGTTTTCTTTGCACTCAACATGATGATGGGGGTGTTGTTGTGACGACCTCTGAGTCTTTTAACCACACTGAGGCCATCGACACCGGGCAGCATGACATCGACAACCAGCGCGTCATAGTCGTTATTCTCCGCCATGAACAGGCCGTCAATGCCATCTGCCGCATGATCAACGGCGTAGCCGGCTTGAGCGAAACCCTTTTTTATGAACTGAGCCGTCCCGCCATCATCTTCAATAACCAATATTCTCATCTCTTCTCCAGCTGTTTTCGGCGGTCTTGGGGCCGGTCTGGTCTCTCCCCCAGCCCGGGTCGGGGGCCGGATCGCTGGGCGGAAGCCGTCCTATCCCGGTTTGGCCAGGCTGCCGTTCGGTGGATAGATCTCGGCAAAGGAGCGTACCGTTTCGGCGTTGATCCGTTTGAAAATATGCTGCCGGGTCAGCTCGCCGAAGTGTTCGCAGCCCATGGCCGCCAACAGTTCCAGGGCGGCCTGAATGGTTTCGCTCTGGAAATTGGCGACGCGTCTGGCTTTTTCCGGCACGATCAGCCCGCGGGTCAGGTTCGGATTATGGGTGGTAATCCCGGTCGGGCATTCGTCCGTATCGCATTTGAGGGCCTGGATGCAGCCCAGGGCAAACATCATCCCCCGGGCACTGTTGCAGATATCCGCGCCCAGGGCAAAGGCTTTGATCATGTCAAAGGCGCTGATGATCTTGCCCGAGGCGATGATGCGCAGCTCTTTTCTGAGCCCGTAACGATGAAGGGTGTCGCTGACAAAGACCAGCGCTTCTTCCAGGGGCATGCCCATGGAATCGGAAAATTCCGGCGGAGCCGCACCGGTTCCGCCTTCACTGCCATCGACGGTGATAAAATCGGGACGCAGACCGGTGTCCTGCATCGCCTGGCAGATGTCGGCAAATTCTTGCCGGGAGCCGATGCACAGTTTGAACCCGACCGGTTTGCCGTCGCTCAGCTCGCGCAGGCGATCGACAAACCCTAACAGGCCGGCGGCATCGGAAAATTCTTTGTGAAAGGCCGGGGAGACGACTTTGGTATAGGGTTCGACGTTTCTGATCCGGGCGATTTCCGGGGTATTCTTGGGGGCGGGGAGCACCCCGCCGTGGCCGGGCTTGGCCCCTTGCGAGAGCTTGATCTCAATCATCTTGACCGCTGCTTTGCGCGCGGTCTGCTGAAATAGGTCCGGGTCAAAACCGCCATCTTTATTTCTGCAGCCGAAATAGCCGGAACCGATTTCCCAGACCAGGTCTGCCCCGGCATCCTCGTGGTAAGGAGAGAGACCGCCTTCGCCGGTATTGTGATAAAACCCACCGACCTTGGCGCCACGATTCAGGGCCTTGACCGCTGCGGCGCTCAAACTGCCGAAACTCATCGCCGAGATATTCAGGACTGCCGCACTATAGGGCTGCAGGCAGTGGGGACCGCCCACTTTCACCCGCGGAGCCTGGGCCGGCACAGCTTTGGGATAGATGGAATGTGGCGACCACTCATAGCCTTCCTGGTAGACATTGTATTCTGTTCCGAACGGATGGGTTTCCATGCGTTGATCCGCCCGTTTGTTGACCATGCTGCGCTGAATTTTGTTAAACGGTCTGCCGTCGATGTCGTTTTCGACAAAATACTGGTGAATCTCGGGGTAAATACGCATGGCCAAATAGCGGAAATGGCCGAAAAAGGGAAAATTGCGCAAAATGGTATTGGTTGAAAAATAGAGATCCCACAGGCCGATCAGCATGACCGGAGCCGCTGCGAGATACAGCCACAGGGCCGGTCTCCACAACCAGCCGGCCAGACCGATCAACACCAGCAGCGTGCCGCTGGCGAGCAGAAAACGGCGGCCGTGAATTCTGAACAGCCAAAATTGATTCAGCATCGTTGACTCATGATCTGTATGCATGGTGGTTACCTTCTTTGCATGGTCGCGGCGGAGTGACCTGTCCGCAAGCACAGGGCCGGGAGGTAGGAACAGTTTGACAGCCCCGGCAATTGAGCTAAAGTGAAGCATGTTTTCGATGTTTTGTCGATCCTCTCCACTGCACTTTTTAAATGGATAAAGTCTCCATGATGGTTACTTCAGATTCCGCTAATGCCCAACGAGGCAGCAATGATGACAAGACCAGGTTGCTGGCCGGCAAGGTTCTCAGCGGCGCCGGACCCAAGACCGGTTTGGCCCGTCTTCTGCCGTTTCTCGGCCCTGCTTTTATCGCCAGTATTGCTTATGTCGACCCCGGTAACTTTGCCACCAACATCGAAGGCGGGGCCAAGTTCGGTTATACCCTGCTGTGGGTGATTGTCGCCAGCAATTTGATGGCGATGTTGATTCAAAGCCTTTCCGCCAAACTTGGGATCGCCACCGGTCGAAACCTGGCCGAGTTGTGTCGCGATCATTTTCCGGCCCCGGTGGTCTGGGGGATGTGGCTGATCATGGAGTTGGTGGCCATTGCCACCGACCTGGCTGAATTTATCGGTGCCGCGGTCGGCTTCAATCTGCTGTTTGGCCTGTCCCTGTGGTTTTCCGGATTACTCACTGCGGCCGTCACTTTCCTGATCCTGGCGTTGCAGGCCCGTGGTTTCCGTCCCCTTGAGGCGGTCATCACCGCATTGCTCGGGGTGATTGCGCTGTGCTACCTGATTGAAACCTATCTGGATAAGCCGGACTGGGCAAAGGTGGCTTATCATGCCGTGGTGCCGGGCTTTTCCGGGCCTCAGAGTGTGTTGCTGGCGACTGGGATTCTGGGCGCGACGGTGATGCCCCATGTAATTTTCCTGCACTCGTCACTGACCCAATCACGGATCATGGCGACCGGACCGAAACAGAAGCGGCAGCTGTTTTATTATCAGCTCATCGATGTCACCATTGCCATGGGAGTTGCCGGGTTCGTTAACGCGGCCATGCTGCTGATGGCCGCCGCCACCTTTCACCAACAGGGGTTCAGTCATGTTGCTTCCATTGAGGAGGCGTACCGGACCCTTGAACCCCTGCTCGGCCGAGCCGCGGGCTGGGTATTCGCCATTTCCCTGCTCGCCGCAGGGCTGGCCTCCACCACGGTCGGCACCATGGCCGGCCAGGTGATCATGCAGGGGTTTCTGCAACGGCACATCCCGGTCTGGCTGCGTCGGCTGATCACCATCCTGCCGTCGCTGGTGGTGATCTATATCGGCCTTGATCCGACCCGAACCCTGGTGATCAGTCAGGTGGTGCTCAGCTTCGGGCTGCCTTTTGCCGTTATCCCGCTGGTGATCTTCACCCGGCGTACCGACCTGATGGGGGATCTGGTGAACTGGCGGATCACCACCCTGATGGCCGCGGTGATCGCCGGGTTGATCATCGCATTGAATTTCTACCTGATTTATCAGACAGTTTGGGGATCCTGACCATGTTCAAGCATATTATTGTCCCATTGGACGGCTCATCTCTGGCGGAAAATGCCTGTTCGGTTGCTATCAGCCTGGCACGCCTGTTTTCCGCCGAAGTGACCCTGCTGCATCTGCTCGAAGCCAATCCCCCGGCAAATATTCATGGTGAACGTCATCTGGCCGAACGGGTTGAAGCGGAAGAGTACCTGAAGGACTTGTGCCGTCGCCTTGATATCGAAGATCTGCAGCTTCATTGTCACGTTCATGAAGAAGCGGTGACCGATGTTGCCAGGGGGATTGTCGCCCACGAGCAGGAGGTGGCACCGGACCTGATCGTGATGAGTTCCCATGGACCGAAGCGCTTTGAGCATCTGATCCGGGGCAGCCTGCCCCAACAGGTGGTCAGTTTCGGCAAGACCCCGTTGCTGCTGGTGTCCGCCGCAACGACCCCGGACCGGCCGTTGGCGTTGCGGCGTTTGCTGGTGCCGTTGGACGGTCAGACCCCGCATGAACGGACTTTTGCCATCGCCAAAGACTTGGCGCTGGCTACCAGCGGGACCCTGTTCCTGCTTTCGGTCGTGGTTCGCCCTTCTGAGTTGTGGGGGCAGCGGGCGACGGTGTCGCGCTATTTGCCGGGCTCGACCTGGGCCTTGCAGCAGCAGGCCATGGAGTCTCAGCAGCACTACCTTGAACAGCGCCTGGCAGAGTTGAAGCAGCTGGGGCTTGCCGCCGGGGCCGAAGTCGCTTATGGCAAAGTGGCCCCGACCATTGCCCGAACCGCGCGCAAAACAGAAGCCGACCTGATCATCATGGCGACCCATGGCAAGTTCGGCAGCGAAGCCTTCTGGGCCAACAGTATCGCCGCTCAGGTTCAGGGGAAAACGAGCAAGGCCATTCTCCTGGTGCCGCTCTGAAGCGGCCTGCGGCCCGCAAGCAAAGGAAGGAACAGCGATGAAATATCTTGAGAAATTCCGGGTTAAACCGGGCAGCAAGGTTGATTTGAGCAAGGTCGACGCCGGGTTCAAGGATAAATATCACCATGGCGCGGACAAAAAGGTCCAAAAAGAGCTTGCAGCTCACATCAACAAGATGAGTGAACTGCAATACCTGATGTATGCGGAAGGGGGACGTTCGCTGTTGATCTGCCTGCAGGGGCGGGATGCCGCAGGAAAAGACGGCACTATCAATCATGTGCTGAGCGCCATGAATCCGCAGGGCTGTACGGTGACCGGCTTCAAGGTTCCGTCGACCGAAGAGGCGGCGCATGATTTTCTCTGGCGTTATCACCAGGCCATGCCGCCTAAAGGGCATGTCGCTATTTTCAACCGGTCCCATTACGAGGATGTGCTGGTGGTCCGGGTCCATAACCTGGTCCCGAAAAAAATCTGGTCCCAGCGTTACCAGCAGATCAACGATTTTGAAAAAATGCTTTTTGACAACGGCATCCATGTTCTCAAGTTTTATCTGCATATCGACCCGGATGAACAACTGGAGCGCTTCAAAAAACGTATCGATGACCCGGCCCGGCACTGGAAAATCAGCGCCGGCGACTATGCGGAACGCCCTTTTTGGGATGCTTACAGCAAGGCGTATGAGGCGGCGCTGAGTCGTTGCAGCACGTCGCATGCGCCCTGGTTTATCATCCCGTCGAACCATAAGTGGTTCCGCAACTTGGCGGTGTCCAGGATCATCAGTGAATATATGGAATCGCTACGCATGAAGTTTCCCGAACCGACGGTCGATATCGCTGAAATCCGTCGAAAATACCATGATATCCTTAACAACGAGGAAAAGCGGGCCGATGCTTAACTGTTGAGCGAACACTCAAAAAACTACGAGTTTTTTACCTGTTGCTTTTGTACGGTGGGCGAAAACGCTTTGTTCCCCGCTGTTCTTGAAAAAAACGGGTTGGATTTTTTCGACAACCTGGCAAGGTAAGGGCGGTTTACTGGTGCAAGGCCAGCCACCAGCTGCCGCAGATCAGGCCGACCGAGACCACCGCCAGAGCATAGCTCAGCAGTCGGTTGGCGGTCAGTTGCGGGGAGAGCCATTTGCCCCACAGTAGGCCGAGAACAATACCGCAACCAAAGCCGAACAGATGGGCACCCAGGTCGGTGTTCTCCCCGCTGCTGCCGAGTAGACCCAGCAGGCCCAGCGCTGCCGCCAGGGGCAATGGCCAGCGGCGCCACAGCCCAAGGCGATGATGCAGCATATTGATGGTCGCGAGCAGCCCAACCGCGCCGAAGACGGCCGTTGATGCACCGATGGAACGATGGCCGGGCGCTTGCAGCAGGGCATTGATCAGATTGCCAAAGGTTCCGCTGCACAGAATCAGGAACCAGGCGCTGCCGGAGCCGAGCAGCCAGCACAGGCGGACGCTGAACAAGCCGCCGACGATGATGTTCCCGGCCAGGTGCAGCGGCCCGGAATGGAGGGTCAGGGCGGTGACCGCCCGCCACCATTGCCCCTGGCTGATTTTCAGGGCGTCAGCGCTCCCCGCGTCGAGCCAGTTCAAAGGGGCGGATCCAAAGGGGTTGCCGTGCTGAACGACCAGGTTATGAAAAACCGCCAGTAGAATCAGCACCCAGATGGTCGACGCCGTATTCTCGTGGAGTCTGCGCGCAACCGGCGGCGGTGGCGGCCAGTTGCTGTTCTCCTGCTCGTACTCGCTCAACTCCCGAAAGGCCTGCCGGTAATGGCTGACCGGAACCAGCAGCAACCAGCCCGCAGCGTGCTGTTCTCCCCGACAGGGAATTCCCCGTGCCTCCAGGACCAGCAGCCAGCTGTGCAAGCGTGCATTGGAGAGTCCCGCGGTTGACAAACCATCCTTCAGTTCCGGTGGGACCGGGCGCCATTCCGGCTGTTCAATATTGATGTTCTGCTCCTCGGGCATGACTTCCATCAGCGCAACCCCGCGCAGAGCAAGGGCGGTTCGGGCTGTTGGGATCTCCCCATCAGCGGGCCTCGATGTCGCCGGGACGGACGCAGACGGGAGTCCGATAGCCGGCCATTTGGGCCACTAGGGTTTGCGCATCGTTCGCGCTGAGCAGCATGGCATGATGCTCAGGTTTAACGAATTGCTCAGCCCGGGCATGCTCAAGAAACGCGCACAGCAGGTCGTAATAGCCGTCAACGTTCAACAGCGCACAGGGTTTGCTGTGCAGGCCAAGGACGCTCCAAGTCAACATTTCGAACAGCTCCTCCAAGGTTCCGAGGCCTCCCGGCAGGGCGATGAACCCATCGGCCAGTTCCGCCATTTGCGCTTTTCGCTGATGCATGGATTGGACGATTTTCAACTCGGTCAAGCCGGGGTGGGCAACCTCCTTGTCAACCAGTAGCCTGGGGATGACACCGATGACTTCACCCCCTTGCGCCAGCATTTCATCGGCGAGAATCCCCATGATGCCAACGCTTGCTCCACCGTAAACCAGGCCGATACCCTGTTGCGCCAAGGTTGCTGCCAGTTGTCTGGCGGCCGCTTCATAGCTGGCCGACCTGCCGGGATTTGAGCCGCAATAAACGCATATTCTGTTCATGATCTATTTCCGTGGGGCAGAAGGAATGTACCGTTAACGATTATCTGTTGCAGGATATCCATCTTAACATAGCGGCCCACGGATGAGCGGCTAGAAATATTCCTTGAGAAAACGCAGCGCACCCGGGTGCAGCGGGATGGTGATATTCGGCAGCGCATTGGTGAGCTGGAGTTGATGGAGGGCCGATCGCTGTCGTGCGGGAGTGTCGTTGTGGGTCGTAAACAGCAGGTTGAGTATCCGGAAGGTCGTCTCTTCAGCGAGATTGCTGTCGGCCAGCAACAAGACCGGCACACCGATGGTCCGGAGCGGTTCTGTCTGTTCCGGAAAACTCAGGGCCGGGAGAATGGCCCGTTCGTAAAACGGAAAATCCTGATAAAAAGCCTGCTCCTGCTTGGTCGCGGAAGACTCTGGCCACGGGCTGATCAGCCGTAACGGAAAGGAATAATGTAGTTTCTGCACTGCTTCGTTGGGCACGCCGGAAACCATCCAGACCGCTGCCACGCTGCCATTGACCAATTCCTGCAAAGCCAGTTCATAGCCAACGTAAATGGGGGTGATCCTCGCCCACAGATGCATCGCTTGCAGGTAGCGCTTTGCTGTCACTGCCGAGTCGGAGCCCGGATTGCCGATGGCGATACGCTTGCCGCAGAGGTCGCCGGGAACCTTGAGAGAGCTGCTCTGCGGAACCAGCAATTGGGCATAGGCCCCGGACAACTGCGCCAGCAGGGCCAGGTTGGTGCTGCCGTCCGCTTTACCGGAAGGGTTGTTGAGGTCGCGATAGGTGTCTTCCGTCCCGGCCAGGGCGAGGTCGATTTCGCCTCGTTGCAGGTCGGCGAGGTTCGCCCGCGATCCTGCCGAAGGCAGGGCTTTGACGCGGGCCGAGGACATCCCCCGATGGAGCAGACCGGCCAGGTCTTCAACAAAGCGTTGCGAAGTGCTGCCGGCCGGTCCTCCACTCAAGCGGAGCACCGAGCTTTGCTGGTGACGCTCCCCCTGGGGAATCACCAGTGTCAGGATTCCTAACAGACCGGCCAGGCCGATCAGTAAAGTTTTTTTCTTCATGTCGGGACGAGTAATTCCGTGCAGGTTGTTAATGCGCTTTTAAAAATTCCGAATCTTGCCGTTTCCCAACCTGTGAATCCATCAAATAATCATATCCAGCACCATTTTTCCGGCGAGCGGCCGTTAAACCGGGCGAAGCGGTTCAATTCGGCGGGTTCCGTACTGGTTCTCTCATTCTTTATGTGATATAAAATCCTCCTTTTGGTTTAACGGTTTGTTCACCCCGCTGCCGGGATAACCTCTCGGCCGTTTATTATGCTCATGAAGGATATGGATTCCCCGTCGCCTGCTCCGACTGCGGCGGGGGTGTTGCTATGCTCGAAGCTGAAGAAAAGGATAGGATTTTGGAAACGACACTCACAGAAAACTCTCTTTCCCCGTGGGATCAGCTGCTCAAATTGGTCAGAACATTAGGGCCGGGGATCCTGACGGCAACTGCAGCGATCGGTGGCAGTCATCTGGTTGCTTCAACTCAGGCCGGGGCTAAATTCGGCTGGTCTCTGGCGCTATTGATTTTATTCGTCAATCTGTTCAAGTATCCTTTTTTCAGGGCTGGGATCAGTTATACGATGGCCACCGGGAAAACCCTGCAGAATGGTTACGCCCAGATGGGTAAAGGTTATATCGGCCTGGCCTTTTTCCTGAACATTTTTTCCGCGGTGGTGAATACCTCGGCGCTGACCCTGTTTTCTGCCGCCCTGTTGGGATATTTTCTGCCCGGAAATCTGCCGCTGTCCGTGTTAAGTCTGATTGTCCTGGCCGCCTCCCTGTTGATTGTGCTGGCCGGGCATTTTGCCATGCTCAACCGGATCTCCAAATTCATCATGGTGGTGCTGGCCATTTCCACCGTCGCTGCGGTGGTGATTGCCTGGCACAACGGTCCGGTCGCGCCGGCTGATTATGTGTCTCCTTCCCCCTGGACCCTGGCTTCGGTCGGGTTTCTGGTGGTCACCATGGGGTGGATGCCGGCGCCCATCGAAATCTCCTGCCTGACCTCCTTATGGCTGGCCAAACAACGCGCCGAGCAGGATGTCACGTCCAAATCCGCCCTGTTTGATTTCAATCTCGGTTATTGGACAACCGCCATCCTGGCCCTGTTTTTTCTGGCCCTGGGCGCCTTGGTTCTGCACGGCAGCGGGCAGGAACTGGCCAAAGGCGGGATCGGTTTTTCGCATCAACTGGTCAGTATGTATGCCGGCACCATTGGCGAATGGTCCCGCTACATGATCGCCCTGATCGCTTTTTTCTGTATTTTCGGCTCCACCATCACCGTGGTTGATGGTTATTCACGGGCTCTGGCCGAAGGCCTGCAGTTGCTGCGTAATCATGATGAGTATTCGGAACGGTCTTTTGCCACCTGGGTCGGCCTGGTTGCCGTTGCCTGTGTGGCCATTCTGCTGTTCTTTAAGAGTGCCCTGTTGCCGATGCTCGGCTTTGCCATGACCATGGCTTTCATGACGACCCCGTTTTTTGCCTGGCTCAACCACCATCTTGTGCAAACAGCCGACATGCCTGAAGATCTACGTCCCAGTAAGATGATTGTGACACTCAGTTACCTGGGGCTGGTCTATTTGTTTGGCTTTCTGGCGCTGTTTGTGTGGTGGAAATGGTTGATGTAAAATCGGTTTGTTGTGGCGGGGCGGGTTGTTCGCCCTGCCGCCTGAAGTGATGGTTTTTTCGCAAGGTGGGTTGCGACTTTGTGATGTTGCAAGTTGTAAGACTGGTGTCTAAACACCGCTGCGGAGACTTATCCCGCAGCGGTGTTTTCTCTAACTTTGGTGTGCTGGTTTTCTCCATTGGTCAAAGACGGTGTGGTCGTTTCGACAGTCTCGACGATCACCCGATTTCGGCCTTTTTTTTTGGCTTCATAAAGGAGCATGTCCGCTGCGTTGAGCAGACTGGTTAACGTCGTATGATGGCTATGGCAGGCGATGCCGAAACTGGCCGTGACCCGCTGGCTTTCGTGGAAACAACACATGCTGATAGCCTGCCGAAGCCTTTCGGCGAGAGGTTGTGCTCTGGAGCAGTCGGCATCGGGACAGATGACAATGAACTCCTCTCCACCCCAGCGTCCGCAGCTGTCAACATCGCGGATATTACTTTGCAGAATGTGGGCAATATTTTTCAGAACCCGATCGCCGGTGGCATGGCCAAAGCTATCATTGATGGTTTTAAAAAAATCGATATCAATCAGAATAACAGCAAATTCTTTTTGATAACGCAGGGTTCTTTTTCTCAATTCATGCAGGATGAGGTTGATTTTACGCCGGTTGAACAGCCCGGTCAGTTCGTCTCTTTCCGCCTGATTCTGCAGTTCCTGGTTGATCCGTTCGATCTCTTTGTTTTTGGCCAGCAGGGTTTTGTTCTTGTCGGCGATAATTTTGTTGCTGATGAACTCTTTGGTGAAATTGCGATAATGGAGGGCTGACACCAGAAAAGCGATGATGCTGTTGGAGCAGATATCCGCGATATAACAGCTTACAGCAATTTCGGGGTGGACCTGCGGCAGCAAAATGATTGTGCTCAGGCTGAGCAGTGAATAGAGGACAAAACTTTGCCGCAACGAAAAGATAAAGACGACCGCCGCCCCGTAGACCACCGCAATGTATATGGTCGGCAGGTGGACCACGGTGCTGTCAAATTCAATGAACATAAAGCGAATCAGGGCCACGATCATGCCGACCAGGCACAGGCTGATTTCATAAAAGCGGTGAAAATAATTGAGCGCCTGCGGTTTCCTGAACTGATAAAAGAGGCTGAGAAAGACAAAAAACAGCATGGCAAAAGCGGATTGCACATAAACCATTTGCCGGTTGCTGCCCGGAGCACTGACCTGGAAAGCGTACACAAGTTGTTCGAAAAACAGGAATAACGACAGAACGACAATCATGACATTGTTGCGATGAAATTTGCGGAGCGCAAACTCTTCCCGATAGGCTCGGTAGACATAAGGGAAGAGTTTTTTGATTTTGTTGACAACTTTCTGATTCATGAAGATTTTATTCATCGCTTTCGGGTGATGCGTAGATAAACAACAGATCATATAGTCATGTGAGAAGTTTTATTATATAGATCAAATGACAGAAGGCAAATTTTATTGACCCGCTGCTGGATTGAATGCGCTGGGAGCGGTTTGATTCTGCTAACAGGTGGTTTTCGGATCCGCAAACCAGGTGTCTCGGTAGCGCAGGCAATGCCAGCCCAGACTCAGCCCGCGCGCCAGCATGAAGGCTGTCAGACTTAGCCACAGAGCATGATTTCCCCAGCCACGGCTTAACCACCAGCAGGGGAAGAAAACCCCGAAAGCGCACAGTAGCATGGCGTTGCGCATGACGCGACCCTGGGTCGCGCCGATGTAAATACCGTCGAAAATATAACTCCAGACAGCCACAGCTGGAAGCCAGCTCAGCCAGGGCAGGTAGCGGGACGCTGTCTCGCGAACCGAAGCAATATCAGTGAGCAGGGCTATGATGTGGTTTCCCTGCCAGGCGAAAAGGAGGCAGAACAGGAGGCTGATAGCAAAAGAGACGACCAGAATGGTCGTCACCATCAGGTCAAATCGTTGGCGATCGTTTGCACCAATAGCTTCTCCGGCCAGGGCTTCGATGGCATAGGCAAAGCCGTCCAGGGCAAAGGACACGAGCATCAGGAAGTTAAGCAGGACCATGTTGGCGGCCAGAATCTCATTCCCCAGCCGCGCTCCCTGAAAGGTCATGAAGGTAAAGCAGATTTGCAGGGCCAAGGTGCGCAGGAAAATGTCTCGGTTCAACCCCAATAGCGGAATGATGCTTTGTGCTGCGATACCTTTTCGCAGCACTTTGCGCTCAAACAGAACAATACCGCGTTCCCGCCACAAGCGCGCCAGAATCCACAGTCCGGCCACGGTTCCGGCGCAATCAGCAATTAATGAGGCAGCCGCGACTCCGGCTACGTTCCAACCGAGGCCGAGAACAAAGAACAGGTCGAAGACGATATTGATAAGATTCGTCAGAATCAACAGGGTCATGGGTGCTTTGGCCCGACGCATGCCGAGAAGGCAGCCCAACGTTGCCAGGTTGATTAACGCCGCCGGAGCTCCCCATATACGGATTTGAAAGTAAATGTGCGCCGGGGCTGAAATGACAGATTCCGGAGCGGCCATGAGCATGGCTGCCTGCCAGATCGGCTGTTGTAGCAGAATCAATAATGATGACAGGATCAGACTGAGAAGGACGGAGTGGCGCCAAACCTGAATTGCCTCCTGATCGTTCTTACGACCCAGTGCCTGGGCCACAGAACCTGTCGTTGACATACGCAGAAAGCCGACCATCCAGAACAGAAAAGTGATGACCGATGAACCCAGAGCCACCCCGGCCAGATAAGTGCTGCTCGGCAAATGCCCGACCACGGCGGTGTCTACCAGGCCAAGCAGGGGGATGGTCATGTTGGAAAGCACCATCGGTAGAGCGATGGCAAAAATAGCGGGGAGTAGGCTGCGTTGGAATATCATAGCGTCCGGTCGGGCAGCAGAATCAGGTTTGGTGGCTGGAAATGACGACAGAAACCTGTCGATAGGGAACGCACCCAACGTTGTTGGCAGCCGCCGGGACGAATCTTACCTTCAGCCGCTTAGTCAAGGCAATGCTTTTTAAGGGAGCGCGTTTTCTGCGGAGGGAGAACAACGCCAGACGCTTACTTCCCGTCTGGCGTTGTTCTGCCGAGTCGTTTTATTCAGCGACCTGGACCGCGCTGGCTGGTGCTTGCGCTGCGGTCAGGGGTCGTTTGACCAGGTATAGCGCTGCCGTTGTAACCAGGGTACCGATGACGATGGACGCGGCATATAGCAGCAAGTGGGTGACCGCATTGGGAATCAGCAGGACAAAGATCCCTCCGTGCGGGACCATCAGGGTTGAACCGAACAGCATGGACAGTGCCCCGGTCACCGCTGACCCGGCCATGATGCTGGGGATCACCCGCAGCGGATCGCGCGCGGCAAAGGGGATGGCCCCTTCGGTGATAAAGGAAATACCAAGAACAAAAGCGGCTTTACTGGCTTCCTGCTCTTCCTGGGTGAAGCGATTTTTAAACAGCGTGGCGGCTAGGGCCAGACCCAGGGGCGGGGTCATCCCTGCCGCCATGGTGGCGGCCATTGGGCCGTAAATCTGGCTGGAGAGAAGGCCCACGGAAAAGGTATAGGCCGCTTTATTGACCGGTCCGCCCATGTCAAAGGCCATCATCCCGCCGAGGATCAGGCCCAGCACCAGAGCACTGGTCGATTGCATCGCCTGCAGCCAGTCCGTCAAGGCGGTCAGGGCGATTTTAACCGGCGGGCCAATGACATAGATCATCAACAGGCCGACAATCAGGGTTGACAGGAACGGCAGGATCAGGACCGGTTTGAGACCTTGCAGGTTCTGCGGCAATTTGATCAGGTTATTAAGATAGCGGGTCAGATAACCAGCCAGAAAACCGGCCAGGATTCCGCCCAGAAAACCGGCACCGACAGTGCTGGCGAGCATCCCGCCGACCAGGCCAGGCGTGATCCCAGGCCGTTCGGCGATGGAATAAGCGATGAACCCGGCCAACACCGGAACAAACAGAGAGAAAGCAGTGGCTCCGCCGATCTGCATCAGGGCCCAGCCCAACGTCCCTTCCTGGTCGCCGGCATAAATACCGCCAAAGGCGAAAGCCAGGGCGATCAACAGCCCGCCGGCCACGACGACCGGCAGCATATAGGAAACCCCGGTCATCAGGTGGCGGTACGGACCGCTGCGTGCGGCCGAGCGTTCTTTCTTCAACTCATCGACCTGACCGGAGAGATTGGTGCTTGCCACCGGTTGCGCTGCCAGCCCGGCTTCAATCACCTGGCGGCCGTGGTGGAGGGCTTCCTTGGTGGTGGTCTCATAGAGCGGTTTTGCAGCAAACCTGCTTTTATCGACAAACGCATCGGCGGCGATGATCACCGCATCGGCGCGGTCGATATCTGCTGCGCTGAGGACGTTTTTTGCACCGACCGACCCCTGGGTCTCGATTTTGACTTCATAACCAAGTTCTTCGGCCGCTTTTTTGAGGGCTTCAGCCGCCATGAAGGTGTGGGCGATTCCGGTCGGGCAGGAGGTGACCCCGATGATATATTTTCGGGCAGCTCTTTGTTCCGGTTTGGTGGCAGCCTCCCGGGCGGGCGGCTGAGCAGGCGGGGCCACTGTCTCCCCGGCCAAGGCCGCTGCGGCTTCGAGGACTTCTCTGGTGTCGCGAATAGCCTTGCTGGTGCTGATGGTGAAGAGGGGTTTTCCCGCAAACCGGCTTTGCTCCACATGGATATCCGCGGCAATGATGACCACCTCTGCGGCGTTGATGGCCTCCGCAGTCAGGATATCCTTCGCGCCCTCGGCGCCCTGGGTTTCAACCTCGATCTGGTGCCCCATGGCTGCACCGACCTTTTTCAGGGCCTCGGCGGCCATGATGGTATGGGCAACTCCGGTCGGGCATGCCGTTACCGCAACTATTCTCCCCATTTTCTCCTCCCTTTAGAAAGTTAACCGATGAATTTCGACCTGATCTTCGATCGCTTTCGCCGCGGCCAGGGACGCCAGACCCGGTCCGGCTTGAGTGACCACTGCAGCAGAGACCGCAGTGGCCAGGCGCGCGCAGTCACTTAGCGACAGTCCCTTCTGGAAGCCTGCGGCCAAACTGCCGACCATGGCATCGCCGGCACCGACGGTGCTGATCGCCTTGACCCGCGGGGGGACGGCCATATAAGCCTGGTCATGCTGCACGAACAACGCGCCCTCGGCTCCAAGTGAGACCACAATCGTGGTGATTCCCTGGTCGATCAGGCGGCGCGCTTCTGCAACGATTTCTCTCTGCGTGGTCAAGGGGCGACCGAGGTAGGCTGACAACTCCTCCTGGTTGGGTTTGATTAAGGTCGGTCCCGCGCCGATGGCTTGTTGCAGGGCAGGACCGCTGGTGTCGACATAGACCGGCACTCCTTGCGCTTTGACCGTTTGGACCAGCTGCGCGATTGTTGCCGGCTCCATGGCTCCCGGAACACTGCCGGCAATAATGACCGTCGCTGCCGTTGCCGCCAGCCGTTCCAGGACATTGCGCAGTTCTTGCAGATGGTCTGCCGTCGGTGAAAAACCGGGGAAATTGATGTCCGTAGTCTCCTGACTGAGCGGATCGAGGATCTTGATCCCGGTGCGGGTCTCCCCCGGTACGCGGACAAAGGCATCGTTGATCCCGCTTGCGCTGAACAATTTTTGGAACAGATGCGGGTTCGCTTCGCCGAGAAAGCCGGTCGCAGTCACCGGCAGTGCAAACTGGCGCAGCAGCCTGGCGATGTTGACACCTTTGCCCCCGGCATCCGATTGCGACGCGCTAACGCGATTGACCTGTCCGGGAGTGAAGTCGGCAACGGTGCAGGACAGGTCGATGGCCGGATTCAAGGTCACGGTGACCAGGGTGGTCGCTGGGGCATTCATCGCTGTTCTCCTGAGGGGAGTTGCAGCTTGCGGACCTGCTCAAGATCGGGGCAGGCGAGGGCCTGGCGGGCCAGGGTGCGGGCCTCTTCCAGGGTGATATTGCGCAGCCGGGCCTTGATGGCGGCAATGCTGGGAATCACCATGCTCAATTCCCGAACCCCCAACCCGGCAAGGATGACCGCTCCCAGCGGCTCTCCGGCCAGGCCGCCGCAGACGCCGACCCAGATTCCGGCCTGATCCGCTGCTTTAACGACCATATCAATCATTCTCAAAACCGCCGGGTGCAGGCTGTCAGCTTTTGCGGCCAGAGTCGGATGGAGGCGATCCATCGCCAGTACGTACTGGGTCAGGTCGTTGGTCCCGACCGAGAAAAAATCGACCTGTGCGGCAAAGGCATCAGCCATGACCGCGACGGAAGGGACCTCAACCATAATGCCGATCTCAACCGGTTCGGCACCCACCGCAAGCCTGGCTTGCTCGGCCAGCTGTTTGGCTGCTGCCAATTCTTCAAGGGTTGAGACCATCGGCAACATGATCTTTAAGGGCCCATGCAGGGAGGCTCGATAAATAGCTCTGAGCTGGGCCATAAACAGTTCCGGACGCTTCAGGCAAAGGCGAATGCCCCGTTCTCCCAAAAATGGATTGTCCTCGGCCGGCAGGTCAAGATAGGGGACCTCCTTGTCGCCGCCGATATCGAGGGTCCGGACAATCATCGGCAGACCGTTGAGGCTGGCCAGCATGGCCGTATAATTTTTGAACTGTTCTTCTTCATCGGGCGGCGTGTCCCGCCCCAGAAACAAAAATTCGGTGCGCAGCAGGCCGACTCCTTCTCCGCCGGCTTTAACGGCCTGCTCAGCTTCTGCGGCGGTGCCGATATTGGCGACGACTTCGATGCGCTGCCCATCCAGGGTCAGGGCCGGCTCAAAGCGGCTACGGAACTCCTTGTCCCGAAGCGAATCGAGTTCTTGTCTGGCCACAGCGGCAGCTTTGCAATCCTCTTCACTCGGCTCCAGATAGAGAGTGCCGGTGTCGCCATCAAGGATGGCTGGAGTCTGGTCGCTGATCTTGAGCACGGCAGGGCCGGCGGAAACCATTGCCGGAATCCCGAGGGAGCGGGCGATGATCGCGGAATGGGAAGTGGGACCGCCGCCGGCGGTACACAACCCCAGAATGAGTGCGGGATCAAGCGCTGCGGTATCCGACGGGGTCAGGTCTTCGGCGACCAGAATCACCGGTTCGGTCGGAATAAATGGCTGTTCCTGAATGACTCCGGCGATATGTTTTAAGACCCGCCTGCCGACATCCTGCAGGTCCATGGCTCGGCCGGCCAACACTGGATCCTCATGTTGTTCAAGCTCCCTGATGCGTTCATCTATGGCCTGTTGCCAGGCTGAACCGGCACTCCTGCCGGCATCAATCCGGTCACGGACTTCGAGCTGCAGCTCTGGGTCGTCCAAAAACGCCAGGTGGGCTTTGAAGATCGCCGCTTTGGCCGCGCCGGTTTTGGCGCGCACTTCATCGTAGAGCTGTTGGAGGTTTTCTTTGGCGGTGGCGACCGCCTGGCGGAGTTGTTTTTTCTCAGCCTCGGGATCTTTGCTGTCCTCAGCGACAACGATGCGTTCATGAACGTACTGGCGGACCGGGCCGATGGCCAACCCCGGCGATGCCTTGATCCCTGGGACAGTTGCGGCGACATTCTGCGGCTGCCAGCCATGATTGACCGCCGTGTCCGGGGCAGACGGCTCCTGTTCTTCACCGAGCCCTGCCGCAACCGCTTCCTGAAGTGCCGCCAGAGCGGCGGCGGCGTCTTCCCCGCGGGCGTGGATCTGCACGCTGTGTCCGCTGGAGACGCCCAGTTTGAGCAGGTCCGCCAGGCTTTTTCCGTTCCCGGAGCGGTCGCCGTGGACCACGATAATGTCGGCCGTGAACTGTTTTGCCGTCTCGATAAAAGCCGTCGCCGGGCGGGCATGCAGACCATGTTCGCCGCTGATCTGGACGACAACCGAAGAAAAACCCTCCAGGTTTATTTCAGGCACTGTTGGCTGGTCGCTGGCGGCCTGGCCGGATAGCACTTCGATAATGCTTGTCGGCTCGGTGGTCCGGGAAAGGCGGGCGGTGGTTTGCGGATCATCCAGGATCCGGGTCAGGTTGGTGAGGATGCCAATGTGTTCATCCGATTTGGCCGCAATGCCGATCACCAGGGAGGCCGTTTCGCCCGGGTTCCAGGTCACCCCGGCCGGAATTTGTAATACCGCGATGCCGGTCCTGTTAATCAGCTCGCGATCTTCCGGCAGCCCATGGGGAATTGCAATGCCGTTGCCGAGAAAGGTGTTCGCCACTTCTTCCCGCTTTTGCATGCTGCTGACATAACCCGGTTGGATGAAGCCGTTTTCAACCAGAATTTTGCCAACGGCTTCGATCGCGGCGCGCTTATCGACGATCTTGGCGCCAAGGACAATGGTTTGCCGGTCAAGTTTCATAAGAGCTTCCTCCTGAAAGGGTTTGACATGGAAAATGTAATCGATTACAATTTCCATGTCAAATAAAATATTGTTTCACTAAATTATAGCGGATAAATAACAGATTATTTCTTGATATCGGTTACTTTTTCGAAGAAAAGACCAGGCTGACTCAGGTCTGTTGCGGCGATCTGTATTGTCGGCCGTGGCAACCGGACCCTGACCGCAGGAGGGAAGCGGGGGGCAGTGCCTGCCGTGACCGGGAGCTGCTGCGATGATGGGTTGAAATTATCAGTCCTATCGGTTACATAGGGGAAAGCTTTATGGGAGAGTGAGATGAGAATCAAAGATATCGCGGCAGCAGCCGGTGTTTCTACGGCAACGGTTTCCAGGGTTTTGAGCGGCAAGCAGCATGTGCGCCCGGAGGTCCAGGAAAAGGTGCTGGAAGTCATTAAAAAAATGAATTATTCCCCGAACCGGGCGGCCCGCAGCCTGCGTTCGAAAAAATCCAGTTCCATCGGGCTGATCGTCGCCGATATTCAGAACCCGTTTTTCGCGTCCCTCTGCCGGGCGGTCGAGGATGTTGCTCAGGACAACAATTTCAGCGTCATTCTGTGCAATACGGATGAAAATCCTGATAAGGAGCGCAGTTATCTTGAACTGATGCAGAATGAAAACGCGGCCGGAATCATTCTTTCCCCCACTAGCCGGTTAGCGGATCATTTTCCCCAGCAGCTGGCCGATGTCTGTCCCATGGTGATCATCGACCGGAAAATTACCGGCGCGGTCGTGGACAGCGTTGTTATCGATAATGTGACCGCTGCCCAGCAATTGACCAGTCATATGCTCCAGCATGGTTATCGCCGGATCGCCGGTTTGTTCGGTGTCCACAGTGTCACCGGTCGGGATCGCCGGCGCGGCTTCAATATGGCCTTCGCAGATGCCGGGATCGCCCCGGAGGAGGAGTTGATCATTGATCTGCCGGCCAGGGAAGCGGACGGGCATGCCGCGGTCAGCCGGCTTCTTGAACGCAGCGATCCGCCCGATGCCATTCTTACCAGTAGCGGTTTGTTGGCCGGGGGAGCGTTTCGGGCCATTCGCGATAAAGAGGTCGCCGTTCCCGAGCAGCTGGCCTTTGCGACTTTTGACGAGTCGCCATGGACGTCCATGACGCGCCCGGCCATCACGGTAATCGAACAACCGACCTATGCCATCGGCCAGACGGCCGGAGAGATGTTGTTCAAACGCATTCTTGATCCGACCCGGCCGACCCGCCAGGTGGTATTGTCCAGTCGTCTCCTGGTTCGCCATTCCTGCGGCTGTTAGCTCGCATGAGTCCTGGAATCCAGAACCTGTCTGATCACATTCAACAGCTCCGAGACCTCCAGCGGTTTGGCACAGAACGCGGCAATATTGAGCTCGCGGGTTGCTTCCGGGGAAATTCCGGAGCTGTAGCCGCTGCAGATGACCACCGGTAGTTGCGGGTTTATTTTATGGGCTTCCCGGGTCAATTCGAGCCCGGTTAATCCTGGCATACTCTGATCGCTCAAGATCAGGTCAAACTGGCGGGGGTTCTGCCTGACCCTTTCCAGAGCTTGGAGACTGTCGATCTCCACCGTGACTGCATAGCCCTTGTCCTCAAAAATCGTGCGGTTGAGTTCGGCCAGCATCTGATCATCTTCAACGATCAGGATGGCCTCCTGGCCGCGCATCATCGGCACTGCCTCTTTGACTTGTTGGGCTTCACAGAGATCATTGGTGGCGGGAAAGAACAGCGAGAAAGTCGAGCCCTTTCCGGGCTCACTCTTGACCCGGATCAGCCCGTCGTGTTGTTCAACAATCCCTTTGACCGTGGACAACCCCATGCCGGTCCCTTCATCGACCCCCTTGGTTGTAAAAAACGGGTCGAATATCCGTTCAATAGTCTCGGCTGTCATTCCGCAGCCATTATCGGATACCGCCACGCAGGCATATCTGCCCGGAGTCAGGTTTGACTTGAGCGGCAGGTCTTGGAGTTTCAGTTCCGCGCTACGCAGGGACAGCTGCAGGTCGCCTTGTTCATTCATGGCATGAACCGCATTGGTGCAGAGATTGATCAGGGCTTCTTGAATCCGGGTCGGATCGGCGAGAATTGTCAGGGGGGGATTCTGCTCGGTCAGGGAGACGTCGAAATTAACGGTAGACGGCATGGTTGATTGCAGCAGGCTGAGGGTTTCCTGAATGATTGCAGCCAGTTGCACGGGTCTTTTTTGTTGGGGTTCCTGCCGGCTGTAGGCGGCGATCTGGCGGACCAGTTCCCGGGCACGGTGTACACCGGTGCGGGCGTTCTCCAGATACTGCAGTGCTTGAGAATGATTGCCGAGCTTGGTTGTCGCCAGTTGCAGGTTGCCGAGAATGATAGCCAAGTTGTTGTTGAAGTTATGAGCCATGCCTCCGGCCAGTAGGCCGATGGCTTCCATTTTATACTTCTGCTGGAGCTGACTTTCCAACTGCCGGTTGGTCTGTTCGGCCTGCTTACGTTCTGAAATATCTCGGGCGGTGGCGAGAAGAAATTGTTCGCCATTTAAATCGACCACCGAGGTATTGATTTCAACCGGGAAGGATACTCCCGATTTTTTGATGTGAACCGATTCAAAAATCATCTGCTTGTGCTCAAGCAGGTGTCGTCGAATTTGAGCTGCTCCGTATTTACGGGCTTCTTCGGGTGATGTGATATCCTGCGGGGAAAGCTTGAGCAGTTCTTCCCTGGTATAGCCGTAGCGTTCCAGGGCAATGGCGTTGACTTCGACAAAAGGGTTGAACCCTTCTTTCCTATAGCGATGCAGAAAGACTGCGTCGTTCTGGTTATTGAGCAGGGCGCGGTATTTTTCTTCATTTTCGCGCAGAATTTTTTCGTTCTGTTTCTGCTGTGAGATATCCTGAATAACCCTAAAAATGATCTCGCGTCCTTCCAGAGAAAATTTTTTTTCTTTCAGCCCAACCGGTAAGATTTTTCCGCTCCGGGTGATAAAAGTCTCTTCGTGCAGAGTCGCTGAGTCATTTTGCTGTTCCTGGTTGAAACTGTCATCACCAAGTGGCGAATCCTGGCGGGCATGATGAAGAATACTTTGTGGCCGACCGTTTAGCTCTTCCGGCGCCCATTCGGTCATCTGGGTCAACGCCTGATTGCATTCGAGAATTTCTCCGTTAGCAGCATCGACCAGGGCAAAGCCGATGGTGGCCTGATTGAACAGCATACGGTATTTGTGCTCGGATATTTCGGCCCGCTGGCGAGCCTGCAGTTCAAGATTGAAGCGGCTTTTTAAAAACAGGTAGGAAAATAACAGCAGTAAGGACCCGGACAGCCAGATAATGATGCGGCTGTTAAAATGAGTCCTGATCACCTGAGCATAGGCCTGTCGGTAGGGCTGCATAGGAATGGCAACACTGATCCCACCCCGAATATCTCCTATTTGATAACCCTGTCGGGCATGGCATTTCAGGCAGTTGTCTTCCGTTGTCATCGGATACATCAGGCGCAGGTATTGTTGATTGTTGATTGTTGTAACCGCGCTGACTTCGTGCTCCCCCTGGTGAAACCGGTGTAGAGCCTGCTCTTCCCACGGGTCCGGTGCATTCCCCGGGCGTAACGGTTTGAGGCTGGTGATATGTCCTTTGGCACCGAACTGCATCTCGGCCAACGCATAGACCTGGCGGGTCATATAGGCGGGATTGATCAGGGTCAAAGTCGTCCCATCGGCTAAGACCAGATCGCGGTTGGGGATATTGGAGAGATAGGGGTTAGCCGGTGTGTAGGCAGACTCTTTGACATAAACGCCACCTTGTTTGGCGACCCAGCGTCGATAAACGAGGTCCTTGTTATAATTGCCTTTGGCTTCGGCTTTAGCCAAATCATAGACCATTTGCAGTTCTGATCGACGATCCTGCCAGCTAAGGAGGACGATCAACAGACTCCAAAGGAAAAAACCTGCAATCCAGAGTAGTCTCAGTCGTCGAGAGGTCATGTTTCATCCTTCCTATCGAATATTGGCAATGATCTGGAGGAGTGAAGAAGCCTTTATCGTATGGGGCTTTCTGCATTGAATTTTAGTCTGCAATAACTTTTTTGATTCTATTAATTTTTACAGTATTTTGTTTCAATCCTGATGAGAAATCAATAAAATTTTAAAATTAACTAATGATTATAGAGGGATACTTTTTTAATAATTGTCCATGACAAGGGGACTGGCTTTTGCAAAGTGGCTAGTTTGCTGGCTTGAGCTGTCTTTGCCTGAAACTGAAAACGCCCCCAAGATGATACGATGGGGGCGTTTTCAGTTGGGTAAATTTCGGACGGTACGGTTAACTTGGCTGATAATCGATGGTTGGGCCGGTACTCCGAAGGGTGAAGCGCTGCAACATCTCCCGCAACTGGGCCGCCTGCCCGGAGAGTTGTTCGGCGGCAGCGGCGCTTTCTTCGGCACTGGCCGTATTCTGCTGGGTGACCTGATCGATCTGGGTCAGTCCGGTGGTCACTTCATTGATCCCCTGGGCCTGTTCATTGGCCGCGGCGGCGATCTCCTCAAGCAGAACGGAAACCTCTGTCGTCCCGGTCGTGATCTCCTTCAAGGCTTCCGCGGTTTGTCTGGCGATCAGGGTGCCCTGGCCGGTCAGCGACACGGAGCCTTTGATGAGTGCGGTTGTTTCCTCAGCCGCTTTGGCGCTGCGCGCCGCCAGATTGCGGACTTCTTCGGCGACTACGGCAAAGCCCTTGCCGTGCTGCCCGGCACGGGCTGCCTCGACGGCCGCATTCAGGGCCAGCAGATTGGTCTGGAAGGCAATTTCTTCGATCACCTTGATGATCTTGCTGATGTCCTGGCCGGACCGTTCGATTTCTTCCATGGCCGCAAGCATCTCCACCATCTGCTGGTTACCCTTTTCAGCAGCTTGCTGCGCGGTACTCGACAGACGATTGGCCGAACCAGCGTTTTCCGCACTGTTGCGCACCTGGCTGGTCATTTCATTCATCGATGCCGTGACCTCTTCCAGGGACGCAGCGGACTCGGTCGCGCCCTGCGAGAGGGACTGACTGGCATCGGCGACCTGGCTCGAACCGGAGGCGATCTGCTCGCCGGCCACCTGGATTCCGCTGACCATGTCGCGCAGTCCGTTAACCATGAGCTTCAAGGCGTTACCAAGCCGGTCCCTGGCCGAAGCGACCTGGACATCTTGGGTCAGGTCGCCTTCGGCAATGACTTCAGCCAGGCGGGCTTTTTCTTCCAGGTTTACGGCCATGCGGTCGAGGGCGTTCCCCAGCTGGCCGATTTCATCCTTGCGGGCAAGGTTGAGGCGTTGCGAAAAATCGCCAAGGGCGATGTCGTCGGCCAGAGCAACGCCTTGCCTGATCGGTCGGCTCAGACTCCGGGTGATGACGAAGCCGAGTAGGGCGCCGATGACCATGGAACCGGCCACGACAATAATCTGCCAGAGGATGGCGCGGCTACTTGACTGCCGGCCGGTGATTTTGGCCACGGTCATCTCGCCACCGGCAAGCTCTTCAATCTTGCTGAGAATTCCGGCGGCTTCTTCCCCTGCCAGGTCAAGGCGGCTCATAGTGGCTGCAGTCTCGGCGGTTTGCGTGATCAACCGGTGACGGGTCTGCATCAGCTTGGCTGCGGCCGCTTCCAGTTTGCGATGATTGTTCTGCAACTCGACAATCATGGCTTTGACTTCAGGGCTGTCGGTGGCAATGACTTTCACCCCATCAATCGTGCCACCGTCGGTGACGGCTGTTGCCATGGTGTCGAATTCTGTCAGCAAGGTTTGGTAGAGTTGTTCCAATTGATCCAGTTCCCCGAGACTGTTGGTCTGGGCGTATTCTTCGAGCAGAATCCTGGTTTTGGCAATGACGTACTTCATTTCCATGGCCATATCGGCAACGGGAATCTCTTCCCGCAGGATCGCTTGTCCGGCAAGATCAAGGTTCTCCGCCTTAATGCGGCGGTTGACTTTTTCCGCGATCTTGGTTTCGACCTCTTCCGCTGCTGAGCTGATCAGCTTGACCATATCTTCGACGTTGCTCATGGCCGCTGTTTCGCTTGTCTTGACGGCCAGCAGGCGACGGCCGTCTTCCATCAGTTCCTTGGCCGTTGTCTCATATTTTGTGTCATGGATTTCCGCGGCTTTGCGGACCTGTTCCGCAAGCAAGGGGTTATCGGTTTTTACAACGGCGACATCACCCATCTGGCCACCGTTAAGGATCGCCTCGACACCCTGATCAAAGGTCAGGGCGGCTTGCAGGTAAGCCTTTTCTAGGGCGGCCAGCTTGCTTTCATCCATGGTGGCCATAACCGCAGTGGCGGAATGGAATTCATCCATTGAGGCCATTGCCTCCATCAGAGAGATTTTCATCTCCATTGAAGCATCAACCACCGGTGCCTCTTCGTCACTGATGACCGTCATGGAATGGCCGACGCTCTTTAACCCTGAATAGCCAACGATGCCTCCAGCCAAAATAAGGATCAGCATAATACCGAAACCGATAGTGAGCTTAAGGCCGATGTTTAAGTCCCGCCATTTCATAAGCTTTCCCTCTCCTTTAATGAGTTTCCATTCGGAAACGGCTTTTTTCCGCTGTGGCTGCGTCAATCTGCAGGCTTACTTGCCATAGCGGAAAACTGCTCGTTTTCAATCTGTAAACGTTAATTAGTTTCCACTCAGTATTTCCGGATGACAACTAATTAACGTTGGTAGCCCTGATCTTGAGCACTCTGATTGAATCGGCATTAATGTATTAAATAGAAAACTGGTTAGGTATTTTAAATATCTATAATATAAAAATCATTAATATTCAATAATAAAATTGGTTTTTATTAATTTTCGAATGGATTTTTTCTTTCCTCTCAGTTTGATCGCCCCGCTTTCTGGCTTCGGCAAAGTGATCATTGTTTGCTCGGTCATGGATGAACCAACACAGAATCTGGGGTGAATGCAGGCGACTCACCTGATGTGGCAGGAGCTCGTCAGGCGCTATTTGGTTTTGTCGGGAAAGAGAGATGTGTATTTTTTTCTTGCATTTGATATTATTAATGTGTAGTTTTTGGTGAGTACTTGCCAATGGGATTTCTCTTCTTTTCTCTATCTTTGGAATTCCGTCAACTAGCTATAATTATTTATGAAATAATTATAGAACAACACAGTTCTGCTACATGGAAATGAAAACATGGGGGGTTTTTAATTAGGTTTGTGCCTGCGATCACCAGGTTTGCAAGCTGAATTAAAATTTTTTGCTTGCGGTTTTGAAGCTGTTTTTATTCCACGCCAAATGGATCGTTTTAGGGGGAATAACCTGGCATGCAGAATATTCATTCAGAAGAAAATGTCGGATCTGCTGATCCCCTTTCTTCCATCATTCACTCTTTAACCGAACTTGTCCATCGCGCCGAAGATGATTTCCTGGCGCTGGGTGGAAACCTGCAACAGGTCCAACTCCAGTCCTCCCGTCAACGTCAACAGATCGCCGAATCCCTGACCATATTTGAGAACCAGGAAAATACTGGAGCATTGCAAGCAGTTTCCACTTTTGTTGCCGACTGTCGCCGGAATACCCGCATCGCTCAGGACAGGGCGGTTGCTCAACGCGATAATCTTGCCAGGATGATGAGCCTGGTCGAGCGTATTGCGGGGCAGGGCGATTCCCTTGACCGAGTCGGTTTGTTTCTGCATGTCATCGGTGTCAATGCCGGTATCGAGTGCGCTAGGAGTCAGCGCATGGAAGCGATGTTCAAGGTGGTATCAAAAGACACCACGGGTCTGGCAGCACAGATTCGTCAGTCGACAGCGGGCTTAATTGAAAATGCCGCAAGCGCGGGTTTGGAACAGAAGCAGACCTTGGCCAAAGCACAGAAAAACATTGAGTCTTTTAACGAACTGGGGCGGCGTTCTGAAGAAATCACTCTGACCGCCTTTGCGAAAGTCCGTGAACTCATTGACCAGGCCCTGATCATGGCCAATCAAGCAGAGCGAGCAGCGGCAAATATTACTGCTCAGGTGAACAATGTAATTATCGGCGTGCAGTTTCATGACAACCTCAGGCAGCGGGTTGAACATATCGCAAAGGCATTACTGGAACGGCAGCCCGATTCAGGTGAATCCGCCGAAGAACGCAGAGGGAAAGAGTACCTGTTAATCGAGTTGCAGAAAGCGCAACTGGATCAACTGATCGACGACCTCGGCCAACTGTATACAACTCAAGCGCAAGCCCTGGAAACAATCATCGCGGAAATCGCTGATTTAGAGCAGGGACTGGAACGGATGACGGAACAACAATTGGCCGAAGGGACCAAAAATGGCCCGTTAAGCGCATTGCAGCACGGGTTAGCTGTCATGGCTCAGTTGAATGAGGATAGTCGCTTGCTGGGAGAATCGATAGCACAGAGCGCCCAGCGCGCCGGCGGTATCACAGAAACGATTCAAGGTGCCATCAAAAACACAATTGCGTTGGCGACCCACGTCAAAATTAATGCCTTGAATGCCATTATCAAGGCCGCCAAGTTCGGACGAGACGGGCTTGCGCTACAAGTTTTGGCTCAGGGTATGGTTGGCGCGGCAAAGGATGCCCACGAGTCGATCGATGCTTTTTACGACATTCTCGGTCATTTGGACTCGTTGACACAGACAACCTGGGTGGGTGGCTCTGTGGTCGCCGGGCCAGAGGCAGGGCAACCTCAGCAATCTCTATTGGAACAAGCTGTCCATGATTTTAACGGGCGTCTGTTTTCGGTACGGAGTGAATGCAGACAGTTGACGGAAAAACTGCAACGCGAGTTGCATGCGTTGACTTTTATTTGCCGTTTGAAAGACATGTTTGCGGAACATGGCAATTTAATTGCCGTCCATGCCGAGGCAGTGCATCCCGGCGATAAAGAGCTGGTGGCGCGCCTGCGGCAACAGTTTGGGCGGCAGCTGGAAGAGCGTTATACGATGGAGCAGGAGCGCAGCGTGCACAACGGAGTGATCAATGATGCAAGTCTGAGCCAGACCGTAGCTCATTTAAGTACGATACCGCCGCTGCCAGCTGAAGGTCCTGCCGAGATTGATTTGTGGGGGCTTGATGATCTGAGTGCATCCGATTCGGGGTGTCAGGAGAGCGAAAGTGAAACCGCAACAGAGTCCGGCCTCACCCCTTCCGTTGCGGTAGAACTGTCTTGCAGCAACGGCGAAGAATCAGACCTCGGCGGATCCTGTGCAAGGTCTACTGATTCAGGGAGCCTGTTTTGCCCCCGTGAGAACGACGAAAAATGCTCGGAATTGGATGGAAATAATAATGATAGCGAAGAGTTCGGATCCAATGTCGAACTTTTTTGAACTTAGGAAATAAGGAGAAAAACAATCATGGCTGCAACGATTTTAACCGTGGATGATTCAAAAAGTATTCGCCAAATGGTGTCTTTTACCCTTCAACAGGCTGGATATCAGGTTCTTGAAGCAGGCGATGGCAAGGAGGCCATGGCGTTGTTGAATTCGCAGGTCAAGCTGGTTTTATCAGATTTGAATATGCCGAATATGGACGGAATCGCCCTGATAAAAGAAATCCGCAATACGCCGGGGTTTAAATTTCTCCCGGTGATCATGCTGACGACTGAAAGTCAGGATTCCAGAAAGCAGGAAGGTCGTGCTGCCGGCGCAACCGGGTGGATTGTCAAACCTTTTAATCCAGAGCAATTGCTCGCCGTGGTGAAAAAGGTTCTTGGTTAGAGGTCGGCTCAGAAGGTGATGCAAAACGGAGGGTACTATGCTTGCACTCAATGAGGATGTCGCTTCCGACGGTGCTTTGGTCGTGAGCCTGGAGGGAGACGCAACGGTGGAAAATCTCGACCGGGTTAAGCAGGTGCTGTTGGCAGCACTACTCAACAATGATCGGGTCTTGGTGAATTGCGACCGGCTTGCATCAATCGACATATTTTTCATCCAGCTGCTTTGTTCCGCTCATCGCACCGCAGCTGCCCGCGAAAAAGAATTCGTCCTGCTTGGTTCTCTTCCTCCCTCCCTGCGTGACACCGTCAAAGTGGCCGGATTTATTCGTCAACACGGCTGTCGCTCTGGCAGCGGCGGCAATCGGGATTGTTTGTGGGTTTGATAAGCAGGACCGGCTAATTGGGTAAGGATATTTCATCATGATGGACGATCAGTACAGCCAAGCGTTTAAAGAGGAAGCTGAAGAGCTCCTTGGACAACTGGAAAGTTCCCTGCTCGAACTTGAGGAGACCCCGGACGATATGGATCTGGTGGCCAAGGTCTTCCGGGCCATGCATACCATTAAAGGCTCCGGGGCCATGTTCGGATTTGATGAAATTTCTCGTTTTACCCATGAAGTCGAAACCGTTTATGACCTGGTTCGGAATGGGAAGCTCCAGATTTCGAAAGAGTTGATCAGCCTTTCGCTAAGCGCTCGCGATCATATCTGCAGCTTGCTTGCCGATGACGAAGGGAGGTCTGGCTCTGCCGGGAATGGAGAGACGCTGATCGCATCTTTTCAAAACCTCATCCCCGGCAAGCTTGCAGCTCGAAAGGAAGCCGTTGCTGTGCCGCCGGAACCGGAGGATGCAGAAGGGGTCACCTATCGTATTCGCCTGACCCTTCCGGAAAATATTATCCTCAGAGGGACGCGTCCTGGCAGTTTACTACGTGAACTCAACGACCTGGGCTCCTGTCGGGTAATCGCTCAGGGAGATCGGATTCCGTTGCTGGATGAACTCGTTCCAGAGAGCTGCCATGTGTACTGGGATCTCATTTTGACAACGGATCGGGGCGTCAATGCAATCAAAGATGTTTTTATCTTTATTGAAGAGGATATCGACCTGAGGATCGATGAGATTGACGATAGCTTGCTGCTGGATGAAGACCCTGACTATAAACGGTTGGGGGAGATCCTGGTGGATCGTGGTGACCTGTCCCAAGACGATCTGAACGCCCTGTTGGCAGAAGCAAAACCCCTTGGACAAAAACTCATTGATACCAGCAAGGTTCCGGTGGACAAGATCGAAGCGGCTTTGCAGGAACAACAGTTGGTTCGGACCGCCCGTAACCGAAGGCAATCCAAGGAGGCCGAAAGCAGTGTCAGAGTGCCTGCCGAACGGCTTGATGACCTGGTCAATATGGTTGGTGAGCTGGTGACGGTTAAAGCCCGATTGGCCCGGGCTGCTGCGCTTCTGGGGAATTCTGAGCTCACGGGAATTGCCGAAGAAGTGGAGCGCTTGACCGACGAACTGCGCGACACCTCCCTGACCATGCGAATGTTACCGATTGGCGCAACATTCAGTAAGTTCAAACGCTTGGTGCGCGACCTGTCCGCTGGCCTGGGCAAGAACGTGGAATTGAAAACCGAAGGGGCGGAGACCGAGATTGATAAAACAGTCATTGAAAAACTGAATGACCCGTTGGTGCATCTGATCAGGAACTGCCTCGATCATGGTATTGAATCGCCTGAAGAAAGGGCTGCTGCCGGCAAGCCGAAGGTCGGGACCGTGGTCATGACGGCCGGACACGTCGGCGATTATGTCGAAATCACCATCAAAGACGACGGTAGGGGGTTGGATCGAGAGACTATTTTGGCCAAGGGGATCGAGCGGGGCCTGGTTGCTGCGGATGCCGAGTTAAGCGACCAACAGATCTTTGAGCTGATTTTTGCCGCCGGTTTTTCCACCGCCCGGCAAATTACCGACGTCTCCGGACGCGGGGTGGGGATGGATGTGGTCAAGCAGGCCATTGATGGGTTACGCGGGGCCATCGCCATTGCTAGCCAGCCACAGCAAGGAACGACGATTAACATCCGGATTCCACTGACTCTGGCCATTGTCGAAAGTCTGCTGGTGCGAATCGGTGAAGAAACTTACGCCATTCCGTTGTCCATCGTTGAAGAGTGTGTCGAACTGGCCGAAGAAAAGGTCGAAAAACAGGGTCGTCATCTGATCAATGTGCGGGGGAAGCTGGTTCCTTATATTCCTTTGCGAGAACAGTTTGCCACCAGCGGCCGGCCAGCGCGCTTCCAACAAATCATTATTACCCGGCTGCAGGGAAACCGGGTTGGTTTCGTGGTCGATCAGGTTATCGGTCAGCATCAGAGTGTCATCAAGACCCTCGGGCGAATGTATAAGGATTTGAAAGCGTTTTCCGGCGCGACCATTCTGGGAGACGGCAGCGTCGCTTTGATTCTCGATGTCAATCAGCTGTTTCGGCAAGTTGAGCAAGGCCAAGGGCAGTTTGGCACCGAGGTCAAAACCGCCGCAATAGGACAATAAATGCCGAGCCAGTTGCGATCGGTCCATAGTTAGGTGTCATCCGGAAACACTGGATGGCAATAATTAAGTTTTCAGATTGGAAACGAGCAGTTTTTCGTTGTGGCAAGGACATCAAGGGCTTGCGTGGAGGCGTACAGCGTTACGCCGCACAATTAAGCCTGCAGATTGACGCTGCTACAGCGGAAAAAAGCCGTTTCCGGATGGAAACTAGTTAAATCTTGTACGCGAACCAACAAGGAGTACTGCCATGGAAAAAGCAAGCCTTATTGATGCTAACCAGTATCTAACCTTCAAGCTTGGAGATGAGGAATTTGGCCTGACTATCGCAAAAGTGCGTGAGGTGTTGGATTTTACCAGCCTGACCAAGGTTCCTCAAACCCCGGACTATATGTGTGGCGTGCTTAACCTGCGTGGCAGTGTCGTCCCGGTGGTCGATCTGAAATTGAAGTTTGGCCTTCAGCAAACAGCGAGAACTGTGAACACCTGTATCATCATTGTCGAGATCGAAATTGATGGTGAAATTACCGTACTGGGGGTTTTGGCCGACGCTGTCCATGAGGTTGTGGAAATCGATGCCGAGCAGGTTGAGCCGGCACCGAAAATAGGGACTCGGCTTGATACCGCTTTTATCCAGGGGATGGGACAACTGGAGGAAGATTTTGTGGTCATTCTTGATATCGACAAAGTTTTTTCTCTTGATGAGATTGCCGGAGTCAGGGCGGCTTGATCGACCACGTAGCAGCCTTTGCCTGTGACCGGGCTTCCCACATGATCAGGGCAGGCAGAGCACGAAATTTTAAACAGAGCAGGGTAAATTAAACGCACGCTTTGCACAGAGGAAATGCATATGTTCGCAAAAATGAAGCTGGGTAAAAAAATAGGTGGTGGTTTTTTTGTTGTTCTGGTGTTGACCGGTGTCATCGCACTGACCGGGTGGTTCGGGCTGGATAATGTTGTGCAGCAGCAAGAGCAAATGTCCGAGATCGATGCAATTGTTAAACAGTTTCTTAATATTCGTGAAGAAAACAAATCCTACATTATCACAGCAGATAAACAGAATTATGAAAAGGCGGTGACCGGGGCCACAGAGCTTACCAGCCACATCCAGGAACTGCTTGGCCGTTATGAAGATCAAGGGATGCGTCAGGCACTGGAAAAAATTCAAGACGGGTTGAATCGCTATGGAAAGGGCATGAGCGAGTATGTTGCCCTGGATGACGAAAAAGCAGCTCTGTTTAAACGTTGGGGAGAGCTTGGTTGGTCATTTACTGATATCCTGGCCAACGTGACCCGGCAGGAAATTTCACCCAAGCTGCAACAGGCTATGGCCAATAATGATCTTAAGGAATATGCGCAGCTGTCTGACATTAAGGAGTTTTTGAAAGAGAATGTCAGACAGGAATTTTTGTTGTTGCGGGTGAGTGCCGTGTATTTCGGCTGGCGGGCGAATGAAGACTCTTGGAACAAGTTTCAAAGTCAGGTGGATAATGTTCGCTCCGGGCTTGCCAGCTGGCAAAAAAGTGTGGTCGATTACCCGCAGATGGTGACGGCGGGGGCGAAGATAGCCTCCCTGATTGACGAATATCTGCAGATTGGCAACACCTATCATCAGGCTTTCCTTGATCAGAACAAAAAAAATGATGAAATGTTGGCTGCCGCAGTCGGGGTCGGAACACTTTCAGCTCAAGCCAGCAAGACGCAGAATGAGCATATGCAAGCCCAGGTCAACAGGTCTCAGCTGCTTATGGCCGGATGTACGGGCGCATCGATTGCCGGGGGCATTTTTATCGCTTTTCTGATTACCCTCGGCGTACTTAGGCAGATCGGTTGCGATCCGTTGGTGATTGCCGAAGTCAGTCGGAAAATCAGCAACGGCGACCTCACCGTGGCGATGGATTTGCCAGTGAAAAACGAAAATAGCGTTTATGCAATATTGAAAAAAATGGTCGAGAAACTGCAGGCGGTGGTCACCGATGTAACGATGGCTGCGCACAACGTTGCTGCAGGCAGTCAGCAGTTATCTGCCAGTTCGGAAGAGATGAGCCAGGGAGCTACCGAACAGGCTGCAGCTGCGGAAGAAGCCTCCAGTTCCATGGAGGAGATGGCGGCTAATATTCGCCAGAATGCGGACAATGCCATGCAGACCGAACGAATTGCCGTCAAAAGTGCCGATGATGCCCGGACCGGAGGGGAATCCGTGGCTAAAACCGTTTCGGCAATGCGCGATATTGCAGGAAAAATATCCATTATTGAAGAGATTGCCCGGCAAACCAACCTGCTGGCTTTGAATGCGGCAATCGAAGCAGCCCGAGCCGGAGAGCATGGTAAAGGGTTTGCCGTTGTTGCCGCAGAAGTCCGGAAGCTGGCAGAGCGCAGCCAGAATGCTGCAGCTGAAATCAGTGAACTATCGGCAAGCAGTGTCGAAGTTGCCGAGCAAGCCGGTGCCATGTTGGAAAGGATGGTGCCGGATATCCAGCGGACTGCTGAACTGGTGCAGGAAATCACTGCGGCCAGCAAGGAACAGGATACCGGCGCCGAGCAGGTCAACCGGGCGATTATTCAACTCGATCAGGTTATCCAGCAGAATGCCTCCGCTTCTGAAGAAATGGCTTCAACCGCCGAGGAATTGTCCAGTCAGGCCGAGCAACTCCAAGAAACAATCGCCTTTTTCCAGATCAAATCGGAACGTTCCATTTTGAAGTCACAGCCTCATGTGCCGCAAATTGGAAAAACCTCGGTCAAAATCGTTGAGCAGCCGGCCAAGTTGAAAAAGGTAACGGCCGCAACTCAGGGATTGAATCTAGACATGGGGGGGGAAGATCGGCTTGATGACGAATTTGAACGGTTTTAATCTGAAGTGGCAGCAGCAGGGGGGGGACGGTCATGTCCGAGGTTTTGAGTCGAAATCATTTTGAATTGCTCAGCCATTTTATTTACAACGAGCTGGGAATTAAACTGCCGGACAGTAAAAGGACAATGCTGAGTGGGCGCTTGAAAAAGCGTTTGCGCCATCTCCACCTGAATCATTTCAAGGACTATTGCGACTATCTCTTCAGCCCACAAGGGCGGCAAGAGGAAATGCCTCATTTCGTTAATGTGGTCACCACCAACAAAACTGATTTTTTCAGGGAACCGACTCATTTCGATTATCTGCTGCAAAGCGTGCTACCGGCGCTGCCGAGAGACTCGGCAGCGCCACTGCAAGTCTGGAGCGCCGGCTGCTCTACCGGTGAAGAACCCTATACCCTGGCAATGGTTTTGGCTCAGGCTTTAAGCGAAGGCTCTGGCCGACAGTTTCGAATTCTGGCTACGGATATATCCACCCGTGTTCTTGATACGGCCAAAAAAGCGATTTATCCGGTTGAGGATATTCAGCCGGTTCCGGCCGGGTATAAGAAAAAATACCTGCTGAAGAGTCGTGACAAAAGCAAAGGCCTGGTACGGATCGTGCCTGAACTGCGGAAGCTTGTTTGCTTTGCCCAACTGAATCTTATGGCTGAAGACTATGGCCTGGGAGTCATGCTCGATATAATTTTTTGCAGGAATGTCATCATTTACTTTGATAAAGCGACCCAGCAAAAGCTTATGGTTAAATTCTGTCGCTGCCTGAAGCCCGGCGGATATCTGTTTCTGGGCCACTCCGAGTCATTGCATGGTTACGATCTGCCGTTGGCGCCGGTTGCCCCAACGATCTATCGAAAGATTAGCGTGGACTCTTTTCAGTGAGCAGCCGGATCAATCTCAATCCTGAGGAGATCGTGATCGCGGAAGTCCCCGTCGTTGTATCCACGGTGCTCGGGTCCTGTCTTGCGGTGGTCTTTTTCTGTTGCCGTCTGCGGATCGGAGCTATTTGCCATGCCACCTTGCCGCAAGGCAGTTGTCATTTCGACGGCAAGTATGTCAATCAGGCGATCGCCTATATGTTCCATTATTTTAAGGGGTTGAAGATTCGACCAACGGAATTGACGGTTAAAGTTTTCGGAGGCGCAGAGATGTTTGGCGTTACGGATGGGGTCGGAATGAGAAATCAACAAGCCGCCTTAGAGGCACTGAGACAGCTTGGCCTGACCCCGTCAGTGGTGGATGTCGGCGGCAACAGAGGGCGGCGATTGGTTTTTTTCTCAGAAACCGGCGACGTTTATCGTAAATGGGTGAAGAGGACACTGCGTTGAAAGAGAAAATTAAGGTTTTGATTGTCGATGATTCGGCCAGTGTCCGCCAGGCCATGGCCGAGATTCTGGCTGGCGATCCTGATATTGAAGTCGTAGGAACTGCGAATGATCCTTTTGCCGCTGCCAACCGCTTGAAAACCGTGATTCCTGACGTCATCACTCTCGATGTCGAGATGCCGCGCATGGATGGTCTGACTTTTTTGCAAAAGATTATGAGCCAACATCCGATTCCGGTGGTCATGTGCTCCAGTCTGGCAGAAAACGGCTCGGACATTGCCCTGCGGGCTTTGGAGTACGGTGCCGTCGATATTATCACCAAACCCAAACTCGGGACCCGGCAATTTTTGGAAGAATCCCGTGTGCGGATCTGTGACGCGGTCAAGGCTGCCTCCCAAGCCCGTCTGCAACCGATGATCACATCCACCTTGAAGGTCGCCCCCAAGCTGACGGCAGATGTGGTCCTGGCCAAACAAAGCAGTGCTCACCAACGGTTGATCCAAACAACAGAAAAAGTCGTTGTTGTTGGTGCGTCCACCGGCGGGACCGAAGCGCTTCGGGTTTTTCTCGAAGCCTTTCCCGCCGATTCGCCAGGAATCGTGATCGTCCAGCATATGCCGGAGCATTTTACATCGACCTTCGCCGAACGGTTGGACCGCTTGTGCCGTTTGGTTGTCAAAGAAGCCGAACATAACGATACCGTCGTGCGCGGTAGGGCTCTTATTGCACCAGGAAATCGGCACCTGTTGTTGAAAAGAAGCGGTACCCGTTACTATGTCGAAATCAAAGACGGCCCTCTGGTTGCGCGTCATCGTCCGTCTGTCGATGTTTTATTTCGCAGTGCGGCTCGCTACGGAGGAAAAAATTGCATTGGAATCATTATGACCGGTATGGGCGATGACGGAGCGCAGGGGTTGCTTGAGATGAAGGAAGCCGGGGCTTTCACACTGGCTCAAGATGAAGCGACATCGGTGGTGTACGGGATGCCGAAAGAAGCTGTCGCACGAGGGGCGGTGAGCAAAATCATCCCTTTGCCCAACCTCGCCATGGAAGTCCTGAAACTGGACTAGTTTCCCTCCGGAAACGGCATTTTTCCGCTGTCGCAGCTTCAATCTGCAGGCTGACTTGTGCGGCGTAACGCTGTACGCCTCCACGCAAGCCCTTGATGTCCTTGCCACAACGAAAAACTGCTCGTTTCCAATCTGAAAACTTAATGATTGCCATCCAGTTTTTCCGAATGACGCTAGTTTAGCAACTTTGTAGTAAACTCGGGACTGTCCCCAGGGTCATCGGGGGCTGTCCCAAGAGTTTGCGAGCCATGAAACTATCGCGGTTAGCACCGCAAAGACCTGGGACAGCCCCCGTGCGGGGACAGTCCCGGTTTTGCTGCCATCGCCCCTTAAACTAGTGCCATTGGGGCTGTTCCCCTCTGAGGCTGATAGCCCCTTTCTGGCCAGGATCAATCACCTCTCAACCGCATTCGCAAGTTCCATCCGAGCAGCAGCTGTCCTTGCTTTTCCGAAACAGCACCAGCCCGAACAACACCAGCGAACTGAGCATTCCGAGCAGGCTGGGACCTTCTTCTACCCCGCCGGTCTGCCAGTTAATCGTCAGGCCACTGAGGGCATAGATTTCATCGACGGCAAAACCGAGCACCAGGGACGAGATCATGATGCCGAGCACATAGAGCAGAGTTGATTTGCGGCCAAGGATGGTAGAAATGACTGATATGGCCGCCGCATTGGTGGCCGGTCCGGCCAGCAGAAACACCAGGGCCGCGCCAGGATGAAGGCCCTTCAGAACCAGCGCTGCGGCGATAGGGGTGGACGCCGTAGCACAAACATACAGGGGCATTCCCACGACGAGCATCACCAGCATGGCGACAAATTGGTTGCCCAGCCAATGTTCGACCAGAGCGGGTGAGACGAAGACGGTGATGAGTCCGGCGATACCGACTCCGACGAAAAACCAGGCTGAAATGTCGCCGAACAGGTCGCCGAAGGCGAAACTCATCCCTTTGCGGAGCCGTTCAATAATGCTTGGTTTGGGTGGCGCAGAACTGCAGCTACCGTTGCAGCAGCAACTTGAAGAACTTGCCGGTTTGGCAGCAGCGGTCGGTTGCGGAGCAGAGGCTGGCTGCTGAGGATCGAAAACCCGCACCAACTGACCGGTAAAGATTGCGGTCAGAAAAGCGGCCAGGGGGCGCAGGACGGCCATCAGCGGGTCGAGGAGCGCCCAGGTGATGGAGATGGAATCGACCCCCGTTTCCGGTGTCGAGATTAGGAAAGCGGTGGTGGCTCCCTTGCTGGCCCCCTGCTTGCGGAGGCCAGCGGCAGCCGGCAGGACCCCGCAGCTGCACAGCGGGATCGGCACGCCGAACAGGGCCGCTTTGAACAGGTTGGTGCGGTTGTCCTTGCCCAGGTGACGGGCGATAAAATCGTCAGGAATAAAGGCCTTCAGCAGCCCTGCGATAAAAAATCCGAAGAGCATATAGGGCGCTGAGAGACAGAGAATATTCCAACTTTGCAGAAGGATCTGGTTGAGCAGGTTCATGAGGATTCCTTTTTAACGTTAAACATGTGACGATATGTTCATCTGTTTGGCGGTAAAAAAAGCGGGGATGGTTCCCGCTTGAACATTGTGGCCCCGAATATTATTCGTTGACGTGTTCCAGGCCATGTTGCAACAAGATGGAAACATGGTCGTCATCCAGGCTGTAAATGACATTTTTACCGTCTTTACGATACTTGACAATTTTTTGGGAACGCAGCACCCGGAGCTGGTGACTGACGGCTGAAGAACTCATTTTCAGCAGGCAGGCCAAGTCGCAGACGCACAGCTCCGAAAAGGACAGGGCGTGCAGAATGCGTACGCGGGTTGAATCCCCCAAGGCTTTGAACAACTCAGCCAACTGAAAGAGAGCTTCATCCCGATCCATGCTGGCGGCAACCCCGGCAACGGTGTCAGAGTGAATGCATTCGACCTGGCAAACGTCTTCAACTTGTCCCATGATTATTCCCTTGTGTGAACATATGTTCAAGTGTGATTCTGTTTCTTGAGAAAGTCAACCTTTTTGTGGCTGCTTTTTAACCGGACTGCCTGGTGTTGTCTTCATCTCGAAGAGCAGGGGCCGTGACGACCCGGTTGCGGCCGTTCTCCTTTGCTTGGTACAGGGCGATATCCGCTGCTTTGATCAGTTCGTCTAAAGAACCCAGCTCCGGGCTGAGTTCGGCAACTCCCAGGCTGATGGTAACCCTGGCCCTGCGGCCGTCCGGCAAATTGACCCTGCTTTCGGCAATTTTCTGGCGCAATCGCTCGGCCAGTTGCAGGCCACCCTTGAGCCCTGTCTGCGGCAGCACGATGGTAAATTCCTCGCCACCTATCCGGCCGATGATATCGACTTCCCGAAGGACTGAAGTCGCCTCCCGAGCCAGGGCCCTGAGAATCTCGTCGCCGCCGTCATGACCGAAGGTGTCATTGATGGTTTTGAATCTGTCCGCATCGAACATGATCAGGGTCATTGAGCTGCGATAACGGCTGGCGCGGTTAAATTCTTGCTCGGCCAATTCCATGAAACGGCGCCGGTTGAGCAGGCCGGTGAGTTCGTCCGTTGTCGCCAGCCATTGCAGATTTTCCTCCGTGGCCTTGCGTTCGGTCGCGTCCCGCAGACTGCCGTGGGCATAATATCTATTGTCCAAGGAAAACGCGGCCACCGAAAGATCGACGGGGAAACAGCTGCCGTCTTTCCGTAAGGCTGTTACTTCCCGGACATGGTTGATGACCGGGCCGCGACCGGAGTTGATGAATTTGGACAGACCCTCCTGAGCTTCCTTCCGGTATTGCTCGGGTACGATTAGATCGTGCAGTTTCTGCTGCAGAGCCTCTTGCTTACTCCAGCCGAACATTTTTTCTGCAGCCGGACTCCAGAATATAATCCGGTCTTCAGAATCGATGGTAATCAGCGCATCCAGCGAAGCTTCAGCCATGGCCCGGTTCATTTCTTCGCTGGCGCGCAGGGCGAGTTCGGCCAATTTTTGTTCGGTGATATCCAGGATGGTTCCGGTTATATGGAGCGGCTTGCCAGTATCGTCAAATTCTACCTGTCCCCGTGCCTGGACATGACGCTGCGAACCGTCCGGTTGAATAATCCGATGATCCAGCTCATAGCTTTTGCCGGTTGTCCTGGCTTGTTCCAAAAAGGCTTCAAACTTGGGCATATCATCCGGATGGATCTGCTCGTGGATTTTGTTAAGACTAGGCTGAAAAGAGCTGGGCGATACTCCGAAGATCCGATAACTTTCCTCCGACCACCAGGTGGAATTGTCTTTGAGATCAATCTTCCAACTGCCCAGGTGGGCGATCGCTTGAGCCTCGGCCAGGCTTTTCTGGATCGTTTCAATCTGGTGGTTATTCTGGGTCGATCTAAACATGCCGACTGCCAGGGCTCCGCCTAGCAGCAACAGTAAGCCATGAACGGTGAATGCAAAGGGCGGGGCCGTCGACGTTAACCAGCCATGTTTCGGTAATCCGGCTAGCTGCCAGGATCCTCCGGGGAAGGTGACATCCATCAGAACCGCTTCTCGTTCTGGAGAGAAGAGGTCGCTGCTGCCCAGGAAAACAGCACCGTCGGCGCCAAAACCATCTACCCCGCGCAAGGCGATGGTCAGATGGGAGTCGTTCAGGCCGGATTCGGCAAACAGTTTATCCATGTCGATCACAGCGGAGATGATTCCCAAAACCCTTTCTGCACCCTGCTGCTCGACCGTCACCGGAGCTCTGCCGATTAACCCGGTTCCTCCCTGAACCAGCTCAAGCGGACCGGTAGCAAGCAATTGTCCGGTTTCCGCCACCCGGCGGACCTGGTCCCATTGCCCTGGCAGCGAACGATAATCCAGACCGAGAATGGGTTGGTTGGCGGTAAGGGGAGAGACGAACTTGACTTTAAAATCCTCTGCAAACGCCAGGTTTTTGAGTAAAGGATTGTGGTGCAAGAGACTGTGGGCGTAGCGATCGAAGCCGGCCTGGGTCAGTCCGGGGGTCAGGGCGATATAGTTGGCCGTCCCCTTCAGCAACAGCAGGCTGCCGGTCATGCGGGTTTCCAATCGTGCCCTGACATCGGCAAGGTGCAAGGATACGGCAACAATCCGGTTGTTTTTGTACTGTAGGAAGAGCTGATACTGCAGAAAGATATCCAGCAGCAGTAGACCGGCCATTAACAGGACAAGTTTTTTCAGAAATTGTTTTTTCATGGTCCTGCTTGTGGAAAAGGCCTCTTGCAAGGTCTGGATTATGCTTGAGCAACACAGCTTGCTGAGTCTATTGCTGCGTCTGGCATGTCCCGGGCGGGACATTTGTAACAAGATGTTGACGGTTGGCAGTCTAACTCAAGAACAGAGCGGCTGTCCATTAAGAAGGATGATGATCAGAGCCAATACCTGCCGGGCGGGAAATGTCGGTTGCCGACTTGTCCGTAGCTAACGGATGGTTCTATCCTGAAGATAAGCGAGGCGTCTGGCGAAGACTTTTCTTGATAACGGACCGGTTGAACAATCGCCTAAGCTGGCAATGGAGGATTTTATGCTCAAGGACAAACTGACGGAACTGAAGGTGGCCGCAGCGGCAAAGATCCCTCCTGCCGTCATGCAGGTCATGCAGCAGTCAAGATCCACGCTAAAAGAATCGGACATATTGAGCAAAACCATCAAGCCGGGTGACCGTATTCCCGATTTCAGTCTGACCGATGGCCAGGGTGTTCAGGTCGATATGGCAACATTGCGTGCCCAGGGTCCGCTGGTGATCAGTTTGTACCGTGGGATCTGGTGACCGTACTGCAATGCAGAGCTGGAGGCCCTGCAGGAGGTTTTCCCGGAGCTTAAAAAGCGCGGTGCAAGCTTGGTCGCCATTTCACCGATGCAAGCGAAATACTCCACCCAACTGGCCCATAAATTAGGCCTCGAATTCCCTGTGCTCAGCGACCCGGGCAGCAGCTATTTGACCAAGCTGGGAATCATGTTTCCGGTGCCCGCGGCGCTGGTGCAAATCTATAAAGGGTTCGGCATCGATCTGGAGCGGTTTAACGGCGATCCGCGCTGGCAATTACCACTGCCCGGACGGATTACCGTGGATCACCTGGGCGTGGTTCGCAATGCTGATTTTTTCACCGATCATACCGAACGGCCTGAGCCGCAGGAGACCCTGGTTTTGCTTGAGCAGCTAAGTTGAGGCGAGCGGCCGCTCGGCGACTTCAACGGCGGCTGCGCAGCCAGCCTCACCGAACTCTGTTGCCAGCCCTATCTGGTCAGCCAGACTTCAACCCGGCGGTTTTTCTCCCGGCCCGCTGCCGTGTCATTGGCTGCCACTGGCATGTCGTCACAGAACCCCTGGATTGTCTCGGCACTGACGCCATGTGCTTTGAGAACCGTCGCGACTTTCTCAGCACGGATCTGGGACAATTGACAGTTGGCCGTGCGGGAACCGATATTATCGGCGAAGCCGAACAGCTTAACCGCGCGCTGCCGGTTCTGCTGTCGACCGAGGAAGCTGACCAGACGGTCGATATCGCGCAGTCCGCGGTTATCGATTTCCGTGCTGCCGCTGTGGAAGCGGAAGTTCAATGACAAACGCGCGGCGGACGCGGTGTTCTGGCGGTAATTTTGCGGCGCGTTTGCCGGAATTTCCGGGGTCATTTCATCAATGGTCAACTCGACAAAACCGATCTCCCTGGCAATTTTTTGCCCGGCATCGCTCAGGGCAAATTCAACGAAAGGCCTGCTCTGGGGATTGGTCGGGTTAGCGGGGATATAAAGAAACAGCCGCCGCGCCAGGGGATAATCCTCGGTTGCCACGGTAAAGGTGGTCGGAAACACCGCTTCGGTTCCCAGTTCAGACACCGCCACCGCTTTGGAAGGCTTGATATAGGGCAGGCCGATAAAGCCGATGGCGTTGGTGTCGGCCGCAACCTGAGCCGTCAGTTCACGGCTGTCCTCCAGGCGTTCGGCGCTGCTCAACAGCGACTGGTCGCGCAGCACCAGATGTTTGAAGGTATCCCAGGTTCCCGATTTTTCGTCGCGGGCAATGACCTTGATCGCTCCAGACAGGCCGCTTTGGGGGATCTCCTGCCAATCTTTGATCCGCCCGGAAAAAATATCCGCGATCTGCTGTTGTGCCATGTTCTGGACGCCGTTGGCCGGGTGAACAATGACCGCAATGCCATCCAGGGCCAGGACGTTTTCACTGGCCGGTCCGGTCATATTGCCAAACCGCTGGAGTTGTTCAACCTCCTTCGACTTGATGGACCGGGACGCCATCCCCACGTCGCACAGGTCCTCGTTCAGGTCCTTGAACGAGGTACTGGAACCATGGGCCTGAATTTCAATGGCCACCCGCCGCCCATCCCTGAGGGTCCCTTCGATGTTCTGTTCATCCGGCTGACCCGGAACCCTGACAATCTCTTTGGCCTGCATGATCTGTTTCAGGAACTCAGCCGCCAGCGCCGGCGCCAGCTTTGCGCCGATGGTGTTGGAACCGTGCAAGCGGAGGATGGTCGTAGCCGGAGTTGGCGGAAGCGCTGCCGGGGTCGCCGGAGGCGGGCTGGCCTGGGCCTGGTTGGCGGCAACCAGATTGGCTTTGTCGCTGTGCGTTTCGCCGAGCAGAAAGAAAAAACCGGCTCCGAGCAGGGCGATCAGGACAAAGGCAAGCACAACGAACAGGGGCATGATATGGCGTTTTTTTTGTGGCGGTTCCGGCCCGGCGGGCGGGACAACGCTGTCTTGCACAGCGGTGTTTGGTGGGGGTGTGGTCGGCTGACCGGAACCCGTTGTGGTTTTCAAGAGGCTGTCCAGATCAGCCCGGAAAACTTCCACTTCCAGGTCAATCCGTTCCGGGTTGGCCTGGGGCCGACAGAGGACAAACAGCTGCCCGAGGGGCAGGTAGTAGACGAAGAATTTCTGTTCGAGATAACGGAACTCGCAACGTCTGATTTCGCCGACCGCTGCACTGGCAGCATTACGGTTCTGGTTGAGCAGGCGGGTGGCCTTCTGCAACTGCTCCAAACTCAGAAATTGCGGCATGTTGGCGCCGATAATGCGGCCGTCCCGGTGGCTGATGAAGGCACCCTCGACCTCTGGCAGGTTAACTAATGAATCCAGGCAGTTCTCATTCATGGCAGGACGTTACTTTCTGGCCAGAGTTGCGCGAATGGCACTTTCCACGGGGGGGTAATCACAGTTGCCGGGAACCGCAACCACCATGGAACGTTTGGGAGAGTGAAACACCAGGCAGTGCCCGGCTTGCCCACTGACTGCGGTGTAGTGGCAATGGCGGGCCCCGAACAGGTTCCCCAGCTGGGTGGCGATATCACCGAAATAATGTCCTTGTGCACTCAGTCGGGCGGCGCTGTCACTGTCATCGTCAAACGGGATGGCCTTGATCGTTGATTAAAACTGCGAAATTGACGCCGGGGATCGGCAGAACCTTGCGGATGGTTTTGTTCGTGCTGAGCGTCTTTGGTATCTCCGGACTCAGGTAGGCGCCGTCTTCATCCAGGCGGCGGTGGCATTCGAGCAGTAGCTGACTCATGGACATGCGGATACTGGTCTGCAAGGTTTTCAGGTTGGGATGGCAGGAAAAATGCCCGCCTTGCCAACTCAACATGCGGTAGATGGCGTCAATGCCGGCAATACTGCCCTGCTCGGCGTGAATGACCTCTCCTTCGCGGAAGAAAACAACCCCTTTTTCCTGCTGTTGCTGGACGGACAGCCCGCCGGAAAAGCGATTCTGGCAGTGCAGCTGTAACACATCGGCCAAATGAACCTGTGGCAATTCCCCGAAAAACCGGTCTGCAATAGTTCCATCATCAATCTCCTTTGAAAAAAACACGTCCGTGTTTTAACCAGGGGATTATTAGAAAGTGATGAGGAATGAAAAAATAAATTTAAAAAAATTATTAATTTCAGGTTGATGAGCTGATTGAAGCACTCATTAGTCGTAGGTAACGGATGGAAGTTTATGAGGAAAATGCAGAACTAACTGGTTTCTGTCCGGAAATCGCCCTTTTCCACAATCTCGGCGTCAATCTACGCATTTGATTGTGCGGTGTAAAGCACTACACCTCCGCACAAATGCATGATTTCCTTGACCTTGCGAAAAATTTCTGGTTTCCAGATCAGAAACGTTACAGTACCCCACCGGAGTTTCCGGATGGACACTAACTGGGAAAAGCAGACAAAATGATTGTGTGATTGACGCCGGCCGATGGGCTTTGACAGGCTATTGAACAGTCGCCTGCTAAAACCCACGGATAAACAATCAAAATCAATAATGCTCTTTGAGCTCATTGATTTTTTGAAATGGGAAATGGGCGCCTATTCTCCACCGCGTTTGGAATCATTTTCCGGATGGGCCGCCAATCTGTCAGCGCGCCAGTTTACTGATCGCACGGATGTCTTTGGGAGCGGTCCGGCAACAACCGCCGACAATTCTGGCCCCATCGGCCAGCCACTGCTTTGCCAAAGCTGCAAAATCGCCGTTATCGCCGGGACGCCATTGCTTTGAAAGCGGGTCGTAGTGTTCCCCGGAATTCGGATAAACGATAATTGGCTTATCCGTCGCCGAGCTGATTTCCTTGATCAGCGTCGTTACATAACGCGGTGCGGTGCAGTTGATGCCGATGGCGGCAACCTGGTCAAAATCATTGAGCCAGGCGGCGCAATCACGGATTTTGTCGCCATTGCAGGTCTGTTGCCCGTCTTTAGCCGTGAAGCTGATCCAGGCGGAAATGCCGGGATTTTCCGCCAACAGCCGTACCAGCGCCCGGGCCTCACTGAAGCAGGGCAGGGTTTCGCAGGCCAGCAGGTCTGGTTCCGCTTCAACCAAGGTCTGCAGTCTGCGGCGGTGAAAATCCATCAGTTGCTCTTCTGAAAGCGAATAGTTGCCGCGATATTCCGAACCATCGGCTAGAAATGCGCCGTAGGGGCCGACCGAAGCCGCGACCAGCGGGCGCGGACGGTTACTGTCCGCACTGTGCTGAATCCAGAACCGTCCCGCACCTGACGGGCGATGGTGATGGAACGGGTCATCAGGGCGGCCGCTTCGGCCTCGCTCAGCCCCCTGGCGGCAAACCCCTCAAAAGTCGCCTGATAACTGGCGGTAATGACACAGTCTGCCCCTGCGACCAGGTAGTCTTCATGAACAGCTTCAATCAGTTGCGGATTCTCCAGCAGAACTTTGGCGGACCAAAGTGGATCGTTCAGGTCACAACCACGTTTTTCCAATTCCGTGGCAAAGGCTCCATCCAGAATCATGGTCGAAAACCGGTCCAATATCGTTGCAATCGGGTTCATTTTTTACTCCTGTTGTGGTGGCCGGGGGGGGGGGCAACGGTTTGGTTATAGCCCATTTTCAGCTTGGCGGGGGAACTTTTTCAGCGCCTGGTTTCAGGGCCGAATAAAGTGTCACGGTTCCAAAAAGGGTGCTGAAGGTCTCTGTTATGGTGATTCTTTCGAAGCCGGCCTGGCTGAATATGTCCGGTAGCCGGCCGGCAATATTATCTTTGGTGGAAGCAAAGCCATCGACCAGCTGGACGGGGAGAAACAGGGCCCGCATGAGCAGGTTGGCGGCTTTGCCCCAGTCGAGCACGAGCAGGCGTCCGCCCGGTTGCAGGACCCGAAAAATTTCTTTGCTGGTGGCTTCCTTTTGGGGGCGATCCAAGTGGTGAAAGAAGAGACTGGAAAAGCCCTGCTCAAAACTGCCAGTTAGATAGGGCAGTTGGTAAGACATGCCCTGCTGATAGGCGATTTCGGCCTGAGCTCCCAGGGCTTTGGCTTTGCCTTGGCCAGCATCTTCGGTCGGCATCAAGACCGTATACCGCCAGGTCCGGGCAGTCCTGGTGGCTCCAGAGCGCCAGGGTGCCGGTGCCGCAACCGATGTCCAGGACTTTTTGCCCCCTCTGAAAATCCGCCTGGCGGATCAAGGCTCGTTTGATGGTTCGCTCCCGCACCGTGAACTGGGCAATCAGATCGTAAAATGGAGTCAGCCAATGATAACCGAGGGCCGGAACATATTGAGGGTGCTGCTTTGCCGGTCATGGCTTCCTCCGTTTGGATGGTTGTTTGCCAGGGGTTGGGCGCAGGATCTTGGGTCAGAACAACA
>CAXXJU010000022.1:0-93727 GCA_963668145.2 Geopsychrobacteraceae bacterium
AGCCAGGTGCGAGAACTCCTTGATGGCGGCCAGCACGTCATCGTCGATCTTGATCGAGCGGGTGAATTTCTCCCCACCGTGGACGATCCGGTGGCCGACAGCGGAAATCTGCGCCATATCCTTGACCACACCCTGATCTGCGCTGGTCAGGGTTTTGATGATCAGCTGTACCGCAACCGTGTGGTCCGGGCATTCGTATTCTTCCCGATAGGTGTCCCGCCCCGGAACCTCATGAATAATGTAGGAATCGCCAATGGTGACCCGTTCCACCATCCCCTGGGCGATCACTTCTTTTCGGTCCCAGCTGTAGAGCTGGTACTTGACAGACGAGCTGCCGCAATTCAATGCAAGAATGTCCATGAAAAACTCTCCTTTGGTGATGTAAATACTGTTTCGTTCAAGGGCTGATAAAGTCTATAAGCCGTTCCACCCAGCCGCAGGGGACGACCAAAAGTCACGTTCAGACCAGAGACGGTTCCAAAAACAAGTAGTATAGCCCCGGACCGGCGCCATGCCATAGAAAAAACAACCAATCCGCCGCGTTTCTTGTTGAAGAAAGCGGCCCACCTGCCGACTTATCCGGAAATCCTGACAAGCATCATTGCATGAAGAGTGTCCTGTTCGGTGAGTTGTTTGTATAAATTCTGAGTCATTTTTCTGCTGCCAAGGCGTGCCGCCGCAGGCCTGGCCGAAGCCAAGCCGAGAAGGCAGAACGTAAACAGCGGTAAAAAGAGCCAGAATTGGACTATAGAACTAACCGCACAGGACACTAGGTATTAACATCGCAATTGAGGTTAATGTGACCGCAGGATAACAGGTTGGAGCAACGGAATCCAATGGCGGGACCGGCTTGAATTGGCCAGCCGGTTCTAATTGAGGAACAACTGGTCGCTTTCCAACATCCACTGTCCAGACAGATAACAGGCCGAAACGAATGATAGCCAGAACACTCAGCTGTTGGCAAATAATATTTTCTTTTTATGCACGGAAGACCCCGGAAAAGCCCGGCCACGCCCCGCACAAAAGGACGTGGCCGACAATTGACCGCCCGATCGGCCCCAAAAAAACGGCAGCCGGGCTTTGCAGGAGACCGAAGACCTGGTCCGGTCCGCGGCCGGAGGGGGAAGGTCCGCAGCCGCAGGCGTATCGGCCTCCTGCAAAATAGTTAGTTTTCATCCGGAAACGGCCCTTTTCCGCTGTGGCGGTGTCAATCTGCGGGTTTTCTTGTGCGGCGTAAAGCACTACGCCTCCGCGTAACCCCTTGATTTCCTTGCCACAACGAAAAATTGCTCGTTTCCAATCTGAAAACTTAGCCGCTGTCCTTCGGAGTTTCCGAACAGAAACTAGTTAGAGTTTTTCGAACACCGCAGCCACGGCCTCGCCGCCACCGATACAGAGGGTGGCCAGACCGTAGCGTTTGTTCTGCACGGCCAGTTCCCGCAGCAGGGTGTTGACCAGGCGACCGCCGCTGCTGCCGACCGGGTGCCCGATGGCCACCGCACCGCCGTTGACATTGACCTTGTCCGGGTCGATGCCAAGCTGTTTGATGGCCATCAGCGGCACGCAGGAGAACGCTTCGTTGATCTCGAACAGATCGATATCCTCCTGGTTCAGTCCGGCCTTGGCAATCGCCTTGCTGATTGCCTCGACCGGCGCTTCGCCGAAAGCATCGGGGTGGATGCTGTTGCTGGCATAGGCAACCAGCCGCGCCTTGACCTGCAGGTTGTATTTGTCCACCGCTTCCTTGCTGGCGAGCAAGGTCACCGAGGCGCCATCATTGATGGACGAGGCGTTCCCAGCGGTAATGGTGCCGTCCTTTTTGAAAGCGGTCCGCAGGGTCGGCAACTTGTCGATGTTGCCGTTGAAAGGATCTTCATCGGTATCGACAACGATATCGCCTTTGCGGGTTTTCACGGTCACTGGCACTATTTCTGCGGCAAAAATACCTTCGCTCACCGCTTTCTGGCTCAACTGATAGGAGCGGGCCGCAAAAGTGTCCTGATCTTCCCGAGAGATGCCGTACTTCTCCGCACTGCCTTCGGTCAATTCGCCCATGTGCCGGCCGGAGTAGGGATCGGTCAAGCCATCATGGACCATCAGGTCGATCATTTTGGCATCCCCCATTCGGCAGCCGCTGCGGGCTTTCGGCATGGCATAGGGAGCCATGGACATGTTCTCCATCCCGCCGGTCAGGACCAGTTCGGAATCCCCGAGCATGATCGACTGGGCGCCGAGCATCAGGGATTTGAGTCCGCTGCCACAAACCTTGTTGATAGTCATGGCATGAACCGCATCGGCGATGCCGCCCAGGCGCATGGCCTGCCGTGCCGGAGCCTGACCGGCTCCGCCCTGCAACACCTGGCCGAGAATAACTTCATCGATCTCGGTTCCGTTCAGGCCGGTCTTTTTGAGGATTTCCCGGATCACGGTCGCGGCCAGTTCCGGTGCCGGCACGGTGCTGAGGCTGCCGCTGAAGGCACCGAACGGGGTTCTTAAACTTTCGACAATATAGACATCACGCATGGTTGATCTCTCCTGTTTCTGAAAGGGTGATCCTGCCGCACGGGCAACGGATCAATTCCCGCTTCTGTCGTTATTGTGAGCTGCGCTGACTTCATCGACCAGCAGCGGCACGATCTTGTGCAGGTCGCCGACGATTCCCAGGTCAGCAACATCGAAGACCGGCGCACCCGGATCTTTGTTGATGGCGATAATGAACTCGGATTCCTCCATGCCGGCCACATGCTGAATGGCCCCGGAGATCCCGCAGGCGAAATAGACATCCGGACGGACCGTCTTGCCGGTCTGGCCGACTTGGCGGTCATGGGTCATCCAGCCGGCATCGACCGCGGCCCGCGATGAGGAAACCGTGCCGTGCAGCTGCTTGGCCAGCGCTTCCAGCCCGCCGTAGTTGTCCTTGCCGCCGACCCCGCGGCCGCCGGACACCAGGATATCGGCGTCCTCGATATTGACTTTTTTCTTCTCCTCGCGGACCGCCTCAAGGACCTCGACATTCAGGTCGTTGGCGATCAGCTGGCAATCCAACGCGATCACTTCGCCGGTGCGCGCGGTATTGCGCGGCAGCACCTTCATGACCCCCGGCCGCACCGTCGACATCTGCGGACGATGTTCGGTACAGATGATGGTGGCCATGATGTTGCCGCCGAAGGCTGGCCGGGTCATCCAGAGATGATTCCCTTCGCCGATTTCCAGCTTGGTGCAGTCGGCGGTCAGGCCGGTTTCCAGGCGGGCCGAGACCCGCGGCCCCAGGTCCCGGCCGATGGCGGTGGCGCCGACCAGTACGATTTCCGGCTTGAAGGTCTGGATAGCCGCGGTCATGGCCTGAGCATAGGGTTCGGTGGTATAAATTTTCAGCGCTTCGTCCTCCAGGTAGACGACTTTATCTGCACCGCAGTGGATCATCTCCTGGCAATGCTGACTGATGTTCTGCCCCAGCAGCAATGCGGTCACCTCGCCCCCCAGCTCGTCGGCCAGTTCGCGGCCCTTGCCGAGCAACTCCAGGGAGACTTTCTGGATCACGCTTTCGCGCTGTTCGATAAAAACCAGGATTCCTTTATAATCAGATAGGTTCATGCCCTGCTTCTCCTGCTATAAGATAAATTTTTCTTTCAGTTTATCCACGATCAGCTGTACCGCCTCTTTGGAAGTGACGTTGTCGTAGTACAGACCCTTTTCTTTGGCGCTCTTGGTGAACGACTTTTTGACCTTGGTCGGGGAGCCGTCCAGGCCGAGCCGGGCCGGATCGATTTCGATATGCTCCAGGTTCCAGACTTCGACCTCCTTTTCCCGGTAAGCATCAAAAATCTTTCCAACCGACATGTAGCGCGGGGTGTTCATTTCCGAAAGGGTCGTAATCAGGCAGGGCATTTTGATCCGCAGCCGATGGTAACCGTCTTCAAAAGAACGCTTGACGAGCAGATGCTGATCGTCCTCTTTCTCCAGCTCATAGACATAGGAGACCTGGGGCAGATGCAGGTGTTCGGCGATCTGCGGACCAACCTGGGCGGTATCGCCGTCGATGGCCTGGCGTCCGGCGATGATCAGATCGGCATTGAGCTTGCGCAAAGCGGCCGCCAGGGTGTGAGAGGTGGCCAGGGTGTCGGAGCCGGCGAATTTCCGGTCGGTCAACAGGATCGCCCGGTCCACCCCCATGGCAAAAGATTCCCGCAGGGCAACATCCGCTTGCGGCGGCCCCATGGTCAGCACCGTGACCTCGGCGCCGACCTGCTCTTTCAGCACCAGGGCGGCTTCCAGGCCGCGTTTGTCGTCCGGATTGATGATACTGGGAATCCCGGTTCTGATCAGGGTCCCTTTTTCCGGATCCAGTTTGACTTCGGTGGTATCCGGAACCTGCTTTATACAAACAACGATTTTCATAACAATAACCTCGTCTTAAACTGATAAATAGGCGTCACAGAACAGTCGCGGAGATGACCATTTTCTGTACTTCGCTGGTCCCTTCGTAAATCTCGGTGATCTTGGCATCCCGCATCATTCTTTCGACCGGATACTCCCGGATATAGCCGTAACCGCCATGCAGCTGAACCGCCTTGGTGGTGATCTCCATGGCCACCTCGGCTGCAAACAGCTTGGCGCGGGCGGCGTCGGCACTGTAGGGCAGCTTGAGGTCTTTGCGATTGGCGGCCTTATAAATCAGCAGCCGGGCAGCTTCCAGTTTGGTGTTCATGTCCGCCAGTTCGAACTGGGTGTTCTGAAATTTGCTCAGCGGCCGGCCGAACTGCTTGCGTTCCTTGACATAAGCCACGGTTTCATCAAAAGCGCCCTGGGCGATTCCCAGCGCCTGGGAAGCGATACCGACCCGGCCGCCGTCCAGGGTTTTCATGGCCAGGCCAAACCCTTTACCGACCTTGCCGAGCAGATTCTCTTTGGGAACCCTGCAATCCTCGAAAATCAGTTCGCAGGTCGACGAGGCGCGAATCCCCAGTTTTTTCTCTTTTTTGCCGACGGAGAACCCGGGGAAACCCTTCTCCACGATAAAGGCGGAGATGCCGCGGGTGCCCTGGCTTTTGTCGGTCATGGCCATGACCACGTAGACATCGGCATAACCGGCGTTGGTGATAAAGATCTTGTTGCCGTTGAGGACATAGCTGTCGCCGTCGAGCACGGCAGTGGTCTGCTGGGCACCGGCATCGGTCCCGGCGTTCGGCTCGGTCAACCCGAAAGCCCCCAGCTTTTCTCCCTTGGCCAAGGGAACCAGGTACTGCTGCTTCTGCTCTTCGGTGCCGAACTCGTAGATCGGTGCTGCACAGAGGGAGGTGTGGGCCGAGACGATGACCGAGGTCGAACCGCAGACCCGGCCGAGTTCCTCCACGGCCATGGCATAAGCCAGGTTATTTCCGCCCTGACCGCCGTACTCTTTGGGGATGGGAATCCCCAGAAAGCCGTAACGAGCCAGCTTGGACACGGTTTCGACGGGAAACCGCTCCTCTTCATCGATTTCCGCCGCCAGCGGTTTGACCTCTTTTTCGGAGAAATCGCGATACATGGTCCTGAGCATTTCGTATTCGTTTTCCAGATTGAAATCCATACTGAGCATCTCCAGTGTTCTTCAAAAAACTCGCTGCAGGTGAAGCGCAACGATATTGTTACGGTCCGGCAATGGCTGTTTGCGAAGGGTTTTCGTGTCACCCATCAGCCGGCCGGGGTATAGTCGAAAAAGCCTTGCCCGGTTTTCCGGCCCAGCAGCCCGCCGCGAACCATCTTGCGCAGTAACGGGTGGGGGCGGTACTTGGAATCGGCATACTCTTCGTACAACACTTCCATGATCGCCAGATTGACATCGTTGCCGATCAGGTCGGCCAGGGCCAAAGGCCCGATGGGATGGTTGGCGCCCAGGGTCATGGCCAGGTCAATATCCTCTGCGCTGGCCACTCCGTCGGCCAGAATCCCGACCGCTTCGTTGATCATCGGAATGAGAATCCGGTTGACCACAAAACCAGGGGCTTCCTTGACTTCCACGGCAGTTTTCCCAAGCAGCTCGGTCAGGGCCAGGATCTTGGCACAGGTCTCTTCGGACGTCGCGATACCGGTAATCACCTCGACCAGTTTCATCACCGGGACTGGATTGAAAAAATGCATCCCGATCACTTTGTCGGTCCGTTCGGTGCTGATGGCGACCTCGGTGATCGACAGCGAAGAGGTATTGGTCGCCAGGATTGCAGAGGGCTTGCAGACCTTGTCGAGTTCGGCAAAGATGGTCTTTTTAATGGCCATGTTCTCAACCGCAGCCTCGACCACCAGGTCGCAATCAGCCAGGTCTGTTACAGCCGTGGTCCCGCTCAACCGGGCCATGACGGCAGCTTTGTCCTGCTCACTGATTTTTTCCTTCTTGACACTGCGGGACAGGTTCTTGTCAATGTTGGCCAGGCCGCGTTGATACAGCTCTTCCTGGACTTCCTTGATCAGCACGGTAAAGCCGTTCTCGGCAAAAACCTGGGCGATTCCTGCGCCCATGGTCCCGGCGCCGATCACGGCGATTTTCATATTTTTCAATGCATCCTTAGAAACTTCAGCGCTCATGATGCTCCTCCTTAATGATTATGGTTTGCCCGCAACCGTGGCAGCAAAAACCGCTTGACGCTTTTCCCGGAACGCAGCCATCCCTTCCCTTTGGTCGGGACCGGCAAAACAGAGTGCAAACAGGTCGCTCTCCAATTCCATCCCCGCCTCGATGTCCAGGTCGGCCCCGCGGCCAATAGCGGTCTTGGCCAGCGCAACCGCAGCCGGACTCTGGGCAGCAATCTGGCTGGCCAGCTCAAGCGCCGCCGAAAACAGTTGCTCCGGTTCATAAACCTGATTGACCAGGCCGATGGCAGCGGCCTCGGCGGCCGAGATAATTTTTCCGGAATAGATCAGCTCCTTGGCTTTGGCGACCCCCACCAGTCGCGTAAGCCGCTGGGTCCCGCTAAAACCGGGGATGATGCCGAGGCCGACTTCGGGCTGACCGAACTTGGCTTTCTGCGAAGCCAGTCGGATATCCGCGGCCATGGCCAGCTCGCAGCCGCCACCCAGGGCGAAACCGTTGACCGCGGCGATGACCGGCTTATCCAGCAGTTCCAGGGCCCGAAACACCCGCGCTCCAAAAGCTGAGAACGCACGGGCCTGGATGGGGTCAAGAGTTGCCATCTCCGCGATATCAGCACCGGCGACAAAAGACTTGCCCGCGCCGGTCAAGACCAGCACGCGAACCGCTGCATCGGCGGCCACTCTTGCCACGGCCTGCTCCAATTGCTGCAGCACAGCGCTATTCAGGGCATTCAACGCCTGCGGCCGATTGATGGTCAGAACCACGGTGCTCCCTTCGCGGCGCTCTTCAATCAATTGCGTCTCCATAGCGCACCCGCTATTTCGGCGGCATGACGGTGGCCATGCCTTCAATCACCACGGTCCCGTCCTGGTTGGTGCAGGTGGTTTTCAGCTTGAGGATATTTTTTTCATCGCGCTTCTCAACCACTTCAACCTCGGCCTTGATCGTGTCACCGAATTTCACCGGGGCGGTAAATTTCAGCTCCTGGCCCAGGTAAATGGTGCCGGGACCGGGCAGCTGGACACCGAGCACCGCCGAAATCAGACCAGACACCAGCATGCCGTGAGCGATCCGCCCCTTGAAACGGCTTTCGGCGGCTGCGACCTCGTTGATGTGGGCGGGATTGTTGTCGCCGGTAATGCCGGCGTACAGGTAAACATCGGTCTCGGTGATGGTTTTTTGGAAACTTGCCTGATCGCCAAGGCTGATCTCGGCAATGGTCAATCCTTTCATGCTATCCTCCTCAAGTGCCCGGCCGCTGCAAACGCGCCGACCGGGCGGTTCATAAAACGGTTAAGCTTTTGCCAGCCCCATTGCCTCGGGGCGGAAAATCCGTGCGTCCATCAGCTTCAGGTCAGCGGAGATGATCGGCATGAACTCCATCTGCCGCAGGACGTCCCTTTCCAGATCAACACCCGGAGCAATTTCGATCAGTTCCAGGCCGGCCCTGGTCAACTTGAAAACCGCCCGTTCGGTGATGTACATGACATCCTGGGCGATATCATTGGCGTAATCGCCGCTGAAGGTGATCTGCTCGACATTGTCGATGAACTTTTTCACCGACCCCTCTTCGATAATCCGCAGCTGTCCGTCGGCGGCCTCGACCTTGAGCCCCCGGGCGGTAAAGGCGCCGCAGTAAATGACCTGTTTCGAGGTCTGGGTGATGTTGATAAAGCCACCGCAACCGGCCACTTTGGGGCCGAACTTGGACACGTTGATATTCCCCTTGCGATCACACTGCGCCAGCCCCAAAAAGGCGAGGTCCAGGCCGCCGCCATCGTAGAAATCGAACTGATAGGGCTGGTCCAGCACCATGGCCGGGTTGGCCGAAGCACCGAAACTCAGTCCGTTGGCGGGCACCCCGCCGACCGGACCGGCCTCGACGGTGAGCACCATCTCGCCGCCGATCCCTTCTTCATTGGCGACCACGGCGATGACTTCCGGCACGCCGATACCAAGGTTGACCGCGACATTCGGACGCAGCTCCAAGGCCGCCCGGCGACCGATGATCTTTCTTTCGGTCAGGGCCTCCTCAGAGGCACCTTTGAGCACTGCACGCTTGCTGCCGCTGTAGCACGCGTTGTAATCGACGTCGAAGGACTGCATGTGGTATTTGAGGGAACTCACCACCACCACGGCATCGACATAGATCCCCGGGATTTTCACAAAACGCGGGTCCAGGGAGCCATTCTGAACAATCCCTTTAACCTGGACGATGACCTTGCCGCCGGAGTTTCTGGTTGCCTGGGCGATGGACAGGGATTCCAGGGTGACCGCCTCATCTTCAAAGGAGATATTGCCGCTTTCATCGGCATAAGAGCCGCGTAACAGGGCGATGTCCGGCTTAAAGTGCCGGTAGCGAAGATATTCGGCCCCGTCGAATTCGACCAGCTCAACCATGTCTTCCGTGGTTCGCAGGTTGATCTTTCCACCTTCCAGACGCGGGTCGATAAAGGTCTTCAGGCCGATATGGGTGATGGTGCCCGGCTTTTTGGCGGCGATATCCCGAAACATGTGGGAGATCACCCCCTGTGGCAGGTTATAGGCTTCAATCTCGTTGGCGATGGCCAACTTGCCCAGTTTCGGAGCCAGCCCCCAGTGTCCGCCGATGACCCGTTTGATCAGGCCGCTGTGGGCGAAATGGTTCAGCCCTTTGTCTTGCCCATCCCCCTGCCCGGCGGCATAAACCAGGGTCAGGTCGCGGGGACTCTGCTCCGCCAGGAACTTTTCCTCCAGGACCATTTCAATCTCTTCGGGAACCCCGAGGCCGACAAATCCGCCGGTTGCCACGACCGCGCCATCATCAATGCAATCGACGGCTTCTCTTGCTGTTAAAATCTTGACTGCCATATTTTTTCTCCAAGCCTCAAACCACGCCCATGGTGGCCAGAACAATCGCCACGGCAGTGGCGATCAACGGAATCGCCATGGTGCAGACTGCGATATCCATATAGGATTCTTTATGAGTCAGCCGGGTCACGGCCAACAGGGTAATAACCGCGCCACAGTGCGGAAAGGTATCCAAACCACCGGCAGCCATGATCATGATGCGGTGGATAACGCCTGGATCGATACCATTAGCGACCGCCATTTTCAGGAAGTCGGCGCCCAGGGCTTCCACAGCCAGAGCGGTACCGCCGGATGCGGAACCGATAATCCCGGCCAGCGCTGTGGTGGAAACGGCCACCGAGATCAGCGGCGGACCGGGGATGCTGATGATGGCTGCCTTGATGCCGCCGAATACGGCCAGGGACTTGATAACGCCACCGTAACCCACCTCGGAAGCGGTGTTGAAAATCGGCAGCAGGCCGCCGACCGCGCCATCAAAGACTTCCTTGTTGGGCTGGGCGATGGCTTTCTGAAAAATCACCAGCAGCAGGATAATGGCGGCGGACAGGGCGACCACCACAGACCAGATCCCGCTGACCCCGCCGTAAGGAGCGTAGTACTTGATGGCGGCCTCGGTTTTAAAGATCCCGTTGGTCAAAACAAAGTTGATGATGAACACCAGCACGATAGGAGCCATGGACAGCCAGACATTCGGCATGTAACCTTCGGTGGAAAGCCCTTCATCGGGATGATCGCCGTAGCCTTCGCCGCCGGCCATGGCTTTGGCCGAGCGATAGTTCAGCCACATGATCGAGCCAACACACATCACCAGGGCGCCGACAATCCCGAGGATCGGGGCGGCATAGATATCAGTATGGAAAGCCGGAATCGGGATGGTGTTGATATATTGCGGAGTACCGGGAATCGCGGTCATGGCGAACGTAAAAGCGCCGGCAGCGATGGCACCGGGGAGGAATCTTTTCGGGATATCGGCTTCCCGGAACAGGGTTGCGCCGATGGGGTAGACGGCAAACACCACCACAAACAGGGAGACCCCGCCGTACACCAGCAGCCCGGTGGAGATGATCACCGCGGCGATCGCCCGTTTTTTACCAAACTTGGAAGAAATGTAATGGGCGACCGAGCGGGCGCAACCGCTGGCACCCATCAGCTTTCCAAAAATCGCCCCGGTCAGGAAGACCGGAAAGTACGCCTTAATATAGCTCGCTGCAGCGGGCATAAACTTATTGGTCCAGGCCACCAGCATCGGAAAATCCCCGGTCACCAAAACCGTACACATGGCCAGCAACGGCGCCAGCACCAGGACCGTAACCCCCCGGTAGGCAAAGTACATCAACAAAATCAACGACAAAACTACGGCAACAGCATCCATAAATTAAAACCTCCAGTTTGATTTCAGAGTCCCAACAGGACCCGGGTGGCAGCGAAAACAAGGGCGAATTCAAGACAGATCAAAAAGGCCGGCATAAACCTTGTTTTCTTCTCTATTAACCTCGAGTTTCTGGTGTTAATAAAAAAACCAGGTTCTTCATTTCTGAAAAGAAAAAACATCTTCAGAACCAATTGAAAACAAAATGCAATGACTGCTAAAAGCTCGATACTGGCTATTGTAAAATAGGTACTGTTATTTTGATTTAAGAAGATTAGAGACAAGGAAAAACTTACAAATATCAGCAATGAAATTAATTCTTTTTTATAGCTCCTTATTTCAGTTTTAAAGATATCAATGATAATGGCATACAGAACAAACAGAGGAAGGACCGTCCAACCGAATTTCAAATTGTAGAAATATATATTCTGAATTAGCAATATTACTCCCACCACATGAAAGGCTAACTTCATTGTTCTTTCATTTAAAGTCATCGTCATTGAGAACTCCTTTCTTCTCTTCTTTTCCACATAGAGCAATTCATGTGCCATATGGGATTTTTTCTTGAAATTAGCAGTCAAATGCTGTTATGACGGTATTCGACGCCCAGATGTCCCACGCTGGAAGAACCCGACGGCATTGCAGCCATTGTCTTTTTTGTGGACACTAGAAAGGTCCGCCTCGCCTCTTTTGCCGATAGAATCTGTGCCCGGCGGTCACTGTACTCAAAATAGACATGTCTACTCTTCAGACACTCCGTTTTTCCCAAACGTGCCAGGAGAAGCATAAGAGTCTGTTTATACTCATAAAATCTTTACGATTGAGAATAAAAGCCAGTTTTGGGACAAGCACGAATGGCGCTGGTTTAAGCAACTTTGCAGTAAACTCGGGACTGGCTCCATGGTCATCGGGGGCTGCCCCAAGAGTTTGCAAGCCATGAAACTGGAGCGGTTTGCACCGCAAAGACCTGGGACAGCCCCGTACAAGGACAGTCCCGGTTTTGCTGTCATCGACTTAAACTAGCGCCCTTCGGAACAGGCACATAAAATGATGTTCTCCGACAGCGCAATCCGTTGCTATGCCGGGGAGCATACAGAAGAGGTGAGCCCGACGGCTTGCCAAGGGGCAGCATATGACTTTGAAAAGAAATGAAGACAGCCTGCTGAATCATTCGGAAATTTTGGAAACCTTGCTCGATTCACTCGACGAAATGGTCGTTATCATCGACCACAACGGCCGGGTCGTCATGATGAGCGAGTCCTACCGGGAATTTCTGCAGGTCAAGGACTATGCCGGAAAACATGTCACCGAGGTGATCGAAAACACCCGCATGCACCATGTTCTGGATACCTGTACTAGTGAAATAGGCGATATTCAGGAGATCAACGGCAACCACATGGTGGCGAGCAGGATTCCGATTCTAGACCGGAACAACAAGTTGCTGGGGGTGGTCGGCAAGGTCATTTTCAAGGACGCCAAAGAGCTGTACTCGCTGGCACAGAAGGTTTCACGGCTGGAAAGTGAAGTCGACTACTACAAAAACGTTCTCAGCAAAGAGCTGAGCAACAACTACTTTTTTAACCAGATCAGCGGCAATTCGGATCTCAGCCGCAACGTCAAGCAACTGGCCATGCATGCCTCGCGTACCGACTCCAACGTGCTGATCGTCGGCGAAAGCGGCACCGGCAAGGAGCTTTATGCCCATGCCATCCACAAGGCCAGCAAGCGGGGGAACAATCCATTTATCAGGGTCAACTGCGCGGCCATTCCCGGCGAACTGCTGGAGTCCGAGCTGTTCGGTTATGAAGCCGGCGCTTTTTCCGGCGCGCGCAAAGAAGGGAAGAAAGGCAAGTTTGAACTGGCCAACGGCGGCTCTCTGCTCCTCGACGAGATCGGCGAGATGCCGTTGAATATGCAGGCGAAGCTGCTGCGAGTTCTGCAGGAGCAGGAACTGAACCGGCTGGGCGGGGAAAAGACCATCAAGCTCGATGTCAGGATCATCACCTCGACCAACATCAATCTGCTTGAGGCGATGGAAGCGAAAACCTTTCGCGAAGACCTCTACTACCGCCTTGACGTGGTCAAGATCAGCCTGCCGCCGCTGCGTGACCGGCTCTGCGAAATCCGCACCATTGCCAACGACCTGCTGATGAAACTCTCCAGCAAGATGGGGCTGTATGTCGAAAAAATCGACAACGAGGTCTTTGATGCCTTTATGCATTACAGCTGGCCCGGCAATGTACGCGAACTGGAAAACGTCATTGAGCGGGCGATCAACCTGCTTGACAGCGAGACCGTCATCCAGAAAAAACATCTTCCGCCCCGGCTGCACAGCCAGGGGGACAGCCCGGCCCTGATCGGCACGGATAAAAAGCTGCCGGCACTGATCAAGGATATCGAGAAACAGGCGATTCGGGAAAAGCTTACCGAAACCAAGTTCAACAAAAATCTGACCGCCAAACTGCTCGGGATCAGCCGCGCCAACCTCTACAAAAAGATGAAGGAATACCAGCTCTGACAGATTGGCGCGAAGGTCGGCCCCTCGATTTTTCCAACCCGGCGATCATATGAGCCGGGCAAGGAACGCGTTCAGGGCATCGAAATAAGCCGGGGCGTTAACCGCCATGATATCGTTGTGCCCACCATGGGGAAAAATCTTGATCTCCTTCGGCCCGCCGGCCCAGTCGTAGAGGCGCTGACCATGGCTGACTTCGACCAGTTCGTCATGCCGAGCGTGCAGCACCAGCACCGGCCCGGAAAATTGCGCCAGTTTCCGCTGATGATCCAGGCGCTCGGCAACGACCTGGCGCAGCTGCGCTTCACTCACCCCGAGTTCCTCCGCGCGCAGGCGCAGCAGCAGCCGTTCCAGCACATCGGCGATGCCACTTTCCAGAATCAGCCCCGCGGCCCGGGGGTAGGCCGCAGCGGCCTCAATAGCGAAGATCGAGCCGACACTGCGGCCGAAAAAGATCAGCTGCTCCGCCGGCTGGCCGAGAGCCCGGCCGATCACCTCGACATCGGCCAGCATCCGCCCGAGCTGGGGTCGCCCGGTCGACGCTCCGTAACCACGGTATTCCGCCAGCAGGACATTCACCCCGGCCCGGCCGACCCTGTGTACAAAGCTGCCGCGCCAGTCCGCGACGATCTCGCCATTACCATGAAAATGCACCAGGGTCTTTGCCGCCGGATCGACCTGATGATAACTGCAGGCCAGCCGGGCGTCGCCACAGTCGATCCAGAACGGGTCGGGAAAATCGCCGTCAAGGGGGTAAAAATACCGCCCGCTGATCACCGGATGATCCAGTAAATCCGTCATGCTCTCTCCTTGGCAGGTTGTTTTATAATGCTGTCAATTCACGCCTGAACATCAGTATAGCAGCCCGCGTTGCTCAGTCCCCGGCGTTACCGGCATTGAAGATCATCGCCGTGGTTTCCTTGCCCGGCGGCACCATGGGGAAAGCGAAGGTATCCGGATGGATGGCGACATCCAGGACCACCGGCCCCGGGTAGTCCACGGCCCAGCGCAACGCGTCCCGGAATTCGCCGATACTGCCGACCTTTTTCCCGGCCACTCCAAAGCCCTTGGCAACTGTACAAAAATCAACCTTGGCCTCAAGGTCGGTGGACGCATAGCGCGAACCGAGAAACAGGTTCTGGAATTGCCGCACCATGCCGAGCTTGCCGTTATTGATGATGATGCACTTGACCGGGATGCCGTACTGGGCACAGGTGGCCAGTTCCTGGCAGTTCATCTGAAAAGCTCCGTCCCCGTTGATGGCGAAGACCGGTCGTTCGACATTGCCAATGGCCGCGCCCAGCGCCGCTGGCAACGCATAGCCCATGGTCCCGAGCCCGCCGCTGGTAATGTACTGGCGCGGCTGCGAAAAGGGGAAGTAGTTGGCCGTCCACATCTGTGACAGTCCGACATCGGAAGCCACCACCGGGTTGTCACCGGCCACCTCATGCAGAGCCTCCATCACTTCATGAGGCATGATATGCTCGCGCTGGTCGCGCGGCAACGGCCCCTGCTCCTTGAACACGGCGATTTCGGTCAACCAGGCCGAGCGGTCGCGCGGCTCAACCAGCTCCACCAATTGTTGTAACGCTTCGCCCGCATCACAAACGATTGGCAGCCCCTCCTGCACGACCTTGTGAATACTGGCCGGATCGATATCGAAATGAATGATCTTGGCATTGGGCGCAAAAGCGTCAACCTTGCCCGTCACCCGGTCGTCAAAGCGTGCACCGATGGCGATCAGACAATCGCACTGATTGACCGCCATATTGGCGTACCAGGCCCCGTACATGCCGAGCATACCGACGGCCAGGGGCGACTGCGGATCCACCACGCCGATCCCCATCAGGGTGTGGGTTACCGGAATCTGTGCCTTTTCCGCCACCGCCCGCAACAACGCCGAGGAGTTCGACTGAACCACCCCGCCACCGGCATAGATCAGCGGCCGCTTGGCCTTGTTGATGATTGCCGCAGCCCGCTTCAGCTGTTTGAAATTGAGCTGAGGGCTGTCCTGATAACCACGCCGCGTCACCTGCTCGGGGATGCCGTCATTACTCACCGCCGCGATCACATCGCTGGGCAGGTCGACCACCACCGGCCCGGGGCGCCGGGTTCGGGCGATATAGAACGCCTCGCGGATGATTCTGGCCAGATCCTTGATATCGGTGACCACATAGTTATGTTTACTGATCGGCCGGGTGATGCCGGCGATATCCGCTTCCTGGAAAGCATCGTTGCCGATATCCATCGTGGTCACCTGGCCGGTCAGCGCAACCATGGGAACCGAATCCATGTAGGCGGTGGCGATCCCTGTCACCAGGTTGGTTGCCCCGGGCCCGGACGTGCTCAGGCAGACCCCGACCTTGCCGGTGGTGCGAGCATAGCCGTCTGCCGCGTGCGCCGCGGCCTGCTCATGGCGGACCAGGATATGGCGGATATCCGGATCATCCAGCAGTGCGTCATGCAACAGCAGGGTACGCGCCCCCGGATAGCCGAAGATCGTATCAACCCCCTCACGTTTCAAACATTCCACCAGGATCTGAGCCCCATTCTGCATCCGTGTTCTCCTTCAGAAGAAATAAAAAAGACCGCATGGGCGATTGCGCCCAGCGGTCTTTGCTAAAACTGCAAAGGGAGCGCGGGGCGAATGACCCGTGCTCCCTCGATTCTGTGTTAACCGAAGATAGCTCCGAGCCGTCAGTTCATGACGACTACGACCAGTACTAGAACAACATTCAATAAGCTGCGCAACATATCTTCGTCTCCTTGCCGAAGAACTGTATAGGAAATAGCGAATAAATGTCAACACTGTTTTATCCGCCACCAACCCGATAAGGCGGCTCGTGCCGTGCGGGTGGATATTGGGATCAGATCCGTAAACGGTGCGCCCAGTTCTGTAATGCCTCCAGCTGCTGCACGATCAGTCCCTGGGCTGTCTCATCGATCAGATTGCCATCAGGATCAAAGCTGTTACCGAAGGCACTGCAGAAGATCTCCGGTCTGTTCAACGGATGCAGATTAAGAAACACACACACCTGCCGCAAATGATACTGCGCCCGCCCTGATTTCATGCCCCCTCCCGATCCCATGATCGCCGCCGGCTTACCGCTCAGCAGGCGATTGTCCGGCTCGCGCGAGGCCCAGTCCAGAGCGTTCTTCAGAGCCGGGGCCAGGGAATAATTGTATTCCGGGCAGGCGAACAGCAGGGCATCCGCCTGTTCGAAATCGTCCAGCAGGGCCTGGACCGCCTGGGGCTTTTCCTGATAATCGGCATTGTAAAACGGCACCTCGTCCAGCTCAGCGATTTTGATCTCCACCCCGGCCGGGGCGTGCTGTTGAGCGTAACGCAACAGCCCCATATTGGTCGACTGACGCCGCAGACTGCCACAGATACCGAGAACTTTCAGGTTTTTCATGGTTGACTCCTTTTGCTTGCTCGTTAGCATCCGGAGCTTCCGGATGCTAACGCATAAGTTTTCAGATTGGAAACGAGCAATTTTTCGTTGTGGCCAGGAAATCAAGGGTTTATGCGGAGGCGTAGTTCTTTACGCCGCACAAATAAGCCCGCAGATTGATACCGCCACGGCGGAAAAGGGCCGTTTCCGGATGACAACTTGCTAAGCGTTATTTCATGGCCACTTCAATGCACAGCACTTCCGCTGCGCCGGCGGCATCGATTTGCACAGCCCCGTCAGCAACCAGGCCGAGCCCATCGCGCGGCTCAAGGGCTTGTCCGGCGATGGTCAGCTGACCACTGATCACGAAAAAGTACTGCCCCGTCCCCTGCTGACAGGGAGAATAGGGCAGCGAGGCACCGGCTTCCAGACTGGCCATGGACAACCAGGCGTCCTGATTGATCCAGATGGCAGCCGATTCTTTCTCCGGGGACACCAGGGTCTGAAAGCGGTTGCGGCGCTCGCTCCGCTCAAAACGCTGCTGCCCGTAACGCGGGGGGAATGTCTTTCTCTTTGGGCTTGATCCAAATCTGCAGGAAATTGACCTCCTCGCTGGACGAATCATTATATTCCGAGTGCACCAGGCCGGACCCGGCCGACATCACCTGAACGTCGCCGGCCGTGATAACATGCTTGTTGCCCATGCTGTCCTGATGACGCAAGGCACCAACCAGGGGGATGGAGATGATCTCCATGTTCTGATGGGGGTGGGCATCAAATCCGAGGCCCGGTTGCACGATATCATCATTGATGACCCGCAACAGACCGAAGCCCATCCGCTCCGGGTTATGGTAATTGGCAAAACTGAAGGTATGCCTGCTGAGCAGCCAGCCGTGGTCGGCCAGACCGCGCGAAGCGGCTTTATGTAAGATCTGCGTCATGATCGTTTCCTTTACTCCGGGGAGTAAGCGCTGCCACCCTGCTCCGTGCAGGGTTCGGGAACGGCGACCGGCCCCCTGAAAAATATTTACTTCGATATCGAAACATCTAACGAATGGCGCTAGTTTAAGCAACTTTGCAGTAAACTCGGGACTGTCCCCAGGGTCATCGGGGGGCTGTCCCAAGAGTTTGCGAGCCATGAAACTGTCGCGGTTAACACCGCAAAGACCTGGGACAGCCCCCGTGCGGGGACAGTCCCGGTTTTGCTGCCATCTCCTCTTAAACCAGCGCCATTCAAACATCCAACTGGTTCTTTTCCGGAGTTTCCAAATGGAAACCAGTTAGTTGTCATCCGGAAACTCCGAAGGGCAACGGCTAAGTTTTCAGATTGGAAACGAGTTAAGAATTTATTCTCCGCAGCCCAGTTTCTTCAACAAGGTGGCCAGTTCGGACTGTTCTTTGTCCGACAACACCGCAAACTGACGCTCCACGGCTTCGGCATGCCGGGGAAACACCCTGGCGATCAGGTCCTCCCCCGCAGCGGTCAGGCTGACCGTGACCAGGCGCCGGTCATGGGGGGAACGATCGCGACCAACCAACTCTTTTTTTTCCAGGCACCCGACAACAGTGGTGAGGTTTGCATTGCTCCTGAGAATCTTTTGGCTTAATTCTCCCAAGGAAAGCGGACCGAGGTGGTACAGGGCCTCCAGAACAGCAAACTGGCTGTGGGTCAGGTTGTCTTCCTGCAAATGCCGATGAATATCTTTAGTCGCCCGATTGGTGGCACGCATCAACTTCACGTAAACATTAAGAGCACTGCGTTGCGCTTCGGTGAGGAACTGGTATTTCATCCGGCCTCCACTTATTTCGACATCGAAATATTGACTTAAAAATATCACCAATTTAGTAATATTTCAAGCCGTCAGTGGATTATTTTCTGCACGGCCGATGATCAGCGTGGCTCCGGGCCATTTTGCACAAAGCGGCCCAAATCGGGGTAGTCATGATAAACCCGCGCCGCCACCTCCGGCAGATCCTTGAGAAGCCGGAAATCGGCAAAATCAAACCCCGGCGCCACCGTGCAGCCGACCAGGCTGTAAGCTCCGGTCGATTCGGCGGCCTGCCAATGACCGGCTCTGACCACCTGTTGGTAACAACCGGCGTCAGGATCGAGGCAAGAGTCATTGAAACGGGAGAAGTCACCGGTCAGCTGCAACAGGCGCAAGGGAGCGCCGGCATAAAAATTCCACACCTCGTCGTGCATGACCCGGTGCCAAAGGCTGACCTGACCGGCGGTGAGAAGAAAATAGATCTGCGTCAAGGCGGAGCGAACAGCGTTAACCGAGCCGGAATGGACCTGCTGTTGCGAACGGTAGACCTCTTTAAAATAGCCTCCTTCCGGGTGTGGCTGGAGGTCGAGCTTGGCGATAAGTTCTGCGGCACGCGGGTGCATGGGCGAAAGCTCCTTCCCTTTCTGAGCGCTGGCAGGCTAAGATGCCCCCATCGCGTCAGGAGTTTTTCTTGTGAGCATATCAGACCCGCAGATAATCTGCACCCGCCCCTTCACCTGGTTTGAAGTCCATCAACAGGGCGATGTTTTCCTCTGCTGCCCGGCCTGGCTGAAGCGCCCCATCGGCAACCTGCTCAGCGCGCCTGTGGCCAGCATCTGGAACAGCCCGGTGGCGCAGGAAATTCGCAAAACCATCCATAACCGCAGTTTCCACAATTGCAGTAAGGCCCGCTGCCCGTTTCTGGCCAGCACCGCAAGTCCGGTCCAACCCCTTGCCGCAGTCACTGAACAACGGATCAAAGTTGCGCTGGAAGAAAAAGCTGCGCACCTTGATTTTCCGCCGACCCGGCTCAATCTCTGTTTTGATCACAGCTGCAACCTGGCCTGCCCGAGCTGCCGCCCCCAAAGACAGGTCGCCACCGGGAGCGCCCGCGACAAAGCGCAACGGATCAGTGAAATCATTTGCGCAGAGCTTCTCCCCCAAGCCAAGGAAGTCACCATGAGCGGCTATGGCGATCCCTTTGCCAGTCCGGCCTACCTGGCGATCCTGGAACAGCTCAATGCCCACACAAGGGACATTCCCAAACTCCGTCTGCACAGCAACGGCCAGCTCTGGACCCGGCAGCGCTGGGAGCGGCTGTCCCGCTTGCATGACCGGGTCAAGGAAGCGGAGATCTCCATGGATGCCGCCACGGCCGCGACCTATGCCGTCAATCGGCCGGGCGGGTCCTTTACACAGCTCCTCGACAACCTCGCTTACCTGGTCGAACAGCCCTTTCCCTTGACCCTGAGCATGGTGGTGCAACAGAACAATTTCCGGGAGATCCCCCTGTTGGTCGAACTGGCCACCAGTCTTAACGCCCGCGGCTACCTGAGTCGTCTGGTCAACTGGGGCACCTTCGACAAAACAGAGTTCACCCGGCGGGCCGTTCACCTGCCGACTCATCCCGAACATCAGCACCTCGTCGCCCTGCTCCGAGAGTACCTAAATCGACCGCACATCAATCTGGGCAACCTGCTCTCGTTGCTGTAACCGCCCTCCCTGTTCGGGCCGCCCCCTTGAATCGCCACCGCCCGGACATGTTATGATAACTGTCTCCGCTCCAGCGCCACGAACAATCACTTGTCACGAGGCAACAGGAGGCTCTCTCATGAGTTTCAAAACCGTGCTCTCTCTGCTTGGTCACCTGGTAGGTGCAGCGCTCATTATCAGCCTGCTCGGCGGATTCAGTGCCAGCCCCGGCCCGGAACCTGGCCTGATCCACACGGAAAAACATGATCTGCGTGTCGTGCCCCTGACCCGCGGACTGGAACATCCCTGGGGCATGGCCTTTCTGCCGGAAGGCGGCATACTGATCAGCGAACGCCCCGGCCGGTTGCGCATCTTCCAAAACGATCAGCTCTCCCAGCCGCTGGCGGGCTTGCCGGAAATCGCCCGCCAAGGGCAAGGCGGGCTCCTTGATGTCGCCCTGCATCCTCAGTTCAGCAGCAATCAGCTGGTCTATTTTTCCTTTGCCGAACCCGGCTCCGGCGGAGTCGGTACGGCAGTCGGCCGCGCCCGGTTGGACGGTCAGCAACTGAGCGACCTGGAAATTATCTTCCGCATGGCACCCAAATCAACAACCGGCCGCCATTTCGGCTCGCGGCTGGTCTTTGACCGCCAGGGTTATCTCTACATCACCCTTGGTGATCGTGGCGACAAACAGCGCGCCCAGCAACCTGACGACCATGCCGGCTCGGTCATCCGCCTGCATGCGGACGGACGAATCCCAGCGGACAATCCCTTCGCCAACCGGCCGGGCTGGAAGGGGGAAAAGTACGATCTAGGCCATCGCAACATGCAGGGCGCGGCCCTCCATCCGCAGACCGGCGAGCTATGGACTCATGAGCATGGCCCGCAGGGTGGGGATGAAATCAACATCATCCGGCCCGGCAGCAATTACGGCTGGCCGGTGATCACCTATGGCGTCAATTACGGGATCGGCACCAAAATCGGTGAAGGCACCCACAAACCAGGAATGGTTCAGCCAATCCACTACTGGGTGCCGTCCATTGCCCCGTCAGGGATGACTTTTTACCAGGGGGACAAATTCCCCCGATGGCAGGGCAATCTACTGGTCGGCGCGCTCAAGGATCAGCTGCTGGTCCGCCTGGAACTGGACGGGGACAAGGTGGTTGCCGAAGAACGCTTTCTGCAGAATAAGCTGGGACGGATTCGTGATGTCAGGGAAGGTCCGGACGGATACATCTACCTGCTGACCGATGAAGCGAACGGCGGTCTCTACCGGCTTGAACCCGCGTCCTGAGCGACAGGAAGATAATTCGGCCTCAAACCTTCTTCAGGGAATGAAAAGCCGCCAGGGCTTTTTCGCGGGAGGTCTTCAGATCGATCACCGGTTGTGGATAATCCCGACCAAGCGTGATTCCGGCCGTGGCCAGTACCTCGGCCGGGGCTTCCCAGGGGGCGTGCAGATAGCGGTCCGGCAGTCGCCGGAGTTCAGGGACATAGCGTCTGACGTAGTGACCGTCGGGATCGAACTTTTTGCCCTGGGTGACCGGGTTGAAGATCCGGAAATAGGGCACGGCATCCGCCCCGCTGCCGGCCACCCATTGCCAGCCGAAACTGTTGCTGGCCAGATCCGCGTCAACCAGGCAGTCCCAGAACCATTCCTGCCCCAGCCGCCAGTCGACCAGTTGGTTCTTCACCAGGAACGAGGCGGTGATCATCCGCGCCCGGTTATGCATGGTGCCGGTTTCCCACAGCTCACGCATCCCGGCATCAACCAGCGGATAGCCGGTTTCCCCCCACTTCCAGGCATCGAAGGCCGTTGCATCACGCTGCCAGGGGAAGGCTTCGAACTTGCTGTTGAAACAGTGCTCGGGCAACTGCGGAAAGTAATAAAGCAGGTAATGGGAAAATTCGCGCCAGGCGAGTTCGCTGAGGAAATGATCCAGATCCTGTTCACAGCCCAGTTCGATACCGCGCCGTAAAGCGTCGTGCCAGATCTGGCGCGGAGAGATTTCGCCAAAATGCAGGTGCGGCGACAGCCGCGAGACATGGTCGTCCGCCAGGAAATCCCGCCCCTCCTTGTATCTTCTTAGCCGATTGTGGAGAAAATCTGCCAAAGCATTGCGCGCCTGCTGTTCGCCGACCGACCAGCGGGATTCCAGCTTGCCGTGCCAGGGCTGGGGCGACAGCGGTTCCAGGCGGGGAAGCTGCAAGGCATCCAGGCTGCCACTGCTAAATTCCGCCTGCGCCGGAGGAGGCAGCGGCTTGGGCGGGGGGACGGACAGGCAGCCTTTGCGAAAATATGGGGTGAACACCTGGTACGGGGTGCCATCCTTTTTAAGGATCTCCCAGGGTTCCCAGAGTAACGCGGCATTATAACTGTGAACCTTGATCCCCTGCTCGGTCAGCCGCTGTTTAAGCTTTTTGTCGCGGGAAATCCGCCAGGGTTCGTAACAGCGATTCCAGAACACCTCCCCAGCCCCGCTCTGCCTGACCAGTTCGGGCAGCAGCTGGTCCGCAGCGCCGACAAAGCAGCGCAACGCTCCGCCCAAACTGTCGTTCAGCCGCCCCAGCGCCTGCTCCAGCCACCAGCGGCTGGCCGCCCCCAGCCGCCACTTGCCGGCATTCTCATCATCAAGAATATAAACCGGCAGCACAGCCCCAGCCCGCACCGCAGCCGTCAAGCCGGGGTTATCGGCCAGCCGCAGATCCTGTCTGAACCAGAAGATCACTGGAGCCTTGGGCATGTCTTCTTTCCAGGAGGTAAGGGGTTAATTGAGAGTCGTGCTCTGCAATGGCAGCAGGTCAGTGGCACATATGAGCACTGAAAACATGCTTTAATAATAACACCTTCAGGGGCGGCTATGCATTCTGAGGTCATTTTGGAACAGGATAGGATCCGATATAGACATGTCCAGAGATACGCAGCCCCCGATATCGAGATAACAAGAGATGATTTCAACGGTCATCATCTCTTGTTTTTGTTAGAAACCTCTTTTTCCTCTCACTATGTCGCTCTTGACAAAAAAATATTTTTGTACTATTTCATACAATATATTGCACTTATCAATACAAGGATTTGTATTTAATGGTACAAAATGGATACAGACTTGATAAAAATGAACTCCTCGACAATTTAAAAGCGTGGAATCGTGTTTTGCGTCGAAAAGTTCACTTAATCGCTTGTGGCGGCACGGCCATGACCTTACTGGGCGTCAAAGCATCGACAAAAGATGTCGACTTCATGGTCCCCGAAATCAAAGAATACAACTACTTGACCAAACAATTACCTGCAATGGGGTACACGGAAACCAGCGGACATGGCTGGCAGCGAAAAGGTGAAGTCTTTCATTTTGACATATTCCGTGGAAACAACATCCACACAACCGGATTGCTGGAATCACCCCTGAAACCCGGTCGGAACAAACTTCTGCATGAATTCTCACACCTTTATATCGGCATCCTCAATGACTATGACCTCATCTCCAGCAAACTAATGCGTGGAACCAGAGTTGATTTTGATGACTGCATAATGTTGGCAAAATCCCATGAAGCAGAATTAGATCTGGAACGGCTTAGGAGCCACTTCTGCGAAATGGTCAGCTATGATGTCGCAGAGGAACGCTTAAGGCCAAACATAGACTACTTTCTAGAACAACTACGGGAGGATGAACCACATGACTGACGATAAATTCTTCAAAAGTCTATCCAGGCTCGGATTCCCAATGTTCGAACCGAATGAAGAACTTGAGGTCAATGAAACCTTGGCTGAAGCAGTCAAAAGCAACGATACCCGGATATGGGAGGGATTTCCTGTCCTCTTGGCCAATGCAGGAGAAAGCTATCAATTTGCCTCGGACCAAGTTGAACAACGCCTTCCTAACAAGGAACTTAAACAACGCTACCACCAGCTGATATTGTTATCGGCAGCCGTCTACACCCATTATCACTTGTCTTTTTCATGGCTGAACAAGTTAAAAAAGTCGTTTTCTGACCAAGACAAAACCCTCGTCAAATCCTTGCGGAAAGGTTTAGCTCACCGCCAGGCACATAGCTGGCCCGCTGACGTCGACCCTGAACGAGTCAGAGGTCTGTTCGAACTGTATTATGAGCAAAAAATCGAGAAAGATCGCAGGCGAAAAGACCGCTACGAAGAATTTTCTTTAGAATATGCTTTATCGCAGCTTTTCTCACCAAAACAAAAAGAACTGTTTAAAAAGAAATTGGAAGGAGATGCCCTAACCAAAACCGAACAGGAATACTACTCACGAACGGTCAAGAAGAAAGTGGTTGCACTCGCCAACTCGAAGTTGCATAGCTTAGCCAGAAAATTACTTGAGCAGTAAACAGTAGCTTGGGACTCAAGCCACCTCTAAACAAACGAAAACACCCACACCCACTGCATTCTCGTCAGCAAGAAAAGAACGGCAGCACTGTCTCAGCCGCCGTCAAGCCGGGGTTATCGGCCAGCCGCAGGTCCTGTCTGAACCAGAAGATCACCGGAGCTTTGGGCATCACTTCTTTCCGGGTGGTAAAGGGTTATTGAGAGAGTCAATGTCAACAATGACACAAGATCTCTGGTGCATATGGGCACTGAAAATATGCTTTAAGAATAACGCCTTCAGGGGAAACCTATGCATGCTGCGGTTATTTTTGAACAGGATAGGATCCGAGATAGACGGAAGCCCCAACTTGTTTGAGCAGGTTGAGGCTCGTTTTGTTTCTTTGGAAGGGTGAAAAATGGGAGGCATAGAAAATACCACGCTCTTCCCAGACAGCTCTCGACAGAATCTTGCCTGCGAAGACTGAATGTCGAAAAGAGCCCTATCGGTTGCCGCAAACGACAAGCTCATCAAATAATGGACAACCATTCATACAGGCCGAATGGTGGCTGCACGTCCCACAACGATCCGAGCTGAAATAACTTCGAAATGCTCTCATATTTTGAGACTTTGTCCAAATATCCAAGAGGGTTGTCTTATTGCTTAACTGATCACCTTCTGCCAAACCGCTCTGAAAAGAGCAGGGATATACCTTCAGGTCCTCCGACACATACATCGAGAATCTACCCGCATCGCAAGCGTCAACCATTAAAGTGTTAATATTCGTGTAAGCAAACACTCCGCTAACGCAACATGCGTCAAACCCGACCTTCAATTTCCTCTGAGGTGAGGTAGATAATCTGAAAAACTCTTCTAGCCTCGTACTGTGTTGCAGGAGCCTCTTTTCAAAAACTTTTCGCCCGGACGGTTTGTAGTTCAGAAAAACTATGGCGTTAATACCCCTCAGGAATTCGGGCGGCTCATTGAGCCAGTCTATTGCCGTGTCGATGCTGACGGCGTCTATAATGAAATGAACGTTAGTCTTGATACCATTGTGGGTAAGTTTCTCGATTGTCTTAGCCGTTTCATCGTACGGCGGATAGGCAGAAATAGCGACAGCACCGCAATGCTTCCGTGTTGTCTTGAGGATTACATCACTCAATCCTCGACCGTTTGTGGTGTAGTTCGGAACTACTCCTTTGGAAGCTGTATATTCAAGAATTTCAATGAAGTCTGGATGTTGGTTAGGGTTGCCGCCCCCTAGCGCTACCTGAAACGTCCCCATATCTGCCGCCTGATCAATCACACCTTTGTAGTCATCCAGCCTCATATGTGTACCAAGCTTTGTCGAGGACCTATAGCAAAAATCACATCCTTTATCACACCAATTCGTGATTGAAATATCCATCAGCTCTGGCCCGTGTGGTGACCAGAAGGGGTCATTCTTTCCCTTATCCGGAATTCTGGCAAAGAACCCAGTGTTTGGGTTAAAAATCGTCATATAGCCCAAACCTTTATAATGGATAGCTTTAAGCACGTGACTACCAAACGTTGTTAAAGGCATTGAGATAGAAACTCTCTGATTCGATTTCAAACATGGACACACACAACAGTGACTCAGCAAGAGAACCATCGCTACTCAGCTTTGATGTGATGACAGTCTTCCCATGATCAATTGCATCCTTCATCCTCTCGACCACATCTGGTGTAAACTCATATCCTCCAACAAAGCTCTCGGCGGCCTCCTTTGTGGCAACTTGCTGCCCATAGTCCCGAATCGCAGTGATGATTTCGGTATACATTTGGCGAAACAAATCCCCTACTGGACTATCACCATCAACCCCAGCAGCTTCGAGAAAAACATCTTCGCTTAACTCTTCATCTGAGATATACACAAACGATGTCGATGAGCTATTCGTAACGAAGTCAAGTTTGATCTTCATTCTGTGCCTCTTCTAACTTCTTAATGCATTTGAATACAGTATCTAGCTTATTATCCTCGTAAGCTCTATCAATAATTTGTGGCAGAAAAGTCACTATAAACACCCTGTCTGCTTCCAAATTCTCCTCGGTTAAAACAACTCCATAGCGAATTTCCAAATACTGCGCTAAGTTCGCATATTCAACAGAATAATACTTTTTATACTCACTTTTAATTTCAATGGAGGAGACAAACAATGCGTCATAGACGGAACCTAAAAACTGTTCACCAAGACCTCCAAGAGATACCCCTAAAGCGGTGAGAAACTCATTACGGTTGGGTTCCCATGGAGTGGGGATAATTAATTTGACTTTATCCCTCATACTCCCTCCTTGCTTCTGCTATTTCGCTCAAACAGCTCTGCACTTTTGCCGACACCGCACTTTTGCAAGAATCAATAGCATCGCTTACTTCTTGCCTAAAATGAAATTTTGCAAAGAGATTGAGTGTTTCTTCCTGCTCATTCCAATGAGCATATGGAATAAAATGAAATAATAGTGCTAACGTTGGACTACCCAATCCTAATATTTCCTCTTGTCTTAACTCCTTCAAGCTATGCAGTCGCCAGCTAACACGTTCCCTCCAATTAGCATTTCCATAGTCGAAAGATTGAGAGAACATCGCTCTGAAGAATCGCTCAGATTCTTCATCATCTAGATTATTAACATGATTGAGCAAAATCCAAATATTTAAATAATCAGATTCCACTTTCTTCCTGAATAGAAACCAAGCAACCTTCCGAATATCACGTTCAGCTTCACTGCCTTTTAAAATCATCTCAATCCGTTTTACGTCTTCGGACGTTTGGATGTCTGCGGATAAAAGGGATAGATTGTTCAGATAATGTTTATTGAAGTCACCTGATGCTTCGCAAATAGATATAACCGTTTGCCGGTTATGCTTGCGCGCTAGAATGTAAGCGTACCGAAAAAAACCTTCATAGATTGGCCACTTGTTAATTTTTTTAAAAATACCTTCTACTTGCGCTAGATTCGACCCGGTCAACTCCACAACGGTATAGTAAGCAAGTAAGAAATCTCGCAACTCGTCATATGTAAATGAGACATTTTCAACGCCAAGCGATGAAAGTCCTGTAGACGGAACTTCCCTTCGAAGAATGATATCCTCTCCTATCAACCGATCCGCAATTTGTCGCTCTGAAGCATCAAACCCTTCAACGGATATCTGAGAGAAATTCTCTTCATCCAGCATTCGAGAGCAAATTTTGTAAAGTGCCTTTAAGACCATCTGCCTTGAAGAGGCTGGAAACTCATAGACTTTCATTATCAAATATTTCTCGAAGATATCTCCCTTGTAGATATCCGGCACATATCCAATATTCTTACCCTCATGGATCTCGGAAAAGATCCGCAGTAGGATAAGATCGTTTTTTAAAAACTCGGTTGCGATATTGGAAAACTGTACTTTAATCTTAAAATGATGCAAATAAGTCTTCAAAAGTCGAGACTTATTTTCGTCTGACATCTCTTCTCGAAGGTTTTTCACATGATATAGATGGTCGGAGAACTGAGGTTCAAATACTCCGGCGAATTTGTGATCAAAAAATTCATTCCGACAGGTTATGATAATTTTCACAAAATCGTACTGACACATGGCTTCAAGAAAAACTCGAAGTTCAGTGACAAACCCATTTAGATCCCCGACTTCGTTTATTCCGTCTATAACAAATAAAAAAGGTTTTTGACTCTCATCAGCAATACTATTTAACAATGCGAAGAGGCTATGAAGGTTATCGACATTAGGTGCAAACCGATTATTTATGACATAAGACAGAATGCGATTGGGGCCTGGATAGTCGTTTAATAAACGCGCAGGGATAAAAATTGCAGGAATTTCAAATACCCTAAACTGATTTTCGATCAAGTCGCAGACGAAGTTTGTTTTTCCTTGCCCCGCCATGCCCGTAACCAAAAAAATTTTGGCCTGGGCAATTCGAATTTTCTTAGAAATCTTCTCAAGGGACCTGAATACTCCGCTTCCGTTTGATTGGATGCTATACTCAAATACTTCCCAGTAGCCGCTCGAGTGATCGCTAGGAGAAAACCTCTCAGCACGGTCGCCCTCCCAAGACAAGGGCGAAATATGCTCTTGTGTCGCTTTAATCTCTGTGATCTGTTGAGCCATACGATCCTGAAGCTCGAACAGACTATCCGGTGCCATCAAAGTACTAATTTTGACTAAATTGTTAGGTACTGATCCGACTTTGGCCATACCAAGAAGGCTGTTAAATCTAGCTAGGTTTATTCGGCGAATATCATCATCAATTTTTCTGTAGAAAAACATCGGGTTCGCAAAATATCTCATTTCCTCCTTTGTTTCGGAGGTTTCTACGAAAACTGAAGAAATATATTTTTTCGTTTTTTTCTCATCCTCGATTTTTCTCTTATTGACTCCTAAGAACGCATCAAGGTTCTTACGAAATTGAAGATTAGCGTCCGCCAGGCTGAACTCCTTTTCAAAGTGCTGGTTGATGCGTTTAAGCTCTTCGTTAGTCAGTTCATCAAATTTTTTCGCCAAATCTCGAAAATCGAGAATGTTGGTCGATGTATCAAATTTAATCGACAGTTTCTTTAATGCTTCCGTTAGCTTTTGGGAGGTATACGAATTATGTCTCTCAGTAATTACGTACACGTAGAGACTGTCAAAATTAGTGCTGAGATTGTGAGCCTCAAATTTTTTCAGGGTTTCACATACTTTGCTACTTGAAGGGTCAGAAGTAACTTGAATAGATGTCCTGCTGGTTTCGCATCCTAGATCAACGGCGGGAAAGTTCATTCGGATATGGTTTTGGTTGCAGAGGTCAGGGCAGTTGAAAGCTATCGCGAAGATGGGGACAAGAAAGTCCTCTGCGATGGTGTTTATGTCGAATAGCCCCATGGCGTTCGCGACTTTCACCTCGTACGCAAACCGCCCCAATAGAGCACTTGATCGTTGTAGGAGTTCTTGCCGTGTCATATTGACTAATACCCTTGGATTCTTGGTCTTCATTTAGTGACATCTACACTGTCACTGTTTTCAATTTTATATCGGAGACATACCTACGCTTTTAATCAGAGGTGCAGAAATAAGCGAGATATCCCCCCCAAAAATAAAAGATTTAAAGTATCGAAACAGATCAAGCTCTAGTTAATGTACAGGCAGCCGCTGCGGATTGTCAAAATAAGAATATCCTTATATTTTACTTCGCACCGCACCTAGGAAGTCCGAACAATCAGCATTACACAAGCCAACAATTCTCAGTCAAAAAGAAGAAAAGGGGGCGGGCAGATTTATTTTTTCACAATATGATCCGACTTAGATGAAAGCCCCAACTTCCTTGCGCAAGTTGGAGCTCGTTTTACTCTGGAAATGGTGAGTTATCGGAAATTGGACAGTGGCTTTATACTCACATGGTACTGCCAAAAAATAAATCTGTCCCCTTGCCTCGAAGGGTTCCGCCGGATTAAGGATTATAGTTTCCTGCACGGTAATGGCCTCTTTTGCCGCGCTGCAAAAGAGTAAGCAGAGAAAAGCGCCAACATCCTTACCCCGCAGGTCCCTCCAGGCTTTGCGGGTCGGCAAAAAACCAGCTGTGCCTCAAACAGTTTACCGCTCTGGAACGCAGATTGCCCCATCGGTTTGTTGATGGGGCTGGAAACAGTGGGGCGAGTTCTTTTGGTTCCTTTTCTGTCTCGTAACAGAAAAGGAACTCGTCAGGCGGGACGAGACCCGCCGATCATAAGTTTATTTTCCGGTCATTAAGGTTGTCATCTCGAAAAGGTATTTAACATCCAGCCAGGGAATCTGCTGGAGCTTTACTCCCTGTTCAGGCACAACTCCCCTGTTCTTGTTAAAGTTGTTTTCGGTGCTTCCAGTTGGGTGCCATGCATATCAATAACAACGGATTCTGTATATACACGATATGCACTGCAGTGCCCTTTTGTATGAATAGAGATAGTTGCTTCAGCGCGATCCTGATCAAGAGCTCTGATCTCGTAAAACTTGGCAGGAACAGCCACTTTTCCCGTTGACGTGCTCAACAGCCCCATCTTGCGGCCTTTTTTACCTTCAATTTGGAAACGGACATAGCCCTCTGAAAAAAGCTCGAGTTCGCTGAAATCGAAACCTGTCAAAACATGTCCCTGATGATCTGCCAAAGCATATTTTTCATCCGTGTTTCGCAATGTGATATGGGAGTCTCCGAGGGGTTCAATGTCATAGAATTTAAAGGGAAAAATCTGTTTGAGATTGCTGTCGAGCACACCGTAATAATATCTGCCATTGCGAACAGCGAAGAGTCCCGGTCCGACGACCTTAGTGTATTTATAATCAAAAGGAACAACAGTTTTCCCCTGCTCGTCGATGATGCCGCAACGATTGTTTTTTGGGTGATAGTAGTTGTAAGCGGTGCAGACCGCGGCATATTTACCGCCAAAATCTTCGTCACCAAATTCATATGTCGAAAAAGTATCGTAGTCGTAATCAGTCAAAAAGGTTCCGCTGCTATCGACCAAAGCAAAATCTGCATAGTCACTGCTCAGTTCGCTTACAGCGACATGGTCGCCCCCGAATGCTTCAATGCGACTGTAGCGAAAAGGGAGGATCTCATTTAAATTGCGGTCAAACAGCCCCTCTTTACCTTTCTCAAGAACAAACAAATCCGGACCGACAACCTTGCTATAGTCATAATCCATAGGGATGATGACTGTTCCTTTTTTATCGATGATTCCGCATTTATGATTACCAGTGCAGGCAGAGGCGTAGTCGCCATAAAAGGACGAAGCGCTATCATACTGGGCTGGAATGACAATGTTTCCTTTGCTGTCTTTGTAGCCGTAACGCTCGGTTCTGTCCGTGAAGACAAGTAACTTCTCGGTCGGCAAGGTCCGCCTTGCCACCTCGGTACGTTTGGCCTGGAGCTTGAGAGTGTCCTTTTTTTGCTGTCTGTCCAGCTTGCTCAGGTACTCCTGAGAGCTTTTTTCCAAAGCCGCGATCTCCTGGCGTTGTTTTGCGGCCAGTCGTTCTGTAGCGCGTTGCCGCTCTTTATCCAGATCAATTTGGGAGAGCTGGTCATCGAGTTCCGCCAGAAAATCATCCTGCCCCGCATCTTGCCGTGATTGCGCTTCTTTGTTGCGGCGCTCTTGCTTTTGATAATTGGCCACTAGATTGTCACTCTCGTGCTGCTGCTTCTGCTTGAGCTTTTTGAGCTCTTGTTCATCAAGCCTGGAGTTATACCAGGCTTTAACGGAAAAGAGGCTGGCCTCGAGTCTGGAAACGCGCGAAAGCACCTCGACCGCTTCAAAACCGTGCGTGACGATCTGTTTGGCCTGTTCGGGCGGCAAATATGTCCGCTCATCACCGGAATAGGTGTAGAAGACGCGATCCCAGTTCGGGCTGCCGGGAACATTGAAGTTTTCGGTTCCCGGCAGTGTTTCACGAGCGCTAAAATGCTGAACCGTGGGTTTTCCCGGCACCCCCGAGCCTATTTTGAAATAGACCTTTTCCCTGGCCGACAGTCCCGCGCTGCGGACGGCATTTTGGTCGACTCTGCCGTCGAAATCGAGGTCAACAATAAAGATCTTCTGCAGGACCTCCAGCGGTATCGTGGATGGGGACAGGGTCACGCTCTTGCCGTTCCTGTCTTTGAAGTGAAAGGTGCCCAGATGATCATTAATCCCCCAGACAATTTTGGTGTTGAAAACCGGCTCCCCGATCAACGTCCACTGCTTCCATTGAATATCGAAGTAGCAGGGCATTGCCTCTTCGTCGAGGAGCGATGGGTGATTTTCAATATGCAATTGGCCCTGAGAACTGTTTTTCCCCTTGGTGGATTCGGCCATAGTCACGGAAGCAGAGCAGACGGACATGGACAGGATGACAGCGAAAAAAACGATCAGTTTATTCATGGAAATTCCCTATTTGGCAGACAGTATCCGTATCATTGGTTGAGATCGGCAAGATATTGACTGGCCTGTCGGGCATAGCGCCCCTGTTCGCCGGCCTGCTTGAGATAGGCCTGAAATTTATGTTTGGCCAGCTCCTTGTCGCCGACTTCGAGCAGGGTTTTGCCATAGTGATATTGAAAGCTGGTGGGCAGGTCCATGGCGAGCCGTTCAAAGCGTTGAAAGTTCTTTAGGGCAAGGGGATAGTCTTCATTTTTCAGGGCGCTGATCAGTTCCTGTTGGTACAGCTGACGTTGCTCTTGTTTGGGCAGGGCCTGCAGGGCTCTCTCTTTAGCCTTTTCCTGCCACAGTGAACTTGTCAACTTGAATTCATCGAGCTGTTGCACGGTGATGCCCGTGGCGTAAGAGGAGTGTCTGCCGGAATCGCTGGCCGCCAGTTTGACAGAGAGTTTGTAGTCGATGCTCTGTGGCTGCTCTTCAAGTGTTTCCAGGCATGTTGCCAGGGGGAATGAAAAGGTGGAATTGCTGTTTGTGATGACTTTTTCCCATTGAAAATCTTTTGTCAGGGGCTTTCCGTTGTGGCGGTTGACTGAGTTTATGAGCAGGTTGGCCCACAGGGTTTTACCGGGAAAGGGCTTGTATTCTTGCTTGGATCGGCCGGTCGATTTTTTATCCCGGTAATGAATGGATTCGTACTTGTGATGCTCACCGACCAATCCCTGGACGATCTCTTTCGGTCCATCGACAAGAACGACAATCGGGGCAGCAAGGGTCGTAGCCACCGGATTCGGCCTTCTGCCGCTGCGGTGAATTTCTTTGTATTTTTCGGCGTTCACCTCAGGGGTGCAATAGATTCTGCTGACAGTCACATCAAGGTTTCTGCCGTTGACCTTCGCAGTGTTGATTTTTATGCCGCAGACGGAGGTTTTGTCCGCGTCGTAAAAGGTTTCCCGGCCCAGGGGGACTTCCTGGAGCTTTGAGTACCTGCCTCCACACCCCGGCAGGATCAACAACAGGCAAAGAGCAACAGCAAATGTGATTTTCATCAGTGATTCTCCGATCAGGAAGTGAAGTCCCATCGTTTATGCGGGAAACATTGAATCTGAGCAAAATATCACATTTTCTGCGATAATCTTAATAAAACCTGCAATTTTAATCTGTTATAGATTATCTTCCCAATGTAAATGGGCAGGTCTCAACTCTTGACAGTTATTTCATCGGGTTCGTCATCTACCTTAAGGAAAAAACAAGAACGCTCCCGAATGGCGCTCAGTTTAAGAGTCGCTGGCAGCAAAACCGGGACGGTCCCCGCACGGAGGCTGTCCCAGGTCTTTGCGGTGTTAACTGCCACAGTTTCATGGCTCGCAAACTCTTGGGACAGCCCCAGATAGGGCTTGGGACAGTCCCGAGTTTGCTACGAAAGTGCTTAAACTAGCGCCATTCGGGACCTCTATGATAAGTTTATTCGTTATATGTTTGGTTACACCTTATCCGCAAAGTAGGCCATAATTTCTTCCGTAGTCATCTCTTTAGTCTCATTAGTAAAGCAATAATAACTTGGACGCATATCACTAAAATATTGCATGTCCATTTCCAACCCTTCTAGATTTGGAAATAGGCCCACTGGCACATTGTACTCACCTGTTTCTTTTAATTTATAGAACAAATGAGTTCCGCATTCTGTGCAGAAACCTCGAGAAGCCCAAGAGGAAGACTTGTACATTTTCACTTCCTCACCACCCTCTACTTTCACTTGAGTACCACATTTCACAGCAAAGAATGGAGCACCACCCCAAGTTCGACATGACTGACAGTGGCAAACAGTGAACTTAGGGTTGATGTTTTCAGCTATGATTTTTACCGCACCACAAAGGCAACTAGCTTCAGAATAAGGCATTGAAATAACTCCTAAATTGTTGCCATCCGGAAACTCCGAAGGGCAACGGCTAAGTTTTCAGATTGGAAACGAGCAGTTTTTCGTTGTGGCAAGGAAATCAAGGGGTTGCGCGGAGGCGCAGTCCTTTACGCCGCACAAGAAAACCCGCAGATTGACACCGCCACAACGGAAAAGGGCCGTTTCCGGAGACTCTATGCGTAATGGTCTCGACATGAATTTAGACTACCAAATAAATGATCACAACACGTCGGCCCCTTTTTCTCTCAAGTCGACAAAGACCAGCCGAAGAAGCCCAAGGCAGAGACGGTGGGTCTGTTTGATCAGTCGTTTGTCAAAAAACGAAAGGAGCTGCTCGATGTTCTAGCGATAAATTTGCGCAAGCAATTCACCGTGAACGAGGCAGAACCAAGCGTCAGGTTCTTCGCCCCATTTACGCCAGGCACCAACAATGCCCGCAATGTCTGCGTCACTCAGTCCTTGTTCTTTTGCTTGTTGGGAGAAAATTTCACCTGCACAACGGTTAGCCTGCCCATTACCCCACCACTGACAAATTTCCGTATCAGCGTAATTCCATACGGAAGCCGTGATTTGTGGGGCTGCGATACCAGCCGCGTGCGCCCAAGCGCGGAGTCTTCTCCCAGCATCAGGTTCAGCTCCGTTGGCGCGGGCTGCGGCACGATAGGTTTGCCGCCATTGCTCGAGTTCCGGTAACTCTGGATACCAACACATGGCAGCATAGTCAGCATCACGGGCGGCAATCCAGCCACCTGATTTACACACTCGGACCATTTCCCGCAAAGCGGTAACGGGGTCGGGCAAATGTTGAAGAACCTGATGAGCATGAACAACATCAAAAGATTCGTTCTCGAAGGGCAGCTTCAGGGCATCCCCAAGTTGGAATGAGGTCGAGACATCTGAACGAGCGGCAGCCTCAGCGCGGGCGGCAAGGAGTGGAGTTTCGACATTTTCTATACCGACGACTTTTCCTGGTGAGACAAGCGCAGCCAGATCCAGGGTAATTGTTCCGGGGCCGCAACCAATGTCCAGGACGTGCATCCCTGGCTTTAGATGGGGCAAAAGATAGGCCGCTGAGTTTGTCGCGGTGCGGGCGCTATGAGAAGCGAGGGTGCTGCGCTCATGTCCGTGGGTATATCGGCTGGTTGGGCTTTGGTTCATATTCTTGTCGTCCTGGGTGGTGAGTGGTTGTTTATATTTTTGCCTATCACTTGCAGCATTGGCGCAGTCTTTTTCGCGTCCATTGCCTGTGATTGTTAGTCTTAAATTGGTACGCCTACTGTCCACAAGCCATAACGTTTAAAGGCTATATAATTCCTTTTAGCTTTAAGGCTTCCATTGTGATTTCTTTTCGATACTTTGAGTCAGATTTTTTATTGATTTGCAGGTTTGTAGCAAAGAACCAAGCTCCTTGACTGGTTTCTACATAACCTACATACCAGCCATGTTGGGAATTTATTCGTGTTGCCCAACCAGTTTTAGCTCTAATGGTGTATTGGTAGTTATCTTCTACCACCAGAATTTTTTTAAGAATCTCTAAATGTTGCTTTTTGTAAGTCAGGTTCCCACTATATAGTTTTTTAAGAAACTGTATCTGGTCGAATGCTGAAACTTTCAGGTCCCCATCCAGCCAAAAGGATTTTACTTCTGGCCCTGTCTTTTGGTTCCCATAGTTGATTTTTTTTAAATGAGATAGGTATTTTTCATTTCCGACGCGACTTGCCAACTCTTGATAGAACCAGACACATGAAATAGGAAAGGCGGTTTCGAGTGACTGGTCTTTATTCCACGCACTCCATCCTTTATCTTTGCCATCCCACTTGATTATTTCTTTTTCGTTACTGATAGCCCCTTCGTCCAGGGCGATTAATGTGTTTGGAATTTTAAAAGTTGACGCTGGCAATAATCCTTGCTTTGCGCGATTGATATTGTGAATATATTCATTCTTCCCATCAAAAGATGAAATAACTATAGTTCCTTCAACTCCATGTTTTTGAAATAGTTCAGCTAATTCAAAGTCTTCTGCGTGTGCAACACAAAATGGTTGAATTAAAAACATCAGCATTAACAATAACTTGAAAAAATATCGAACCACAAATTCCCCCCTTATTTTTAATGCAAAACGATTTATGATAACCGGCGGCGGCGCAAAGATTTGGTCACCACCACAATTAGACTATCAGGGTGTTGAAAAACGTCTTCGAGGCAGCAAGTACAAGGCAAAAATTGCCGAAGAAGCGCAGTTTACATCCAGTAAATGAGCATTTTGAGGCTATTTTTAACGCAGTAATTGCAACGCAGATAGTTTTTCAACAGCCTGCTGATATGGCTGACAATTACAACAGTAAACGCACTGCTCCTTGAAAATTGTTGTTAAATCTCTGTCACGAAAAAACGGGGCCACTTTTACGACGGTAGATCACGCTGATATCCGCGGGTTGGTTACCGCCTGTCTTGGCTACGTCGTGGAGCTGCCTCTCGCTAGAGCCGGGAGTTTGGCAAATGCCTGATCCCATAACAGGCCCGAGGATTCTCCGATACCGAGGCCGCGCTTTTTCGCGACAGAAGCTGGTTGTGTGTCTTTGACTCCTTCGCTATGCCGGGCGTGGCACCGTTTGGGCGATCGCCCAAATAAACGCTGACAACTCCCGAGCGATGGCCGCAATAACAACCTGGCTGCGTTTTCCTTTGCCGATCAGTCGTCGATAACGGGCACAGAGCCTCAATTGTGCTTTCCAGGCAATCTCCCAGACCGCCTGCGGCAGGTGCCTCTGCCGTTCATGTAACCGACGGCTGACCCGAGCCGGAAGTCGATACGACCAAGCTGCTTCGACCAGCATGCGCCGGGCATGTCCGTTACCGGTTTTGGTGATCCCGCCGCGCTTGACCGTCTCGCCGCTGGAGTGTTCCGAGGGAACCAATCCCAGGTACGCCATGAGCTGTCGAGGATGATCAAAGCGCGTCAAGTCTCCCAGCTCGGCAACCGTTGTTGTCGCAACAATCAGGGAGACGCCTCGCAGGGCCTGAATCGCCTCTACGACAGGATTCATGCGCCACTGCTCGGCAAGTTGACGAATCTGTTCGGTCATGCGTTCAACTCGTTCTGTGCAGGAACGTACGGCATCAATATATTCCTGCAAGGTGATCTGCTGGGCCGGGTGCGGCATCTTGATGCAAGAGATCCAGTTCCAGTGAGCCTTGCTCCAGGGCGTTTTCCCGCTGTAGCGGAACCCGCTGCGCAGAAGAAAGGCTCCCAGTTGTTGGCGCGCTTTGCGTTCCGCACTTTTGCTGTCAATTCGGGCCCGGCACAAGTCGCGCATCGCCTCATCCTCGAGACAAGGGACATAGACCGGCGTCAGTTCTCCAGCACGATGTAGCCGCGCCAGCATCTCAGCGTCGCGGCGATCATTCTTGATGCGGTCACCACTTTTTCGCGGAATCAGCGATGGGGCAACCACCTTGCAATCGTAGCCTTGCTGTGTCAGATGCCGATAAATTTCATAGCCACAGGGACCGGCTTCGTAAACAAAGGAGGGTCTGATTCCCCGTGAGACCAGTTTACGGATTACCTTGTCCAGTGAGGCGAGGTCTCCGTTAATGGTGCCGTAATAGCGGATCTCACTATTGCGGCCAGTATCGGCTAACGCGACATCGATCGAGCTTTTATGAACATCGAGACCAACATAAGTGATAGACTTTGTCATGACCTGTCTCCTTGGTTATGGCTCTGTGCCGGTTGTTTTAACAACTCCAGCATAACCCACGTTTGCAAGGGGCAGGTCTTCTCTTTTTTAACTGTCAGCCATGATGGCTATAGAACTAACCCCACAGGACACTAGGTTACTTTAATTTTTAAACGTTTCCTTTACCCGCTGAGAAAATAACAAATAAGAGATCCATATTGCTGAGACAACGAATAAAATTACCGCTCGATCAATTGAATCATTCAACACTATGTAATAGTCAGGACCTTGAGCTGCGGATTTTGCAATGAAATAATTTCCTAAAGCCCAAAAAAATCCTAAAGAATAATAACCAATTAATAGTTTTGGAAAGTTTCTTTTTTTTCTGAAAAGCATGTACAGAAAAAGCAGTGGAATAAGGACGAAAATAAAAGCTTGCAATCCTTCTGCAATATACAGTTCTGGCGTAAATGTTTCGATTCCTTCTAGTCTTTTTCTGAATGGAATTAAGTACGAGATCGGGGTAAGGATAAGCCCGAGGGCGATAATTATGAGTGCTCCACCGATTTTATTGTAATTTTGCTCAGTGGTATCTTGTATTTCGTAGCCACATGAGCACCGAACAGATGAGTCGCAATTGTCTTCGTTTTCACACGATGGACATGTCCAAGACATTTACCCCTCCTTATTCGTTAGAAGCCTTCACACCACCAATGCCACTAAAATAGGTAAAGCAAAGATTAAGACAAGAGATGAGATTTGCCAGATGATCAATGCCTTTGTTTTCGCTTTGCCAAACTCTTGACTGTGTGTTGCATAAAACGCTTTGTAGAAACCTTCTATGTTCCCAGTTACCGACATAATTATTGTGTCTTTAAAGCTGACATCTGCCACACCGCGAGTTCTCAAATATCGGCAAAAATATAGAAGTAGTCCAACATGGCAGCAGAAAAGAAACATTAACACCGCTACGAGACTCCACAAGACTTGATTATCATTCATATTTTAAGCTTCTACCGTTCGCAATAAGCGGCAGCGACGAAATGTTTCGATTTATTACCACAATTTAGTTTTTTCTTTTCGGGGAGCACACAGCTATCACCCGTCCGTTGCCAATCAGCCGCGCGGCTTTATGCATCGGCCGCATTTGCCTTATTAGGGGCTTTATATCAACATCGCCCCACCATCAACGACCACGGATATTCCTGTTGTATATGGGCTTCCCATCAGATAAAGGTATGCGTCAGCTACGTCTTTGGGCGAAGCAATTTTTCTGACCGGAAACTGTTGAGCATATTTCTCAATTTCTGGCGATTTAGGTGCAACAAAACCGGGACTGACAACATTAACTCTTATTGGTGCCAATTCTACTGCCAACGACCGACAAAATGCTTCAGTGGAACTGTTGATAATGGTCATAGTTGAAAAGTTCTTGAAAATCTTTTCGCCAGCGATGCCGGTGGTCATAACAATGCTGCCATCTTGGCTAATGTGACCTTGTGCCTTCTGGATAAGTTGGTATTGACCCCAAAATTTTGATTCAAATGCCTTTTTCGCTTGTTCAAGACTAGTTTCGATAAAGGGTGCCGAAGTTATCTCTGGCCTTGTGGTAATGACAAGATGATCGATAGCCCCAATTTTTTTTAATTCAGTTTCTGTTTCGAGTCCAGATGTCACATCAAAAGAATATGTCTCGACCTCATGCCCAACAATAGTAGCTAAATTATTATGATTTTTGACGGCGTTTCTGGAAGCTATAACAACTTTACCACCCGCCTTACATGCCTGTTTTGCAACAGCGAGTCCAATGCCAGAACTGCCACCGACTATAAGTATTCTTTTATCTTGTAATGCATTATTCATTGTTCTCTGTTGGTCCTTAATATGTAATATGATTGTTGTCAACGGTGTTATAACACAGACTGTGACGGGAAATTCAAATTTAAGTTTATCAACTATTTTCCATCTGAAAACGCTGGATGGCAATAATAAAGTTTTCAGATTATAAACTAATTAGAGTATCTCTCTGAGAATTCTAACCATTTCATTTTGAAATTTCTCAGGTTCCTCAACTGGAACATAGTGAGCTGAATTTAAGAACCAAACAATCTCTTTCTTGGGCGATTTCACTTTTTCTATGAATTCCTCAACAAGTTTCGGGGAACAAGCAATAACATGATCATGTATTCCCTCGAAGAAATACAAGGGCACTGAAACATGTTTTATATATTCAAATTCGCTACCAAACCTACTTGGATTTTTGCCAACATTCTCCGCTGAGAACTTCTTGCCTTTTTGCAGTAATTCCAAATAACCATCAGTATAATAGGGAGATTTTTTGATTAAATCAGAAAGATTTATATTTAGATTGTGATGCCCCCCATATTTGTAAATCAAGCTCATAAGAGGAAAATGCTCTTTTTCAATTTTGTCAAGTCCTTCTCGGTCGTTCTCCGTGAGAAGTTTTTGGTGTAGCCAATTGTATGTTTCTTCAACGGATTTTTTATAGCTGATAACCTGCCCTACTCCGATATAGGCATGAAAATAATATGGATAATTGGCAACTAAATATAAACCAAGAGCGCTACCAAACGAATGACCGATGAGAAAGATTTTCTTTTTATGGAATCGCTTAAGGAGATAATTGATGAGTACTATCGAATCATCCACAATTTGTCCTTGGGACACAGATTGCGGATCTAAGTTGTCATGATAAGACAGAGCAGCTCCTCTCATGTCCCAATTTACATAAATGAAGTTCTTTTTTAATTGTTTCTCATAGAGATAGGAATACATCATTAAAGATGAGCCCGGCCCCCCATGGAGATAAAGTAAAATCGGGTTTTCTTTAATATCATCTGACTGAATGAGGACTTTTTGAAGACTTCCATTTATTTGCAAATCAATGAAATCTTCAATTGCTTTTTCATTACTACTTTTCGAATAGGCAAGACAATTTGTTGATAACAAAGCCAAAAATATAACTGTGCAAAAAATCTTCATAATTATTGATTTAAATATTATGAGATTAATAGCTAACGAATTGCTCACCGGAAAGTTGGGAGCGCAGCGAGCAATTTTTCCGTGTGCAGCAATTCGTTATGCTTCGTCACGACAATTTTACCTTTTTATAGCCTTAGAACAGAAACGCATTCCGCTAACGAATACAGTTGTCGGTTCCCTCTCAATTTCAATTTGTGCTATCAGCTCATCAATTTCAGACGCGATAGCAACATTCGAAGACTCCATTCGCGGCTTAAGCAACTCTAAAAGCTCTCCAAGCGTGTATTGGTCGCCTTGACCGTCAATAACCGCCTCAGCCCAGATTGCCTCAAACTTTAGTCCAGCATTAGAAAAAATTGCAGGTAAATGAAATCCCATAGATTGATCAACGCCTTCTTCTGCAAGCATTTTTCCGAGCAAAGAGACGCCTCTTTCGTGTGCTGGCATAGCATCAACAAACCCAGGACAAATAGTAGAGTCGTGCTCCTCAAATACGACCAGACCATTCTCTCGTAACCAGGGTAACAGACCGGAAAGAACTCTATCAGGGCTAGGTAAATACATTAGAACCCGACGACCAACCACTGCATCAAAAGACAAAAGATCAATGCTTTCCAGGTACTTCGGAGCTTCATTCAAATCGGCTTGTAAAAAACGTACATTGCTCTTTCCAGATTTGTCGAGACGATTTGAGGCGGAAGATATCATCTCTTTACTGCGATCAATGGCTAACACACTGCCACTAGAACCGACAATATCACTCAAAACTTCAGAGACCTCTCCTGGGCCACATCCTAGCTCAAGGACTGCCATGCCCTCAGAAATCCCTGCAGACTTAAAAAGCCTTTCTGTTGTTGAATTACTTCTTTTCACATATCGCTCCTTTGAGCACTAAATGCATAACGGGGCCGGGCTGTTGAGCCGCAAGGCTCGCAGGGCCGGAAAATGGGTTTATATTTTACGGACCGAGAACCGCAGTCGGCTCGAACGCCATTGATAGGTGGAGCGCGTAGCGCGGAATCTAGCAATGGTGTGAGGTACGACAGCCCGGCCCGTTAGGATGGAGCGCGTAGCGGTCCATCCTAACGTTCATGATAACCGGCGGCGAGGTGCCGGGACAATTTAGTAGAGACCTTTTCGAAAACCGCCCCTGAATCAACAGTCCGGTTGATTACATGGTTGGCTTCATCAATTCCATTGTGAAATCTGCTGTATATTTTCATAAATTTGCTTGAACCGATTTGAAGTCCTATGTCCCCAACCACTTGCCCACTGACCTAGGTCCCTTCGAGAACCATTACCATTTTCTTCATCGATTAAACCTACGCGTCTCATTACGTCTTCCACAGACCCTCCTTCTTCCATGTGCAGGCCGCCGCCAGTTAGAAAAAGAATGAACCACCAGTCAGGGTGAGAGTCTCCAATGATTTTGCTCAGAAATTTAATTGCCTCAACCGCATCAAGTTTCTGTGCACCCAAATCATGAAAGATTTTAGGAGCGCCAAGTTTAAGCGCCGCCATTGCAATAGATCCAACTCCAAGGCACCAATAAAGGCGACCTTTTTTGTCCTCAGTGGTTTCAAGCAAATGCCCAAGGATACGAAAGACTTCCTGTATTTGACGAGGGGTTAGTTTTAGTCCGCCAATAAGTTCAGATATGTTCTCAATACGATGATGGTCAAAATCTATGAAGCAAATCCTTGAGCCTTCACGTTCGAGATAATAGCTCACGTAATTTTCTGCAAGCCTCCTATACCCGGTATTTGAAATAGGTGGTAACGTAACTTCTCTATGCACAAATTTCCTATAGTATTCTTCAAAATCTAATTCGCGCCCGAACGCGGTTTTGGCCGAGTTTTCTAATTGTTGCCGGTCAGCTGCAAGAATAAATACGGCCCCCTTAATGTCAAAAATATGCTTAATCGTTTCCAGATAAGTAATGGCGTAATCTGGCCTACATCTATCTAGCTCATCTACAATAAAAATTACGTTTGGGATTGAAGACAAAACGATCTCTCTAACTGCACCTTTTAAGGTGTCCATGGCGCTTTTTCTGCCTTCAAACAAGGAAAAGGCATCCATGTCCACTTGGACGACTTCACGCCTCTCCGCCTTTTTCTTTTCAGCAGTTTCTCCAGCGGCAATAGGGTCTATTCCAGTAAACTTGTTGACGAATTGAGAGCCAATTGCTGTTGCAAACCAGCCAAAATCTTTTGCTGCTTCAAGCAAACTACTTGCTGTCTCTCCATTTTTTTGCACCGCTTCAGCAAGAGCGGAAACAATTGCAAATAAAGGATCACCGTTATAGTGTAAGCGTCCCACCAAGCCCCACCTGTTGAAAATATCGTAAATGTCGTAGGCTTGTGCCTATGACACCTACAAATGACCTGACAATTCTCAAAACCGATACCCTCGGTCGTCGTGAGCCGACCAGCCCGGAACAACGTGATGCGTGGCTGGATGCTTTTGAGCGGACCAGTATGAGCGGGGCCGCTTTTGCAAGGCTCCATGGTATTCGCTACACCACCTTCGCCCACTGGCGGCAGACGCGTCGGCGCCAACGACAAGCTACCGAAAATAAGTCCGCGACCTTTTTCGAGGAGGTTGAGGTTCGCTGTCCTGATTCCGATCCTGTCGGGTTGAGCATCTCTCTGCCTGGCGGAGCCAGCGTCACAGTCACCCGGCCGGAGCAATTCCCCCTGGTTGCAGCCCTGCTGAAATACCTGGACTGCACATGCTAAGCTTTGCCGGTGCCCTCAAGGTCTTTGTCGCCCTGGAACCGCAAGACATGCGCAAGAGCTTCAACGGACTGGCCGCTGCTGTTCAGGAGCACCTGGGTTGCGATCCATATCAGGGGGCCCTTTATCTGTTCACCAACAAGCGTCACGATCGTCTCAAGCTGCTGTTCTGGGACGGCACCGGATTATGGGTTGCGGCCAAACGCCTTGAACAGGGACGTTTCAGTTGGCCACGACCATCGCAGGCCGGTCAAAAACGGCTGTCTCTCACGCCGGAAGCATTGACGTTACTGACAGACGGCATCGATCTCAAGGGAGCTAGAATGCGCCCCTGGTATGAACGCGAATAAGTCGTCATGTGTCGACTTTTTTCTTCCGTAACCCGCTGAAATCATGTATCTTTAGGGCATGACTAAATCAGAAATCATAGCCCGTAAAGATAGAGAGCTCGAGCAGCTGCGCGAAGAGAATCGGCTGCTGCGCTTAAAGGTCGATGCCCTTGTCCGCCGAGTGTTCGGCGGCGGACAGAGTGAAAAACTGTTCGGCGATCAGCTGAGCATGTTTGAGGATCAAACGCCGGGGCAGTCTGAGGCTTGCGTTGAACTGCCGACAGAAACGCAAGCCTTAAAAAAAGCGCGTAAGCGCCACCCCCGTCGGCCCCGCTACCCAGAAGATCTTCCCGTCATTGAAGACATCCTCGATCCTGAGCCCGTCAAAGCCAATCCTTCGCTCTACCGCCATATCGGCGAAGAAGTCAGCGAGCAGCTTGATTATGAACCGGGGCGTTTCCTTCTGCGCAGACAAATTCGTCGCACCTGGGTGAAACGCAACGCTCCCGATGCCGCACCGATTACAGCTGTGCTGCCGCCGAAACTTCTTGAACGCGGCCTTCTGGCTCCGGGTCTGCTGGCTCATATCGTCGTCGGCAAATACGCCGATCATCTGCCGCTCTACCGACAGGAGCAGATCTTCAAGCAGCGCTACGATGTCCATCTGGGGCGCAATACCCTGTGCCGCGCCGTTGAACTTGTCGCCAACTGGTTGCAACCTGTTACCAGGCGCATGTTTGAAGATCAGCTGGCTGGCGGCTACGTTCAGCTTGACGAAACACCAGTACGCTACCTTGCTCCGGGGCAAGGCAGAACCCCTAAAGGCTACCTGTGGGTGAGCAACGCCCCGCGTGGAGACACGGTCTTTCACTGGGCGGCCGGACGCGGCTACGCACAGCTGCAGCGCTGGTTGCCCGCCGACTTCAACTGCATCATCCAGACCGACGAATACAAGCCTTACAACAAGCTCGCAAGCGACTTCGGGTGTAAAGCTCACGCGCACTGCTGGGCACACGTCCGCCGCCGTTTCTATCAGGCGCTCGAAGCGGGAGAGCATCTTGTACGCAACCGCTGGATTCTGCATCAGATCGGCCTGCTTTATCTGATCGAAAAGAAGCTGCGCGAACAAGAAACCACACCTGTGCTGCGCGCCGCCGTACGCTCATGGCAGAGTCGCCCGATTCTTGATCGCCTCTTTACCGCCCTTGAGCAGATGCTCGAAAGCGGCAGATACAAGCCGAAGTCACTGACCGGCACCGCCATCGCCTATGCCCTGCGTCAACGCGATGGCCTGCAGGTCTATGTTAAACACGGCCAGGTCGAAATCGACAACAACCTGATCGAGAACGCGATTCGTCCCGCAGCACTCGGACGCAAGAACTGGCTGTTCATCGGCGACGAAGACGCCGGATGGCGAAGTGCCGTCATTTACACCATCCTGCAGAGCTGCAAGGCACACGGTATCGATCCCTATAGCTACCTCAAAGACGTCCTCGAACGCCTTCCCCACATGAAAATCCAGGAGATAGGCCAAGTCACACCCGCCGCCTGGAGCAAAGCCAAATCAATCAAACGTGCGTCGTAAACGTTGTAGGTCTAAGCCTACGACGGCTACAATTTGCTGCCCTTGCAAGAGGTGCGCTGTGGAACGCTTACGTTATAGTCGCTTTCCCAAGCGTTCAGAGTGACAACAAGGGGACCTTCTTCTTTCTCTTCTAACGCGGAAGTCCACATTTTTAGAAATGTGGACTTCCCTGACCCAAATTTAGAACTCAGCGCTATAACTAAGCCACCCTCGACATATTCATGCTCAGTTCTAATAAATTTCTCAAGGCGTGCCGCAAAATCATGTAATTCAAGAAGATCATCTTGAAAGGTTGCGATGTTCATGGATTGTCTCCAAGCCAACGGTAGTGATAACCGGCTGCGACGGACTGGGACAATTTAGTAGAAACCTTTTCGAGAATCGCCCCTGTATCACCAGTCCGGTTGATCTACTATTATTCTAATCACATCAACAAAGAGGACTCCTCCCTGTCATAATCACTGTAATTCGGACAGTGAACCGACGAGCGTGATCCTGGCAGATCCGCCAATTTCAAGGAGGAGTCCAAATGAAGACTATCATATCCCCGGCGCAAACGAAGCAAGCTGTTGCTATTTTGGCGTTTGATGTCAGCAAAACATATCTGAACATGGCCACCGGAATCAGCGGTCAGCTGACCGATCACGAGTTCCGCAATTCTACGCCGGAGATTGAGAAACAGCTTACTGCCTGGAAACACCGTGCTCACATGGCTGGCTACTCTCAGGTTCTTGTCGTCTGTGAACCAACAGGCTGTTATCACATGACCTTGCTGGCGACAGCGCATCGGCTTGGTTTGCAAACAGCCTGGGTCTCCGGTGAAGCCGTGTTTAAAATGCGGGCCATCGAAACCAACGATTCCGGTAAAACGGATCTCAAAGATCCGCATGTCATTCATACGCTTGCCAGCATGGGGAAAACCCTCATCTGTCGCCGCTATGATGAAACCTATGCTCTATTACGCCAATGGCATGCACTTTATGAGCAAGCAGATGTTGAAACGGTCCGTGCGAAATGTTTGCTGCCTGCTCAGCTTAAGGTGCTATTTCCTGACTACGATTTCCAGAAAGACTTTCTCTATACACGCTCAGGTGGTGCATTGGTTGATCTCTATGGTGCGAATCCTTTGCGCATTACTGCAGAGAGTAAAGAACGTTTTTCACAGCGGATGAAGCAGGCTGTCCCTCGTATCCGCCGCAGTACCCTGGACAGGCTTTACAGCCAGGCGCAGAGTTCGATCAAAAATCAGAGCAGTTCACGGTTGGTCGATGTCCAACAGTGGCGCTTTCGGCAATTATGGGACGATTGCCACCGGCATCAACTCCGTAAAGAGGAGGCCAAACAGCATATGGAAGCTCTCTATGTGGAGCTTTGCCAGTTTGACCCTCGCTTGCCACAACAACAACCAGACGTTATTACGACTTTCCACCTGGCGCGCATCGTTGCCGAAACTGGTCCGGTCGGTGATTTTACGACCCTACGTAAATTCATGCGCTATGCTGGACTGAATTTGCGAGAGAAACAAAGCGGAACGTATCGGGGGAAAAACAAGCTCAGCAAAAAGGGCCGAAGTTTGCTGCGCAAAGTCCTCAGCCTGATTGTTCTTCCCCTGGTCAAAAAGACAGGGCTTTACGGGCCGTACTCCCATAATAAGAAAGCCCACGGCATGTCCGGAACCAAGGCTATGACTGCCGTGATGCGGAAATTCTTAAAGTTATTCTACGGGTGGTACAAGTCAGGTGGTCATCGTGACCGCAACCGTGTCTTTGCGTGTGAAAGCCAGTACCAGAACGCGGCCTAAGGTATCAAAATCGTTCTACCATTTAGCAACACCTTCGCATCAAGATGACCGCAATTTAATTGTCACTGCGGCAGCAGATGATCCGGTTGATCGTTACCGTCACTTGATGCGAATCCGTTTAAAACATGGCCAGTAAGGTAGACCTGCTCTCAGACTGAAGAGCCCAAGAGACATTATCGCCAGTTTTAAACACCCATAACTCTGTTTAAGGGAGAATTATGTCTTCTATTGTGAAAGATCGCTTGATTTGTCTAAAGACATTAGTTTGTTAGCCATTTTTCTATTCAACTTCGTCGTCTGATTGTTCTAAGCAAGGCATGCAGGTTCTAAACATTGACCAAAATATTGCAGCTAATGCACTGGAAATAACAAACAACACACCAAGTACGTAAGAAAAGTGACAAAACAACATAAATATTCCGAAATAAGAAATGAACATTCCGCAGTTGGCGATTATATTTCTGTATTTCGGGTAATATGCAAAATCATATGATTGTTCAGTTGTAAGAATAAGCAGGTAGCAAGAAAGCAGTGGCAGTGAAATTGAATGACAAATTAGGGCTACCCACAATTCCATCGAGAGTGCTGGATTAAGACTTAAAATTGTCAGTACACTCGCAATGCCTGCGCCCGCAAGACCACCGATAATGAGTCTGTCTTCTAAATGTGCTTGAGTGGATTTCGTTTCTTTCATAATTCCTATGGCTAACGACCTGCATCACCAGCGGCCCACCCAAACTTTCCGCGTCAGCGCCGCCGCGCTTCTTGCCGTCTGGTGAATGCTTTTGTTAGCGGTTCGTTCTTTATTCCACTGAAGTTCAGCCATTTATCTTTTAAGATGTTTCTTTGATATAGTTTCTTTTTCTTTATCAATTACGAGCATTAATCTAATGCACATCAAATACTTAGGGTCAGTAAACCTATAAGCATTTCCTTTGGCAGTTTTTCGGAGAAGGTGCATTTCGCTTTTTGATAAATCAGAAAGTATCTGGCTTATCCCTAGGGATACTCCTTTAGTTGTCTTTGGAAATTCTTGCCTGACAATTTTTTCAACAAGTGAATAGTCGAACGACGTTTGGTCAATACAGCCTAAGGCATATAAAACTTGATTCCTTCTCGCAGTGCGAGTTTCACGCTCATTCATACATTTATCAACTACTGAGTATGCCTTGTATAGTGAACTTGCAGAAAACTCCCAGTCTGCGTCATCCAAAACATGAGATGGGATTTCCCACCCATTATCTTCAATTATGTATGAGAGGCGCTCACAATATTCATGGAGCCTTTGTGCTATGCCGAGAGTTGATTTATATATGTGCTTTGACCATTCATCGAGTGCAGTGTCGCTTAATTTTACTTTGAGTTGCTCCTGAAAACCTTTAGTTAAGAATATTTTTACCTGCTCCTCTTTCAGGCTTTGGACATGAAATAGTTCTTCAACTCGATTTCCAATAGGCTCTAAATTTTCGATACTTTGGTAGTATTCAACAATGTTTGCAGGGACTCCGACTATTAATATTTTTATTTTGTGTTGAGCGTATCTTTCATCATCAAGTAGCAACAGTATATTGCCGAGCTCTGTCATAAGTTCTTTTTTGGTAAAAATTGCCTCCAAATTATCTAAAACAAGTACTGCAGTTCGATTCCCAGCTTCTCTTCTTCCTACTTCAAAAGATTTTTCAAGCAACTCAGCTGTCTTAATTGAGTAGGAGCGTTTTGCATTTGCTCCTCCCTTAGCTACTAACGCCGATAACTCAGCATTAATTGTTTCTTCATGTGCAATCCATTCTTTGGAACCTTTAGGGACAATAGCATTAAATATTTCAGCTGTTAGTGAACCTAACCTTGCTGCATTACTAAAATTGCCAGGAAATACTTTCCAGTTTTGGTCTAAGGCGACTTTCTTGTATAACCAACTTTTCCCATTGCCACTTTCGCCTGAAATGATCGTATGAAGTGAACCATCGACAGATCGCTTTAACGTCTTTTCGTGAAAAGGACGATTGACATACATTTTAGGGTTCACTTCAGCACGTCTTGGCGTGAACACTTCAGTTATTTTGGGTCGTGAAAATATCATATTTTATCTCGCTAACGGGCCGGGCTGTTGAGCCGCAAGGCTCGCAGGCCCGGAAAATGGGTTTCTATTTTGCGGGCCGAGAACCGCAGTCGGCTCGAACGCCATTGATAGGTGGAGCGCGTAGCGCGGAATCTAGCAATGGTGTGAGGTACGACAGCCCGGCCCGATAGGATGGAGCGCGCAGCGGTCCATCCTATCAGTGTTAATAAGTGGAAAATTTTCCATCTATTTCTTTCTATAGACTGGAGAAATTTCCACTTATTGCCATATTAAAGAGAATATCAGGAAATGATTTTCCATAATCATTAAACCCAATATGGTATCCAGTTATTCTGATATTAGAGAGGAAAAATGGAAAAGCCCCTCGCTTTTGGCCGAATTCCGATTTGATATTGATGGGGCGGATTCGCAAAGAGCTGCATGACCATGAGACCTGCTCCCCAGATTCCAATGAACGCAATCCAGCCCCAACAAAAAAACCGCACTCTGCAGACTCCCCCAAATCTCACAAACTACGGCTCTCTTTCCATTTTATTATTCAGAAACAGCTAGTTATCAACCTACACACAAAAACAGGTCAGGACAAGTCTTTTATCTTAAACAACCGTCTCAAGCAACGGGAGCTTCTTAACCCTGAATTGTCGCGGCCAAGTGCGTTCAGTTGATATCGGTTCCTCTTGGCCCAAATCCATAAATCCGAAAAAGTCTTCCACGTTGTGCAGGCAATAACAAGAACAGCGAAAAAGCGGCCACACACACGTTTACCAAGAATCAGTCGCCCTCGTGATCCCTCGTAAGGGTGTCGAGTTTTTTTTGAGAACAAGCAGAGCGACCGCTTCGGCGAGGGCTCTTTCCTTACGTTGCAGCTCTTTCTCCAGTTCTTTATTTTTCTTCTTGAGCTCACGGAGCTCTTGATCCTTTGGATCGGGTTTATTGGCCATGATTGCACGCAGCTCCTGGTCCCAGATGACGAGAGGTTCCGAGTGGATTCCTCGCTCACGCAGAAAACGACCACGCTCGTCTTCAACCAGACCAGAAGCCTCAAGTAGAATTTGATACTTCTCTTTGGCTGTCATAAAACGAGGGCAGCTTTCTGAGTTCACAGCGTCAAAATTACCAGATTTATACTGCTTAATTCAATTTCTGACCGTTTGATCATTGACACCGGTTTCTCGACTGACTTCCGGTATACTTCGGTTCTCAGGTGGCAGAACTTTCTTCAGAATGCCGACCTTGACTGCACGTGTGTACCTCATGTGTCACCTCATCTGTTGAGGCGACATCGATGTTAAGACATAGGGGGGTCTTGCTCTTGGTGCAGTTCGTCTTGCGTGTCATGGTCGAACCGAATCCCTCTCGGCCGAGACCGGTGTTTCGCTGCCCGCACTGTAAAGCGGCGATGGAGATAGTTGCCTTTCGACGGCCGCAATGTCTGTCGGGTTAGCTCAAACAAACCGGCATCGTATTGCGCTCACGACAAAAGCAGGAGGTTCTTAAACCCCAGTGAAAGACAGAATCTGCGTCGTATTGTTCTAGCCCCGAAAGAGGTGAACGGCCCCCGCTCGCCCTGTAAAAACACGGCCAGGCCAAGACCTTCTTACCCCTCAAAACCAATCCGATATATTTGCTTTATCTCTAGTGCGCCGGGCTTGTCCAACCACAGGATAAGATCGCGGCTCGTCCCTCGCGCTATCTATCCTTATTCGTTAGGAATCTTCTGATTTTTCGGCCTTATGTTCAATGTAGTTAATTTTTCTTTCAATTTTCCTTATTTCAGTGCAATTTTTCCTAAATTCAACAAGTCCATTTTTTTCAGGGGACTCTTTCTCTCCCCCTTGATCAGTCGGCTGAATAAAATCAATTTTCCCACCATTTTCTGTGAACCCAACCAGATTTTTAACGGCCTTTTCAAGAGAGGCGATTTTGTCACCTCCATTGGTAGTGTCAATCCCTAATTTCTCAATGGTTTCTTTGACTATTGTTTCAATGCCTTCTTTTTTTTCTTGTTCGGCTTCCTTGATGAGGTCGGTTGCAATTTTCTTATTCTGTAATTTCATGGCCTTAAGTTCTTCAGCCTTTTTCAAAACATCCAGAACTTTTTCAGCGACTTTCAGCCCTGCTAGCAATATTGAACTTAAGGTTGTTGCAATGGTTGCCGCTACAGCTAACTCTAAAACTACAGAGCCCTTTTGTGCACCAATTACATGGAAGTCTTCAGGGTGACAGTCATTGGCCATTGCAATGCCCCGTCCGATGTCGTACCAGGTGGAGCTAAGTTTTTTTAGATCGGAAATATTATTTATTGAAGAATCTCCTTGGAAATATATGCGCATAAATACATTATCTTCGTTTGATTCTATTTCTTCAATTTCAAATATCCCTGAAAAGCTCGATTTGAACTGTTCAAATCTTGTGACAGACTTATTGAATTTATTAGTGTTTTCCTGAATCTTTGTTGCTGCTGAAGCTATGTCTATGACATTTTTAAACAAAATATCCTCAACTATTTCAACACCTGACTGCCTCAAAAGATCCTTTATCTCTAAAATTTCAAGAAGGTTTATTTGTTCAATACTTAAAGTGTCAAATGAAACTGAAGACAATGCTGAAAGAAGCGCTTCCTTTTGCGTTTCGAATGGTTGTTGTGGTTGATTATTTCTAGCATTTGCGTTCTGAGATATTACTTGAAATAATTGTTCGTACTTGTTCGGTATTTGCTTCCCTTTGACATTCTCTTCAAACCACTCGGTGAGCTTAATTAATTCGTAAACTTGCATAGTCCCTCCAAATATAATTTCGATTCCTAACGGGCCGGGCTGTTGAGCCGCAAGGCTCGCAGGGCCGGAAAATGGGTTTATATTTTACGGACCGAGAACCGCAGTCGGCTCGAACGCCATTGATAGGTGGAGCGCGTAGCGCGAAATCTAGCAATGGTGTGAGGTACGACAGCCCGGCCTCGATAGGATGGAGCGCGCAGCGGTCCATCCTATCGGTAGAGATAAGCGGCGGCGACGCGACCTTCGAAAACCACCGAACTATTCAAAATTATTGCAGATTCCCCAACCGTCCGATTGATGGCATGGTTAGGCTTTTTCAGGTTCTTGTTGGGGCGTAATGAACAAACCAAGCAAAATTGCATTGAAGTTTGTGGCGTATGCGACAGTAATTGCAAATGTTGCTGCCCAATGCAAATTAAAGAAATATTGGCTTATTGAAAAAATAAGAATTGTAACTAAGGCACTCAAACCTACTTCTGCCAGTGATGCATTCTCGTCTGAAATACGTTGATCGATGGAGTTGGTATCGCGAACAGATGCAAGCAAAATATAGCCACTAATGATGTTCCAAACTGGAAGAGCCCGCAGCCAACCTTCTGAATGATACCAAAGATAGGCACCTGCCCAGATACCACCAAAACCAGATATGATGCTCGCAAAGAGCAACATGAATATTTTTTCGAATGATGATTTTTTTCTGTCTGAAAAAGCATGAAAAATTGACAGAAAAAGCCCGCTGCAAAACACTGCATAAGCTCCTACAATTCCAAATTTACCTGGATTCATGGCATTTACTGTGAAATCAAGATTGAAATCAAAATTCGTAGAAACCAATAAAATACACGTAAGGCTCATACTGAAAAGAGCCACTTCACTGAAACGCGGAACAAAGAGCCAGTAAAATAGTTTAGAAAGTGTATGATTCATACTTGCTTCTAAAGCCTAACGTTCGCGATAAGCGGTGGCGACGCGAAGGTTAGGCCTATCACCGCAATTTGATCTTGTCTTTCGGGAAGCACCCAGCTAATTTCCATCCGCTTGATTTGCTGGTTCGGTGGCTTCTTCATTTTGACCATTTTCACCATCGGCGACATCCTCAAATGGTGGCTTGACAATAATCAAAGTATCAGCCTTTATTCCGTCTTTCACAAAAAGTTCAGGTGTGTTTTCTTCCGAGATACCCTCAAGCATAAGAAGGGCCTTAGCTTGTTTAAATGCTTTCTCAACGGAATGTCCGAAGCCTAAGGTTGAATAAAACTGTGAAGCAAAAATTCGGGCAGCATCATCACCAATACTTGTGTTCATACCGATTGCTGCATCAACGTGCTCAGTAACCGCTTTTGCTTGGTTGTAAGAATAGCAAGTATTAAAAAACACCAGCCTGATGCCTTCTGATGAAGCCATCATTGTTTGAACTATTGCTTCTTTGCTAACGAGTTTTGTGTTTCCATTAGAGTCTTGAAAAACAATTTCATCTTGATCCGAACCATGGCCACTAAAATGTACTACTGCGGGCATGTATTCATTTAATGACTGCAAAAGATCAATAGGTCGCACTGCCCAGCACGATAAGAATTCTATAGAATCTCTGTGTTTAGCTTTTCTTATCATCTCTGAGATGGCGCGTGCCTCTTCATCTAGTCGTAATTGTTTCTGGTCAAGAGGATTTGCTGCCAAAAACAATACTCTGATTTTTTCAGGGATTTGACTGAGAGATTTCAAAGTGGTTTGAGTCTCATTGTGTAATTTGTCATGCTTATGAAGGGTATTGCTGATATCTTTCATGCGTTTTTCATGAGCGCGTGCCTGTTTTTCTTCTTCGCGCTGTCGCTTTTTTAATTCATTCTCTTCCTCACGAGAAACTTTTTTCTCCTCACTCCCTAAGTCTTTATATTTATTGGAAATTTTAACTTCAAAATCAGCGATTTTCTTTTCAATGTTCGCAGCATCTCTTTGATGTCGTTCTATTTCACGAATTTTTGAATTAATGGTAGCTTGGCTGCTGGAACGGCTTAACGCCTGCGAGGCACTGTTGATTTTTTTCGATATGTCGGCCAGTTTTTTCTGCTCTGATGACTTATCTTTCTGGAGTTTAGCAATATCTTCTCTTTTTCGTTGCACATTCCGCCTATAAGTTTCAAGTAACGACAATGCAACCTCCATTGCGGTCTGTTGATTTATTTCAACCGAACGGGCCGGGCTGTTGAGCCGCAAGGCTCGCAGGGCCGGAAAATGGGTTTCTATTTTGCGGGCCGAGAACCGCAGTCGGCTCGAACGCCATTGATAGGTGGAGCGCGTAGCGCGGAATCTAGCAATGGTGTGAGGTACGACAGCCCGGCCCGATAGGATGGAGCGCGCAGCGGTCCATCCTATCAGTGTTAATAAGTGGAAAATTTTCCATCTATTTCTTTCTATAGACTGGAGAAATTTCCACTTATTGCCATATTAAAGAGAATATCAGGAAATGATTTTCCATAATCATTAAACCCAATATGGTATCCAGTTATTCTGATATTAGAGAGGCAAAATGGAAAAGCCCCTCGCTTTTGGCCGAATTCCGATTTGATATTGATGGGGCGGATTCGCAAAGTGCTGCAGGACCATGAGCCCCTCCCCAGATTCCAATGAACACAATCCAGCCTCAACAAAAAAACCGCACTCTGCAGACTCCCCCAAATCTCACAAACCACGGCTCTCTTTCCATTTTATTATTCAGAAACAGCTAGTTATCAACTTACACACAAAAACAGATCAGGACAAGTCTTTTAGCTTAGTTTCTGTCCGGAAACCGCCCTTTTCCGCAATCTCGGCGTCAATCTACGCATTTGATTGTGCGGCGTAAAGCGCTACACCTCCGCACAAATACTTAATTTCCTTGACCTTGCGAAAAATTTCTGGTTTCCAGATCAGAAACGTTACAGTACCCCACCGGGGTTTCCGGATGGCAACCAACTAGCTTACTCAATCCCCTTCCCTCTTTGGGGATCCGGAAAATAGCAGGTTGTTGAAAACCCAAAAGGGGGCAGATTAATTATCCAGAGGCTGCCTTGCTTGCCCACACCAAAAATCCCGGCCGCCGGTTCATTGCTGCCCTGACGGTATGTGCAATTGTTATTTCTGCCGGATATCACTCTTGGCATTCGCTGAGATCTCTGCCTCAGCAGGTTAGAGCATCCACCAGAAGTTGGGTATAGGGTGGTAGTGCTTCGAAGTCCCGTGCGCAAAGCATAAGCCTTCGCCGGGCCCAGCCTTCGGTTAAAGGGATATGGCAAATAGCCATCTCCCGACTCTGCTGCAGAGCTGATGTTTCTGAAACAACGGCAATACCTGCATTCGCGGCCACCAGAGTGCAGACTGCCGCACTGTCGTGAAGCCGAACCCGGTACTCGATGCGGCATCCCAACCGTTCCGCCTGGTGGTCCAAGTGCTCCTGCAGGGCACTGGTCTTGGTCAACCCGACAAATGGATATTCGAGCAGATCCCTGAAATTGACCGACTCCCTGCCGGCCAGAGGGTGATGCCGGGGAAAAATTGCCACCAATTGGTCGACGCGGAAAGGTCGCGTGACAAGACGACCCGAATCGACAGAATCAGAGAACACTCCAAGATCGGCCCGACCCGTCGTTACTAACCTGATGATCTCAGCACTGGGAGACTCCTGGAGTTCGACATCGATGTGCGGGTGGCGGCTCAGAAACGAGCCGAGAGCAGCGGGCAGAAACTCGGTCAGGGCAGCGGTATTACACAGCAGCCGCACTTGCGCCTTCACTCCCCGTGAATAATCACCGAGCGCCCAGCGCATATTGGCCGCTTGCCGAAGAATGATCCGGGCGTGCTGAACAAGGGTCAGCCCCGCAGGGGTCGGCTCGATGCCGTGACGCATCCGCTCAAGTAGCGGTGTTCCCAATTCCTCTTCCATGCCGCGAATCCGGGCACTTGCCGCTGCCAGGGCCATATGAGCCCGCTCGGCCCCACCGGTAATACTGCCGGCCTCGATCACATGAAGAAATAATCGCAAATCGGTGAAGTCAAAGCGCATAGTCACTCCGAATGGGGCGGAAGAATATTCTCCCTTCGCATTCTACGAAGTCACCATCAAAATATCCCACATTGACCGGATTCGCAAGTTCATCGACTATTGTGCCATGGACATGACAATGCTCATATTTGCTGCTGGATTGCTGGCTGGATTTATGAACTCCGTCGCCGGGGGCGGATCATTCATTACCTTTCCGACATTGATCTTTGCAGGCGTGCCTTCGGTTTCAGCGAATGCAACCAGCTCTGTCGCCCTGTTTCCGGGGAGCATCGCCGGAGCCTGGGCTTATCGTCGCGAGTGCACCACGTTCACCGCGGCGCCACTCAAGGCAATGATTTTTTCAAGCCTGACCGGCGGACTGTTGGGTGCCCTGCTGCTCCAACTCACCCCGACGATGCTCTTTGACAAGGCGATCCCCTGGCTGTTGGCTGTAGGAACTGCTGTCTTCGCCGCAGGTCCGAAGCTGGGAGGGCTCATGCAGCGAAAGCTGCATGGTCAATCTGCCGCTCTTCTCACTGCCCAGACGCTGTTGGGAATCTACGGCGGCTATTTCGGTGGGGCGGTGGGCATCATGATGATGGCAGTATGGAGCTTGTTCGGCATCTTGGACATACGGGTCATGAATGGGATAAAGACTTTACTGGTGGGAGTAACGAATGCAGCCGCCGTCCTCTGGTTCTCGGCAATGGGCATGGTCTGGTGGCCTCAGGCACTTGTCATGCTGGCAGGGGCGATTATCGGTGGGTACAGCGGTGCCCATTGCGCCCGGCACCTTAACCCAATATTTTTAAGACGGGGAATTACCGTCTTCAATATCATCATCACCACGTATTTCTTTGTGAAAATGATGTCGTGAGGACTGTTTCAAAAATCCCGACAGGCTGTTAAAACCCCACCTACTGAGCACCGGGATGGATTGAGTTCCCGGGCGCTGAAAGCGAAAAAAGGGGACGGATTTATTTTTCCGGATGTAATTCCAAAGTCTTATCTTCATCCCGCATCAGACACTAAACTTAACAACAGCCTCAAGCAACGGGAGTTTCTTAACCCTGAATTGTCGCGGCCAAGATCGCTCAGTTGATCTCGGTTCCACTTGGGCCAAATCCATAAATCCGAAAAAATCTTCCACGTTGCGCAGGCAATAACAAGAACAGACCATCGGCAGCCAAAGACTGAATAATCCCCGCATCATTATCTTTGTATCTTTGGCAAGCTTGTCAGCCTCTCACAGATTACAAAACAGGCCGCAGGGCCTGAACATGATCAATGAAATGGCGCACCCGCTGGGGAAGTTGGCCGGGGCCGGTCACCAGGTACACGTCGTGTTTGAAGCCTCCACTCCATTCCGGGAGCACCCTGACCAGCCGCCCCGCCTTTTCTTCCGCAGCGACAAAGACATCCCGCACCAGGGCAATCCCGTGCCCGGCGATGGCAAAGTCGCGGCACAGCTCGGCGGAACTAAACCTGTAAGCGGGCTGGATGTCGAGAGTCTCCTGGCGGGTGCCGTTGGTCATTGTCCACCGGCTGCCGAAGCGTTCAAGAACGATACAGGGCAGCTTGTACAGGTCTTTCGGCTCGACGGGTCGTGGGTAGCGCTCAAACAGGTCCGGCGCAGCGTAGAGATAGGGTTCGATTCTGAGCAGCTTTCTCGCGATGAGCGGCGCAGCGATCGCCGGGCCGATAAGAAAGGCGATGTCGTAAGGATCGGTCCGCAGGTCGACCGCGTGTTCCGCAAAGGTCAGGTCGATCTGGATGTCCGGCCACTTGGCGGCAAAGCTGAGCAGGGCATCCTTCATATGCGGAGTGAAAAGATCTCTAAACATGCTGATGCGGATCAGCCCGGCAGGCCTTTGCATGTTCGTGACCACGGCGTCGTAGGCTTTTTGCGACTCGGCGAGGATAAATTCGCAGCTTTCGAGCAGTTCAACGCCGTTGGGGGTCAAATCGACATTGCGGGTATCCCGGTAGAAGAGCAGCACCCCCATGCGTTGCTCCAGCAGCTTGATCCGCCGCGAAAGGGTCGATGCCCCCAGCCCGAGAATCTCTGCCGCTTTGGCAAAGCTCTTTTGGCGGGCCACTTCCACCAGGAGGGGAACATCATTGAGAAAGTCCTGCACGATTATGCCCATTTCTGGATGAGAGTTTTCATTCTATCCTCTTTATTCTGTATTTAGACATAATATAGAATGATGTCTGTTCAATGCAAGACGCCAAGGCGCTGAGGACTCTTTCGATGGGAGAGCTGCTCCTGGCGGAGCCAACAACACCAGCAAGGAGGAAATCTCATGACTGTTCAGCAGGTTCTTGAAGATACGCACCGCTTTCTGGAGCATCTCGGGCTGGGTGAAGAGCCGTTCGGCGTCTATTACGCCGACCGCCTGCCAGACAACGCCGTGGGTCCCAAACCCGGGGTGCCCATTTCACGAGAGCTGGAAGAATCCGGGCAACTCGATCTGCAGGAAGCCATGAAGACCTTTTCCTGTGTCATGGCCAACATCCGGCTGGCACGGAAGAAGGGCTGCGCCGCCTTCATCTCCAAGGAAGAATACGGCTGCTTTGGCGGCGTGTATTACTGCGCTCTGTTGAAGCCGCATCTCCGCTTCATTGAGCACTATGTGAGCACGGGCTTCAGTGGGACGCCCGTGCATGGTGAACGATACATGCCGACCCCGGAGGCCATGCGAAAATTTCTTGCCGAGGTCGATCCGCGCAAAGCCCCTGCAAAATACTGCATCTTCAAACCCCTCTCCAGCTTTGCCGATGGAGAAGAACCCGAGCTGGTAATTTTTTTCGCCCGGCCCGAAGTGCTGAGCGGTCTCTTCACCCACACGGTTTTCACGACCGGGGATATGGACTGCGTCGCCTCGCCCTTCGGTGCGGGCTGCACGAATATGGTCGCCTGGCCGCTGTATTATCAAGGGCAGGGTCTCGAGAAGGCCGTAATCGGCGGCTTTGACGTGTCGGTCAGGAAGTATATGAAAGGGGACGAACTGACCTTCACGGTGTCCTGGTCTCTCTATCAAAAGATGTTGCAGGCCTTGCCGGAATCGATGTTCAACGTAGATGGAGCCTGGAAGGAGGTGCGCAAGAAGGTGGCGCGCAGTGCCAAGGCTTGGGGGGAAAATGCGCTGATTGAGGAAGCGTAAAGACGCTGTAAAAGGTCCATTATTTTCAGAGAGCTCCCATCTGAATCCCTTAAATTTTGGCCTTGAAAAATCCCAGCGGTGAATTTTACCCGTTTCGCAGGAGTCTGTATCGTTTTAAGCTTCATATAATAGCGCAGGAATTTATTGCGTCAGCAAGGCGCGACAAAGAACAAGCAAGATACGAAAGTGCACGGGATACAGCGTACTAAATACCTTGAAAAATGGGCAACGGCCCACAATCATATAATCGTGGGCCGTTGATGTATTTCATTGATTTAAGCGCCAAATCAGTCGTCCAGGGATTGAAGAACCTCTGCCAATTCTGAGATCCGATAAGGCTTTTGAATAAACCCCGACAACCCTTTGCCAATAAATTTCTGCCCCACTTCCTGTTCGTTATAGCCGCTGGCCATAATGATTTTCACAGCCGGATCGATACGCCGCAGTTCCCGGAAGGCCTGGGCACCATCCATGTGTGGCATAGTCAGATCCATCAGCACACAATTAATCTGTTGCTGTTTTTTTCGAAAGAGCTCCAGGGCTTCTCGCCCATCGGAAGCCGTCAGGACCTCAAGCCCCAGTTCCTGAAGCATGTCCTTTCCGATAGCACGCACGGTCTCCTCATCATCAACCAGAAGGACCGTGCCAGTTCCTTGCCAGGTTGTTTCAGTCTTGCCCGAGTCATAAATACTTTCAGGCCTGGTTGAAGCCGGAAGCAAAATTTTAAACGTGGTTCCCTTACCCAGTTCACTATAGACTTTGATCGCACCTTTATGACCTCTGACTATCCCAAGGACGGCTGCCATGCCGAGTCCACGACCGGTAAATTTGGTACTAAAAAACGGATCAAACAGGTGGTTGAGAGTATGCTGATCCATCCCACACCCCGTATCGGCAACCTCGATAAAGACATACATCCCCTCGGCGAGGCCCTCATCGAGAAAAGTACTTTTCAAATAACCCCGGTCACAATCCATTGCTCCGGTCGAAATAGCGATGACCCCACTTTTTTCCCCGATGGCCTCTGAGGCGTTGATGACCAGGTTCATAATGACCTGGCGCAATTGCGTGGCATCGATCTCTACGGCGGGAAGATTGGGATGATAATTGAAGCGCAGCACGGCTTGTTTGGATATCGAGACCTGCAGGATATGGGTCATTTCATGGATGAGGTTATCAAGATTCAAAGTTTCAACAACAAAACGCCCTTTTCCCGAGTAGGCGAGCATTTGCCGGGCAAGGTCGGCGGCTCTGCCCGCAGCTTTTTCAATCTGCCGAATATTGTCCATTGCCGGAGATTCGGGAGCGATGCGCCGCAAGGCAAGGTTGGCATTCCCCAATACCGACATCAGGATATTGTTGAAATCATGAGCGATGCCCCCGGCGAGTACACCGAGACTTTCCAACTTCTGGGCATGGAAGATCTGCTCTTCAAAGCGACGTTTTTCTTCCCGCATTCGCACACGCTCAGAGATATCGGTGACAATCACCGCAAACTGTCCTCTCGCCGGTGAGTAAGCCACGACATCAAAATGGCGCTCCAGCCCTTGAGAATAATTCTCAAAATGAAGCGGTTCACCGCTCAAAGCGACCTTGCCATAGGTGTCTATCCAATGTGCTTCTGTGTCCGGGAGAATCTCCAGGACTGTTTTGCCGACAATGCCCGCAGCTGTTTTGCCGAGAAGCTTTTCAAAGGCTGGATTTACATCGAGAAAGCGATAGTCGATCGGGTTTCCGCTGGCGTCACAAATAATTTCGTGAAAAGCCATGGGTTGAATCATTGAACGATTCAAGCTTCTGAAACGTTCCTCGCTCAACCGCAGCGCAGCTTCCGCTTCTTTCTGAGCGGTTATGTCGTTGCCGATAGCCAGGATTTCTTGAACTTCGCCCCGCTCATCGACGATGGCCTTATTGGTCCAGGTGACCCAAACCACCTTACCGTCTTTTCTGATATTTTCGTTCAGAACAAAGGAATGTTGTTCGGGATGTTTCAGAATATTTTTGACAAAAACTGAATGATCCCTTCCAGAGTTCCCTTCAATTTCCGGCACCAATTTCATGATCCGCTGGCCCAGCAATTCCCGACGCGAATAGCCAAAAAATCGCAGGCCGAATTCATTGACATAGCGAATGATTCCCTGAGAGTCCCAGCAAATAATGATGCTGTTGGCAGTCTCCAGGAGTTCGCGGTATTTTTTTTCGCTGGCTGCCAAATCCTCCTCTGCCCGTCGGCGTTCGGAAATGTCCTGAACAACGGCCAAGGTGTGCAAAGGCTGCCCATTCATGTCACGGACCAAGTTTACGGTCACATGAGCCCAGGCCACGGTTCCATCCGGTCTGAGATAACGCTTTTCGGTCTTGAAACTTGTGATTTCGCCAAGAATGAGGAGTTTAAGATTAACCTGGGTTGCTTCCCGATCTTCAGGATGGGTAATCTCAGTAAAGGATTTCTGAAGCAATTGGTCTTCTGTGTAGCCGGTTATTTGACAATAGGCGGGATTCACTTTGAGAAACCGCCCGGTCGTCGGGTCAGCCATAACCTTGCCCACACTTGATTGCATAAACATGATCCGGAACTGTTCTTCGCTGGAGCATAATGCTCCAGCGGCATTCTTCTGGCGAGTAATATCCTCCGTAAAGAGAATGATTCCACCAACCTTTTCGGAATCGTCAAACCAAGGCCTGATCTCCCATTTGATCCACTGCACGCTTCCGTCCGTGCGTTCAAAACGGTCCCCTGCCGACTGCAGGACCTCCCCATTCAATCCACGGCGATAAGCATCTCGCCAAGCCTTGGGGAGTTCTGGGAAAACTTCATAGTGCGAAACTCCTAGCAGATCACGGTCGCCGAGGCCATAATCAGTGCGCCAACGACGACTGACGAAAAGGTAACGCATTTCACGATCAAACATCGCCAAGGCACAAGGCGCATGTTCGGCGAACAACCGAAGTATCTCCATGCTTTTATGAGGCGTTCCCTTTTTCATGATCTAAATTATCCCTCCAGAGAGTTAGTCACTCAGTAAATTAAAAAAACCGTCGGTCAGCAATAAGCCGACAACGACGGTTTCAGAAAGTTATCCCTTCAGACCCTTAGCCAAAGTGTCCTCCAACTAACCAAAATAAATAGCAAAGTGAATTTAACCCAGAGGACGCCCTTGGGGAAAGTAAAATATCCCATGAACTCCTCAATAAGTATCAGGGCATCTTTTCTGAGGCCAAGGACTCATTTTACCTAAATTCGCGGGATGGGGTAACGCAGCCTATCACATAGCCCGTAATGCCTGACCAAGGAGGGTCCATCATTCATATCTGGGCAGGAATTCACTTTTATTTTTCAAAACTGCTCAGTCTCGACTTGGCTGGCCTCCCTCCGTCTGTTCTACGAGTTGCTTTGTCCAAATTTAGAGCCTGTGGTCCATACTAAAGATCTTTTTCTTGTTTCTCCCACAATGCGAGAACGGCGTACAATCTGGTCATCGTGGGGCAGTGCCATCGTCTCTCATGTTTTACCCCTACGGTGCTCAACAAAAGCTTTCGCTTCTGTGGTGCTGAGGTTCTTTTGTATCTTGACTAACTTGACCGCCTCAAGTGTGTCATCCCGGCCAAGTAGAGTTTCCAGATGTGATTGAAATTCGGTTTCTGTCATCGGTGCTTCAACGTCGTAACTCGCCAGCAGATCTTCGGTGACTCGGGTGTGCTGGGCAAGGAGTTGCCGCAGCTTTTTCTTGCCCGGCTTGAGATGTGTCCATTCCATTTTGAGTGAGTCCGGTTTGACGAACACGACTGGTCGGTCGCGAAATTGCGACTTATTTGTTTTTCCAGGGTACTTTTTCTTTTCGAGTGCAATGACTTGTTTCAGCTCATCGATAACTGCCGGATCGGCTTTAGCTTTTCGCGCTTCAAAAAGTTTGTGCTGCAGTTCGGCTATTTTGTAATAGTCGGGTTTGCGCTGGTTCTCGAAGTCAAGCGCTGCCTTGATTCTGGTCGGGTCGAGAAAACGGGAATCCAGTTTTAGAATCAGGAACCAGCGGGTGTGCTGCTGTTTTTCAGCAACATCCAAAGTCGTGTGAATTTCCTTTTCCAACCTTGCTGCGGTGAGTTCAGACCAGCTCAGTCGCAAAGCAATCGGGTCCTCCGAGGGGTAATCGTCATGTAGGTAGGATCGGTATTTCAGCAGCAACCCATTTGGACCGATCCGTGCCAGCCAGTTGGATGTGGAAAACGTGGCTAGCAGGGCTCGAAGAAGAATATGACTTAGGAACCACATGAGCAGCAAATACAGCCCTGAGAGGAACATCCCCCAGATAATGTCAGATTGATAGCAATAGATAAACAGGCCTACACCGACCAGCAGGCCGCTAAAAAACAATAGAAAGGTGATGAACGGGCCCCAAAATGAGATGCGGAAGACGGTCTCACTCGGTCGAAGGAACGGGATGTCGGCTTTTCTGAGAAGATCCATTATGCCTACGCAACTGCTGGTGAACCAAAATGAGTTTAAATTGGTCTTTCTTGACTGGGGGAAAATCGCAAGTTTTACCAACACTTAATTTCTATTACATGATAGTATTATGAATCATAAATAGTTAAAATAAAATAGTTTTTAATTTAACAGCACTCTTTACAAGGCATATTTCATGGACATAGATCGACGGAAAAAGATCATTGCAGACAAACTTGAGGACATGGGCGAAACGCTCACTTCTTGGACGAATAGAAACGGACTTCACCAAAAAATTATCACCGATTTGATTGATGGAAAACTTATAGGCACACGAGGAGTTTCTCGAGAAAACCGCATGAAGATGGAAATTACATTTGGTAAAATTTTTGATGATTGAAACGCATCGTTCTCTATCTCAACCGGGAACCGTCGTGCTGATTCGCGACGATCACTTGTGGCACAGCCTGATCGCGGCATGATTTTCTACCTGTTCCCGTCAATTTATAGCCAGTAAATATCTGTACTCCGATTGGCGCAAATCCAAATTTCTTACTATCAGGCTGTTGAAAAACAGCCTGCCGGGCCCATGGATGGACTTTTTCAGCAACCTACTATTGCCATTCAGAGTTTCCGGATGACAGCCACTTAGATCGTCAAACAGGAATTCGCTGTTTTCCGTGTCATCAGCTTTTAATTGGCAGACTGATCTTTAAATCTTGGGAACTCCCGTTGCCTGAAATTACTCACTGTCCCACCAAGGGGAGATATACATGTGAGTAACCCATGTCCACAGCAACAGCGATCAGCATCATCCCCATGATAATGTTCATGACTTTCAGGCAGGTGTTGCCGCGGAGAAAGCGGAAGACAGTGGCACCGAAGGCAGCGTAAGTCAGGGGAGCACCAAACCCGAGGGCACTGAGGCCGACAGACCAGACCGCAATCCAAACGCCATGGATCCCCACGGCAGGGAACTGAACCGCCGTTACGGGGAAAACAACCATCATGGCTTTGGGATTTAACAGCTGCATCAACAACCCGTCTTTGTAGGTAAGAACGGCCGATGGTTGGCGTTCGCCGCCGGCCTCGATTCTGCTCGACATGACTTTGTAGGCCAGATACAGGATAAAGCAGACGCCCACCGCCGCAATCATTGGCAACAGCCTGTCGTTCACGATCAGGCTTCCCGTATAGCCGATCAACAAAAACCAGCAGGCCAAAGCGCTTGCCACGCCGCCGCAAAATGGAATGTGCGCCCGAAACTGCTTCTGTGCACCACTGTTCAAACTGAGGATGTTGACCGGCCCGGGGGTGTACATAACCCCAAAGGCAAAAAGGATAATTTCCAGCATTGGCTTGACCTCTTATCTCTGCACTTGAAGCTGGTATTGCTTCGGGGTGACGCCATAGGCCCGTTTGAAGTGGCGATTCAAGTGGCTGCTGTCGAAAAAACCGAATTCATGCGCGACATCGGTTGCGGACACACCATTTTTCAATGCCTCGCGCACCTTGTTGATGCGATGATTCAGAATATATTGGTGGGGCGACAACCCGAACTGACTGCGAAACAGACGGATCAGGTGATACTTGGAAATATTGGCGACATGGCTTAGTTCGTCAATGGAGATATCTTCTGCGAAGTTATCGTGGATGTAATCCCGCACCCTCAGCAGGAGCGCATCTTTTTTATTGGTCCAGCCATCAGGATGAAACCGGCCCAGGATCTTGGCGATGTGCACGGCGAGAGCATAGAGCTCATGTTCCTGTTCCAGGGCAGAGATTGCCAGTTCACCGGCATGCTGAGAGATGTCCAGCAGCATGGAGCGAAGCACCGCATCCCTGAAGTGGGTTTGGGGAATCCGCCATTTCGTCATTACGCCATTGCTTGCACAGCCAACCAGCGGATAGAACTTATCAGGGTCAAAGTACAGCATTGTGTATTTCAGAACGTCGCCCCCGCCAGGACTACCGTTATGCACATCCTCAGGATTGAACAGGATAATATCGCCGGGCAAGCTACTGAAATAACGCCCGTTACAGGAGAAATCCTGAACGCCAGCATTAGTCACGCCAATGGCCAGTTCTTCATGCGCGTGCTTGCCGTAGGAAAAATCCGCCATGACGGCAGTCAGGACTGTTATCCCCGATGAGGCCCCTGGATTCTGAAAATGAAAGCTGTTTGCTGAGCACAATGACATTTTTTCACCTATCACCTGATCAATACCATAGCCTACCTCTGAGCAGAAGCGCTTGTACAAAGTTGCTCAATCAGTCTTCTTTTCAGCGACTCTTTTGCAGGCAGCCAAATCAGTCCCGGATGCACTCTTTCAACAACCGGTCAGGAGACGGCCTGTTAAGCATAGAGCTGGAAGGGGATGAAAAAAATGAGAGGCGAATTGGTTTTCTTATACGACCCAACCTATCGGAACTGAGCCCCGCACTACATTGGCAGAGCCCCTTACCAAAAGGGTTTCATCGCAACTAAAATGAATCTCTCTTATTGATTTTGTGGCCGGGGGATTCGCCCACTTCGGCATCCGCATCGTGCGGAGTCCTGCGTCGGCTCCCCTGCGCTCGCTGACGCGGCCATCCGGGCCGCTTTTCTGACATTAAGTCAGCGCTCGCTCCACTTCGAATCCCGACTGAGACAGATAAAAGAAAAGCCCCACTGTTTGCACGGTGGCCGGGGGATTCGCCCACTTCGGTATCCGCATCGTGCGGAGACCTGCGTCGGCTCCCCTGCGCTCGCTGACGCGGCCATCCGGGCCGCTTTTCTGACATTAAGTCAGCGCTCGCTCCGCTTCGAATCCCGACTGAGTGCAGATAAAAGAAAAGCCCCACTGTTTGCACAGTGGCAGGGGGATTCGCCCACTTCGGCATCCGCATCGTGCGGATTCCTGCGTCGGCTCCCCTCCGCTCGCTGACGCGGCCGTCCGGGCCGCTTTTCTGACATTAAGTCAGCGCTCGCTCCGCTTCGAATCCCGACAGAGACAGATAAAACAAAAGCCCCACTGTTTGCACAGTGGCAGGGGGATTCGCCCACTTCGGTATCCGCATCGTGCGGAGACCTGCGTCGGCTCCCCTGCGCTCGCTGACGCGGCCATCCGGGCCGCTTTTCTGACATTAAGTCAGCGCTCGCTCCGCTTCGAATCCCGACTGAGTGCAGATAAAAGAAAAGCCCCACTGTTTGCACAGTGAGGCTTTTCTTTTAAGTGGCGTCCCCAGGGGGATTCGAACCCCCGTCGCCGCCGTGAAAGGGCGGTGTCCTGGGCCAGGCTAGACGATAGGGACTTAGTAAACTTCAAGTCCCTGCGGGAAATGTACCCGCAGAACGCTACTTTTAAATCTGCTTTTCTCCGCCGCTGTCGCGAGGAGATGCATTAAATACCTAAAGAACTGAAAAGTTGCAAGAAAAAAAATCAACCTGCTCGCAAAATCACCTCGTGCCCTGTTTGGTGAGTTGTTTGTATAAATTCTAAGTCATTTTTTCTGCTGCCAAGGCGTGCCGCCGCAAGCCTGGCTAAAAACAAGCCGAGAAGGCAGAACGTAGACAGCAGTAAAAAGTGGCAGAATTGGACTATAGAACAAACTGCACAGGGCACTAGAGTTCAATCTGCATCCCCAGTTCAACCACCCGGTTCGGCGGCAGACCGAAAAAGCTGGTGGCCGAACGGGCGTTGCGGGACATGTGCATGAACAAATGTTCTCGCCACATGACCATGCCCGGCTTTTCCGACGGGATAATCGCTTCATGCCCGAGGAAGAAGGTAGTGTCCTCCATCAGGAAAGGAGCGTTCCCGATTTCAATCGCCTTGAGCAACTCGGGCACGTCCGGTTCATCCATAAAACCGGAATGGAGCACCAGCAGATAAATCCCCTCACCAACCTCATCTACATCGTAACGATCGGTTCCGACGACATGGGGAACATCTTCGGTCACCACCGACAGGATAATCACCCGTTGGTGAAGAACCCGGTTGTGCTTCAGGTTATGCAACAGCGCCGGCGGGGCAATTTTCAGGTTGCCGGACATGAACACGGCGGTGCCGTTGACACGCTGCGGCATGGAAGACCGAATCACCTTCAGAAAATCACTGATCGACATCAGCCGTTCGCGCATCCGGGTGGCAAGAATCTTCCGCCCGGTCTTCCAGGTCGACATGAAGGTAAAGACCAGGGTGGCGACCATCAACGGGAACCAGCCGCCATGCAGAATCTTGGCAAAGTTGGCGCCAAAGAACGCCAGGTCAAAGGAAAGGAATCCGCCACACAGCAACAGAACCCAGCCCAGCGGCCAGTGGAACCTTTCGCGGGCGACAAAAAAGAACAACAGGGTGGTAATCACCATGTCGGTGGTCACGGAAAAGCCGTAGGCCGCGGCCAGGTGGCTGGACGAACCAAAACCAATGACCAGGCCGATGCAGCTGAACATCAGAATCCAGTTGACTGCCGGGACATAGATCTGACCCCGTTCCCGGGCTGAGGTATGGGTCACCTTGAGACGCGGGCAGAATCCGAGTTGCACAGCCTGCATGGTAATGGAGAATGACCCGGAGATCACCGCCTGGGAGGCGATGATGGTCGCAATTGTCGCCAGCACCACCAAGGGGATCAGCGCCCAGGAAGGCGCCAGGTGATAGAACGGATTCTCCAGCACTGCGGGATTGCTCAGCAACAACGCACCTTGACCAAAGTAGTTGAGAACCAGGGATGGCAGCACCAGGCAAAACCAGACCAGCCGGATCGGTCGGACACCGAAATGCCCCATGTCGGCATACAGCGCCTCCCCGCCGGTCACCACCAAAAAGACCGAGCCAAGGACCAGAAAAGCAGACCAGCCGTTATGCAAGAGAAAACGGAAGGCATAATGAGGGCTGGCGGCAGCCAGAATAGCGGGATATCTAATTATCTGCCTGATCCCGAGAATTGCCAGGACCAGGAACCAAAGCAAGGTCAACGGCCCGAAAACAGCCCCGACCTTACCGGTGCCACGGTATTGAACCAGAAATAAGGCAACAAGCACAATGACGGTCAGGGGAATGATATAGTCGGATATCCCCGGAGCGGCAATCCGCAAGCCTTCGATGGCGGAAAGTACCGAGATGGCCGGGGTGATCATACCGTCACCGTAGAGCAGCGCGGCGCCGAACAGGCCAAGGGTAACAAGGGCCCAACGATTCCCCTGCTGGCGAGCCTTCTGCGGCAGAATCAAGGCGGTCAGGGCCATGATGCCGCCCTCCCCCTGATTATCGGCGCGGAGGATAAAGCTGAGGTACTTGATGGAAATCACCAGAATCAGCGCCCACAAAATCAGGGACAGGATGCCGAGCACATTTTCCGGTGTTGGTGTCAAACCATGGCTGGTATGAAAACATTCTTTCAGCGCATAAAGCGGGCTGGTCCCGATATCGCCGAAAACCACCCCCAGGGCGGTCAGCGAAAGAGCCGCTAAAGAGCTCCGCTGATGAGCGGAGGATTGGCCGTTATTCGACCCTGTATCAGTTGGCATATTCATTTTGAACAGATCCTCAATTCAAAAGTATGCTGCCTGGCAGCAAAACAAAAAAGCAATTCTTTCCAGTTGAGCAGCGCCCGTGCGCCACGCTGCTGACCATAAACAGAAAACTCACCGACTTCTAGCCGGTGTTCGTTAGTACAGAATGCAAATTTTCATTTTATTGAAGTATATGCTGGCAGACCTGCGGGATAAGGCTGTTCCACAGGGGTATAGAAGGGAATAATGGCTGTACAGCTGCAATCATCTTCACATCTCTCTGAAATCGCAAGGACGCGTCAGGGGAACAAGGTTAGCATATATCAAAAACTCCTTCGCCCAGGAAAGAGAATCCGGTCATAGCTTGAGCAGTACATCAGCAGTCAAGAAATATCCTTTCATCAGGAAACGGCTTTTTTCCGCTGGAGCAGCGTCAATCGGCAGGCTTACGTGTGCGGCGTAACGGTGTACGCCCTCGCGTAAGCCCTTGATTTCCTTGCTACAACGGAAAACTACTCGTTTCCAGTCTGAAGACTTAATTATTGTCATCCAGTGTTTCAGGATGACAACGAATTAAACCGCTTGTCTTCATAGCACCAAATGCGCTGTGATGAAAGCTTTCCCTAAATTTGGAGATATACCCCTTCAATGAGAACAGAGAAAGGTCGCAGCAAGTCCCCGGGGAATTGTGACCGGGGCTGTTTATCACCCAAAAAAACCTCCGCCGATTGCTCGATGGAGGCTCTATTTATGGATCGCTACCTTGCGGCAACGGGGCGTTCCTCTCAGTGCTTCCCGGCAAAACCAAGAAAAATAAGCTTTGTTCCGGCGCCGCCGGTCACGGCGTCAATACGGGCACTGGCGAACCCGCTGACGGCACGATGGATATAGATGGCGGTTCCGTCAATGGTCATCGTTTGGTATTCGTTGATCTCGGTAGATTCTGGTAGTCCCCATCGCACGGATGGGATGTCTCGCGACTGAGCGCCGCCTCAGTTATAACAAATCTGTTGATTCAGACTGACGGTGATATCGCTGCCTTTTTCAGAAATAATTTTTTGCGCTTTGGAAGTCAGCTTCAGATTCATACGAATATCCCTTCTCTTGGTTAAAATCGAAAGGTGCCAGCGGAATACGATTCGGCATCGAAACGCCCCTGCAACGGATTGGCCCGTTTCAACGCAACACCCAGGGGGAAAACAATTCTGAGACCGCAGGAACAGCAGGGAGTATACTTCCGCCTAAGTTTAGGCTGTCACCATTATAGATATATGGACTATTTTTACAAATATATAAACCAGAGGGATTTTACGAATGTTCAAATGTTACCCGAGCTAAAACCATTCCCGGCGCAAATTTCACCACATTACTACACATCACAAATGCCAACAGAGGCGGAAAAAACAAAAGTCTTACCGCTGCCACGCCGAGGCGGGGAGGCTCTTCCTCAGAGATTGCTCTCTCTCATTTCAAGTCACAATAATCAGCTCTTGGGCTTTTCTCGAGCTTCGGGGATACGGCATCCACACCTTCTGTGAAAAACTATCCGGCTGCGGATTCAGATCAGATGATGTTCTCTTTGGAAGGTTATTGACTCATGACCTTGCGGATTTTCCCCGCCAGCGCCTGTAGGGAAAATGGTTTGTGTATAAAGTTTATACCCGTATCCAGTATTCCCTTGTTGGCAATGATATTTGAGGTATATCCGGACATGAACAGACAACGAATCTCCGGTCTGAGTTCATTAATCCGCGAGGCTAACTCTCGTCCATTCATATCCGGCATGACGACATCAGTTATCAGCAGATCGATCTTATAAGATCGATCCCTTGCTACTGCGATCGCGTCATCGGGGGAACGGAGCGCCAGCACCTGGCAGCCCAGTTCCTCGAGAATATTCCGGCTGATATCCAATAACCGCTGATCATCTTCAACCAACAGCACCATTTCCAAATCGAGGGGTAAAGGCTCTGCTGTGACCTGCCCCTGAACCGGTTGCTCTCCCCCCTGGTACTTTGGTAGATAAATATTAAAGATTGTTCCTTGCCCAGGTTCGCTATAGACGTTTATGTAAGAGCTGTTCTGCTTGATAATCCCATAAACAGTCGCCAGCCCCAAGCCCGTTCCCTCGCCAAGGCCTTTGGTCGTATAAAATGGTTCGAAGATATGCTGTAAAGCCTCTTTGTCCATTCCGGTACCGTTGTCGCTAACCGAAAGGCAGACATAGTCTCCAGGGAGAAAATCAGGATAATTATCACAATACGCCGCATCAAAGGAAACGTTCTGGGTTTCAATACAGATTCTGCCATTGCCGTGAATGGCGTCCCTAGCATTGAGACAAAGGTTTGTAAGGACCTGACTCCCTTGATCCGGATCGATAAAGACTGGCCAAAGATCCTCTGTGGGAGAATAAATGAGTTCAATATCCTCGGGGATCAGGCGACGCAACATATTAAATGTACCAGTAATCGTTTGGTCGAGATCAATCACTTGTGGTGCGACAGTTTGTTTGCGGGCAAAGGCGAGGAGTTGCCGCGTGAGATTGGCAGAATGTTCTGCCGCATTCTGGATTTCCACAAATGCCTTATAATGTTTTTCGTTTGGCTGAATTTTCATCAATGCAAGCTGTGTTCTGCCCAGAATGACCGCCAACATATTGTTGAAATCGTGAGCAACACCACCAGCCAACTTGCCGACAGCGTCCAGCTTTTGAGCTTGAACCAATTGCTGGAACAGCTTTCCCTTCTCCTGCTCGGCCAGCTTGCGATCACTGATATCCGACACCATGGATTCGATATGTAGCGGTTCTCCCGCTGCGTCCCGGACCAGATATGCGCTGATAGAAACCCATAGTTTTTCATGATCTTGCCGATAGAGCTGGGTCTCGTAACCATGAATCACTCCCTCCAAAAGAAGCTGAGAGATAATCTGCTTACGATCCTCCAGATTCACATAAAGCTGATGCTCGAAATCAGGATTTGTCCCAACCATTTTTTCAACAGAATCATAGTTCAACATCTTGGCCATGGCCGGATTGGCATTGAGAATGGCCCCGTCGATGGTGATTTGCAAAATTCCATTGATCGAATGTTCAAAAATACCCCGGTAATTATCTTCGCTCTTTTTCAATCCCGACAGGGTCTTTTTAAGGTTGCCGGTCATAATGTTGAACGCTTGTGAAAGAACGCCGATCTCATCAGTGGAAGCAATGTTCAGAGCTGCTCCCTCCAGGTTTCCCTGCGCAATCTCTTGCGCCCGTACAGACAGAGTCTGTAAAGGGCGGGTCAGACGCTGCATTGCCAGGATAATTGCCGTGCCGATAGCAATGGCAAAAACAAAGGTAAGCGCGGCGAGTAACTGCATTAATTTAATCGCTGGAGCAAATAGCTCTGTTTCCGGAAGAACCGTGGCGACAGACCAACCGGTTATTGAAATCGGCTGATAGAAAGCCACCATGGTGTTATTCCCCTGGGCATAACGATACATGCCTGATCGTCCTGAAAGCATCAGCGTTCCGAGCTCCCTCTCTGCAGAGGAGTCAAGTTCGATAATCTTCTTCCGCATGACAAAATCATTTTCAGGGTGATAAATAAAGGTTCCATCTTTGGCAATCATGATCCCGTAACCGGTTTTCCCGGCACCTAATTCCTGGGCAACCTGCTGAGTGTATTGCAGCGAAATCCCGGCGCCGACCAGCCCCTGCGGCTGATTTTGCTCATCCAGGATCGGAGCCACCATGAATATTGTCGGGACCCCAGTGGTTCTTGAGATCAGTGGCGGGGTTATCTGAGTGGGACCGCCGGACATGATTGAAATGAAATAGGGGCGGTTTGCGATATTGCCGACAAACAGCCTATATTCAGATCCTTCCTGCAGGACCGTATGATATTCGCCTTTGCGGTTAGCGGCATAGACATCCTGAAAAATATCGGAATGTTTCTCATGGAGGATTCTGTACCGGTTGATATTCTGCAGATCGAAAGCGGCGAAATCTTCGTTGATTTTCTTTGCGGCAGGAGTTGCAGCGATGGTTTCCGGTTCGAGCATAATAGTTTCGAGCCACCGATCAATACTCTCGGCGCTCTTACCGACCGACATCAACATACTGTCGGACAGTTCTTTTTCAATAACGTTGTTAATATACCAGTAAGCAACAAAACTAAGAGACAGCAGACCAAGAATTGCGATCGGCATAATCCATAACAATATTTTCCCTCGAAGAGAGAAATTGCCCTTAAGCCTATTCAAAATCGCAAAATTGAGCGTTGATACTGGCAAGCTCATCTTTAATTTTCCCTAATAAAGTCTTTCTTATTTGTAGGGGGAACAAAGCCAGCTGTCAATAAAAAAGTACTATTTAATAGAGACTGTCCTAGATAACTAGCCCATGTGCTCTTTAAAAATTCGTTTCAACTGGGATAATTGCCTTTTGGGGGTCAGGTGTATTATTTTAGCTCCGATTATCGTGGTCCTCTCCGTCGTCGGTTCCTATGCAATGAATAACTACCTGTTCGATGTTTACGTTATGAGAAAGGTTATTTGCTGACATATTTTTCAGTAGTTCCTTTTCAGTCCTCCAGACTGTTTTGATCTTGATGTCCTTTCTTTCTCCTCTCTTGATCAAGCGGCGTGCCAAAAAGACTAGTGCCTTGTTTGGCTAGTTGTTGGTATAAATTCTGAGTCATTTTTTCTGCTGACAAGGCGAGGAATAGTGTTTTTGCAGGAGGTGAGGGCGCCCCCACCTCCTGCCCCATCTTTTGATTTGTTTCAGCGCCTCAGTAACTCAAGCAGCCCTTGAAGCGGGTGACGAAGCTTCTTTTTATCAATCCGCTTAACCTGACTACGGCAGGAATAACCAGACACCAGACACCGTTCAGCAGGCAACTTGGCCAGCGTCGGCTGCCAGCTCATGGCATAGATCTCTTTGGATGCTTCGAGGTTCTTGGCCGCATGGCCATAGGTCCCGGCCATGCCACAGCAACCAACCGATAGCGGCTTGAGGGTGCCACCAAAATGTTTGAAGATTTTGGTCCAGTCGTCATGGGTCGAGGGGTTGGCCGTTTTTTCAGTACAATGGCCGAAGAGGTAGAAGTCCCCTTCCACAGCTGGCTTTTCCGGTACCTGATCAAGAACCGAGAGTAGCCATTCCTGAAACAGAAAGACCTTGAAATCCCCTCGCGCTTCTTGCAACGCCTTGACGTACTCATCGCGATAGCACAGCACCATCGCCGGATCCGGACCAACAATGGGGATATCCAGCTTTGCCACCTGGTTGAGGAATTGAGCTCCGCGCTGCGCGGTCCGCTCAAAACTGCCCAGGAAGCCTTTGATATGCTGCGCCTTCCCATTGGGGGTAAAGGGGAGCAGAATTGGTTCAAAGCCGAGTTTTTCAATGAGCAGAATCAGATCCTCGACCACGGCAGCATCATAATAGGAGGTGAAGGGATCCTGCACGACCAGCACCTTTTTTGCCCGCTCTTCGGGGCTGAGTTTTTCCAGGGCGGCATAGTCATAGTCGTTGGCACGATGCCCGGCCAGACGTTTTTTCAAGTTCGGCTGAGTCAGCAGTGGCACATCAACCATGCCAATGGTTTTCTCGGTCAGTTTCTGGGTCACCCCCTGCTTTATGAAAAAATTGAAAAACCCGGGCGCTTTAGCCATGAGCGGCGCATAGCTTTCAACGGTGCCCACCAGGTAATCCTGCGGATGGCGCAGATAACGCTGATAATAAAGGTTCATAAAGCGGGCCCGGAAGTCAGGCACATCGACCTTGACCGGGCACTGACTGGAGCAGGCTTTACAAGCCAGACAGCCCTGCATGGCCTCCATGACCTCATGAGAGAAATCGTAATCGCCCTTCTTTTTGCCCAGGGTGTTAAAGACCTGCCCGACCAGGTCTTTGAGCCGCAGCCCTTCCTGACGCAACAAAGTCTCTTCCGCAAGGATATTCACACCGGCATGCTCCAGCTGGCGCAGCCATTCACGCATCAGCCCGGCGCGCCCTTTGGGGGAGTGGCGCCGGTCACCGGTCTGTTTGAATGAGGGGCACATGGGGGACGTGGTATCGTAGGAGAAGCACAAGCCATTGCCATTACAGTCGAGGGCGTCTTTAAAGCTGTCACGCACGACTTCCGGAATCTGGCGATCGAAAGTACCACGCTTGACGGCATCGACAGACACCAGTTCGTCATTCGATGCAATGGGGGTACAGATTTTACCGGGGTTCATCCGGTTTAATGGATCAAACGCTCCCTTGACCTTGCGCAGTTCAGCGAACAACTCAGGGCCGAAGAATTCCGGACCGTATTCAGAACGAAAACCCCGGCCATGCTCACCCCACATCAGACCACCATACTTGCTGGTCAAGGCCACCACCTGATCGGAGATGCTGCGCATCAGCACTTCCTGCTCGGGGTCACACAGATCAAGGGCTGGACGCACATGCAGAACACCGCTATCAACATGCCCGAACATCCCGTAGGCAAGGTTATTGGCATCAAGCAGATCGCGAAACTCCATAATATAATCAGCCAGGTGCTCTGGCGGAACAGCGGTATCTTCGGTAAAGGCGACCGGTTTTTTCCGCCCGGAGGTATTCCCCAGCAGGCCGACCGCCTTTTTGCGCATGGCATAAATGGCCTTGACACTGTCCAGGTCCTCACAGGTTTGATAACCAATGATCCCGGCCTCCCCTTTGGCCATGATCTCATCAAGCAGCTGACACAGGGCGGTGACCTTCTGCTGTCCTTCGGCAAGGGTCTGGTCGGCAAATTCAACGATATTCAGACCGAGCAGTTCTTTGTCAGGGACATCGGTAATCAGCTCACGCACGGAATGCCAGACGATATCTTCACGGGCCAGATTCAGAACCGTGGAATCGACGGTTTCAACCGACAGGGCTTTGGCCTTGAGCATAAAGGGGGCGGATCGCAAGGCCGCTTCAAAGCTGTCGTATTTGATATTCACCAGAATCCGACTGACCGGGATCGGATCGAGGCTTAATTTGGCTTCGGTGATAAACCCCAGGGTTCCTTCCGAACCACACAGGATACGCGCCAGATCGATGGCTTCGGTGTCCGGATCATAAACATGCTTCAGGTCGTAACCGGTTAAAAAACGATTGAGCTTGGGAAACTTCTCTTCAATCTCTGTGCGCTTGCCCTGAGCGGTGGCCCACACCTGGCGGTAAATCTCACCTTCACGATCCTGCTGCGCAAACTTGTTTTGCAAAGCTTCGCCACTTGTCGGCTGACAGTCCAGGCAGCACCCATCTTCCAGCACGGCCGTCAAACCCATCACACGATCAGAGGTTTTTCCGTAAACCAGGGAACCCTGCCCGGACGCATCGGTATTGACCATGCCACCAATCGTGGCCCGGTTGCTGGTTGACAGTTCAGGAGAAAAGAATAAGCCGTAAGGCTTTAAGGCATCGTTCAGCTGATCCTTGACCAGACCGGCCTCAACCCGCACCCACTGTTCTTCGACATTCACTTCCAGCACCCGGGTCATGTAACGGGACAGATCGACAACTATCCCGTCGCTTAACGATTGACCGTTGGTTCCGGTCCCTCCCCCGCGCGGTGAAAAACGGATACCCAGGAATTCTTTCTGAGATGACAACCGGGTCATCAATAAGATATCAGCGCTATGCCGGGGAAATACCACCGCCTGCGGCAACCATTGATAGACGCTGTTATCTGTCGCGACCGCCAGACGGCTTCCATAAGAGCTTTCGATATCACCGGCGAAGCCTGCTTTCGCCAGCGCATTGATGAAGGCCAGATATTCAGGTTTTACAGAATCTTGCTGGGTCAATTTTGGAATCATTGAATTTCTCTTTCTAAATATTCAGACAGGAAACGTGCACTTTTATTTAACCTTAGCGGCACTTCGCATGGCCGCTTAATAGCACCAAGCCATGCTGTTTACCGTTAATTTTGCGAAGATTTTCCTTTTTTCCTGAATGGCAAAAGTATCGTTAGAGCCCTTTAAACGTTGCCATTGCTCTATGTCCATGACCTCTGCGAAGTGTTTTTGATAAGCGCCTAAACGCCACCCAATCTGTCAACAGTGGTCGCAACCAGAGCCTTGATATCCTCCGCCTTCGTAATATCACCAAAAAAGTATTCGAGTGATTGCTGGGGTGCTAAAGAAAAATTCACTTTAGCGGTAGGAATTACACTTTTAGCCTGTAGCCTTTGGCATTTAAATAATCGACAATCTGAATCATCTGCTTTACGGTCTTGGCGTCCGCATCCATGCCGGGGTGACGTACCTTGGTGGTGCTGAACACATTCATTCGTTTAAGTAGATGCTTACGTAGGGAAATGCCAATCCCCGGCTGAAATTCCCAGCGCGTCAGCGGCAGAAAATCATAAAACAATCGTTTTGCCTGTTCCCATTCGCCAGCCTGGGTATGGTTGAAAAGTTGCACCAGCAGCTCGGCATAAACGAAACCGGTCATGATGCCCGTAGCTCCCAACTGCAACTCCTCGAGCGCATAGTTCCCACCCAATGCTCCGAAAACCTTCAGGGGAGCCCCGACAGTTTTCTGCAGCGCCTGCATCTTCATGCCGGTCGGCGGATCTTCCAGTTTGATATATTGTATATTTTCAGCAAGTTCGAACATTTTAGTGATCAGCTCCACCGACATGGTAATACCAGTGACTGCCGGGTAATCATGGATGATACAGGGAATGCCGGCAGCGTCGGAGACCTGCTGGTAATATTCGAGTAGCGCTTTGTCCTTCTGAATCCCATGCGGTCCGAGCAACAGGGCGTCGGCCCCAAGATCGCGGGCTTTCTGTGCCTGCATTTTGGCCGGATCGGTGGCCGGGGCCCGGGTGCCAACCACCAGGTGCATATCTGTGGGCATGGTCCGACGGAACAACTTGATGATTTCACTGCGCTCGCCATCGGTCATCTTGGGACCCTCCCCAAGGGCACCCATAATGGCTAGCCCATGAACATTTTTCTCGGCCATAATAGCCACCAGACGTTCAATGCTTGGGTAGTCAACTGATCCATCATCGAGAAATGGGGTGGGAACGATAGGGTAGATTCCTTTGAGTTCCATACGCAAATTATCCTTTATAAATACAAGATTTCGGGGGAATGGGATATGTATGACAACATTGATCGACTTGAATTCTCTGAGCTTATTTAAATCAGTTCACCCTGTTTAATGAATGTCCTTGTAAAAAAGCGGCTAAATTGGCAACGGCGGTGTTCAGTAACCTGCGCCGGGCATCAAGCGGTGCCCAGGCAATATGGGGCGTGACCAAGCAATTGGGAGCGGTCAGTAAAGGGTTGTCTGCTTTAATCGGTTCCGTTGACACCACATCAACTGCCGCAGCCTTAATTTTCCCATTTTTCAGCGCCTCAGCAAGATCAACTTCGTTGATAAGTGGTCCACGTGACGTATTGATGATAATGACGCCATTTTTCATCTTGGCGATAGAGGCTTCGTTGATCATTTCGTGCGTTGTTTCAAATAAGGGGCAGTGCAGCGAAATAACATCAGCCTGGGCATAGAGGGTATCCAGATCGACATATTTCAAATTGTCATTTTCCAGGTTTTTGTCGGGATAGGCATCATAGGCGAGCACATTCATGTTAAACCCTTGTGCGATCTTCGCCGCTTGCTGACCGATGCGGCCAAAACCAATAACACCAATGGTTTTTCCAGCCAACTCAATCAATGAATGGTTCCAAAAACAGAAATCAGGACAACGTGCCCAGTCACCATTGTAAACCGCATCACTATGTTTCTGTACGTGATGGCAGATTTCCAGTAGTAAGGCGAAAACAAATTGGGATACTGCGGTGGTGCCATAGGTTGGGATATTGGTAACAGGGATATTTCTTTCTTTAGCGGCAGCGACATCAACAATGTTGTATCCTGTCGCCAAAACTCCGATGTATTTTAGTTCCGGACAGGCGATGATTGTCTCTCTGGTGATGGGAGTTTTGTTGGTGATCACGATTTCGGCATGGCCAATCGTGTTCAAAACATCCATTGTAGCAGTTCTGTCGCAGCACACGACATCGCCTAATTGTTCAAACCCCTCCCAACTTAAATCGCCGGGGTTGAGAGTATACCCGTCCAGAATTACGATTTTAGACATCTTTGCGATTCCTTTGATTTTAACCCAGGCATTAAACATTCCGGGCCCACCAAAGCGGTGGACCCGGAATAAGGAAGGATTTATTTCTGTTTTACCCAAGGATTAGTGTCCCAGAGTTTTTTAAACTGGGCCTGGTTAGCCTGAAGTGATGCCAGATAGTCTTGAGGGCCAAGATATCGAAGTGGCAAACTCGAATCGGCGCATTTCTTTTGAAATTCCGGATCATTGATTGCTTTTTCAGTCGCTTCAGCAAACTTCTTGACGATATCTTCCGGTGTCCCTGCAGGCATGGCGATGCCTCTGGTCGATGCCATCGTGATATCAAAGCCTTGCTCTTTCAGAGTCGGGACATCAGGGAAAAGTTCGGTGCGCTGTTCTGACATCTGCCCTAGAATTTTGACCTGGCCCGTCGTGACATATTCCTTGCCTTCACTGACATTGAAAACTCCAACGGTTACGTGACTGCCAAGCAGAGCGGTGCGGTTGGCACTGGCACCGGCAAATGGGATGTGCTTCAACTTGATGCCGGCGATACCGCTTAACAATTCTCCGGCGATATGATCATCGGAACCGATACCGCTGGTGCCATATTTCACTTTTCCGGGGTTGGCTTTAGCGTATTCAACCAGATCTTTCATCGTATTCAAGGGGCTGTCTTTGGGCACATACAAGGAGTCGGGGTCATCCATCAGTTGAGCCACCGGGATAAAAGACTCCAAAGAATAGCGGGTGTGCCGTTGCATCGGAATAGTCAGTACATTCGGTGTATTGATAAAACCGACGGTATAGCCGTCTGCATCTGCGTCTGCCAAGGCAGTAAAACCAACTTCCCCTCCGGCTCCGGGCTTATTCAAAACAACGACAGACTGCCCAAGATACTTTTCGATATAGACAGCTGCCAAACGTGCCGCGACATCCGTAGATCCACCAGGGGAATACGCTACAATCATGGTAATGGCTTTTTCATTCGGCCAAGCAGCTTCGGCCTTGCCCGCTACATTGAAGGACAGAATCGTGGCCAGTAATAACATCAAAGACATACTTGCTAATTTTTTCATCGCGATGCTCCTTGTGATTGATAGTTAAAAGTTAGATAACGCAGCCGTTCCTTTGATGTTCGTCTAATCACCTCCTTGTGATTCAAATACTGTTAAAAATCGCCACTGGCCAATTCGCTGGAAGCTTCACCGGTTTTATGTTTGCGAAAACTCTTATAAACGGGAACAAGCAAGCTGAAAATTGTCAAAACGATCATTACTGCAGACAGCGGACGCGTAAACAGCTCAATAGGGGAATCCGCTAACAGCAACGCGCGGCGCAATTCTGTTTCGGCCATACCGCCAAGGATAAGTCCGAGAACGGCAGGTGCCGTTGGAATTCTGAGTCGCAGCATGACGATACCGACAAACCCACAGATCAGCATGGCGTAGACATCACCCATAGAATTATTGATACTATAGGTCCCTACTACGCTGAGAACGGCTATGGCAGCAGCCATCAAGGTTGGTGGAATGCGCAGACATTGGGCGAAGAAGCGCGATCCGATGAGGCCGAAAAACAACATGATGAAGTTGGTGAAAAACATGGCCCACATAAGTCCGTAAACGACATCGGGATTTTTAATAAACAGATTAGGACCGGGTTGTAGGCCGTGAATCATCAAACCGCCGATCATAACCGCCGCAACCGCGTTACCGGGGACGCCAAAAGTCAGCATAGGGGCTAAAGAACTAGCCGTAACGGCGTTGTTGGCGGTCTCTGAAGCCTTGACCCCTTCAATGCAGCCATGGCCAAACTGCTCAGGTGTTTTTGAACGATTGCGGGCATCGTTGTAAGCGATAAATGCAGCAATGTTGGCTCCTGCTCCAGGCAGCATGCCGACAACAACCCCCAGGACCGAGGACCGGATCCAGATGACCCAGGATTGGGCAGTATCTTTAACCCAGTCCCACCCCTTTGATTCCTTCAGACTGATATCGACCTTCTTTTGATCCTTGCCGCTTTTTTCAAGAATCATGAAGACTTCAGGAATGGAAAAAAGGCCAATCAGAGCGACCAGAATCGGTATCCGATCGAGCAGATAGGTACTGCCAAAATCAAAGCGCTGCACCCCGGTAATGGCATCCATCCCTATGGTGCTGACCAACAACCCAAGAAAGCCGCTGATAAGTCCTTTGATCGTTGAGCCACTGATAAAGCTGGCAATTGTCGATAAACCCAGGACCGCTATCCAGAAATATTCTGCAGGGCCAAACTTAAGCGCCAGAGCGGCCAGGTAGGGAGCAACAAACATCAAGGCCAGTGCGCTGACCGCTCCACCGAAGGCAGAAGAAATAACTGATGTCTGCAAGGCAAGAACACCTTGGCCTTTTTTGACCATGGGGTGGCCATCCAGCGTGGTGCAGACAGCCGCCGGGGTGCCCGGAATGTTGAGCAGAATAGCGGCAATGGATCCGCCGTAAATGGCACCGTTATACATACCGGCCATAGCCACCAGGGCGGTCAGGGGATGCATGCCGAAAGTAAATGGGATCAGCAAGGCAACGCCCATGGTTGCAGAAAGACCGGGCATGGCGCCAACGACGATACCGGCACATGTCGCGCTGACCATGGCGATGATCGAGGACCAGTGAAAAACACCGGGTAATGCGGTTAATAATGTATCTAGCATGAATTACCTCGCAATTCCTGAAGGCAATGGAACATTGAAGAGAAGAGTGAAGCAGGTATATAGGAAGATCAGGAAGCAGACCGTAAACAGAACGATGGTCGTCTTTTTTACGCCGCCCCAACTAAATCCGACAATCAGCACAAAAATCGCACTGGCCAGATAAAACCCGAGCAGTTTAACGGCAAAACCGTAAACGCCGAGAGCGCCCGTAACCAGAAGGAATGGACCCCATTTCATTTCGATGGCATTTGCCGGAACATTGCCGGCAGCAACCATCTTGCGCCGGGACACTTCGTTTGTGATGGCCAGCAACACCAACAATGCTCCGACGGCAAGTAGGCAGACCTCCGGGAACAGAGCACTGTCCTCAGGAAATCTGCTGCAGACCTGAAATCCCAGTAGGACCATGACCAGTCCTGCCACCACGATGATTCTGTCCTGTACGTATTGTTTCATGCTTTTGACCTCATTGGTTGTGACTCAATCTGGATCGGGCAGCTGTTTTAAAAACGATTTACAGCCACCACGCTTTTTATTTAAACCGCAGAGCTTAATCGATGAATTCACACCCCTTTTTCAGCAGGGTTGAATCTACCCAGGTGCGCTCCCAGGCAAGGTTTTCGATTGCCTCTTTTTCATCAATTTCAGCGGCGTTTTTGGCAAGTGACTTCTCCAGCACGATTGCCGCATCTTCAGGAGCGATAGCCACGACACCATCCGCATCACCAACAAGGATATCGCCAGGATTTATCACCAGGCCACCGCACATGATCGGGAAGTTTACCTCTCCACCACCTTCTTTAAGGGGACCATTAGGGGTCACACCAACAGCGAATACCGGAAAATCTACCAAGCTCCTGACGTAATCAAAATCTCGGATGCAGCCATCGACAATAAGTCCGGAGATCCTGCGCCTGCGCATCCATGAAATCATCAGTTCACCAGTGATGGCATAGGACTGTTCACCCTGGGCATCAACAACTATGATGTCGCCAGGTTGGGCCAGATCGATAGCTTTATGCAGCAACAGGTTATCACCGGCTCGAACTTTAACCGTCAGGGCGCAACCAAGAAGCGGCGCAGTATTCATTGGTCTGATGCGTGCATTCATGCAGTTCACCCGGTTCATGCTGTCGCCAATGTTGGCAACCGGGATTGTGCTAAATGATTCGACCAGTGTCCGGTCGGGGCGGGGGAATGTTTTTTTTACTCTTAATCCGGGATTTGCCATTGTTCAGTTCCGTTCTGTATTTAGGATGTTGTTTTTTTCTGTTCGCTCCTGATGCTTTCTCAAAGACGAACTCTGGCAACCTAAGCAGCTATCAATAATAAGGAATTTGCTCAGCAAAGCCTTTTTTCCCTTGGGCATACCAATAAACAATATGTTTGATGGTTTCAGATGCCTTGGCCGCAGCAGCGACGTCGCCATTAAATCCCTGATGGGGCTGAACATAGACGTTGGCAGTTCGGTTCAGACTCATTCCGACAAGTTCTTTTGCTGCAAGATGATTGGCATTTTGAGTTGATACATTTCCTTTAATAAAATCGGCAAATCCCCCTTCGTCAGCAAAGGCGTCGAGTCCCAGGCCGATAATTTGGCCCTTTTTATAGAGATCAAGCAGAAGAGCCTCGGAGGCGATGTCTCCGCGAGTGACATTGATAAAAATTAATTTCTTTGCTGCGAGCGCAAAAAGGTCTTCTGAGAAATAGCCAACGTTATAAAACGGGTGAGATGGCTCTTTGCTCAGACTCATACCGCTGATAATGATATCGCTAGTTTGCATTGCTTTTTTTGCGCTGACAAACTTGACGCTACTGCCATATTGTTCAGCCAGTTCTTCTTCCCGGATATCAACAGCCTGCACCGTCAGGCCGTTGCTCTCCAGCAGTTCGTAAATGCGCTTTCCGATACGGCCCACGCCGAACACCGTTGCGATACGTTGGGGGCACAGTTCCATAAAGGATGGAATGGTCTGCCGGTTGAAGGTCTTGATTGCCTCTGTGTAACAGTTCAGGTAACCAGCCGTAGCGTAAAGGAGTTTGATAGCGGTCTGGGCAACTGCGTTAATACAATATTCACGGAGTGACGCCAGATTTACGTCCGGCGCCAGGTATTCCACGGAATCGTATCCTGCGCCCCGGAAAATCACATTTTTCTTGGTTCCTTCAAGATAAGAGTCCGGAATTTTGGAATGAGCTTTGACGGTGATGATATCTGGTAGTGTGGCCCCAGATGTGGCCAGGTAATCCTGAACCCGATCAGCAGTCACCAGGTAGGAATGTCCAGCGGGAAGTTGTCCATTTTTTATCGCCGCCTGGATTTCATTCTCCAGGTGTTGAGATTCCATTCCGAGTGCTTCAAAGTGGATAATGTCGTAGTGCATGATGTCTCCTTAATGTGCATGTCAAAAAAAGATGTTGCGGTAGCTTCAGACGCTAGATGTTTGTCTGGCTATTTACTTTACGAAGGCTTTTTCCCAAATTGTTCGGTCCAAGACCTTGTCTTTGGAAAATTGCAGAGGGGTCGGAGTGCCGGCCAGTTGTATATTGTTGTGTCCTGACAAAGCCTCTGCTACAGCCGGAGAGATGAGGAGCTTGTCAAGATGGAGGGTGTCTTTGATGCGAATAGCGCGAATTTTATCAATAGAAGCTGAGCAGGTCTTGACTCCACAGCGAACCACATCTTCCTCTGTTTCCAGAACCATTGGCATCCTGACAAAGCCAAGACTGGTGCTGGTAATGACGTTGGCGTAGGTGTAGTCAAAATTGATAGACTCGGCCATGCTACGGGGGATGATGTCGGCGTTCCCCATCCCGGTAGCGTTCCCCTTACTCTCTTCGGTTAACCCCAGGGTCACCAGTCTGGTAACGGTTGGACCACCGCTTTTGGCAGGAGACAAATGCCGTCCGGTAATGTTGGGGTCCATGCCCGCCCCGGAGATATTTTTTCCCATCTGGTCGATGATCAGTAGATCAATCTGGTCAAGGGGGAGGGCTGGTAGAAGGGTTTTCGAATAGGCAAGCAGTTCGGCATCCCGAGAAACCAGGTCTTTCGCCGCAATAGCTTCAACTAAACAGGTTTTCTCCAGGGCATTTTCAACGACTCCGAGCCCCCCGAGAATTGTTGGTCTGCTCTCAAGCAGCATTGTTGCCATTGCCGGCATGATCACTGGAAATTCAAAAAAACCCCTGCTATGTGCCGCATCGGCGCCTTTTTGTTTGCCCAGCCCGATGGTCAGCATCTTGACCAGTCCACTCTCATGGATACCGGAAAAGGAGGTATGGGTTTTTATCCGGTTGATAATAAATACACCATCCGCTTCCCAGGCTATGCGGTCCATGTAGACCGGCAAACCATTAGCGAGGCGTCCGGCCTCAACGACATCCATTGATGCCCGGATTTCACAACCGACCGTTTCCTCAGTCACGCCCAGATCAGCCAGAACTTTCACCTGTCCCGGCCCGCTTGCACCACCGTGACTTCCCATACAGGGAATCACAAAAGGCTTACAGCCGTTGCTGCGAAACCAGGTCACTGTTGAGGCTACTAACGCTGCCAGGTTGGCAACTCCCCGGGAACCAACCCCGATAGCAACTTCCTTGAAGACCGGCAAGTTGTCCACCAGGCCAGACTGATTCAGTGCCGAGATCACCGCAGCCGGGATATCTTCGATGCAGTTATCGTGAAAAGTCTGCCTGGCTGGGATAAAATCCGGGATAACTGTATCGTTAATTAATTTGGGAATTATTGACATCTGTCTCTCTCATCTCTGCTCATGGGAACTTCTGTTAACAATAGGCACTTATAATAAACAGTCTCCGTTGCTTTGATTCATTGACGACAATGAGCAACAACCCTGCCAAGAAGGGAAAGCCCGAAAATAGGGGTTTTTGACTAACACAAAATACATCAATTGATGTAATGTTTGGTGCAAATCAATTATTTTGCGTAATTTGATGCAGGAGAAGATATGTATCAGGATTTACTCATTGGTCTGATTCCGCCAAATCAAAGAATCGGAGAGAGAGCCCTCGTCATCGCTGATGACCTGGGGCTGCGGAATAACCTGATTCTTAAATATGGCGTTGGGGAGATTTCACGAAAAAATGCGAGAGAGCTTGAAGAACAGGGTGTTGATGTCATCATTACCCGGGGGATCAATACCGATTTCGTTAAAAGTGCGGTAAAAACCCCTGTGCTCAATATACCGGTTACTGGGCAGGACCTGGTCAAGGTTCTCCATGAAACGAAAAAATCGACGCAAATTGAGCGCCCCCGCATCGGCCTGCTCGCATTCACTGCAATCACGAGGGATATTGACAGCCTTGCTGAAGCCCTTGATATTGATTTGCGCACTTACCCTGTGAGTCAGGATTTCGATCAGATCCAGAGCCAGATCCGTCAGGCCAAAAGGGATGGTGTGCAGATTGTTGTAGCTGGACACATCTCTTCCCGGCTCGCCGAAAAAGAGGGGATGCCTTCTGTCTTCCTTGATTCAGGCCCGGCGGCACTGAAAGAAGTGTTTCTGGAAGCTCAAAATGTCGCTTATGCCCGAAAACTTGAACAGGCCAGAACGCGGAGGCTGCAAACTGTTATAGACCAGTCTCCGAACGGGATACTTGTGGTTGATGCCGATGGCAACATTCAGGCAGCTAATACCATGGTTCGAAAACTTATGCGCATCGGGAAGGACATAGATAATGCCCATGCGACAGAAGTTCTGCCCGTCGAACTGTCAAGTAAATGTCTTGATTTTCGCGAACCGATTTCTGATGAAATGCTTAATATTGACGGCACCCCACTGCTCCTGAGCTCTGAAATTGTTAAAGTTGGTTCTCAAATCACTGATGTTATATTCACTCTGCACCCGGCAACTATTATCAGTGAGTTAGAATCAAAGCTGCGAAAAAGCCTTCATGCCCGTGGTTTGGCAAGCAAATATTCTTTTAATGATATCCGGGGAATCTCAACAACCCTAAAAAACACAATCACCTGGGCTTGCTCTTTCGCCGCCACCGATAGTCCTATCCTTCTAATGGGGGAGACCGGCACCGGCAAAGAACTGTTCGCCCAGGCAATTCATACCGCAAGCCCCTGCGGTCCAGGGCCTTTCGTGGCCATCAACTGTGCCTCTTTGCCTCCCTCCCTGCTCGAGTCAGAGTTGTTCGGTCACGAGGAAGGTGCTTTTACCGGGGCGCGGCGGAGTGGTAAGCAGGGCCTCTTTGAGTTGGCAAACAATGGGACTATTTTTCTCGATGAAATATCGGAGATGGATCATTACGGTCAGACCAGGTTGTTGAGGGTTCTTCAAGAGCGCTGCACTATGCGCATCGGTGGTGATAAGTATATTCCGGTCAATGCCAGGGTTATTGCCGCATCCAACCAGAACCTCCCTCAGCTGGTCGAAAAGGGAGAGTTTCGCAAAGACCTTTTCTACCGCCTGAATATCCTTCCTTTAAAGGTGCCTCCGTTGCGGGAACGGATCGGTGATGTCGCCTATCTGTCGCGATATTTTGCTGAAATTTACCAACGAAAGTATGCCAGTGCCCTGCCATTGACCGATGCCATTATTGATATTCTTGAGGACTATTCCTGGCCTGGCAATATCCGTGAACTCTCCGGTGTAATTGAGAGGCTGGCATTGATGGCTCGCAATACCAAGGTTACAGAAGATTTTGTACGTCTTCAGTTGACTTCCGAAATCTCAACAGCAGGGAGCAGTCTGCAACAGGTTTCTCATGAAGGGAGAGAGCAAACAGAATGCGACCGGATACTGCTGGCTTTAAGACAGAACAACGGCCATCAGGGGCAAGCAGCTGACCAGCTTGGAATTCATAGAACCACACTAAGGCGAAAGATGAAAATATATGGGATTAAACGGTTTAGTTAAATTGGATGTTTGGCAGTCTGCTTAATGTGAGAAAAAACGGGCTATGCGGAACAAAAAAAACGCGGCAGGGAGAAAGGTCTGCCGGGGCCAATAGATGAGGGAAGTCACGTGTAAACAACAGGCCGTTTAAGAACAAAAACCTTGCCAATAGCAAATAGAGCAGAACTGCTAGCTTTTACATGTTTTGCTTACTTCTTTTGATGTAGTTTTCCGCATCAAAAGATAGATCTCCGATGCTTCTTGTTATTCGGTATTGTAAAGTAAAATCGGTATAGTTTTTACTATATTGGGATTGTTATAGCCTGACAGTTGGCCACATGCGCTTGAGCTGGGAGAACTCGCATTCCCTCTCTTTAAAATTCTAATTTTTGAACGATTAGATAGCCTACCCACCATAAATACAGAATCCTTTACAGGCTCTGGGTTGATTTTGCAAATCCATGGATCGTATTGAGACGTTTATACTCTATCCATGTAAGGATGATCACAAACACATCCAAAACAGAGAGCACCAGAAGAGTCGCAGAGTGCGTATGTGTGTATCGATAGAGTTGATAGACAACAAACAGAAAAAACGCCACAATCGCTGCCGGGTAGGCCCAGCGGCGCTTAAGCAAAAGACCTGCGACTAATCCCGCTTTGACTATGCCGTGCCACAAGAGATACACGGCCGCAAACGTTGTAACACCTTTTGTAAGGCTATGCGTGCTATTGAAAAGATATGTGGCAACGATGTCGTTGGGATCTTCGCTCAACTCGTGCTGAGTGAGGACCTGTATAATGGCGCTGATACGGTCTGGAGAAATGTAGAACAGCAAAATGCCGCCGACTATTTCGAGTGCGCCATCAACACCTTTGGCGATTACACTGAGATCGAATAAAACATGAATACTTTGAAACATCCTTTTTGGAATCATTGTTTCCCCACATTTACATTTTGCCAATCGTCAGCCTGAACGGCAAACCAGGTAGAATTCAACTGTTAGCATGAGCGTTACCTGATCACTTTCTCAGGCTGATGGGCTACGAGCGGCTGCATCAGCCCCTTCATACAAAGACGTGGGGCATAAAGCACCCTCACCAGTTGATTAATCAGCAACCCCAGAATCGCGGACTCAGTGGCCTCGAACAGGATCCATTTAGGTTGTCTTCATAAACAAACCAGAGAAGAGCCAGGACTCCCATGAGCAGGTAGGAGCCAGCGTCTGAGAAGAAAACCAGTGCGTCAGCAAAAGGCTGATGTCCCGCACCTTGTTATAACCAGTAAAACAATTTCAAGTTAAGAGCATCCATTTAATCCATATTCATATCCCTATCGTCTAAAATAGGGAAGTCCATAGTCCATTCAAACCGAATCGACCATAGTTGATTAGGCTCGACTGAAAGCTATTTCTTCTTACCAATTCGCTTAGATCAGTCTCGAATAATACCCCGCTAGGGTTTTCTGGGGGGGGGAGGGCAAAAGCTACCATTAGCAAGTCTTCCGCGCAATATCGGCCTTATCGGAAGATGGTAGCAGTATACCGATATTTGGGTAGAATTTCAAAAATCGGAAGATTCGAAAACTCCAACATCTCTACACAAAACCCTTACGGATTGTTTCTCAAATATCCTTCCAATACAGGTTTTCATATGTCCTCGGAAATTTTGGATCCGAAAGCAACGTTACTCTGTGATCAATAGAGCATTAAGTTGTCATTGTACTAAAATCCGGCATTGACGAGGACGTATGAGAAACACGCTGATGCATATAGATCCTCGAATCCCGACGGGCAGACTGTTGAGCAACAGGCTGCCAAGCCTAAGGATGGACGTCCAAAAACATCGATTTTATAAGGTTGGAGGAAATCGCATTTTTCCCAACCGCAGTTGAAACCAGATAAAAGAAAAGCCCCACTGTTTGCACAGTGGCCGGGGGATTCGCCCACTTCGGCATCCGCATCGTGCGGAGACCTGCGTCGGCTCCCCTGCGCTCGCTGACGCGGCCCCGGGCCGCTTTTCTGACATTAAGTCAGCGCTCGCTCCGCTTCGAATCCCGACAGAGACAGATAAAAGAAAAGCCCCACTGTTTGCACAGTGAGGCTTTTCTTTTACTTGGCGTCCCCAGGGGGATTCGAACCCCCGTCGCCGCCGTGAAAGGGCGGTGTCCTGGGCCAGGCTAGACGATAGGGACTTATGACTTCAAGCCCCCGCGGGAAATGACCCCGCAGAGTGTTGCGTTTAAATGGTGAGCCGGACAGGGATCGAACCTGTGACCATCTGATTAAAAGTCAGATGCTCTACCTACTGAGCTACCGGCCCTCACAACGGAGACCTTTTATACGTGAATCACTTTATGTCGTCAACCCTTTTTTCAATTTTTTTTACGCAAACGGATTTGACCGGATCAGGGTCTGATCACGCCGTGGTCCGACCGAAACCAGAACCACCGGGCAACCTGTCCAAGCCTCTATTTTTTCAACATAATCCTTTACTTGCGCAGGCAACTCAGCGTAAGAACTGAGGCTGCAGATATCTTTCTGCCAGCCGGCAACTTCCTCATAAACAGGCTTGCATTCCTGCAGAACATCAAGATCCTGAGGAAATTCTTCCAGCAATTGTTCGCCGTAGCGGTAGGCCGTGCAGACCTTGAGTGATTCGAATTCGCTCAGCACATCCATTTTGGTCAAAGCGATGCCGGTCAGACCGTTGGTCCTAACCGCTTCACGCAAAGCGACGATATCGAGCCAACCGGTCCGCCGCGGCCGTCCGGTAGTGGCCCCGAATTCGCCCCCCGCAGTACGCAGGCGCTCGCCCATATCGTCTTCCAGTTCGGTCGGAAACGGTCCTTCGCCAACCCTGGTGACATAGGCCTTGGAGATGCCAATCACTTCATCAATGCGATGGGGGCCGATTCCGGTCCCGGTACAGGCTCCGGCAGCGATGGTGGAGGAGGAGGTCACATAGGGATAGGTCCCGTGGTCGATATCGAGCAAGCTGCCCTGAGCGCCTTCAAAGAGAATATTGTGACCGTCCTTCATCGACTTGTCGAGATAGGGCGAGACCCGGCCCAGGTAGCAGCGCAGGCGCTCGGCATAGGCCATATATTCGTCAAAAATTTCTTCTTCGGAAAGGGGTTTCTCGCCGAGATACTGCTCAATATAGAAATTCTTCTCCGGCAGCAGTTCGGCGAGCTTGCGTTTGAAGGTTTCCGGCTTGAGCAGGTCGGCGAAACGAATCCCCCGGCGGGCCACTTTGTCTTCATAAGTCGGTCCGATGCCGCGTCCGGTGGTGCCGATCTTCTTCGCTCCTGACTTGCGTTCCCGGGCGATGTCGATGATTTTGTGGTAAGGCATGATCAGGTTGACCGCGCCGTCGACCATCAGTTGAGCCGGATCTTTGAGAAAACCTTTTCTCTGCAGGCCGTCGATCTCTTCCAGAAACACTTTCGGGTCGAGCACGACACCGTTGCCGATAATGCAGCGCTTGCCTTCATGCAGCACTCCGGACGGAATCAGATGGAGGACCGTTTTCTGATCGCCGACCACCAGCGTGTGTCCGGCGTTGTTCCCGCCCTGGAAACGCACCACGTCCTGTGCATATTCGGTATAGATATCAACAACTTTTCCCTTGCCTTCATCGCCCCATTGGGCGCCGACAACAATTACGTTGGCCATGCTCTGTGTGCTCCTGTCTTGCCGGCAACAAATGGCCGGCCGTAATAGATATGTTGCCATCCGCTGCTACCGGATGGCAACTCATTATAACTGCAAATCGATCCCTGGCTGACAGATCTCCTCCCAGGACAGTTTTTTCTGCTGCCCGCTTCGCAACGAAGTCAGCTCAATGTCCTGATCGTCGTCTTCCACGACCGCCAGATAACGGTAATCCAGCTGACGGGCATATGCCAGAGCCTCTTCCCGGCTCCGATCCAGAATGTCCCGAGATACCGAGTACCCCAGTTTACGCAAGCGGCAGGCCAGTGTCTGGGCTGAACGCAAATTGCGCCCGGTGGAAAAAATCAACAGGTCACAATACGGCTCGACCCGCTCATCCAAAACCTTGTCCAAGGCGAACAACAGATGCAGCAGACTGAAAGTAAAACCGGTCGCCGGTGCATCGAGTCCGTAATTGGACATAAGGTTATTATAGCGCCCGCCGCTGCAAACGGCACGGCCGACCCCGGAAAGAAAACCCTGAAAGGTGATTCCGGTATGATAGTTCAGACCGCGCAGCTCGCCAAGGTCAATCGTAACATGGTCCAGGACCCCGTAAACTTCAAGGATATCAAGGACTTGTGCCAGACCGTCGAGGGCACGTTGGGACCGTTCATTATTGACCGCCTTGGCGGCCCGGCCAATCACTTCCCGGCCGCCGTACAGACGGGGCAAAGCCAGAATCTCGGCGCAGGCGGATTCCTCCAGAGAGGATTCATCAAGCAGTTGTTTCAGCTCGGAGCTGTCCTTGCGCAAAATGGCGTCCGCCACCTGATTGGCCACCTTCGGGGCCAGGGGCAGACCGTCCATGACCCCGCGGAAAAATTCCACCTGGCCGATATCAACGGTAAAATCCTCTGCGCCAACCGCAGCCAGGGATTCGATGGCCATGGCGATCATTTCCGCATCGGCTTCGGGGCTGTCCAGGCCGATCAGTTCCACACCGGACTGAAAGATATCGCGATCTTTGCCGGCCTGCTGCTCGGTATGGCGCAACACCCTGCCACTGTAACTCAAGCGCAACGGCAGCGGCAGCTCGCGCATCCGGGTGGCGGCGATTCTGGCGATCTGCGGTGTCATGTCCGGCGGGAAGGTCAACAGGCGGCCGCTCTGACGATCATCAAATCGAAAGACCCGGTCGCGCAGTTCGTCACCCATACCGCGCTCCAGGACATCGAGAAATTCAAGTTGCGGGGTAATAACCGGACGAAACCCCCATGCGGAGTAAACCTGCTGCAACTGTTGCTGTAGATATTCCACTTTCGCGGCTTTGAGAGGCAGGAAATCCCGTACCCCTTTCGGCAGGTCCGCTTCGGGCACTGAATCGGAAAAGCGCATGAACTAATCTCCATTCCACTTCCAAAAAAGCAGCTCTGAAAGTAGAAAAATATGCTGGGTTCAGGTCAGACAGGAACGGTGTCGGCGATCCCGATCAGGAACAGCCGAACATGGCAATTTACCAACAGTCTCTGCGTTCTGTCAAGGAAAGGTCGGCCTAACCGAGCACCGGCAATCACCGGTGCCCGGCTCAATTTACGCGCATTCCCCTTGTAGAAACTCGACCAGGGCCCGCACCCCGAACCCGGTACCACCTTTGGGACGACCGGCCTTGCCGCTCTCCTCCCAGGCCATGCCGGCGATATCGAGATGGGCCCAGCGATAACTGTCGGCAAACTTCTGCAAAAACGCCGCAGCGGTAATAGTCCCGGCCGGGCGGCCACCAGTATTTTTGACATCAGCGAAGTCGCTCTTGATCTGGGCGGCGTACTCTTCCCAGAGGGGCAGCTGCCAGAGTCGCTCGCCGCTGCGCTCGCCCGCCTTGAGCAGCTGGCCGATCAGCTTGTCGTCATTGCCGAGGACCGCTGCCGCCTGATTGCCCAGAGCGATAATGCAAGCACCGGTCAAGGTCGCCAAATCGATCACCAGGCGCGGTTCATACTGGCCGACA
>CAXXJU010000023.1:0-93430 GCA_963668145.2 Geopsychrobacteraceae bacterium
GAACGAAAACAATGCCAGCTGCTCGGTGGCTTCTCCTGAAAGGGAATGCTCCGGTTCGGGATCACAGCGGGGCTTTCCGGCGACGGAATAAAAACGGCGACTTTTTGATCATCCTCAATCTTCTACTAGGAGAGATAAACAATGTTTAGAAACCTGTCTCTGGCAAAAAACTTTTTTTAAGCTTCGGTTTGCTATTACTGCTGCTATTAGGGGTCGGTCTGATCGGTGTGCGCAGCATGTCCACATCAGCGCAAGGGTTGCCGAGTATCGGGATCTGGCCCGGGAGAACAATCTGGTCGGGAACATTCAGGCCAATATGCTGGAAGTTCAGCTGGCAACCAAAAATTTTATGAAATCGAAGGATAAAAAGGAATTGGAGGAGTTTCGACGGCATCTTCAGGCTTTTAAGGAACTGATTAGCAGAGCGGAGACTGAAGTTGAAGAAGCTGATCGGCAACAGGCGATCAAAAGCATTGCTGAGGACCTGATTGCCTACCAGGAAGCCTTTCAGAAAGTGATTGAACGAATGGCCGAGATGGATGAGCAGGAAAAAAGGCACCCTCAATATTCTCGGGCCCCAAATGGAGAAGGCCTTGACCGAGCTGTTGCATCGTGCTGAGCAGAGCGGCGAGGGGTCGGGAACGGCCTACGACACCGCGCTCGGGTTGAGAGAATGTCATGCTGGCCCGACTCTACGTCATGAAGTTTTTCGAACAAAATACTCAGGCCGCTGTCGACCGTGTTCAGCAGGAAAGGGCGACTTTTCTGCAGCTATTGGACAATTTGGCGCAAATGTAACCGATGAGGCGCAGCAGGGCCTGTTGGGCAGGATCAAAGCTGATCAGGATACTTATTTCAGCTCTTTCGCCAAATATGTCACCGCCACGAATGCGCGTAATGTTCTGATCTCGGGAACTATTGACAAGATCGGACCCAAGGTTGCCGACATGACGGATCAGCTCAAAGTGGGGATCAAAAAGAGCAGGATACCCTTGGCCCGAAATTGCAGGCTGCCAATGAGGATGCCTTCGAACTGGGTCAAGATGCTGACCGGGAGTGCTTTGCTGTTTGGAATTTTAGTTGCCGGATTGTTGATAAAGACCATTACCGGACCGATTATTCGCGGAGTTGCTTTGGCTCGGGAAATTGCATTGGGGGATTTTAGCCAGCGTCTGAATATGAACAGGGCGGATGAAATTGGCCAACTGGGCGAGGCTCTGGACAATATGGCGGACAACCTGCTCAGAAATGCCGAAGCGGCGCAGCAGATCGCTGCGGGAAATTTGAATGTGAAGTGCAGATTTCCTCTGAGAAAGACCAGCCTGGGGATAGCGCTGCATGAGATGGTGGACAATCTCAACGACCTGTTGGCACAGATCCAAACTGCCGGAGAGCAGATCGCGTCCGGCAGCGCGCAGGTGGCCGACAGCAGCCAGAGCCTGTCCCAAGGAGCGACTGAACAGGCCAGCTCGCTGGAAGAGATCTCAGCTCGGTACAGGAATTAAGCAACCAGACTGGTTTCAATGCGGAGAACTCAACCCAGGCTAACCTGCTCTCCGCCCAGGCCAAGGATTCAGCGTTAAGCGGGAATCAGCAAATGGAAGCGATGATCCTGGCCATGGCGGAGATCAATGCGTCGAGCCAGAACATCAATAAAATCATTAAGGTGATCGATGAAATAGCGTTCCAGACCATTTGTTGGCCTTGAATGCTGCGGTGGAGGCCGCTCGTGCCGGTCAGCATGGCAAAGGATTTGCGGTGGTGGCGGAAGAGGTGCGGAATCTTGCCGCGCGCAGCGCCAAAGCCGCCGGTGAGACCGCCGAAATGATTGAAGCTTCGGTGGCCAAAGCCGGTGACGGCGTAGCCATTGCCGAAAATACCGCGAAATCCCTTGAGGCCATCGTGGCGGATATCACCAAGGTGAATGATCTGATCGGGGAAATCTCTATTGCCACAATGAGCAGGCACAGGGGGTCAGCCAGATCAACATCGGCCTTGGTCAGGTTGATCAGGTGACGCAGCAGAATACTGCCAGCGCCGAGCAGAGCGCCGCTGCTGCAGAAGAGCTGTCCAGCCAGGCTGAGCAGATGCGGCAATTGCTCATGCGTTTCAGATTGCGCGATCAGAATCAACTCAGCAACCATAGAACCGGCCGGCGCGAACAACTTCAGTTGACCTGACCCACAAGCGCTATTCGCTGGACGGATGCCCCCGGTCCTTTGCCAAACGATCGGTAAGTCATGAATCACCAGGTCGGCCTTGCGACCTGGTGGGTGTCAATATGAGTGGCTACCGCTAAAATGTGATAATTTGATAGCCATTCTTTATGTATGCTGAAATTGCCGGATGCCCGGACATGGCATCCAGCAGCGGCAGGTTCCGTTCCATTGCCGCCTCCAGGGTGCCCAGTTTTCCCGCACAGGCCCGACAGACACCGTCTACCAGCCCCTGCGGCAAGGGTTTTCTGCCACAGGCCGTGCAACGGATTGGCCGGCTTGTCCAGTTCCGGAAGCAGTTTGACCGCAGCGCTTCAATGATGATTTTTACCTCCGCTCCCTGTTCTTTCAGGTCCAAAGCGTTTAACAGGACATGAATGAAACACATGGGGTCTCCATTGAAGACAAACAGGGCTGTTTTGGGCATACTGTCCTCCTTTTTCAAGAAGATATCCGGAATGAGTATGGTCTCATCGTTGTTGGTGTGTCTTTCTGTTCGCTGAAACGATCCTTTTTGCAATTTCGGTCAGTTTCCTGCCGGAGTCCTGTCTTTTGACTTTAGCGAGAATGAATATATCGTGTCAGTAGGATTTTATCCCACAGCGGAGTTGTGACTCCGAAGTTGGTATCCGGATGGAAATGATGGATTAGATGATGGGATGCCCAACGTTGAGCCAGACGATTGCGAAAATGGTGGTGATGAATGAGAAAGTGTCCCAGGCCATAGCAGACATAACCGCAATCGATGGCCGCGGCCAGGATCAATGCGTAGTTCAGGGGCAGGAATAAAGAAAAAAAACCGATCAATATAGTCAGAAGCAAGGCCGGAAGAAAAACGGAACTCCATCATAGCCCAGGGGACCTCATGATGTAATTGGTGGCTCTTGACGATGAACATGATTGAGCCGTGAAACACCCGCCGATGAACAATATATTCCAGCAGACTGAAAAAAAGCAGCCCGGCCAGAGTGGTGAGCAGGACCGCTGCCAGGGTTATGTTGCCAAGATGAAGACCTTCATAAAAGAGGAAAATACCCAACGGAATGTCGATAATAAACTCTCCCCAGTAATTAGCGGGAGTCCGCGATATTTTTTGAATGAAAGCCATCAGGGACGTAAAGATACCGGCCATTTGTGGTTGTTCCTTTCCTGGTTCCCGTAATCAGTGATCATTATAGTATTATACCGTAGCAAGAGACGCTATGAGGCCGGAGGTCCGCCCCTCTTTCCCGTTTGTACACCGGTTATTTGCGTGTTTCTTCTGCGCCGGAAGCTGAGCCATGAAGCTGTTGATTTGCAAACCGCATATTAAATGGTACCGTACAAAAAAATAAAAAGATATTTGTCTCTTCCCGGCACATTTTACCGTGGGGGCCGGTCTCTCACGCAAAAGCACATTATGACCGCATTTTCAGAGGAAATCCACAGCTCCTCTTAACCTCTTGCCCTGGTTTTGGTCAATGTCACCTGTTTTGGTGAAAATTGCTCCAGTCTTGCTGACGTTTGCCCTGGGTGTCCTGTTGCGCAGGTGCGGTATTTTTAACAAGGCAAAATGCCGATCTGTTTCTCAAACTATTTTTTTTATGTTGCTGCGCCTGCGCTGTTTCTGCGGGCTATTCCCAAGCTTGAATTGTCAATCGAACTTATTGCTATTCCGCCTCTCTGCCGCCGCCATCGATTTCGGTATTTACGGGCTAGCATGGATCGTCAGCAGGCGATTGACCCTGGAAACGGCGGACCCTGGGGGCTTTCATGATCGGTTCGGTGATAATGAATACAGGCTTTTTGTATCCCTTTGCTTTGTCTGTTTACGGTCCCACTGGGATGGCTATAGCGTCTCTGTTCGATTTCGGCCATGCGACAGTCGCTTTCTCGCTTTATCTATATCAATGCCTGCAGATATGGACGTGGAAACGGGCAAAGCGTCTTTTTTCTATTGAAAAGGTTTATCTCTTCTCCACCCTTAGTGGCCTTGGTTGTCGCTCTCATTCTCAACCTGGGCAAAGTGCAACTGCCGACCGTCGCCGGTGACTTCCTCGCCATCCTGAGTGGTTTGGTCACACCGTTGATGATGATTCCGCTGGGAATTTATTTTGACGCCCGGATTTGCCGTGCTGCTCCGTTGGCAACCGCCGTTGTCCTGAGGATGTTGGGTGGCCTGGGCGCCGGGCTGGTTTGTACCCTGCTGTTTGACCTGCATGGGTTGCAACGGGACCATGGTCCTGCTGCTCTCTTCGGCGCCCTCCGGGATCATGACCCTGACCTTCTCCTCCATGGAGGGGTTGGATGGGGACATGGCGGCAAGTATCGTCTCCTATTCGACCATGATCGGCTTGTTTCTGATCCCCTTGCTGATCATTTTATTGCCCACCGGCTGAGCTTGTGCAAGGCTCCTGAGCGAGTAAAACAGATGCTTATGCGTCGGTCTACTCGGCCCTGGCATCAGGACCATGCTCGGACAGTTGAGCCCCAAACCAGCGATGCAGCGCTGTCAGCAGTTGTAAATCGGTTGTTTCAAAGGTTATCTCCGCGCCGCCGGGAATGTTTTCGTAGGACACCTTGACCCCCTGCTGCGCCTGCTTGCAGCTCTTTGAGCCCGGGCATGTCGGCACCATGCAATTTGGCCGGGTCCGAATAATCGCCCTGCTGGAATTTTGCAGCTTCGTGACGAAGATGCTGTTGAATCAGGATAATCTGATCCGTGTCATCAGGGTTTCTGGCAATGACCTTTTGGACGCCGCCATATTCTGTCATGCGGAAGATATGCTCTGTTTTTGACATATCGAAGGGCATGACACTATGTGCCAGGTGATGCACATGTTCCTGTTTGCTAGCGGCAAAGCCCTGCCCAATGCCGATTCCACAGGGAAAAATACCAGTCCACTCAAGAGAAAGAAATATCCTGTCCGCTTTTTCATGGGTTCCCCTTTGCATGATGACGTCCGGTCTGAATCGGGAATAATTTACTCTTCAATTTATAGCGTGAAAGTGAGGATAAACAATGCTTCTTGGCTGAGAAATCGAACAGAAAACAGCTCAGGACAAGAGTGAAGATGGCGACGGTGAACTCGGCCCGGGCATAGGCGGATAAAAAATCCAGTTCGTGTTGGCTGGAATCTTCATCCGTGCCATGTTGATGAAGAGCAAGGCGTGAAGCAGGAAGACTTCCTTGGTTGGGGATATTCTTTTGAGTAATTCTGACCGGAATAAATGAATAAAAATGCTTTGCTGAAAGCCAGCAGGTGACGCTGGCAACGCGGAGATCTCAATATCAAGACTGTTTAGAGGTTTCGCAGAGACCTGTTTGTCTACTGCAGGCATTGAGTCTGAAGTTGTTTAAGCTGTGGGGCGCTTGGAATCGAGCATAGTCGGTTTTCGTAGATCAGAAAGCCTGATCAAGACCGTGGGGCGGCAGCCATTGTGCCCGCCCCGGCGGTCAATCCTCCGGCCCGGTCAGTGGCGCTCAGTCGTCAGCGAACCCGTGGTCTTCTTCCGGATAGCGCTGGCTGATTTTTGCTTTAGCTTCGTCGAAGATGTCCAGGACGGTATCGACAGCGCTGCCGTCATTGATCAGCTGTTTTTTTTAGCAGTTCGGGATGCGCTGCCGTGACGGCCCGCATAGACATGTATGGCGAGCAGGTCTCTGGTTTTCACAGGCCCCTCCAGTTGGTTTGAGTTGAGTAACGCTTGGTGCGAGAAATTCAGATTGTTATGGCATCGTTAACAAAATAAAGGGTTTTTAGCAATGCCAAAGCGGTTTAGCGGGTTTTTTCTCCATACACCGCATCGATGCAGAGCTGTCCGCGGTACGCGGAGTGGATGACCTTCCCCTCAGCAATCGACTGCTCCTGAACCCGCAGGCCCCGTTGCCCTTCATAATGGGCATGGGTGGCCATGTTACAGATCAGAACCCGCCAACATACAGGTCATAGCCGCATTTCAGGAGCAAGGCGATCAGGACAAAACGGAAAGCGGGTTTGACGACTTTATCCGCATTACTGAGTACCAACCCGCTGCCGAGCCAGTTGCCGCAGATCGATCCCGCGACCGCGACCAAGGCAATCGGCCAAAAGATCCGCCCTTGAACTAAAAAGTAAAAGAATGCTGAGAGGTTGGAGGCATAGTTGACGAGCCGGGCATTGGCACTGGCCTCCCTGGCCGACATGTGCAAAAAGGCCATAAAGGCGAGCAGAATGAAGGTTCCGGTGCCAGGGCCGAAAAGGCCGTCGTAGCCCCCCATCACCAGCCCGATGAGCATCACCCGAAGAATCTGACTGGTTTGCGGCAGGGCGGGCTTTTCGCTGGACAGACCACGTTGTCTGGTCTGGAGATAGAAGATTGTCGGGATGACAACCAGTAGAGCCAGGAACATCAGGTTTTTCGACATGAAGATTGACAGTCTGGCGCCAATGGCTGAACCGATCAAGGCTGCAATAACGGCATAGATCATGGTCTTCCAGAAGATCGTCTTGCTCATGATATATCTGCCAACGGCAAAGGTGGCGCCAGTTGAGCTGACACATTTATTGGTGCCGAGGATGAATTCAACAGGAACCCCGACCGCCATGTAGGTCGGTACGGAAATCAGACCACCGCCGCCGGCAATGGAATCAATGAAGCCGGAAAAACCAATCAATATAAAAATGACGGCATATTGCCAAAGCTCAAAATCCATAAAATAGATACTTTCAAGGGAAGATGGCCCGGATTCAATTTGTAAGTGCAACTCAGCCTAGTTGGCATAAGTGATAGGCTGCAGTAGTCTCATGGTTTCACTCACAGACCAAAGTTAGAGGAGTACGATGAGTCACGACACGCTACTTATCCGAGAAGAAAGATAGCAGATTTATGCTCTGAACGCAGCAGGGCATAATCAGGCTGGAATCGCCGAGATCATTGGCCGTCACAAGTGCACTGTCAGCCGAGAATTGGGAGCGAGTTGAACAGCTTTTACGTGAAGACTGGAGCTCCGATCAAATTAGTAACTTGTTGCAGAAGAAAAAAGAATTCACCTCCGCCTGGGTGTATCTATCAATACCTCCTGCGCGAAAAACAAGATGGAGGAGCCCCCTATTGCCATCTTCGTGGCCAGAAGCCGCGTAAAAAACGTCCGGGGAAAAGCGCTTTTCCCGCTCTTACAAAAGCAATGAGTTCATGACCTGTTTTTAGGTTGTGAACACCCATCCATAGGCTCAGTAAACTCTTTTTCAATCGCCTCCAAGTATAGACTTGAGCAAGATAGGTATATACTTATAAATGTCGCTGTGCAATGGGCTCGTGTCTGTTTTGGAACGGTTCTTTTTGTGACTTTCAGGATTCCCCTTTTTTTTTGCCAAAGCAGCGCTGGGAACAGCGATGGAGATCAATAATGCAAATCCGGGTCGGCTACGAACTGATTTATGACTGTCCTCATGCAACACCGATGATATTAAATCTGAACATCCATTATTCACGCGCTTCGGATGTTGTTGTTCCCGACCATCTTATGACCAGCCCATCCGTTCCGGTTACGGCCTATCGTGATACGTTCGGCAACTGGTGCAGCAGGATCGTCGCACCCAAAGGGGAGATCAGGTTATTCACTAATGCGATCGTGGATGATAACGGGCAATGGGATGTCGCAGTGACCTCAGCTCTTCAGCATCCGGTGCAGGAGCTTCCAGAGGAGACTCTGGTGTTTCTTCTGGGGAGTCGCTATTGTGAAACCGATCTGTTGTCTGACCTGGCATGGAGACTTTTTCAACAGGCTCCGACTGGCTGGGGCCGTGTTCAGGCGATCTGTGATTTCGTTCATCAGCATATTTGTTTTGGCTATGAGCACGCCCGCGCCACGAAGACGGCCTGGGAAGTCTTTAATCAGCGGACCGGCGTCTGCCGGGACTATACTCATCTTGCCATTGCCTTCTGTCGCTGCATGAACATCCCGGCACGCTACTGCACCGGCTACCTGAGTGACATCGGCATGCCACCGCCATACGGCATGATGGATTTCGCCGCCTGGTTCGAGGCCTACCTTGGCGGGCAGTGGTATGTCTTTGATCCCCGCAATAATCAGCCCTGTATCGGTCGGGTGTTGATTGCGCGGGGCCGCGATGCGGCGGATGTTGCCATCAGCAACACCTTCGGGCCCAACACCCTCAAAAGCTTCAAGGTCTGGGCGGATGAGGTGAAAAATTGATGTGAAAGGACAGGGGGAGCGATTCTTTCCGGTTGGCATCCGGATAAGGGGATCTTCTCATGACTTTGTTTCAATACTGCAGTCAGGCCGTGTCCGTCCGCTGTTTTCTGATGGACACGGCCTAAGTCAATGGTTGTTGCATTCATCGCTACGCGTGATCTTTTTAGCCTTACCCGGGGCCGAAAGCTACATGGTTAGTTGCCCTTTGGGGGTAATTATTAAGTCTATACGGCGGTTTTGAGCGCGTCCCTCGGTCGTTGCGTTGGGGGAAAGAGGTCGGCTTGAACCGTAACCGACTGCTGTCACTTTATCCTCGGTGGTCAAAGCGTTTGCCAGCAAGTATCCGCGAACCGCCTCAGCCCTCATCTGGGAAAGGTGATTGTTCAGTTCCAAGGTTCCAGTCGAGTCGGTATGCCCTTCGATTGTCACACTTGGGTCATCGAAGGTTCGAATCGCATGTTGGACCTTGCTCAGTAGAGCGTAATTTTCAGGCATGATGATCGATTGCCCAACCGGGAAACTCATCCCTCGAAGGCGAACCACCATTTGCTGTCCCTGTTTGTAACATTCAGCCTCTTCACTCGTAAAAAGCGCCTGAACCTGGTTGTACTGTTCGTTGAATTTCCGCTCACCGGCCAATTTATCTTCGATAGCCTGTTTCTCGGATTTCAGGCGTTCTCGCTCAGCTCGTTTTGCGATTTCAAGCCTCTCTTTTTGACCAACTTCGGTCGCCAATTTGGACTGGAGGTCAGAAATTTCTGCGCTGTGCTTCTGGCGGAGGGCCTGGAGGTCATTCTGCTGGGAAATCAGCAGCCCGTCAATTCTGGTTTGCTGGCCTTTGCTTTTTTCAGACAAAAAGTCCCGGTCGGCTTTCAGAGCGCCGGACGTTCCCATCATGTTGGAAATCTGGATCTTTGTGGATTGGTCACGCATGTCAGGTGCCCCGAGTTTTTCCGAGGTGTTTTCAATCACATCTTCTGTCCAAAGAGCAACCTCGATCGGCTGCATTTTGCGAAACGTCTCGCTTTGTCGCGTCAGTTGAAGGAGGCGGTTGGCCTGGAATAATGCGGCGGCAGCCTTCAGGTGCATCTCCTCCTTTGCATAAGGGTTTGCTGAAATATAGTTATCCACATCCTGAAGCTCTTTTTGGGTTTGCGCGAAGACCGTTGGTGCTAACTTTTTGGCTCCTTCTTTATCAGCCTGAGTTAAAAGTTTTCGAACCTCCCCTAAGGTGGTTTCTTTGATGGCTTTGATCTCTAGAACCCGGAAGCTATTGACAACTTTCTGCTCGTTACGTTGTGCGTAATTCACGTTGTTGTTCTCGATTTCGCGGGTCAGATCAAGGAACTGTTCCTCCGCGTCTGTATAGCTCTGGGCAAATGTCGTGGCTCCGGCGACGCGAGCCAGGTCCCTTCCCTTGATGGCTTCGGGGATGACCGTACGGGAGATATTTGCCATCTCCAGGGCTTTGGTGATTTCGGCGTGGCCTTTGGAAACATTTGTGCCGATCATTCCCATATCACCCTTTTCAGCGATAAGTCTCTTCGCTTCGGCCAAGGATGATTCGGCCTTGTTAAACCAGGTTGGGGCCAGTACATTGACCTGCTGCTGCCGGGCGTTGGCAATATCGATTTGGAGTTTGCCCACTTCTTCGGTAGGATTGGCTGTTACGGGAATCGGAACAAGTTTTAAGGGGGGCCCTGCGCAGGCGGTCATGAAAAATAGGCCTGAAAAAATAAGGGATTTGACGGAATTTAACCAAATTTTGTGCATATGCTACTCCTTTTTCTGTCAATAAAAATGTCGAAATTAAAGAACCTTCTTGAACCAGGATTGTTCCTTTCAGCGGTGCGTCATACTGACATGAGGATGGGACCTGCAGATTACTTTCTGGACAGTTTGAGTTCGTATCTGCAAGATCATCTGCAGCACGGCCAGCAACGGCCAAAGCCACAACATTGTGTAAGTTGTCACTATCATAAACTCCTTTTCTTGCTTCGCTTTCCACTGCAGGTTTCCCTGGATCGCTTGTGGACGCTTGAGCATTTGCGGTTTGATTGCGCTGGACAGCGGAGGGGCTGCTCTGTATTCACGGACGAGAAAAAATTCTGGAATATCTGATTACGCTCAACTGTATTATACCGCAACAGGCGTGCCAAAATGGATCTGCGCAGAAGGGGGCGTACAACAGGTGGTATTTATTGGGTAATGGAAGAAAGTTTGCAGAAGGGCTAGAAAAAACTGTCAGAACCGGCCGTCATATGCAGCATAACTGCCGGATTTGATGGGCACACCAACCTTGGCGAGGTCACTGAAAGCCGGGGCCCGATTTTTTTTGCAATGCCAGGGCTCACTTCAGTGCCTCGAACCCGGAGAGAACATCGAACAACTCTTCATCGATACCACTCTGGCGCAAGCGATGAAAATTCAGCGTCAGATTCACAAGTAACTCGTCGATATTTTTTTCTGCGCGCTGCATGGCTGACAGGCGACTAGCGTTTTCGCTGGCCAATGATTCTGCGCAGGCCCGGAACAGAGAAACGAAAAGGTATTCGCGGATCAGTGCCCTCAAGGTTGTTGTGTCACTCCCCAGCACCTCGGGCAGGCTGCCCGGCGGCCAGGGGTGTTTTGTCAGCCGGTCACGCCAAACCTCATCAAGCGGCAGCAGGCGCTGACTGACCGGGGTGTAACCCGCCCTACCTCCGGGGCGGTTGTAATAGAGTCGAAGCTCGCTAATCTCTCCTGTATCCAGACGTTTTTCACTTGCGAACAAAATCTGGCCAATAAGTGGGGTGATTGCCTTGACTGAGTTCGGTACCGGGAAAAGATTCAAAAGGGGAAGGTTCGCGTCCGCCAGGCGTGTCTGCACACGTTCCCCGACAGCCCAGACCGAAGCCTTGTTTGAGGGGAAGGCAGTCAGCGTCTCTAAGGCGAAATCGGCGATAACTTCATTAAACTGACCCACCAGTCCCTGATCTGAACCGAACACAACCGCGCCGATCGTAGCGGTAGCACCTGGTTTCTTGGGCTCTGTCAGTACTGCGGGCATTCCATGATCCCGGAAACATGCGCCCAGGCCAAGCTCCACGGAGTGGTAATAGTCAGCGAGGGCGAGCACCGCTTGTTCATACTGACCGATGCTCGAAGCCGCTACGGCCTTCATTGTTCGAACTACCGACTGGAGGTCTTCGGCTGATCCGATTTTGCGCCGCAGACTGATCGTGGTTTCACTCATGATGTCCCCTTGTCGGCCGTAGCCGGATCAGCGTCTGCCGGCGGAGTGGAATTTAAGTCGGACTGAAAAGGAATCAGCGCGGTACGCGCAATTTGTAGAATTGTTTCACGGTCTTCATCACGCAATTGTTCAGCGGTCATCAGCTGTTCGCTCACTGACGCCGGAATCTCTGCCGTCGCTTTGTGTAAGGCCTGTTCGGCCTCAGCCATCAGTTCCAGCGGCACAGAATCAAACAGCTCTGCCGTGAGCGCTAGCAGTACGGCGATTTGAGCAGGGACTGAAACCGGGGAGAATTCCGGCTGTTTCAGACAGGCGCGGATGCGGCGGCCGTGGGCGATGATCTGACGGGTATTTTCATCCAGCCGAGCACCGAATCGGGAGAAGGTTTCGAGTTCCTCGAACTGTGCGTAGGCGAGTTTGAGATCGCCGGCCACCGCCCGATAGGCGGCATGTTGGGCAGCACCGCCAACCCGCGATACCGATTTACCGACATCGACCGATGGGAGCACCCCCAATTCAAACAGGGAGGGGGACAGGTAGATCTGACCATCGGTAATGGAAATCAGGTTCGTAGGAATATATGCGGAAATATCCTGTGCTTCGGTTTCAATGATCGGCAGCGCGGTGAGCGAGCCGCCGCCGAGGTCCGGGGAAAAATGAGTTGCCCGTTCGAGCAGACGTGAGTGGATGTAGAAGATGTCGCCGGGAAAAGCTTCGCGGCCTGGTGGACGGCGCAGCAACAGAGACAGTTCGCGGTAGGCGCGGGCATGATGGGTGAGATCATCATAAACAATCAACACGTCACGCCCCTCTTCCATGAAAAATTCAGCGATGCTGGTGGCAGCGTAGGGCGCGATGTAGGCAAGACCCGGAGGATCGTTTCCCTCGGTGACGACGACAACGCTGTATTCGAGAGCACCCTTGTCGCGCAAACTGGCGACGGTTTTGGCCACCGAGGAGGCGCGCTGACCAATGGCGCAATAGATACAAAGAACATCTTTGCCGCGCTGATTGAGAATTGTGTCGATTGCAATGGCGGTCTTCCCGGTCTGACGGTCGCCGAGAATTAACTCGCGCTGCCCGCGACCGATCGGAATGAGCGCATCGATAACCTTGAGGCCGGTCTGGAGCGGTGTTTTGACCGGAGCACGATCCATGATTGCCGCCGCCGGACGTTCGACCGGCAGCCGCCTGGCTGTGGTCAGCGGCCCGTGACCATCGAGTGGTCGGCCGAGTGGGTCGAGAACGCGGCCGAGTAGTTCTGGGCCAACCGCTACGTCCATGACCCGGCCGCTGCGCTGGACCTCGGTACCGGCATGGAGATGCCAGTATTCGCCCAGCAGGACCACACCGATTTCTTCCTCCTCAAGATTGAACGCGATTCCGAGTAGATCGCCAGGAAAGTTTACCAATTCTTCAAAACCGACGCCGGGTAAGCCCACCACTTTGGCGATGCCGGTGGAGATGCTGGTAATGGTGCCGACCTCTCGGGCGATCAATTGTGGGACGAATGTTTTCCGAACTTGGAGAATTCGGGAAAAGGTCTCGTTGAAAATGCTCTGAAGGCTCTCAGCTTCCATGATTATTGGCCCTTTGTCCCGGTTTCAGGTTCTTCAGTTTCAGAGACTGTCTTGCTTTCGGCGTCCCGTACCTCTTGCTCCGCCTGCCTCCAGTCCCGAGTGGCCGAATTACTTTCACGGCCTCGCTCCAGGTAAAGGTCATAAGCACGCTGGGTGATTTGAGTCTTAAGATTATCAACCCGCGTCTCTTTGCTGACGGGTTTCTCCTGTCCGCTCAGCAATTCATCAACCCCCTTCTGCAGTGAGCCCAGGTAATCGGCGATACTCCAGGCCACTTTTTGTCCGTTGCTGCTGAGCTCAATACCGCTGATCAGTTCTGGTGCGGTTTCGAACCGAACCTCGATTTCAGCTGCACAGGTTTCGTTGAGCGCCTGTCTGAGCGCTGCCCGTTGTTCGGCTGGCAGGTTGAAGGCGCTACGGATCAGTGCAGGGGGGGAGGCCTTCTCAAGAGCCGTGACGAGATTTGCCTTTTGCTGCTCGTCCAGTTCGCCTAAATGCCGTATGAAAACCTCGGCCAATCGCTCTTCCAGGCTGGTTGCGGCCAGATCGGTCAGAGCCTGGCGCGCAATGGCAAAGACTTCCTGCTGCGTCCGCCGCTGGATGGCCTGACTCAGGTTGCGTGCGTCATTTTGCAGTGTTTCCAGGTGTTTGGAGCTTATCGCGTCGGCTGCTTGGCGAGCGGCATCAAGCAACCGCTGACGTTCAACTTTTGCTTCTTCCGTCGCCTGAGTTAAGAGCGCAGCACGCTGTTGAGAAAACTCCTGGTTTTTATGCTGAAAGGCGTCATGTTCCTGGGTTGCTTCAGTCATTTTCCTGTCGGCGTCAGCAAGGGTAAGAGCGATCCGTTTTTCCCGCTCGTCAATGGCGTGGAGAATCGGCTGGTAGAGGAAGCGTTTGAGCAACCACACCAGAATGAGAAAATTAAGCGCCTGTGCGGCGACGGTGAACCAATCGATCAACATAGGGTTACTTTACTGTAGTTAGGGCGATGACATGGTTCCAGAACGGGTTGGCGAAGATCAGAATCATCGAGACCACAAAGCAGTAAATGGCTGTGGACTCAATCATCGCCAGACCAACGAATAGCGTCCGGGTGATGGTTGCGGAGGCATCGGGCTGCTGGGCCAGGGAATTTAAGGCTGCCGAAACGGCTTTCCCCTCGCTAAGCGCCGGGCCCATGGTTCCGAAACCGGTGGTGATGCCGGCGGTGATAATGGAGATCAGCCCAATAATTGTCATACTATCCATGAATGCTCCTTTGTTTTGAGGTCGATCATGCTTCAATACTGTCTTCGGCTGCAGGTTTTTGCTTGCGGACCTGGGTGGCGGCGGCGATGTAAACCGTCGCAAGGATGCTGAAAATGTAGGCCTGTACCATGCCGGTGAGGAGCCCGAGCAAAGTCATCAGAATTGGAAAAATAAAGGGGGTGATCGTCAGCAGGATCGCGATAATCATCGTCCCGCTCATCATGTTGCCAAACAGGCGGATGGCTAATGCCAGAGTGCGGGAAATCTCGCTGATGATATTGAACGGTAGCATGATCAGCGTTGGCTTCATGTATGATTTTAAATAGTTGGCGATCCCTTGCCCTTCAACTCCGAACAGAGGCACGGCGACAAAAACGCATAACGCCAGGGCCGTCGTGGTCGACAGCGACCCGGTTGGTGGCTCAAAACCTGGAATGATGGTGCAGAGGCTGGCCGCAGCGACAAACAGAAACAATGTCCCCAGAAAACTAAGGTGTTTTCGCGGCTGACTTAGCCCAACATCTTGAATCTGAGCGATGATTGTTGTGATGACGATCTCCAGGAGGTTCTGCCAGCGGGAGCGTTTATGCTCGGTGGTCAGTCTGTGCGTGATCAAAATTGCACCAACAACCAGAACCAGCATCAACCCCCAAGTGAAGACAATGGTTGCGTTGAGCTTGACCCCCCCCAATTGCCAGAAAATGACTTCATCAGGGCTCAGGCGCATGGCGCGGCTCCTTTGTTGGACATATCGAGGTTTCAGCTGACCGAGTCAGTTGGATCACGATCAGACGGGCCATGACAAAGCCGAACAGGCACGGGAGCAGACGCTTCCACTGGCCGGCGGCGATAATGTAGAATCCGGCCAGCACAATGCTGCTGCGCAATACCAGGCTAATGAAGAACAAGAGCCCCGGCCGAGTCGACGAAACCCCGTTTTGCACGGTCCACCAGAGACCGCCGAAAAAAATCCCGCCGAGTCCCAGACCGGTCAGCAATGCCAGTATCAGGATCAGTATCTCATTCATTGTCATCCTCCTGCTCCTTCCTTATGCTCTGCTCTTCTTTGGTAATCCAACGCCAGGCATTGAAACAGCCGAGCCCCAGACCGGCTACCAACAGGGCCAGCGTCCAGGAAAGGCCGCCCGCGTGATTTTTGTCGAGCCAGACACCCAGTGCTGCGCCAAGCAGCGTCGGAATGACAACCGACCAGCCGATCAGCCCCATCATTCCTAGACCGAACCAGACCCCCGGTACGGCCTGACGTCGCGCTTTGAGTTTCCGGGTCGCTTTTTTGCCGACTTCCTGGCTGAATTCGGGTCGATGCTTCCGCCCCCGAGGTTCCTTTGTTTCAGTCATGATGAAAAACCGCAAGGTGGCGAATGAAACCCGTCTCCATTTTCGCCATCACCGAACGGCTGTTCAGTTCCCGTTCGTTCAGGCTCAGAAACTGCCGTTTCACCGTCTCATGCAACTGGCCGAGGTCGCTGCCGGTGATGGCGTTGTGCACTGAAACCCACACTTCCTGACCGGTCTTGACCAGAATTCCTTCGTCCACGGCCAGGAATATTTCCCCTTCCGTTTTGGTTTCGTAGATCAGAATGCCCGGAACGAGTCCTGCCACACAGTCACGCCGGTGGGGGAGTAGTCCGAACGAGCCATCGCTGGTATCCATGACGATACGTGACACGTCTTTCTTGTCGGCGAAAATCCGAAAGGGGAGCAGTACCTTAAGATGCATTAATTGCTGGGCCATCTTTGACCTCCTCTGGTGGATTGCTGTTGGCTGCGGCTTTCGCCTCATCAATCGTTCCGATCATGTAGAGGGCACTCTCGGGATAGTCGCTGAATTCATCGCCAAGGATCTGTTCACAGCCACTGAGCGCCTCTTCTAGACTGACCAGTTTGCCTTTGAGTCCTGAGAATTTTTCAGTAGTGAAGAAAGGTTGGGTGAGAAAGCGCTCCAACCGGCGGGCGCGGGCCACTATCTTACGGTCTTGCGGTGAAAGCTGTTCAAGGCCGAGCATGGCGATGATGTCTTTCAGCTCTGCATATTGCGCCAGGGTTTGCCGAATCTGTTGTGCTAGGTTGTAATGTCGCTGGCCGACGTTGCCCGGCGTGGCCATCTTGGAGTTGGATTGAAGTGGGTCGATGGCCGGATACAACCCCTCGCTGGCCCGTTTGCGGGAGAGAACAATCGATGCAGAAAGATGTGAAAAGGTATGCACCGCCGCCGGATCGGTAAAATCATCAGCGGGCACATACACCGCCTGGATGGAGGTAATGGCACCGTTGTCGGTGTTGGCAATGCGCTCCTCCAACCCTGCCAGCTCGGTTCCCATGGTTGGCTGATAGCCCAGTCGCGACGGCATCTGCCCCATCATCCCGGAAACTTCTGATCCGGCCTGAATGAAACGGAAAATATTGTCGATTAGCAGCAGAACATCGCGATGCTCGTCATCGCGAAAGTACTCAGCCATGGTCAGCGCAGCATGACCAACGCGGAACCGGCTACCCGGCGGTTCGTTCATCTGACCGAAGATCATCACCATGTTCGCCAGTACGCCAGCTTCTTTCATCTCGCGATACAGCTCTTCTCCTTCGCGGCAGCGTTCGCCGATGCCACAAAAGATACTGACCCCTTCCTGACGGCCGACCATGTTATGGATCATCTCGGTGAGCAGTACCGTCTTGCCAACTCCCGCACCGCCGAACAGACCAGCCTTGCCGCCGCGTTCCAGCGGCATCAAGACATCAATGACCTTGATTCCGGTCTCGAAAATTTCCGAATTGGTGGAGCGGCGCGCTAACTCAGGAGGGGCATGATGGACAGAGCGCCATTGCAGTCCTGTGGGCTCGGGGAGACGGTCAATGGGGTTGCCGAAAATATCGAACATGCGTGCCAGAATTCTCTTGCCGACCGGTGCCTGTAAGGGGCCACCGGTGTCTCTTACTGGCATGCCGCGAGCAAGACCCTGAGTCGGGGTCAGGGCAATCCCGCGCACCCGTTGGGCGTCGAGTTGTGCCAGGACCTCAATGACTATTTTGTCATCCTGTGCTTTGAGCAACCTGTAGATTGGGGGCAAATGCTCATCGAAACGGATATCGACGACACTTCCTTGTATCGCAACCACTTTGCCAAAGTTCATTGAATGAGGGCTGTTCATTATGGAGCCTTCCGCTGTTTCACTCGAAGTTGCTCAGCGCTGCTTGCGGCCTCGGCATACTTATTAAGTACGTGTTCCTTGGAACGCCAAATCGCTCGTTTCCATATGAAAACTGGCTAGTGCCTATTCGATAGTTTCCCGATGGGCATTAGCCATGATGTCTGTTTTCCAGCCAGGTGTGATGATGTTTTTCAGCTTCCCCCGTCATCTTCCTGGCCTGGATGATGATTGAGTGGACCTTTTCGGAGTCCATGCCGTCAATTCTTGCCAATCCTTTTTGTCCTGCGGCAGCCACCTTGGCAATGGAGTCATAGCTGGATTCGACCAAGCGCTGAGATAGAACTTTGCCTATCCCCTTGAGTTGCTGGAGTTCTTTTAACTGATTATTCATAGAAACCTCCCAGACCAGGACCTGAAATCCTCGGAAAATATTTCCGTATGCATGGTCCGCTTAATATAAGCTTCGCAATTAGTGGGCCAGAAAATGCCTTCTGACCCCGGACGTACAAGGGGTTGATTGTAGGAAAGAAAAGAGCGGTAACGCGGATTCTGAAAAATGAACACCAGCAGGGCTGGCAGTCATATGTGGCGGACATATCAAATATGACGGTTTCTGTTGTGGCTTGAATTTCCTCCTGCATTTTTTCCCATACTCAATCAGGTACTTATCCGTGCCGAATGGGCGGGCTCTCTTGGCGCGTTTATTGCTCATTTAAAAGGATGGTTACAACTGTTGCCAACCGCAGGTTTTTGGTTGCTCCTCGTCAGATATTGATTATGAATTATGCAATGATCAGGGTTCTCCGGATCCTGATTTGCTGAGCGTTAGCATATCGAGGGAGTAAATTATAACGCTCGCAGTTGGTGCCCTCGCCGATAAAAAATTAAGGAGTAGAAAGCATGAAACGTCTTATTTTGATCACCACCCTGGCCACTTTTGCCTGCCTGTTTGTTGCGGGCCAAGCGCTGAGCGCCGGGAAGCAGAGCATGGGTCCTTCTGACGCAGGCCAGTCCGCGGGAGTTATGAACCAGGGACAGCAACAAGGCATGATGAACCAGGGACAAAGGCAAGGCATGATGAACCAGGGACAAAGGCAAGGCATGATGGGCAGAAATCTGAATCGGGAACAAATCCGTGAAGCACAGCGACTTCTCAATAGACGCGGGTTCAAGGCCGGCATGGAAGACGGAATCTATGGTAGGAGGTGCCGAACTGCAATTCTTGCTTTTCAGAAATCGGAAAAACTTGCCTTCACCGGGATGCTTGACGGTCCGACTCTGAGGGCTCTGGCTCCAACCACCGCGAAACAGCAGTATTTCGGTTTATCGCCAACTAACCTCGCACCGGCAAGCAGGACTATGGAAAAACTGCCGTAACTTCGTGCAAAAGAACCTGTAAAAGAATAACCGTAGGAACAATAACTGAAACCGGAGAAAACCGAAAAATGAGTGTGCCTGCAGGCGCATCCAGCAGTAGCCAATAAACTCAGCCGGGCCTCCGCCCGGTTTTTTTGTTCGCTGGGTGAGTATCCTGTTTATTTTGCGGCCGAAAAAAGAGAATCCATATCTTGGCGATCAGTCGATAGACTGTGCTCTTAAGTTGGGAAAAGGGGGTGATCCGTGACCCGATGGTTCTAATCGGTTGTTGAAAAGTCCATCCTAGGGCTTTTCCAAGCATGACCGGGGAAATGCGCTTTTCCTGATCTTACAAAATCAATGAGTGAACCTTCTGTCATTGATTTTAAGCACCCATCGATGGACTCAGCAGATTGTTGCCGTATCGGTGAGGCGCGTTCAGGTGCCTGCTCGATTGCGCAAGTGCTCCCGCAAATGGGACTGCTCACCTATTGCGTGTATCAAGGGGCCATGTTTCGCCATTTCCACAATGCTGACCGAAGCCACGGGCATGTTGATGCGAGCACGAAAACGTCCTACATCGATACCTAGCAGGGAACAGAGCATGATCCTGAGCGTGGCCTTATGGGAAACGACGAGAACATTTCCGGTTGTGAATGTTTTTTCAATTTCCTCAAGCACAAGAGAACTGCGTCGTGCAATATCGATTCCTCTCTCTCCTCCGGTTGGAGCATTCCACCCCGGATCGGCCAACCAACGAACATAAGTATCGTGAAACTCAAGATTTACTTCTTCCGGTAATTTGCCTTCCCAGTGACCATACGGAAGTTCCTTCAACCCTTCCTTGAGATGCATTTTTAATCCTGCACCCTCGCACACGGATCTGGCTGTGGCTACGGCGCGGCGCAACGGACTGGAAAAGACAGCGGCCCATGGAAGAGCTTTGTAAGCAGCGGCAAAATCTTCTGCCATCTGATAACCTTCCGGAGTTAAGTCCGGGTCAAGGATGCCACAGTACCCACCGCTCTGGCTGGCAGTGGTTTCCCCATGGCGTAGAAAATAGATCATTAAACTCATAAGTTAGTCCTTTTCCTCGACCATCGCGAGCCGTTCGAACTTTGGCACAAAGTGTCCATCATTCACGTTTTCTAGTTTGCTTTTGAGCCAAATCGGCGCACCGCAGTCGGCGCTCAAAAGAGCCAGAATAAACGAGAGCTATTCCCATGCAGAATGTGAGTTTTATTCTATCAATGCATGGTCTTCACCACGCCACGCAGCCCGGTTGCAACAAGCGCGGTGATACTGTGTATGCTGTGCCGCCGACAGGTTCGCCTCCTGTCCTTGCCAAATCTCCAATGCCGGTTGCTGGATTGCTTGGCCAAATGAAAACGTCAAAGACCAGGGAATTTTCGATTTGAATCGATCATTCATGGCATTCAATGTGGCCGAAGCCAGTTCGCCCGCTTGACCACCCGACAAAAACGCAATTCCCGGAACTGTGGCAGGGACGGCTCGCATGAGTCCCCCGACTGTGGCCTGTGGCTATAAGCTCTTGTCTCTTCATCTCTGAAGCCTAATTATTAATCGCTTCGCCAAGATTCTTGCTACGTGCTGTTTTGACTCCATTTCCAATCCCGGATTTCCGGCATGTCCTGGCCATTTTCTCCAATGTATTGCCTATGCTCAATGAGCTTGGCTTGCAGGTGCTGCTTGAGGGCGCGCCCTTTTTCTCCAGTCTGCGGCAGACGATCGACGGTGTCCATCACCAGGTGAAAGCGGTCCAGATCGTTCAATACCGTCATGTCGAATGGCGTGGTGATCGTACCTTCTTCCTTGTAGCCGCGAACATGGATGTTGGCTTGGTTGGTACGACGATAGGTCAATCGGTGAATCAACCATGGATAACCGTGGAAGGCGAAGATAACATGTTTGTCCTTGGTAAACAACGCGTCGAAAGCTTCATCGGTCAATCCGTGTGGATGTTCACTCTGTGGTTCCAACTTCATCAAGTCTACAACGTTAACGACACGGACCTTCAGCTCCGGTAGATGTTCGTGCAGAATGGAGACCGCCGCCAAGGTCTCCAGTGTGGGCACGTCGCCACAACAGGCCATGACAACATCAGGTTCGCCGCCGCCGGCGCTACTGGCCCATTGCCAGATACCGATGCCGGCGGCGCAATGTTTTGCGGCGGCGGTCATGGTCAGCCATTGGGGTGCTTGATATTTGCCGGCGATTACAACGTTGACGTAGTGGCGGCTGCGCAAACAATGGTCCCAGATCGAAAGCAGGCAGTTGGCATCCGGCGCCAGGTAGACCCGCACGGCGGAGGCTTTTTTGTTCACGACATGGTCAATGAACCCGGGGTCCTGATGGGTCAGACCGTTGTGCATCTGTTGCCAGACATGGGAAGCTAACAGGTAGTTCAACGATGCGATCTTTTTCCGCCACGGCAGTTCCGCTGTAACCTTCAACCACTTGGCGTGCTGGTTGAACATCGAATCCACAATATGGATGAATGCTTCATAACTGTTAAACAACCCATGCCGGCCAGTGAGCAGGTAGCCTTCGAGCCAGCCTTCGCACTGGTGTTCGCTCAACATTTCCATGACGCGACCGTCCTGAGCGAGGAACTCGTCATTCTTCTGGGTGCGCCCGGCCCACTGCCGCTCGGTCACCTCAAAGACTGCGTTTAAACGATTGGACAGCGTTTCGTCGGGGCCAAAGATTCGGAAATTGCGTTGCTCCCGGTTGAGCTTGGCAACATCGCGCAGGAACGCACCCAGTTCATGTGCTGCGGATGCTTCTACGGCACCGGGGGACGGAACTTTCACTGCGTAGTTCCGAAAGTCCGGCATGATGAGGTCGCGCAGCAGCAGGCCTCCGTTGGCATGGGGATTGGCGCCCATGCGGCGTTCGCCTTTGGGCGCAAGTTCAGCCAGTTCCGGTTTCAACCGGCCTTGAGCGTCGAAGAGTTCTTCCGGTCGGTAGCTGTGCAGCCACTCTTCAAGCTGTTTAAGATGTTCTGGATACACCCGTGGATTGGAAAGCGGCACCTGATGTGCGCGGAACGAACCTTCGATTTGCAGGCCATCGACCTCCTTCGGGCCGGTCCAACCCTTGGGTGACTTCAGAACGATTATCGGCCAGCGTGGGCGCGTGAGGTTGCCATTGGCACGGGCGTTGTGCTGGATATTGCGAATGTCTTCCATTGCCTTGTCGAGGGTTGCAGCCATGGCTTCGTGCATCAGCGCTGGTTCATGCCCCTCGACGAAGTAAGGCACCCAGCCGCAGCCGCGGAAAAATTGTTCCAGTTCCTCTGGCTCAATGCGCGCAAAAATAGTCGGGGTGGCGATCTTGTAACCGTTGAGATGCAGGATGGGAAGCACCGCACCATCGGTGACGGGGTTAAGAAATTTATTGGACTGCCATGATGTGGCCAACGGTCCTGTTTCCGCTTCGCCATCGCCAATCACGCAGGCCACGACGAGATCGGGGTTGTCGAAGACCGCGCCGAACGAATGGCTGAGCGAATAGCCCAACTCACCGCCTTCATGGATCGAGCCGGGGCACTCCGGCGAGACGTGGCTGGGAATTCCTCCGGGGAAGGAGAACTGTTTGAAAAGCTTTTGCAGCCCGACCTCGTCCTGGCTGATGTGGGGATAGATCTCGCTGTAAGTTCCCTCAAGGTAGGTATTGCCAACGAGCGCCGGTCCACCATGGCCGGGGCCTGCGACATAAATCATATCGAGGTCGTATTTTTTAATGACCCGGTTCAGATGCACGTAAATGAAATTCTGCCCCGGTGTTGTGCCCCAGTGCCCGAGCAGCATGTGCTTGATGTCCGTGGGGGCAAGCGGGCGTTTCAACAGTGGATTGGCCAAGAGATAAATCTGGCCGACCGATAAATAGTTTGCGGCGCGCCAGTAGGCATCCATCTTGTGAAGTTGTTCCGGGGTCAATGTCTTGTTCGGCATGGTCAGCCTATTTATTTTCATGGGAATACTCCTAGTTCAATGTGAGTCTCAAGATGCGGCAGAAAGTGCCCAGGCAAAAAGGAGCGACAACTAGCGGGGCCTCCTTAAGCGTTGGTAATGATCACTTTCAGCGCCTGTTCCTGCATGGCATTGCCAAAGGTTTCGTACGCTTGCATGACATCCTGCAAAGTAAAGTGGTGAGTGACCAGTTGCTCTGGGTGCACTTTGCCGGAGATCACAGATTTCAGTAGCATCGGTGTTGTCACGGTGTCGACCAGACCAGTGGTGAGGGTGATGTTGTGGGCCCAGAGGCGGTCCAGGTTCAGTTGCACTGGCTTGCCATGCACGCCAATGTTTGCGATATGTCCGCCGGCGGTCACGATGGCCTGGCAAATATCGAAACTGGCGGGTATGCCGATCGCTTCGATCGCCACATCAACGCCTTTGTTGCTGGTGAGTGCCATGATCTTTTCAACCGCTTTGCCCTTTTCGTTGTTGATAAGTTGAGTTGCACCAAAGGTTTTGGCAACCTCTAGCCGGTTGGCATCGATATCGACCATGATGATGTCTGCGGGTGAGTAGAATTGCGCGGTCAGCAGTGCCGCCATACCGATGGGACCGCTGCCGACAATCGCAACGCTATCGCCAGGCTTGACCTGTCCGTTGAGAACTCCGAGTTCGAACCCGGTCGGCAAGATATCGCTCAACATGACCAGTGCTTCTTCGTCCGTCCCGGCGGGAATCGGGTAGAGGCTGTTGTCGGCGAAGGGAATCCGCACGTATTCAGCCTGTGTCCCGTCAATCAGATGTCCCAGAATCCAGCCACCCCCGTTTCCACAATGGGAGTACATCCCCTTCTTGCAGTTGTCGCATCTTCCACAGGATGAGATACAGGAGATCAGTACCGAGTCGCCCTCCCTGAAGTTGGCAACGCTGGCACCAACTTGTTCGATGATACCGACACCTTCGTGGCCCAAAACACGGCCTGCGGAGACAGTTGGCACATCTCCTTTTTTAATGTGGAGATCCGTTCCGCAAATGGTTGTTTTGGTTATCTTGACGATGGCGTCCGTCGGCTTCGAGATGATCGGTTTGGGCTTGTTCTCCAGCGCCAGTTTTCCTGAACCGTGGTACACAAGGGCTTTCATGGAGGCACTCCTTCTTTAGGGGTAAGGAAGGGTATTCCGGGCCAGATTGAGCAGGGATGCACAACGCAGTCCGCAGGCAAAAGGCCAGAATTAATAAATGAAATCAACCAATCGGGACATGAAGAGCTGCTGGATAGCTTCTTTAGCCGCTCTTTTTGATAGCGCCTCTCAAAAGCTTTTTGACTTCGTCCCAGATCTGTTCCGCTCCGTTTTTCATGTCTTCCCAGTCATCATCACTGGCCAGCGCGATTCCCTGCAGTTTTTCCGACGCCTGATCCCTCTTCAGCTGCAAGGCCGCGATGGTTGTGGAATCGGCAAATCGTTCCTGGGCCGTGGCGGTTTCGGCCTGGCGTTTGAGTTGGTCGATTTGTACTTCCCATTCGACGATCTGTGCCGAGAGCTTTTCGACGTACTCGGTTCGCGGACTTTTCATAGCAATCTCCATTCGCTTATTTTACCGTTTTCTCCCAAGCAACCTGGTCATTGAACATTCCACTCTCCATGATCTGTTCTGTCACCTTACGGAAGTGATAGCCATAGACAGCGTAGGTGATGGCCAGCGGGAACAGGCGTGGTTTTTTGCAGAGCGACCAGCCAATGAGTTTCCAGTAATGCCGCCGTTCCTTGCCGAACACTCCCATCACCAGGATCGACTTGAAAAATGCCCCGATGTACCCGGCCTGCAGACGATAGCGCCCCTGAGGACGGGGTTGGTACTCGCGAAAGAGATTGATGACCCGCTGATAATAGGGCTTGGGGGCATAGATGGTGGTGAGGATGTGCTGGTAACCGGCGATGAGAGCCTCCGGCTGCATGCGGGGGATGAAATTGAGATCAATGGCTGTGTTGTCGCCGGACGAGGCCTTCAGCAGTCTTCCTTCGCGTTCCAGACGCTGGTAGAGCTTGGTTCCGCGCAGGGCGGAGAGCACTCCGACCATGGCGGTAACGATGCCGCTCTCCTGAATGAAACCGATCTGGCGTTCGAAGATTGTTGCCGGATCGCTGTCGAAACCGACGATGAAGCCGCCATGCACTTGCAGTCCGGCCTGCTGAATGCGCTTGACCGAAGCAAGCAGATCTCGATTCTTATTCTGCACTTTGCCGCACTCGACAAGACCCCCCTCATGCGGCGTTTCAATGCCGATGAAGACCTCTTCGAACCCGGCGCGGACCATCAGTTCCAACAGTTGGGGATCATCGGCGAGGTCGATGGATGCCTCGGTATAGAAATAGAATGGATAGTCGCGCTCTGCCATCCAGTCAATGATCAGGGGCAACACTTCACGTTTCAAGCGAGCCTTGTCACCGATGAAGTTATCATCGACGAAAAAGATAGCCCCATGCCAGCCGCGCACATAAAGACTCTCCAGTTCGGCGACCAGTTGGGCTGGATCTTTGCTGCGCGGTTTGCGACCGAACAGAGAAGTAATGTCGCAGAATTCACAATCGAAAGGGCAACCTCGGCCGTACTGGATATTCATGGCCGCGTAATCCTTCATCTTCACCAGATCCCAAAGCGGAACGGGGGTCTCTTGCAGTTGGGCCCAGCCCTCGGCAGAATAGATACGCCGGGGGACGGCACGGCTTAGATCAGCCAGAAACAAAGGCAGGGATATCTCCGCCTCTCCCAGCACCAGGTGGTCGACCTTGGGGAAATCCTCCGGGCACGAGGTGAACAGCGGTCCGCCGGCGACGGTTTTCACTTCCAACCTGCGACATTGCTCGATCAGGTCACAGGCCGACTGCCGCTGGATGCTCATTGCACTGATGAAGACATAGTCGGCCCAGGCCAGGTCCTCGGTGGTGAGGGAGGTCACGTTCATATCGATTAACCGCTTTTCCCAGGATCCGGGCAGCATTGCCGCTACGGTCAACAGCCCCAGAGGCGGGAAACTCGCCTTGCGGTTGATGAATTTCATGGCGTAGCGGAAGTTCCAGAAGGTGGCGGGATAATGTGGATAGACCAGAAGTATTTTCATCGGGACGCCAGCATTATTTGACAACCAGGTCGTTTTTCACCGAGACAACCCCTTCAACGCTACGAGCGACTTCACCGGCTTTTTTGACGCTCTGGGCTGAATCGACAAAACCGCTTAGCTGGACTTCGCCTTTGAACGATTCGACATTGATCTGCATGCTTTTTAAAGTCGGTTCGTCGAAAAGGGCTGCTTTTACCTTGGAAGTGATCACTGAGTTGTCGATATACTGACCGGTACTTTCTCTTGTCGCGGTGGCTGCACATCCGCTGAAAGACGCGATCAGCAACAGGCAGGCCAGAATTGTCATCATGCGATTAATTTTGAACATGGCGGTTTCCTTTCGATTTATGTGTTGTTATCCGGTTCGGTTTTTCTGGCCAGCTAATCTTCCTGTTTTTAAACGCGGCCAACGTTTTCCCTTCCTCCATAGCAACAATGGTATTGAGTTTGATTTCCGGCTCAATCAAGAGTAGTTTCATCGCCCCGAGCAGAACTTTGAAATGGGCGGATCTGAGATGAGTCGCCAGAGCTTCATTGGTTTTCCACTCCTGCTCAAAGACAACAACATTTTCTGCCTCAACATCCAGATAGCAATAGCAGCTTAAGCAGTCCTTCTCGTTGCGGATCGGGGCGAGTAGGTCACTGATGGCCTGGATAACTTCATTGTGCTTATCTGCTGGCACCTTCATCCTGATGGTGAGCTCAATCATCGGCATTTCCCTTAGGCATTAAGTGTCTTATAAAAGCTCATCTTCTCAGGTTGATGGCGGGAAATTGGCTGAAAATGCCAAAAATATTCAGCAGCCACAAAACCACGACAATAATCACTACGGCATTTAAAATGGACTTTATCGATCCCGCCATAGGGATGAAGCGGTTGACGAGCCAGAGCAGAAAACCGACGATGATTAGAATCAGGATAACTTGAAGCAACGGCATGAAAGCATGCACCTCCCTTCTTAGCAAAACGACCTGTGCGGGTAGCCCTTGTCTAACAAACTGTTGAAAAACAGCCTGCAGAGTCCAAGCCTGTGGATGGACTTTTCAACAACTCGCTAGACGCGGCCCATCAACATCAGGACCAGAAAAATCAAGAGAATCACACCGAGTCCGCCACTTGGATAGAAACCCCATTGGCGGCTATGCGGCCAAGCGGGCAGGGCACCCAGTAGCAGTAAAACGATGACGACGATTAGTATTGTTCCCAACATGGCGGTTCTCCTTAATTGGTTATCATCAGGAAGCGGCTCTGTTCCGTTGTCGCAATGTCAATCTGTGGCCTGACTCGTGCGGAGTAACGCTGTACGCCTCCGCGCTAGCCTTTGATGTTCTTGCCACAACGGAAAACTGCTCGTTTCCAATCTGAAAACTTAATGATTGTCATCCAGTGTTTCCGGATGGCGACTTGTTTGAGTCTTCCTAGTCAGGTTATTCGCAATTCACGTGCCGTAAATAGAACTGTCGATATGGAAGGTTTATGTCCCTGTTTTTTGAGGGAAAAGAAGGGGAGGAGGAAGGCCTGATGATGGCAGCTCCATCATTTCCGGCCGTCACATTTAACATAACCGCTAAATATAACGGTTCAGATTGCCAATCGATTCCGTACACAGGGTCATGCTGTTGATCGTCTGTTCAAAAGACCAGTACTGTTCCCACGCCAGACGATCCCACTTGTGTTGCTGTGGAGCTATCTGCAGATCAAACCCTGCGCCCCTGGATGAAGCCCAGCACCAGCACAATAATTGCAATGATCAGGAGTATGTGAATAAAACCTCCCAGTGTCGTACTGCTTATCAGCCCCAATAACCATAAGGCCGTGAGAGCGACAGCAATTGTCCAAAGCATATAGGTTTCTCCTCTTTACGAATGGGGCAACTTTGGTCAGCTCGGGCGATTCCCGGCTGTTTTTTTCAGTCACCGTTTTTTTAGCCCCACGACCAGCAGGACGATTCCGCCGACCAGTGCAACTCCGCCGACCAGCGGAGTGAGGGGAAGTGTTCGGGTCTTCTCCGCGGTCATATGCAATGGTCCCAGGTCGACGACCTTCTCTCTGCTGCTAAAGCTGATTCCCTGGGAGGTAAAAGCTGCAATTGCGACTATGATTAGAATGATGCCGATTAACGTATAAGGTTTCATGGTGTGACTCCTGATCGTTGGCAGTTTGTTCATCAAAACCGCAGCTCATCAATTGGGTTCAGCAGGTTGTTTTTCAACCGCCTGCCATAGATTCTGCCCCCCCAGAATCATTTCAAATAAATCCATGTCTAACGTCAGCGTGCTCACTGCTCTGCAGTAGGCACGCTGACTATGCAAATCAGGACGTGGGTTTACATGACAGTCATGTCGTTCTGTACCGATTGGACGCCGCTAACATCACCGGCGAGCTTGGTCGCCAGGTTCTTTTCCGCAGTATTGCTGGCTTTGCCGGTAAGAACCACGACCCCGTCTGTGGTCGTGACCGCAGTCTTGAGAGCACTGGTCGAACGATGGCTGAGCAATGTTATCTTGACCAGAGCTGTGGTAGAGGCGTCGTCAAATTTGGCGCCGATCGGTTGTGACTCTTCTCCAGACATGGAGACTGTCATTTCATTGTTGACGTCCTTGACCCCGTCGATATCCTTGGCATATTCCGTAGTCAATTCCTTCTGTGCCTGGTTATCGGCAACCCCATTCAAGGTGACGATACCGTTCTTGACAGCGACTTCAGTCCCGACGCTCACGCTACGATGGTACAAGAGAGTGGTTTTTACTTTGGTCAATAGCCACGCATCAGACATTGCTTCGGGTTGTTCCCCTTTGACTTCGAGCTGGTTGTCGACACTCTTGACCTTGGGCAGGTTCGCCACGGTTTCCCCGGCCAATGTTTTGTGAGATTCCTGGGAGACGTTCCCCGTGAGGGTGACGACCCCGGCGTTGGACCGAACCTTGATATCATCGTCCTTGAGGTTGTTGGTAAACACATAGGATTCTTCGGCAGATGATTCGATTTTGCTATCCATGTTAGCCGCCAGCACCGGACTACCGGTTGTCAGCAGGACAAGCACCGCCATAATTGGAAATAAGCTTAACCATTTTGATTGCATAACTTATTCATTCCTTTTTTTCATTGATGGGTTTTTACTCGACTTGACTCCACAAGCCTTTATGCCTTGGAGCCCTGATTTATCTATTGATATACAAATTCGTATTGTTCTTTCTTGAGGATGAAACTGCAAATCTCCTCGCAAGCTTGGCTATAAAGGTAAAGCGCAAGGAGCGTGCCGGAGACGAATCTGTAAATCGACTTGTGTAAGGGGCTGGTAAAACAAGAGAAAACTAAAGATGACCCGAGCGGATCAAGAAAAACCTGTCAGTAATAACCACCACATTTAACATTACCGTCAGATATGGCAGCTCGGATTGATCTCTGAATAATCCAAAACTAGGGGGTATGGACGAAGGACATTTAAATTTTCTTTTTGAACTCAGGTTGCAGATAGCGCGCGCGCAGCAAGATGTCCCACAGTGGTGCGGTCACACCGAAGTTGCAATCAGGGTGAAAGTGATGGATGAGGAAGTGGCTCAGCCCATATGTGACGTAGCCGAAGGCAATGGCACCGGTCAACAGAAACGCGTAGCCGACTGGTCGCACCAATATAAAGATTCCGAACAGCCTCAGCAGTATCAGAGCCGGCAGAAGGAAGGGTACGCTGTCGTAGCCGATTGGGTTCTCATGATGGGTATGCTGTCCGTCCACCATGATCCGAATCGATCCGTGAACCATCCAGCGGTGAAAGAAATACTCAAAAAAGCTGAAAACAAACAGGCCCATCAGAAAGGTTAGTCATGCTGCGACCGGAGGGATGTCCGAATCTTGTCACCCCGCACCACGCACGCTTCAACAGCGAGGCAGCTAAAATCTTTAAGCGCCCGCCATATTCAGCGGATATGTTAGATATGACGGTTATTCTCGCCCTATTAATTCTTTTTTCTTTTCAATTCCTTTGTGTAATCAGCTAGTTGTGAAAAAGAGTGCGGATGAACGGCTCTGGCATGCAAGTTGCGAATTAACTTTGTTACAGATAAAGAATTATGGTGCTTAATGCGGGATTTTTTCTGATTTCCGAAAAGGCTGATCGATGGGACAGTTCGCTGAGACTTCATTGGTAAAACTTTTTGATCGGAACTTTCGACGCATCCAGAAGAGGGTGGCCGACAGGCTGGAACTGCCGATTGAGATCCAGTTATGGGGCGATCATATCTATCGACTGGGCAAAGGTGCCCCGGCGATCAAGATCATGGTTGAAGACCCGAAGGGGCTCGCCGCTCTGGTGAGATTGGACGAACTGAAGATTTGTGAAGCATACATGACCGGCAGTCTGGATGTTGCCGGCGACATGCTCGGGTTTGCCAGCTTACGTGGGCTTTTGAGCGACCATCACCCTCTGCACGCCCTGTGGCAGTGGCTGACCCCATTGTTCGGTGGCCGAGTGCGGGCTGACCGAAAAGCAATAGCGGGTCATTATGACTTCAGCAACGAATTTTACCTCAAGTTCATGGACCCGACCCGCTGTTATTCACAAGCAATTTTTTCACATGACGAAGAAGCGTTAGAGACCGCCCAACGCCGTAAACTTGATTTTGCCCTCAATGCCTGTCGGCTGAAACCAGGGGATCGCGTCCTCGATGTTGGCGGTGGTTGGGGCAGTTTTACCGAACATGCCGGTCGCCGGGGTGTTCAGGTGACCTCTCTGACCATTTCCCAACAATCCGAAATCTTTATAACTGACCTGATTGCACGCCGGGAGCTTCCCTGCCGTGTATTGAATCAGGACTTTTGGGAACACTGTTCTGCAGCCCCTTATGATGCCATTGTCATTCTCGGGGTGATGGAGCACCTGCCTGACTATGCAGCCGTTTTACGTCGTCTTCAAAAGTTTCTGAAACCCGGCGGCCGTGTCTACCTTGATGCCAGCGCCTTTCGCGAAAAGTATTCCAAGCCTTCCTTCGTGTCCCGCTACATCTTTCCCGGCGACCATGCCTATTTCTGCTTGCACGCTTTTCTGGCCGAAGTGGCAAAAAGCCCACTGGATGTCCTGGAGATCTATAACGATCGGCATAACTATTACCTCACCTGCAAGTCTTGGGCTGAAAACCTCGACGTCGCCCGGGACGAAATTGTCAGACGTTGGGGAGAGATGCTTTATCGGCGTTTCCGATTGTATCTCTGGGGGTCGGCCCAGGCCTTTCTCAGCGGCGGGATGGATGCTTACCGGGTCGTATTGGAGCTCCCTGAAAACAGCCATGCTTAAGATCCATATCGGGACCTGGTTTCCCCGCAGGGGGGATGGGCTAAAAACACAATAGCAAGCCTTGGGAGGAAAGGATGACGTTGGAAAATCTTGAACTTTGGCAAGGGCCATGGACCATTAAAACTCAGCACTATCATGGAAAACTCATTATCAACGACGTTCTGAATGACTCAGCAGAAGGGATTCTTGGTGGAAACCTGGTCCTTAAAAAAGGTAATCAGGCTAAGCCCTTCTATAATTTTCAGGTGACACTTGCACTCGATCAGGTTGACTCTGACAAAATTGTTTTTACCGGAAGAGATCAGCGTAGCGAGGAGGAAAGAAGTTATTCCATTTTGGTATTGCTGGTTCGCTACACTCAACCAAAAGGTACGGGGAATCGAGCGATTGGATATTTTCAGTTAGATGACAAACCAGACCAGGCAGAAGGGCATAAACAGCCGATTGAAGTCACGAAGGATTGAAATTTTTCTTCTTTGCCAACGAGTTTGAAAAAGGGCTTCGGGTTCGCCATGAGCGACAAGAAAAAAACGAAATCCCATTTAACTCGCGAAATGACCGAGTTGCGGCTTCGGGCTGAAGAGCGGACTCGTGCCAAAACAGCTGATTTAAAGCAATCCAGGGGCGAGGATGAAATGTGCAGACTCGTCCAGGAGCTTGAGGTCCACCAGGTTGAACTGGAAATGCAGAATGAGGAATTGCTCGGAGTCCAGGAAGAACTTGAGCGGGCGAGGGATACCTATACAGAACTCTATGATTTTGCGCCCATCGGTTATTTCACCCTGGATGACCAGGGACTGATCCGTGAGGTCAATCTGGCCGGAGCCCAACTGCTGGGTAAAGAACGGCCAAGAGTGGTGAATAAACCATTGGCAGAATTTATTGCCGATGCAGCCGGAAAGGAGGCTTTTTCTCAACATCTTGAAAGCGTTTTGCAGATTGAGGATACACAGAAATGTGATATCAACCTCAAAGGTAAAAACGGTCGTCAGATTCATGGCCAATTCCAGAGTGTCAGGTTGTCCGCAAGGGATTGCGAAACCCCATACGTACTGACCGCAATCGTGGATAACACGACCGCCAAGCTCGCTGCAGAGCGTTTGAAAGAAGTGAGTTTCCAGCAGCAGGCGATCCTTAATAATATTCTCGATAGCGTGTGGTTGAAGGATCTGGAGGGCAGGTATGTCATCGTGAATAATTCTTTTTGCCAAGCTCTTGCCGTAAGCCCCGAGGAACTGCTCGGGAAGACTGATTTTGATGTTTATCCGCATAGTCAGGCGGAAAGGAATCAGAAGGTCTTTCAGACCGTCCTGACAACCGGCAGCGGCAGTTATTACGAAGAATCGCGGATTGATCCGCAAGGGAAAACCACATACCTGGAGAAGACTCAATCGCCCATCTTTAATGCCGCTGGCCTGGTTATTGGTGTCATCGGCGTTGGCCATGATTTCACCAACCGCAAAAATATCGAAAATTCCCTCTTTCACCAAAGCACCCACGACAGTTTGACTGGTCTCTATAACCGGGCATTTTTCGACGGAGAAATTGAGCGGCTGGCGCAGGGGAGAGCGTTTCCGATCAGTGTGGTGATGGCTGATATCAACGGTATGAAGACAGTCAATGATTCGCAGGGGCATGCCGCAGGGGACAAGCTCATCCAGGCAGTGGCGCAGCTCATTCACAATGCTTTTCGGGTTGAAGACATTGTGGCACGAATCGGGGGGGATGAGTTTGCCATTCTTCTGCCGGGCGCAGACAAAGAGGTTGCGGAAGAAGTTGTCGGCAGAATTTTAACTTGCGATAAGGTCAAAAATGGTCAGCTTGGCATTGCCTTCGGCATTGCGACCGCAGAAAATAGAGCACAGCTGATGGACGCTTTAAAGGTTGGGGACCAGAAGATGTACCGGATGAAATTGGAACAACGAGGATCGAAACCAACGAGATCTTCTTCCTGAATCTGCCCCGTATCCCGTGCGGCGAGTTTTTTTGGGGCGAACAGTATCGCGAGGCAAGAGACGTCACCATACTTAGCTCAGATTGTGCAATTATATCAACTTGATCCTTGTTGCGGATTTAACGAACTCAGTGGTTCGTAGTTAAACGCTTCGAAAAGCTGTATACCTGTGCATAGCTCAGCGGCCCATTTGGGTGAAACAGCCTGAATTTCAATTTTGAGCGGACCTGTCGCGGCTAGTGGACTGTTCACAACACCAGGTCTTCGTCTTTTTGCAGGTCGGATTTTTCACGGTTATAGCCGCAGATTCCTATCATCAGGCGCAGTAAACCATAACTGAGCCAGGAGGCGATTCGTAACCTGGTGGGCTGATGTTTCCACCCTTCCATAAAGATCCTTACTGCACCGCTTTCCATAGCTAATTTGAGACTCTGTGCCAAGGTTTCACCGAATTCTTGCCCTTCAACGACAACATTTGCTTCCCTTGCCAGCAACAAGCTAAACGGGTCGATATTTGAAGACCCCACTGTTGCCCAATTCCCGTCGATCACCGCCACCTTGGCGTGCAGGAAGCTCTTGTGAAATTCATAAATTTCAATCCCTGCCGTGAGGAAATGGCCATAAAGTGCCTGTGTGGCATAGTGCTGGAGCCAATGATCATAACGACCCTGCAGCAGGAGAACGACTCTGACTCCGCGACCAGCTGCGTTGATCAGCGCCTGCCGAAAATTGTGACCCGGGAAAAAATAAGCATTGGCCAGAATGATTTCGGTTTTCGCCTGGTTTATGGCGCACAGGTAGGCGGCTTCAATGTCACGTCGATGGAGAAAATTGTCCCGTACCAGAAAGGCTGCCCTCATTTTCCCTTGGGCAAAAGTTATATCAGAGCTTTTCCGGCTTGGGACTGTTCCTTTGCGAAATGAACTCCACGCCACCAACAACCAAAGGTGTTTTGCAGAATGCCGGATCACCTTAACCAATGGTCCTTTTACCGCCACTGCATAGTCGTATCGGGGCAGCAGGACTCCCGTTGTTTCACGGTCGTCGATGATATTGATCCCCCCGACAAAGGCGATTTTTCGATCTACGACCACAATTTTTCGGTGCATACGACGCAGGCGTTTGCGACGGAACGTCCAAGGGGAAATGTCAGGGCGATAAATAAGGGTTTTCACTCCGTCCGAACGGAGCTGGGCGAGTAATGAGGCTGGCAGTCCCTTGGAGCCATAGCCGTCGATCAGCAGATGAACCTTTACCCCACGCAGGGCCGCTTGGCTTAGTGCCTGCGCAATTCGCCGACCGGTGGTGTCGTTCGCGTAGATATACGACTCAAGGTAAATATCATGTTTTGCTTTATTGAACTCTGCTTCGATGGCGGAAAAATAGGTCTCTCCATCCTTTAAGAGAGTCACGGTATTGCCTGACGTAAAATTCGACAAGGCCTCCGGAAAGAGGTTTGGTCGCCAATCTCTGTGTTTTTTGTTTCTCATTCATTTGTCCAGAATCTCCCTCACCTTCAACAAAGGTTTTTGGGACGGGTATGGTTTCTGGATGAAATGAATACCATCCGCCTCCAATTCTTTACAGCCAATGATTTCCAAGGCATAGTCGCTTGAGAAGAGTATTTTTATCTTGGAGCAGGACTTGGCAGCAGAAAAAATGACTCAGAATTTATACAAACAACAAACCGCACAGGACACTAGAAGAGCGGGCACAAATCCAAATCAAACCACCAGTTCAGCTGTTGCGGGGTAAATAGAGATTGGGGCTGCTCGCTCAAGCCTTGTGCTGCTGGAAAATCCATAGGGCCAGGACAACCAGGGCGATGACCGGTATAACGTGAATGAACCCTGCCAACGAGGCTCTGTTCACAAGCCCCACCAGGCAGAGCCGTTTGAAAACGACGACAATAGTCCATAATCTTGTTGCCTCCATTAGATGTGTTGCCACGGCTTATCCCGTTGGCTCCCGGAACCGGCCAGAACACTTCTAACTCAGCAACAAACGTGCCGAATATCACCTTTGCCGGTGGAGCCCGCAAGGGGCTGTTCAAGCCGCGTGAACAAGCGGAAGAACTCAGTGCGAGGGACAATCAGCCAGCAGTAACCGTTATATCTGGCGGTCCTGTTAAATAAGGTGGGATTTGGTACGGATTTTAATTTTGCTGGTGGTTGCCTTGGCTTTATTCCAGGGCGGAGCGAATACCGGCAACAGGTCGAAAATAGCCCATTAACCTGCTCTCCCAGACCGAGTCACGGCCAATGAGCGGAGGCTGCACGGCGCCCCACCTTTAATGCGGCGAGTTGGTCCAGCTTGGTGACTCTACCGGTGCCAGCCTTTATTCGGCAAAAAACTGGCGGACCTTTGCCGCGATCTGGGGATTTGTCATCGTATCCACGGTTTCAATACCGGTAATGTGGTCAGCGAGGTTATTTTCGTCAAGACGTTTCTTCAATTCCTCCTTGGCGACACCCGGCCCGAAGATAAGGATAGCCTCCGCATCACAGACCGCTGCGATAACCTCATCATAATAGCTATTAAGTTTCGCATTAAACGACCTCAATTGGCTCTCATCCGATGGGACATGTTGTGGATTGAAGTGACCCTGAAGGGGCCTGCTACCGGTTCGGCGAAGCTGTTTTTCGATCTGCGACATAATCGTCCTGAGTTCTTCATTAGAACCCGTGACCCGCACAATAATGGCCTGCCGATGATCAATCCATAATCCCGCTTTTATTTTCATTGGTCTCTCCTTTTCCCTGTTGTGGCACTATTTTGCCAATATCTTTGCCAGTTCCAGCAGGTTTAAATACAGTTGCCTGGCGCTGGCTACGACCTCTGTTGGCGGCGGCGCTGCGATCTCTTCCCCGGATATGTTTGTCTCGGCCACCGCGCTTGCGCACTCCATCGCTCAACTTAACTCAACCTCGACGTTATGTTCCTGCCGATCATCTACAAGGGGAATCAGGCCTGCGGTGTCTGCATTGATCACGGCACCATCCAGCGTTACACAGATCTTCTGCTGCGACTCGCCACTGACCTGCTTGATAGTGATGTGGTAGACAGTTTCCCGATAGCGGTAGTGGACTTTGTACGCCGCCCAATGGACGGGAATACAAGGCTCCAGGCGCAGATGGTCGACTTCCAGGTGCAGGCCCAGCAGTGTTTCCACGCTCAGTCGATACATCCAGCCTGCTGCCCCGGTGTACCAGGTCCAACCACCGCGACCGGTATGGGGGGGGACCGCGTAAATATCCGCACACATGACATAGGGTTCGACCTGATAGTTTTCCATCGTCGGCGGCTGGCTGCCGTGATGGATGGGGTTGAGCATATCGTATAATTCCCAGGCGTGCGCCCTATCGCCCAGCATGGCAAACGCCATCGTGGCCCAGATTGCGGCATGGGTATACTGGCCGCCGTTTTCACGCACACCGGGCAGGTAACCTTTGATATATCCCGGTTCAAGGCTGGATTGATCGAAGGGCGGGTCGAGCAGTTGAATAAGTTGCGCATCACGGTTGACCAGGCGTTGCTCTACCGCCGCCATCGCCTGGCGGGCGCGCTGGGGATCGCCACCCTGCGAAATAATGGCCCAACTCTGGCTGATCGAGTCGATCTGGCAGTCCTCATTCGTGGCCGAACCCAGGGGCGTGCCGTCATCGAAAAAGGCGCGCCGATACCAACTGCCGTCCCAGGCCTGGTCTTCGATGTTGCTACGAAGCTGTTCTGCCTGTTCTGTGCACAGTACGGCAAAGTCGATGTCGTTTCGGGCACGTGCCAGAGCCGCGAACAACTGCAGATTTTCATATAGGAACCACGCCAGCCAGACACTTTCACCCTTGCCACCATGACCGACCAGGTTCATGCCATCGTTCCAGTCGCCGCATCCCATCAGCGGCAAATGATGTTCACCAAAATGTAAACCGTGCTTGATGGCGCGAACGCAATGGTCATAGAGGCTTGCTACTTCGGTGGTCCGCTGTGGTTTGTCGTAGTAGGCTTCTTCTTCCGGATTCAACTCGCGGCCCTCCAGAAAATGAACCGGTTCGTCGAGTATCCCGGTGTCGCCGGTCGTCGATACATAACGGCAGGTGGCGTAGGCAAGCCACAGATAGTCGTCAGAAAAATGGGTACGCACGCCTTGTCCGTTAGGTGGATGCCACCAATGTTGGACATCCCCTTGCTGGAATTGTCGCGAGGCACAGCGGAGTAATTGTTCGCGGGCCAGCCACGGGGCCGCATGAAGCAACGCCATGCTGTCCTGCAATTGATCGCGAAAACCATAGGCTCCACCGGATTGATAATAGCCACTACGGCCCCACAACCGGCACGACAGGGTCTGGTAGAGCAGCCAGCCGTTGGTGAGCACGTCCAGGGCCGGATCAGGGGTTTCCACCTGCACTGCGCCCAGAGTTCGGTTCCAGTGCTCCCACACCCCTTCCAATGCCTGCCGGGCTCGAACCGGTCCGCAGAAGCGTTGGATCAATTGCTGTGCTGTGCTGGCGTCGTTTGCGGCACCGAAGACGAAGACAACTTCGCACTCCTCTCCTTCCGCCAGGTCGATCCAGGTCTGGATGGCTGCGCACGGATCAAGGCCCGCGCCAGTCCGGTTTGATAACCGCTTGCGGCGCATCGCCGCCGGATTAGCCAGCGATCCGTTGCGGCCGATAAACTCGGAACGATTTCCTGCGACCCGGCGGTCCAGCTTGCTGACCTGTGCGAACACCACCCGATTAGCACATTCGTGGCCATAGGCATTGCGAGCGAACAGCGCGCCGCTGGACAGGTCCACATCGGTCACGATGTGCATCAAATTTGTGTGTCGCCACTCGCCAAGGACCAGTTCCCAGTACCCGGTCAGAGACAAACGCCGTGGGCGGCGCGCTTGGTTGCGCAGTTTGATCACTGTGAACTTCACCGGCGCATCCATGGCAACATAACTGGTCATTTCCGAAAAGATGTCGGCCTGATGATGCTCGAATACGCTGTAGCCAAAGCCATGGCGACAGACATATCCGGCTTGTCCACGGGTCGGTAGCGGCGTCGGCGACCAGAACTCGCCGGTCTCCTCATCGCGGATGTAGAGGGCCTCGCCGCTGCTGTCGCTCAGTGGGTCGTTATGCCAGGTGGTCAGGCGGAACTCGTGAGCATTGTCCACCCAGGTATAGGCGCTGCCACTCTCGCTGACGACAGTACCGATATGGGGGCTGGCAATAACATTGGCCCACGGTGCCGGCGTGGTTTGTCCCGGTTCCAGGGTAATGACGTATTCGCGCCCGTCGGGGGTGAACCCTCCCAGACCGTTGCAGAAGATGCGCTCCCGCGCCGCCAAGGGGGAGCTTCGTTCAATTTTTGCTTGCTGCACTGGTACCAAATAATCCGACTTGCGCTCGCTTGAGATGCGACGTTCTCTCTGCTCGATCACGGTCTCGGCAGTGTTGCTGTAAACGATGCGGGCGACGGTTTGGAGCAAAACCCGTTCATCTTCGGACAGTTCCTCGCCGCGCCGGACAAAGACTCCACCCGGCTTATCAATAATCTGGGCTTCGGGGCCGGCATTGATCAGTCCGAGGATCTGGTCCTGCAATGCAGCCCGGTAGCCCGAGAAATCCTCATTGACGATCACCAGATCCGCAGCCAAACCCTTCATCCGCCAATAAGCATGGGCTTGCAGGACCTGCTTGACCAGGTTGATCCGGCTCAGGTCGCCAATGCTCAGCAGAACGATCGGCAGATCGCCCGAGATGCCAAAGCGCCACAGGCCCGACTGGCGAAGCTGGTTGCGGGCGATGATACCTGGTGAAACGCGGCGTAAGGCATGGCTGTAGACGACCGAGGTGGCCAGGCGGCCATAGACCTGGGCGTCGGCCTCGGTAATGGCCAGGTGACGCAGCACTTCTTGACTTTGAAACCAGGCCATTTCAAAGGCCCGCTCGACGAAGTGGCGGTCGCAATATTCCTCAAGTAAAGCCAATGCGGTTTCGCGAGTATCTGCAATGCCAGAAATGATTTGCACCGTAGCCGATTGGTCGGGCGCCAAGGTCAGGGCGCAGCGAATGGCCACGATCGGATCGAGGACCGGTCCGGCTGTGTTCGACAACGATCCATGGCCTTTTCCGCTGTCCATAGCCACGGGGTTGGCTGCCGTGCGACCCCGGCCGATAAATTTGCTGCGATCTGTTTCATAAGACGGTTCGTCGCTGATGGTGCCCGGAGCAGCCAGCAGATGAAACATCCAGGGGGGCTGTTCCTCCGGAGTACGTCGACGCCTGGTGCTGAGGATCGCCTGCTGGGCGGGCAGGATCTCGGTCTGGACAAAGAGATTACTGAAGGCGCGGTGGGCAAGATCGGCATTAAGCGGCGCCAGAACAACCTCTGCGTAGCTCGTCACCTCGATATGCCGGGTGTGGGACGATTGATTAGTGAGGGTGACCCGCCGGATTTCGACATCGTCTTCGGGCGAAACGCTGATCTCGGTGTGTGTTTCAACGGCCTGGTCGCGGCGTCGGTATTCCGCGCGCCCTTGGCCGAAGATCGCCTCAAAGTAATCCGCTTTGGACAATGTCGGTTGATAGGCGGTTGACCAAAAGTCTCCGCTATCGAGGTCCCGCAGGTAAATGAAAGACCCCCAGCAGTCACAGGTGACTTCCTCGCGCCAACGAGTGACGGCCAGATCGCGCCAGCGGCTGTAGCCGCCGCCAGAATTGGTCACCATGACGTGATAGCGGCCGTTGGATAAGAGATGGACTTCAGGGGTTTGCGTGTTCGGTTCGGTAAAGATGCGCATACTCTCGCCAGGCTCCTCAACGACAGGACGCGCGGTGGCGCTGACTTCGGCGGCGTGTGGTTGCAATGTCGCGCCCTTTTTCGGCACCCGTTCCTGAAGCAACAGCTCGGTTGCTCGTACCCGCGGATCGGACATGAACCGGCGCTGCATCGGTCGATTAAGCAGAACATGAGCGAAAGCCAACAGGCTCATCCCTTGATGATGTGCCATGAAGCTTTGCACCGTGACCTGTTTCTTCCCTCGCGGCACCCGTGACGGGGTGTAATCGATCGCTTCGTAAAACCCATAATCACCGAGGAAACCACCGTTGGCCAGGGTCTGCAAGTTGCGGCAGGCTTCTTTCGGCTGGACGGTCAGGGGCGAGTGCGCTGGCGTAAGGGGCGATGACCAGATCATCGCCCAGCCCGCGTTTAAAGCCCAGGCCGGGAACGCCGAACGCCCGATACTGATAAACCTGGTTGATATCGGTTGCGTTATAGCAGGACTCGGATATCCCCCAGGGCACGGCGCGTTGCCGGCCGTATTCGATCTGCCGTGACACCACAGCCTTACAGGTCTGCTCCAATAAGGTGTTGGCGTAACTCGGCATGAGCAGCTGCGGCATGAGATACTCGAACATCGAGCCACTCCAGGAGAGTAGACTGATCGAACCGCCACGGCTGGTCAGCAGACGACCGAGGGAAAACCAGTGCTTCTGCGGAACCTGTCCCTGGGCGATCAACAGGAAGCTCGCCAGACGTGCTTCCGAGGCCAGCAGGTCGTAACAGGCCGGATCTCGGCGGCGTTCACCGACGTCGTAACCGATACACAGCAGCCCCCGCGAACGATTGTAGAGAAACTCAAAATCCATCTCCGACAGCTCAGCGCAGCGAGCCATCAGCGCGGCGATGGTTTCAAGGCGCAATAAGGCTTCGGCCGAGCAGGAGGGCTTGCCGGTGACTTCCGCCAGTGTCGGAATTGTGCTGAACTGCTGAGGATCGGGGACCAAAACGCGAAGTTCCTCGTGCAGGGCGCTGGCTTGCCGGGCAAAGGCCTGTGCCCAGGCATACAGCTCGCCGTCGATATCGATATCCGCAGGCAACCAGGCTAGCAGTTCCCGGCCAAGGCCGGAAATCTCGGCAAGCAAACGATCGCTGGCCGGCAGGGTTTGGGGTGGTCCGTGCAAGGTCCGCGTGCGGAGTGTGTCCTGCAGCGCGTGGATCTTTTTCGCAAGGTCCGGGACCGGGGTCGTGGGCAGGTGTTCGGCAAGCACCCGCAGGGTATCCTGCAGGCCTTCAAAGGTGTTGCCGGACAGCACCGGCTGGTCCTTTAACTCGGCCAGCCCCGCCTGTAAGGTGAGCAAGCTGCCGAGCAGGTTGCCACTGTCCACGGAAGAGATATATTTCGGGCGCAAAGGTTCAAGCGTACGAGTATCGTACCAATTGTAGAAATGGCCGTGGTAGCGTTCCAGCTTTGCCAGGGACGTCAGGGTGTTTTCGGTCAGCCGCAGGCATTCTCCGACCCCGATGTAACCAAAATCACAGGCGGTCAGGGTAGCCAACAGCGCCATGCCGATGTTGGTGGGCGAGGTTCGTGAGGCGAGAGTGGCCGCTGGGTATTCCTGGAAGTTATCGGGGGGCAGCCAGTTGTCCTTAAGGCCGACAAAATGGGCGAAGAAATGCCAGGTTCTGCGGGCCGCCGAGCGCAGGAACTCCCGCTGCAGAGCACTCAAGTCGGGCGCTGGATCGGCCAGTGGCAGGCTGATCCACCAGCCGACCAGCGGCGAAGCCAGCCAGAGGAGCAACAGGGGAGCCCATAAATACCATTCCTGTAAACGGACTTGCCACAGCACCCCGGCCAGAAGCAGGGCGAGGAGTGGCGCAAACCACATTTCACAGTAAAAATCGATCAGCGTCCGCCGTGAATTACGCCGGGTATAGGAGTCCAATTGCCAGAGGAGCAAGCCACGCCGGGTGAACAGCATGCGCACTCCGGAACGCAGGATCGCATCCAGGCAGATCATGGTGTCGTAGGGTAACCAGATCAAGGACAACAAGGCGAGCAGGATGGGGCGGCCGGCAGCTTTACAGGTCAAAACAACATGCGCCAGGGTGTTGCGCTCGGCAGGCTTACGCAGCAACTCAATGAGGGTCCCGATCAAGGTAGGTAAAAAGACGATTGTCACCACCAGCAGAGTCCAGAATCCGGTTGGCCCCGGGGCCAATAACCAGCCTCCGGTCAGCAGCGCCAGCAACGCCGGCGAGACCAGACTGCGGCGCAGATTGTCGAAAAGTTTCCATACGGATAAAGCACTTAAAGGATTGGTTCGGTACTTGGTCTGCGATTTTCCTGGAGTCTCTATTTGGGGACAGACCGGGATACGTGGCAGCAACCAGCCGGCCAACTGCCAGTCACCGCGGATCCAGCGGTGGCGACGGCTGGCCTCGATGGCGTAATTTGAAGGCTGCTCTTCGATCAGGTCGACATCAGTGACCAGCGCCGAACGGGCATAGCCGCTTTCGAGCAGGTCGTGGCTGAGAATGAGATTTTCGGGAAACTGTCCGGCGACGGCTTGACGAAAGGCGTCGACATCATAAATGCCCTTGCCGATGAACGACCCCTCCCCGAAGAGGTCCTGGTAGACATCCGACACGGCGCGGGTGTAGGGATCAAGCCCGGCTTCACCGGCGAACAGTTTGGCAAACCGGGACTCAGCGGAACTGGTCAGGCTGATGGAAGCGCGGGGCTGTAGAATCGCATAGCCTTCGACGATCCGCCCTTTGGCGGCATCGTACACCGGCCGATTGAGTGGGTGGGCGAGGTTGCCAACCAGGGTGCGTGCCGCGTCCCGGGGTAATTGCGTGTCCGTATCCAGGGTAATGACGTAGCGGATCGAACCGAGGATGGATAGATCGCCGATCTGCTCCGAAAATGCCGATTGCGCCCCGCCCCTCAGCAAGGCGTTGAACTGCTCCAGTTTACCGCGTTTGCGCTCGTATCCCATCCATACCCGTTCAAATGGATTCCACACCCTGGGGCGATGGAACAGGTAAAATATTCCCGGCCGGTCCTCGCGGTAGGTTTCATTGAGTGCGACGAGCGCAGCGCTCGCGTAAGCGAGCAGGGCAGCGTCTTCAGGCAAAGACTGGTGTGGGGCATCATGGAAATCGGTCAGGAGAGCAAAACTGAGATTGGGATCACGATTGCCGAGGTAGCGAATCTCCAGGGCTTCGAGAAGCTCGTCAATATCATTCGTTTTACCCAACAATGTGGGGATCACCACCATGGTGCGATGGTCATCGGGAATTCCCCGTGAGAAATCGAGCCGTGGGAGCGTGCGGGGCGGCAAGATCAGCGTGACCAGGCGGTTCATCAGTGGAACGGTCAGCGCCGAGAAACCGATCAACCCGGTGCCGACAAAAAAATAGCTGCGCCAATCCATCAGTGTGAACCCGTCGAAAAAAAACAGCATTCCCGCCGTTGCCAGACTGGTTGTCAACAGCATCGGGACAAGATACAGGCTGAGTCTGAAATGGCGACAGACACGGCAGACCCGCAAGCTCCAGGGGGGATGGTAGCCGGCCGCCTGCTCCAATTCCTGGCGGCCGTGGTCGATCAGAAAGTAGCCGACATGTGCGTTGCGGTTGTTGCTGCTCGGCTGTCCAACGGCCGTTTGCGCCAGTCTGATGGCCTGACGGGCGAGCTCTTGCTCACTGTGCGCAATGTCCCGCGCCAAATCTTCGATGACATGCCGGTAGCGGTCACGGGTGGCGAAATCCTGCTTTGCATACATGCGCGATGGATCTTTTCGCAGGGTCTGTTCAACGACACTGAGGGACTCGACAAAATCCCGCCAATCCATCGCGTCGATGAAACGTAAGCTACTGATACTGTTGGCAATGGATATCTGGTTGGCTGCAGCCGTGCGACTGGCCGCGGCGGATAACTGGGTTGCCGTCACCCCTTGTTCGATGAGTTTTTGTTCGACCCAGGTTTGCACGAAGGCCATCGCTGGTCCCTGGGCCTGAAGGCGGGCGTAAAATTCCTCGACAAATGGCGCGGTCAGCGGCACATCGGCATCGGCAAATTCGGCCAGTAACTGAATCAGCCGTTTCGGTTCCCGCTCCGCCGTCGCGAGCATGCGGTCCGCCCAGCTGCTTGCCGCGTCAAGATCCTCGCGACGCTGGGCAATGCGAAGGGCGACGCGACTCAAGTTTTCCAGCAGCGCCAATTGCAACATGATCGGAAAGGCCCACAGTTCTCCCAATCGCAGCGGTTCAATGCTTTGGTAGGCGGTCACCAACTGGGTGGTGTTGTCACTGTCGACACGTCCGTCCATATGCGAGATTAACTGCAATGCCAGATCATAGACGCGGGGGAACCCGGCAGATGGGCCATCGACCAGGCGTGGTAATTGCCGGCTGTAACCACGCGGTAAATTTCGCCGTGCCATACCGATCTGTTGTTCGATGAGATAGAAGTTATCGAGCAACCAGGTTTCTGCCGGCACAATCCGTTGCCCCGGCGTAGCGGCGGTGACAACCTGATACGCCGCCAGCAGAACCTTGGCATTATCGGCCAGTCGCGGCAGCAGCCGGTCCGGCCCCGCATGCGGATCAATGTGATGCCGGTCAGCCAGAGTGAGAGCGTGACGTTTCAGTTGCTCAAGACTGAACAACTCCGTGCGTAGCAGCTCGGTATCCCGATTCTGGCGCAGTTCGTTGGCTGAGGGCGGCGCAAATCTAAAGAGGTTAGCAGCTATAGCATTCTCCTTGATCGAACCGGATGAAGGTTAGGATGTATCGGTGCGATAACAGCCAGGAACCCTGGAAAACTTATTTTTTGCTCCGTCTGTTCATGACCAGGATCAACAGAACCCCAACGACGATGCCGATGACTGTCCAAATGACTATTCCGCTGCTCATCCACCCTGATGCCTGGTTCATCATATCTGACGAGTTCATCATGTAACTCCTTTGGCCATGTGATGTTCAGTCCCTGGCTGGTTGAAACATTCCCCCTGATGGGCTTTTTCAACCAACCAGGGCCAAGGCGCGTATTCTGTGCAGACAGGTCCTGCACTGGCATCAGTATTGGTGTTTGCTGGCTGCCTGTTCGTCAATCCAGTAACCTTGCCGGTCGTAATGTTGATAGAGCTTGGCCTCGTAATCCCGGGTCAGTAGAGACTCCTTCTTATATTCCGGCGATCTTTTGATGACATCCTTGGGCAGATTGACAAAAACTTTCGCCTCCAGCCAGCTGACTCGCTCGATCCATTGAGGTGCAATAAGAACCATTTTCCCCGGCAACCAGTTTCGGGTATCGATGATGAGATAACGAATCGCCCAGGTCTCGTCATCGATGATAAAATCATCGACATGGCCAATTTCGCCATCAAGAACCTGAATGTGATTGTCGGTCACATCACGGGTGCTGCGCAAAAATGGATCCCAGGCCTTTTCCGCTTGATTATCTTCTACCAATAAATCAGGATCACTCATAATAAAGGGATAGCTTCCCCACATATGCGGTCCTCCCCAATACATTGGCCAGCCATAAAATCCATAATAAGCATCCTCGAACTGTCGGGAGACAGGCTTGTCACTTTCCAGGGAAGGGCTGTCTTCAATCTGTTTTTTGGTCAGATTAATTTCGATGCGGTGCTCTTCTTTCACCACAGAAACCAGCGCATAGGGGGATATTAAAACCTGTCGGTCCTCAAGCCAGTTTCCTGTCTCGGCCACCAGATAGCGGATCGTCCAGTGTTGGTCATCGAAGTAGAATTCTTCGACTGTTCCGATGGTCCCATTGAGGCTGGACAGCTTGTAGCCCTTGAGTCGATTTGCTTTGTAAAGCATGATCGTTCCCTTCAGTTCGTAACTATGGCTGGGGCCAGTGCGAAGTTATATCGCAGGAAGGATAATGGCGCAGCAGATGACCTCAACCCGGCGGTTCTGGGCGCGACCTGCTTCACTGCTGTTGTCCGTAGCCGGGTTCGACTCTCCATTGCCACGGGCGACCAGCCTGTTCGGATCGATATCAAAGTTATCGATCAGGTACTCTCTGATTGCTCCTGCCCGACGCTCGGAAAGGCCCTGATTATAGGCTTCTCCCCCCGTTGAGTCGGTGAATCCGGCGATGAGAATGTAGGGGACGTCTTTGTTCTTGAGGATGAAATCGCCTGCTTTTTTCAAATCCGGGGCAAACTCCGGTCTGATGTCAGACTTGTCGAAGTCGAAATTGATGTGCAGGGTTAATTTAAGTGTGCAGCCGTATTCATCAACGATCTCTCCTTGGGGAGTGTCGGGACACCTGTCACGGGAATCGAGTACGCCATCTGCGTCAGCGTCACCATCGCGGGGTTCAGCGACCAGAATCGGCACAGCCGCAGCAACCGCCACTGCTTTTCGATCCAGAAAGACCTTGTTTACAAAAGACTCCAGTTGACCCGGAGCTGCCAGCGAGGCGGCGGTTTCCGAAAATCCACAGCCGTCGGCTTTTGCGATCTCGTGGAGGAATTTTTCACCGGCTGGAGCGCTGCCCACTGCAATGGTGTAGGTGCAGAGATGACTTCCCATGTCCGCTTTGAGTTTTGCCAAGGTCGCAGGGGCTCCGCTCATTTCTGACTTAACCAGGCCATCGCTGACGATGATGATCGCGGATTTCCCCCGCATTCCCTGCAAATCTTTTCCTGCTGCTTCAAGGGCCTCCGGCAGGGGGCTGGTCCCTCCAACATAGTTGACGTTGGAAAGGCCTTCCTGCAATCCGCTCCGGGTGTAGTGTGTCATCCCGTATACCTGGTCGGTCAAATTCCACGACTGCTTGAAGTTGTGACCAAAAGAACGCAGACCCGCATTGAAAGTCAGGTCGGGAGGCAGGCTCTGATTGATGGCGCCGATAACATTTTTGGCTGTTTTGATGTTTTGACCATCATCTTTCCCCATAGATGAAGAGGTATCCAGAATGAACAGGAAATTGTCCACCTTTGGGGTATATTGGCCAGCAGGAAACGTATGGGAGGTAAACTCCTGTGCCGGTTCGGTGGGTTTCGTTCCCGCACAGCCAGCTGACAATGCGGCGAGTGTCAGAAAGGCAAACATTGTAAAAAACTTTGTTTTCATCAAAACCTTCTCCTTTTGGGGTCGATAAACTGTAATGACATTCTGTTCAGACATTTTTATTCGCCGAAGACCTTCTTGACCTGTCCGACCTTGCGCTGGGTCTGACCGGCGATCTTTTCTCCGCTTCCTTTAGCTTCCAGTTCCGGGCTTTTAAAGAGTTTTCCTGTGGTCATTTTGAATTGGCCTTTGACTTCATGAAAGGTGCCCTCAATTTTATCTTTAATGCTTGAATTCATGTTTGTTCTCCTTTGGCAAACTAAAAGCTTGGTTACGATCATGTGTTTCATTGAGTTTTCATCCGGAAACGGATCTTTTTTGTTGTTGTGGCGTCACTCTGCGGACTGACTTGTGCGGCCTAAGGGTTTGCGCCTCCGTGCAAGTCTTTGATTTCCTGGATACAAGAAAAAACCGCGTGTTTCCTATCTGAAAACTTAATTCTTTCCACTCGGAGTTTCCGAATGGCAACGACTTGAGTAACCGCAACAAGTGTACCGGAAAATTATCTTGAATTGGATTTGTTTAAGGTATTGATTTTGCTGATGAAATCCAATGTAGGGTAGGCTGGAGCGGAGATTATCTGTCAGCAAAAACTGTCATATTTGACGGTCATGTCAAATATGACAGTTTTTGGGTGATTTGAAGGTCTTGCGTTGTTCCTTCTATTGTCGGTGGATACCGTATTTACGCATTCGAGCGCGAAGTGTGCTGGGGTTGATGCCCAGGAGAATTGCTGCGCCGTTTTTTCCCTCGATCCGCCAGCTGGTTTTTTGGAGCGCCTGGAGAATATGGTCCCGCTCCACATCGGCTAAGATTTTGAGGTCCTCTGTGCTTTGCTTGTGGAAGGTCTCAAAGCGATCCAAGACCTGGAGAGCACTTCCCTGGCTGGTGATGATCGCCCGTTCGATAACGCTTTCCAGTTCCCGCACATTGCCTGGCCAGTGATAACTTTCCAGAGCGTTCAAAGTCTCTTTAGTGACTGAGGAGATCTTCTTGCCGATTTTCTTGTTGAATTTGGCAACAAAATGGTTGACCAGCAGGGGAATGTCTTCCACGCGTTGCCTAAGTGGCGGTATAGTGATGGGGAATACACTGAGCCGATAGAACAGATCTTCGCGGAACCGCTCGGCTTTGATTTCTGTCTCCAGATTCCGGTTGCTGGCCGCAATAATGCGAACATCGACCTTTATGGTGCGCGGACTACCAAGGCGTTCGAACTCGCCGTCCTGAATGACCCTAAGCAATTTGACCTGCAATTCCAGTGGCATTTCACCGATCTCATCAAGGAAAATAGTGCCACCGTCAGCCAACTCAAAACGTCCCATTTGGCGGGCATGGGCACCGGTGAAGGCTCCTTTTTCGCGACCGAAGAGTTCACTTTCGATGAGGTTTGCCGGCAGCGCTGTGCAGTTGACGGTGATCATCGGCCGGTCTTTACGGGAACTGCGACGGTGAATGGCGCGTGCCACCATCCCCTTGCCACAGCCGGTCTCGCCGAGTAGCAGAACCGTGGTATCCTGGGGTGCGACCTGGTCGATGCGAAAAAACACGTAAGCGATGGCCGGACTCTGACCGATGATCTCACCGAAGTTGTCCCCTTGCTGGGTAATCACCTGCTTCAGCTCAATGTTCTCGACCTGGAGTCGTTCAGTCAGTTGTTTGATCTCGGCAAACGCATTTCGGAGGCCTACTTCCGCCTTCTTGCGCTCTTCGATTTCCTGTGTGAGTTGCCGGTTGGCGCCGGTCAGTTTCGCAGTTCGATCAGTCACGATCGATTCCAACTCCTGCTGGGTTCGGCGCAGCTCTTCATTCTGCATTTCCAATTCAATCTGGTGAACTTCAAGCTCATGCAGAAGGCGCTGCTTTTCGACCTCGGACAGCTCAGGCTGTCGTCCCGCTGTCTTGGCAAGTAACCGCTGCTCGGCCTTGTGGCGCAGGTTGCTGGCGGGGGAACTCGATTTGTTCGGATCTTTAACCAATGGGGTCCTTTCAATCAGAGGGCTGGTGCGAATAAACTGCGGGGTTGCGGCGATTTTTCCTCAGTTTGTAAATAACTATATTTAAAGGATATCATCTTTCTTAGGACTTGCAGGCCTGATCCGGCCGCTGCCATTCCTTGCTGGCATTGTTCGCTGCAAGCAAAGCTTACTGAATTTGCAAATAACTTCTGATCCTTTGGAAAGTTGATTCCGGAAGAGAATTCCCGGTTTTTGACAAGATTCCTGCTTCAGGGAGTCACGTCCAGAACCTGTTTTTTGCGAGCAGGTATTGAGCGCTACAATGTGGCGGACTCAACAATAAGGGTCAGGGTAAGTTTTGACCGAAGGCCACCATGCCGGATGTCTGGTTGTTGGTAGTTAGAATTTTTTCGGCGGTCCATTGAATCCGAACGGAGTTATTGTCTTTTGTTAAAATTTGCGTAGTAAATTTCTGTCCGGATTCACTGGTCAGCAGTTTTTTCAGATCGGCTTCGGCTTTAGGCTGATCGACTTCCGGGGTGAATATTTCGAAAAAGTTGCTTCCTATGACTTCGGGTCGTTTACAACGCAGCAATCGTTCAGCTTCTGGATTAAACTCAAGAATTTTACCATCCTCGGACAGGCCGATGATAATCAGGGGGGCTGCCTGTACTAGTGCCCGCAGCATCCCGCTGGCGGCCTGTAAATCAGCTTCCAACAGAGTGCTTCGAGAAATGTCATTCAATGTCATGACCACGCCGTCAATCCGGTTCTCCAGAGTTCGATAGGGCATGATACGCACAGAAAAATATCGCCCTTCACTTGCTGAGACCTTCTTTTCGCAATAACGTATGGTGCGCAGTACTTCCCGAGCATCGTCGAACATTTGCGGATAATGCAGCTCGCTGGACAGATCGGTCAGTGGCCGACCAATATCGCTTTCGAGGAGATTGAAGAGTTTGACCGCGCCGGGGGTGAAACGTTTGATCCTGAGCTCGTTATCGAGAAACAGGGAGATGATTTCCGTGCTGTTTAGCAGGTTCTGCATATCGCTGTTGATCCGACCGAGTTCATCCATCTTGGCCGTCTGTTCCGCGTTGACGGTCTGCAGTTCTTCGTTCATCGACTGCATCTCCTCCTTGGACGTGGACAGCTCCTCGTTGGTGGACTGCAGCTCCTCATTGGTGGACTGCAACTCTTCGTTCATCGATTTGAACTCTTCTTGGGAGGCCTGGATGCCTTCGTGGGTTATCTGCAGTTCCTCACGGCTCTGCATCAGGGCTTGCTCCAACTCGGTGATCCTGGCGCTTGCTGTCGACTTTGTTTTGCCGCGTCCAGTCCAGGCGTTGGTCGGCTCCGCGGGAACGTCCTGAAAGATCACCAGGACCATTCCGCTAAGGGCTTCCGGATGTTTGATCGGCTGGATTGTTAAGTTCAGGGACTGGTGGCCACCGTTCACATCGACCTTGAGCCCTTTGACAGTCACAGTTTCCTGTTTCTGAACCGACTTCTGAAAAGCGCTGTTTATTTCGAAGCGCAGCCCGTCACGAGCCATGGCAAAGAGGTTCCAGTTGACCTTGCCGGAAGCCGGCTCCAGATACTTGCCGGTCTTCCCGCGGATGTAGAGGATGTCCCCGTGAGCGTTGGTAAGGACTGCGGGAGGGGAATAGCTCTGTAGCAGAAGTTGATCCGCTAGTGCCTGAAGGTTGTCAGGTTGATGGGACATCTTCAATTCCTTTTTTATTCCCGGTATGGCAGGCGCGATCATCGTTGGGAAAATCAGGCTCGCAGAGCTTGGCAGCAAATCTTGGCGGAGATAGAGTCTTGACTTGGGTTGCTTTGCCGCAAACAGAGAGTTGAAATTCCCCACGGTCTCAGCGGTGCCCAGCAAGAGCAGTCCGCCGGGCTTGAGGCTGTAATGAAAGAGTGGCAGAAGCTTCTTCTGCAATTCCGGCTGCAGGTAAATCAACAGATTACGGCAGATCAGGATATCCAGTTTGGTAAAGGGCGGGTCCATGATGATATTCTGGGTGGCGAATGTGACCATCTCGCGAATTTCTTTGTGGACCCGGTAACCTTTCTCCTCCTGAATGAAAAATCGACCGAGTCGTTCGGCTGAGACCTGTGCGGCAATATTGACCGGGTATACCCCTTGACGGGCCCGGTCGATGGCGTCCTGATCCAGGTCAGTGGCAAAAATCTGCAGGGTGAATGGAACACTTGTTTTGAAGTGTGCCACCGCCTCTTTAAAGGTGATAGCCAGCGAATAGGCTTCCTCACCCGTTGAGCAGCCAACCGACCAGGCGCGGAAGGAACCACCGTCGGGCTGTTTAGTCAGCAGGGCCGGCAAGGCCTCATCCCGTAGTAAATTCCATTCTCCCGGATCACGGAAAAAACTGGTGACTCCGATCAACAGTTCCTTGAAGAGGATTTCCGCTTCCGCAGTGTTTTCCCTTAAAAAGTTGACATAGTCGTTGATCATCTTAATCTGGTGGACAGCCATGCGACGCTCAATGCGGCGATACAGGGTGTTTTTTTTGTAGAGGGAAAAATCGTGGCCGGTCTTGGATCGTAAGAGGACGGCGACCTTTTCCAGGGCACCATGTTCTTTTTCCAACAGGATAGGTTGTGATTCGGCCAGGGTGGGAAAATGGTGAAGATAGGCCAGGATTTTTCCTGGAAGTTCTTCGGCCAGGCTGACAATGTCGGCCAATCCGGTATCAATCGCGCTGCGGGGCATACTATCAAATTTAGCCGAGGATGGGTCTTGCACCACCACCAGGCCGGCTTTTGCCTTGATTGCCCGCAACCCCAGGGTTCCGTCGGAACCCATTCCAGACAGTATGACGCCGACAGCCAGTTGCTTCTGGTCGTCGGCCAGGGAGTTGAAGAAAAAATCGATCGGCAGGCGCAGACCACGAGACTCCGTAGGCTCAAACAGGTGCAACACCCCGTGTAGTATCGACATGTCCTTGTTGGGAGGAATGATGTAAACGCAGTCTACGTCCACCTTCGTCCGGTCGGTCACTTGGCGAACCGGCATGTCGGTGACGCGCTGGAGCAGATCCGGTAAGATCCCCTTGTGGGTCGGGTCGAGGTGCTGGACGATGACGAAAGCGATGCCACATTTAGCTGGTACGTTGCGGAGAAATTGCTCAAGGGCTTCCAGGCCACCGGCGGAGGCACCAATGCCGACCAGCGCACTTTGTCTTGCCTTTGCTTCCGTGAGCCCGGATGGGGGGGGAGATGTGGCCGGTTCCTTGCCGTTTGACAAGGAGTTAGATTTTATATTCATGAACTATTTTAACATTTTTTATAAAATTGATTTGGTTTATTTGGAAGGGGGAGCTGAGAGTGGAAATGTTTTGGTTTTTGGCAGTTGAACGATGCGCTGTTAAGCAGCAACCTGGCCGTGCTCTCTGAAATTGAGCCGCCGAGTGAATGTCACGAATGGCGCTAGTTAAAGCAACTTTGCAGTAAACTCGGGACTGTCCCCAGGGTCATCGGGGGCTGTCCCAAGAGTTTGCGAGCCATGAAACTGTCGCGGTTAACACCGCAAAGACCTGGGACAGCCCCCGTGCGGGGACAGTCCCGGTTTTGCTGTCAGCGACTCTTAAACTAGCGTCATTCGTGAATGTCACTGGTGCTGCAGAAAAAAATACAATTATTTTTTATGTCTATAAATGTCTATAACTCAAAACAAAAATGGGTTAGCAAATTACTTGCTAACCCATTGATTTTGCTGGAGCCACCCATCGGATTTGAACCGACGACCTACTGATTACGAATTATATGTTCACACCAAATTCAAACATCGCTGAGTTTACCTGATCACACATAAAGACTTAACATAACACGTTTTTAGATCCTATAAACATCACAAGTCATCACCTTGACATCATTTCGTTTACCGTGCATTGTGGGGACAGGAAGGGGACTGAATGGGGACAGGCTTAAAGACAAGGGGGCAACATGGCTACACCAAAATGGACTAAGACAAAATTCCCGGGGATTCGCTGCCGCAAACATCCAACCCGCAAGCATGGGGTAAACTTTGATCAATATTTTTCTATTCGCTATCAGAGTGAGGGGGAAAGGCAGGAGGAGGGGCTAGGCTGGGCATCTGAAGGATGGACTGCCAAAAAAGCGTATGACATCCTCTGCGAGCTCAAAAATGCCGCAACCACCGGGCAGGGTGCAATGCGCCTAAAAGAACGCCGCAGGGAAAAGGCGTTAGAGCAAGAAGAAAGCCCAAACTTCTCAACTGCCATGGAGCTATATCTAGCCTATTGCAAGCGTTCGCTGAGACTCAAAACCCTTCTTTATTACAAGGATGGTCTTGCCAAAGTGAAAGAGTATGTCCCGGCTAATGGCACCGGCAAGCTTGGGAACTGGAAGCTCAAAGAGATTCAGCGCAGGCACCTGGCCACGTTGGTTGACAATATAGCTGCCGATTCACCGTCTGTTGCAATTCAAGTTCGTAGCGCTTTGTCGGCTCTGTATGCATGGGCAATACAATCCCCTCAAGAGTATGTTGAAAACAACATAGTTAGAGATATCCCACGGCCCCCCAAATTAAAACCAAGAGACCGTTATTTAAGCGGAAGCGAGGCAGGGAAGTTGTGGACTGAACTTCAATCTGCCAAGGGAGATCAAGCAATGATTCGTTGTTTGAAATTTGCCTTGGTAGTAGGTTGTAGAATCTCAGAAGCCCGTGGAATGACCTCAGGCGAAGTTGACGGTGACTGGTGGACTATCCCTGCTGAAAGATTTAAGGGGAAGCGACCACATAGGGTCTATCTGACTGAAACAGCAAAGGAATTAATTGGGGATGGCAAGGGTTTGATCTTTCCAAGCGAAAGGACTGGGAGAGAGTTCGATGCCTCTTCTTTTTCGAATTGGCTGAGAAGAAGGGGGTATTTTGGCCTTAAGAAGTTCAGTTGCCACGACTTCCGCAGAACCATAGCATCCGGCCTTGCGGAACTGAGATTTTCTCAAGATACCATAGCAGCCGCCATCGGCCATAAACTGCAAGGTGTTACAGCAGAGCATTATATTCGCCATAAATATGATCAGGAGAAAAAAGCTGCACTTGTCCGCTGGGAGTCGCACCTGATGAAATGCGCCAACCCAGACAAAGAACAGGCCGATGTTATTCCACTTCGCGCCAACAATCACTAACCACAAAGGAATGCAAGATGTCTGAAGTTGAAATGATGATTACGGAAGCCAAAGATGCCATTGAGGGAAAATGTGACTGCACTGACGGGTCATGCAGCACCTGTTACGCTGTTGGGTTGCTTTACAAAGCCATTGAAGAGTTAAACACTGAAAAATAATTACCGCCCAAAAGACAAACACCCCGGGGCCTGTTGATATTGCAGGCCCTTTTTATTTGCATATCTAAAAAAAATCACACCCAACCCCAAACCACTCCAAAAGACTATCTTTCTGTTTATCTGAGACTTAATAAACAGTGGCACTTTTCAAAACATGTTGTGAGATAACATGCCGGTTTTATTGTGTTTACACTGTTGACGGACTGTAATTATTCGATCATCCTAGGTAAGCACAGGAGTCGTAATGATGGCTATGAGAGCAAGAAGTTAAACATTTAAAAATGGAGAACAACATGCAAAGCAACCTTGAAGAAGCAGAAAACCTTATCCGTGAGGCAGCAAACACTTGGCCTCATAAATGGCTGACAAGAAAAGACGCTGAAGTATTTAGCGGTGGAACGATTTCAGCCAGAACACTAATGAACATGGATTCTGACGACAAACTCCAAGGACCAAAAGGGGCATTTAAGCTTAATGGAAGGGTCTGCTATCCGGTGCAGTCTTTTGCTGATTTTCTCATCGAAAGACTCAAACGATCAAATCAGTTATGAAATGTCCACTTCAGCAATACTGTCAGTGGAATAAGGAGGACCTTCAATAGTGCTACTGGTACTTGGGTATAGGTTTAATGAAGTTTCTTGCTGTGAGGCTGATAGGACAGGCTCCCAGATGATTATTGATCAAAAACAGAAGACATCCATAACATGTTTCCAGCGGGGTTTGATACCAGAAGGTATTTACCCCGCAACTCTGACCAATGTGTTTCGGTTCAGCAATGATCATGAACCAAGGATCGGTTTTGAGTTCACCATCGATAGTCACCCATTCGAAGGCCGGAAGATAACCAGAACAACGTCAACGAAGTGCGCCCGGAAATCAAAGCTGGGCGCAACTCTCGCAACGTTATCAAATGGCAGAAATATGGATAGTCCTGAATCATTGGTTGGAGCTGAATGTTCATTGCTGATAACCCAGAAAACCAACCGTAAAGGGGCAGCGTTCAATGAGATTGACAGAATCTTAAACCGCACCACCCTACAGTAATAGTTCAATAGGCAAAGAGCCGGAAAGAAACTAATGGCAAAAAACCGGAGCGGAAAAATTGTTGTGGATATAGAGGTTATCGAATCACCAGCTTTCAGGGAACTATCTGGAACGGCTAAGGATGTGTATCTCCGCTTTCTGACGAAAAGAGTGATGAAGAAAATAAGAGATTCTCGCGCCAATAAGGGATTCGTAATCGCCAACAATGGTGAAATTTGCTTTCCCTATTCTGAAGCTGAAAAGATGGGAATCCCAAGGGCAACATTTGCTAGGGCGCTGGATGCCTTAGTCGAAATGGGGCTGATTGATATAGCTCACGCTGGAAGTGGTGGTGTTAAGGGGGACGTATCTCTGTATGGCATAAGTGATAGATGGAAGACATACGGCACCCCTGAGTTTATTCCAATGTTTCGAGAAAAAGACTTGAGATGTGGTAAAGCACTTCGGAAATACCATCTACAAAAACAAACATCGGTTTCATGATTGAAACTCAAGGTAGTTTCAAAGTTGAAACACCAAACAGGGGAAATCATGTCAGTGATGTTTCAAGAACGGACATCAAAAAATAAGCTGGAATTGACACATCTCTCAATAGCAGTTTGAGATACTTTAAAAGTTAGCTCACTCCGATATCTGTGGGGTCATGTTTCATTATTGAAACTATTCTATAGAATACCAGTGGACAGGGGCTGAATAAGGGATAGCATTGAGTAAAGAAACCGCATTGACAAAAGAAGGCATTCAAGAAGGTCCGCTATCAATACAACTGCTGGCCGATATTCGCACCATATTGACGGAAGATCGCATTTCATCCCAAGACCTTGTTAAGGCTCTGGCTGACCTTAAAGATCGGCCTTGGTGTAGGTTGAATGATGGTCTGCCTATGACTAAAAACGGTCTGTCAAAGCTACTGAAGCCTCTTGGTATTAAGTCCCGGACCATCAGACTGCCAAGCGGGATAACACTGAAAGGGTATTTGGGGAAACAATTTAAGAATGCATGGTTACGGCACCTTCCCAACCTAAACGTAACAACGTCACAAGCCTGCAATATCAGTAACTTAAGCGACAGAAAAAACGTAACAGACCTGCCATTGATTACGGATGCAGGCAGGTCCGGCCTATTGCCATCCCAACAGTGTGACGTTATTGCTTTCCCGACAGGCAGAAACATCAGTGAAGAAAAGGAAGGGCAATCAGGGTGCCAAATCAAGGTTCTTGCAAGGGCATGGCTTGAAGGCGGTGAGCTTCATTTGAGGGGGGCATTCCCTGACCTTGCTGCCGAGATTGTTATATTGACCGGTGACAACTTGTCATTACAGAAAGATCTGCTATCAAAGCATTGCCTGTCCCATAGTCCAACACGTATTGAAGCATTGTTTGAAGCTTGGGAAGAGCGTAGCGCCATTATTGAGTATGATGGAGGGCTATCAAGGGAAGAAGCAGAGCTTGAGGCTGCAAAGTTATACCACCTGATTCCATGGCTATCTGAGTTGCGGAGCCGGGGGCCTGTTGGTATTGACTGAACAAAAAACAGATCAGGGGGGACGGCTCCTGTCTGGCAGAGTGACCCCTCCAGCGGCCCAATATGGTTTTCGTAGCGTCCCGTCAATTTAAAAGGCCCTCATTTGAAATAGCACCATGTAACAAGTACCTTACAAGATATAAGTACCTTTATAAGCATGGTTACCTTTCCCGCTCGGAGAAATTTCCCATGAGGTGCTTCATACTATCCCACAGAAATCCCAGACTTATTCAGCCGATGCTCTATGTATTGCCGCTTTAAAACGGGAGAGAGGCTAACAACCCCCCCCAAGGGAATAGGAAAATTTGCTACTTCATTACCTCAGGTTCGACCAGACCGAAGCGATGGCACCTAAATTGATTCACTCTGAGTTAAGCTCAACCCCTTCCATCTCATAAAAATATTGGTTGAGACTCTCAATTTTACCCCTCGCTCTTCTTTTCTCGCCAATGACTCATAAAGCTACAAGTCCCATAAATTAAATAAACTCCTAAGAAAACTGCTAAAAAATCTATTTCCATCCCGAACTTCTTTAAAATAATAAAAACAGCACCAGATATCCCTAAAACAATTCCAGACATAAATATCAACATTGATATCACAGCGATACAAAGAGCAGGAATTACAACGATGTCTTTATTCTTTTTATCAGCCCAAGAAACTATCAAACCCAAAACAGTAATAACCCCAACTGCAAGCATGATGGTCGTCCCAAAATCATCTCCAGAAGATATCGCTGGATCATACTCTCTCCACGGTTCATACCTGCTCATTTATCCTCCTTAAAATTAGCACTTCCAGTGCCGATCAACAGCCCACATCAACAAGCCTAAAGAAAGGTAGCTGTCCACATCGCCCCCCATATCCAAAGCCTTTTGAATGGCCTCCTTCAATGTCGTCTCTTTGGCAATGACCGCCGCAGCCCACAGACAACCATGAGAAAGTGGCGTCAATTTCCACCCGTCATCCCTCTCTGACGGGAAAGCCTTTTCGATCACCTGATCAAGAGTTTGCTTGCCCTGAAAAAACTCCACAGCCAGTTGCATTGAAGGCATTGCCAGATAATGAGTACCGGCTGTTATCATGTCAGCGACTTCCAAGGCGTTATCACCAAATATCTTTGCTATAGGGTAGGCAAGGGCAAGGCACCCATTTCCATTTGAGCCCCGGTCCTTAGAGAGGGCAACCAGATGGTCATAATCAAGTTGTCCGTTCTTCTTAAGGATATATTCAATGGTCCTAAAGTGGTCCCGCCATGTCTTCCCGTAGGTGGTGAACATCCGGCTTTGAGCGTGATAAGCATACCAACCTGTGACAGAAATATTATCGTCTCCGACCTCTTCACAGTAACGGATAAACAGCCTTGCCGTATCAGATTCATCGGTTCCTTTCGGATAAGCTTTTAGCCCGGTCAATGCTCTTTCATAGCTGACAGTTTTTCCTGCACCACCTTCAGCCATGGCCCCAATCGAATCCCCGATATAGTAGAGCTTTATACTCTGATAGGACCTTCTGTCTTTAAGCAAATCGTTCCCCTTATTTGAGGCTTTTGGATGTCAGCCCTCTCTTCATTCTGTTTCGGATTCCTTGCTAGACAGGTCATCGTATTTTGGTCGTTTAGGAGCTTCCAAGGGTTCCCTTCTGATACCTTTGTTTTTTCCTTTTATGGGCATTATTGCTCCACTTCCTCCCCCGAAGCAGCTTTCTCCGGGTCTAGCCTTCCTGCTTTCCGTCACTTTCGGCATAACGCCTCCGTTAAAAGGAATAATCCTGTCACTGCTCCTCTTTAAAGTCCTCTGGCTGGTAGCCCATTTGTTCTCTCGCCTCTTGATAGATCTGATCGATCCACTCTTTCGGTACTGACGGAGAACTTTGCTCTTTGGTCGAGTTCTCTGCTGAGGATTTGGTCGGTTTCTTCCTGAAGGGAACGATAGCCCCACTTCCTCCCCCGAAGCAGCTTTCTCCGGGTCTCATTTTCCGCCTTGTTACTTTCATAGCGTGTTCCTTTCTGCTTTCCAAAGCACTATAACTACTGGATCTTACAGACTTCTGACTGGGATGGGCATTTAAGGTGGTCTGGAAAATAAAAAAGCCACAACCCGAAGGAAGTGGCCTTGATACATAGAAAGGTCATCTTCCTTATCTGCCGGGAATAATCCCGCTGGAATTAGCACCGTTCCCATTGGGGATGGTTGCTGCAACGTCAAAGGGCCAGTCCCTCAGTTGCTCTTGATAAGTCTTATATGTAAGAAATATAGCAAGATATACGATCTTGTCAAAATATTTAACCTGAGTTCAACGACTGCTTAAAAATGGCAAGCCGCCTCTCTCTATGGGAGACAGGCAGGGGAAAGCTTCAAAAAAACAGAATAGTCAAAAAATGGGTTTCAAATTTTGAGCAATTCATGCCGGGCGGAGGGGTCCCAATATAGGGAGACGTGCCGCCGCGCAGGGGGGCGGGGGGTGGAGGCACGGGGGCAGGCATGGGGAAAGATTTTGTCAGAAGTCCTTGTGACCTTCATCTTATCGCCCGAAAGTGAAAAACTACAACTTGATTAAAATCATGCTGATCATTTTTTATCGATGAATATAAAAAGTGGGGACAAGGTGGGGACAAATTTTGAAGGCACAAAAAAGCACTCAACTCAAAACGAGCTAAGTGCTTGATTTTAATGGAGCCACCCATCGGATTTGAACCGACGACCTACTGATTACGAATCAGTTGCTCTACCAGCTGAGCTAGGGTGGCAATGAGGCTTGAATATCTACATCAAATGAGCCTATGAGTCAATATGATTGAGCGGTTTTATGAAGCAGTTTTCTTGCGGGGGGCTTTATTTTCGGGGCCGTTGTTTATTCATTCATCAACCGTTAGGGAGTTTTGCTTAAAATTGTGGCAGGCAATAGCGGCGCAGCTCTCTTCATTGCTGCTACTGGCCCGGCCAGGGAGAGGGACTGCCGGGAAATGAGTCAATTTTGGCAAAGAGGCACGGATTAAGCATTGCCAGTGAGGGTTGTTTCCCTCCTATCCAGACGAGTGTCCGATGCCGATGAAGAGCAAGCCCGAAGAGTTGTTTGACTGTTGCGATGCTGCGCCCTTTGATGAACTGCTCGGTTCCACAGGGACTGTCCGTCCTGTCTATCGCCGGGCCGTCGATTATTTTCAGCAACTTGGAGTCTCTGGTACCGAAGATCTACAGCAGTCCGCGGATTATTCCCTGCTGAATCAGGGGGTCACGTTCACGGTATATTCCGATGCCCGTGGGACTGAGAAAATATTCCCCTTTGACCTAATGCCGCGGATTCTGGCGAGCCGGGAATGGCAGCATATCGAAGCCGGGGTGGTGCAGCGGATGACGGCTCTCAACCTGTTTCTGGAAGACGTCTACCACGACCAGAAGATTTTGCGCGACGGCGTGGTTCCGACCCGGCAGGTGCTCGGCTCGAGCCTGTTCTGCCGAGAGATGACCGGACTCAATCCGCCTGGCGGCATCCATGTCCATATCGGCGGGATCGACCTGATTCGCAATCAGACCGGCGCTTTTCATGTTCTGGAAGACAATTTGCGGGTTCCTTCCGGGGTTTCCTATGTGGTCGAGAACCGTTGGGTGATGGCCCGGGCCCTGCCCGAGCTTATGGCCAATTATCGGGTCAGCCCGGTCGATCATTACCCGCAAATGCTGTTCGAGAGCCTGGTCTCGTTGACCGACAATCCCAAGCCGACCATCGCTGTGCTGACCCCGGGAATCTACAATTCGGCTTATTTTGAACATTCCTTTCTGGCCGATCAGATGGGGGTGGAACTGGTGGAAGGGCAGGACCTGCTGGTTGATCAGGATGTCCTTTACATGAAATCGATCATGGGGCTGAAGCGGGTCGATGTGCTTTACTTGCGTCTTGATACCGATTTTCTCGATCCCCTGGTGTTCCGGCCGGACTCCCTGCTGGGAGTGCCGGGCCTGATGAACGCCTACCGGGCCGGGAATGTGGCGTTGGCCAATGCGCCCGGCAATGGTGTCGCCGATGACAAAGCTCTGTACGCCTATACCCCGGAGATCATCCGTTACTATCTGGATCAGGAACCGATTTTGCCGATTATTCCCACCTACCTGGGCTCCCGCCCCGAGGATTTGCGCCATATCCTTGCTCATCTGGCGGAGTTGGTGGTCAAACCCACCGATGCTTCGGGCGGCTATGGTCTGCTGGTCGGGTCGCATGCGTCCAGCGCTGAGCTGGAGCAGTTCCGAGAGCGTCTGCTGGCTCGCCCGGAAGGCTATATCGCCCAGCCGATTCAGCAACTGTCGACCCATCCTTCGTTTCTGGAACAGGAGGGCGCGAAAGGGTTTTTCTCCCGCCATATCGACCTGCGCCCCTTTGCCGTGTGCGGCGCGGACGGCACGGTCAAGGTGCTGCCCGGTGGCTTGACCCGGGTGGCCCTGAAGCGAGGCAGCCTGGTGGTCAATTCGTCACAGGGCGGGGGGAGCAAAGACACCTGGGTCCTCAGAGCCGGAAGCCGGGAGGGTGACGATGCTTAGCCGAATCGCCAGAAATACTTTTGAACTGGGGCAGCAGATCGAGCGGACCGAAAACATCGCCCGGCTGCTGGAGGTGAATGAGAAGATGACAGTGCAGGGGGACCTGTCGGCGGAGTTGGATCCCTGGACTCCACTCCTGGCGGTCACCCGCAGTTTGGACGCCTATCAGCAGGAGTATGCCGAGGTCACCCAGGCCCGGGTGATCAACTACCTGCTCTGGGATGATCGTCACCCTTATTCAGTCAGTTTCTGTCTGTCGCGGGCACGGTTGCTGGCCAGGACGATCCGGGAACGAATCAGCGAGGAGATGTGGCTGCTGCTCAACAGTATGTACCATGATCTTCACAAGCTGCGGCACATCCGTGAACAGCATGAATTCAACTGGAAAATTCAACAGTTCTGCAACGCTTTTCACGGTTTGGCCGCAAATACCATGGTGCATGGCCACACCTGGCAGTTCCTGCAGCTAGGGATGGTGCTGGAGCGGGCCTTGATGACCTGCCGTATTCTGGAAATGAAATATCATATCCTGTTGCCCACGGCCGCCGATGTCGGGACTCCCGTCGACCTGCATCAATGGCAGGGGCTGCTGCGCTCGGTCTCCGGTTACGAGGCCTATCGCCGCCTTTACCTGGCCAGAATCGATCCGGCCAATGTCGTCAATCTGCTGTTGATCAATGCCCGCTTCCCGCGTTCGGTCCATTATTGTATTCAGCAGGCCCACCAGGGTTTGAAGGGGATCGGCATGTACAACGAGGAGCAGTTCCGCCTGTTTATGGGGGTTGAAGAGTTTCTGGAGGACTTGCGCGAGGGCATTGACGGCCGGGAGATTCTTGCCACCGGTCTGATGGAGTTCCTGCAGACCATGCAGGAACGGATCGAAGGGTTGATCGGCGCGACTCATCGGGCCTACTTTAATTCAATTACGGTCACGATTATTGATGAGCAGCAGCGTCGGCTTGCCATCCAGATTCCTCAGCAGTAAGGAAACAGCTATGGGCCCACTTGGCGCAGGTGAAAAAATTGTTCTCGAAGTCACCCATCAAACCAGTTTCAGGTATTCCAATGCGGTCAGTCAGTCGCACAACGAACTCCGCATGGCCCCTATTGACACCGGGCTGCAGCAGGTTCTGGAGCGTCACATCCTGATCGATCCGGCAGTGGCGCAGCGTGAACACCGCGATCACTTCGGCAATCTGGTGAGCCGGTTCAACATCCTTGAGCCGCATCAAAAGCTGGACATTACCTCCACCGCCAAAGTGGAAACAACCAATGCTATCAGCTGCGGTCCGGAATCAAAGCCCGACCCGCGGCCGTATCGCGAGCGCTGGATCGAGTTTCTCGACTGGTCCAACGGAGTTCCTTTCCTGGAAGAGTATGGACGGATCCCGCTGGCCCGGGAACTGCGCATGGAAATGGATGAAGACGAGTTCTCCCAGGCGCTCTCGGAAATGGCCGGATATTTTTATCGGACATTCTCTTATGATCCAGATGTGACCCACGTCTACTCAACTCCCAAGGAATTTTTTGCCAATGGCGCCGGGGTCTGCCAGGATATGGCCCATGCCCTGATCGGGGTTTTACGCCAGGCGGGAATTCCCGCCCGCTATGTCAGCGGTTATATTTTCGATCCTCCTGTCGGCCTGGAGGTCGGGGAATCGATTCGCGGCAGCGGCGCAACCCATGCCTGGGTCCAGGCCTGGCACGAACGCTTCGGCTGGATCGGCATCGACCCGACCAATAATAAGTTGGTGGACTGGCAGTACATCCGCACTGCGGTTGGCCGCGACTATTTTGATGTACAGCCGATCCGGGGCGTGTTCCAGGGGGCCACCGAGCAGCGTATGACAGTTGCCGTACAGGTGGCCATTGCCGAATTCCCAGCCTCAGTCAGCGATCCGGTCTGAATGTTCCTTGAATTTGTTTCCGCAGGCGGTTGAAAATACTGGTTACGGCTCTTGACAGGGGTCTGAGGGGTGCGGTATTACTATCTAGTAATTATTCTTATTGAGGTATTGCCACAATGAACAGTCAGCTTGCCGAGCAGTTGAAGAAATTTGAAACAGCCTGCCGCAGTGTCGATCTGCGCCTGACTCCGCAGCGCCTGGAAGTGTTTAAAGAGCTGGCCAAGGCGAAGGATCATCCGACTGCCGAAGCGTTGCATCAGCGTCTGGTCAAACGCATGCCGACGTTGTCCCTGGATACGGTTTACCGAACCCTGGGCACCTTTGCCGATCTCGGAGTGGTCAATAAAGTGGACACGGCAGAGAGCCAGGCCCGCTATGAAGTGCCGCATTTGCGCCATCATCACCTGATCTGTCGGAAGTGCAAGAACATCATCGATTTTGAATGGCCGCTCATTGACGAGGCGATCCTGCCGGAAAATATCCAGGAATGGGGCCGGGTCGATCGCAAAAACATTGTGGTGTACGGCATCTGTCAGGATTGCCTGAAGAGCAGGTGATTATTTCTCCCCCCGGGGAGGTGATTTTTTTGGTGCTATCTGTAAGAAAAATTCCTAAAAAAGAATGTACGCCCTATGGGCGGGATGCGCAAGCCACATCATTGCCGACCCGCTATGCACAGGGGCTCGTTAGAGACGGAAACTCTTGTTCAGCAGAGTCCGGGCACGCATTTCCTCGCTCAGTGTAAAGCCCAGCCCCGGCCGGGTCGGAACCAGCATGCGACCATCGGTGATCTCTAGCTGTTCATTGAATAGCGGTTCCAGCCATTCGATGTGTTCAACCCAGGATTCGCTAGGGAAACAGGCGGCGAGATGAATGTGGAGTTCCATGACAAAGTGGGGCGCCATGGCGAGGCCATGGTCGTAGGCCATATCCGCCAGTTTCAGGAAGGGCGTGACCCCACCCAGGCGCGGCGCGTCCGGTTGGATAATATCAACTGCACGGTTTTTGATCAGGGCCGTCTGCTCGTGTATGCTGGAGAGCATCTCGCCTGTTGCAATCGGGGTGTCGAGGGCGGCGGCCAGGGCGGCGTGCCCTTCGGCATCGTAGGCATTGAGCGGTTCTTCAATCCAGACCAGATTGAACTGTTCGACGCTGCGGCCAAAGCGCAGTGCGGTTACGCGATCCCATTGCTGATTGGCGTCGATCATGATCGGCACGCTGTCACCTAATGCTTTGCGCAGGGTGGCAACCCGCTTTAGGTCGGTGGCGACATCTGGTTGACCCACTTTCATTTTGATCCCTTTGATACCCTTAGCCAGGGAAATTTTGGCTTTTTCAACCACCTCTTCAATGGGTGCCTGCAGGTAGCCGCCCGAGGTGTTGTACACCGGCAGGGACTCATAGTGGCTGCCGATCAGCTTAGCCAGGGACAGGCCGGCCCGCTTGGCTTTTAAGTCCCACAGGGCGGTATCAAAGGCCGCAATGGCCTGAATGGCAATGCCGCTGCGGCCGACGGATGCCCCGGCCCACATTAATTTGTGCCAGATTTTACCGATATCATTGGGATCCTCACCCAACAGCAGAGGGGCCAGTTCCATGGCGTGGGCATACTGGCCATCACCGCCGTAGCGCAAGGCGTAACTGAACCCCATCCCTGCAAAGCCCTGGGCCGAAGCCAGTTCGACAACCAGGACATCCACAGCTTCCAGAGCTTTTTGCCGGCCGGTCAGAACTTTGGCGTCACTGACCGCAAATTTAAGAGGGATTTTGACTTTCGATAATTGTAAAGAAGTGATCTGATCATGGTTCATCTGTTCTTGCTCTCCTTGACATTGCAAAGGAATGGGTCGGGTTGAAGGGCGGATCTGGCAACTCCGTCGCCCCTCTATGTCAGGTGGACAGGTGGTAATCTGAGCGCTGCTGTGGCTCCCTGTCAAACTTTTTTATGATCCAGGGGCGGCTGTGCGTCTGTGGCAAGGCTGAGTGGTGGGGCGCCGGCAAAAATAGCAAAGGCCGCCCAGTTGTTAACAGAGCGGCCTTTTTGGCTGCTGGCCACGGTGCTGGCCGGAGCAGATGAACGGTTAGTTGTAAATAAAGGTCACCACCTCAGGGAAGATAATCATAATAGCCAGAGTGGCGATCTGCATGAGAATGAACGGCCAGACCGATTTGAAGATGTCGGTCAGCTCAATGCCTTCCGGGGCGACACTTTTCAGGTAAAAAGCGGCCGGTCCGAACGGCGGGCTCAGGAAGGAAACCTGCATGTTCACACAGAACAGCACGCCGAACCAGATCGGGTCGTAGCCCAGGCTGGTAATGATCGGTACGAAAATCGGCATGGTCAGCATGGCAACGCCGATCCAGTCGAGAAACATACCCAGGATCAGCAGGATGAACATCATGATTAAAATGGTGAACACCGGCGGCATGTCCAGGCCCATGAACAAGTCATGGATAAAGATGTCGCCGCCCATCAGATTGTAAACCCCGATGATCATGGTCGCGCCGATCCCAACCCAAATAATCATCCCCACCGTGCGGATGGTGTGCTTGAGGGCATCAAAGACAACTTCGATGCTCAGCTCCCGCCGCAAAGCCGCGGCAAAAGCAACACCGATAACCCCGACGCAGGCCGATTCGGTGACTGAAGCGATTCCGCCATAGATGCTACCCAGAATCCAGCCCGCGATCAGCAGCGGCACCAGGATGTCCAAGAACATCTTTTTGATCTCGGCACGGCTCATGTTCTGCCATTCATTCTCGCCCATGGCCGGACCGTGATCAGGGAAGACGTTACAAATCACCAGGATATAGGTCATGTACATCCCGGCCAGGATACAAGCCGCGGGAATGGCGCCGAGAAAGAGATCGCCGATGGAGACGTTGGCGGTCATTCCGTAGATAATCAGCACGATACTCGGTGGCACCATGGTGCCCAGGGCTCCCCCCGCGGTCACGGTGCCGATGGCCAGCTTCTGGTTGTAGCCTAGGCGCAGCATCTGCGGCAGAGCGAGCATGCCAAGGAGCACAGTTTCGCCGCCGATAATTCCCGACATGGAGGCCAGGATAACGGCAACGATCATGCTCTGAATAGCAACGCCCCCCTTGATCCGGCCGGCCATGACGCGCATGGCGTTGTAGAGATCTTTGGCGATTCCGGTTTTATCAAGCATGGTGGCCATGAGCACAAACATCGGCACCGCAACAAAGGTGTAGGATGTTGTGAAGTCACTGACCCGCGCTGCGACCATCTGCATCATGTTGACATTGCCGAACCACAGATACGACATGGCCATAGCGATAAAGCCGGTCAGAAATCCCAGCGGCATCCCGACAAACAGCAGTGACAGCATCATCAGGAAGATGATGACAGTTCCGGTGGCAATTCCCAGGGCACTAAGCATTGGCGTTATCCTTCTCTAAATCTCTTTGGTGTGTCATCTCGTGGTACGAGAGTAGATGGCGTAACAGGTGCAAGATCACCAGAAAAACCAGCATGACGCAGGTTGCGAAGAAAAATCCTTTATTCAGGGCCGGGTACGGAAGATCCAGGGCGCTGCCGGAGGTCTGCATGCGGAAAGTGCCAAAGGGTGAGAAAAAGGCATCTCTCGCAGAACAATAGGCGCCGTAGGTCATCATCAGTGAAAACACCAGGGTGCACATTTCGACAAACAGTGCGGAAAACCAGCGCAGCTTGGGAGGAAAACTGTCGGAGATAAAGGTCATGGCGATGTGTTTTTCATCGGCATAACAGGCGACTCCGCCGAATAACATAGCTAGACTGACCAGGAATGAGGTCGTCTCATGCACCCACAGGGTAGGAGCGTTGAAGACGTACCGCATGACGACTTCAAAAAAACTGATGCAGACCACGATCAGGAACAGGATCGAGACAAAGTGCCCTGCACGAATAAAAATGCGGTCGATTACCAGACTCGGTTTCATTAGACTTCACCTTGTGCTTGTTGCACAGCAACGGGGACTGTCGGAATGCTCCTGGTCCCCGTTGCTGAAGGATAACGACAATGGGCTTAATTCATGCCCTGGGATGCCAGGTATTTCTGCAGGGCATCGTAGTACATTTTGCCGATTTCCGATTTTTTAGCAGTCTCTTCCCAAATTTCACGAGCATAGCTGCGGACTTTGCCTTTTTCCGCGTCGCTCCAGGCAATCGGGGTGATCCCTTTTTTGACAGCTTCACCGAAGGCGATACGGTCTTCATAGTGAGGACGCAGCATGGAGTCGAGGGCCATTCCTTTGAAGAACATCTGCATGAAGATCTGGTCGTTTTCCGGCAGTGCTTTCCACTCATCGAGGTTCATGATGATATGCACGGTCGGTGAAGAGTGAATCCCCGGGTAGATCGGGTATTTGGCGATGTCGAGAACGCCGGTTTTGTAGTTGCCGGAAAAGGTGGTGTAGTCAGCAGCGTCAATAACGCCTTTTTCCAGGGCAGTATAGACTTCGGAACTGGGCAGGCCAACCGGAGCTGCACCCATTTTGGCGAACAGTTTTTGGATCGGGCCGGACGGTGCCCGCATTTTAACGCCTTTGAAATCAGCGACGCCTTTCAACGGAATTTTGGACGGCAGGGATTCCGCTCCGGTCATGGCAACACCGATGAGTTTGGCGCCGTAAGCGTTGAAGATTTTGTCAACAACTTCCATGCCGCCACCGAAATAATAGAATTTGAACATGTCTTCATCGGTATTCCAGGCGCTGATAGTATCGCCGATCAGACCGAAACCCGGATCGTCACCGGAGTACCAGGCTGAAGTCGAAATGGCGCCATCGATGATTTTGTTGCGAACGCCGGTCAGCAGGTCGGTTGACTTAACGACGGCATCCAGGGGGAGCAGGTCGATATGGATACGACCGTTAGAAGCTTTTTCGACAGCATCGGTCCATTTTTTCTGAACTTCGTAGGAGGGCTCTCCAGCAGCATTGGTGCTGGCGAATTTAAGGTTGATCTGTGCTGCGAACACGCTTGTCGCGATCAAACTCAGCGACAGGATAAGCAAGCTCACCATTGATAACTTCTTCATCTTCGTCTCCTTGTGTCTACCGGTTAAAAATGTCAATAAACCAGGCTGTTAAGCAACGGCCTGAACGAGCCCCTAAATAGGGCGGACTAAGAGCAACAGGGTGCCAATGTTTGTCTTGGTGGCTGAAGCCAGCAATCTTTCAATCAATGCGCCGGAACGAATTTTTACGGCGGTTTTTAGTGGCAACTTTGATTAAACAGCGGCCAACATTCCGCCGTCGACGAACAGCAGGTGCCCGTTGACAAAATCCGAAGCTTGCGAACCGAGGAAAACCGCGGCGCCGATCAGTTCTTTCGGATCCCCCCAGCGGTTAGCCGGAGTCCGGTTGCAGAGCCATTTAGTGAATTCTTCATTTTCGACCAGGGCTTTGGTCATGTCGCTTTTAAAATAGCCGGGAGCGATACCATTGACCTGGATGTTGTAGCGGGCCAGTTCGACGCACATGCCCCGGGTCAGCATCTTGACCGCCCCTTTGGAGGCCGCATAGGGAGTGATGGTGTCGCGGCCGAGTTCCGACTGCATGGAGCCGATATTAATGATTTTGCCGGCTTTCCGCTTCACCATGTAGGCGCCGACCACCTGGGAGACCAGGAACACTGATTTCTGGTTGACATTGATGACCTGATCCCATTCTTCTTCCGGAAATTCAAGGAATGGATGGCGGCGCTGAATTCCGGCATTGTTGATCAGGATATCGATCTGCCCGATGCTGGTTTCGATTTTTTCTACGCCTTCGATAATGGCCTGTTTGTTGGTGACATCAAAGGCGACCGCCGAAGCGTCGTAGCCTTCAGCAACCAGTTCCTGGGCGGCTTTTTCGGCCCGTTCCTGGGTGATGTCGTTGATGACAACGCTGGCGCCGTGGGCAGCCAGGCCACGGGCAAGGAGATTGCCGATGCCTTGGGCCGAGCCGGTGATCAGGGCACGGCGATTTTCCAGATTAAATAAGTTTTCCATGGTCAAGTATCTTTCCTTTACGAAGTTGGTTTATCGATATCTCAGTGGCATATCCGTTTGCCGGGCCGGGCAAGATCAGGAGAAAGACAGCTGAACCTTGACGGCCTTGGTTTTATCGCTGGCGAACTCAAGGGCTTCGACCACTTCGGCGTAGGGAAAGACCTTGGTCAGCAGCGGGCGGGGATCGACCAGCCCTTTTTCCAGCCAGCGCACGGCGGTCGCGTATTCAGCAGTAAAGCGGAAGGCGCCGACGAACTTGACTTCTTTGGCCAGGAACTTGGTCAACGGGATGTCCACCATGCCCGGACGCATGCCCACCTGAACCATGATCCCACCGGCCTTGGTCAGTTCAATATTGGACTGAATCGCCGGAATGGCGCCGGAGGCCTCGAAACTTGCGTCAAAGTAACCTTTGCCGGTCTTAAACTGGCTCATATCGTCTGCCGCCGGGTTATAAACGGCATCGGCACCCATGGTCAGGGCCAGCTCACGACATTGTTCAGCCAGGTCGGTGGCGACGATCTCACCTGCACCCGCCGCTTTACAGGCGGCAATGATCAGACAGCCGATGGGGCCGGCGCCGGTGACCAGAACTTTTTTACCGAGGATGCTGCCGGCCTGGTTGACAGCATTGATAGCCACGGCCAGGGGTTCGGAGAAAGCCATCACTTCATCAGGGGCTTGGCTGTCATAGGGGATGCACTGGTCGGGTCTGACGACTACGTATTGAGCAAAACCGCCATCGACATGGGGATTGAGCATCGCACTGCCGAAGAAGCGCATATCCAGGCACTGGTTGCTGCGTCCGGACAGGCAGTACTCGCACTGGTTACAGGGCCGACTGGGGTTGACCGCAATCTTTTGGCCGTTGCGTTCATCGTCCGTAACCATGGTGCCGATGACCTCGTGGCCGAGGACCATGGGGTGCTGCAATTTAAAATCGCCGACACCGCCTTCCTGATAGTAATGGATATCCGAGCCGCAGATCCCACCACGGCTGATTTTGACCAGAATCTCTGTTGCAGGGTCGTAGCTGATTGTTTTAGCCGTGACAAAGACGTCTTTAGGGCCTTTGACGTAGCAGGCATCGAAGCTGATTTGCTTGGTGATAGCGTTGTTCATGGTTGAACTCCCGACAATGCGAATTGGAATAGTGTTTTTTATGGCGGACTGACCTGCCGCCAGCCGCGTTGCAGCCAACGGCGACTTGCTCAACCCTCAACATCCAATCCGGGTAAAACAAAAACAGTGAAAAGAGGGTGGTAACAAGAGTAAAACTATATTATCATCGTTTCATAATATGATTACTTTTAAGCTAACTGCCTGAAGAGGTCAACCTAAAAATAATTTCTTGGCCAGTCGGGAAAAGAGCTGTACTGACCCTGCCAGACGGTGGCCGGATATGGCTTTTCCGACAGCCTTGCAATTCAATTCCACAAAGGGGAAACAATGAGCGAAAACAGTTTTGCCGATCTGATTATCGAAGAAGGGTATAATCCTTATCGTGAATGTATCCAGGGCACCGCAAATGAACCGATCTGTGTGCTCGCCGCTATCAACAAAGCCTGGGACCAGGCCCGGGAGATTGCCCCGGCCCTTGATCCGGGCGCCATCACCCAAGCCGAGATTGTTCACCGGCTGGTGATTAATAAGCCGCGGATCGCTGTCATCACCGGGTCCGTCGACCATCCGGCCCACCTTCGCGACGATTTGCATATCAGCCTTGCGGTGCTGCGGATCTGGCAGAATGGCGGGGTTCCGTTTGTCTTCGGTATACCGGTTATCTGTGACGGCACGGCGCAGAGCAATATTGGCCAGAGTTATTCCCTGGCATCCCGAAACCATACCGCTTCGGCCGTCAATATTACCTTTGAGGGGCATTCTTATCATGCCGCTTATGTGCTTTCCAGCTGCGACAAGTTCCCCGCAGCCGTGCTCTCCGGTCTGGCCGCGGCAGATCTGGCCCGCAGCCATGCCGAGCGGCAGCAGGCCCCGGTGTGGGCCCTGTTCGTACCCGAGCATGTCTTGAAGGGCGGCTCGATCCCGGCCACCACCAAGACCAAGCTGAATGCACTGATGGATCAGGCCCGGGCCCAGGGACATGGCGACCTGGCTGAAGATATTGCTGAGAATATGCGCTATATTCTGCAATGTTCTTCAGACGAAGCCTTTCTCGGCCAGCTCAATCGGGCGGTACACCTGGAGCTGCTGGCCGAGGCCGAGGCTCGGCAGATTTTGAACGAACTGGCCGCGGCGACTTGTGACGCCAAAGGCGGAGTCTGTGCCTTCAACGGAACCGGCAACTCGTCCCGGACTTTGATCACCGCCCTCGGTTTTGCCCCGCCCGAGGCTGAACTGCTCATCGATGCTCCTGCGCCGGACATCGTTTGCGGCGCGGTTGATCTGCTTTATGCCAGTCTCAACAAAAAACATCTGCGCGTTACCGAGATTATCGGGCGCAACTTCAAAAATGCTGTCCGCCTGCACAACACCACCGGCAGTTCGTCCAATATCCTCCTCCACCTGCCGGCGATCATGCGTTACGCCGGCTATGATATTTCGATTCTGGATTATGAGCAGGTCCGCGCCGAGACGCCTGTTCCTGAACTGTTCGCGCACAGCCTGACCGCCGGGCGTGATACCTTTGTCCTGGCTCAGCAGTTCCTCAAGGGGCAGCACCGCGGTATCGACAGTCTGTACCGGGTGCTCTCCGACCTGGGGATCGCCATGGACCTGGACGCACCGACTATGACCGACCGCAGTTGGGGCGAACGGATTGCCGACCTGAATGTGCCGGTGGCGCCGGAATTGGGCGAAAATGCCATTATTCGCACCGCACCGGTGCGCCAGGCTTCCGGAGTGGAAGTCCTGCGCGGTAACTTCATGTCCACGGCTATCGTTAAATTGGCCGGCATGACCGACCGTCAGCTCGATCGCTTTAACGATCAGTTGTTGTTCGTCCGCTATTATGAGAACGAGCATCTCTGTATTGACGAGATCTCTTCCCCGCGGCTCATGGAGATCCTCGGCAAGGTGGTCGAGACCGTTCCTTTGCCCCTGATCAATGCCGTGCTCACTCACAACTCAAAAGGCGAGATCACCTCCTTCGACAGTGGCAAGATGCATGATCTGGTGGCTGCCGGCGCCCTCTCTTTTGCTTTCGTCATCGCCGGGCAGGGGCCGCGCGCCTTCGGCATGCCGGAAATGTTTGCTCCGGCTCATCACCTCAAACACCATCAGGTTCTGGAGGCCTCCTCAATCCTCATGACCGATGGCCGCTATTCCGGGGTGACCAAGGGCGCTTGCGTCGGGCATGTGACTCCGGAAGCGTTTGCCGGCGGCGGGATCGGTTCCTTGATCGATGGCGATATCCTCCGTTTCAATTTGCACGATAACCGTCTGGATGTCGTCGATGTCGAGGCCCTGGTCAAAGGAACCTTAAGGGTTTACCAGGATTTGCCGGAGCGCAGTGCCCTGGTTAACGAGCGCCAGCACAAGATGCAGCAACGCCTGCGGCAGATTGCGGCCAGTAACCTGATGAGTGATGCGACCAGCGCGGAAAAAGGTTGTGTCCCACAGGCGGTTGACTTGCGAGCGGAAAACCCATTGCCGTCCTGATGTCCTGAACAATGGCTGGGGGCAACTGTCAACCGCAGTTGCCCCCAGCTCCTGTTTATTGAGGGTCTGCCTGCCATCCCCTAAACCCATCCGCAAGATCCCCGACGACGCTACATGCCGACCTGGCTTTTTTGCTCCAATCATTGTGTTCCCGTTCTATTTTTTGTCCTGTGTGCTGCCTGCGCGGTTCTCGACAATCTGTGCTGGACGTTGGTCCTTCAGCCTTTGTGGAAGAGGGTCGCCGTAACGGTGTTGTCGATCTGAAATACCATTGACAGAGATCGCTGAATGGGATAGCATCCAAATACAGATACTAACTCCAAATATGGGATTTTCGGAGACGGCATGAACCCTCTTTATAAAATCTTTGCCATTCTTGAAGCTGTTGTTGCCCAGCAGAGCAGAGGCGTGACCTATTCGGACGTCGTTGCCGCGGTGGATCTTCCCAAGTCATCCGTTCACCGGATTCTGCGCGATCTGACCGATGTCGGCTATCTCGACTACAATCCGGAGAGCAAAAAGTATTTCGGCAGTTTGCGGCTGGCCGCGACCGGCGCCGAAGTCATGACCCACTATCAGTTGCGTAAGCACGTCAGGCCGCACCTCGAATCGCTCAACAAAGCTACCGGGCATACCACCAATTTGGGCGTTCTTGACGGAACCATGGGTGTCTTTGTGGAGAAGATCGAGTCGAAGGATTATGGGATCCGGCTGTTTTCGGAAGTGGGTAAGCGCTTTCCCCTCTACTGTACCGGGATGGGGAAGTCGATGCTGGCTTTTGCCGATGCTGAAACCATTGACAAGGTTCTTGCCGAACCCTTGCCCCCCTTGACCGATAAAACGGTCACCAACCCCAATATGTTACGCAAACAATTGCAGGAGATCCGCGAGCAGGGGTATGCCCTGGACCTTGAGGAGATCACCCGCGGGATCGTCTGCGTGGCGGCACCGTTATTGGGGTTCCGTCGGCAGCTGGTCGGGGCCATCAGCATTACGGTGCCGTCCTATCTGCTTGATGAACGGGGGATTGAGAGCGAGATTGAGGCGGTGAAAAGATACGCGGCCGTTATTTCGCAGTCGCTGGGCTGCTAGTCGTCCAGCAAGCTGTGCATGTTATAGACATCCCCGCCGGAAGGTTACGCGGGGTTAACCAGAACAAAAATTTTCGGAGGTGAAAATGGGTAATTTTGCAGTGAAGCCGGCCAAGGAATGTCGTTTCGACATTCTGTCTTTGGGAGAGGTTATGTTGCGTCTCGACCCGGGTGAGGGTCGTATCCGGACTTCCCGTCAGTTTCGGGCCTGGGAAGGCGGCGGCGAGTACAACGTCGCCAGGGGCTTGCGTCGTTGCTTTGGGCAGCGCGCCGCCGTGGTGACTGCATTCGCCAAAAACGATGTCGGCCTGCTCATGGAAGACCTGATTCTGCAAGGCGGCGTTGACACCTCCCTGATCAAGTGGGTCGATTATGACGGCATCGGCCGAACCGTGCGCAACGGACTGAACTTTACCGAGCGCGGTTTCGGTATCCGCGGCGCAGTGGGTTGCTCCGACCGGGGTAATACCGCCGCTTCCCAGATCAAAGCCGAGGATATTGACTGGGAATACATCTTCGGCGAGCTGGGCGTGCGCTGGTTCCATACCGGCGGGATCTATGCCGCACTCTCCGAAACCACCGGCGATACCGTTATTGCCGCAGCCAAAGCCGCAAAAAAATACGGCACCATCGTTTCCTACGATCTGAACTATCGCCCTTCGCTGTGGAAAGGGTTCGGCGGTCTGGAAAAGTGTCGTGAGGTCAACCGCGAAATCGCTAAGTATGTCGATGTCATGATCGGTAACGAAGAAGATTTCACCGCCTGTCTTGGTTTTGAAGTGGAAGGGGCTGATGAGAACCTGACTGACCTGGATGTCAACTCGTTCCAGAAAATGATCAAGAAAGCGGTCACCGAATTCCCCAACTTCAAAGCAACGGCCACCACCATGCGCGGGGTCAAAACCGCAACGGTCAACGATTGGGGTGCCATGTGCTGGGTGGATGGCGAGTTCTACACCTCAACCCATCGTCCGGGACTCGAAATCATGGATCGGGTTGGCGGCGGAGACAGCTTTGCTTCCGGTTTTATCTATGGTCTGATGATCTTGGGTGACCCGCAACTGGCCGTGGAATACGGTGCTGCCCATGGCGCGCTGGCCATGACCACTCCGGGAGATACCACCATGGCATCTTTGTCCGAAGTTGAAAAAATCGTTGGCGGCGGCGGTGCCCGCGTCGATCGCTGAAAACAGGACTGACCCGACCGGACAACCGGTCGGGTTCTTTTGCATAGTTTTCATCCGGAAACGGCCCTTTTCCGCTGTGGCGGTGTCAATCTGTGGGTTTTCTTGTGCGGCGTAAAGGACTACGCCTCCGCGCAACCCCTTGATTTCCTGGCCACAACGAAAAATTCTCGTTTCCAATCTGAAAACTTAGCCGTTGCCCTGCGGAGTTTCCGGATGGCAACTAGCAGAGAAAAGGATCTCTAGAGATGATCAATGAACTTAAAAAACGGCCAATTATTCCCGTTATTGTGATCGATGATGCTGCTGACGCATTGCCCCTGGCAGAAGCTCTCCTCGAAGGCGGCATGGATGTTATCGAAGTGACTTTCCGCACCGCAGCCGCGGCCGAGGCCATTTCACTGATCGGCAAGAAATTCCCGGAAATGCTCCTCGGTGCAGGAACTCTGCTGACTGAAGAGCAGGGCCAGCGGGCTCTTGATGCCGGAATCAAGTTCGGTCTGGCTCCAGGGCTGAACCCGGATGTGGTCAACTTCTTCAAAGCCAAAAACACGTTGTTCATTCCCGGGGTGATGACCCCCTCGGAAATCGAGCAGGGGCTGGCGCTGGGCTGCAAACTGCAGAAATTTTTCCCGGCTGAAGCCGCTGGCGGCATCAAAATGCTGAAAGCGCTGGCCGGTCCCTATGCCAGCCAGGGGCTGCAGTTCTGCCCCACCGGCGGAGTCAGTCTGGCCAACATGAACGATTACCTGGCCTTGCCGATTGTCAGCAACATCGGCGGTTCCTGGCTGGCCACCAAGCAGCAGATTGCCGACAAGCAATGGGGAGCAATCACCGCGCAAGTCAAAGACGCTCTGGCCAAGGTTTAACAGGCGATTGAAACAGCCTGTCGAGCCCATGGCCGGGCGATCAAAATCAATAATGGTCTTTTTAAGCCATTGATTTTGTAAGGTGCAGGCAATCGCACTTTTCTCCACCGGGCTTGAAAAGGGCCAGGGATGGACTTTTTCAACAACCTGTTAAGGGAAAGAATAGCAACTTATGTACAAACATACCAAGATCGTCGCAACGCTGGGACCGGCTTCTTCCGAAGAAAAAAGGCTCGAGCAACTGATCGAGGCAGGTGTTTCGGTTTTTAGATTGAATTTTTCCCATGGCGACCATACTGATAAGGCCGCTCTCATCGAACGGATTCGCCGGGTCTCTTCTCGGGCTGGCCGGGCCATTGCCATTCTCGGTGATCTGCAGGGTCCCAAGATCAGGGTCGGACTACTAAAAGACGGCGGCATCACCTTGACCCCGGGGGAAGAGGTTATTGTCACTTCCCGTGAGGTCATTGGGGAGACCGGTGTTATCCCGACGATTTACAAAAACCTTCCCCAGGATGTCAAGGCAGGCAATCAGATCCTGCTTGATGATGGCCTGATGGAACTGGAAGTCCTCGAAACCCTGGCAACGGATGTTCGTTGCCGGGTTCGCTTCGGCGGTTTCCTCAAAGATCGCAAAGGGATCAATCTGCCGGGGGCTACGGTGTCCGCGCCGTCCTTGACTGAAAAGGATCTGCTTGATCTGCAGTTCTGCATCGACCAGCAGGTCGACTATCTGGCGTTGTCTTTTGTCCGCAAGGCCGCGGATGTGATCGATCTGAAACAGCGTCTGAAGGCGGCTGGTTCGACGATCAAGGTTATTTCCAAAATTGAGAAACCGGAAGCGGTCGATAATTTTGACGCCATCCTGGAGGTGACGGACGGGGTCATGGTTGCCCGCGGCGATCTTGGGGTCGAGATTCGCCCGGAAAAGGTTCCGCTGATTCAGAAAGATATTATTCACAAGTGCAACCTGGTCGGGAAACCGGTGATCACAGCAACCCAGATGTTGGAAAGCATGATCAGCAATCCGCGTCCGACCCGCGCCGAAACCTCGGACGTTGCCAATGCCATTCTTGATGGCACCGACGCCGTCATGCTGTCTGCGGAAACCGCTACCGGGCAGTACCCGGTGGAAGCGGTCCGCCTGATGAGCAAGGTTGCCAGTGATATTTCCAGCGCCTCGATTTCCCGGGGTCGGCCTCACCGGCTGACCTGCCAGAATTGTGAAGGGTCTCTGGATCTGTCCGAGGCCATTGGACAGACTGCTTCAAGAATTTCGGAAATGGTCGGCGCCAAAGCGATTTTGGCCTTCACCAAAAGCGGCAGCACTGCGGCGCTGGTTGCCAAGTACCGGCCTTCGATTCCCATTATCGCGGTAACCCCTTCTACGGTCGTCTCGCGGCAACTGGCTCTCTATTCCGGGGTTCAGTCCCTTGAGGTCGATGTTCAGGGGACCACCGAGTCGCAGATTGAATGGGTGGCCAAGGCGGTATTGACTGCCGGTGCCCTGCAGGCCGGGGACATCGTGGTCATTACCATGGGCAGCCCGGTCTCCGGTTCGGGCACAACCAATCTGCTCAAGGTCCATCAGCTCGGGGATTTGCTGCAGGACTAGCAGGATATTGAAGAAGTCCGTTTGGGGATTTTTTCAACCACGGTGGGGAGAAACTGAAAGTTTCCCACCTTACAAAATCGATGAGGTCGAGAATTCGTATTGATTTTGTTCGCCCATTTCTGGGCAGTGCAGCCTGTTTTGCAACGGCTGCCAGGTTTTTTGTTTGGGAACAGACCAGACAAGGTTATGGAGTTCATCATGCAAAAGCTGTTTAAAGCCAAGAAAAATATCGCCGGCCTGCGCTTTTCCGTGACTGCCGGTGATATTGTCAGCGGGATACAAACTGGTCCCTGCTTTACGATATATCCGCTCCACAGAAACGATATATCCATAGCCGGGATCCCGGCAAATTATCTGGAAGAGCAGGACAGCAAAGCTTAACCCGGACAAGGTGTTATACTGTTCAGTATCTTTCAAATTTAACGTAACAACCAAAAGGAAATGCTTATGTCAAAAAAAATAGCTATCAATGGATTCGGCCGTATTGGACGTAATGTTTTTCGTGCAGCCCAAGGCAACCCTGATTTTGATATTGTGGCGATTAACGATCTGACCGATGCTGCAACCTTGGCGCATTTGCTTAAATATGACTCTGTGCACGGTATTTTCAGCGGCGATGTGGTTGCCGAAGGAGATACCCTGATTGTCAACGGCAAAGTAGTTAAGATCCTCAGCGAACGCGACCCGGCTGCTTTGCCCTGGGGCGCTCTCGGGGTCGAAATCGTTATTGAATCGACCGGTCTGTTCACCAAACGCGACGCGGCACAAAAACATATCGATGCTGGTGCCAAGAAGGTGGTGATCAGCGCTCCCGGCAAGGAAGTCGACTTAACCGTCTGTATGGGTGTCAATGAGCAGGATTATGATGCTGCCAAGCACCATATCCTTTCCAACGCGTCCTGTACCACCAACTGTCTGGCCCCGGTCGCCAAAGTGTTGCTCGAGTCCTTCGGGATCGTCAAGGGGATGATGACCACTATCCATTCCTATACCAACGATCAACGGATTCTCGACCTGCCGCACTCTGACATGCGTCGCGCTCGGGCGGCTGCGCTGTCGATGATTCCGACCACCACCGGCGCTGCCAAAGCGGTGTCCCTGGTCTTGCCGCAGCTCAAAGGCAAACTGGACGGGCTGGCTGTCCGGGTTCCGACTCCCAATGTTTCTCTGGTCGATGTGGTTGTCGAAACCGAGAAAAAAACCTCTGTTGAGGACGTCAACGCCGCTTTAAAAGCCGCTGCTGAAGGTCCGTTGAAAGGGATTCTTGAGTTCTGCGAACTGCCGCTGGTGTCCAAGGATTTCAACGGCAATGCCGCTTCATCCATCGTTGATGGGCTTTCCACTGCGGTCATGGACGGTTCCATGGTCAAAGTGCTGTCCTGGTATGACAACGAATGGGGCTATTCCAACCGGGTTCTTGATCTGGTTAAGCATATTTCCTGAAACGGAAATTCAGCAGGACAATCTGCGTAGTCCGATGTCGGGCGACGCAGCAAAATCAATAAAGAGTTTTTTTTATTGATTTTGTGAGATCGGTAAAAGGGAACTTTTCCCGATCGGATATGGAAAAGTCGCCGGACGGGCTTTTCCGAAAAACCGTTAGACACGATGTTTCACCCGAGGAGCAAACTACCTTCTGCCCTCATCAGGCCGGTCAACTTGTTGACCGGCCTTTTTTATGCGGGGATCATGGGAATTCCAAGAAACTGCACACTGTGCTGCTTCCTTGAATATCTCACTCGGATGTTGCTGCTGCGCCCTTGGAGGGCGCCTAATACAGCCGTTTGCAGAAAAAATGAACACCCGATAAAAATATTATTGACAATCATTATCAAAATTGCTAGATATAAACCATCAACAATTTGTTGTGGCAGGCAAGTTGTTGATCTACACCAAATCTCTTCGAGAAACCTCTCAAACATTGTGCCCCGTGACACCCCTCCTGATCACGGGGCTTTTTTTTTCTTTGCGTTTACGATATGGTACGGCATCATTTAAGGTAATTTTTATTCAGCCTTAATTTGACAGGCCAGATATGCCTTCAGTCCGGCGGTCGGTTATTTTGTTTTTTGTGCGGGCGCAATCCTTTTCCAACCCGAATATTTTGGTGATTGATATCGTTCCGCTTTTTTATTGTGTGTTTCTATTTAGCGAGAGTAGCGTGCAGGCCCGGCCGATCATGACCGGTTCTGCTGAGATCCCACCCTTTTACCAATGTCTGAGGTGATTATTATGAATGAAAAAGTTGCAAACAGTCTTCCCACAGGAACAGCCCTGTTGCAGGATCCGTTGTTGAACAAAGGAACTGCTTTTTCCGCTGAAGAACGAGAAACTCTGGGACTTAAAGGGCTCCTTCCGCCCAAGATTTTCACGATGGAAGAACAGGTTGCCCGGGTTTTGGAAAACTATCGTCAGAAGAAGACCGATCTGGAACGTTATATTCACCTCGCCAGCTTGCAGGATCGTAATGAGACTTTGTTTTATCGGGTTCTGATGGATAACCTGGATGAAATGATGCCGATCGTTTACACCCCGGTGGTTGGCCAGGCCTGCCAGCAGTTCGGACACATTTTCCGGCGCCCGCGTGGCCTTTATATCAGCTACAAAGAGCGCGGCAATATCGCCAATATTCTGAAAAACTGGCCTCGCGAAGATGTTCGAGTGATTGTCGTGACCGATGGCGAGCGGATTCTCGGCTTGGGCGATCAGGGTGCCGGCGGCATGGGTATTCCGGTGGGCAAGCTGTCCCTGTATACCGCTTGCGCCGGTATTTCCCCGGCCCAGTGCCTGCCGGTCATGCTTGATGTCGGCACCGAAAACGAAGGCTATCTGGGTGATCCCCTTTACCTCGGGATTCGTCAGCATCGGGTTCGCGGCCAGGAGTTTGACGATTTCGTCGCTGAATTCATGAACGCTGCCAAGGAAATCTGGCCGGATGTCCTGATTCAATTCGAAGATTTCGCCAACAGCAACGCATTCCGCCTGCTGGAAAATTGGCGTGACAAAATCTGCTCTTTCAATGATGACATGCAGGGCACCGCAGCAGTGAGTCTGGCTGGGTTGTTCTCGGCGCTGCGGGTGACCAAAAAATCCCTGGGCGAGCAAAAAATTCTCTTCCTCGGTGCCGGAGAGGCCGGAATCGGCATTGCCGACCTGATTGTATCGGCCATGGTTGATGAGGGGGATACCCTGGAAGAAGCGCGGGCCAAATGCTGGTTCGTTGACTCCAAGGGGCTGGTTGTGAAGAGCCGGGATAATCTGGTTGAGCATAAACTGCGTTTCGCCCATGACTATCCGTTCGCTCCGGACTTCCTAAGCGCCGTCAAAGCTCTCAAGCCGACAGCGATTATCGGCGTATCGACGATTGCCAAGTCCTTTACTCAGGAGGTCATCCAAACCATGGCCGAACTGAATGAGCGGCCGATTGTTTTTGCCCTCTCCAACCCGACCTCGAAGTCCGAGTGCTCTGCGGAGGAAGCTTATACCTGGTCTGACGGCCGCGCCATCTTTGCCAGCGGCAGCCCGTTCCCGCCTTGTGTCTTCAAAGGGAAAACCTATGTCCCGGGTCAGGGCAACAACGCTTATGTCTTTCCGGGGATCGGTCTGGGCGCGGTCGCCTGCAAGGCTAAAAAAGTGACGGACCGGATGTTCTCGCAGGCCGCCCGGGCTTTGGCCGACCAGGTCCTGGAAAGCGATCTGGAGATGGGGCGGATGTATCCGGCCTTGAGCCGGATTCGCGAGGTGTCTGCCAATATCGGTGCCGCAGTGGCCGAAGTGGCCTTCAATGACGGCGTGGCTGGCATTGAAAAGCCCGCCAATGTTGTGGAATTTGTCCGTTCACAGCAATGGGCGCCAGAGTATCGGGACTATGTAAAATAATGACCAGCGCTTGCTGAAAAAAGCCGCGGTCAGCTTTCCAGCTGTCGCGGCTTTTTTTATGTGTGAACGGTCAGGGCGGTGCGGATTTTGCGACCGAGTTCCTGGCCGGAGAAAGGTTTCTGAATAAAATTGATCCCCGGCTCAAGCACCCCGTGATGGGCAATTGCGTTGGCGGTGTATCCCGACATATACAAGACTTTCAGCTGCGGGCAGATGCCCAGCAGTTGCTGCGCCAGGTCACGGCCATTTAATTCCGGCATGATGATGTCGGTCATGAGCAAGGCGATGGAATCTTTGTGCTGCCGAGTCACCTGACGGGCTTGTTCCGCTGTCGCTGCGGTAAGAACGCGGTAATCCATCGCTTCGAGTTGGATGCGGAGCAGGTTCAGGATCGCGCTTTCATCTTCGACAACCAAGATGGTTTCCCCTCCTGATGAGGCAACGGGGTTCTCCGTTTGCCGGGCGGGGTGGCTCAGCTCTGCTTGCTGGCGCGGCAAGTGAATTCGGAACGTGCTCCCTTGGCCAACCTCACTGCAGACATGAATAAATCCCCGGTTTTGCCGAACGATCCCGTAAACAGTCGCCAAGCCCAGGCCGGTGCCGCCAGTCTTGTTTTTGGTGGTAAAGAACGGCTCAAAAATTTTATTCCTGGTGGCATGATCCATTCCGCTGCCATCATCACTGACCGAGAGAACGACGAAATCGCCAGGGGAAAAGTCGATATGGTGACGACAATAGTCATCGTCGATGCTGATCGTGGTCGTTTCAATGATCAGCTGACCGGCTCCGGAAATGGCGTCGCGGGCGTTGATGCATAGGTTGATCAGGATCTGATCGAGCTGGGTCGGGTCTATCTTGACCGGCCAGAGTTGTTGGCCCGGATTCCATATCAGCTCGATATTTTCTCCGATCAGCCGTTGCAGCATGCTCAGCATTTTCTGGAGGGATCTATTCAGATCGAGAATTTGCGGGGCAACGGTCTGACGGCGGGCAAAACCGAGCAGCTGGCGAGTCATCTCCGTTGAGCGGGTTGCGGCAGCGTTGATCTGCTGCAACTGCTTGTACAGCGGGTCCTGAGTAGAGAGCTGACGCAGGGCCAGTTCGGTATGTCCGAGGATGACGCTGAGCATATTATTGAAATCATGGGCGATGCCGCCGGCCAGTTGGCCGATGGATTCGATTTTGAGAGATTGGCGCAGCTGTTCTTCAATATTGCGTTGTTCGGTCAGGTCCAGGCCATAAATCCAGTTCTGCATTCCAATGGGCTGGAAACCCCATAAAATGGTTTTTTTCGAACCGTCCTTACAGGTGACATGGGTTTCCATGGGTTCGAAATCAGCCTTGGTGTCATGGGCTTTCTGCACCCTTTGTGACCATTCTGTAGCAACTTGTCGGCGGTATTCAGGGTCTGGATAGGCCCGTTTCCACCACTGCCGGGCCGACCGCACATCCTCCTGGGAATAGCCGAACAGGCGGGTGAAGGTCGGATTGACATATTCTGCTTCTTCATCAATTCCTTTTAACATGTAGATGGCCAGCGGCGAGGTATCGGCCAGGGCCTTGAACTTTGCTTCGCTGGCTTTGAGGGCTTCTTCGGCCTGTTTGAGGCCGGTAATGTCACGGCCGACTCCAACGATGGCCTCTACCTTGCCGGTAGAGTCAATTATGGAACGGTCTGACCAGGCCAGCCAGCGCCAGCCCCGGGCTGTCAGCGCCCGCTGCTCAAGATAGGCCTGGTAGGGCTCCTGCCAAAGGGCGGCCATTTCCCGGGCGGTATTTTCCCGATCATCTTCATGAACAAGGGGCATGAACGTTTGCCCGAGCAACTCCTGTTCGGTTTTTCCGAACAGTTTGCAATAGGTGGGGCTGACATATAGAAACCTGCCTTCGGGATCAACCTTGACAACCAGGTCATTCTGGTTTTCCACCAGCAACCGATAGCGCTCCTCATTGGTTGCGGAGGCCTGCTGGTGCTTGCGGGCAGTCACCAGGCTCCTCCTGACCAGAACAAAGATGAGCAACGAACTGAGGCTGACAAAGGCGGTCCCTTTCAGGGACTGGAGGTGGGTAATGACGTCGGGTTCTTGGGAAAACAGCAGAAGAATACGATCCCCGGCCAAAATCCAGAATATTGAAAAGCCAAAATAAATCAGGGCAATAAGCGCAGCCGAGCTGAACGGCGATGGCGGAGTCGAGCGACGTTTACTTGTCATGGATAGCGTCTCATTGCGGAAGATGGCAAGTCGCGTTGCTCCAGACTCAAACAAAGAAGAGAAATTCAATTGTATGTGAACGTCCGGTTAGCTCAAGCGTCTTTTGGAATCGGCTGGACGACCGTCGCTGCAAGATCACCTGCATACACTAACACGGCGAAACAATAAGGGTAATTTAGCAGAGATTGAGAAAAAAACAAGAAAGAATCCGGCAACCGGGAAGGTGTTGTGCGAGCGGAAGGAGCCCCGGTGGCCGCTGTTGGTTGGGCCACCGGGGGGAGTGTTAAACGGTCAGTTTTTTATAGATATAGTGATAATGCTTGCCGTCAAAAAGGTTTTCCAGAGCCCGTGAAGCCTCGATCGCCTCGTCACGGACAGTTGACGAGAGGGCTTCCTCAATCGCTTCCCGGCTCGGATAATCGATCTGCTGGACCAGGACGACTCCGGGCGCGGCGGGATCTTTTGCTTCGGTACGGAACAGGCGGACATCCAGCACATGGGGCATCCGTTTCCAGATCGGCAACAGTTGCTGTTCAATAACGGCAAAAAATTCGGCTTCTTTGCCCGGCCGAATCCGGCCTTCAAAAATTGCGCTACGTGTGTACATGGCCTTTTCCCTTGGTCCTGGTTTATTCGCTCGCCTCGTCGGCCGGGCCGTTGAAAAATTTCATCAGTGCGGCGTTGTCGTTGTCGCCCTTGCCGGCGGCAACAAACAGGCGGTGGATTTCCGTGGTCAGGCTGGTTAGCGGCATGGCAACGCGGTTTTTGGCGGCGAACGCCTGCACGGCTTCCATATCCTTGAGCATATTGGCGAGGCTCCCGGTCGGCGTATAATCATGGCGACCCATCTTGGCCATAAATTCCTGCAGCAGACTGGAATCCGCCCGCCCGCCGGCCAGGGCGGCAGGGATCATCGAAACGTCGACACCGCCTTTCAGGGCCAGTTGAGTGGCTTCCGCTATGGCCTGAAAACCGACGGCGCAGAGCACCTGGTTGACCAGCTTGGTCGCCTGTCCGGCGCCTGAAGGTCCCATCAGCGTGAAGTTGGCGCAGAGATGCCGCATGACCGTCCGCGCTTTTTCAAAGTCTTCCTTTCGGCCACCGGCCATGACCGCCAGCTTGCCGAGCAGGGCTTTGGGAGCACCGCCGGAGAGGGGGCAATCGACCCAGGGCATAGCGTATTCGGACAGCAGCCTGGCGGCCATCTCTTTGGTTGATTCCGGATCGATGGACGACATGTCGATAAGCAGTTTATCGGCGCTGGCCGCAGTGGCGACACCCTCTGCGCCAAAGACCGCACTGTTGACGATGGCGGCATTATTCAGCGACAGGATAATGAAATCGGCCTGCCCGGCGGCGTCAGCGGGGGAGGTGGCGGCAATGGCCCCGCGCGTGACCATGGCCTGGACCTTGTGGGGATCAAGATCGAAAACACTGACCTGCAGCCCGCATTCGAGCAGCCGGGTCGTGATCGCTGTCCCCATAATTCCGACACCGATCACACTGACACGTGGAGATGATTTCTGGCTCATTTGTTCCTCCGGTTCTGATTTGTTGAGTCAATAATGACGCTATTCAAGTCTAACAGTTTAGCGTGGTCAGTCCGTTCTGGCAGGTCTGCTGCAACAAAAAAACTACTCCGCCCCCTTCAGCGGTTGCCTTGGTCTGCCGAGGCCGGGAAATATTGACTTGCATTTCAGTATGTTATCGATAACAATACGGAGGGATTTTTTCCTTGTCAAGATTTATCTCAGCGCGTTAATGACTTACAAAATGGAGGTTTTCCTTTGGCTAAGATAGATATTCTGCAGATGGGGCCGTACCCCTCCTGGGACATTGAACTGTTGCAAAAATCGTTTCAGCTTCATCCCTATTTCGAAGCTGATGATAAAGCGGCTTTTATCGCCGAGCGGGCTGACGCTATTCGTGGGATTGCCACCCGGGGCGAGCTGGGAGCAAGTCGTGAGCTGATTGACGCTTTGCCGCACCTGGAAGTCATTTCCGTATACGGGGTCGGCTATGACGCTGTCGACCTGGACGCGGCCAGGTCGCGGGGGATTCGAGTGACCAATACCCCGGATGTTCTGACCAAGGATGTCGCCGATCTCGGTATCGCCATGATGCTGGCTGGTGCTCGTGGGGTGATCGGTGCAGAGCAATGGGTGCGTAGCGGTAACTGGGGCAACCAGGGGCTCTATCCCTTGCAGACCCAGGTGTCTGGCAAGCGGGTGGGAATCCTCGGATTGGGTAGAATCGGTTATGAGGTGGCCAAGCGTTGTGCCGCTTTCGATATGGAAATTGCCTACTCTGATCTCGGACCCCGGGATTTTGCCAAAGATTGGACCTATATTGAAGATCCGGCTGAACTGGCAGCGCAAGCCGACTTTTTCTTCGTCACCCTCACCGGCGGGCCGGCGACCCGGCATATTGTCAGTGCGACGGTGATCAAAGCGGTCGGACCGCAGGGGATGATCATCAACATCTCCCGCGCTTCAAATATTGACGAAGCCGCTTTACTGGATGCTCTGGAAGACCACAGCCTCGGCTTTGCCGCCCTGGATGTGTTCGAAGGGGAGCCGCAGCTTGATCCCAGGTTCCTGGCCCTGGACAATGTCCTGCTGCAACCCCATCATGCCAGCGGTACGATTGAAACCAGAAAAGCCATGGGGCGGCTGGTCTGCGAAAACCTGGAAGCCCATTTTGCCGGACGGCCATTGCCGACCCCGGTGATCTGAACCGGCGCAAGCCTGGGCTTCAGCCGCTTCATCCGCAAGGGGAGAGACCGGAGTTGTTAACGGGCTCCGGTACTTTCCCGCTCAATGACCGAATGAGGAATCCGTTCAATCCGAGGGGGAAAGGAGCGGCCCGCGGCTCTTTCTTCGAGGGCCTGCAGGAGCAGTTTTCCGGCCCGTTGACCGATGGCGTGGCCATTGACCGAAACGGTGGTAATGGACGGCCAGCAGAAGCGGGATATTTCGAAATTGCCGAATCCGGCGATAGCCAGTCGTTCCGGAACCGACCAGCCGCGGCGGTGACATTCCATGATTGCGCCAAAGGCTGAAGGGTCCGAAACGCAGACCACCGCCTCCACGTTTGGCCATTCCTCCACCAGTTTGACCACGGCGGCCCCGCCCTGTTCAATGGAAATCGGCGGATCGCCAATGGCAATCATATGTGCTTTGGGCAGGCCCATGGCCTGGATGGCATGTTCATAGCCGCGGCGGCGTTCAATACCGCGGAAGTCACCTTTTTCATTCCCGCCGATATAGCCGATATTCCGATACCCGGCCAGGACCAGCCTGGCGACCAGATTTTCCATGGTTTCGGCATTGGAAAACCCGACCACATGGTTGATGGGGTTGCTGGGCAGATCCCAGGTTTCAATGACCGGAATCGAGGTGCTTTGAAGGATTTTACGGGCCTTCGGGGTATGTTCGCCGCCGGTCAGGATCAGTCCTTCGGGGCGGCGCTGAAGCATGGTTTCGATCAGTTGCTCTTCGCGCTGCAGACTGTAGCCGGTATACCCCAGCAAGACCTGTTTGCCAGCCGGATCCAGGGTGTCGGTGATGCCGAGCAGGGTGTCGGAAAAGTTAGAGTTGTTAATGGAGGGAATAATCACCGAAACAAAGCCGGTTTTTTGCGATGACAACGCGCCGGCGGTCAGGTCCAGGACATAGCCGAGTTCCTCGACCGCTGCGATGATTTTCTCGTGGGTTTCTTTGGTCACCTGGCCGTTTCCTTTCAGGGCTCTGGAAACGGTCATGGTTGATACTCCCGCCCGGCGGGCAACATCAGCCATGGTCGGATTGCGTTTAATCGATGCCACAGCGATCCTCTCTCTTCTATTTGGTTTTCATCCGGAAACGGCCCTTTTCCGCTGTGGCGGTGTCAATCTGCGGGTTTTCTTGTGCGGCGTAAAGGACTACGCCTCCGCGCAACCCCTTGATTTCCTGGCCACAACGAAAAATTGCTCGTTTCCGATCTGAAAACTTAGCAGTTGCCCTTCGGAGTTTCCGGATGGCAACTATTTGGTTTTCATCCGGAAACGGCCCTTTTCCGCTGTGGCGGTGTCAATCTGCAGGCTTACTTGTGCGGCGTAACGGTGTACGCCTCCGCGCAAGGCCTTGATGTCCTTGCCACAACGGAAAACTACTCGTTTCCAATCTGAAAACTTAATGATTGTCATCCAGTGTTTCCGGATGACAACTATTTGGTCCAGGGGCAAGTTTTGCGAAGGAGTAAAATTAAATTATTCTTGTATATCTTGGTTGATTGGTCAAGAATTATCGATAACATCACCAACCCCGCGAAAGGCGCGATGCCGACCTTGTTTTTGCTTGACTGGTGCAGGGCTGCATGTCGTTGGCCCGCTACCTGTTCGTGACATAAAAAGAATATTGAAACACGGACTGCCGAGCAATCCCCGGGCATATTTTAACAAGCCGCGGAATGGACTGTTTCGGCAACCTGTGAGCGCTGCCGGCCGGTCAGCTGGGCAGTTTGAAACCATAGCGAAGGAGGTAGAACATATGCTACAGAACGGCTCTAAAGTGGCCCTGCTCGGAACCGGTATCATGGGTTTTCAGATGGCGCGGCGCTTGTGCCAGGCGGGCTTTCCCCTCCAGGTCTGGAACCGCACCCGGGCCAAGGCTGCTCCGTTGGCCGAGTTCGGCGCCGAGGTCTCCGACACGGCCCATGCGGCGGTCGCGGACGCGGAACTGGTCATTGCCATGCTGGCCGATTACGAGGCGGCTCGGGAGCTTTATTTTGAGCAGGATCTGCTCAGCGCCATTGGCAGCGGTGGCTACCTGGTCGATATGGCCACCTATGCGCCTGACGAAGCCCGGGAATTAGCCGCGGCCGCTGCGGGCAAAGGATTATTTTTCATCGATGCGCCGGTTTCCGGCGGAGAGCGGGGTGCGGCTGAAGGATCCTTGAGTATCATGGCCGGGGGTGAAGGGGCTGTTCTTGACGCGATCATGGCCGTGTTCGCTCCCCTGGGCCGAGTGACTCACGTCGGTCCGGCCGGCAGCGGAAGCGTGGCCAAGCTCTGTAACCAGATTATTGTCGGTGATACCGTACTCGCCGTTGCCGAAGCCCTTAATTTCGCCGCGCGCATGGGTGCCGACCCCAAGGCCGTGCATGCGGCGTTGCTGGGCGGTTTTGCCGATTCGGTGATTCTCAAGGAGCACGGCAAGCGGATGGTCGAAAGCGATTTCAAGCCTGGCGGCCCCGCCAAGTACATGCAGAAGATTCTTGTCACTGCAGCCCGGATCGCTGCAGAAAAAGATATTCCCCTGCCTCTGGCCAAGCAGTCCGGAGCGGTGTTTGATCGGATGGCGGAGGCTGGGCGCGGAGACCTCGATCTGAGCGGAGTCATTGAGGAACTACGCCGCCAAAGTTAGCGGTGCTCCATATTTCCCTTGTTTTCGTTTAGTTGATACCGATAACATTCAAGCTTTGCAAAGTCACCTTCTCCCCGCTTAAGGTGGAGCTGGAGACGGGGCTAGCCAGAGCCCCTGCGAGCAAGCCGGCCGTGCTCGAATTGGTCCTGGCACGGAACAGGCCGTTGTGCCGAAAAGTTGATCTGCTGACGGTTGGTGCGACCTCTACACGTTTTGAAGAAAGGTAAGGTTATGGTATTTGATGTCATTGAAAATGCAGCACGCTATGAAGTGCTCAATAAAGGATTCAAGGCGGCGTTTGATTTTTTGCGCCGGCCTGATTTAAAAGAACTGGCTCCCGGCGAATATGAGTTGGTCGGTCGCAAAGTGTATGCATCGATTAGCAAGATGCAGGGGCGTGAGGCTGCGGCCGCGAAAATAGAGACCCATCAGCGTTATATCGATATTCAGATGGTTCTCGGCGGGACTGACACCATGGGCTGGGCACCGGCCGCAAGCTGTCAGAGTTCCGACGACGGTTACGACGCTGAAAGGGATCTGCAGTTTTTCAACGAACGGCCCCAAACCTGGCTGGTGGTTGAAGACGGCTCGTTTGCCGTGTTCTTCCCCGAAGACGCCCATCTGCCACTGATTGGTGAGGGGATGATTCATAAAGTGGTGGTCAAGGTTGCGGTAGCGCAGGATTGATGATTGCCCTGACCGGTGCGGCCGGTCGGTTTCAGCTCGGGAAATATTTCCGTTCCGGCCGACCGACCGCGCCGTAAATCAGTTCCGCCTGAAGCTGCCCCCCGGCAGTGAGGTATTCGAGGTAGCGGCGGGCCGTTGTCCGGCTGGCCCCGATCCGCTGGCCGACTTCTTCCGCACTTAACCCGCCGGGCAGTGGTTCGGCGAAAACATCGCTGATTTTTTTCAGGGTCAGCGGATCAATCCCCTTCGGATATTCCGGTTCTCCCGGAGCGCTGTTTATATAGGGGTGCAGCAGTCGATCAATCTGGCGCTGGTTCAAGGTCGACTCAGCGGTCATACGCAGCCGATGTTCCCGGAAGCTTTGCAGGGATTCCCGAAACCGGGGGAACATGACCGGTTTGAGAATGTAATCAAACACTCCGCCGCGCATGGCGTTCTGTAGCGGCTCCAGCTCTTTGGCGGCGGTGATCAGAATGACGTCGGTGGCCTGCTGGCGGACGCGCAGATTCCACAGGATATCCGTCCCCAGCCCTTCCGGAAAATAGAGGTCAAGGAGAATCAGGTCCGGCTTCAGCAGCAGGGACATCTTTTCAGCATCGTCCAGGCTTTCCGCAATGCCGCAGACGCTGAACCCATCGATTTTTTGGATGAAATGATGGTGAATCTCGGCAATTTGGGGATCATCGTCAACAATCAGTACCTTGAGCTCCATATTACATTTTCCTCTGTTTCGGAATGAACACACTGAACAGGGCGCCACCCAATGCGCTGCTGTCGGTCAGGGTGATCTGTCCACCCAGATCACGCAGAGCCTTATTCACCAGATACAGTCCCTGACCGCGATCCGGGCGTTTGGTCGAGAAGCCGCGTTCGAAAATGACGTCCGTCATCTCCTGGGGGACTCCTGAGCCGGAGTCTTCGATCTCAAAGACCAGATCATTGCCGGCATCGATAAAGGATACCGTTACCCGCGGTGGCGGGGAATTCTTGAGGGCGGCATCAAAGGCATTATCGATCAGATTTCCCAGAATTGTCAGTACTTTTTCTCTGTTCAACTCGGCTGGAACGTCGATCAGCTGGCTATCCGGGTCGATGCCGAAATCGATCCGCAGTTCTTGGGCATGGTTATATTTGCCGAGCAGGAAGGCGGCCAGGACCGGATGCGGTACAGCCTTGGCCAGAAATGCGATCAGCCCCTGGTAGCCTGCGGATTCGCGGCTGATCAGATCCAGTGCCGCTTTGTGGTGGCCGATCTGAATCAGGCCGGCGATGGTGTGTAGTTTATTGGAATATTCATGGGTCTGGGCGCGAAGCAGCTCGGAATATTCCTTCACCTGGGACAACTGGCGGGCTAGAATGTCGATAGTGTCTTTGCTGCGGAAACTGGCCACCGCACCGATGATCAGGTCGTGTTCGTACATTGGCACGGTGTTGATAATAAGCGCCCGGTCGTTGACGATCAGTTCCCGGTCGACGCGCTGCTTCCCGCCTTCAAGTATCCTGCTCAGTTTGGCCCCCGGCAGGACTTTGCTGATATGCTGGCCGATGACCTGGTCTTCTGCAACACTGCCGAGGATTTCCAGGGCCTGTTGGTTGGTGACCGTGACTTTGGCCTCGCGGTCGATGGCGACAATTCCCTCCCGGATCGATTCGATGATGGTCGCACGTTTCGGTGAACATCCTGGCGATCTGCTCGGGTTCCAGGCCGAAAATCGCCTTTTTGAACCGGCTCGATATGCTGATCGCGCCCAGGGTTCCCAGCAACAGCAAGACTCCCACCAGCAGACCGACTTTGGATTGCCGGGTATGGACAATGGCGCGCACGTCCTCCTGCAAATAACCGACTGAAACGATACCGATAATGTCGCCGCTTTTATTGAAAATGGGTGCTTTGCCGCGGATCGACGGACCGAGGCTGCCGACCGCTTTGGACACATAGAATTTGCCTTGTTCCAAGGCTGGAGCATTGTCACCGCCGACCATCCGTTTGCCCAGGGCGGTTTGGAAGCGGATGTGAAAAACGGATGCTGTCGCGGTTGCCGATCACGATAAATTCGGCCCCGGTCTGTTTCCGGATGTTTTTCCGCCAGGGTTTGCAGGGTGCCGTCCGGATGGGGCCTTGGTGATATGTTCGCGGACCAGCGGAATCTGCGCAACCGTCCTGGCAACATCCAGCGCTCGTCGGCCGATCTGTTCTTCGAGGACCTCTCCGATAGTGACCGTGTACACGCCGCCGGCAACCAGGGTCAAGGTCAGCACCAGCAGGCAGACCAGCAAAATCATCCTGGCTTTGAGATTGGCGGAAAAGCGATTGCTGAATGGAACAACGAATCTGAAGCCCATAGCCTGCCCATCGGTTTGAACGGGATTGTTCGGTCAGTTAGTTGATGCGGTTGCGACCGTTGTTCTCCTACCTGGCGTTCTTGCTCATTTCTCTTAACGGAAGCGGATCAAGCCGCCCCGCCAATTCTGCGGCTTTCTGCTGTAAAGCTAAAGCACACTCCCGGCGGCGCTGTTCATCAAACCGCGAAATCAGTCCGGATGTTGCCAAAACAGCCAGGATATTGCCGTCGCTATCGAGAATTGGCACGGCGACTGAAGCTACTTCCGGATCGCGTTCGCCCAAAGATGTATACCAGCCTTGTTTGCGGATCGTCTCGTAAGGCTCGCCCGCTTCACCTTTATAGGCGAGCAGGATGCGTCCGGCCGCCCCTTTATCGAGGGGGAGGCGAAGCCCTTCCTCAAGCTGATGGCGGATTGCCCGGTTGGCGTTGGCGCGATACAGGCAGATCCGTTTGTTGCCGCTGTGGGTATAGAAGGCAACCGATTCATTGAACTGATCCCGCAGCTCTTCAATGATTGGTCGGACCACGGAGCTGATATCGAAACTCCGCCGGGCGATATCACCCAGGCTGATGACCGCGGTTCCCAGGCGGAAGCGGCCATCGACTTGCCTGGTCAGATAACCGTAGCGTTCCAGGGATGCAGCCAGCCTGAGAATTGTACTCTTATAAAAACCGGTTGCCTCGGAAATTTGTTTGAGGCTGACCACCGGTGCGTTTTCTGAAAAGCAGTTGAGGATTTCCAGGGCTCTTTCAACGGCTTCGACACGATCTTGCGGCATAGTTCATGATCTCCTCACAGGTAAATATTCTGTAGGATAGAACACAATTCTTTTTAATGCAATATTGACTTGAGTTTGCCTGGATATTTTGTATAGTAGAAAATGATTCTGTTTAGAATAACTTTATGCCCGTTGTTTGCATTCAGGAGCCCTCATGTTGTGCCGACCTCTCGAAAAAATCCGTGTTATTGATCTGACCAATGTTCTGTCCGGCCCTTTT
>CAXXJU010000024.1:0-82231 GCA_963668145.2 Geopsychrobacteraceae bacterium
GCATCACAGCGAAGGCCATTTTGGAACAGCTTGGATATTCTGTCATTCTGGCTGAAAACGGCGGTGACGCTGTCGCTCTGTTCCAAAATGGGCAAACAGCTGTTGATCTTGTTATTCTTGACATGATCATGCCGGTCATGAATGGCAGAGATTGTTTTTTTACTCTTAAACAACTGGATCCGCAGGTTCGTGTTATCCTTTCTTCCGGGTTTAGCCGTGAAGATGATATCGAAGAGATGAAACATTTTGGCCTTAAAGGATTTATCCGTAAACCTTATTTGAGCCATCATTTAAGTCAATCTGTCTATGATGCATTGCAATAATTAGTTTCTATCCGGAAACGGCTTTTTTCCGCAGTAGCAGCGTCAATCTGCAAGCTTCCTTGCCACAACGAAAAACTGCTCGTTTCCAATCTGAAAACTTAATTCGTTGCCATCCGGTGTTTCCGGATGACAACGAATTAATGACCTGTCAGACTGTTAAAAAGCCTGTCTGGAAAAGAGCTCTCAAACTAAGGCCTGCCATGATTTTGTCACCAGCATGGACCTGGCAGGCGTTGTTTTCCCCCCCCAGTAAATGCTGTCAGGAGGATCTCATGACAATTCGCAAAATTAAGCGAACATCAACCAGTGTCCCTACCCTGGAAGGAGCCGGTGTGCACCTGCGGCGGGCATTCGCCAATAGTGAAACGCACCTTTTCGATCCTTTTCTCCTTCTTGATGATTTCCGCTCTGATAATCCGGCACACTACCGGAAAGGATTTCCCTGGCATCCGCATCGTGGTATCGAGACCATCACTTATGTGCTCAGCGGGGATGTTGAGCATGGTGACAGTCTTGGTAACAAAGGGGATATCAGCGATGGCGATGTCCAGTGGATGACCGCCGGCAGCGGGATTATCCATCAGGAGATGCCTAAAGGGGATAAAAACGGTAGAATGGATGGGTTTCAGCTTTGGGCTAATCTGCCGGCTGCTCATAAAATGATGGCTCCTCGTTACCGGGATATTACTGCTGCTCAGATTCCGACCGTGGTGCTTGACAACGGCGTGGAGATTAAGGTTATCTGTGGCCGGGTCGGTGACGTCATTGGTCCGGTGACCGATGTCATGATCGAGCCTGAATACCTGGATGTGTATATCCCCGCAAATGAAGTTTTCAGTCATCAAACCCCTGAAAATCACACCGTATTCACTTATATTCATGCCGGGCAGGGGTGTTTTGATGACACCACGACAGATCTGCTTGGGAATAATACGCTGGTGTTGTTTACAGGTGGCAATCTGGTCACGATTTCGGCGGGTGCTGAAGGCGTTCGTTTTTTGCTGGTATCCGGAAAGCCACTGAAAGAACCCATTGCCTGGGGTGGGCCGATTGTCATGAATACCCAGGAAGAGTTGCAACTGGCCTTTGATGAATTCAATAATGGCACCTTCGTAAAGCATCCCTGATTTGGCGACAGGTTAGTTGAAAAAGCGCCGAAGCTATGGATGGGTGCTCAAACGCAATAGAAAGTCTATACCTGGTTGATTTGTGGCCAGGGTGATCTTTCTCTGCAAACAGATAAATACACCTCCCGTTGGTTGGTTTCTCATGGGCATATTGGGTCAGGAGAAGGTACCGACTAATTTCAATGAAGGACTCTCGATGGCCCTGACTGCAACCATCTTCAGAATAAATCTGCAAATTGCCGATATGGATCGCAATTACTATGCGGAACACCAGTTGACCCTGGCTCGGCACCCATCCGAGACCAATGAACGGATGATGGTGCGGGTCCTTGCCTTCGCGCTGCATGCCGATGAGCGACTCGGTTTTACCAAGGGGCTATGCGTGGATGACGAACCAGATTTGTGGCAGCGATCTTTAACGGAAGAGATCGAGCTGTGGATCGATGTCGGCCTGCCCGATGAACGGCGGGTGCGCAAAGCCTGCAATCGGGCTACTCAGGTTTACCTGTACACTTATGGTGGCCGTGGTGCGGATCTCTGGTGGCAGAAGAACAACTCCAGGTTACAGCGTTTTGCCAACCTTCAGGTTGTTGAGGTTCCTGAAGAGGCCAGTAAACTGCTTGGCAGTCTGGTCGACCGCAGCATGCAGCTGGAATTTACGGTACAAGACGGCGCAATCTGGCTGAGCTGTGGTGAGCAGATCTGCAATTTCACCCCTATCATTAAAAAATCGGCGGTTTAATTTCTGTAACTCATATGCGCCCCTCCGCGATTTGTTCTGAAAATCGGGGAGGGGCTATGCATTGATTGTCAGGGGTTCGCAACGCCTGTCTATTTCTGCTGCCAGCTGCCGTCCGCCTTTTCCAGATACCAGCCTTTTTGAGCCTGGTCGCGCCATGAATCGGCAAAGATGCTCTGCACTTCGTCAGCTTTATCCGGAAAATTATTGGCCTTGGCAATCTCCCGGTAGAGACGCAGGCGATCGTCATTTTCTGCCTTAACCAGCTGATTGAGTTGTCCTTTCTGTTTCAGTGACAGCCCTTCAGTCGTGCGTATCTTCAGCAAGCCATCATGGCCTAAGCCCACATGGCCGGAGTTGAGTAGTTCGATGAGTTGGCCGGCGCGCTGTTTGATTGAATCCTTGATAGCCCGGATCGCCGGGGTGCTGACGTTGATATCCTGGGCGGCATAGGCGGCGGTGGGCAATAGCAGCTGGTAAAAGCCACTGCCTGGGGGCTGGTTTGCCGGTGGGGCGGGGTTGTTATTTCCGCCGGTTGGCTTTTCGCCCCAGACTTCATTGACGATTTTATCGGCGGCGCCGCGCATCTCTTCCGCCGGAAAATAGATGTTGATGGTCACGCAGGAAAATACTGCCAGGGTCAACATCAGGCTGAAACTGCGAAGAACGGTTTTCATCGTTATTCTCCTTGAGCTGGTTGTTGAAAGGTTCATCCGAAAACTTTTTCTGCCCGCCCGACAACTGGCGGCTTTCCCGCCCGGGCCAATGAATGCTTGAGCCATCTGGTACCGTTCTTACCCGCCCGTTCCCGCGGGCGTCGTGTCAGTGCCGGGTTTGCCGCTGGTGCGATCGATCCGGCTGAGCCGTTTGAGCATTTCCTTAAAGGAAATGGTCGGGGTGCTGATGGTGATATCGATACGCGGCGGCAACAGGGCTCCATACACCAGATAGCGTTTCGAATCAGGCAGCGCCGTGCCGATCAGGGTAAAGGTATCGTTGACCAGCGAGCAGTCGAAGGCGATTTTTCGATACCGGTAAAAATCGATGAACCGGTAAATCCCCCGTGACAGAGCCGCCGAGATCCCTCCCTGACTGAGGATGCTGATATTGTTCAGGGCTTTGACACTGATATTGCGGGTCCCGGCCGTGCGGGTGGAAACCGACGCAACAAAGGCCGCCGGGGTGACGCCGTACAGCTGCAGACCATGAATATATCCGTCCAGTATGCCATTCATTTCGCCAAAGTCGAAGGTCCGGGTCGCTTGTTGCAGGTCGAGACCGTTGAAATCGATGTCCGCAAAAAAAGTCGGATGGCTGGAAAAGGGCTGGCTTAAGCGCATATTGCCGATTTGAAAGCGGCCGTCGAAAACGTTGATACCGGCGACTCCGGCAGTGCTGAGTTCCCGGTTACGGTAACGGATCTTGCCGAGATCGGCACTTAGACTGCCCTGCATGACCGGCAGACCCAGGTCCCGGGTCAGGTTCTCCAGGTTGACCCCAGCAACGTTGATGTTGAGTTCCCCCTCCGGCTGCCCGTTGTCCCAACCCAGACTGAGATCACTGATTGCCAGATAACCTTCAGCCAAGTGTAGTCGCAGGGCAGAGGGCAGGGCGATCCGGTTGCGCTCGGCAAAAATTTCAACACGGGCCTGCTGCCGCCGGCCCGGGCCGAGGACCAGAGACTGGAAGCTGATTGTTCCCTGCTGCCGGGAAGGGGCCTTGACCTCTGCGAGAGTGCCGCGGCCAACAATGAAGGGCAGGGTGCCGTGACCGTCCGCAATGACAATCCGATCCTTGTTCCAGTGGGCGTTTAGCGCGTTGAGCCTGAGAGTTCCGTTAACCAGCCAGCCCGTGGTTTGTCTTTGCAACTGAGCATCGAGCACCGCAGCTCCGGAAAGATCCAGGGCCGTCAGCTGTGGCCAGGTTCCTTCCAGTAATGGTTTAATAGTTTTTTTATAACTTGTTGCCATATCGGCAAATTCTATATCGAAATTTGTTTTGAGAAACTCTTTACTGAGCTGCCCCTTGGCCGATAACCTGGCGAGCTGTGGCACCTCGATTTGCAGGGATTTTGCAGTCAGTTCCATGCCGATCATATCGGCTCGACCCTGCAATGAGAAGTTTGTCTGTTGCTGGGACAGATCGGCATAGAAAACCCCGGCAAGAACTTCGCGGACGCGGAGACTGCCGTTCAGGTCAAGGTCGATACCCTGTACCGGCCAGTCTCCGGCGATCGTGCCGGCGACGGAAAGAGCAGCGGCCCCGACTCCGGACAGGCCGTCTGCCGAGTTGTAATTGAGGTCACTGGCCGAAAGCCGGGTCAGCTGAATTGAATAGCCGGAGCGGGACATGTCCGCCGTTGCCTTTAGCCCGATTTTCCCGCTCAGTACTGCGCCGTATGTGACCTCGCTGTCTGCTGAAAAATCCCTGCAATTGATTTGATCAGCTGTGATCAACAGTTGCGCCCGACCGGTCAGTTTGCCCAGAGCAATCCCTGCCAGGACGGCTTTATCCGCGTTGAAACCAAGTTGGCCGGTCCAGCCGGCCTTGGTAGCGGTGAATTTTCCGTTCAGGTTGATGCCGCGGGCCTGTTGGACCTGGGCCGGGATGCGCTCCGGAGCAAATAAGTGGTTGATAACCGCCAACTCAGCGATTTTCAGGGACACCTTAATATCCTGTAAAGTACCGGAACTGGTCAGCAGCGGGTGTGAACCCTGCTTCAATGCCATGGAAAAAGATTCTTTTCCGTCCTGCAATGTCATTTTGCATTGGCCGCTAATGGTCGTGAGGTTGAGCAGATAATCGCTATCCAATCCATCCTGAGCAGTTCCGGAAATGTTGCTAATGACCACCAGCTTGTTTCCGGTCCGAGAATAATTCGCTGCTAACTGCAAGCCCCCGCGCAACTTGAGGCTCGGGCCACCGAGAATGACCTCTTTGAGCTGACCAGGATCGGGAATGTTCAGATCTGCTTCGCCGACCAGGTGATTGCTGTTGTCTAAACGAGTGCTGAAGGTTAACTCTGTCTGCGCCGGGCCGTTCAGCCGGCCGTTGATATCCCATCCCTCTGCTGTCTGAGTCACGTCTGTGCTAAGTGCAGAGAATGGAGTGGTGAATTGCTTCCAGGTTATTTGTCCTTGTCTGACTTGCAGTTTCAGCTGGAGGCGACCATTGCTCAGAGAGGCCCCGATTTCGACAGTGTTCAGGGAGAAATTCAGCTCTTTTGGTAATGGCGAAGCCTGACCCAGGGCATTGAACAGGTTCTGTACTTGCCGGTCGTCAAAATTGGCCAGCACAAAGCGGCTGTCTTTAAGATCGATCTTGCCTTGTGCCAGAGCCAACGTCACCGGAGCATCGAGGACAGGCCGTTCCTGCCAGGTCAGGCTTTGCACGGTCAGGGTTTGGACAGGGGAGAATTGTAATTCTCCTGTGATGTTGAACGATTGTCGGTCATTGTTGTCATTGCCGATATACCCGGAAAGGGTAAACGGACTGCTGGACTGCAGCGAACCGCTGATATTTAACTGATGAACACGGAAAGTGCGGGGTGGGGCGCTGACCTCCAGCCGACCATTGGTGATTTTGAACAGTTCGACCGAAAGCGGCAATTGGGTCGGAATGAGCAAAGGGGCTGCTTCACCCTGTTCATGCTTGGCCGCTAGCTTCAGGCTGAGGTGCGGCTGGTCGATCAGCAATTTATTGAGCCGCCGCTGCCACAGAGAGGCCAGGCTGAAATTGACAGACACTTGGGGAATTTCGGCCCTGAGCTGAGAGGTGGAAATCTGTAGATCAAGCGCTTCCAAGCCGTGCTCGGTCCAATGCAGCCGCCCGATCCTGACCTGACCGTTCACCAGCGTTGTCGCCAGTCTTTCCAGCTGTGGCCGAGCAACCCCATCCAACAGCTGATCCGCATAAATCCAGCCGATTCCACCGAGCAGAAGAATGACCAGTAGTGTCAGTCCTACCAGCATAAAGAATTTTTTCATTGGGCACCAATTGTGATGATATCAGCTATATTTGTCATATCTTATCATCTGGATATCGTATTCGCTTCAATCGGTTCTGGTATTTTCGGTTGAAAAGGTTTGTGCCCGAATGGAAAGGGCAATTACAGGTGCGGCGTTGATTAGAAGAGGGGCTCATACTGAGCATTGACGATTGGATAACTATCAGGCGATGAGGAAACTTCTTAATTCCTGATTTCTAGTGACTATTACACTCCAGGGCAATATGTCAGAGACCTCAGGGGGCAATCATTTTTTTAACAACATTGCATTGGCTTCAGCGAGGTGTTTTTTCATGGCTTCTTTGGCTGATTTCACATCTCTTTTTCTAATCTCTTCCATAATGTGAATATGTTCTCTCAGGGAAATTTTATATCTATCATCAATGACGTACATTTCATGGGCAAAGTCATTGATCAAATCTGAATAAGACGACATTAAGTTGATAAGAAGAACATTTTTAGTAAGCTCAGAAAGTCGCAAATGAAAATTAAAATTGGCGACTGCGGAAAGCCCTTTGTCGCTAAGGTCTGTTATTTCCTTGTAAAGAGTCTCTATTTCTCGGTCTGAGGCCCGTTCAACCACCAGCTGTACACACAACTCTTCCAATGGGGATCTGAGTTCCAGAATGTCATTGTAAGAGGCTATTTTGAAAAGATTATGCAGTGAGTCATCACTGTCTGTCGCTATTTCCGGAAGATCTCTAATGAATGTTCCGTAGCCGGGTGTCCTTCTGATATAGCCTTTTGCACTAAGAATTGTTAACGCCTCTCTTAATACTCCTCGACTGATTCCGAATTCAGTTGCCAACTCGGGTTCTGGTGGCAGCTTTTCTCCCGCTTTCAGTTTGCCATCATGAACCATCTGGATAATTTCATTGGCTACTTTGTCGGATAAATTTTCGTTCTTAAATGTTTTAAATTTTACCGTTTTTGACATTATTAACCTTTCTTCATTTCAATTCGGGTGCATTGAGCACCAACATGTCATGGCGGTGTTATTCGAATTCCGACCGGCATACTTTCAGTGGAATATAGCAGAGAATAATAATTGACAACAAGTGAATACTGTCATATTGTCGATTTGTCAGACAAACTAACAAATTGACAATCAAACATTATGAAAAGCCGAGAAAATGCCAATTCCAAAAAAAATTAAATTCTCAGACAGCTCAAATGGACCACTAAAAGCTATTAAGGTCCTGGACCTGTCACGTCTCGTCGCAGGGAATACTCTAACTATGTGCTTGGCAGATTTTGGTGCCGAGGTTCTTAAGGTGGAGCCCGCAACCGGGGACATTCTGCGTGACTGGAAGGTGGAAGGGATATCGACTGCCTGGAAAACCTATAGCCGAAACAAAAAGAGTCTTTGTATCGATTTTCGAGCGGAAGGGGCAACGGAGGTCGTGCTCAAACTAGTTGAAGAGGCGAATGTCTTTGTGGAAAGCTTCCGACCTGGGACACTTGAGAAAATGGGGCTGCCTCCGGAAATTCTTCAGCAGAGAAACCCTAACCTCATAATTGTCAGGATTTCCGGCTGGGGACAGAACGGCCCCTACGCGCATCGCCCAGGGTTTGGAACTGTGGTCGAAGGCATTTCCGGCTTTGCCGCTATGAATGGTTTTGCTGACAGAGAACCAGTACTTCCTCCGATTTATTTAGCTGATATGACCGCGGGTCTTTACGGTGCTTTTGGTGTCTTGGCGGCGTTGCGGCATGTTGAGGTTGCCAATGGTTCTGGACAGGTTATTGATCTACCGCTTTTGGACCCCTTGTTCTCCATCCTTGGCCCCCAGGCGGCAAACTATCGCTTGACGGGACAAGTAAAGCCGCGAACCGGAAGCCGATCGACAAACAGCGGCCCGAGAAATGTCTACCGGACCAAAGATGATCGGTGGGTCTCACTCTCCGCTTCAGCACAAAGTATGGCCGAAAGGTTATTTAAATCTATTGGAAGACCGGAACTCATTAACGAGCCGCGTTTCAAAACAAATGCGGATCGGGTGAAGAATGCGGAAGTGCTGGATGATATTATCGGTGAATTTATTATTCGGATGGACCAAATGGAATGTGTCGAATTTTTTGATAACGCGGCCGTTACCATAGGCCCGGTTTATGATATTCAACAGATTGAACAGGATCCCCACTTTCAGGCACGCGATATCATCGTTGAATTACCTGATGCGGAAATGGCATCCATTCCTGTTCATAATATCACGCCCCGATTACTCTCAACTCCTGGTACCTTCGTGCGACCAGCCCCATTGCTGGGTGAACATACGCAAGAAGCCCTTGAAAAAGCTGGCTTTTCTCCAACGGAAATAAATGCGCTTATCCAACGCAATGTTGTTTTTGTGGACAGGGGGGACAAATGAGTGTGCGCTTTTTTTTACGGAGCAAATTGTTTGTTCCGGGAACCCGGCCAGAGCTTTTTCAAAAGGCTCTGAATTCAGATGCAGATGCGCTCTCTTTAGATCTTGAGGACTCTGTTCATGCAACCTTAAAAAGTAGTGCGCGCCAAAACATCGTCGAATTTCTCAATAAACCTGCGGACTGGGAAACCAACAAGCTGATTATTGTCCGGGTCAATGATCTCTCCCAGCCTGAAGCTGAAGAGGATATCAACGCCATTGTTTCATCCCGTCTGGACATCATAAACATCCCGAAAGTTGAATCCGCTGCCGATATCAGAAAAGCCGTGGGAATTATGGAGCGGGCAGAGACGCGGCTGTCGATTAAGAAGCCAATAGCAATTCTTGCCAATATAGAAACCCCTAAAGGGCTGCGTTTTTCAGCTGAAATTGCCTGCGCGGATGCCAGAGTTATGGGACTTCAAATTGGCTTTGCTGATTTGTTTGGAGTCCTGGGAGTCGATCATAACGATCAGCAGGCGGCCCACCAAGTTCGCCTTCTGGTTCGATTAGCGGCAGGCGAGGCTGGGATTGAGGTCTATGACGCTGCGTTTCTGGATATCCAGGACAAGGAAGCTTTGCGAGCTACGGCTCAAGTGGCAAAACGGCTTGGTTTCTCCGGGAAATCATGCATTCATCCTTCTCAAATCGCCATCATTAATGAAGTATTTATGCCTTCGGATGTGGAAATCAAACAGGCAAAGGAACTGTTGGAATACTCTCGGCAGAATAATCAAAGTAAAAAAGGCGTCTTTGTTTTCAACGGCCAGATGATCGACAAACCAGTGATCGAAGCCGCGGAGAGAATAGTTCAATTGAGCACTTTCAACCGTTAACAGAAACAGAGGAGAGAATAATGAAAAAAGTTTTAACGTTATGGTTGTCTCTGGCAGTTTTCGTGGTCGTGTTTTTCATACCATCCGCAATGGCTACGGATAAGTTTCCTGACCGGACTCTTGAGTTTGTTGCCTGCTACGGTCCAGGGGGTGGTCATGATATTATGATGCGCACCATGGCAAAAATTCTGCGTGAAGATGGAATTATCTCAACGCCAATCAATGTCGTTAATAAGCCCGGAGGCGGTGGTGCTGTTGGTATGGGATACGTCAACAAGCATAAAGGTGATGGACATTATCTCATGGCAACGACGTCATCATTTATTACAACGCCGCTGAAATCGGACATCGGATTGACCTACAAGGATTTCACCCCTATTGCACGGCTCGGTTTTGATCCTGAAATGATATTGGTTAATACCTCGAAAAATTTCAAGACCTTGGACGATGTCCTGAACAGTAAAGAGGTTCTGAACGTCGGGGGTTCGGGTCAAGGCAGCCTCGAACATATTATGACGGTTCAATTAGGGAAAGCGGTAAATAAAAAACTGAACTATATCCCGTTTCAGGGGGATGGTCAGGTGGTCGCTGCCTTGATGGGCAATCAAGTGGATATGATTGTCTCCAATCCCGGTTCAGCTGTTGATTTTATCAAAGCCGGTAAATTTAAAGCTCTTGCTATCAGTTCTGAAAAACGCCTGGAATTGATGCCAGATGTGCCGACGTTGACCGAACTGGGCTATCCACTTGTGCTCGGCTTGTTTCGCGGTGTTGCTGCCCCAGGCGATATCTCGAAAGAGGCGGCAGATTATTATAAAGCCGCTCTTCGTAAGATGGTAGAAACCCCGGCTTGGAAAGTTGACTATCTTGAAAAGAATAAAGTTCTTCCCGCTTATATTGAAGGCGATGAGTATAGGAAATATCTCGATTTCATGAATAACACTTATCATGACACTCTGGTGGAGGTGGGGATTCTCAAATAGTAATTGGATCGTTGCCGTAGTGGGGTCGGCAATGCCGGCCCCATTTTAGATCAGTGATGCCATCGCCCGCAGAGATTGCAGCATAGCTGCGTCCCTATTGGCTGATTAAATGCGTCGTTGCGGATTTTATCTTTACTGTAAGGAATGACCTGAGAGGTGTTTATGAAATTGGCAGAGCGCATATTTCTTGCCTGCATGGCGCTGTTTTCACTTGTCATTATCTGGAAGAGCCAAGGTCTTTCAATGGGGGCAGAATATACTATTGGGCCTGGTTTTTTCCCAAAAGTTGTCTCTATTTTCATGCTTCTGACCGTCCTTGTAATGTTTGTGAAAACATTTGTCGGAGAGAGTGAAAAAGGCAAAAAATTCATCGGCGACAAAAAACAGGCTCTTAAGGCGTTTTACTTTTTTATCGCCTTGACCGTCGCTGTTCTTGCGATTTCATTCCTTGGAATGTTTCCATCGATTCTTCTGTTCATGATCTTCAGCTTCATTTATACGGAAAATAATAACTATAAGTCATCAATCGTTGTTGCCGTTATCGTTGCCGTTATCGTCTTCTGTATATTTAAAGTCTGGCTCGGTGTTCCTCTGCCGGGGTTTAACCTGTCGGGGATTTAATTATGTTCGAAGCTCTAAATGGTTTAAGTTCCGGTATGGTTGAAGTGTTTTCCACTTACAATATGCTGGTTATTCTTGCCGGATCACTGTTCGGCACAATTGTTGGGGCTCTGCCTGGTTTAGGGCCGTCTGCAGGGATTGCTTTGATGCTTCCGCTGTCTTTCGGAATGCCAGTCCCAAGCGCTCTCTGCATGATTTCAGGTGTTTATATGGGGACCATGTATGGAGGGCGCATTACTTCAATCCTGATCAATACTCCAGGAGATGCCCCGGCTATTATTACTGCCCTTGAGGGGTATCCCTTGACAAAGAAAGGTCGCGCCGGAGTTGCCCTGGGAATTTCTGCATTCAGTTCTTTTGTTGGTGGTTTCTTTGGCCTTGCTGTCCTGGTCTTTTTTTCTCCAATTGTAACGCGGCTGGCGATAAATTTTGGTGCTCCTGAATATTTCATGTTGATGATCATGGGCCTGAGCACCATAGTTCTTCTGGCAGGCGATTCAGTTCTTAAATCGATCATGACTGCGTTGTTCGGTATTGTTATTGGCTGTTTTGGCAGTGACTATGTTTCGGGAACGGTGCGCTTTGCCTTTACTCCGGAATTGATTGAGGGAGTTGACTTTGTTGCCATGATCATGGGGCTTTATGGAATTGGTGAAGTCTTGATCAATGTTGAAGGGGCGGTGCGAATAAAATTGGGAAAGCCATCTTTCAGACTGAACGATTTTCTTCCCACCAAAAAAGAGATGAAAGAGATTTCCTATCCGACTCTGCGAGGATCTATCATTGGAACCCTCGTCGGTATTCTTCCTGGGGCAGGGGGAACAATTGCAACATTTCTAGCCTATGCTACAGAAAAAAAACTATCAAAGAAACCTGAAGAATTTGGGCATGGAGCCATTGCTGGTTTGGCAAGCCCTGAGGCGGCAAACAATTCGTCTGTTCCGGGAGCGCTGATACCCCTGATTACTTTGGGAATCCCTGGATCTGGGGGCACTGCTATTATGCTTGGTGCTCTGATCATGTATGGATTGCAGCCTGGACCTCTTCTTATGATGCAGTCGGGCGATATCGTTTGGACGATGATTGCAGGACTTATTATTGGCAACTTCATGTTGCTTGCGTCCAATATCCTGTTAATTCCAATATTTGTTAACATCATAAGGGTGATTCAAAAATACTTATCTGCAATTGTAGCCGTCCTCTGCGTCGTCGGTGCCTATTCTCTGAGTTATGGCGAATTCGATATTTATGTAATGCTTCTTTTTGGGGTTATCGGTTATTTCATGAAGAAGCTGAACTATCCGACCGCACCGCTGATTTTGTCTGTTGTCCTGGCACCGCTGACCGAAAATTATTTTCGTCAGGCCATGATGCTATCTCAAGGACATTACATGATATTTGTGTCGCGTCCTGTCAGTCTTGGGATTCTCTTGGTTTTGCTTGGTGTCGTTGTTTTGTCTATTTTTAGTAAAAAGCTCGGGAAAAAATATAAAAAAGAGCAGAAGTCTGCAGAATAAGTAAACCTTGAAACAGGCAGGAAATCGATTTCTTACGAGTCGTTGTTTATCTTATTATTTACTACCCTTGTTGCATGCAGTAAGTGACAAGGGTAGTTTTTGGGCTCATCGATTTTATTGACTGTGTTGACAGTTGCCAACGACGGAGCGATTTGCTCTGACTTCTCTTAAGCGGAGTCCTCCAATGACAAATAACACGTTGAAGCCATTTCCTGAATTGATACCTGACCATATCTTGGACAGGGCCCAAAAACTTGGGGTGACTCTGCTTTGCGATGGTATGAAGGGCCTGGATATCCCTGGAGATGGGTGCATGTCCGCAAATATCAAGCCGATCGATAGGATAATGCACGTTGTCGGGACTGCCGCTACCGTTGAGACATCAGAGGGTGACAACTTTCCTATTCATTTAGCGACCTATACAGGGCAGCCCGGTTACGTCATGGTCATTGCCGGGCAAGGATATTGTGAGCGAGCCTATATCGGAGAACTCATTGCCGGAGCAGCACAAGCGGTCGGATACAAAGGTCTTGTCCTTGATGGCTGCTCGCGCGATCAACTGGCCTGCATTGAGCTGGGGCTCCCTGTTTTTTCCATTGGATATACACCCCGTGGGCCGGTGAAAAATAAACCGGGACAGGTCAATACTCCGGTGGTTTGCGGTGGAGTGACTGTCCAGCCCGGTGATTTGGTGATCGGCGATGCTGATGGTGTTGCTGTGGTGCCACGTGAGTTGATCGATCAGGTTCTCTCTCGCGCCGAAGAAAAGTTCAAATATGAAAAGCAGCGCAAAAGTGACATCGTTGCTTATCGAACTGCTGTTTCTCAAGGGTTGTCGTTGCCTGATCTGGCTCCAAAATGGGTGAACGACCTGCTTGAGGATATGTAAAACAGACTTTTTTATCTTCAACAGCGAGGCGGCAGGAAAATATTCTATGCTTAAATGTTTTGTTGCCTTGACGGTCTGGTTGTTTTGTAATCCTATGGATTTCTACGACCGCAATGTTCTGAAAAAAGAATTTCGAGATTGACGAAATTTGTCTATTTGGCTATATTGCCAAATAGACAAAGGAGCCGATCATGTTTCAGGAACGCAAAAAACATCTGCACGCGCGGGCCAAGGTCCTTAAGGCGATGGCTCATCCCAGTCGTCTGTTTATCATTGAAGAGTTGGAAAAAGGGGAGTGCTGCGTCTGTGATTTGACCGAGATGATCGGGGCGGATGTCTCAACGGTGTCCAAGCATCTGTCCGTTCTCAGACAGGCCGGTATTGTTGTCGATGACAAGCGGGGCAATCAGGTTTTTTACAGCTTGCGCGTGCCCTGTATCCTGAATTTTTTCGGTTGTGTCGAATCGGTGCTTGAATCGCAGGTCAAAGATCACGCGGCTTCTCTTGCCAGCCTGGGAAAATAGTTTTTTTAATTTGATTCTTGGCTAATCAGCCAAATAGGAAAATACCCAATGAATTGGAAAACAGAATGGAAGCCCTTGTTCTGGATCATCGTGGTCTTTGCAGGCTGCTTTTTCCTGCCGGTGGATGTGCCGCGGGTGCAGGCTGCGATCATGGAATCCCTCTACCTGGTCAAATGGTACGCCCGGGAGCATGTCCTGCTCTGTCTGGTCCCGGCATTTTTCATTGCCGGGGCCGTAGCGGTGTTCGTCAGCCAGGCGGCGGTGATGAAATACCTGGGACCGACCGCCAATAAACTGCTTGCTTATGGTGTGGCGTCAGTGTCCGGCACCATCCTGGCGGTCTGTTCCTGCACTATTCTGCCCCTGTTCGCCGGGATCTACCGGATGGGTGCCGGGCTGGGTCCGGCCTGTGCCTTTCTCTATTCCGGGCCGGCCATCAATATTCTGGCCATTGTCCTGACCGCGCGCATTCTTGGCCCGGAGATGGGTATTGCCAGGGCCGTCGGCGCGATTGTCTTTGCCGTGGTCATCGGCCTGCTGATGCACTTTTTCTTTCGTCATGAAGAAGCGGAAAAAGCTGCTGCCGCGCCGGTCATGGCTGCGGATGACGACGGTCGGCCGTTGTGGCAGACCGCCCTCTATTTTGCCGCCATGATCGGTATTCTGGTCTTTGCCAACTGGGGGAAGACCGATCAACCGAGCGGACTCTGGCATGACATTTATGTGGCCAAATGGTGGATCACCAGCGGGTTTGCCCTGGCCCTGGCAGCGATGCTGGCCACCTGGTTCAAAGTCGGCACGGTGCGGGTTCTGATGGCCGCAATTCCCGCCCTGCTCATGGCCGTGCTGGTCCCGCAGCATCCGGAACTGGCCTTTACCTTTGGGGTGATCGGGTTGGCCGTGCTCAGTAACCTGCGCAGCAGCCGCGACGGTGAGATGGGGCAATGGTTCGAGGAAAGCTGGGATTTCGCGAAAAAGATCCTCCCTTTGTTGCTAATCGGGGTGCTGATTGCCGGGGTCCTGCTCGGCCGGCCTGGTCATGAAGGGCTGATCCCCTCTGCCTGGGTGGCTTCGCTGGTCGGCGGGAACTCGCTGTTTGCCAACCTGTTTGCATCGGTATTCGGCGCTTTCATGTACTTTGCTACCCTGACCGAAGTGCCGATTCTGCAGGGGCTGATGGGAGCCGGCATGGGCAAGGGCCCGGCCCTGGCTCTGTTGCTGGCCGGACCGGCGCTCTCCCTGCCGAACATGCTGGTGATCCGCAGCGTGATGGGGACGAAGAAAACCGTGGTCTTTGTGGTGCTGGTGATGCTGATGGCAACAGTCAGCGGCCTGCTCTATGGGGCTTTTTTCTAACAAGTTTTCATCCGCAAACGGCCCTTTTCCGCTGTGGCGGCGTCAATCTGCGGGTTTTCTTGTGCGGCGTAAAGGACTACGCCTCCGCGCAACCCCTTGATGTCCTTGCCACAACGAAAAAATGCTCGTTTCCAATCTGAAAACTTAGCCGTTGCCCTGCGGAGTTTCCGGATGACAACTAACAAGATTGCCAATCGGAAAATTAACAATTGTCATCCAGAGTGTTTAATCGGGGCAATGACATTTATCCCGACTTTTTCAATAACCCGCTTGATGTGCGAGGAGGCAGATCATGAAAAAAATTCAGATTCTCGGTACCGGCTGTGCCAAATGTCAGAAACTGGCGGACAACGCCAAGCAGGCTGCAGACAACCTCGGTCTTGATTACGATATGGAGAAAGTGACCGACCTCAACCAGATCATGAGCTTCGGTGTCATGACCACGCCGGGTCTGGTGGTCGACGGCAAGGTTCTGGTCACCGGCAAGGTTCCCAGCCCGGCGGATATTGAAAAACTGCTCGGCTGAGATCGCCTCGCCCTGCTTTTTTATAAGCAGTCCTGCCGGACTTGATCCGGCGGGACTGCTCAGGTTGTCTTCTTCAGCTTTCGCCACAGGGTTGACCGGCTGATGCCGAGGATCCTGGCGGCTTCCGCATGTTTTCCCCGGGTCAGAAGCAACGCCTGCCTGATCTCTTCCCTCTCGTCCTGACGGATCTGCGCCTGGATTTCATTGTCTTCATGCAGGTCTTCCAGATGCTGCTGCACCATTTCTGTATTGATCGTTGAGCCTTGCAGGGTCGCCAGGATTCGTTCAATGATGTTTTGCAACTCGCGAACATTGCCGGGCCAGCGCTGGCGGGTCAATTCATGCAGGGCGGCTTTGGAAAATTTCAGTTTTCGATTCATCTTTTCCGCATGTCGGGCCAGGAAAAAATGGGCCAGGGGGGCAATGTCCTCGCTGCGCTCACGCAAGGGATAGAGTCTGAGCTGGAGGACATTTAAGCGATAGTAGAGATCGGCCCTGAATTTGTTTTCATTAACCAGGCTCTTCAGTGCTTGATTGGTGGCAGCCACAATCCGGACATCCACCGGGGTGACCCGGTCGCTGCCGAGGCGCATGACTTTTTTTTCCTGCAGGACCCGGAGCAGTTTCCCCTGGGTCCGATATTCCATTTCCGCAATCTCATCCAGAAACAGGGTTCCACCGTGGGCGATCTCAAACAACCCGGCTTTACCTTTCTGGCTGGCACCGGTAAAGGCCCCGCCGACATAGCCAAACAGCTCACTTTCCAGGATCTGGGCGGGGAGTGCAGCGCAGTTCAGGGCAACAAAAGGTCCCTGGCTGCGGCTGCTGGCGTTATGAATGCTCTGGGCGAAGATTTCCTTGCCGGTGCCGGTCTCGCCCTGAATCAGAATCGCCGAATCGGTGCTGGCAAAGTTCCTGGCCAGGGTCACGGATTTCTGCATCCGGGCGCTGTTGCCGATAATATCCTCAAAGCGATGGCCGGCCACATGGCCGGTGGCAAACAGTCGGCGGCGGACCCGCGCTTCCAGCTGTTGCAGTTTGGTTGCGTCCTGAAAGGTGACGACCGCGCCGACCACCTGTTTATTGACCCGGATGGGCACTTTGTTGCAGACCACATGCTCATTGTTCACGGTGAGCAGGTGGCCGAGGTCTTCCCGGCCGGAGTTAAGGACCCGGTCAAGATCAAGATCAGGCCAGATGGTGTTGATGGACATGCCCACGGCCTCTGTCGCGGAGCGTTGGGTGACCTTTTCGGCAACCGGGTTGAAGATGGTGATCCGCCCCTTGGCATTCACCGAAACCACGCCGTCATAAGCATAATCGAGGACGGCGCGGAACAGGTTTCCCTTGGCTTTTTCGAGCTGCCTGGCAAAGGCGATGTTTTTCGCCTCCTGAGCGGCTTGAATGATGTTTTCCGGACTGTTCTCGATGAGGGCAAAAGGGATGCCGAGCCGGGCCGCGACCCTCCCCATGACCGCGCCGCCGACAATGATATCCGCACTGTCGGCCACCGCCTCAAGAATCTTTGCTTCAACGTTTTTCTCGTCTTCGAGGGGGTAGAAACGGATCGCCGCGCCCAGCAGTGTGCCGAGCTGGTCAAGGCCGAGGATCATCGGTGCAAAGGCCACAACCCCGATCCGGTGTCCGTGAAATTTGGCTTTTTCAATGGTCTGAAAAATGTCCAGAACCGTAAAGGGCATTTCCACGATGGACGCTTCCAGCCCGGCCTGCTTCATCAGCGCAGCGGTCTTGCCACGGCTGATGAAAACCTCAAATCCCTCTTTGCTCAGACGTTCGGCCAGGCGGACGCCGTCTTCCAGCAGGCCGACATCGATATGGATGTCCTGATGCTGGGCCTGGAAAACCTGGCGGGTCTGCTCGAACAACCTTTGATCCGGAAGTATGCAGGCAATCTTTGACATGGCGGCTCCTGGTGAAACGGGTTGGAACATTGTGAAACAATATTGCAACAACGCCCGGTTTTTTTCAATGCAACAATTGCAAACGCCCTGATTTTACGCTGGTTGTTGCCGTTGGCATGAATATCGCTAATTTTAATGAATCGGTAAACGATCAGGATTTGATCTGGCAGATTGTTCTGTTGTGATGCCGGGAACGGGTCTTGCCTGTCCCTTGACTTCATTTTTCGAGGCTGTTTCAGCACCCCAACCCTAAAAGGAGGAAATGGCATGAAAAGAAGGAAAATCTGTGCATTACTACTGATATTGGCAGTTGTCCTGGTTTTGCCGCTGACGGTCGCCGCGGAGACCTTTCCCAGTAAACCGCTGACCTACATTGTCTGCTTCAATCCCGGCGGTGAGTCCGATTTAACTGCCCGGATTCAGGAAGCACCGTTGAAGAAGTATTTTGGTCAGGACGTGATTGTCTCCTACAAAATCGGCGGGGGCGGTTCGGTCGGCTGGTCCGAACTGATTCAGAGTAAACCCGACGGCTATACTATCGCCGGCGACAACCTGCCGCATATCATCCTGCAACCGCTGACCCGTGGCAACGCCGGTTATGAGACCCTGGATCTGAAACAGGTCTACATGTTCGAAAGCACCCCCAATATCCTGGTGGTCCGCCAGGACAGTGAGTTCAAAACCCTGCAAGACCTTCTCGATTACGCCAAAGAGCATCCCGGTGTGGTTACGGCGGGTGGCAGCGGCAGCAGTTCGGCCAATGAACTCGGTGTGATCATGCTCAACAAAGCCGCCGGAGTGAAATTGACCTACATCCCGTTTTCCGGCTCCGGTGCCGCGACTCCGGCCCTGCTTGGCGGCCATGTCGGTGCGCTGATGACCTACTCGACCATGGCGATCCGCTATAAGGACAAATTCCGCCCCCTGGCCATCATGTCCGATAAACGGATGTCGGTGCTGGCTGACGTGCCAACCTTCAAAGAACTCGGCTATGACCTGGTCGAAGGCGCCTATCGCGGTGTTGCCGCCCCTCCCGGAACTCCCGACGATCGGATCAAATACCTGGCAGATACCTTTGACAAGGTCATGAAGGATCCGGAAGTGGTCAAGAAAATGGATGAAAACGGCTTCAAGATCGAAGCCATGGGTCCGCAGGAAGCGACCGATTTCGTGAAGAAAAAGATGGCTGAATACAAAGTACTGATGGCGGAAATGGGGCTGATCAAGAAGTAATTCCCCTGTTCGTCCCAGCCGGTTCGGAAGGGCGTCCCTGTTCAGGCGCCGTTTCGAACCGGCTCCTTCTGAACCAACCATCTTTACGCGGGAGCTTGCTCAGTGTTCAATCATATTCTTATGGGCCTGACCCATGTGTTTTCCCTGGAGAACCTGCTGCTGGTGCTGGCCGGGACTGTAGCCGGGATGATTGTCGGTTCCCTTCCGGGGCTGACCGCGACCATGGCTGTGGCGCTGCTGGTCCCGTTCACCTACACCATGAGCCCGGTGGCGGGACTGGTGACGCTGGGGGCGATCTATATGGGCTGCATCTACGGCGGCTGCTTCAGCGCAATCCTGATCAACACGCCGGGAACGCCGAGCTCCATCGGCACCACTTTTGACGGTTATCCCATGGCCAAACAGGGACGGGGCGAAGAAGCGATCGTCGCGGCTACCATCGCTTCTGCAGTCGGGGGACTGGTCGGGGTCATTGCGCTGATCTTTCTCAGTCCGCCGCTGGCGGAAATTGCCCTGCGGTTCGGCCCGGCCGAGTATTTCTGGGTCGGGGTGTTCGGCCTGACGATTATCTCCAGCCTGGCGGCAGGGTCCTTTTTAAAGGGGATGACCGGTGCCGGGCTGGGAGTGCTGATTTCCACCATCGGCATTGCTCCCATCGGCGGCGATGTTCGTTTCACTTTCGATATTCCGGCCATGCAGGGGGGGCTGAACCTGATCGTCATGCTGATCGGGCTGTTCTGCGTGCCGGAGTTGTTGACCCTGGCCTTGAACGGAGTCAAAAATCATCAGGCTCTGGAGTTCAAAAAACAAAAAGGCGTGCTGGGCGATACGGTCCGCAAGGTGTTAGCCAAACCGGGCAATTTGATCCGTTCCTCCATCATCGGTACGGTGGTCGGGATCCTGCCCGGAGCCGGGGGGAATATCGCCAACCTGGTGGCCTACAACGAGGCGCGCCGGGCCTCCAAACACCCGGAAAAATTCGGCACCGGGATTGTTGACGGAGTGGTCGCCACCGAGGCTGCCAACAACGCGGTGGTCGGCGGTGGCATGATTCCGCTGGTCACCCTCGGCATCCCCGGCGCGCCGCCTGACGCCATCATCTACGGGGTGTTGATGCTGCAGGGGCTGCGGCCCGGCCCGGAACTGTTCACGGAACGCGCGGACATTACCTATACTTTCATGCTCGCCGTTGGTCTTTCCGCCATTGTGATGATCCCGGTTGGCCTCTACGGCGGACGACTGCTGAGCCGCTTTGTCGCCACCCTGTCGCCGAAATACCTGATTCCCGGCATCGGGATTCTCACCATTGTCGGTTCCTATGCCATCCGCAACAATTATACCGATGTCCTGTTGATGCTGATTTTCGGGGTCATCGGTTTCGGCCTGCGCTATCTCGGTTTTCATGGCGCGCCCATTGTCCTCGGCCTGATCCTGGGCCCGATCATGGAAGAAGGCCTGGTGCAGAGTTACCTGATGGGGCAGGGCAAAGCCTGGCCCTATGTCACCCTGTTTACCAGTCCGCTGTCCTGGGTCCTGATCGCGTTTTGCCTGATGTCCTTCTTTTGGCCGTACCTGGGGCATATCAAACGTTTCCTGCGCCGACCGACCGGCCGTAAAGTGCCTTTCGACCCCGACATGGAGGAATAGCCCATGAGTGCCAAAGCCAGGGACCTGCTCGGGTCCATCCTGATCTTTATCTTTGTCGCCGTACTCTGGTCGGAACGCAACTACATGACGCCCTTCGGGGGGATCTTCCCCGATGTGGTGATGGGCTGTCTGTTTCTGCTGGTGGCAATCACCTTTATTCTCTCGTTCACGCCGTTTCGAACCATCAAGGATGGTGACGGGGCCAGCGCGGAAAAGGGTAAAAAACACTGGCGGGAAATGATCGTGGTGGCGGTTATTCTGCTGGCCTGGGCGACTTTGCTTCGCTACCTGGGATTTGCCCTGACCGGGGTGGTCGGTTTCGGCAGCATCACCTGGTATTTAAGTGAGCGGCGCAACTCGCTCCGCTGCATCCTGAGTGCCGTTATCATTGCCTTGGCCATGACCTATTTGCTGGTTTTTGTCTTTGAATATCTGTTGAAGGTTCCTTTGCCTCCGGGGCGGATTTTCGGTTGAGGCGAGACCGGTTGACAGTTGCTTGAACTCTCTTCAGGGAAAGGGTTTGGACATGAATGTTTTTCAGATCGCCGCAATCCCCGGTGACGGAATCGGCAAGGAAACAGTGGCCGCCGGCCGCGAAGTGCTGGATACGCTTTGTGAGGTCCACGGCGGGTTGCGCCTGGAATATCTCGATCTCGACTGGAGCTGCGAATACTACCTGAAACACGGCCGGATGATGCCGGAAAACGGGCTGGATACCCTGCGCTCCTGTGCTTCCATATATCTTGGCGCGGTGGGCTTCCCCGGCGTTCCCGACCATGTCTCCCTGTGGGGGCTGCTGCTGCCGATCCGCCGAACCTTCCAGCAGTACATCAACCTGCGCCCGGTCAAACTGCTGCCCGGGGTGCGCACGCCGCTGGCTGATAAGAAGCCGGAGGATATCGATTTCCTGGTGGTGCGCGAGAACAACGAAGGGGAATACTCCAACATGGGCGGGCGGCTCTATCCGGGAACGGCCCAGGAAGTGGTGGTCCAGAATACCGTCTTTACCCGTTTCGGGGTGGAGCGGGTCATCAGGTATGCTTTTGAACTGGCGAAAACCAGTGGGCGGGAAAAGGTCACCTCGGCAACCAAGTCCAACGGCATCAACTTTACCATGCCGTTTTGGGATGAGGTCTTTAAAGAAGTCAGCCTGGAATACCCGGAGATCACCACGAATCAATTTCATATCGATGCCCTTTGCGCTCGCTTTGTCACTCATCCACAGGATTTTGACGTGGTGGTGGGGAGCAATCTGTTCGGGGATATCCTGACCGACCTCGGCCCGGCCATCGCCGGCAGTATCGGCGTGGCGCCATCGGCCAATATCAATCCGCAAAAAGAATACCCCTCCATGTTCGAACCGGTGCACGGCTCGGCCCCGGATATCGCCGGCAAGGGGATTGCCAACCCCATGGGGCAGATCTGGTGCGGGGCGATGATGCTCGATCATCTCGGCTATGCCGAGGGGGGCGAGTTGGTGATGCAGGCCTTGACTGATACGCTGGCGGCCGGAATCACTACTGCTGATATCGGCGGTAAAGCCAATACCCGCCAAGTAACCGACGCGGTTTGTGAGCGGATCAAGGCGCTGGCCGGAGCTGCCCGAGGCTAATTGGTTGCCATCCAGAAACTCCGAAGGGCAACGGCTAAATTTTCAGATTGGAAACGAGCGATTTTTCAAATACTTGCCCGGGCTGCGGCAAGGGAGGGGGCAGAGCGGGTGACAGGGCCTCCTGGCGGATCGATGTGTCGGAATCAACGATCATGACCCGCCTGCTGCTACCCAATCAATGAATTTAAAAAGACAGCATTGATTTGGATTGCCTATGCATGGGTTCGGCAGGCTGTATTTTTCAACAGGCCGCTCAACTGATAGATCGTTTTTTGGACCCGGCAAGGGAAGGAAAGGTTTTGTCTGATGAAAATTGTCGAACTGAAAGAGGTCACCAAGCCGATTGCATCACCGATCCGCAATGCCTATATCGATTTCAGTAAAATGACCCTGAGTCTGGTGGCCGTGGTCACCGATGTGATTTGCAACGGCAAGCCGGTGGTCGGCTTCGGTTTCAATTCCAACGGGCGCTACGGCCAGGGCAGCCTGATCCGTGAACGTTTTCGGTCACGCTTGCTGGACGCGGACCCCGCAACCCTGCTCGATCCGAACCGGGACAACCTTGATCCGCAGCGGATCTGGACCTGTCTGATGAACAATGAAAAACCAGGCGGGCACGGTGAACGTTCCGTGGCGGTCGGCACCATCGACATGGCGGTTTGGGATGCCGTAGCCAAGATCGAGGAAAAACCGCTCTTTCAACTCCTCGCCGAGCGTTATGGTGACGGCCAGCCGCAGCGTAAGGTCTTTGTCTATGCGGCCGGCGGCTATTATTATCCGGGTAAGGATCACCGCGCCCTGCAGGACGAAATGCAGAGCTATCTCGATCGTGGTTACACGGTGGTCAAAATGAAGATCGGCGGGGCACCCTTGGCCGAAGACCTGGCCCGCATCGAAGCGGTCCTCAAGATTCTGGGACCGGGACAGCGCCTGGCGGTTGATGCCAACGGCCGCTTCGACCTGCCCACCGCCATCACCTATGCCAAAGCACTGGCGGCCTATGACCTGTTCTGGTACGAAGAACCCGGCGATCCTCTGGATTATGAGCTGCAGGCTCAGCTGGCCAATCATTATTCCGCCAGCATGGCCACCGGGGAAAACCTCTTTTCCATGCAGGATGCCCGCAACCTGATTCGTTATGGTGGAATGCGACCCGATCGCGACTGGCTGCAGTTCGACTGTGCCCTCAGCTACGGGTTGGTCGAATATTTGCGTACCCTGGAAATGCTTAAGGAGTACGGCTGGTCGGCGCAGCGTTGTATCCCTCACGGCGGGCACCAGATGTCACTCAATATTGCCGCCGGGTTGGGGCTGGGCGGCAACGAATCCTATCCCGATCTATTCCAGCCCTATGGCGGGTTCCCCGACGGCGTTGCCGTGGTGGACGGCCATATCCTCATGCCCGATCTGCCGGGTATCGGTTTTGAAGGGAAGGCGGATCTTTACCGGGAGATGCAGCAACTGATCTAACCGGCACTTGCAAACTTCGGGAATGAAAAAGACGAATCGGCACATCCTCAACTCGATCCGGAAGGAGTCATAACATGCAGCATGAACAGGCCGTTGCGGCCATGACTGATATTATGGCGAAGTTTACCGACTATGTCGGCAAGCATTTGCCCGATGATATCCTTGCCAAATTGCGCCAGTTGCGTGAGGAAGAAGACAGCCCCCTGGCCAAGGTGGTATACGATTCTATGTTCGAGAACCTGGCCAAGGCCGAAGAGCTGAATCGGCCAAGCTGTCAGGATACCGGGGTGATTCAGTTTTTCATCAAGGCCGGAGCCGACTTTCCGCTGCTCTCCGAGGTTCGGCCGGTGCTCGATGAAGCGGTGCGCACCGCCACCCGTACTGCGCCCCTGCGCCACAATGCGGTGCAGATTTTTGAGGAAAAAAATACCGGCAACAATACCGGGGAGCGCATTCCCTGGATCGACTGGGAGATCCTGCCCAACCAGGCCGATATCACCATCGAGGTCTATATGGCCGGCGGCGGCTGCAGCCTGCCCGGCCAGGGCAAGACCCTGATGCCGGCGGCCGGCTATGAAGGGGTGACACAGTTCGTGTTCGATGTCATGACTTCCTACGGGGTGAACGCCTGTCCGCCTTTGTTAGTCGGGATCGGTATCGGCGGGTCCATCGACGTGGCCGCCAACCTCTCCAAAAAAGCCCTGTTCCGGCCCATCGGTTCGCGGCATGCCGACCCGCACGGGGCGGAGATGGAGCTGTTGATCGAAAAAGGGCTCAATGAGATCGGCCTGGGCCCGCAGGGGCTCTCCGGCAAAAATTCGGTCATGGGGGTGCATATCGAAACCGCGGCCCGCCATCCGTCCACCATCAGCGTGGCCATCAACGTTGGTTGCTGGGCGCATCGGCGCGGGACCATTCATATCAAGGAAGACCTGAGCTATGAAATTCTGTCGCATAAGGGGGTGACGCTGTGAAGAAAATTCTGAGCACACCGATTCGGAATGAAGATATCGAACAGCTGAGTGCCGGCGACATTGTTTTCCTGGACGGCTACCTGGTGACCTGCCGGGATATGGGGCACCGCCGACTCATCGATCTGGGCCGGAAACTGCCGGTCGAACTGGACGGCATGGCGATCCTCCATGCCGGACCGATCGTCGCCAAGGATGGCGAGGGCTGGCAAATGATCTCCATCGGTCCGACCACCAGCATGCGCATGGAAGTGCATGAAAAAGAATTCATCCGCCAGACCGGTGTCAAACTGATCATCGGCAAAGGGGGGATGGGCCCGGAAACCGTTGCCGGCTGCGCGGAGTACAAGGCGGTGCATGCCGTGTTCCCCGGTGGTTGTGCGGTCCTTGCCGCCACTGAGGTTGAAGAGATCGAACGGGTCGAGTGGCTTGATCTGGGCATGCCCGAAGCCCTCTGGGTGTCCCGGGTCAAGAACTTCGGCCCCTTGATCATTTCCATCGACACCAAGGGGAACAATCTGTTCGAAATGAATAAAGCCAGGTTCAATGAGAAAAAAATGCCGATTGTGGAGGAGATCTCCAAACAGGTGCGTTTTATCAAGTAGCTACCCAGCAATTCGGGCCGTGCTCTGCCGGTCCTGACCTTTTTGGATAAGACTTGCCGGCCACCCCACTTATGACGAGGTGACCGGCAATTTTTTCAATGATTTTTTACCGTATGCTACCTGCTGAAACTATGGCAGTCGGCGCAGGTGGCGCCTTTTTCATTCACGTGTTTGTTATGGTGGGCCTGGTATTCTTCCCAATCACCATAACGCCATTCCGCCGCCTTGGAGCTGCTGTGACAGGCCAGGGAACAGCTGGATTGCGGTTTTTTCGGAGCATAGCCGAGCGCGCCCTGCAGATCCAGTTGCGTGGTCTTCAGGTGGCAGTTGGTGCAGTTGAGGGCCTGGCTCTTGGGGCTGACCTGGTGATTCAGAGCCTGGAAGGTGTCGGTGGTGACCCACTCATAGGCATCGGTTGCGCTGTAGCCCATGTTGACCAGACCGGCCCGCGCTGCGGCATCGGCGTCGGCGCTGGCAAAAAAGACACTGGTGTCAAGAGGGATCAGCTCCTGGCTGGCCGTGCGCAAGGGGTAGTCCGAAGTTTTGTACTTGAACGGATAGAGCTTACCATCATTGATGGTGCCGTCCGGGCGCGAGGTCGGGTAAGCGCCGGTGGCCGGATCGATACCGGCAATTTCGCCGATCATGTAGTTTTCGCTCAGACCATTCCAGAAGCGATAAACAGGTTTGAGATTGTTCGCTTTGACGACTACCGGGTGAAGAGGCGGAGTCGTATGTTCTGATCCCTGTTGCCAATGGCGCTCGGTTTCCGTTGCCTCAGTGCTGGCCGTATCGGCGGCGTTTTTACCGTAGACCGGAATATGGCAGGTCTGGCATGCGATCTTGGCCGTATGCCGGTTCAGGGTCGAGTTGGAGTGCGGCGTGGAACGGTGGCAGTTGGTACAGGTCACCGGGACATCCAGGTCGGTGGCGCGCAGGTCGGAACCGCGCCCGGCGATCCGATGGTTTTCAACTGTGTGGCACGCCTGACAGCTGAGGTTTGCCCCCGTTGTGGCCATATGGACATCATAGGTGCGATCCGTGGTGTTGGCGGAAGCCAGGGCCAGGTCGCCACGCTTGAGAGCATCACCGCCGCCAGCCTTGGCGTGACAATTCAGGCAGTTCTCCCGCTGTGGCAGGTGGACGGTCTGCACCGCCTCGTCCATGCTGATGCTCATATTGGCAGTATCCGGGACCATGACGCCGTTGACCTTGACTCGGCGATACTCTTTCTGGTGACAAAGCAGGCAGTCGATGTTAGCCAGTTGCTCAGGGGCCTGCACGGTTTCGGGAACCAGTCCGCGCCCGGTATGGCATGCGGAACAGCCGCCCCAGTTGCCGCTGATATTGCCACAATAGGAATTGACCGCACCGGCAATTTTTCCCTGTTTTTCCGGACCGAAGGTCATGTAGGGGGTGTCGCCCTGCCATTGGTAGTGCAGGGAGTTAAACATTTCAGTCGCTTCAACGTCATGACAGTTGAGACAGAGTTCGGGGCCACTATAGGTCAGACCAGCATGTCCGGTTGTCGGTGGGGTTACTGGATCGGTGGGGACAGTGGGGTCAGTGGGAATAGGAGGCTCGGTCGGATCTGTCGGTTCCGTTGGCGGCGGCGATGTGACTGTACAGCCATCATCAGGTACTCCATCACAGTTCTGATCAATATTGTCGCCGCAGATTTCTGGAGCTCCCGGGAAGATCTGTGCATTCCTGTCGTTGCAATCAACGCGTCTGTCAAAACCATCGTGGTCTCGATCGCGCCAATCGTAGCTTCGGTTGTGCCCATCATGGTCTCGGTCGTGTGATGAGGCACTCGCACTGAGAACTCCACCAACCAGTAAAAAACAAAGTAATACAACGATTTTTCCAACTCTTTTCATTTGTTGATCTCCTTTTCATTTAATTTCCCCCGGAACAAATCTGCACTACAACAGGGCAGACTGTGCTGCCTGTTTGCAGAAAAGATGTCCCCGGGCTGGTCACGGCACCACGCCGCAATTCTCATGTGGCAGATTGTAAAAAAAGCCGGGTTGCCAGTTATCTTGGTGAAAAGATATTCGGCAACCCGGCTGTCTCAGTAAGACCCTGTGGGCTTTCCGCCCCACCTTCACAGGTGGTTAAGTATTATCGATATCAAAATTTTGATATATGGAAATAATTATTTGGCAGTTTAAACAGAACTCATGAAGTGATGCAACTCTTTTTTTTACTGTTGCACTAGGAAACTTCTGAAATTGGGTCAGAGTGAACTAGTGTCACGTTCGGTTAGTTCTCTATCCCAATTCCGACCATTTTTGCCGCTGTCTACGTTCTGCCTTCTCGGCTTAGTCTAAGCTAGGCCTGCGGCGGCACGCCTTGACAGCAGCAAAAATGTCTCAAAATTAATACAAATAACTAACCGAACGGGACACTCGTCCAAAGGCTTTCTTTGTTAAAAAAATATTTTACAGCATCACTGAATACTGATTATTTCTGTTTTTTCAGGTTATATTTGAATACAGAACAAGGCTGAACATATGAGTTTATGGCGCAAAGACATTCTCCGTTATCAGATCCGTGATGCCTGCCTCTACTGGCTGGTTATTCCCGCTCTGGTCCTCGGCTCCGGCTGGCTGCTCGACCAGTTGTTGCACTGGCGGTTGTTGCCGGGTGCGGTTCTGTTGCCTGTAGCCGGGTTGTTACTGATGGCACTCGGAGGGGTCTTTATCGCTGCTGCCACGCGCGATTTCAGCCGGATTGGCCAGGGTACCCCCAACCCTCGCCGGCCTCCGCTGATTCTGGTTCGGCAAGGTGTGTATGCGCTCTGCCGCCACCCCATGTTCTTCGGTTATGACCTTGCCGGTCTTGGCGCTGTTTTGCTGAGCCGTTTCCCTGCCTCGTTGTTGATCAGCTTGCCAATCTTCTATATCTGGCAGATTTTGTTTTTGCGTAAAGAAGAACGCTACCTGACCAGACGATTCAAGGGGGAATTCGCTGAATACCGGCAGCAGGTTCCATTTTTATTGCCCTTAAAGACTCCTTTTAAAAAGTGAAGATATTGTCGGGGAACGCAGCACGCTGCCTGAACACCTTTCTTCTGACCTGATCCGTTGAGATTCTGTCATTTTGAATCTGAGCTGATGTGCTATAGTCATGTCCGCAAAAAAAGACCTTATCAACTCGCTCGTTTCCATCCGGAAACTCCGGTGGGGTACCGAAATGTTTCTGATCTGGAAACCAGGAATTTTTCGCAAGGTCAAGGAAATCAATCATTTGTGCGGAGGGGTAGTGCTTTACGCCGCATAATCCAAATGCGTAGATTGCCGCCGAGATTGCGGAAAAGGGCGGTTTCCAGACAGGACACTAGAGTCATGTTTTGTATCTATTCTCAGCATATAGCGGTTGTTGAAAGGCTCAGTCCAGGATTCAACAGCCGGTCAATTTGAACAAAGGAGAGTGACAATGAATACAGTTCAAGTGAAAGGGATTGTCCTTGGGGAGGGTGTCCCTAAAATTTGTGTCCCCATCGTTGCCGAAACCAAGGTCGCCATTGTCGAGGAAGCCAAGAGCTTCAAGGACATCCCGGTGGATGTGGTCGAATGGCGTGCGGACTGGTTTGAAGGGATTACCGACCCGGACAAGGTGATAGACGTTTTAACCGAGCTGGTGCCAGCCCTGGCCGGCATCCCGCTGTTGTTTACCATCAGGACTGCCAATGAGGGCGGTGCATGCGCGATCACGCCGGAAGACTATTTGCGGATCAACAGCGCCATTGCGGCGAGCGGCCTGGTCGATCTCATTGATGTCGAAGTCTTCATCGGCGCTGAGACCGTTACCGGCGTCATAAGCGCGGCTCACGCCAATGGCGTCAAGGTGGTTGGCTCCAATCATGACTTTGATAAAACCCCGGCCAAAGACGATATCATTTACCGGCTGCGCAAGATGCAGGATCTGGGCGCTGATATTCCCAAGATTGCGGTTATGCCCAAATCTGCCCAGGATGTCCTGACCCTGCTGGAAGCGACCACGATCATGAAAGAGCAATATGCCGACCGGCCCATCATCACCATGTCCATGGGCGGGCAGGGCGTTATCAGCCGCCTGGCATGCGAGATTTTCGGTTCCTGCCTGACCTTTGGGGCCGCCAAGAAAGCTTCAGCACCGGGGCAGATCGGAGTCAATGACCTCCATGGTGCATTGGAGCTGATTCACCGAAGTTCCAACTGATTTTCCACTTTGGCGTTCATTTATCAGCCCCGCCTTCCGGACGGGGCTGATTTTATTTGAGGTTACGAGAAAGCCATTAAAACTGTTGCTATCTGTAAAACAGTGGTTTAAGTTGATTTTTCAATCGGTAAAAACGATAGTTTCTTTGAAATAGATTGGTAATATTAATTCGGAGAGCGTATGGCTGCCAACAATGCAGAAGGCAAGAGCCACATCAAGGACGAACTGCTCAATCATGTCATTCTCCTCTCCAACTTTGTCCTGATCTCCTATGTTGCCGGTCAAATCAGAGCCCTTTACATCGGCTGGCACTTTCGGGATCTTATCCACTTTCTCTGCATTGTCCTGCTGATTCTTCTCACCATTTACCGGCGTCGGTTTGGGGTTCGACAAAAAGCCATATTCATCTTGACTCTTTATACCGTGGGAGGGTTGGCCGGTGTCTTTTCCCTCGGTATTTTGGCCGCTACCACAACCATCATCCCGGCTGCGGCAGTCATTTTTTCCATTTGCTATTCCCGTCGCTCCACCTATTTTTATATTTTGGGCTTAATGGCAATCTATACGGTCATTGCCATTCTGTTCTGCTCCAAAACCATTGTTTTTCAATATGATGCCGACCTGCTCCTGACCAGCTATTCCCATTGGATCCCTTATATTATCAATACTGCTTTGTTCTGCACCGTTTCTTGTGTTGCGATTCTGAACTACCGGGAACGAACCGAGGTCCTGATCAATGAAGTTCGTCAGCAGCGTGATGCTTTGAAGGCTACCAACACCCAGCTGGAGCAGGCTTTATCCGATGTCAAAACCCTCAGCGGACTGCTCCCCATCTGCGCTTCGTGCAAAAAAATCCGTGATGACCAAGGCTACTGGAACCAGATTGAGGCCTATATTGAAAACCATACAGACGCTCATTTCAGCCATGGCATTTGCGCCGAATGCCAGGAAACGCTCTACGGGGATACCGATTGGTATAAACGGAAGATGCAGGAACAGAAAGAAAACAAGGACGATTGAGTGTCCCCTCCTTATCAACTGCACCGCTACAGCGCCGGATTAATGACTCTCAGGTTGCGGGGAAATTAAGCTGGCATTAAAAATCACTTTCCTATAATATGATTCCGCTAATACAAATTGGATAAAGGCCGGTTTTCAAAACCGTCTATCCTGCCAAAATGAAAAGGGCCGCCATGGATGATGTAATACACGCCATAGGCGGTTTTGTTTTTTCTAAAAGGGGGGCATTTCTTGATTTTTCAATGTCCAATGTATTTAATGTTCAGACTTTGCACCACCATGTCCGGTTCCCTTTTGATCGGACAGGTTTGAACTATCTGGAGGATATCAATGTCTGAGCAGGAATTTTTGCAATCCCTTGAAAAAAAGCTTTGGACTGCCGCCGACAAGTTGCGTTCGACGCTGGATGCCGCGCAGTACAAGCATGCGGTTCTCGGGTTGCTTTTTATTAAATATGTGTCCGATGCTTTTGATTTGCGCCGTCAGGAGCTGATTGCACAGTTTAAAGACTCAACGCACGATTATTACCTGGACCCAGCTGATTTTGATTCGGCTGAAGAGTATCAGGCTGAGATCGCCGCCGAACTGGAAATTCGCGATTACTACACCGAGAAGAACGTCTTCTGGGTGCCGGCATTGGGGCGGTGGGAGAACCTGCAGAACAATGCTAAGCTCCCGCCTGGCACAAAGATCGAGATCAAGAACGGCAAGACCGATATCTATGAGATGCGCAGTGTCGGCCGGCTGATCGACGATGCCCTGGAGGCGATTGAGAAGGACAACCCCAAGCTCAAAGGGGTGCTTAACAAGCAGTACGGCCGCCTGCAGATCGACCAGGCCAAACTCGGCGAGCTGATCGACCTCATCGCGACCATCCCTTTTAAGCACGCCTCCTTGCAGGCCAAGGATATCCTCGGTCATGTCTACGAATACTTCCTTGGCCAATTCGCCTTGGCCGAAGGGAAGAAGGGTGGCCAGTTCTACACCCCCAAGTCGATCGTCACCCTCATTGTTGAGATGCTGCAGCCATTCTCCGGGCGGGTCTACGACCCGGCCATGGGTTCGGGCGGCTTCTTTGTGCAGAGCGAGCAGTTCATCAAGGAGCACGGCGGCAAGCTCGGCAATGTCTCCATCTACGGTCAGGAGTACAACCACACCACCTGGCAGCTGGCGGCGATGAACATGGTCATCCGCGGCCTCGATTTCAACTTCGGCAAGGAGCCGGCTAACACCTTCACCAACGATCAGCACCCCGACCTGCGTGCCGATTTTGTCATGGCCAACCCTCCCTTCAACATGAAGGAGTGGGATACCGGCGTCAAAGACGACGACCCGCGCTGGCACTACGGCAAGCCGCCTTCCGGCAACGCCAACTTTGCCTGGCTGCAGCACATGCTCTACCACTTGGCGCCGGGTGGTTCCATGGGCCTGCTGCTCGCCAACGGTTCCATGAGTTCCAACACCAACACGGAAGGGGATATCCGCCGGGCGCTGGTGGAGAACGATCTGGTCGAGTGCATGGTCGCCCTGCCGGGGCAGCTCTTCACCAACACTCAGATTCCCGCCTGCATCTGGTTTCTCACCCGCAACAAGCAGGCGCGCGGAGCGCTGGTCGACCGTTCCGGCAAGGTGCTCTTCATCGACGCCCGCAACCTCGGCTACATGAAGGACCGAGTTCTACGCGACTTCAAGCCGGAGGATATTCAAAAGGTGGCGGATACTTTTCATGCCTGGCAGAAAAGCCCGAATCCCCCTCAATCCCCCTTTGTTAAAGGGGGAGGTGAAGAACAGGATATTCATACTCCCCCCTTTGAAAAAGGGGGGCAGGGGGGGATTTATGCCAACATCTCCGGATTCTGCTGTTCGGCGACGCTGGAGGAGATCAAAAAGCACGATTTCGTGCTGACGCCGGGGCGCTATGTGGGTGCGGCCGATGAAGAGGATGATGGCGAACCTTTTACCGAGAAGATGGCGCGGTTGGCGGCACAGCTGCAGGAGCAGTTTGCGCGCAGTAGCGAGTTGGAAGGGCAGATTAAACGGAATTTGGCGGGGCTTGGGTATGAGTGCTGAGTGGCCGCTAAAAACGTTAAAGGATTGCGCCACTTGGTATTCTGGTGGCACTCCAAGTAGATCAAATCCCGATTTTTGGGATGGGTCGATACCGTGGATTAGCGCAAAGAGTCTTAAAGAATTTTTTATACAAGATTCGGAGGACAAGGTTTCAGAACTGGGTGCTCAGAGTGGAACCCGATTGATGCCTGCTGAAACAATTCTGTTTATCGTTCGTGGAATGAGTCTGAAAAAAGAGTTCCGAGTAGGAATAACCACCCGTACCGTTACCTTCAATCAAGATTTGAAAGCATTGGTTGCTTGCGAAGGAATACTACCTCTATATCTAGCGTATGCAATAAAGTCTCGGACAAGTGAGATTTTAGGGATGGTCGGAGAGGCGGGGCATGGCACAGGTGTTCTGCCAACAGACAGAATAGAAAGCTTGCTGATACCTGTACCGGAAATTGAAGAACAAAAGAGAATTGTCCACGTTATAAAAACCTTGGACGACAAAATCGAACTCAACCGCCAAATCAACCAAACCCTCGAACAGATCGCCCAGACCATCTTCAAAAGCTGGTTTGTTGATTTCGAGCCGGTCAAAGCCAAGATCGAAGGCAAAGCTGCAGGCCGAGACCCTGAGCGCGCCGCCATGTGCGCCATCAGCGGCAAACTTGAGTCCGAACTCGACCAACTCCCCCCCGAGCAATACCAACAACTCGCCGCCACCGCTGCCCTGTTTCCCGATGAGCTGGTGGAATCGGAGTTGGGGTTGATTCCGGCGGGGTGGGAGGTGTCACCTCTCGGGGACTACTTGGATGTGCTCGCAACGGGCAGGCGTCCCAAGGGCGGAGTAAGCGCATTTAGAGAGGGAATCCCCAGCGTAGGGGCAGAAAGTATCAACGGCGTCGGGAATTTCGACTACTCGAAGACGAAATTTATACCTACCGATTTTTTCGAAAAGATGAAGTCAGGTCTTGTCGAAGACTACGACGTACTGCTGTACAAGGATGGTGGAAAACCGGGCGATTTCAAGCCCCGAGTTTCACTCTTTGGCGAGGGATTTCCTTTTACTAAGTTCGCTATAAACGAACACGTCTTTCGCATGAGGTCAAGCCGACTCGGGCAACCATTCCTTTATTTTCAGCTTGGGTACGAGCGAGTCTTGGCCGATTTGCGCCACCGAGGTGCAAAGGCTGCTATTCCTGGAATCAATCAAGGAGATGTCAATACGCTGAATTTTTTGATCCCTAAAAAAGAGTTAACAGCTGAGTTCAATGAAGTGTGTAGTAGCCTCTTGAAAAAAATCCTTACAGGAGCAATTGAAATGCAGAATCTAGCCACTCTTCGCGATACTTTGCTTCCAATGCTTCTGTCTGGAGAGATAGCTTCAAATTTTATTAATGGGAAAATGACTCAAGCAATCTGAATTCACCGTATCGGAGGGAAAAATGGCAAAGAAAAAAGTTTTTGTAAGTTACGATTACGACAATGATAAAAGCTATAAAAACTTGTTACTTGCGTGGGATGCGAATAAGAAATTCGACTTTTCCATGTACGACCACTCGGTTGATGTCTCAGTCAATAGTACGAACGCGGCTGCGATAAAGCGGGTGATCTCAAGTCGTATTGGACAATCAACATATTTCTTGTGCATTGTCGGCAAAACAACACATAAGAGTAGTTGGGTTGCTTGGGAGATCGCCAAGGCTGTTGAGTTGAAGAAGAAAATTGTGGCGGTAAAAATTGACTCATCCAATACTTCGCCAGCCGGTCTATTGGGGATAGGTGCATCATGGGCCATGTCCTTTACCTATGAATCTATTTCCAATGCAATCGATAAAGCGTAAAAAAATAGGAGAGGCTTGTGGCTAATAAAAAGAGTTGCTTTGTCATTATGGGATATGGCGTCAAGGTCGATTATCGAACGGGGAGAGAACTAGATCTCGACAAAACGTATCACAATGTAATAAAGCCGGCTGTCGAAGAATTGGGCTTTACATGTATCCGCGCAGATGAAGTTCGACATTCAGGAATTATCGATGTGCCAATGTATGAATGGCTTATTGGTGCCGATGTTGTTATTGCGGATCTTTCCACGTACAACCCGAATTCATTTTACGAGCTTGGAGTAAGGCATGCGTTGCGGCCATACACGACGATAGCAATTTCTGAAAACAAACTTGAGCCGCCTTTTGATGTGAACCACACGGTCATCAGACCTTATGAACATTTGGGCAAGGATATTGGATACACGGAGACCATGCGCTTTAGGCAAGAATTGATGGATTCCATCTCCGCAATAATCGATTCGCCAAAAGTGGATAGCCCTGTTTATACGTACCTGAAAGATCTTGACCCACCAAAATATAGTGCTCCTGGGGTGGTCCCTGCTGCTTCGGAAAAAGAAACTTTGAGTACGATAATTGGGCGAGCAAAAACTGCTTTGGATGCCGGTGATTTTATGGGGGCGATTACCCTTTTTGAGCTGGCTCGTGAAATTGATGACGATAGCGACTATGTTCTTCAACAACTGGTGTTGGCTACTTATAAATCCAAGCATCCATCACATGTCGAATCCTTAAATAAGGCGCTTGTTCTGCTCGAAGAGCTCAAGCCAGAAGAAACAACAGACACAGAGACGCTTGGCTTGACTGGTGCTGTGTATAAACGTTTGTGGGATGAAACAGGCGAGTTGAGTCATTTGTCTGAGTCGATCAAGTTTTACGAGAAGGGGTTCCGGGTAAAGAGCGACTACTATAACGGTATCAACCTTGCTTTCTTGTTGAATGTCCGAGCCAAGATTAGCGAGGGCGAAGATGCCATCGCTGATAGCGTTCAGGCCAAGCGTATTCGGCAGCAAGTTATCGAAATTTGTCAAAAATTAATGGGGGATGGTTTCGATGAGAGGGGTGATAAATACTGGGTGGTTGCAACACTCGAAGAGGCATATTTTGGCTTGGGTGAAACGGATAATTTCGAGCAGTCAAAAGCAATGGCTTTGACCCTGGTTGAGGCTGATTGGGAGAGGGCATCAACTGAAGAGCAGATATCCACGCTAGAAAAATTACTTTAAATATATTTCGGTTCTAGAGGGCTTATGAGCACACGGCAAATCCACGTATTTATTAGCCATGCATGGGCGCATTCAGGTCATTACGAGACCTTGGCAGGATGGATATTCGGTGAAAAGTGGAGAGTGGGGCAGGCTTCACTTGATTTTAGAGATTTTTCAGTACCGAAAAATAACCCGATTCACAATGCTAGAAATGATAAGCAACTTAGAGATGCAATTTACAATCAGATAGTCAGAAGTCATGTCGTAGTCATCCCAACGGGAATGTACGCAAATTACAGTTATTGGATTCAGAAAGAGATTGATGGAACTACCGCATACAAAAAGCCAATTTTAGCTGTTAATCCGTGGGGACAAAAAAGGAGTTCAAGTGTCGTTGGGAATGCTGCGGCTTTAAAGGTTGGTTGGAACAAACAGTCGGTCGTCGATGGCATTTGGCAACTATATAAATGAATTTTGAATTCATCTTGGAGGTATTTGCCACATTGGAGGCAATAAGATGACCACCACAACCCCATTCTCCCTACGCATCTTCGTCGCCGACGGAGACCCCGCCGGCCTGCGACTGGTCGAACGTTCCAATTGGATCGGTAAGGCGGTGGTTTTCCCACGAGCCTTATTACCGTCCATCAAAAAGCGTAAAGAATTTCAACAGACCGGCGTTTATCTTCTGCTTGGCCCGCGTGAAGATGGCGAAGAGGAAAAGCTCTATATCGGCGAAGGAGACCCTGTGCTTGCCCGGTTGGAATCCCATTATAGCAATAAGGATTTCTGGACCCGTGCCGTCTTTTTTGCCGCCGGGGCGGGGCAGCTCAATAAGGCCCATGTTCAGTTTTTGGAAGCGCAGCTAATCCGCTTGGCCAAGGCTGCACGGCGCATGACCCTTGATAATGTCAATCAACCGACTGAGCCAACTCTGTCCGAAGCCGATCGCGCCGATATGCAGGTGTTCCTTGATAACATGCTGGGGATGCTGCCGGTTTTGGGTATTCATGCTTTTGAGCAAGCATCCGCGGTAACCGCAGTTAAACCAGATTCGCTGCTGTTTTGTAAAAGAAAGGGCGTTGTCGCTACGGCATATGAAGCGACTCAAGGATTTGTTGTTAAGGCAGGTTCGCATGCGGTTAAAGACGTTGTGTCCTCAATGCAGCAATATGTACCTGGGGCTTATGAGTTGCGTCATGAACTCATCAAGAAAGGCATCTTGAAGATTGATGGTGATGGTTATTTGTTTGATGAAAATTATGTCTTTAGCTCTCCATCGACTGCAGCAGATGTCATTCTAGGTGGTAGTGTGAATGGGCGTACTGTCTGGAAAAACCGACAGGGGGTGACCTTAAAAAAATTGCAGGAGCAGGAGGCTGGAAACATTTGCGAGGCTGACTCTTTATCTTGAACTGGTTGGCGTAAATTATTTTTGAAAAGCGTGGTGGCTTTGTTTGTCGCCAGATAAATGGGAGGGGGAACCCATGATTTCAGATGAACCGTTGATCCCGGCACATGGCGGCTACCGGAAACTGAAGAGCTTTCAGGTAGCGCAGCTGGCCTACGATATTACAGTCCGTTTTGTTGATGCTTATATTGACCGTTTCAGCCGCACCCGTGACCAGATGGTTCAGGCCGCTCGTTCCGGCGTGCAGAATATTGCCGAAGGCTCGCAGGCTTCGGCAACTTCGAAGAAGACCGAACTTAAACTGACGCAAGTCGCGCGGGCGAGTCTTGAAGAGCTGAAACTTGACTATGAGGACTTCTTGCGTCAGCGACGTCTGGTACAGTGGCCGCGTGAGCATCCATTGCGGCAGGAACTGGTGGACCGGCGTTTTCAGAACGCTGATGAGGTGGCGCGTTGGGTAGTTGAGGTCAGCAGACGGGGCAACATGGGTGGACCAAGTGGACGCAGTGGACATGATGTCCTTGGGAAAACATCTTCTCCTGATTCTATCAAGTCCATATTGTCCACCAGAGTCTACCCAGAGCTTGCCGCTAATGCAGCTTTAGTCTTGCTGGCTGTGGCTTGTTCCCTGCTTGACCGCCAGGTGGCGCGGCTTGCAGAGGAATTTGAAAGCAAGGGTGGTTTTAGCGAACGCTTATACCGAGTACGCAGCCGGAAACGGGGATTTTGATGGCGATTACTGAAGGTCAGCTTGAACAGCTTTGTCTCGACTGGTTCCGTACTGGCGGCTACACCTACGCCTACGGCCCCGACATCGCCTTTGACGGGGACACTCCGGAACGCAGCGATTATCAACAGGTTGTTCTGACCCATCGGCTTTTGACCGCCCTGCAAAAGATCAATCCGCATATCCCTTTCTCTGCTTTGGAAGAAGCCATTCAGGTCATCTTAAAACCTCAATCCCCGGTGCTGATCCACAACAACCGTACCTTCCACAAGCTGCTCCTCGAAGGGGTGCCGGTCGAATTCCGCGATGGTGATGAAATCCGGACCGATCAGGTATTTCTCATCGACTTCCACAATGTCGAACGCAATGAGTTTCTGGTGGTCAATCAGTTTACCGTGGCCGGGACTAAACAATTGCGCCGCCCCGACATCGTCGTCTTTATCAATGGTTTGCCGATTGCTGTGATCGAACTGAAAAACCCCGTCGATATCAACGCCGACGTTTGGAAGGCTTACGACCAGCTGCAGACTTACAAGGACGAGATCCCCGACCTCTTCGTCTGCAACGAGGCGTTGGTGGTCTCTGATGGCCTGACCGCCCGCATTGGCTCTCTGACTGCCAACAAGGAGCGTTTTCTCCCCTGGCGCACCCTGCGCAACGAGGACGACAAGCCGCTACTCGAATACGAGCTGGAGAAGGTGGTCAAGGGCTTCTTCGATCGCGAGCTGCTGCTCGACTATCTGCGCTATTTCATTCTCTATGAGCAGGACGACGGCAACATCATTAAGAAGATCGCCGGCTATCACCAGTTCCACGCCGTGCGCGAGGCGGTGAGGGTGACGCTGATCGCCTCGGCACCGACGCAGGCACTCGAAATATCAGACCAGCGGGCCACTTATGGGAAAGAGGTGCAGCCTGGGTCGCGCAAGGCCGGCGTGGTGTGGCATACGCAAGGTTCAGGAAAAAGCATCACCATGTGCTGCTACGCTGGCAAGCTGCTGCAGCAGCCGGAGATGAGCAACCCGACCATTGTCGTTGTTACCGATCGCAACGACCTGGACGGTCAACTCTTTGCTACTTTCTCCAGTGCTCATGAACTATTGCGCCAGACCCCGGTTCAGGCCGACAGCCGCGAGGAGCTGCGTGAACTTTTGGCTGCGCGACAATCTGGCGGCATCATTTTTACCACTGTGCAGAAGTTCTCGCTGGTTAATGGTGAGAAGGCTCACCCGGCCTTGAGTGTCCGTAGTAATATTGTTGTTATCAGCGATGAGGCGCACCGCAGCCAGTACGGTTTTACGGCTCGGCTCGACACCAAGACCGGCGCCTACATTTACGGCTTCGCTAAACACATGCGTGACGCCATCCCCAACGCCTCGTTTATTGGCTTCACGGGCACGCCGATCTCCCAAGAAGATAGAGACACCCGCGCCGTCTTTGGCGACTACGTCAGCATTTACGACATCCAGGATGCCGTCGACGACGGGGCGACGGTGCCGATTTACTATGAGTCGCGCCTGGCTAAACTCGACATTAACCGCGCCGCTATCGAAGACCTTAACGACCAAGTTGAAGAGGTCATCGAGGACGAAGAGGATGCGACCCTTCGCGAGCGCACAAGGACCAAATGGGCGGCGCTGGAGAAGCTGGTTGGTGCCGAGCCGCGCCTCAAGGAGGTGGCCGAGGACCTGGTGCGGCATTTCGAGGCACGTACGGCGGTGGTGGACGGCAAGGGGATGATCGTCTGCATGAGCCGTGAGATCTGCGTACATCTCTATAACGAGATCGTCAAGATCCGGCCTGATTGGCACAATGCCGACTCGGAGAAGGGGACAATCAAGATCGTCATGACCGGCTCGGCCGCCGACCGGCCGTTGCTGCAGCCTCACATCTACAACAAGCAGACCAAGAAGCGGTTGGAGAAACGGTTCAAAGACGCCAAGGACGAGCTCAAGTTGGTGATCGTGCGCGACATGTGGCTGACCGGCTTCGATTGTCCAAGCTGTCACACCATGTACGTCGACAAGCCAATGCGCGGCCACAACCTGATGCAGGCCATCGCCCGCGTCAACCGCGTGTTTAAGGACAAACCGGGCGGGCTGGTGGTCGATTATATCGGGATCGCCAACGAATTGAAGCAGGCGCTTAAGGTTTACGTTAACGCGCAAGGGAAGGGGACGCCGACCTTGCAGGCGGAAGAGGCTTTTGCCGTGCTGCAGGAGAAGCTCGACGTGGTGCGCGGCCTGTTCCACGGTTTCGATTACAGCGACTATGTCACCCACGCCCACCAGATCCTGATCCTTGCTGCCAATCATATCCTCGGCGTCAAGGACGGCAAGAAGCGCTTCCTCGACGCCATGGCAGCCATCACCCGCGCCTTTTCCCTGTGCGGTACTCTCGATGAAGCCGAACCGCTGCGCAAGGAGATCGCCTTCTTCTCTGCGATCCGTGCAGCAATCGTCAAACACACCACGGTTGACAGCAAGTTGACTGAGGAGCAGAAGAACAGCGCTCTTAAACAGATCCTCGACAATGCTGTAATCGCCGAAGGGGTAGCTGACGTCTTTGCTCTGGCCGGGCTCGACAAGCCGAATATTGCGCTGCTCTCCGACGAGTTTCTCGAAGACGTGCGCAACATGAAGAGCCGCAACTTGGCGCTGGAGCTGCTTGAAAAACTTCTGCGCGACACCATCAGGGCGCGCACCCGCAATAACGTGGTCATGGAGCAGAAGTTCAGTGAACGCCTGCTGGCGACCCTTAACCGCTACCATGCCCGCGCTATCGAGACCGCCCAGGTGATCGAAGAACTGATCCAGATGGCCAAGGATTTTCAGCAGGCGCTAAAGCGTGATGAGGAGCTGGGGCTGAATGCCGATGAAGTCGCCTTTTACGATGCTTTGGCCAACAACGAAAGCGCCGTGCGGGAATTGGGTGATGAGATACTCAAGAAGATTGCGGTGGAGATTACCGAAAAGCTGAGGAATAGCACCTCGGTTGATTGGCAAGTGCGCGAGAGTGTACGGGCCAAATTACGCAACCTGGTGCGACGAACCTTAAGACGTTTCAAGTATCCACCGGACAAGCAGGAGGATGCTGTAGAGTTGGTGCTGAAACAGGCGGAAGTGCTGTGTGAGGGGTGGATGGTTTAGGTCTGGAGTGAGGAGGGAATTTTGATCGAGGTATCGACAATCTGGTCAATTTTGAAAGATTTATTATCGCTTGGCCGTGCAGTGTCCAATAAATATAAGAAAATTCCCAACCGTTATCTGCATGGTGAGCTGACAACAGGGCTTGAGATTTCCTATCGAATCATTGCTTTATTTGAAGCCCACGGGATCAAAAGAACACAAATCTATAACGTCTTAAAAGAAAAATTCCCAGCAATAGGTCCAAGTATTGATGCGACTAAATTGGACAGCATCATCTCGGGGGATCTTCTCGATTTTATTAGTGAATCCTTTGGTATAAGGAAAGTGTGGCTTGAAGGGGAAGATGGTCCGATTTATGAGCCTCTTTTACACTACAAAAATTTTGAAGAGTTCAGTTGTTTTGTGACTGATTTAGTGAGTAATGATTCCGAACGGGTTTGCTTTTTAACAGCATTAAAGTCTATTTCGTTTTCTGATGATTTGTACAAGAGCCGTCCTGAAGTTGCACTTTATTTCTCAAAACCTATCTTTGAAATCGGGGATAATATTATTTACCGCTATTATCCGATCTACGGGACATTCCCTTGGGGCCACGGACCAGCGAAATTACACGTGAGCGCTTTTTTTAACTTTGTTGATCGAGCTCGTGGAATCCTTCCTATTGGTGAATCTGTTGCTGATGATATTTTTAAAATCGCTGAAGGTGAGATGATCCCAGGACCACAGGTGAAAATCAAAAACATCTGGCATCCTGAGGATTATGGTTATCCATTAGGCTCAACCATTGGGAAATTAAAGCCAGATGATTGGACTGAAGTTCTTGAATATTTCAATATTAAAGATGGTTCGGTTAAAATTAATTCTGATTTTCAATTACCACCCTTCTAGGGAAAGGATAATGGATGTCGGGGGCAGACCAAGATAACTAGCCAATATTATATGGGTAATTTTTTAGCCATTAGCTACTATTTGCAGGCTTACAAATGGGAGGGGAAACCCATGAGTTTAGAAGAACCGTTAATTCCAGTGCATGGCGGCTATCGTAAGCTGAAAAGCTTTCAGGTTGCTGTTCGGTTTGTAGAAGCTTACGTTGACCGCTTCAGCCACACCCGCGACCAGATGCTGCCGGCGGCCCGCTCCGGTGTTTAGAATATTGCTAAAGGATCTCAGGCTTCAGCGAACGGCGCTACCGGGTTCGTAGCAGAAAAAGAGGTATCGGGAAAAATGATTCAGCCTTCTTCTTGCTGCCTTGAAAACGTTTTTCAATACCCTGGCAAATGAATTTATTGTGAGGCAGCAATGTTCAAATCCCCCTCAATCCCCCTTTGTTAAAGGGGGGCGGGGGAAATTAGCCCCATGATCCAAGTCCGCAAACTTTTCTACCAAGTCTGTTTCCCATATTCTCGGCTAATGCAACAGGCATTCTTCAAAATTTTGATGATCGCCGATGTAGGGTTGTGACATATTTTGTCATGAGCCCAGCCTAAAAATGGGTGGTAGATCTTGGTATTGACTCGGGTATTCTGATCGAGCATTTGAAGTATTGAGAATGGAAGCGAGGCTTTTTGGTATGGAATCGATTCGAGACATGATGAAAGACGTGACGATTGAAGACCTGCGTGACTGGGCTGGCGACATTATCTATGAGCGGGGTAAAGACTATGTCGATTGTGTCGATCAATTGTCTCGAACTGCCGATGGGACTCTGGTGGCCAGGGTTTCCGGGACTCGTGAATATGCAACTTGGGTTCGTGTTGAAGGAGACGGTGATTTTATTTGTGACTGTACCTGTCCCTATGATGACGGACCTTGCAAACATGCTGTTGCAGTACTTTTGAAAGCAGCTAAAGTGCTAAGAAGGAAAAATGCCAAAATTCCACTGCTTGCAGAAGATGACGATCTGTTCCTGGAGGCTTTTACTGATTGCGATGATGATTGGTACGAGGATGATGGTGATTTTACGCCAAGGCGATTGTCGCTTGGGAATGGGCTGCCAAAGAAGAAAAAAGCCGAGCTTGAAAAACTTCTGAAGGATCAGTCTCGTGACCAATTGTTGAGCCTGGTGTTGGATCTTGCTGCTGAATATCCTGAAATCATAGATAGAATTGGTGAGAAGAAACAACTGGAAAGCGGGCAGGTTACGCAGCTGAGTAAGGCTCTACGGAAAGAGATCCGTCAGCTGACGGCCGAGGAGGCCTGGTACAATCACTGGAAAGGTTATGGCAGCTTGCCCGATTATTCGCACCTGGAGAAACAGTTGCGCAAACTGCTTCAAGCCGGGCATGCCGATGTTGTTCTCGATTTAGGGGGCGATCTTTGGACGCTGGGCAATGAACAGGTTGGCGGTTCCAATGACGACGGCATGACTGCCGAGGCCCTTGGACGATGTCTGGATATTGTCATTACGTCTGTACCAAAGTCTTCCCTGACAGCTGTTGAACAGATTCTCTGGCTGATTGAACATGAACTTGCCGACCAATATGGTTTGTTGGGCGACGTTAAGACCATACTGAACGAGGCTCGATATTCTCAGGATGACTGGCACCAGACTGCCCCAGTTATTGAAAAATGGCTGAAGCAGCAGCCGGTGAAAGATAAAAGTGATTTTTCTGAACGTTATTATCGGGAAAGGCTCATGGAATGGCTACGCGATGTCTACATGCGGGCCGGTGAAGTTGAAAAGATTATTCCGTTATTGGAGCGGGAAGCTGACAGTTGTCAAAGTTATGAAACACTGGTCAAGGCACTGCGAGCGTCAGGGGAGATCGAGCGTGCCCGGAACTGGTGCAAGCGAGGATATCAAAAAACTTCAGAAAAATCTCCCGGGATAGCTTCTGCTCTGCAAATTCAATTGCGAGAGATGGCCGCCGACGAGAAACGCTATGATCTGGTAGCGGCCTATCTGGCTGACGATTTCATGGAACGCCCCTCGCAAGACAGGTTTCTTACCTTACGGACCGGCGCTGAAAAAATATCGGCCTGGCCACTGGTGCGTGAACAGATGTTAACGTTTTTGCAGACCGGGGTGCGTCCGCAACCGCTCAGCGAAAATTGGCCTTTGCCGGAACCTGAGGTTAGAACTCTGCAAGATAGGAGAAGGCGTTTTCCTGACGAGGATATGTTGATCGAAATTGCCCTGTTGGAAAAACGTTTTGATGATGCCGTTGCCATTTACAGCAGTCGGACCAAGGTGAATAGCTGGAACTATCATCTTGATGATGGTCTGGCCGATGCCGTCGCTGCCACTCATCCTGACGTGGCTTTGCGAATCTGGCGCGTCATAGCAAATGAGGAAATCGCTCGGGTTCAACCGAAAGCCTATAAAGAGGCTGCGATTTATCTGCGGAAAATGCATAAAGTCTATAAAAAAACGAAAAGAGTCGCGGAGTGGGAGGCGTTGATTCTTGAACTGCGGATACAACATAAAGCCAAGCGACGGCTCATGGAGGTGCTGGATGGCCTGACTAATCGTTCAAAGTTAATCTGATATCAATGTCATTATTCACTTCTTTGAAATAGGGGGGCTGGGGAGGGTTACTTTTCGTACTGGAGGGGCGAGATCCGCCGGCTTTGTTGTTGCTTTGATTGCTTTAAATCGAAGGTCAAGGTCGCGGGGTTGCGGCCCCGATCGCCGCCATACTCTTTTGTTGCGTGACAAAAGAGTATGCAGAAAAACACGCCCAGCTCCTTGTCCGCCATTCCACGTCTGCCAGCCGGGTCGGCAAAAACTCGGCTGACGCCTCAAACATTTGCCGCCCTGATTCGACTGTCAGTCGTTCCATTCCGGCTGCGTCACATGGGGAGGTTCGTTCTAAAGGCTGGTATTAGCTTTTGACTTTCATCCCCCTTGTTGCCAGCGCTGGAACGGAACAGGTTTGGGCCGGAATAAGCGAGGAATGTTCGCAGCCCGTCAGGGCAAGTTTTGCGAGCGCGGGCCAAAGCTGTGGAGTGGAAGGGACCTGTCGCAGACAGGCGCAGGCATTGGGGCGGGGTCTTTTGGGGACTTTTCTGACCTGGAGCAGAAAAGTGCCTCGTGTGGCGGGACGAGACCCGCCGGTTTCTCTGGTTTCTTAACGAGCCGTATCTGTTTACACCGAAAATCTTCGAAACCTTGAAGTCAAATTCAAGGTCGCGGGGTTGCGGCCCCGCCCGCCGCCTTACTCTTTTTTCGTGCTAAAAAAGAGTAAGCAGAAAAAAGCACCCGGCGACTTGTCCGCCATTGCCTGTGGCAATACCGGATACCCTCCATTCCGCGGCTGCCAGCCGGGTCGGCAAAAACTCGGCTGACGCCTCAGACATTTGCCACCCTGATTCGGCTGCCAGCCGTTCCATTCCGGCTGCGTCGCATGGGGAGGTTCGTTCTAATGGATTGTTTCAGTTTTTGACGTTCATCCCCCTTGTTGCCAGCGCTGGAGCGGAACAGGTTTGGGCCGGAGTAAGCGAGGAATGTTCGCAGCCCGTCAGGGCAAGTTTTGCGAGCGCGGCCCAAGGCTGTGAAGTGGAAGGGACCTGTCGCAGACAGGCGCAGGCATTGGGGCGGGGTCTTTTGGGGACTTTTCTGACCTGGAGCAGAAAAGTGCCTCGTGTGGCGGGACGAGACCCGCCGGTTTCTTTCCTTTATCAATGAAGCATATCCGTTTATGCCGATAACTTTCAACACCTTGAAATCAAAGTTAAGGTCGCGGGGTTGCGGCCCCGCCCGCCGCCCACCTTTTTGTCCAGGCCAACAAAAAGATGGAAAAAAGTGGCCTTTTGATTTCTCGGGATTTTCGCTTTTTCCGGGAACGATTCAGGATTGTGATGGTCGTTGATAGTTGGGCATGGTTGGTTGCCGTAACATTTAATGCACGGATTATGGCCGCTACCAGCTGGACCGTCGTCGAATGCGCCTTGACGAGAAGCGAAGCTTCTCATACTGGCGGAGTGAGGGGCTGCGGAATTGGGAGGGCTGATGGATTGATGAGATTGGGCCCGATCTTTTCCAAAGAGCCGAAGTGACGGCGGGTTTTAGCTTCTGACTTCCATCCCCCTTTTGTCTCCACCGGAGTGGAACAATCATTTTCGGAGCTTTGCCGCGAGGTTAAGCGTAGCGCATGGGAGCGGCCCGGAAATGATTGTGGAATGCAGGTTGCCACGATAGTGGCTGGAGAGATTGGGGCGGGGTCTTTTGGGGACTTTTCTGACCTGAAGCAGAAAAGTGCCTCGTCTGGCGGGACGAGACCCGCCGGTTTTGTTGTTGCCTTGATTGCTTTAAATCGAAGGTCAAGGTCGCGGGGTTGCGGCCCCGCTCGCCGCCATACTCTTTTGTTGCGTGACAAAAGAGTATGCAGAAAAACGCGCCCAGCTCCTTGTCCGCCATTGCCTACGGCAATACCGAATACCCTCCATTCCACGGCTGTCAGCCGGGTCGGCAAAAACTCGGCTGACACCTCAAACATTTGCCGCTCTGATTCGGCTGCCAACCGTTCCATTTCGGCTGCGTCACATGGGGAGGTTCGTTCTAAAGAATGCTTTTAGCGTTTGACCTTCATCTCCCCCTTTTGCCTGCGCTGGAGCAGAACAGGTTTGGGCCGGAATATGCGAGGAATGTTCGCAGCCCGTCAGGGCAAGTTTTGCGAGCGCGGCCCAAAGCTGTGGAGTGGAAGGGACCTGGCGCAGGCAGGCGCGGGCATTGGGGCGGGGTCTTTTGGGGACTTTTCTGACCTGAAGCAGAAAAGTGCCTCGTGTGGCGGGACGAGACCCGCCGGTTTTGTTGTTGCCTTGATTGCTTTAAATCGAAGGTCAAAGTCACGGGGTTGCGGCCCCGTTCGCCGCCATACTCTTTTGTTGCGTGACAAAAGAGTATGCAGAAAAACACGCCCAGCTCCTTGTCCGCCATTGCCTGTGGCAATACCGGATCCCCTCCATTCCACGGCTGTCAGCCGGGTCGGCAAAAACTCGGCTGACGCCTCAAACATTTGCCGCCCTGATTCGGCTGCCAGCCGTTCCATTCCGGCTGCGTCACATGGGGAGGTTCGTTCTAAAGAATGCTTTTAGAGTTTGACCTTCATCTCCCCCTTTTGCCGGCGCTGGAGCGGAGCAGGTTTGGGCCGGAATAAGCGAGGAATGTCCGCAGCCCGATAGGGCAAGTTTTGCGAGCGCGGCCCAAGGCTGTGGAGTGGAAGGGACCTGTCGCAGACAGGCGCAGGCATTGGGGCGGGGTCTTTTGGGGACTTTTCTGACCTGGAGCAGAAAAGTGCCTCGTCTGGCGGGACGAGACCCGCCGGTTTCTTTCGTTTTTCAACGAACCGTATCGGTTCATACCGAAAACCTTCAAAAACCTGAAATCAAAGTCAAGGTCACGGGGTTGCGGCCCCGTTCGCCGCCATACTCTTTTGTTGCGTGACAAAAGAGTATGCAGAAAAACACGCCCAGCTCCTTGTCCGCCATTGCCTGTGGCAATACCGGATCCCCTCCATTCCACGGCTGTCAGCCGGGTCGGCAAAAACTCGGCTGACGCCTCAAACATTTGCCGCCCTGATTCGGCTGTCAGCCGTTCCATTCCGGCTGCGTCACATGGGGAGGTTCGTTCTAAAGGCTGGTTTTAGCTTCTGACTTCCATCCCCCTTTTGTCTCCACCGGAATGGAACAATCATTTCCGGGGCTTTGCCGCGAGGTTAAGCGTAGCGCATGGGAGCGGCCCGGAAATGATTGTGGAATGCAGGTTGCCACGGCAGTGGCTGGAGACATTGGGGCGGGGTCTTTTGGGGACTTTTCTGACCTGAAGCAGAAAAGTGCCTCGTCTGGCGGGACGAGACCCGCCGGTTTCTTTCCTTTATCAATGAAGCATATCCGTTTATGCCGATAACCTTCAACACCTTGAAATCAAAGTCAAGTTCGCGGGGTTGCGGCCCCGCCCGCCGCCCACCTTTTTGTCCAGGCCAACAAAAAGATGGAAAAAAGTGGCCTTTTGATTTCTCGGGATTTTCGTTTTTTCCGGGAACGATTCAGGATTGTGCTGGTCGTTGATAGTTGGGCATGGTTGGTTGCCGTAACATTTAATGCACGGATTATGGCCGCTACCAGCTGGACCGTCGTCGAATGCGCCTTGACGAGAAGCGAAGCTTCTCATACTGGCGGAGTGAGGGGCTACGGAATTGGGAGGGCTGATGGATTGATGAGATTGGGCCCGATCTTTTCCAAAGAGCCGAAGTGACGGCTGGTTTTAGCTTCTGACTTCCATCCCCCTTTTGTCTCCACCGGAGTGGAACAATCATTTCCGGGGCTTTGCCGCGAGGTTAAACGTAGTGCATGGGAGCGGCCCGAAAATGGTTGTGGAATGCAGGTTGCCACGGCAGTGGCTGGAGACATTGGGGGCGGGGTCTTTTGGGGACTTTTCTGACCTGAAGCAGAAAAGTGCCTCGTGTGGCGGGACGAGACCCGCCGGTTTCTTTCGTTAAAAGCAAAGCTTATCAAACTAGCGAAGAGGGGCTGCGAAAATTGGGGAAGGCTGTCAGGCGGTTGCAACGAGGAGTATGGCTTAAACATGAACCCGGCCGGAGAGGGCTCCGGCCGGGTTGGTTGATTGCTTATCGCTTATTACTTGTTACCAGCGTTCGCTGCCGTGACAAGCAATACTTGAACAGGACCCATTGCTGTAACTGCCAACACTTGTTCCGCTGCCGCCGACAGTCGAAGCCGCTGAGACTTCAAAATTATCGGTCAACAGATCGCCAATGTGGTTCGGCATACGTGAGCTGTTGTGGCAGGTCGTACAGCTGTAACGGCTGTGTTTCCGGTGTCTGCCGGAGGTTTGACTGATGTATTCGCCTGCACTTGAATTGTGGCAGCTGGTACAGTCAGCAGTCAGGCTGATAGAGCCGCTCCACCAATCAGGGGTGGTCTTGCCACCGTGGCAGCTGATATTGCTACAGGTGCCGTCAAGGTTGTCGGTCGCGGCACCATAGGCGGAGTTGTAATCAGCAGGGAATCCTAGATCGACGGACCCGTTATGACTGGCACCGGTGTGACAGATTTGGCAATTCGTGCCGATTGATGCGATGGCCTTATGAGCGCTGTGGGCGCCATCAATGTTCGGCTCGCTGGTCCCATTTGGTGGTTGAGCGTGGCAAGCCGTACAATCACTGTAATCCGGGCCACTGTTCCCGTTCGTTGCCGGTAAGACATCGGCAATGGCCTGAACTTCTTCGGTGGTCAAGGTGCTGAGGAAGCCCATGTTGCCAACGTTCTGATCAATAGCGGTTTGAATGGCTGTAGCGGTCCGCCCGGGTTTGTTGGTGTTAGCCAGTGTTCCGTGACAGCTGGCACAACTGGTTGAGTAGAGGGCTGCTCCATCGACCGGTTGCGTCGGGTCAACTGGCGGTGCTGCGGGTAAGACGTCGGCAATGGCTTGAACTTCTTCGGTGGTCAAGGTACTGAGGAAGCCCATGTTGCCAACGTTCTGATCAATAGCGCTCTGAATGGCCGTAGCGGTGCGCCCGGGTTTGTTGGTGTTAGCCAGCGTTCCGTGACAGCTGGCACAACTGGTTGAGTAGAGGGCTGCTCCGTCGACCGGTTGCGTCGGGTCAACTGGCGGTGCTGCGGGTAAGACGTCGGCAATGGCCTGAACTTCTTCGGTGGTCAAAGTACTGAGGAAGCCCATGTTGCCGACGTTCTGATCAATAGCGCTCTGAATGGCCGTAGCGGTGCGCCCGGGTTTGTTGGTGTTAGCCAGCGTTCCGTGACAGCTGGCACAACTGGTTGAGTAGAGGGCTGCTCCGTCGACCGGTTGCGTCGGGTCAACTGGCGGCGCTGCGGGTAAGGCGTCGGCAATGGCCTGAACTTCTTCGGTGGTCAAGGTGCTGAGGAAGCCCATGTTCCCGACGTTCTGATCAATGGCACTTTGGATGTCAGTAGCGGTGCGCCCTGGTTTGTTGGTGTTGGCCAGCGTTCCATGACAACCGGCACATTCACTGGTGTAAAGAGCGGTTCCATCCACTGGCTGGGTCGGATCAACCGGCGTTGCAGCGGGCAGGACATCGGCAACGGCCTGAACCTCCGCGCTGGTCAAGGTGCTGAGGAAGCCCATGTTGCCAATATTCTGATCAATGGCACTTTGGATTGAGCTGGCGGTGCGCCCCTGGATGGTGGTGCTGGCCAGGGCGCCGTGGCAACTGGCACAACTGTTGGAATAGACCGTGGTCCCGTCAATCGGCTGAGTCGGATCAACCGGGGTGGCTCCGGGCAAGACATCGGCAATGGCTTGGACTTCTGCGCTGGTCAAGGTGCTGAGGAAGCCCATGTTCCCAACGTTCTGATCGATGGCACTCTGGATGGAGCTCGCTGTATTGCCTTGGATGGTGGTGTTGGCCAAGGCGCTATGGCAACTGGCACACATATTTCCATAGAGGGTCGTTCCATCAACTGGCTGGGTTGGATCAGTCGGTTGTGGTACTGGCAGCACGGCGGCAATGGCCTGGATTTCTGCTGTGGTCAGGTTGGCATAAATACTCATGCCACCAATGTTTTGGTCGATGGCCGTTTGAATGGCGTCGGCAGAACGCCCCGGGATATTGGAATTAGCCAGGTCGCCGTGACAAGCTGCGCAATCATTTGCGTAAAGCGTTGTCCCATTCGGACCTCCATTTCCAGGGTTTTGCCCGGACATGTCGTTTACCATGTCACTGCTGGCGTTCATGGCTTTATCGTGCAAGGCAACAGGGTCAATGGTCCCATCGTTAGTGAGTTGGGACTTCATCATGGCGATAACTGGCCGCGTGTAGGTCACCGATGCATTGACGAACTCTTGCATGGTCAGCCCATTGTTGTTCTGTGCCGTGTTAATTTGGGCAAACAGTTCGGGTGACAATGTCTCTTGAACTGCATCAAGGCAGCTTGTGAAAATTTGAAATTCGCTGGAGGTATTCATATCCAAGGCAGTGGTATTCGGATTATTTTTTGCCTCAAGATAGTTAGCGACGGCCATGGCGGCCTGCAGCCGGGTCAGATCGGCAGAGGTCACGCTGGATGAGAGATTGTCCAGGCCGGACATGGGGTCAATATAAATATCTCCGGCTGAAAAATCTGTCAGTCCTGCCGTTTGCAGTAGCGCCACCACGTCGGTTTCGGTACTGCCGTTGGCAATCAGTGTGGTCAGCGGGGAAACGACCAGGAGACCATCGTCGTTCGCGCGAATTTGCCGCCGTAAGACCACCTGATTTGGTTCACCGACATGGGTGCCGAGTTGACTGATTTTTGTTTCAATGATCGAACCGACCTGAACTTCTGCTGAAAATTCGAAATGGCCCTGCGCATCGGTAGGGGTTGAAACCCTCTGCAGGATGGTTGTGCCATCTTCGGCCACTTCCTGGAGGATGGCACCGTTGATATATGGATCGACCAAAACCCCTGTCGATCCACTGTCGGTCAAGCCGCTGTCTCCACCGGATCCTGAACCTCCACAACCGGACAGCACGACAATTGTTGTGACCATAAGCCACAAAAAGACTTTCTTTGGAATTCGCATCATTAAGCGCTCCTTTTCATTTTTTTTAATCTGTTGTTGGAGCTGGAGTGGTTGCTCCCTGGGTGTTCTTAACGAGAATTTAGCTGGTTTTCATCCGGAAACGGCCCTTTTCCGCTGTGGCGGTGTCAATCTGCGGGTTTTCTTGTGCGGCGTAAAGGACTACGCCTCCGCGCAACCCCTTGATTTCCTTGCCACAATGAAAAATTGTTCGTTTCCAATCTGAAAACTTAGCCGTTGCCCTGCGGAGTTTGCGGATGGCAACGAGCTGGCTTGAGCCCAATAAAAAAGCCCATCTCCGATAACGAAGATGAGCTTTAAAAAATCTTGGATGATGAAGGGCGGGAGGGATGCTCATTCTCTTCGGCGGCCCGGCTGTCCATTCTCTGGACCCGTGGCTTTGCGTCACCAAATTACTTTGGCTTTGCCCTTATCGGAGATCAATTATTTATTTGTTTTTAAAATATAGTAATAAAATTAACTACCTTCATGTTTTGCATGAGTGGTTCTTGATCAATTCGGTCGGTAAGTTATCACAGGTAGAAAATTAAGGCAATATGCTGATCATGTCTCGCCAGCATTTATTGTCGTGTCTTTATATTTATAAAATACGTCAATAATACAGATAGTTATCCTGCGGAAATAATGTTCCCATTAAATATTGCGCAATTTGCTCCTGCAAAATAGGGAAAATGCGCATAGACCCAAGAAAGATAACTAATTAAGTTATATATAAAGGGGAGCGATGATCTAAAAAAAGGAGGAGCAAATGAGAAGAGAGCAGCCAGTGTCTATTCATACCAACTATGATAAAGAAGAGCGCGAAAGAATGGAATTCCTGGTTTATCTTATTTTCGGTTATATTTTGGCCTTCTCAGTGCTCATTGCCTCGGCATGGCTGTGCTTTTAGGTGAGCCGAAAAAATCGGCCCTGAAGAGCTGTGTTTGAATAAAGGACAATCCTTTAATGGCGCTCGTTTAAGTAAGTTTGCAGTAAACTCGGGACTGTCCCCAGGGTCATCGGGGGCTGTCCCAAGAGTTTGCGAGCCATGAAACTGCCGCGGTTAACACCGCAAAGACCTGGGACAGCCCCCGTGCGGGGACAGCCCCGGTTTTGCTGCCAGCGACTCTTAAACTCGCGCCATTCAGGACAATCCTCTTTTTTTATCCATCCGGGAGTTTAATCCTCCCATACCGAGGGGTCGATAATCCCATTGCGAATTGCGTATTGAACCATTTTGACGGGGTTGTCGATACCGATCTTCTTCCCAATGCTGGCCCTGTGTTTATCAACTGTTTTGGAACTGATGAATAAGATTTTACCGATTTCAATGCTGCTATGGCCTTGGACAAGAAGGTGAAAAATCTGCTTTTCCCGTTCTGACAGTTGGCCGAACTCGGCATGCTCCTCTTCCGTTTCATCCACGGTCTCAAGATAAGAAGAGATAACCGACTTGTGAATTTGTGAACTGAGGAAGAAACGGCCCTGGGCAACACTACGAATGGCTTCGAGCATTGTCGCCCCGGCCTCTCCTTTGACAACATAGCCTAGTGCCCCTGCCTTAAGGGCCTTGCGGACATAAGCCTCTTTTTCATAGCGGGACAGAATAACGATGCCGGTTTCCGGCGCGATGCGGTGGACCATTTGAATGGTTTCCAGGCCGGTCATGCGTGGCATGGCAATATCAAGTAACAGCACGTCGGGTTGCTCGGAGCGGACTTTTTCAAGGGTTTCGATTCCGTCTTCAGCCTCCCCGATAACATTCATATCGTCTTGAGAATGAATCAGCAGTCTCAGTCCCTCGCGCAACAATGCATGATCATCGGCAATCAGAATTTTTAATGGCACAGTTGTCTCCGGTGGTCAGGCGGGTAATTCCGCACGAATGATGGTGCCCTGCTTTGGAGCGGACTCGACAAACAATTGCCCGCCGACTGCAGTGGCGCGTTCCCGCATGCCAAGCATCCCCAAGCCCCAGGAGGTGTGGGTGATGTTGTTCGGTATCTTTATATCCAGTCCGCAACCATTATCCTGGACAGTCAAAGCGACCTGGTTATCAAGCATATCCAGCTTGACCTTGACCTTACTGGCTTGAGCATGTTTACGAACATTGGTCAGGGCTTCCTGATAGATTCGATAGAGGACGATTGTTGCTTCACGGGATAGTTGCTTGTTGCCGTTCACCTGGAAGTCGACCTGGAGGGAGCTGGTTGTCTGGAAGAATTCGCGAATATGCCAGCGGATTGTTTCGACCAGCCCATGATCATCAAGAATGACCGGGCGCAGCTGGTCGCAGACATGCTTGAGATCGGTTTCCAGGCGCTGGACCATACTTAACAGGCGATTGCACTGTTGGGAGTGACCTTCCCCTTGCCCTGAATTCTGATCGCGTAACATCTCCAAGCCCAGCTGAAAGGCGATCAGGACCTGCCCGAATTCGTCATGCAGGTCTTGAGCAAGGCGTTTTTTTTCCTCTTCCGAAGAGTGGATCAATTTATGAGACAACATGCGGATTTCTTCTTCGCTCCGCAACAATGCGGCTTCCGCTTCTTTGCGCTGGGTGATATCGGTATGAGTGCCGACCATGCGCAATGGATTGCCTTCAGCGTCCCGGGCCACAATCTGCCCGCGGGAAAGAAACCATAACCACTTTCCATCCTTGGCTTTCAGGCGATGTTCAAACCTTAAGTGATCCGTTATCCCGTTGAGGTGATCGCTCTTCGCCTTCATGAACAGCTCAACCTCGTCAGGGTGGAGCAGCTTTTTCCAATCGTCGATATGGGAACCGATTTCACCGGTCTGATAGCCAAGTTTGGTTGCTGATTGCGGGCTGACATAGATTTCTCCACTTTGAGGATTGAAATCCCACAGGGAGTCATTGACTGCTTGTAAGGTCAGCTGAAAGCGGCGCTCGCTCTCATAGAGCTGCTGGGCAATCTTCATGCGTTCGCGGTGGTGACGCTGCAGTGGCTGATAGTGAAAGAAATAGACGGTCGGCGAGAGGATAATCAGGAGCAGAGTCGAATCAAGAAGCGCCAGTACAGCAGGATGGAGCGGGGGAATTAATCCGAAAATCAACATAATCGCTGTTTCGGAAAGAAAAATAGATAGGACCATGAGCCGTAACAGGCGCTTGGGGGAGAGCAGGGCAGATGTTTTTTCGGCTGAGAACAGCTTCTTGAAATCGCTGCTATCCGTATACGCTTCAGTTCTGGAGCGCGGAGTATGGAGAATGGTCTGTTTTCCGAGAACATCGGTCTTGCTGTTCATATTTTTTGCCCCTGAGTCATATCCACCCGTATTGACCGCAAACAGAGAAAACGATCTCTTTGCTTGTGTCCAAAAAACTCATAAATCCGGCTATTTGTTCACTATATCAAAATCGCCGGAGAAAAGGATACGCTTGCAGGTTATTTTTAAACAGCTTGTTAGCCGGTTCCTAATGGAGTGGCGTGTCCTGCGCAATGAGGACATCCTTCCGAATCATGGATACTCATATCCTTTCTGAGGAATTCGATGGCATCTTCAAAGCGGCCTAAGGTGCCGCCGAAGCCTTTTTGAAAGCGTTCACTGACTTCCGCTTCTGAGAAGGTTAAAATGGAAGGTTTGCAGCAGGGGACGACCACAGAGCCCAGCACAAAGAATGAATGCTGGGCTGCGTGCAGGCGACCGGATAGAAAGTCCGTGGTCAGGGCCATGGCGATTTGGTCCCCCATCATCAACTGGGCCGAGATGCCGCAATGCGGACAGCAGGCAACCTGCTGTTCGCCATTATTTTTAGTAATTGTATACAGCAGCTGCTGAGTCGGCGGGCGATAACAGATCAAGCAATTGCCCTGGGCAGAGGCGGTCTGTTTATGACTGTCGCCTCTTTGGGGACCGTTTTCAAGGCGGGCTGCGCCACCGTGGATGCGTTTTAATGCCTGCCTTCGTTCCAGTAAGCCCAAATCCCGATGAATCGTCATTTTTGTGACCTCGAACCGGGTCACCATTTCTGCCAGGCTGAGCGTGCCTTCCTTTTCCAGCCATTCCAATAACTGTTTTCTTCGTTCCGTCGGTTTCATATTCGCTCCTGTTATCAAAGCAACATGAAAATGCTTGAATATATGACTTTCATATTTATTACAAAAACGTTGTCGTGATAGCCTTTGATAGTAAAGCAGGATTATAAAGATGCTTTCATTCTACAGAATTGTTAATAGGATAACAATGCAATTATTTCTATCCGGATACAAATAAGAAGCTTTTTGTAAATTTGAATCAGCCATGGTTTGAACCTTCAGAGGCTCCCTTTTCAACCCGGTAAAATCTGACTTAAGGGTGAGTCTCTTGTCAGCTGCTAAATGTGGACCGGGGGAGAAATGAAGCACGAGTTGCCGCAGCGGTTGAGTTGTCCTTATCCAAGTGGCGTTTTTACCGCTTTGGCCGCAAGTGCTCTGCTGCACAGTGTATTGGTTTTCTTTCTTGTTGGTCTGAAGGGGGAATCTCCAGCCAGATTGAAACCGGCGGTTGTTCAGATCAACTTGAAGTCTGTTCGGTTTTCCTCAGGGTTAGAAGCCAAGTCGGGTATGACCGCCACTCCTCAGCCTGCACCTAAGGCCATGCCACTGCCTCCCAAACCTGTCCGTACGTCTTTACCGGTGTCAGCTCGAGAGGAAACGACACCCGATCGAACATCCGTTAAATCAACAACAGCAATTACCAGGCCCGGTTCTGTGCCCAAGTTGGAACCAACGGGCCTTCCCAAAAAAAGCCCGGCCAAGAAGATTGTCGCGCCCCAGAAAAATCAGATTCGTAAACCTGTTGCAAGAGAGGTAGCGAAGCCCTTGGTGGTATCCGCTCCATCGAAAACCCCGCTGGTGGCTGCCGATCAACCGACTGCTGAGCAAGAGGTCGTGACGATCGTAAAGAGGGACAATACTGCTGCCAAAACGCGGTCCTTACCTTCTGCGTTATCGGTTGACAGGGCTGCCGCGACCTTGCCTCAAGATCTTGCTGTCAATGATGATATTGAAGGTGATTCTTTTTCTGTGGAGGCCTCTCAAGCAGAAAATTCCCTGCCTTCCGAAGATGCTCTTCGAGAGAATTATCTTAGTTTCAACTTCGGACCCATTCGTGACAAGGTCAGAGGAAATCTACGCTATCCGGCTATTGCAAGACGGCAGGGATGGACGGGAAGGGTGGAAATCGAGTTCACCATATCTTTATCCGGAACCATCGATAATAAGAGAATTCTTTCCAGCTCTGGATACCCGCTGCTGGATCGTCAGGCATTGCGGGCTGTCGATGTCTCGGCACCTTTCCCCCCGCCTGCGGTTATTGCAACGGTCATTTTACCGATCACCTTTTCTCTTGAGTAAGAGCCAGTGGACACAATCACTTTAAAGTGAGGAGGAATGAAATGAATAATTCGACGCAAAAAGGCCATTACCGGATGACCGCAGAATCTTGGGATGAATTGCCAAAAGACGAAAGAATAGCCGACATTCAGGCTTTAATAAAAAGCCCTTATTGGATGATGCTACACGAGGATGACAAGAGTCGCTGGTTGCATCAGCTGCAATCCCTTGAATCGACACTCGAGTACTGTTGATGATTTGCCCACGATCAGGCTGTTTAAAAAATATTTTACAATGCATTCCTTGCTTTTGATGACTCAGACTATGGCTCAGAAAGACCTTTTTTACTGCCTGTTCTGATTTCCTGCTGGATACCGCTATCCAGCAGGAAATTGTACAGCCTTTCAATTCATTTCAGAAAGAAGGAGGGACGAATCATGATCAGAGTTGGAATTGTTTGCCTGGTGGTCTTGGTCTGTTGTGACGTGCTGATCGGCTCATCAGCTATGGGGGAATCAGTTCTTTTGGATGAAATTACCATTCGAGGTGAGCAGCAACAACCTATCCAGGAACAATTGACCATTCGAGAAGTCCGGGAAAGCCCGGCGCGGGATATTGGCGAGGCATTACAAAACGTTCCCGGGCTGTCGAGTGTCAGAAAGGGCGCAATTGCCAACGATATTGTTTTGCGTGGCATGCAGAGAGACAACCTGAATGTTTTTCTGGATGGCGTCAGACTCCATGGTGGTTGTCCTTCGCGGATGGATCCGCCGTCGTTCCATTTTGATTTTGCCGAAGTGGATTATATCGAAGTCATCAAGGGCCCTTATGATTTGCGCAATCCGGGCAGTTTGGCAGGGCTGGTCAATGCTGTCTCCAAAGAACCGAAACGCGGGCTGGCGAGCAATCTCAATGTCAGTTACGGCAGTTTTAATTATCTTGATCTTTCCGCGACAGGATCCTATGGCGGAGAGGTTTTTGACACACTGGTCGGTTACGCACACAAATCATCAGATGTGCCCGAAGCCGGGAACGGTCAACTGCTGACGGATATTTACCCGTCAACCAGCAACAATCGCTATCGCGAGAACACTGTTGATTCAGATGCCTATGAGACCGACACCTTTTGGGTCAAAGGGGGAGGAAAGCACGGGACAGGACGTTCCGAGTTGAGTTACAGCTATCAGGATGCCGAACACGTTCTTTATCCCGCTTTGTTGATGGATGCGGATTATGATCGCACCCATCGTGTTAACTGGAAAACAACCGTCGATAATCCCGGGTTGGCCATCTCCAAATTGCGTTTTCAGGCCTTTTTGAATCGTGTCGATCACCTCATGGATGACACCCTGAGGGTTTCATCCACGCCAAGTATGATGGTCACTAAAGATTATATGATGCAGACCGATGCCAAGACCACGACATTTGGCAGTAAACTCAATGCAGACATGCCGGTCGGGGCTGGCCTGTTGACAAGCGGAGTTGATTTTTATCGACGGAATTGGGATGCGACCAACGAGTCAGCCATGTGGATGAGCTACACCGAACAACCGATGATTCCTGATGTGGATATCGATAATTTCGGGATTTTTGGAGAATACAGTTATCCATTGTCCAAACAGGTGACATTAAAGGGCGGTGCCCGGCTTGATCATACCCGGGTTACGGCCAATGCTTTAACCGGAACCCGACTGGATAGTCTCTATCAACCCTATTTCTCTTCAAGTCTCGACAATGAAACCGATTTTACAGAGCCGAGTGCAAATCTGCAATTGACCTGGAAGACCTCTGAACAGCTGGAGTTCTTTGCCGGCATCGCCTCCGCCAGCCGTACCCCGGACCAGCAGGAACTCTTTATCGGTCTGCAACGCATGGCGGGTAAAAACTGGTTGGGCAACCCCGCGTTGGATGCAACGCGTAACAATCAAGTCGATTTAGGTGCAAAATGGAAGAGCGCCAACTTTCTTGCCAATGTCAGTGTTTTTTACAGCTCCCTGACTGATTACATCTATATCGCCGAAGCAACCGACCCTGATGGCGCCGGCCCCCTGATTCAAGCGCGCACCTATCGCAACATCGATGCAACCATGTATGGAGGAGAGTTCAGCAGCCAGATGGTCATGCCTTTTGATCTGTTCTTAAAGGGGACCCTCTCTTATGTGAAAGGTGAAAATGATGACACCAATCAGCCCTTAGCCGAAATCCCACCGCTTTCCGGCGTTGTTTCCCTGCGCTATGATAACGGCAACTGGTACGCTGAACTCAGCGAAAGGTTTGCCGCCAGGCAGGACCGGGTTGACGAGAGTCTGCAGGAAAGTGAAACCGCGGGGTGGGGGGTGACAGACCTCAAGGCCGGAACCTTTTGGGGGCGCTGGGAATTGCTTGGCGGCGTGAACAATCTGTTTGATAAATATTATTTCAGCCATCTTTCCTACCAGCGCGACCCGTTTAACGCCGGAGTGAAAGTTCCGGAGATGGGCCTTTTTGCCTACGTGAACTTGAGTTACCGATTCTAAATCCTCACTTTTGGGCTTCTCCGCTATAGGTGTTTCTTTATATCATCCCCCCCTTTATCTAAGGGGGGGATGATTTGTAATTTTTCATTTTACACATTTTTCATTATCGGCTATAAATCCTTTGCCCATTGTTGCTCGTAGGGCAGTCTCCGGACTGATATGAAAATTTATTTTTTTGATGCACTCTAGTGGGGGGGGGCTGCGGTTCTCTTTTTATACCTTTCTTCTTAGGCACCTTCCCTGCCGTTTAATTCAAGTTTTTATATTTTAGGTTGGATTTAACACTCCATTTGTTTTAAGTATTGGTTTGACTATATATTGAAATAGGAAAAATTAAAATTCTCTAGTAAAGAGGAGATTTGTATTGAAAGGCATCATTCTGGCTGGAGGGTCAGGAACCCGGCTCTATCCTGCGACTCGTTCCGTCTGCAAACAGCTGATTCCAATTTATGATTGGGTAATAGGCTAATAAATATAAGAAGTGGATTGGTGGCGATTATTTTTCAAGGAATTAGATCGTAGCGATTATGAGATTGAGGATATAGGTGCTGAGAGAACAAATTAAATTATTTAATCGATTTCTGGGCGGTGGCGATTTTTTAATCCTGGCTATTTCCATGTTTATGGCTCATTCCATATTTGGTGGGGATAGGTTTGAATTGCGTCAACACTTTTGGATTTTGTCGTTGGCGCTACCGCTGTGGGTATATTTACTTGTAAAATATAAGTTGTATGCAGGGGGAACCGTTCGTAGAGGCGTCTATGATGTCGTTACTTCCGTGTTTTCTGTTCATATCCTTGGTGGCAGTATTTTAGCAGGTTTTCTTTATTTTCTTCAGTTGCCGAATGTCGGACGTCGTCAGTATCTTGCTTTTTTGTGTTTCTCATTTGTGCTTTTCAGTCTAGAGCGGTTGACCATTCGTAATTTTGTTAAACTTTATTCCAAGTCCGGTTTGGTTTCCAGAAACTTGATTATTGTTGGGGCACAGGATAAGGCACAGGAATTTTATAGTTTAATCCAAGAACATTCCGCTTGGGGGATGAAAGTTCTGGGCTTTGTGCAAATTATGCCAAAAGGGCGGCCAAAGGAATGGGTTAAGGGGAATATCCTTGGTCAAGTCGAGGATCTCATTGAAATTTGCAAGCAGCATCCGGTTGATGAAGTCGTCTTCTGCCCACCCAAAAACTTTATTGTTGATACAGAGAAGTATGTCAATGCTTTGGATGAACTTGGGGTGACTGTCCGGTTGACCCTGGACTTTTATCAGATTCCTCAATCCCGGCAGGAATTGAGTTTTTTTCATGATCAGATCCCAGTTCTGACCTTCTACAGCAAAGCTTTTAATTCTCGTCAACTTTTTTTAAAACGTCTTCTGGATATTTTCGGATCTCTTGTCGGGTTGTTGTTAACCTGTTTGCTGCTTCCTTTCATCGCTTATGCAATCAAACGGGATTCTCCAGGGCCTTTGTTGTTTGGTCAGGATAGAGTCGGGCAAAGCGGCAGGATGTTTCGTTGCTGGAAGTTCCGTTCTATGTATATAGACGCGGAGGAGCGTAAAAAAGATTTAATGGGGCAAAACGAAATGAGCGGTGCGATCTTTAAAATCAAGGATGATCCGCGGGTCACCAAAGTTGGCCGTTTTTTACGAAAAACAAGCTTGGATGAGCTTCCGCAGTTTTGGAATGTTCTTAAAGGGGAGATGAGCTTGGTCGGCACTCGGCCGCCGACTCCTAATGAGGTGGCTGAATATGAAAATTGGCACCGTCGCAGGATCAGCATCAAGCCTGGTATAACGGGGAACTGGCAGATCAGCGGGCGAAGCGCAATTGAAGATTTCGATTCAATTGTCAATCTGGATCTCCAATATATTGATAACTGGACAATCTGGCTGGATATCAAAATTCTTATAAAAACAATCTTAGTGGTGTTTTCCCGTGAAGGGAGCTGCTAAGCTTGGTGTCTTTGTTTTTGCGTTAGCTGGGGTTACCAGAAAGAATTGTTATCAGTACTTTCCCCGCGGGGATATGCTTTGACTTCATGGGTAAGTATTCGCTATTTTTATTTTTTTTCTGAACTGCGGTTTATTAAATAGTTGGCATCCGGAAACTCCGGATGCTAACGCATAAGTTTTTAGATTGGAAACGAGCAATTTTTGGTTGTGGCAAGGAAATCAAGGGCTTATGCGGAGGCGTAGTTCTTTACGCCGCACAAATAAGCCCGCAGATTGACACAGCCACGGCGGAAAAGGGCCGTTTCCGGATGAAAACTAAATAGAAGGGGAGTCAATGGCTTATTTTCAGAAGCCTTTCATAATTGCACTAATTGTTTTTGGGCTGTTTTTTAATCTCCCCGGCATGGCCATTGCTGTCCCTGCGACCAGCCAAATCCCCTTGGATAGTTGGGTTTATTCTGCACTGGATAAAATCTCTGCGCTCGGCTTGGTCAATTCGTCACTTCAAGGAACCAGGCCATATACTCGATTTGAGGCAGCCAGACAGGTTGAAGAGGCACTAACTGCCGCACAGTTTCAAGACGTTTCACCTGCTATTTATGCTCTTCTGACTAAATTGGAACGTGAGCTCGGTGATACGTTGGCTGATCTGCGGGAGGATTCTTCAGCAGGCTTTCTCAAAGTGCGGGAAGTCCAGCTCAAATATATTTATCAAGATGGTGATAAGTCCACGATCGCTGGAAACGGTGTTGTCGCTAGTCAGCATCCGCTTAATTATAATAATTATGGTCTCAATTATCAGGAGCAGAATGCTCAACTTATTCTCCAGGCAGAAGGCAGGCTTGGCGGTTTTTTTCTGGTTGACTTACGTCCGCTGATTCTATTTCAAGATGGTGAAGATAATGATGCCGATGTGACCCTGCTTGATGGCAGGGCTGTGGTTCAGTTAGGTTCATTTGAGATATCCCTCGGCAGACAATCGCTGTGGTGGGGGCAGGGAAGGCACGGTTCTCTGGTGTTGACTAATAATGCCAAACCCTTGGATATGGTCAGAATCACCAACTCAACTCCGTTTCTGTTGCCTTGGTTTTTCAAGTATCTTGGCCCATTTCGGTTTGACGTCTTCTGGAGTCGATTGGAAAAAGATCGAAGTGTTGAGAATCCTTATTTCGCTGGGTTGAGGATTGATACCAAGCCTTTGCCATGGATTGAGTTAGGCGCTTCCAGGACGGTTATGTTTGGAGGCAAAGGGCGTCCAAACGTTGATTGGAATGAGTTTTTAACTATTTTGGGTGGTAAGAACCCATCAGGGGAAGACAATAGTAATTCTGTAGCGGCTTTAGATGGCCGCGTCCTCCTGCCTTTTTTGTGGAATGCTGAGCTTTACGGTGAATATGGTGGCGAAGACGAAGCGGGTCATTTTATTGCCAATACTGCCTGGCTGGCAGGTTTGTACCTGCCTAAGATTGACCCCTCCGGGCGGTTAAGTTTGCGCTTGGAACAGGCCGACTTATCTCAAATTGACGACAACTCGCCGGTCTGGTATCGGCACGGCATTTATCGTTCCGGCTACACCTATGAAGGGATAATCATGGGTCATCATGCCGGAGGTGGGGCAAAAGATACCTCGCTGGAGGTTGAAGCCATACTCAGTGAAAATCTTTTGCTGACTGTCGGTTTTGATTACGAGGAAAGAGGTTTTGACCAGCCTGTTCATGAAAAATATAAAGAAATATCCACTTCTCTTTCCTGGGATTTTATCGAACATCTGAGTATTGACTGCTCAGCCCGGTTTGGAAAGGTCGATAATTTCAATTTTGAATCCAATAATAGTGAGAATGTAAGTTTCGTTTCTGTTGGCTTGCGGGGGCATTGGTAAATGAACGCTCGCATAAGGAGTTTGGTTGTGCTGATGAAGTTTGGTCGTTTGCTGTTTCTTCAGATTTTGATTGGCGGAATTTTTTTATTTCCGACGCTATCCTTTTCTCAGGACAAAACAACAGGCTCTAGTTCAACAAGTTTGCAGCGCCAACAGATGTTGGAACAACTATCTCCGGAACAGAGAGAGTTGCTACAGCAATATCAGAATGCTGATGTTGAAGGGGGGAACGAGCATGTTGAGTATAGTACAAAAGGGATTGCTAAGGACTCTGTAGAGTTTAATCGGTCTGAGGATAACGGGCATGTCCCTTCTTCTAAAAAAAATGAGGCAGTCTCTGCTTCCCCAACAGAGAAGTATTTTTCTGGTTTGGTTAAAGAACAGAAAAGTCCGCGGATACAGGTTCCTCCGGACCTTGTTTCTCTCAAGCAATTTGGCTTTGAATTTTTTGCAAATACGCAGGGTTTTAAAGCTGACCCCATGGAGTTAGCTGGTCCTGATTATATCCTTGGACCTGGAGATGCTTTAAGAGTTGATGTTTGGGGAAATATTGAAGGACATTATCAATCCATCATAGATCGCAACGGCGAAATTGTTTTACCCAAAGTAGGAGTAATCAACCTTTTGGGCCAGACATTTTCCCAGGCTAAGGAAACCATTAATAAACAGATCGGGAAATATTTTAAACAATATCAGGTCAATGTTTCCCTTGATTCTTTACGTTCCATTAATGTTTTTCTGGTTGGAGAAGTGCAGGCGCCAGGGACCTATCAGGTCAGTTCCTTGAGTTCGGTCCTGACAGTTCTTTCTGAAGCCGGCGGGCCGACCAAGAATGGTAGCCTGCGCAATGTCAGAGTATTACGCAATGGTAAACAGCTGGCCCAGATCGATCTTTATAACTTTTTTCAATCTGGAGATAACAGCCAGGATATCCGTCTGCAGGCAGGAGATACGATTCTTGTTCCGATCGCCGGTTCATTGGTCGGGGTTTCGGGTGACGTCCGTCGACCTGCGATTTATGAGCTAGCGCCAGAAGAAACTCTTGGTGACTTGCTTGATATGGCAGGGGGGGTCGTTTCAACAGCTTATTTGCAAAAGATTCGTTTGCAAAGGGTGGTGAATCACGATCGTCAAGCTGTAATCGACCTGTCCCTGTCAGGGACTGCAGATAAGGTTGCTGAAACTCTCAACTATAGACTGCAAGATCGTGATCTGGTGCAGATTGCCCCAATTACTGATGCCGGAGGGTATGTCTCGTTAACGGGTTATGTCGCTAGACCTGGTGAGTATCAACTTGAGACCGGCATGCGTTTGGCTGACTTATTGGTCCCTTATGACAATCTTCTTCCTGATTATTTTCCGCAGAAAGCCCAAATTGTTCGGATGGCTGCGCCTGAGTTTCGAAAAGAACTTTTGACTGTTGACTTGCAGCAGGCCTTGGATGGTGACTTGACGCAAAACCTGTTATTGCAGGAGTACGACCAGGTTCGGCTTTTTTCGCGGGAAGAAATGGAAGAACTCCCACAGGTGACCGTCTCGGGGGCTGTATTGCGTCCAGGGCAATATCCATTGTTTGATAACATGTCTATCGTTGACTTGGTGACAGCCGCCGGCAATTTGAAGAGAAGTGCCTATCTGGATATGGCTGAGTTGACCCGTTATCTTCCCTCTGGAACCGAAACCAAAGTTGAGCGTTATGAAATTAACCTTGCCAACGCTTTAAACGGGCAGCCCCAGAATAATATGAAATTGGAACCTAACGACCATTTGATCATTCGATCTATTCCTGACTACCAGGATCGGTTCATGGTCAACGTTTCTGGAGCTGTTTTATTTCCAGGGCATTATGCCATCGGCAAAGGGGAGACTCTTTCTTCTGTATTGGAGCGGGCGGTGGGTATACCGATAAAGCTTATTTACGTGGTGCCGTGTTTAGTCGTGAATCTTTAAAAGAAGTTCAAAAGAAGCAGATCGATAAATTGATTGCTGAAGAGCAAAAGCAATTATCCCGGATTGCCGAAAACATTGCCGTTGGCGCAATGAGCGCTGAGGAATCCAAATCAGCAGAAACTCTTTTGGCGAATCGAAAGATGCTGATTGAGGACTTGAAGAAAGCACCTGTTACTGGCCGGTTGGTCATCGATTTGGCCTCTATCGAGCACTTGAAAGGATCTCCTCAAGATATCGTTTTAATGGATGGTGATTCGCTTTTGGTGCCGGAAAACCCTCAAACTGTGAATATTCAAGGAGAGGTATACAACTCAACCTCACTTAATTGGGAACCTGGAAAGACGGTTGGATATTATCTTGATAAAGTCGGAGGCACCAAAGAAACGGCCAACAAAGAAGAAATGTTTGTCGTTCGCGCCGACGGTACTGTCGTTAGTAAACAGCAGGCTGGGCGTTCTCTTGGTTGGGATAAGGAGAGATGGCGCTGGACCTTTGGTGGCTTTGAAAACACAATCCTTTATCCCGGAGACTCCATTCTGGTTCCTGAAGAATACAAGCAATATGATTGGTTGAGAGAGACTAAGGATATTACAACTATTCTCTACCAGATGGCTTTGGGTGCTGCTGCTGTGGCGAGTTTTTAAAGCGAGTAGCCCTTTTAGCGGCAAAACAAAAAGAAGGCGTAGGGCATGTTTAGCCGTTGATAAAATCTGCTATGGCCTGATCGTTTATTCTTCAAAAGAAAAGGGTTTGATCCATCATAGACTGGACCTATCAGCTGCTGGTTTGACTGGAATAAATGTTTTTCTTTTGTCCTGTTGATCAGCGTTTATCTGTGGCTGAATAATAATGCCTTAAGAGTTTATAAATAATTTTTGGGAACTTAAAGATGTCGCAAAATACCGAGCAACAAAACTCTCCTGCTGTACAAGCAACGGACGATGAAATCAACCTTCTCGAATATCTCCTGGTAATCGTCAAACATAAGAAAATGATTTTCCTGACCTGTCTGGTGACCTTCATTCTCACCTGTGGAATAACTCTGTTGATGCCAAATATTTATATGTCAACTGCACGGATATTGCCGCCGCAGAATGATAAGGGCGGGTTAAGTTCGATGCTCGGTAGCGTCAGTAATATAGCTGCGTTGGCGGGACTATCTGTTGGTAGCGGATCTGGAGAACTCTATGTCGGAATGCTGAAGAGCCGCTCTATTGCTGATGTAATTATCGATAAATTCGATTTGATGGAACTTTATGATCAAAAGTATCGAGTTAAAACTTATGAAATTCTTAATGATGCCGTCAATTTTTCAGTCGGGAAAGATGACGGAATAATTACTGTAACTGCCGAAGATGAAGATCCTAAACGAGCGGCTGATATAGCTAATACTTATATAGAAGAATTGAAAAAACTTAACATTAAACTTAACCTTAATAATGCTGGTAGAGAGCGATTGTTTCTTGAAGAACGGTTGGCTGTTGTCCAAAATGATCTCTCCAAAGCTGAAGATGCGCTTAAGGATTTTCAAGAGAAAAACAAGGCGATCCGCATTGATGCACAGGCAAGTGCGATCATTGATGCGTTTGCAACCTTGAAAGGAGAGTTGGCCAGCAAAGAGGTTGAGTTGGGCGTTCTTCGTTCTTCACAAACTGATCAAAATCCACAAGTTAAAGCTCTTCGAGAAGAAATTACTCAGATTAGAGAGCAAATCTCTCAACTCGAACAATCCCATGATGGAAAGACTTCCTCTGCGGATATTTTCCTTGCAACTTCAGAGGTTCCTGCATTGGGCATTCAGTATGCTAGGTTATTGAGGGATTTGAAGGTACAGGAGACTCTTTATGAGTTGGTTACCAAACAGTATGAAGTGGCAAAAATTAGTGAAGCCAAGAATACTTCGACTATTCAAGTTCTTGATGCTGCAATGGTGCCTGACAAAAAAAGTAAGCCTAGAAGGAGCATGATCGTTTTGGCTGCAACTTTTGCCATGGGATTCTTTGCTCTCATTTTTGCATTCATTCGGGAATATGGGCAACGGATGGATAAGGAAGACAGATTGTTGTGGCAAAAAATTAAAGAAAATATTTCTTTAAAAAGAAAGTATTAAAAGGAATAATTTACTAAATTTTTCTAAAAATAGAAAAGGTTGGAATTCTGTATGTATTTACCGGTTTGTGAAAAATGTAAGTATGGTGCAAAAAAAAATGGACATAGCCATTGCCAGCGTGAGTCTGTTTTTAGTTATCTTACAAACTGTATTCAAAAAAAAGCTTTGGACGATTATCTGAAAAAAAATAGTCGAATCGAATTGGTTTTAGAAGAGCGTATCGGATAATCATCATATGAAAAAAATTCTTTCAATATTCGGTACTCGACCTGAAGCGATCAAAATGGCTCCGGTAGTCAAAGCTTTAGCGCAACATCCTGATAGCTTTGATAACCGTGTGTGTGTCACAGCACAACATCGAGAAATGCTTGATCAGGTTTTGGCATTGTTTCAAATAAAACCTGATTGGGATTTGAATATTATGAAGTCCGGACAAAATCTCACGGAAGTAACCTGTAATGTGTTACATGGGCTGTCTCCTGTTCTAGAGAACTTCCGGCCTGATGTTATTTTGGTTCATGGGGATACCACAACGACAATGGCCGCTAGCTTGGCTGCTTATTATCAACAGATTTCTGTAGGGCATGTTGAAGCGGGTTTGCGCACGGGGAATATTTATTCTCCCTGGCCGGAAGAAATGAATCGGAAGTTGACGGGTAGCATAGCGCGATACCACTTTGCCCCAACTGAAAGGGCAAGAGCAAATCTGCTTGCTGAAGGAATTACGGGTAGTTCTGTCTATGTAACTGGTAATACGGTTATAGATGCATTATTGGACGTTGTTGCTCTGCTAAGCAATGACAAAAAACTGATTCAAGATATGTCCGAGCAATTTTCATTTCTAGATAATAATAAGAGGCTTGTGTTGGTGACCGGCCATCGACGGGAAAATTTTGGACAGGGATTCGAGGATATCTGCCAGGCTCTTAGGGATATAGCTCTCAATCATCAAGATGTTGAGATCCTCTATCCGGTTCATCTCAACCCGAATGTTCAGGAACCGGTCACGCGGATTCTCAAAGGTATTGACAATGTATTTCTTATTAAACCACAGGACTATCTCCCCTTTGTTTATCTGATGAATCGTGCATACCTGATTTTGACTGACTCTGGCGGTATTCAGGAGGAGGCTCCTTCTATAGGCAAACCGGTACTTGTTATGCGCCAAACCACCGAGCGTCCAGAAGCCGTGGAGGCTGGGACCGTCAAGTTGGTTGGAACGGATTGTAGGGTAATTATAAGAGAAGTTTCTGCATTATTGATGGATCAGAATTATTATAAAAAAATGAGTCTTGCTCATAACCCTTATGGCGATGGACAAGCTAGTCGACGAATAGTTGAAATATTATCAAAATAGAAAGAAAAAGAGATATCTTATGGAATTTAATACAATTTCAGTAATTGGTCTTGGTTATATTGGATTGCCAACCGCTGCAGTTTTCGCCTCCCGCAAAAAGCAGGTCATAGGTGTGGATATTAACCAACAAGCTGTTGACACAATCAATGAAGGAAATATCCATATCGTTGAACCAGACCTGGACATGGTTGTTCGTGCTACTGTTACTGAGGGTTACTTAAAGGCAACTACAACCCCAGAACCTGCAGATGTCTTTTTGATAGCTGTTCCTACGCCATTTAAATCTGATCATATTCCGGATTTGTCTTATATAGAAGCCGCTTGCAAAGCGATTGCTCCAGTTCTTGCCAAGAATAATTTAGTGGTGCTCGAGTCTACTTCTCCGGTTGGAGCAACAGAACAATTAGCCTCCTGGCTGGCGGCATTACGACCTGACCTATCCTTTCCTCAGCAGGTTGGCGAGAATTCAGACATCAGAATAGCCCATTGTCCAGAGCGTGTCCTCCCTGGACATGTCTTAACCGAACTGGTCCTTAATGATCGCGTTATTGGTGGTATGACAAACAAGTGTTCGGAAATGGCCGCTTGCCTATATAAAACCTTTGTTAAAAGTGAATGCATTATAACTAATGCTAGAACTGCTGAAATGTGTAAGTTGACGGAAAATAGCTTTCGGGATGTCAATATCGCTTTTGCAAATGAATTGTCGATTATCTGTGACAAGCTCGCTATTAACGTCTGGGAATTGATTCAACTGGCCAATCGACATCCACGCGTTAATATTTTGCAACCGGGACCAGGTGTCGGAGGACACTGTATTGCGGTTGACCCTTGGTTTATTGTTAGTAAAACTCCTGAGGAAGCAAAGTTGATTCATATGGCACGAAAGGTTAACGATGATAAACCTCATTGGGTAATTGATAAAATTGTTGCTAAGGCAGAGCGTTTTAAGGATCCAATTATTGGCTGCTTGGGGCTTGCATTTAAAGCTAATATTGACGATTTGCGCGAGTCGCCAGCTCTGCAAATTGTTCGCGAGCTGAAGTCCAAGAATGTCGGGGCCCTTATGGTCTGTGAACCGAATGCCCCTGTCGGTTTTAGTGAGCTGCCTTTGTATTCGGTTGAGCAGGTGATTAAAGAGGCAGATATTTTGGTAGTTCTGGTTGATCATGAGGAATTTAAACGGATTAGTGGAGAATTTTTGAAGGAAAAGGTTGTGATTGATACACGTGGAATCTGGAGTGAAATTTGATTGTTAGGAGTAGGAGTAGTCGTAAGGTCTGGACATTTTATGAAACGAATAAAGAAGAATTTTGTTGATGTTTTTTTGCTTTATTCAAGCTCTTTAGTTGGTAGCGGTAGTACTTTCTTAATTTATACAATTTTAGCTAGAAGTCTAGGAGTCAAAGACTTTGGTATATTTGGAGCAACTTTTTCTTTGTTGACAATTTTTAAGATAATTGCTGAGTTCGGACTATCTCAGCTTTTGTTGAAAAAATTTGGGATATATGGATGGAACGGAATTTCTTGGGTAAGGCCTATATTTAAAAGTCTTCTGTATACAACATCAATTTCTTTTGTGTTTGTAGTTAGCTGGAGCTATTTTGGTCCCCATGAAAATTTAGAAAAAAAAATTATGCTCATAATGAGCGTCTATATATTAGGACAAGTTGTTGTTGAATTTGTATCTTCAGTCTTTCAAGTAGAAGAAAGATATTCTTTTTTAGCAATATGGCAATTATCTTCAAATTTATTGCGTCTTATTCTTTTTGTATTCATGGTTTTTTTCTTGAAGATTGATATAACCTTGTCTGATGCTGCATATATATACTTCTATGTTGGGATTTTGTTCTCTGTTGTTGGATGGGTTAAAATTTATCTTAAAGATATAAAATTGTCTGGGCACGGAAAAAGGCCAAAGAAGTTGGAAGAAAAAAAAATATTAGTAAAGAATGTTTTTAAGGAGGTATGGCCTTTTGGATTTGCCTCAATATTTGCATTTATTTATCTTCAAAGTGATATAGTGATGGTTAAGTATATCTCTGGAGATATTGAGGCTGGATATTATAATGTTTCATTTGTAATAATGACGGCCTTGATGCTGTTTCCGTCCGTTCTATATCAAAAATATTTTCTACCAAAATATCATAGGTGGGCAAATCTTGATAGAAAAATGTTTTTTCACGCATATAAAACTGGTAATCTAGCAATGCTTTTATCTGGGATTTTTTTTATGCTTACAATATTTATTTTTTCAGGAATTATAGTTGAATATTTCTTTGGAATCAAATTTATGAATTCAGTGGGTATGGTCAAGGTTCTATCATTATCGATTCCCTTATATTTTGTTTCATATAGCGTTGGCGCTGTTTTGGTAACAAAAGAACATATGAAGACAAAAGTTAAGTTGATGGGAGTGACTGCGGTTGTTAATATTCTTTTGAACTTGTATCTAATAAAATATTACGGTGCGTATGGTGCCGCGATTTCTACTGTTTTTTGTAACCTTTTATTGATGCTACTTTATTTATTTTTTGCGCAGAGATATGTTTTTCCTGCAGAGAGGAGTTGTCGTGTTTTTGAGAATTAGATCCTCTGCACGGCTTGTGTATCGAGCTAAAAATATTTTCTGCGGATTTTTTTATGATCTCAGTAGGTTTCTTTTGTATGCAGGATGGAACGGGAATATGTCTGATAAAGAAAAGCGTAATTATAATTTGGCTATGCTTTATCATGGACTAGAAAAAAGCATGTCTTTTGAAAATAGAAATCCTGAATCAGGATGGAAAAATGCAATTCAGATTTTAGAAATTTTAAAAATTGCTTATAATTCTGAAAATATTGGTTACCATGATAATGTTGCTAGTAAAATTCTTTATGAGTTTGTTCAGTTACCAGAAAATAGTGAAAATTTAAGTGCTTTATATATTAAAAGAGAATTAGAGTCCTTTGCTAATTTTGATAGTGATGTTGAATGTGGAGCAAAAACTATTGAGATAGATGAGTTTAGGAAAGGGGTTCTTGCAGATCCTGAAACTTTTTTTTATTCAAGAAGTTCTTTACGAAACTTTAGTGATGAAAATGTTTCTAAGGATGTTATTGTCCGGGCAGTAAGACTTGCATTGAAGACGCCTTCAGTTTGCAACAGACAGCCTTGGATGGTTTATCATTCATCTGACAAGGCTATTAAAAAAACAGTCTTTATGCATCAGTCTGGAAATAAATCGTTTGGAGACCTGGTCCCAGACTTGATGGTAGTGACGTCTGATTTGAAAGCCTTTTTTTCTGGAGAAGAGCATAGTCAACATTGGATTGATGGTGGCTTGTTTTCTATGTCTCTTATGTATGCGCTTCACTCATTAGGAGTCGCTTCCTGTGCTTTGAATTGGTGTCAAAAGCCTAACGTTGATAAAAAAGTTCGGCGTTTGTTGAAAATTAAGCCAAATCAATCAATTGTCATGGTGTTGGCTGTTGGGTACCCCAAAAAAAGGAATAGGGTGTGTGCATCTCCTAGACGGCCTCTCTCAGAAGTTTATTCTGTTTTGGAGTTTAAGTGATGAAGATTGGTTTGCTAACGATCCATCGTACTGCTAACTATGGGGCTGTTCTTCAGACTTTTGCTTCCAAGGTATTTTTATCGAAATACGGTCTTGTCGATATAATTGATTATAGTAATGAACATTTGGTTAAGAATATTTCTCTGCTGAGATTTTCTTTTTCTCTGCATGGAATAAAGATGTTTTTACATGACTTACTTAGACTTCCATTTCGTGCCGTTCTCGTTTTTCGGTTTAGTTCTTTTTTTAATGAATATTATAATTTAACAAAAAAGGTTAAGAGTGATGATTTGTTAAATGGAGAGCTGGATTTTTATGATGCTTATGTTTGTGGAAGTGACCAGATTTGGAATCCGGATATTGTAAGCGCATTTGGTAAAATAGATAAGAACTATTTTTTATATTTTTCTCCTAGAGATTCATTGAAGCTCTCCTTTGCTTCAAGCATTGGCCATCATGTTTATAATGATTTTGAAAAAAAAGAAATTTTAAATTTACTTCATGACTTTAGGTTGATCACTGTCCGAGAGCGGGATGGTGTAAGTCAATTACAAACCTTTCTTGAAAATAAAGAAATCTATCATGTCCTTGATCCAACGTTAATGCTTTCTATGGATGATTGGCTTAAAGAGCTCTCTGTGTCTGAAATTTTAAAATTTAAGAAAAAAAAGTATATACTCGTCTATTCTGTCCCGAGGAGTGACCTTTTGGCAAAGGCCGTCGATTTTTTTAGGAAAAAATTTAACCTTGAGGTTATTGCTTTAGATCCAATGCTATTCCCTTTGTCAAAGTCCGATAAGCATATAATGACAGCTGGACCTAAACAATTTATAGAATTATTTTATAATGCAACTTTTGTTGTTACGGATTCTTTTCACGGGACTTGTTTTTCAATAGTTTTTAATAAACCTTTTGCTTCAATTTCATCCGGGAAAAGGTCTAATAGGGTAACTAGTCTGCTTAACTCTTTAAATATTAAAAATAGATTTGTAAAAACTGAAGATGATTTTCCTGATATAGATGCAACAATGGATTATTCGCTCATAACGGAAAAACTTGCTTACTCCAGGAAACAAATTGAACAGATATTTGATCAGGCATTTTTACAATAGATACCCCGGATATGGGCCATAATGACTCTTTCTGACTATGCGGGGTAGATTTTTCCTAAATGGACAACACTCTTTTGAGTGACTAATAGTGACTCTTGACTGTTCAATATCCTTGATGTCTGGCTATGGGTATGCCAGCAAATAGACTCGTATTTCAGGAAGTGTCAGCGTTTTTCGATCATTCCGTTGTCAATCCAGCGACCCTTGTCATCAATCGATTCATTGGAGGTTTGTTTTTCCCTGAGTCGTCTCTTTGCTTCTGTTCTCTTCCGGGTCCAGCTGTCTCGATTACTTAGGTGGTATTTTTGACACTCGTTAAAAGCTGGAGGAGTGCCTATGAAGTTATCAAAGAAAAAAACATGGCTTGTATGTTTACTGCCATTATTATTTTTGGCCGATATTATTTATGGTGGACTTGATTATTATGGAATCAGTTTATTTGTGGGGCCAGGCATTGTTCTTCGGGGCATTGCTCTCTTATTTGCATTTTATGTATTTTTTAGAAAACTTTCTTTTATTAATAAAAAGCTTAAGATAATTGTCGTTTTATCTATTTTGTTGGTTTTCCCAAGTTTTATTTCTGGACTTTTGCAAGGACAAAGCTTTTTTTATGATATTATTTTCTCCACAAAGATTGTCTACTTGCCACTTATTACTGCGCTTTTTGTCGTAATTAGGCAACGATACGAGCTGACAAATTTATATATTATAAGATACATAGAATATTCAGCTTATGTTCTTGGAGTTTCCCTACTTCTTTCTCAGCTCCTGGGAATACAGCATGACTCTTACGGCGATTATGCATTTGGGAATACTGGTATTTTTTATGCTCAAAATGATATGACATTGGCTTTTGGTTTAGCTTTGTTGGCTTCTGGATATTCATTAGCTCTTGATGAATTTTCATTGGTTCGGAGTGTATTGTTCGTGTTTAGTGGATTTGCCTGTATTCAAATTGGAACAAGGGCATCACTGGCAGTGGTTTTCGGCACAGCAATAACTGTTGCCTTTTGTGTTCTATGGGGACGTCCTATTAAAAAAAATTCGATAGATAAGTTAAAGAAGGCGGCAATTGTAATTTTTATACTTATTTCCATGGGGGGAGGCTTAGCATATGGTTTAATGAGGCAACAGGAGTTTGGTTTTCAGCAGAAAAAACTTGAGGAATTGGCTTCAGGGGAATTTCCGCGCTTAGCCTTAGTATTAAGTGCAGTTAAGCACATATCAGGACGTTCTTTGGCTTTCGATTTTTTTGGGGAAGGCGCTGATGCTTTTCATCGGGGTGTTGCCAAATATTTTCCTGGGAATGTTGAGCATAGAATTGTAGAAGTGGACTGGATGGATATATTAGGGGCTTATGGTATTTTTTACACGTTGTTTATATATCTTTTCCTTATGTATATTTTCCTTTTCTCAGTAACGCGTTTTTTGATAAAACGAGAACAAATTTTTGGTTTAGTTTCTGCGGCGACTTTATTATATCTTGGTCATTCTGTTTTGGCTGGACACGCTTTAATTAGCCCTATTCCAACCACATTAATGTCTGGCTATTTTTCAATTTTCTTTGAAAGAAAAAAATATGTTTAAAAGAATAATTATAAAATTTGTGAGATTTGTAAGTGGTTGATAATAAGTATTTTATAGTAGTTCTTGGTACAGATCCTCGTTCCTTGAGCGGGGGAATAGCGCTTGCATTGCCAAGTTATTTTAGGGCCATATGTCATGCTGATATCGAATATTCTTTCATTCCAACCCATCGATCAGGTGTTTGGGGTGGAAAATGGCGATATTGGTTGATGTCTTTTCCTTTAATTTTTAAGCATATTTCTGCTGCTCGAAAACGAAATATGCAACCACTGGTTTATGTACATGTAGGTGGTGGGAAACTCTCTTTTTTTCGAAAATCAGTTGTCTCATTTTTTTGTAGAATCTTTCACGCTTCTGTATTTATGCAACTTCATGGTCTTGAAACTTCTAAATACTTGTGTTCACCATTAGGACGCTTCTTTTTTTCTTTGATGGTTTCCCCATCATTTTGTTTGTGCGTACTTACTCCGTGGTGGAAATCATTTCTACAAGATAATTCAGTGAAAAAACCGATATTTGTAGTTCCAAATCCTCTTGGCGAGTCTTTTCAAGATTCCGCAACGAAACCATTATCTTACCGACCTAATGTTAATGGTGTAATAAAATTACTAACAATGACTCGCCTTGAACCGGGAAAAGGGGTTGATATCCTTCTAGAGGCAGTCCCTTTCTTTTCTGAAAATATTATTCTCTATATTGCAGGAACTGGAACCTTGCTGGCTTCTTTGCAAGCAAGGGTAACAGCGCTTAGGATTGAAGATAAAGTTGTTTTTTGTGGCTGGGTCAATGGTGCGTCAAAAGATCAACTTCTAAGTGAGGTTGATATGTTTTGTTTGCCAACTAATAATGATTCTTTTGGTGTTGGGTTTGTCGAAGCAATGGCTTATGGCTTGCCTATTATTGCGCTTAATTGTGGGCCGATTAGTGATGTTGTGCCGAATGGGAAATGTGGAATACTACTTGAAAATAATACACCTAGAGCTTTGGCCAAGGCTATAACCTTTTTAGCCTTAGATGCTAAGTTGAGGTTTGAATTGGGTTCTAATGCAAAGCGGTGGGTTCTCGAGCAGTTTGGTGCTAAAGTTGTTGGAGAAAAAATTAGGAATGTTGTTAAATCCATCGCTGATGGTAACTACAAAGAATATCTATGAATGAAACCTACTTAAATAAATTTTTATTGACTGATGATTTAACGACGTCCGATCCTTATGATATTTGGAAATCTGGTATCGGACTCAGGATAAAGTCTCTCTACTATAGAAACAAAGTACTCGCATTTGTTCCCGCGTCTTTTTTGACTTTATTTGATTGTTTCATAAATAATTCACTGCGGGTTGGTTACGTCAAGCAGGAATATCCAATCGTTCGTGCACTTGCTGCACTGTCTTTGATGTCTCTCTATTCGAAAGGACGAGAGAGGTCTCTTCTAGATCAGGCAAAGATTCATATCGATAGGTTGATAGAACTTTCTTCATACGGGTATAGCGGTTTTTGTTGTGGCATGAATGCTGTTTGGTCGTCAAAAAATGGCTTATACCCAGCGGATATGCCATACGCAACAAATACTCCATATGCTCTTGAGGCTTTGATTAAATATCGCAGAGTTAGTGGTTCCAATGAATTTGACTCACTAATCATTAGTGTATTCAACTTTCTTGAAAAAGATTTGCGGATTGTTTTTGAGGATGATGAAAAGCTTGCATTAAGCTATGCTCCTGTTGATGAGCCACGCATTGTCATCAATTCAAATAGCTATTCTCTGTATATGTATGCGCTCTTGTTAGAATTTCTACCTCATGAGCGTAATTATATTTCTAATAAGATTGATAAAATTTATAATTACATAATTTCTTGCCAGGCTGGAGAAGGGAGCTGGAATTATTACGGAGATTCAAATTCTGGAAACTTTATTGACTGCTTTCATAGCTGTTTTATTCTAAAAAATATTATCAAAACAGATCATCTCTATTCACTAACTTTATCAAATGAAGTTGTCATGAAGGGATATAAATTCTTGCTAGCCAATATTTTTGAAAAATCGTCTGGTTTATTCAGACGCTTTGCGAGCACAGATAAGCCAGGATTGGTGAAATATGATTTGTATGATAATGCTGAAATGCTCGGACTTTCTGTGCTTCTTGATGATATAAAAACTGCAAAGCCTCTGGCTGAACAAATTCATAAATATTTCATCAAAGGCAAAAATATTTATTCAACTATCGATTGCTTCGGTTTTAAACGTAATAAAAATATGTTGCGTTGGGCAACTATGCCATATCTTTATGCGCTGGCTGAGTATTCTGTGTATGCAAAAAATTAAATTACTTTTTTATTACCTTTTGGTAGCCAAGCTACCACATTCTAGATTAGTTCCATTTTGTAACAAAATCAGGGTTTGGTATGTCGCAAAGATTCTTGGTCTTATGCAGGTTGGATCGGTTGATTACTTCGAACCTAATATTTATATCGGCAGTGGTTCGACTTTGCGAATAGGCAAAAATTGTCAGATCAACGAAAACGTTTTTATTCAGGGCGCTTATATTGGGGATCACGTTATGATTGCACCCAATGTTGCAATTCTGACGACGTCCCATGTTTTTTCAGATGTCAAACAACCGATGGGTTTTACAAGGTGAATTGCGAGGGGAGCCTCCAGTCATTGAAGATGATGTCTGGATTGGTCGAAACGCCATTATTATGCCAGACATATGCATTGGTACTGGAAGTATTATTGGTTCTGGCGCTGTGGTGACTAAAAGCGTTGAGCCGTTTTCGATTATGGGTGGAGTCCCAGCCCGACTTATAAAGAAGAGAAATTAATATATGTGCGGAATTGTTGGCAGCGTAGGAAATTGTCCTACCGATAACCGAAAAATTTTAGCTAAATTGTCACATCGTGGGCCTGATGACCAGGGCTCAGTTAATTTAATCATTGGCGATGAAAATATCTGGCTTGGCCAGACGCGGTTGTCAATTCTTGATTTAAGTCCTGCCGGTCATCAACCTATGCAGAGCCGTGATGGTCGTTGGTGGATTACTTTTAATGGGGAGATTTACAACCATCTTGATATTCGAAAAGAGCTGAGTGGTCCGTTTAAGGGCCATTCAGATACAGAAACGATTCTTGAAGGACTGAGTTTGTATGGAATTAAGCGCACGCTATCTAAACTGAACGGTATGTTTGCATTTTGTGCTGTTGATACAATTGATGCCAAGCTTTACCTTGTGCGCGACCCTTTCGGAATAAAACCACTCTATTTTATCAACTTTTTAGATACTTTTTCTTTTGCTTCTGAAGTAAAGGCATTGCGTGAACTGTCAGATCAGCTAGGAAAGAATGACTTGGCAATAGACCGGCAGGCCTTGCAGCAGTTTTTGACGTTACGCTACACCCCATCTGAGTCAACTCTTTGGCAAGGGGTTGAGCGTCTTTTGCCAGGGCACATTTTATGTTTAGATTTAAAGTCTCAAAAGATGTCCATTGAACCCTACATTGTCCCTGAGCAGAATCGCTTCTCTGGGAATCTTGATGATGCAATTGAGGAATATCAACGTAAGCTTTATGTTGCTCTCAACCGCCAATTGCTATCCGATGTTCCGGTTGGCATATTACTGTCTGGAGGTATTGATTCCGCACTTGTTGCCGCGATGGCTAAGGATGCTGGCAACAAACTCCCTTGCTTCTCTGTTGGGTTTTGGAGATGGGCATAAAGAATGTGAACTTTCTGATGCTGCTGAAACAGCTGGCGTTCTTGGACTACCCTTTCATCAGGTATTGGTAACTCAAGAGCAGTTGCGATCTTCTTTACCTGATATTGTCCAATCAATAGAAGAGCCATTGGGAACAACTTCAGTTATGCCGATGTTGGCATTTAGTTAAAAGAGCGCGGCAAGATGTTACCGTTGTTTTGACGGGCCAGGGGAGTGACGAGCCTTGGGGTGGTTATTTTCGTTATCAAGTTGAGCTGTTAAGGCGTTGCATGCCTGTTTCTACACTCTGGAGTGTTGGAGCGTGGTTTTATTCATTATTTAATGGCAAGACTGACAGTTTAGAGCGTGGGTTACGAACTCTGTCTGTGAAACAACCCGCTAAGCAGATTATTGAAGCATGTGCTTTATTTTCTGCAAGAGACCGTCAGATGCTGATTGGGGATAGTGATGATGGCGGTGTTACTGCCAAGGTCGACTATTGGCTTGACTGGCTTAAAAGCAAAAAATCTCTATCTGGTGTTGAAAGGATGATGCGTCTAGATACCCGAATGAACTTAGCTGATGATTTGTTGCTTTATGGGGATAAAGTCAGTATGGCTGTGTCACTTGAAACACGTGTTCCTATGCTTGATATAGAATTGGTTAGGTTTATAGAATCCTTGCCAATCGATTATCGTATTCTTTGGAAACAAGGAAAAGTTGTACACAAGAAAATGGCTGAACGATATTTGCCCTCGCAAATTGTCCATCGCCCCAAAAAGGGATTTCAGGTTCCATTTGGAGAATGGTCTCGAAAGGACTGGCGTGCTTGGCTGGAACCTTTACTGCTAGACGGGTTGGATGGATTGTTGTTACGCGATGGTGTTGAAGTCTTATGGAAGGAGCATTTAGCTCAAAAACCAGATCGGAGTCGGCAGATTTTTGCTTTAATGATGCTTGCGTTATGGCGGCAAGAGCACTTTTAAGATTGATAAAGATAATATATGAGAAGAATAAAGCTATTTGGTGGTTTTGTGGATGTTGCTAGCATGGCAGAAACTGTTGATATAATCGCTGATCGTATAGCAGCGAGCCAATTTACTCAGCATGTTGTTGTTAATGTTGCGAAAATTATTAATATGCAGAAGGATCCGGTACTTAAGGAATCTGTGGAATCCTGTGACATAATCAATATTGATGGTATGGGAGTGGTATGGGGGGCTAGATTGTTAGGTCATGAAATTCCCGAACGGGTTGCTGGAGTTGATCTTTTTCACTCCCTGCTAGAAATGAGTTCCAAGAAAGGGTTTCCAGTTTTTCTTCTCGGCGCTAAAGAAGAAATTGTTATTGAAACTAAGCGACGAGTAGAAGCACGTTATAGTGGTTTGAACGTAGTGGGCTACAACCATGGTTATTTTTGGGAACATGAACAGATCGTTGTCGATAAAATAAAGGAGTCTGGGGCACGGTTATTGTTTGTAGCCATAACATCTCCTAAAAAAGAAATCTTTATTAATAAATGGCGTACTCAGCTTGGTGTTGATTTTGTCATGGGAGTTGTGGCACTTTTGATGTTGTCGCCGGGCAGGTTAAGCGGGCGCCTTTGTGGATGCAAAAAGCGGGTTTAGAATGGTTTTACGTGTTCTTCAAGAGCCACGTCGGATGTGGAAACGTTATCTACTGACGAATACAAAATTTGCTATCATGCTGATAAAGGCATTGCTTTTCAAATAATAGTTTTCTAATTGAGGACTCTGCCGCTGTGCAAAGGTTGTCGAACTTTACTTTTACATTCCTAGTGGCATGTATGATTATTACATGCTCTAGTAGTGGATTTGCGACTGTTACTTCTAAAAATGAACTAGTCTTTCAATTGCCAGAAGAAGTAAGCCCTCCAAAAATCTTAGCGCGGTTAGGCTCTCACCTTGTAACACAGATTGGCCCCCACTTTATTGAAATCGCTACTAAGGATGGCTCCTTATGTGATTCTGTCCTATATGACCATATAAAAGGGAATTTTAATTTTGATGGTTTATATCAAGCTGTTTCAGATGAAGGTGTTTTTTACTTTAGGTTCGGTTGGCAACGTTGTAGAGAAGACTCTTCTCGTTTTATTTTCTTGAATTGGGCCAATCATAATTATCCAAAGAAACTGGGTATGATGAAATTTGCCGCAGTTGCCATGCCAATTCATCAATCAGGAACTTATGAAATTTCAATGGTTGGAGATAGCCTTGTTTGGTTCAATCAGGTGAAACTTGGCGTATTAGAATGTCTAAAATTTATCCGCAGTTGCGGTTTATTGGTTCTCGAACTGATACTTTCGGTTATGGTCATGAAGGTGAGGGAGGAGATGACTCGCGAGAACTTTTAGCCCGTTTAAATAATATTATACCAAGCCACCATTATCTGGTCATGATTGGTACAAATGATGGTTTTGAAGTTAAGGAGACCATAGGAAACATTAAGGCTATCGCAAAGTTATTAATACAAAAAACTGATAAGACCCGTGTAACTATTTTAACATTGATCCCTAGAAGTGATCATTATGATTGGCATGTCCAAGCTGTTAATCGTAAAATTTTAGAATGGAAAAGTTCATCAAGCCTACCTGGAAATCTTGATTTTTATGACATAGGTTCAAGTTTTCGTGCACTTCCGAATTGGAGGTCTTTGTTGTTAGATGAATTCATCCGTCATCTCTAGGGTATCAAAAGCTATCTGAATGTTGGCCCCTTTGTTTTCTGAACGGGCACTCCTATCGGGCCGGGTTGTTGTAAAAGGTTGTTCAAAAGATAACGTAAAATATTTTTCGCTTTTTTAGAAATGCACGGCAGTGTCCACATTGGTTAGAATTGCGTAGCCAACGTAAACCCTAACCTCAAAGGAGAACACTGCCGTGGGCAAGGATTATAGCGCAAAATCGGACAAGATTATTCAACTGAATGAAGATGCCGTCCGGAACCATCTCGGTCAAATCGTTCGCTGCACCGTCGAGCAGACCTTGAATGAAATGCTCGATGCTGAAGCCGATCGGTTATGTAACGCGGAGAAATATCAACGCAATGAAGCTCGTACAGATACCAGGGCCGGGCACTATCAGCGCAAGTTACAGACCGGAGCGGGCGAAGTGACATTGAAGGTTCCCAAGCTCAGACAACAAACTTGTTGAAACAGCGATCATTGAACGCTATAGACGCCGTGAGGCCTCGGTTGAAGAAGCCTTGATCGAGATGTATCTGGCCGGGTTTCTGTCCGTCGAGTTGAGGACATCACTGAAGCGCTGTGGGGCACCAAGGTCAGCCCCGGGACGATCAGCAATCTGAACAAGAAAGTTTACGCCAAGATCGAGCAATGGCGGAACCAGGCGATTGAGGGTGAATTTCCTTATGTTTACCTGGATGGTATTGTCCTAAAACGCTCCTGGGCAGGAGAAGGTCAGTAACGTCTCTGTTCTGGTTGCCATCGGAGTCAATCAAAAGGGCTACCGCAAGATTCTCGGCGTTGTCGAGGGGCATAAAGAAGACAAGGCGGCTGGTCCGGATTTCTGCGACATTTGAAGGAGCGTGGCCTGAGAGGCGTTCGGCTGTTTATCACCGATGCCTGTCTGGGATTGGTGAGTCGTTGCTGAATACTATCCTGAAACCCAAATGGCAGCGCTGCATGGTCCATTTTTATCGGAACGTCTTCAATGCCGTTCCTCGCAAACGGGTCAAGGATGTCGCTGCCATGCTCAAAGCGAT
>CAXXJU010000025.1:0-8471 GCA_963668145.2 Geopsychrobacteraceae bacterium
ACAGCTTCAAAATCGCCATGATCTGGCTATCGCTGTAACGTGATCGTTTCATAAGAATCTCCTCTGTTGTGAGTTTACGAGAAAATTCTACTTTTGAGCACTATTACTTTTCGGGGGGATTACCATTTCCCTGGAATCACAAGCGCGTTTATCGGATTTATTGTGAACTGGAGTTGAACCTGCGGATCAAACCAAAGAAACGTATTGTCCGTGAAAAACCGGAAGCATTGGCTGTTCCTGAAAAGATTAACCATGTCTGGTCGATGGATTTCATGCATGACCAGCTTGCGAATGGTCGGTCGTACAGGCTGTTTAACGTGATTGACGACTTCAATCGTGAAGGCTTGTGTATCGACATTGATTTTTCGTTGCCAGCAGAGCGTGTCAGTCGGGCACTGGACCGGATTATTGAATGGCGCGGGAAACCACAAGAAATTCGTTGTGACAATGGACCAGAATACATCAGCCACCATCTGCAGAAGTGGGCAAAGGACAGAGATATTACGTTAAGCTACATCCAGCCAGGCAATCCGCAGCAGAACGCTTACATTGAGCGCTACAACCGAACTGTCCGTTACGACTGGCTGACGCAATATCTATTTGATTCCATAGCTGAAGTGCAGGATTATGCAACTCGTTGGCTCTGGACATACAACAATGAACGACCGAATATGGCAAACGGTGGAATGACACCGAAACAGAAGCTGGCCATTGCGGCCTGAGCTCTACTTTTGAGCCCTGTTAAAAATGGGATGATTACCAGATAATTTCAGTTTTTGAATCAAATGGGTTATCGTTTTTGTCCGATAGAACAGATTATATTTTGAAAAATCATCAATCTTATTTTTTCAAATTCTTATCAAATTTTTCTTTTATAGTCTGGGTATTTGGGATCTTTAGAAGTAGTGTGCTTGTTTTTGAAAAAAAATCGAGTAAAAGGGATCATAGCGAATAAAAAACATCAATAAATCTTAGAAAAATTAATCCATGGAAGTTTATTTTTTATTTGGGATTCCCATAACAAACTTACTAGTACTGAACACCCGGCCACTCTTTAATATAACCCAATGACCTCCATAAGGTTCTTCAGGTAAGGATTGTAAATATTGGAAGAGAACAAGGTCGCTTAATTTATTAGGGTCTCTACCCTGATCTCTACGATATTTTTCAAGAGCCTCCTCTATCATGGCCGCCCCTTCAAGAGCTTTCAACCGCAGCTGTAATCGTTGCTTAAGTAAAGGATCTCTGGCCTCCAACAACATTTCTTTTAGAAACAATAAAGCTGTTTTTGACCTCCCACCATAATAAGCGAGACGAGCGGCAAGTGTTTGTAAATAATCAGGACTACCAGAAAGGCTAGCAGCTTGCATTATATATTCAGAGGCCTTTGAGTAGTCTTTTAGAAAATAAAAATAATTAAATCCAACAAAATAAGGCAAGCGCCAATCAAATTTTCGAGATTCCATTCCCTTTATCAACAAATCATTAGCTTGCTCAGGTTTATTAGCCTCCCATGCAAGAAGTCCTTCAGCTAAAAAATAGGGGTCGACAAAATATGGATCAAGATCTGTGACAACACTAAGTCCGCTGACAACATAAGCCCAATCATGGTCAGCCATTTGTTTACCAGAGATATTTCGCCCTCCAATAAATGTTGATATCTTTAAAAATAAAAAATCCGATAAAGGCCCCTTATAACCTAGAGCCAACATTCGACTAAATTTAGAAGGAATAACATATGGGGCAGGAGCAGAGTCGCGGACATGCTTGCGATTTTCCCATACACCACGACAAAAAAAGCAATAACTAACTATAAAAAACAAAAGAAAGAGAATACGAATGACACGTTGCATCAATTAAATTCTCGATGTGAAAAAACATATGAAGATAAAATTAAAAGAACAATAATATAAGTCAAAGAATAACCAAGGGAAATAGATATTCTCTCAATAGATACAGGCAAACCATGGGCAGCTTCAAGAGTAAAATCAAAAACAGAAAAGTTCGGTATGACATACGAAAATACTTTTAAAAATAACTTTAATGTTTCTGATATTATTTTTTCTTGTGCTGCAGCCGCTGATTTAACATAAAAAACAACTTCCTCGATTGTTACACCAACAACATAACTACTAATAGAAAATATCAAGGTAATTAAAGATCCACTAGAAATTGTGCTGAAAAAAACTACGATAGCAGATAAAACGGAAAATTTAATTAAATTAAAAAAACATGCTAAATAAAAAAGCCCCCAAGAAAAACCTATAAAATAATCAGGATACATTGTCAGCAACAGGCCAACTGTAAACGTTGAAATTATTACTAAAAAACTCAAACAAGCAGTTACAAAAAAAACGATGCCTAAATATTTCCCCACAATATACTGAGCCCGAGAAATAGGTTTAGAAAATACCAAATGAATAGTTTTCCGATCAATGTCTTTTGCCATCAGATTGACAGCAACAAAAAAAACTAACAATAATCCAGCACAGGACAAGGCTGCCAGATTCATATCAATAGTAACCTTACCAACATCACGCATAAAAAATCCGGCAACAGAAATATTCAATCCAAAGAGAAATAGCGAAACGAGAGCAATTCCAAACAAAGAACGATTCCGAATCCCTTCTTTAAAAGTGATAATCGCCAAGGCCATAACAGATTTCATATCTTTTGCCCTTCAATTAGCTGAAGAAACAAGTCTTCTAACGTTCGCCAAGAATTCCTGCTTCCAAGAACCTTAACCTGTTTTCTTTCAAGGAGTGAGTTAACCTGGAAATAAATATCTTCATTAATAGCCAACATAGTAGTACCGAATTCATTACATATATCCACACCCAATGCTCTTATCTCATTCTGCTGTATCTGTGAAAGAGGCTCAACAAAAAGAAAAATGTTATTACCCAGGGCTAAAGATAAGTCATTTTTATTTAACTGCGAGATCAGACGCCCTCTATGCAATAGTCCGATTCGATCACACAATCTTTCGACATCATTCAAGATGTGAGAGCAAAAAAATATCGTTTTCCCATTCTTCTTAAGTTCCATAATTAGATCAAAAACTAATTTCCGGCCTATTGGGTCAAGTCCTGACATTGGTTCATCAAAAATAACGACAGAAGGATTATGCAAAAGGGCAAAACAGATAGCAGCCCGTTGCAGCATCCCCTTTGAAAAAGTCTTTAGCGGGCGCGTTTGTGATTCGAAAATATTTAACTTCTCCATCAATACTTGGCTACGCCTCAAAACCTCTTTTGAGGGCATACCAGAGACACGTCCACAAAAGGCAAGAAGCTCCCTAAGCGTTAAGTGATCATAAAGGTATGGATTTTCTGGCAGATATCCAATCTCCTTGAGAGCTACGTTTTCCCCTAATTTTTTACCTCTATAATAAATATGTCCAGACTCTGGACGTACTAAGCCTAATAACATACGAATAGTTGAACTCTTTCCTGCCCCATTAGGCCCGATCAGACCGAAAACTTCCCCTTGAGATATCTCGAAGCTCACACCATTGACAGCAGAAACTTTCTTTTTAAATAATCCCGGATTATACGTTTTTGTAATATTATGAACTTCTATTTCAGTCATCAAGAATTCCTGTCATTTCCTTTAAACTAAAATCAACTTTTTGAGGATAGAAGGAACTAATTGGGCGGCCAGTTTCACGAGAAGCAACAAGAACATTAAGATAATGTAGAAAATCCCAATATTTTTGCTCTAGTGGCATCAAATGAATAGCTTGCTTAATTGCAAATCTTGATTCATCTTCGCGATTCAATTTGAGATATAAATGTGCTAAATCAAACCAATACCAACGCATTCCTTTTAGCTCACAAAGCCGCTCGTAATAAGGAATCAATTTCTCGACCATCACCAGATCGTTATTTTTTAAGCTTTCCCGAGCATACCGATTCAAAGAGCCTGACAATACACGATATTCACTATAAGGATCAGCTGCTAACTGCGCAAACTCCCCAAAAGTATTTTCTAGGCCGACAGAGGTAATTAGTTGCTTTTTAAATTTCTCGATTTTTAATTCTTGTATGAAAAATATACTTATTATAATAAGACTCCCAACAGAAAGGCACAAGATAAACCCTCTCAAAGCAGGAGAAATGTCTATTCTTTTTAAAGGATATTGAGAAAGAAGACCTCCCAATAACGTAAAAAACAAAAAAAGAAGCGGGGGAGACCGCAGTGTCCATGAAAACATAGATTGGATAATAAAAGGAAGCAACCATAAATGACTATATAAAAATATAGGTGAACACTGAGTCTTGTTAGTAAAAAGTATTTTAAATAGTTTAACGAAAAAAATAATTAAAAGTGTTAGCAAAATGAAAAAAACAAAAATCCCCCCCTCACAAGACAACTGCAGAAACTCATTATGTGCCCAAGAAGAACTTCCCATAGCCTCATACTGAACAAAACCAAGCAATGAATAAGACTTTGGTCCATAGGAATTCATAAGAAATTTATAATTACCTAAGCCAATCCCAGTTATTAAATTATCAACAAACATTAAAACTGCTGATGTCCAAAAAACAAATCTAGCCTCAATACTGACGCCAGTGATATTAAGGGCTCTATTCAGAGTTCCCGAAGAAAAGAAAAATATTAAGATTTGTGCAATAAAAAATGAAAAAATAACAAAAAATGAAATTTTAAAAAATTCTTTCTTTTTTTTAAAATTCCCACAAAGATATCTACCTTTAGAAACCATCCAAAGTAAATATATAAGAACAAAAAACAGAGATAAAAATCCGGACCGAGACCCAGTCAAAAAAAAGACAACAGATACAAGAACCAAAGGTATAAAACGAAAAATTTTCGTCTTTTTAATAGAGAGGTCATGCGCAGAGTGAATATATTTCCAGAAAAATGCCAAAATTGATACAGTCAAAAAAACGGCATACAAGTTAGGCTGACCATATACTCCACCAACTCTAAAAGAAGAGTCCGGAGGAAGCAAATACGGTATAAGCATGGTTTTACTTTTTCCAAATAAAGAATAAGAAAAAAACTCATACAGACCTAGAACCGCCGAAAAAACCGATCCAATAAGAATTAAATCAATTAAATAGTTATAGACTTTTATATTTTTATAAAATTTTCTGACTACCAACGATAAATAGACAAGAAACGAAAGAAAAATCAAAGATTGAAGAAAAGACCAAAACGGGTAAATTGAAATTTTCGAAAAAGATATAAATACTAAAAACAATAGAAAAAAAGGAATTAAAAAATATGATAAAAAAAAGTCTTTATAAAAAATTTGATTAAAAATAAGGTAAAAAGAAATAAAGATAGTGATAAAGAATAACTTTCCAACTTTATCAATGTCTGAAAAAAATGGAATAGTTATAAATTGGGAAATAATAACAGCTAGAAAAATACCGTGGTTTTTAATACTTTCTTTTTTCATAAATTTTAATAAAAAGCCCCTCAAGTGAGGGGCTTTTTATTTCACCTAAAAATCTACATATCCCAGGAGGTAGACCAATCAGAAGCAGAATTTGCGGTAGTGGGCAGCTCGTCCAGTATTGTTGAGGTAGCTGCTCCAGTCTCATATTTCATGAAATAAATATTATTGAGATTTTGTGCAGTACCATATCCAAGATTCCCACCCGGATGAACAGTGCCGATAGCATACCATTGAGCAGTAACAGTACTATCACCGTCTGTTACATAGCGGGCAACAACTTTTGGGGACAAACCAATAATAAGTTGAGGGTTTGTACTAGCCCCGGCAGTGCTACCGAGCGTTAATTGTCCTCCTGAAGAGGTCACATCGTTGTCAGCAAAAACACCGCTTACCGGCAAGACAAGAAACAAACAAAAAGTAAAAACTACTATTTTTTTCATATGGATCTCCTTGAGAAAAGGGTTCTCTATTGCTTAATAGGGATAATAGTACTCATCCGTATAGTAACCTTCTAATGAGGTTTTGATCGTCTTCAAATCACTTTGCGATGCAGAGTTAAATGCTTTCTGACGATAACTTGCAAACTGCGGGATAGCAATTGCGGCCAGAATACCGATGATCGCGACAACGATCAACAGTTCGATCAGGGTAAAACCCTTTTCGTTCTTACGGAATTTTTTCAACATAGATACATCTCCTTTTCCGTTGTTTGGATTTTGAGCAGAATGCTCTTCAATTTACAATTTTTCATTTATCACACCTAAGATAGTAGCAATGACCATACCAAACTTATTTTTAAATTATTTTTTTTGCCATGCCTCATCAGAAATAGTCCCAAAGCGGTGCACCCTCAAAATTAACCATTGCTAAGTATCTGAAATTGAAAGACACCCGTTGAACTCAATCATCATCACCCTCTGCACCAGAAGACAATTTTTCATCTCAAGTTTCTCTATAAACCTGAAAGAGGATCAATTTATTGTTGCTTATCAGCTCAGAAGTGACAATTTTTGTCAATCTTCCTGCCATGAATCGTCACTCACACCTAATTTATCCAAGCGATAACGGATGGACCGGAAACTAATTCCAAGCAGTTGAGCTGCCTTTTTCTTGACTCCCCCGGATTTTTCCAATGCGGTCAAGAGCAATGACCTCTCCTTATCTTCCAGCCATTTTTCGAGATTAAAATTTTCTGGGATCTCACTCAGGACATCAGAGCTCTTTTTACTAAAGGTGCTGATTTGAAGAGGAAGGATGTCTGTAGTCAATTGCTCTGTTTCACCCAAAACAATACAGCGCTCAACAAGATTTTCCAACTCGCGCACATTTCCGGGCCAATCATAATTGAAGAGAATCTGTAGTGCTTCTCTACTAATGGAATAGTGTTGTTTACCAGTTCGTTGCTGATAAAAATTGTCGATCAGCATGGGAATATCTTCTTTCCGGTTCCGCAGAGGCGGCAATTCAACAGAAACAACATTCAATCGATAAAAAAGATCTTCCCGGAAAGTACCAGCCTGAATCATTTCTGTTAAATCCTGGTTTGTTGCCGCAATAAGACGGATATCAAGGGGCAAAGTCCTGGTTCCACCGACTCGCCGAAACTCCCTTTCCTGCAACACCCGCAACAACTTGACCTGCATTCCCATGGGCAATTCGCCGATTTCATCAAGGAATAAAGTCCCTTGGTTGGCGGATTCAAACAACCCCTGTTTTTTACGATCGGCCCCGGTAAAAGCACCTTTCTCATGCCCAAACAACTCGCTTTCCAATAGATTTTCCGGGATGGCGCCGCAATTGATTGGCACAAAAGAGTTTTTTTTCCGTTCACTGTTAAGGTGAAGTGCTTTGGCGACAAGCTCTTTGCCGGTTCCGCTTTCCCCGGTGATTAAGACATTGGCCTGACTGGGAGCTATACGCTCCAGCAATGCGACAAGCTTCTTCATTGCAGGACTATCGCCAATCAAACGCTGAAACGAAAACCTAACCCCTAATTGCTGTTTTAATTGGAAATTTTCAGCTTCCAGCTGTCTGCGTTCAAGAGCGTTTTTAATAACCAGCCTGATTTCATCATTCTTGAACGGTTTGGTAATATAATCATAGGCGCCAAGTTTCATGGCTTCAACAGCTTCCTCTGTTGAGGAGAAAGCTGTAATCATCAACATTGGAGTTTTTATTTCTTGCTCGCGAACTTTACGCAATAGACCAATGCCGCCCAAACATGGCATTTTCATATCAGAAATGATCAAATCAAATTCGCTGGTCTGAATTAACCCTAGAGCTATTTGTCCGTTTGCCGCCTCTTCTATCTGGTAGCCTTCACGCTCAAGCAGTATCGCCAGCATTTCCCGCAGGCTCGACTCATCGTCAACAATGAGTATTCTCTCTTTTCTCTTTTCCATTTTTATTTTTCCTATCCCTCAAACTGCAGAATAAACCGAGCCCCACCCAGCTCGCTACGCTCAACATGTACGGTCCCTGCATGCATTTCAATGATCGAATAAACTGCTGCCAGGCCAAGACCGGTACCATGATCTTTGGTTGAAAAAAAAGGTTCAAAAATTTTCTCAGAGATACTTTCATCAATACCTGGACCAGAGTCCTCAATGATGATTTTGGTTCCGCCTTCCAAGCCTGGATCGATCATCAATAACAATGAACCTCGGCCATTCATGGCTTCCGCAGCATTAATGGCTAAATTCCATAATACCTGGTAAAGCTGTCCCTTATCCAAAGAAAGAAAAACTTCGCTACCCGGCTTGATCAACCGGACTTCTATCGCGTTAAATCGGCTATCAGACTTGAGCATCTGCTCTAACTCATCCAGCGTTTCAGAAATATTCGTCTTTTCTTTAATCGGAATATTTGGTCGAGCAAAGGTTAAAAACTCGGTCAATAGATGGTTCAAACGATCTGCTTCTTTGACAACAATTTTCATCAAATGAAGGTCGTCTTTTTTCACATGCTCAGCTTCCATCAACAGCTGAACGGATCCACTTATTGATGCCAGCGGATTGCGAATCTCATGAGCCATGCCAGCCGC
>CAXXJU010000026.1:0-54433 GCA_963668145.2 Geopsychrobacteraceae bacterium
GCATAACAACGGAACTTACTGCGCCCACAGCATGGTCGTCGGCGACCTGGGTCAATTACAGAATATTTTCCTCAATCTGGTCATCAATGCCGCACAGGCCATGCCCTCAGGCGGTGACATCATCATCTCTTCGCAGGTTTCGGCAGCTGGATGAGGCAGAGGTGTCAGGGCAGCAGCTTCCCAATTACAGCCGGGCCGCTTCATAAGACATTGAACTGCGTGACAACGGTTGCGGCATTGCACAGGACAATCTGGAGCGAATTTTTGAGCCGTTTTTTACCACCAAGCAGCATGGTGCCGGCACCGGTTTAGGACTTGCCGCAGTGTTCGGAACGTCCAGGTTCACCACGGGGCGGTGAGCGTCGCCAGTGAAGTAGGGGGTCGGCACCACCTTTCATGTCCTGCTCCCCTTGTCCGAAATCGCCCCGGCCATGACGAGGACCGTGCAGGAAGCAACCCACGGTTCCGGCTTGATTCTGGTGATAGATGACGAAGATGTCATCAGGGCGACCGCGACAGCGATTCTTCAAAACCTGGGCTACGATGTCATGCTGGCAGAAAATGGCCGCCACGGGTTGGAGCTGTTCCGGCAGCACTGCCACGAGATTGATTTAGTGCTTCTTGATATGGTCATGCCGGAAATGAACGGACGTGACTGTTTCTTCAAAATGAAAGAAATTTCAGCGGATGTCCGGGTAGTTTTATCCTCAGGGTTTGCCAAGCATACCGAACTGGCAAACCTGCGTACCGCCGGTCTGGCCGGTTTTATCCGCAAACCATACCGTAGCACAGAATTGAGCCGCATCCGATCCTCCGCGGCGCTTCATGATAAAACTCAGGCGGATTGTTTATGGGCGGAGTCCACTTAGCCTAGTTTTCATCCGGAAACGGCCCTTTTCCGCTGTGGCGGTGTCAATCTGTGGGTTTTCTTGTGCGGCGTAAAGGACTACGCCTCCGCGCAACCCCTTGATTTCCTTGCCACAACGAAAAATTGCTCGTTTCCAATCTGAAAACTTAGCCGTTGCCCTTCGGAGTTTCCGGATGGCAACTAGCCTAGGATTCCAAAATTATCTACGCCAGGCAGACCGCGGCCCCGCTACGGAGAGAGGCATAGACAGCGCAGATAAGATCGACAGCCCTTTTCCCCTCAAAACCGTTGATCAAAGGCTCTCGGTTTTCTTGAATACTACTGACAAAATCGGCAACGACCAACCGGTGCCCCTCCATGCCAATGGCGGTCGGGTCTGCCGCACCACCAACACTGGCGGCAGTCTCGGCCAGCATTGCCTGGTCTTCAGGGCGAGGATCAACAAACTCCCAACGCACGATTTGATCACCTTCAATAGCGATACTCCCCTTCTCCCCGGAAATCTCTATGCGGCGGGGAAATCCTGGCGCACAGGAGGTCGACGCTTCGACCGTCCCGACGGCCCCGTTTTTAAACCGCACCGCTGCACACAGATTATCTTCAACTTCAATCCGCTGATGGGTGACCGGCCCTTGCCAGGCAAAAACGCTGGCCGGTTGCCCAGCGAGATAAAGGAGCAGATCGATACTGTGAATCCCCTGATTCATCAGACAACCGCCGCCGTCCAATGCCCAGGTGCCACGCCAGGCCGCGGAATCGTAATAATCCTGGCTGCGAAACCAACGCATCTGACAACTGGCAAATAATAATTTTCCGAGCCGACCCTGGTCGATGGCCTGCTTGGCCCGTTGGGTGCATTCATCGAAACGCGCCTGAAAATAGACCCCGAGTTTGACCTGCTGCTGGGCGCAAATCGAAATCAACTGCTCAGTTCGTTGAGAAGTGACCTCCAAGGGCTTTTCACACAAAATATGCTTGCCACAGTACGCGGCCTGAGTAGCCAGTTCCAAATGCGTTCCGGATGCAGTGGCAATGGAGACGGCGTCAATGAGCCCACTCTTAAGAAATTGATCCAGGTCCGAAAAACCGGCTATTCCCTGTGCGGTTGCAAAAGTGTCCACAGCGGCTGGATTGCGCCCATAGACAGCCGTCAGTTCGGCACCGTCCGTACAGCTGATCGCATAGCTGTGAACCTTGGCGATAGCCCCCGGTCCAATGATTCCGAAGCGTAATTTTTTTCCCGACATGACGTCCTCCACAGGCAGACAGCATTTTGCAGGCGGTCAGACTTGAGCCGCACCAAGCCAAATCAATGCAAACAACTGACAACAAAATTTTCCGCCCAGCATAGCATGAATAGCGCATGTTTAAGCAACTTTGCAGTAAACTCGGGACTGTCCCCAGGGTCATCGGAGGCTGTCCCAAGAATTTGCGAGCCATGAAACTGTCGCGGTTAACACCGCAAAGACTTGGGACCGTCCCGTGCGGGGACTTTCAGCCCAGGCATTTCAGGTTCTATGAATTGAGTACTTTCCCCTTTGATGGGGGAAGCTTAGGATGGGGGTGGAAATGCAGGCCTGTCCAAAATGGGGCTCGTTTAAGCACTTTCGTAGCAAACTCGGGACTGTCCCAGATGCTTGCGGCCCATGGAACGCCGACGGTTTGCACCGCAAAAGCCTGGGACAGCCCCCATGCGGGGACAGTCCCGGTTTTGCTGCCAGCGACTCTTAAACCAGCGCCATTCGGCGCTGTCCTCCACCTTACGAAATCAATGAGTTCCATCCGGAAACTCCTGAGGGGGGGCCTGTAACGTTTCTGATCTGGAAACCAGAAATTTTTCGCAAGGTCAAGGAAATCAAGCATTTGATTGTGCGGAGGTGCAGTGCTTTACGTCGCACAATCAAATGCGTAGATTGACGCCGAGATTGCGGGAAAGGGCGGTTTCCGGACAGAAACGAGTTGGGAAGGCGTCATTACCTTTGATCGCCCGGCCATGGGCTCGGCCAGCTGTTTTCAAAAATCTGCTGAAGGAGTGCACGGAACGTCGGTGCAACCATACTGGCGAGCGGATTTCGGCGAGCAATAAAATCGCTATGCAGGATGACAATTTAAACCAGTCTAGTATTCTATTAGCATTATCAGTTCAGCCGATCGCAAAAACAATGTCCAGCTGGCCAACAACAGCATTGGGAGCACACCATTTTGTTCCGGCGGCCGACCCTTTACCCCATTTTCCCAGGAGGCAAATGAGATGAACATCAATTTTTCAAAAAAAGAATATCGTCTACTTCTTGATCTGATATACATGGGATCCTGGGTCTTAACGGCAAACGAGGTGGAACGCTACTCCAAAGTGAATCGCTATGATGAACTCACGCAAAAAATTTATGCTCTGGCCAAAGATTTTGACTGTGAACAGTTGATCGAATATGACGAAGAGCATGATGAATATCTGGAAACCGCTGAGTTCGAAGACTCTGAAGTCATGGAATTTCTGGAGGATTTTGAAGAATTCACATTCTGGGAAATGCTGATCTCCAGAATGGCCGAACGCGACTTTCTCAAAGAGTTGCCACCAGGCAGCCTGGAGAGGCTTTCTTCAGAAGAAAAATTTACCGCCATACAAAAGCATGAAGACAAATGGGCCGACGAGTTTCAGAAACATGGACTTGATAACCTTACGGCAAGCTAAGTTTCATTGTTTGAATAGAATCATTGGCCAGAAGGGAGCCCCTTTGAACTTTTATGCGCCCTTGTGAGAGGGCTTTTCAGCTGAGCAGAACCATTGCCGAACGCGCTTAAATCAGGCAAAAATCAGATCGCTTTATCTGCCACCAACAATAATCATCTTGAAAGCAGGACTCGACTTACCATGACTGCAAAACTCTTCTGGGAAAATCCCTATCAGACCAGCAACGAAACGGTTATCACAACCGCGTCCGCAGAGCAGGTGACTGTTGCAGAAACTGTTTTCTTCGCCTGTTCCGGCGGGCAGGAAAGCGACTACGGAACCATTGCCGGCGTTTCCGTTCTTGAGGCGGTCAAAGACGGCCAGGGACATCATCTATACCCTGCCGGCCGGACACGGTCTGCAAGCGGAGGATCGCGTCACCATCGCCATTGATTGGGAGCGGCGCTACCGCTTGATGCAACTGCACTTTGCCGCGGAACTGATTCTGGAGTTAACCTATCGACAAAGGCCGGGCATCACCAAAATCGGCGCCCATATCTCCCCGGCAAAAGCTCGTCTCGATTTCCTTTACGAAGAAAATATTTCGCCCCTGCTCCCTGAGTTACGGGCTGCAGCCGAGTCCCTCATTCAGCAAAACCTGGATATTGTCAGTGCCTTCAGCGATCCGGCTGCAGAACAGCGCTATTGGGAGGTCGATGGCTTTGCCCGGGTACCGTGCGGCGGCACCCATCTGCGCAAGACCGGCGAAATCGGCGATATCGTCCTGAAAAGGAACAACATCGGCAAGGGCAAAGAACGGATTGAAATTTATCTGCAAACCTGACCAGCGGCGCACGTCATGCCGTGTCACCCAGACCGTCACGAAGGAAGGAACAATGAATCGTATCAGAGCCTGTCTGTTGTTGATCATCACCCTGCTGCCGACGACCTTTGTTTCGGCTGCAGATTTTCAGCAAGATCCGCAAACCCTGATTGAACAGGTCCTCACCCATCGTGCCCTGCTGGTTCGTGACCGGGATGCGGCAACCTTCATTCACGCCCTGACGCTGCTCCAGGAAGGCAAATAGCAGGAATTGATCAAATTCCTGAACTATCAACTCGATGCCATCAGCTGTGCCGCCTGGAGTAAAAAAGAGCAGATGCAGAACAGGGAAATCACCATAACCCGTCGCTATCTGCAGAGAATCAAAGAATTTCGCCAAGCCTATCCGCGCCCGGATTACCTCGATTTTCAACCGGAACGTTACTCACCTTACTACGGCCCCCTCAACAGGTTCTATGCCCAAAGTGCAGAGCAAATCCTGGCCGAGCAGGAACAACAATAACAGGTTGTATAACAACAGCCTCACGGGGAGCATATTCTCGGCGCTGCGATCTTTGCTATACTGAACCAGGATAGTAAAATATCCTGAGAGGCTTTTGATCACAGGAGCAATTCATGGTGAAGTTAACAGAGGGTTATCGTAACCGACCGATTTGCTTTCTCGGTTTCTGGGATTTCCCCGGCTGGCGAATGAAGACTTACGGGATCGCCTACAAGAAGCCCGCTCCCTGCCCCGGCCTGATTGCCACCGCTAAGGAAATTACCCAGGAACGCCTGGCTCAGGCCCCTACGGAACAGTGCTATGGAGTCGGTTTTGTCGGTATTCATCAGGGCAAAACAGCTAATTTCATCTTCATCGACTGGTGGGCGCATGAAAATGAGTTACACCACCATGTCTATGTCTCTCCGGAAGAGCATCCGGATATCCTTGAACACAAAACTCCGACCGGGTTGATTGCCTGTGTCTGGGATTTACAGTTGATCTGTTTTGAAAAGGAAGCCTGGATCGAGGAAGTTTTGAAAAAACCGGATCATCCTGATCTGCAGGGCTACTTAGCCAAACAGTTGAATTGTTGAAGAAGATCTGCGGTTTCACCCCTGCTCGGGAGAGGCATCGGGCTGCCTAAAAAAAGGGACAGAATACATTGAAATATCAAGAGATCATTCATTTTTGGTTTGAAGAGATCGACCAAGCCCGGTGGTGGGCCAAAGACCAGGATTTTGACCGGCTGATAAAAAACCGTTTTGAGCAGGTCTACCGGCGCGCTGCTTGTTGTGAACTTGCCGAATGGCGCCAGACTGCCGAAGGGAGACTCGCGGAAATCATTGTTCTGGATCAATTCCCGCGTAATATGTATCGTGATTCAGCACAGGCTTTTGCCACCGATACCTTAGCCCTGGCCCTGGCCCAGGAAGGCATCTCCCGCGGCGCAGACAAAGAACTCCCTGCCCCTGAAAAAAGTTTTTTCTATATGCCGTTCATGCACAGCGAATCCCTGCACATCCATCGCCAGGCCATGGACCTGTTCAGCCAGCCGGGGCTGGAATCGAATCTGGATTTTGAACTTCGCCATAAAAAGATCCTGGAACAATTTGGCCGCTACCCCCATCGCAATAAAATCCTCAACCGATCCTCTACCGGGGCGGAACTGGAATTCCTGCAGCAGCCCGGCTCTTCATTTTAGGAACGTAGCCAAACAGGACTCCCCCCGTCATGGCTGATCGGAGCCAATGGCGGGGGGGAGTGATTCGATAATTACGGATCAGTCAACCTGATCTATCCAGACTGAAAAAGGAATTTTTCAACAAGCGGCCAAAGCAGGGACATGCAGGGCCTCGGCCTGGTCCGCAAGTAACTGCAGCAACACCGGATCAACCGGAATCCCCTGTGCTTCCCGCTCTTCCTGAACCCGCCATTCCCGGTCCCCAGGGGCCATGACTGTGGTCCCGGCAACTGCATTTTGAGTTCGCAGATCCTGCAAATAAGCAGTCATCTGTGTTTCATAAAGGGATCTTTCAATAAAGGCCTCAGGCTTCATAACCAGGAAGAAATGCCCCAGGCGCCGCTTGGTTGAAAGGTCTGGACCATTGATGGCCAGCAGTTGATGGCTAAAGGCCATGCCGGTCAGCGCTGCGCAGAGAACTTCACAAAGCCCGGCCAGGGCGGCCCCTTTATAGCCATAGCCAAGCCCGCCCAGCGGCAGCAGGGCCGCAGCCGCGAAAGGATCCGTGGTCATGTGGCCGCCGCTATCGACCGCCACATCGCTCGGTAGCTCACGCTTGATGGTTTGGTAATGAAGCACCCGGTTATAAGGGATGGAACTGGTGGCCATATCGATCAGGTATGGCTCTTGCCCCTGCAGCGGAGCGGCAAAACTGATTGGATTGGTTCCATGAAAAGGGGCCACACTATCGTGAGCCAGTACAAGTTTATCTGAATTGCTGAACGCTACCGCCAGATAACCGGCCTCAGCCGCAGCCAAGGTAAAGCTGCCGGCAGCGCCGAAATGGGACGAATTGACCACACTGACTGCCCCCATGCCGTTTTTTTCGGCCAAGGCGATCCCCTCTTCGATAGCGCGATAACCGGCCAAATGGCCGAAACCGTTATCGGCATCAAGGGTTCCGGTCGTATTGCTGAGCGGCTTGAAGACCAATTCTGGTCGACCGTTAATTCGCCCGCCGCGGAGAACTTTCAGGTAATGGGGCAACAAGCGCAGACCGTGACTATCGACTCCGCGCAGTGAGGCGCCAACCAGGGCGCGGGCCACCGCATCGGCTGACGCGTCGTCAGCGCCTCCGGCCTGCAGGGCGGAGCGCACAAAACGGTCCACCTCACGTGCAGCAATCCGCTGCCAGGTATTTTCCTGTCCATAGATGCAGTTTTTTATGCTGTTCATAGCAACACTCGATAAGATCCGAAAGGCAAGCGGTACCGGAGCGCGACGTCACCGCAAACCCGGATGAAATAGATTTATCCAACCAAAGCCCGGTACAACAAAAAAAGAGCCCGAGGAACTGCTGTACACCATTGCACAGCAGCATCTCATTTAGCCGCTAGGAGTCAAATGCGAGCTGGACCTTGACCGAACGGGTCCGGTCAGTAGCCGCTTCAATGGCTTGATGGACCTGCTCCATTGGGAAAACATCGGTGACAATAGGACTGACATCGATCTTACCCTGGCTGATCAAGGCCACCGCCTCGGCGTATTCGGGATGAAATCTCTGGCTGCCAATCCATCTGACTTCCTTGCCGACCAGCATATTGAGGGGAATATTCAGGGCACCACTGACTCCAACCTGGATAATGGTTCCTTGGGGTCTGATCACATTGAGAACATTTTCAATCGCGCTCTGCGCTGCTGAACACTCAAAAATCACCTCGAAATAGCCCTTGTCCTGAGCATAAACATCCAGCGCATCGGCCTGTTCAGCGATGTTAATCGTTTTGTGCGCGCCCATCTGCTCCGCAACGGCAAGCGTCTTGGCAGCCAGATCAACCACAACGATTTCACCGGCACCGAAATATTTGGCAACAGCCGTGCACAGTGCACCAATGGGACCGGCTCCGTTGATCAGGATTTTTTTACCGGTCAACGATGTCACGCTTTTGGACGCGTGCAGGCATACCGCCAACGGCTCCGCACAAGCCAGTTCCGCAATGCTGGCATCCCCTTTAACACATTGCTTTGCGGCGATGACTATCCGCTCGCGAAAACCGCCCTGTTCGTGAGGCAAACGCATCGCCGAACCGATAAAATGCATATCGAGACAATGCTGGTAAAGCTCCTCCTGACAGTAACGGCATTGGCCACAGGGTTGGCTGGGATTGACCGCAACCTTGTCGCCGACACTCAGGTCCGCCACATCAGCACCCAGTGCCTCGATGGTTCCGGCGAACTCGTGGCCGAGAATAATCGGCTCGCGAACCCTAACAGAACCGAATCCGCCATGCAGATAATAGTGGAGGTCCGACCCGCAAATCCCTCCCCTGCCCACTCGAACAACAACTTCATCGGCACCGGGCACAGCAACAGCCTCGTTTTCAACCCGCAGATCTTTTTCTCCGAACAAACGGCAAACACGTGTTTCCATGGTCATACTCCAGCAGATGGTCTAACCGAACAGCACGCTCGGCAGCCAAGTCGCAATTGCCGGTATATAAGACACCAGCAACAGGACAATGAGATTGGTAATCAAAAACGGCATAATCGCCTTAATCACCGCACTGAGCGGTAATTCGGCGATATTTGCACAAACGAACAGACAGACTCCCACCGGTGGTGTGGTCAGCCCTATCATCAGGTTAAGAACAGCAAAAGTCGCGAAGTGCAAGGGATTGATCCCAACCCCTTGCGCCAGGGTCAACAATGGCACAAAGAGAATGATCAGAGCGGCTATCGTTTCCATGAACATGCCGACAAAAAGCAGTAACAGGTTGATCAGTAGAATCACCATATACTTGTTGTCGGTAATGGCCAGCACCGCCTTGGCGATGGCCTGCGGGATCTGTTCCGAGACCAGAATCCAGCCGAAAACATTGGCGAAACCGACCAGCACCAGAATCGCCGCCGAAGACACGGCACTGTCGACCAGAATTTTCGGAATCAGCTTAAGGGGCAATTCCCGATAGAAGATCGTCCCAACGATAACCGCATAGATGCAGGCGATAACGGCCGTCTCCGTGGGGGTCATCAAGCCGCTGATCATGCCGACAATAATCAATGCCGACATGGCCAGGGCCCAGAAGGCGCTCAGAAAAGAGCGGCCAACTTCACGGAACCCCTCCCACTTCTGGCGGGGAAACTTCTTTTTAGTGGCGATCAGGTAGGTGGTGATCAGCATGGCGACGCCAAGCAGAATCCCGGGGATTGCCCCGGCAATGAACATCTGTCCGACGGAGATACCCGACAGGGCACCGACGATAATCATCGGCACACTGGGCGGAATGATCGGGCCAACCGTGGATGAGGCAGCGGTCACGGCCGCCGAAAAGTCAGCCGGGTAACCGGCTTTCTTCATCCCCGGGATCATCACCCCGCCTATAGAGGCGGCATCCGCAACCGCCGTTCCGGATATTCCGCCAAACAACATTGAAGCAGCCACATTGGTCAGGTCCCAGCCCGCCGCGCACCCAGCCGACCAGACCGTTGGCAAAACGGATGATCCGCTCAGTAATCCCACCATTGTTCATCAGGTTCCCGGCCAGGATAAACCCGGGGATACAGAGCAGGACAAAGACATCGATCCCGGCGTACATTTTCTGCGGCATAACCACCAGCGGAATCCCTGCTGCCAGCAGATAACAGAATGAGGAAACCCCCAGAGTCACTGCTACCGGTAAGCCAATAACCAGCCCTCCGACAAATACGCCTATCAAGATTGCAAGATTCATTGATTCGTCTCCCGGTTATTCCGCAGTTCAACTAGCAGGGAAGCAACCCTGGCCAGGGCAAATACTCCTAAAGAAATCATCAGAAAAAGAACGCTGGCATGGATATAGGTCATCCTCCAGCCGAGGGCCGGGGAAGTCTGATACGCGCCGATCTCAGTAAAGCGCCAGGCCGGTTCGAGGAGAAAACCACAGAGTAGAACCATGATGACCGCGCAGACCAGTTGTAAAAACCATTGCACCCGCGGAGGCAAACTAATGCAAACAATATCTACATTCACCAGGTCGCCGCTGAGCAGTGACAGACCTACCCCGAAGGACGTCAGATACAACAAGGCAAAACGGGTCAGTTCCTCGGTCCAGACCGGCGAATCGAACATTCCGCTGCGGCCAAGAACCTGGATTGTGACTGAAACGATAAGAACCCCAAAAGCGAGACCGACCAGCAGCCGGGTCAGTCGAATCAGGGCCGGCATTGAAAGACCGTATCAACGATTTCTGCATGGATTTCAATCCTTACTACCCTGAAAGTCCTCCGCTCAATGTTGCTGGAAATTCGCTCCAGCCGGACAGAACGAAGATTTCAGTCCATCATGATGCGTTTACATGGAAAAGCTGCGTGGCCCAGGACCACGCAGCTTAAGAACGACGATTTACTGATTGAACAGATCTTCAACAATCGGCCGGATTTCAGGTTTGACGTTAGCCAGAACCGCATCTTTTGCTTTTTCGGCAAAAGCTTTTTTATCGACCTGGACAAAGGTCATCCCTTTGGCTTCAAGTTCACCGACCAGTTTTTTCTCGTCGGCAAGGAACAGTTCACGCTCATAAGCTTGGGCACGTTTAGCTGCTTCCATGACATTTTTCTGGTCTTCCGCTGAAAGCTTGTTCCAGGTCAGTTCGGAGAGGGTCAGGTAAATCCAGGAACGAACATGCTCGGTCAAATTGACGTATTTCTGAACTTCATAAAAACTTGCTGATTTAATCAGCGCAAGAGGATTTTCCTGAGCACCGATGGTACCGTTCTGCAGCGAAGTGAAAACTTCGGAGAAGGCCATGGGAGTCGGTTTTGCGCCCAGCGCTTTCCAGACGTCCACAAACAGCGGCACATTGGGAACCCTCATTTTCAGGCCATCCAGATCGGCAGGCGTTTTGATCGGACGATTACTGGTCAAATCCCGCGGGCCACGGGCAAAATAGGCGATCGGACGAATCCGGGCTTTTTCGATGATCTGAGCTTTGATTTTTTCACCGATTTCACCACCGGCAACTGAGTCCATATGCTCCAGTGATTTATAAGCATAAGGAACCGCCAGTAGCGCGGCCATTGGTGCCCAGTTCTGTAAACTCTCACCGGTAATGGTCATATCGACGGTACCGAGTTGCATACCGTTGATCAGGTCCATCTCCTTACCTAGCGATTCATTCGGGAAAACCAGAACTTTGATCCGCCCGTTGGTCAGTGCTTCCAGCTCTTCGCCGAATTTGACTGACGCCTTGTGCCAGGTGTTGTCCTCATTGGCCAAGTGCCCAAGCTTGAGGGTCATATCCGCGGCCGCCGCGGGCATGACGAAGAGTGCGACCAGAACAACTGTAAGTAAGGCTTTTCCGAAACGATTAAGCATTGTCATACTACCTCCCTAACGCGTTACATGGTTTTTAAATAAGAAGCCCCTTCCACACTGAAGACAGCTTCCTCTCAACTTTGCGGGGTTGTTCCTTGCTCAGCAAATAGTTCAGGTTGTTTTGCCACCACTTTCGGAAGATCGATCAGCACCTCTTTCATATGGCAGCGTATGGCATTTTCTGCTTTCTTCAAGTCCTTCCTGGCAATTGCATCAAGCAAATTCTCATGCTGGTCGATCAGCCGCTGCAGGGGCTTCTGACTGGAGCTGAGATAGCGAACTCGGTCAAAATGGGCTTTCAACCGGGCGACCACACTCCAGACCGTGGATTTCCCGGCCAGTTCGGCCAGCAATCGATGAAACTGTTCATCAAGCTGATAAAATTCGTCAGGATCAGCGGCGCAGGAATTTTTCTGCAGCTCGATGAGCTCCCTGAGCAGCAGAATATGTTCCGGGTCACCCAGTTGAACAAGCAATTTAACGATTTCGACTTCGATCGCCTCCCGAATGAAACGGGCATCATTGACGGCATCGAGGTAGATCTTGGTCACAAAAGTTCCCCGTTGCGGACGAACCTCGACCAGTCCATCGTTACGCAGCTTGATAAAGGCTTCGCGAACAGGCTGCCGACTGACATTGAGCTGGCGGGATATTTCCGACTCAGAAATTCTTTTTCCTGGCGCAAAATGACCGCGGATAATCTGATCGCGCAAGATCTTGTAAACTTGCGGGCCGACCGACTTCCCCTGCTTCAAAGAAGAACTCTGTGGTAAATTCATTATCACTTGACGGGCTCCTGAAAGGCTTATATAACATACTACCATACTAGTCAACACAAAAACTCAGTATACGGGATTTACCAGGAGCGCATAACAGCCTGACTTTATTACCAGATTCCACAACCAGCAGGCGCTGTTTCAAACTCTATTTTTTTCAATCATTTAAGAAGTTTTCAGGAATACTGACAGAATATCAGATACGGTCAGACTGACCACTGGGCGAGACGCTTCCCGCACCAGTTAATTAGTTTTCATCCGGAAACGGCCCTTTTCCGCTGTGGCGGTGTCAATCTGCGGGTTTTCTTGTGCGGCGTAAAGTACTACGCCTCCGCGCAACCCCTTGATTTCCTTGCCACAACAAAAAATTGCTCGTTTCCAATCTGAAAACTTAGCCGTTGCCCTTCGGAGTTTCCGGATGGCAACTAATTAATTAAAAAGAGGTTATCAATATGCGACAAACATGGAGATGGTTCGGACCGGCGGACAGGACATCAATTGATGATATATTGCAGGCTGGAGTTGAAGGGGTTGTCTCGGCGCTGCATCACATTCCCCCGGGAGTTGTCTGGACACGGGAAGAGATTGCCAAGCGGCAGGAAGAAATCGCCTGCAAAAAAGACGGTTCCCCTTCCGGGTTGACCTGGGAGGTTGTTGAAAGCCTGCCGGTGTCCGAAGACATCAAAAAACAGACCGGTGCTTGGCGTAATCATATTGAACATTATAAAATCAGCCTCCGGAACCTTGCCGCTCAGGGTATCGAGGTTATCTGTTATAATTTTATGCCGGTTTTGGACTGGACCCGCACCGACCTGAAGTGGCGCATGCCCCACGGCGGCACAACCATGCGTTTTGACCTGATCGATTTTGCAGCTTTCGATATATTCATATTGCAACGTGCCGGAGCTGCAGAGGAATTTCCAGCGGAAATTGTTGCTCAGGCCGAAAAACGTTTCGCCGGCATGAGTGAACAGCTGCGCCAGCAGATCACAGAGAATGTCGCCTGCGGGCTGCCGGGAGCAGCCGAACAGCTCACCTTGCCGGATGTCCATCGGCACCTGGCTGAATATGATCGAATCAGTCCGCAACAGCTACGTCAGCACTTTATCGACTTTTTGGCTGAGGTTGCCCCCTGTGCGCAGGAACTCGGTCTGCGACTGTGTTGTCACCCGGATGATCCGCCTTTCCCCTTGTTGGGCCTACCGCGGATCGTATCAACCGAAAATGATTACGCAACCCTGCTTGCTGCTGTGGACGTCCCCGCCAATGGGATCGCGCTCTGTGCAGGCTCGCTGGGAGCCCGGGCCGACAATGACCTGCCAGGGATGATCGATCGGTTGGGCGACCGGGTTCATTTTGTTCATCTGCGCAATGTCAAAAGGGAAGCCGACGGTGTACCGACCTCGTTTCATGAGGACGAACACCTGCGCGGCGATACGGACATGGTCGTCCTGGTACAGGCGATTTTACGACAGGAAGCAAAAAGACGGGCCGCCGGCCGGAAAGACTGCAGCATCCCGATTCGTCCCGATCACGGCATGGATATCCTTGATGACCTGAACCGACAGGGGCAACCGGGCTATCCGTCCATTGGCCGACTCAAAGGGCTGGCGGAATTGCGCGGGCTGATCACCGCCCTGACTCACCCCAGCATCAACAACCAAGGTTAAGGACATCATCACATGAAACGGTTAAGTAACCTCGCCCAGATCGCAGGCGAAGTCCATCTCCCCCGCTACACCCCAGAGGATCATGGGGTCGGCATTGTTCATCTGGGAATCGGAGCTTTCCACCGTGGCCATATGGCCGTCTACACCGACGACGTCCTCGCCGCTGACGGCGGAGCTTGGCGGATCACCGGAGTCAGCCTGCGCAGTGCCGGAGTCCGTGACCGGCTGAGCCCGCAGAACGGCCTATATACCCTGGTGGAACGAAGTGAAAATGGAGAGGCCTACCGGGTGATCGGCTCCATCAAAGATATCCTGGTGGCTCCGGAAAACCCGGAACAGGTTCTGCAGCAGCTGGTGGACCCCGCCACTCGTATCGTCTCTATGACCATCACTGAAAAAGGCTATCTGCGTGATCCGGCCAGTGGGGCGTTAATGGCCGAACACCCGGATGTGATCCACGATCTGACACACCCGGATCAGCCGAAGACCATGCACGGCTATGTGGTGGAAGCTCTGGCACGAATCCGCCAAACCGGGCGCACCCCGTTCACACTGCTTAGTTGCGACAACCTGCCTGCCAATGGTTCGGCTTTGCAACGAGTCGTTGTAGAATTTGCCGCCCTGCGGGACCGTGAACTTGCTGACTGGATCGCCGCCACGGTGACCTGTCCCAACACCATGGTCGATCGCATTGTGCCGGCAACAACCCGGGAAGATATCGACCAGCTCTCCGGTACTCTCGGTTACCAGGATGAGGCCCCGGTCATTTGTGAACCATTCAGCCAGTGGGTAATCGAAAACAGCCTGCCAAAGCCGCGTCCGGCCTGGGAGAAATTCGGCGTGACCTTTGTTGAGAATGTCGCTCCTTACGAGGAGATGAAGCTGCGACTGCTCAACTGCTCACATTCAGCCATGGCCTACCTGGGCTATCTGGGCGGTTTTGACTTCATCCACCAGGTCATTGCCGAGCCAAGCTACCGCAACTTTATCGAAGGCATGATGCGCGAAGAGATCGTACCGACCCTGCAAATGCCGGAAGATGTCGACCTGCAGGCCTATTGCGCAACCCTGATTCAACGCTTCCGCAACACCACCCTCGGCCACCGGACCTGGCAAATCGCCATGGACGGATCGCTGAAGATTCCACCGCGGATTCTCGATACCCTGCGCGACCGGTTTGCTCAAGGACTGTCCAGCCCCAGGCTCATGCTCGCCCTCGCCGGTTGGCTGCGCTACGCCACTGGAATCGATGAGCAAGGCCAGCCGATTGAAGTCAGCGATCCCTTCGCCGAACGGCTGCGTGCCAGTGCCGATCGTCATCAGCAAAATATTCCCGGCTATATCGACGCCATTCTTGCCGTTAAGGAGATCTTTGGCAGCGATCTGCCTGCCCATGACGGTTTCCGCAACGAACTCATCTCCGCCCTCACCACTCTGTACCAGCACGGCGCCAGGCAAGCAGTCGCACAGCTCTGATTGTTCGCTGGTCTGTCTTTATTCGACCAAGTCCGCACCAGAACTTCGCGGACTTGGTCTGCATAATCTGGCTAGCGTTCCCTTCCCGACTGAACTCCAAAAAAATACCCCGTTCCGGAGGAGGCGGGAACGGGGCCAATGTCCATTGGTGATGGACTGGAGAAAGTGGATCGGGAAATTTCGAAAATTCCCAACAATCCTGGAAAGTTAATAAAGCAAATCGAGTACCAAGTGGCTCATTTTATGATAAATAATAGATAACGTCGGTTTTTCGTGCAGTTGCCAAAACACCGGCCTGAACCAACCGCAAAACCACACGAAGAACCAGAAAAAAATCCGTCAGAATTGGCGGTTTTTCGCCTTTTCCTGTCCGACGAATTCAGTCGAAAACAAGCTGATACTTTTCCAATTTATAGCGCAACGTGCCACGCGGAACATTCAGAATACGCGCAGTTTTGGCGACGTTACCACCCGTGATGCGGAACGCTTTGGCAACCAGGTTTTTCTCAACCTGGCCGACCACATCATCCAGAACAATCCCTTCGGGGGGAATCTCATAATTAAAGGGCAGTTCGCTCTGTGGGGCCTCTCCCCAGATCTCACGCGGCAGGTGGGCCGCCTCAATCTGGTCAACATTGTGCATAATACAGATCCGCTCCACCACATTGCGCAATTCGCGAACATTCCCCGGCCAGTGGTAGCGGGTCATCAGATCGAGTGCATCACGGGAAAATCCCTTCATTGGCTTGTTGAACTCGCGGCAGAAGCGCTGCAGGAAGTGTTCAAGAAGATGTGGAATATCTTCCCGCCGTTCGCGCAATGGCGGAATGTGAATCGGGAAAACATTGAGTCGATAATAAAGATCCTCCCGAAACGCCTTGTGTTCGATGGCGGTTTTCAGCTCTGCGTTGGTTGCTGCGATGATCCGCACATTAATCTCGATATTGCGCGTTCCCCCCAACCGACGAATTTTGCGATCCTCAAGGACCCGTAGCAGCTTGACCTGCAGGCTAAGGTCCATTTCGCCGATTTCATCAAGAAAGATGGTACCGTTGTCAGCCTGTTCAAACAGACCGATTTTACGATTTTTAGCGTCGGTAAAAGCTCCCCGCTCATGCCCGAACAGTTCCGTCTCCAGTAGGTTGAAAGGCAAAGAACCACAGTTGATTTCGACAAAGGGCTGCTCACTGCGTGGTGACAGGTTATGAATAGCCCTGGCCACCAGTTCCTTGCCGGTGCCGCTGTCTCCGGTGACCAGAACGGTGGCGGTTTCATGCTTGGCAACTTCACGGATCTGTTGAAAAATCTGCAGCAATGCCGGACTGGTGCCGACCATATTGATACCAGCGGCATCCTTGGAGAGGTGCCTGACCTTGCGCCGCAGGTTCTGGGTTTCCAGCGCCAGCTTGACAATCAGGTGAATCGCATCCGCTTTGAAGGGTTTTTTAATATAGTCATAGGCCCCGATTTTGAGAGCCTCTACGGCACTCTCCACGGTCCCGTAGCCGGTAATGATGATAACCAGAATTTCCGGATCGACCTCGCGCATGGTGCGCAGAACATCCAAACCGCTGCTCCCGCCAAGATTAAGGTCAAGCAGGACAAGGCTGATTTCTTCTTCCCCAACAATCTGGATGGCCTCCTCGGGAGAGGCGGTCGAAATGGGTCGATAACCGTCCTCGGCCAGAATCCGCTCCAGATTCTCGCGGATAAACGCTTCATCATCAACAATCAATATCTTTTCCATGATCCATCCCTGCTCGGGTTTCCAACCCTCTGAAAACACTGCCGTGAGTCTCAAGCCAAGTGATCAATATAACGCTTGATCTTGGATTCAACAAGAAAAATGGTCAATTTTCGCCACTTGATGAGCAGCGCGGAGATGTTGTCGGATATCCAGATCTGCCGCAGGGAATCAACTCGGTCTGGTCATGGGGAGAGAAATCAGCACGGTCGTTCCTTCACCGGGACTGCTTTCGATATCAATGGTCCCATTATGGTCGGAGACGATATTATAGCTGATGGCCAGCCCGAGCCCGGTCCCCTGCCCTTTGGTGGTAAAAAACGGCTCGAAGACCAACGGCAACCGGTCAGCCGGAATCCCGCAACCGCTATCCGTAACCCGGAGGACCAGCTGTTCCCCCTGTTGTCTGACCGACACCTCTAGCTGCCCGCCATCAGGCATGGAATCGAGGGCATTGTTCAACAGATTGAGCAGCACCTGCTTGAGCCGATCCGCATCCATCTGCAGTTGCGGCAACTCGGCCGGGACATCCTCGATCAGCTTGACCTGTTGGCGCTGGCACTGCTTACGCAGTAAAAACAGGGAATCCTGCACCACCGCATCGATCTTGCCAAAGACCAGATGAGGCTCGGGCATTGACGAGAAATGAAGCATTTCGGTGACCAGGGTTTCAAGCCGTTCAATTTCCCCCAGCGCCTTGCGAATGAGTTCCTGATCAGTCTCGTGACCCAGTAGGCGATCATGCAATTCATCCAGCAACAGGCTAACCCCGGTCAACGGATTGCGCACCTCATGCGCGATCCCGGCAGACATCCGCCCCAGTGAAGCCAGCCGATCCATACGTGCCATCTGCTGGCGCATATTGACCCTTTCGGTGAGATCTTCGATGGTCAACAGCCACCCCGCCTGCTGCCTGAAACTAAGGGGGAACAAGGCCATCCGGTAGGTCAGATTGCGGCCGTTCCGGTCTATGGCAACATAACTGCGGAACGGTCCGCTCTGCCCCTGCTGGCCAGCGATAAACCAGCCTTCCAGGATCTCTCCCAGTTCGGGCCATTGACGGAGCAGGTCCTGCCATGCACAGTCCGGGCCGGGCCGTTCAATACCCAGCACCCTACAGGCCGGGCCATTGGCAGACGTCACTTTGCAATCGCGATCAAAGGTCAACAGACCGGTTTCGATATTTTCAAAAACTGTATCCTTGAAATTGCGCTCCCGGATGATTTCTTTGCGGGATCTGCGTAGAGCCTGCAATGTGCTCATCAGTCGTTGCCGGCGGCCATGCAATTCTTCGACCATGGTATTGAAAGATTCCGCCAGAACACCGACCTCATCATTGGAGCTGGCTTCGACCTTGATCTGGGTGGCCGGATTGCCGCTGATCATTTTTCGCGTTCCTTCGGTCAGCGAAAGCACCGGTCGGACAATGCTGTTGGACAGAAAATAGGCCACCGCGATAACCACCATAATCGTCACGGAAATGACCAACCAGGATTGCATCAGGTAATTATTGATCTGCTGCTTGATCAACCGTGAGGTGGCCAGTGCCGGCTGATGAAACTGGGCAATTTCGGCCCCGATGGTAATGCCGCCGAAAATACCGAATCGGCTGTAGTCTCCACGAGCATAGCGAATCGGCGCAAAGGCCATGATTTTGTTGGAGCCACCAATATTGGTCGTATCCAGCACCCCAGAGTGACCCAGTTGGACAGCCCTGGCAGCCTTGGGGTAATTGGGATGAATAAAACCGGCTTCAAGCAGATGAAAAGGGATACGACCGGCCCTCACCACCTCCTTAGGGGTGTTTTTGGTGTACGCTGGAACCAGCTTGCCGTCGGGATCGAAGCCGCGAATATCCCAATATTTGGGGTGAACGATGGTCCAGCCCAAATCATCGAACATAAACGCGTAGTTACCGCTTGCGTAGGAAGGAAAAACAACGTCGTTCTCGCCACCTGGGTTGATATGCTGGGTAAACTCCATCAAGTGGCGATGATCAAGGGACAGCACAACCACCCCTTGCAGACGACCGTCTTTCCTGATCGGAGTGGCAAACCGGATCACCCCCCGGTAGGGAGCGCCCTGCACTGCAGCCAGAGGAGTCTCCGCTCCCTGCAGCTGTTCGTCCCGGCTGACATACCAGCCATTAAGGTGCGAAACCCAAATCTCACCGCTCGCCAACCGGGACGCTTGCCGAAAATAATCTTCTGATTTATAGGTGGTCTGGACCGGATCGGCAACATTGCGTAAGTTCGTGGACGGGCGACCGTCGACGATGCGAACCTGCTCCAGTCCGCGGGCATCGATATAAGCCAGTTCACTGTAAAGGAGGATTTTTTCCCGAACCTCAATAGGGGCGCTGTTGGTCCCCCGGCGATACCAGATCTCACGCTGATGGGACCAATCGAAGTTGAGATACTGTTGTTCTGATGGGGGCAGCAGGCTCAGATCAAGGAGATCACCTTCAACCTCGTGCAGAAAAGCCGTCACCTGGCCGGCGACCATCTGGGCTCTCTTTTCCAGAGCTGCCGCGGCCTGACTATCGAGAGCCTCGGTGGTCCTGCGCCGCAGCAGATCTTCAACCAGACGCAGACTGTGCTGGGAATTGAAAAGCAGCAAACCTAGCGGCAACAACGACAGCAGCAGGAACGCGCCAAGAACTTTTTTATGTAAATTCACATGAAACATGGGAGGGATTATAGACGAAAACCGCACAACAACCTAGCAAGCTGTAAAAACCAGCTGCTTGAGCCCATGGCCAAGCGGGTACGTTGCTCCCTCACCAGCTTCAAGAAATCAGATAAAAGCCTATATTTCATCCATTTAAGACAATATATTAAAGTATTTTTTAAACAACCGCCCGCCCCGATCCGGACAATCCGTGGTTCAGCCGTGGGCAAGGCTGGGCAATATTTTGCAATCCACAGAGATCAATTCGACCTATTTATTCCTTGAGACCACATAATCGGCCAGTGTGAACAAGGCTTGGCGGGATTCGCTGTCAGGGAAAATAGACAGCAGTTTTTTGGCTTTTTCGACACGTTCAACGGCTTTACTACGGGTATATTCGATGCCGCCCTTCTCCACAATCAACTTACAGACGTACTCGAGGTCTGGAGAGAGAAGTTCTTCCGCTTCAATGATCCGGGAAATTTCCGCGCGTTCCTCGGCACTGGCCGTACTATAGGCGTGAATCAGCGGCAAAGTCATCTTTCCTTCAAACAGATCATGTCCGAGTTCCTTGCCGAAATCCTTTTGTTCGGCCACGTAATCCAGAGCATCATCCATCAATTGAAAAGCGGTCCCGATCTCCAGCCCAAATTCACGCAAAGCAGCTTCCTGTTCGGAAGCGACGCCGGAAAGAACAGCACCGACCTGGCAGGCGGCAGCAATCAGGATGGCTGTTTTGTCCCTGACCACCTGCAGATAACGCTCCTCATCGACAGCAAGGTCACAGGTATTGATCAGCTGTAGAATTTCACCTTCAGCCAGTTGAGTCGTCGTGTCAGAAAGGATTTTCAGGATCTTCAGGCTTTCCGCCCCGACCATCATCGAAAAAGATTTGGCAAACAGAAAATCGCCGACCAGCACCGAGGCCTGATTCCCCCAGACAGAATTAGCCGAACGATTGCCGCGCCTCAAACTGGCGCTGTCCACCACATCGTCATGCAATAAGGTGGCAGTATGGATAAACTCAACCACTGCGGCCAGTTCGATATGCTTATCGCCTTGATAACGGCAGAGACGGGCACTGAGCAGAAGCAGCATGGGACGAAAGCGCTTGCCGCCACTGGAGAGGACATAATTCCCAACCTGACCGATCAGTTGGACGTCAGAAGCAAGATTCTTCCTGAATTGGCCTTCAACGGCCTCCATCTCATCTTTCAGAAGTGCAACAACAGATTCCATAAATCCTATATTTCCAGTGGTTAAGGGGCAGGACAATGAGATCACAATCGATCTGCCGATAAGGCCGGAAACCCGGTAGACGGGCCATTCTAAAAATCGCAACCAATGATGTCAAAACCTTTTTACGAGCCACAGGATAAAACACCCGCTCGGCCAAGTCTACTACTCCTGATAGCAGTTTTCACTATTGTGCAGGTTGCTCAGATGGCCTGGGAGCGGGAACAAACAGCCTTTTTTGCTGATCCCAGCGATAACCGCCGGCCTCCCAGAGGTCTTCGATAAGGTTCCAGTTGACCAAAGCATCCCCGGTCTCTGCCGACAAATCTGAAACCGCTAGAATCTCCATATCGTCGATGACCGAGTTACCGTTACGATCGGCCCAGTGCAGCGGTGCGACGGTCAGCTTACCGCGGCTGGGAATAGCTACGGTATAGGGACCAGTTGCGGTATTTGCCACCAGTTCGCCACTCACCTCAATATGCTCACCAACGCGGGCAGCATCGGCGACTTCCAGAAGATAAAAGATTTTGGCCTGTTGCAGGGGAGTTTTGAAAATCCAGCGGACCAGCCCGTTTTTCTCATCGACATTTGATGCTTTCGGCTTGGCGTCAACAAATCGCCAGCCGGCGGGGAGCCGTTCCTTAAGAATCATCTTAAGGGGCTGCTCCGCCTCGACATCGACCTGAAGCAGAATCTTGCTTCCCGGAGCCGCATAGGGGGGCAAAATCCGCACAGCCTGCAGATGAAGAGGAATCCCCTGTTGCTGGCGCAGCCAAAAGATGGCTAGCAACACCAGAACGACCACCAGGGCTCCGAGAATAAAGGCATAGCGTTTGCGCCCCGATAACGAATTGCCGGGAAGAGAAGCCGGATCAGCTGCGCTGGAAGGGCTTTCCCCCAAATCCTGTTTCAGAATATCTGCAAGATCGACCTCCAGCGCTTCCGCCAGTTTTATCGCATTATCCCGGCGGATGGTCGGGTAGCGGTTATTTTCCCAGCGGGAAACGGTATCGGTGGTCACTCCGACAACTTTGGCCACGTACAACTGGGTCAGTCGGCTATCTTCCCGTATCCGGCGGATAACCGCACCGTCAATGGCAACGGATGGTGAATTCTGGTATTCATTCATTTCATCCATACAGATCCTTTTGCGATCCCAACCGTTCCCCTTCAGCCTCATCAACTTGTCGGTAGCGGCACCAGTCCTGCAGCCGCTGGATAACCGACGGAACCAAGCGAGAATAACAGAGACTTGAAAATGCTGCAAACCCTCTTGCAGCAGACCTCGCCAAGACCTGACCTAACGCTTTTTAACATATTAAAAACAGGACTATTATACCCGACATCGATATGAATATCCGTGGATGTCGACTGCCCCGAACCAGCGATCATGAGATGATGTGGCTCACCTGGCCACACTGAACCCGTTTACCACTATCAAGGAGGAATTCATCAATGAAAAAGTCACTCATGCTCATCATTCTGTTCGCCCTGGTTCTTGGTCTCAGCAGCATGGTCATTGCGGAAGTCCAGCCGCCGGCCGAAGTTCAGTTCACACCCAAAATGGGGAAGGTCACCTTCGACCACACGGTTCACCAACAACGGACCGAATGCGTCACCTGTCATCACACCGGCGAGTATGCTTCATGTCGTAGCTGCCATGGCGTCGTTGCCGAGGCTCCCAAAACCAAGGATGCCTTCCATAGTCTGTGCAAGGATTGCCACAGCAAACTGAAGCAAGGGCCGACCAAATGTAAGGAATGTCATATAAAATAGCCCCCACCATATGGGTCAGCCAGGGCGGAGATCTCATCCGATCCGCCCTGGTTATATTTTAACACTGCCTGCCTGATCCGGATTTCCACCCCGGTCATGAACTCAGTCATCCCGTTCCCTGCTCGGCACGCCGCGAAGATCCGGCGATTTTTGAGCTGCAACCTGCTTTTAAAAATAAAAATAAGAATTCTTTAAATTTTTAGTTGACTCTAATTTTACTCTTGACTAATATCTTTATTAACAGATTTAAACCTCTCCTCTTAAGGATATTCTGCCCCGCGTTCCACCTCCTGGCGCGGGGCTATTTTTGTCTCACCCCTTGTCCAACGCGTTGTTTCTCCCTGATAATGAACTTTGATCTGTTCATCAAGCGAGAGGAGAAACTGGTGTGAATCACCTCCAATACGAAAAAAGCCCGTACCTGCTGCAACATGCTGACAACCCGGTCGACTGGTATCCATGGGGTGAAACGGCTCTGAACAGGGCTCGCCAGGAAAACCGGCCGATTTTTCTCTCTATCGGCTACTCAACCTGTCACTGGTGTCATGTCATGGCCCATGAATCCTTTACCGACCGAGCCGTTGCCGAAAAACTGAACAAATCCTTCATCGCCATTAAAGTCGACCGTGAAGAACGCCCCGATCTGGACGCCGGATTCATGCAGGCCTGCCAGATGATGAACGGTCAGGGTGGCTGGCCCTTGAATCTGTTTCTCTGCCCCGACGGCAAACCTTTTTACGCCCTCACCTATGCGCCTCCTCAGGGACATGGTGGCAGGCCTGGGTTGATCGACATCATCGACAAGATAGCCGATATGTGGCAAGCCCGCTCACAGGAGCTGGTCAACGCCGGAGAGAGTTTGGCGAATGCTCTCCTTGACCTTGAGGCACAGAGTTACCGACAGCCCCCGGAAGAAGCGATCCTGCGCCGGGCTGCGGAAAAACTGAAAGAACTGTTTGATCCACAATACGGCGGTTTCGACAGTGCACCCAAGTTCCCCCAACCGCACAATCAGACGCTGCTGTTTCGCCTTGCCCAACGCTTTGACGATTCCCAACTTGCCGGGATGGCACAACAGACCCTGGACAATATCGCCGGGGGCGGAATTACCGATCAGTTGGGCGGTGGGATGCACCGCTATTCAGTGGACGAGCGCTGGCTGATTCCGCATTTTGAAAAGATGCTCTACGATCAGGCCCTGATCAGCGATGCCTACCTGGATGCGTGGCTGGTCAGCGGCCAGAGGAATTATCGTCAGGCGGCAGAGCAGGTTCTAAACTATTGCCTGCGTGAATTACAGCAGGACCAGGGCGGGTTTTATTGCGGAGAGGATGCGGATTCCGAGGGACGCGAAGGAACCTACTACCTCTGGAGCCAACAGGACCTTGAAGCGGAACTGACGGTGCAGGAACGATCGCTGGTGGAAAATTACTACAGCATATCGGCAGGGGGTAACTTTGAGGGGAAAAACATCCTCGCGCGTAACCAAACGCTGGCCGCGGTTGCAGAGCAACTACAGCTGTCAACCACTGCAGCCGAACAGCTGTTACAAGCAGCACAGAGCAAGCTCTTGCAAAAACGTTCCCGCAGGCCTCGCCCGCATCTGGACGATAAAATCATCACCGCCTGGAACGGGCTGCTTATAGCGAGCCTGGCCCGGGCAGGCCGGCTGCTGGACAATGACAGCTATCTGCATGCAGCACAAGAAGCCAGCGCCTTCATCAGTAGGGAGTTGTTTTTTTCCGGCCGACTGAAAAGACGATATCGCGCCGGCGATACCCGCATTGACGGCTTCCTGGAAGATTACGCCTATCTCATCTACGGCCTGATCGAACTTTTTCTGACCGATTTCAACAGCAGCCATTTGGAACGTGCCATGAGTCTGATGCAGCGCTGCGAGGAATTATTCAATGATGGCCGGGGGGGCTATTTCGATGCCGCCGAGCCCATTGTCCCAGGCCTGGGGCGCGGCCGCAGCAGGCAGGACGGAGCACTCCCGGCTGCATCTTCGGTGACCGCCCATAATCTAGTCCGCCTGGCGCAACTGACCGGCAATAACGCTTTTGAACAGCGTGGCAAAGCGCTGCTGGCACAATTGCTGGCAAAAGCCGATCAATACCCGACCGCTTTCGCTTTCCTGCTCCAGGCTTTGGATCTTGCCTTAAGCGAACCCCTGACCCTGGTGATAGTCATGCCGCCTGAACTCAGCTCCTTGCCAGCGCCCTGGAAAAAGGCATTCTACGGTTTCCGCCCGCAGCTGGTGACGATAATCACCACTACGCCAGAGCATCTGTCAGCCCTGGTTCCGGCCACCGCCGGGAAACACCTCATTAACCGCAGCATCACCGCCTGGCTCTGTACCGGCAATAGTTGCCTGGCCCCGGTGACCGACCCGGAGCTCCTGGCAGAAACATTGAAGACCTATGCCCCTTTGAAAACCTTCAACAGATGAGGAACCAGCTGCTTTTTGCGGGACAGGACTCCGTTAAGGCGATAGAGGTTGTCACCTTCCTGGGGATAACCGATCATGTACGGTAGCTCACTGGGCCCAGCAGTCAGCAGCAAGCTTGTTTCCATGACGATATCCGTGACCAGCAGCGCAGCCAGCTCATAGCCTTTTTCCTCGCGTAATCGCGCCAGCTCTTCGATCAGCTCCTGGCGACGCCGGTCAAAGGAATGAAAGTTGACGACTTCGACCTGCCCCAGACCGAGCAGATAATTACCGACCTGATATTCCTTGAAGTCCGTGGTAATCAACTGCCGCGCAGACACACCACTCGCCATCGGGCTGCCGGCGGCAAACAGCCGATTGCCGAACTCTTCATGATTCAGCCCGGACAACTCTTCCAGCCAGGGGACCAGCTCGCGGTCAACATCTGTCGTGGTTGGAGATTTCAGGATCACGGTGTCGGAGAGCATGCCCGCTAACATCAGGCCGGCGGTTTTTGAGTCGGGTTGGATACCGGCCTGACGATAGAGGGTCGCCACTAGCGAACAGGTGCTGCCGAGTGGCTGATTGATAAATCGGATCGGCATGTCGGTGTGAAAGTTGCCGAGGCGATGATGATCGATCACTTCGATGATTTCAACCTTGTCCGCACCGGGGACCGCCTGGGATAGCTCGTTGTGGTCGACCAGAATCAGCTTGACCGGCGAATTTTTAATCAGGTGACTTTTGGTGGCGACCCCTTCCACGCGGCCACCAACCGAGCAGACAACCGCGCCGGGCTGGTTGCCATGCACCAGCTTCAGGCGCAAATCCTCCAATAGGTCATTTTTCGTGACGGTCATGAAGTCAGCTTCGGCAAGCATCCCGACTGGGGTGGCCATACGCGTCAACCAAACCGTATTGGCGGTGTCGTAGTTACTGACCAGGATCGAGACCCCCTTCTTCCGTGCTTGGGCCAACAAAGTTTCATCAACCGCAGAACTGCCGGTGACAATCAGCAAACGAACCCCTGCATCGACGGCAAAACGCTGAATCCCCGGCCGATCCCCGGTGATAATAATCGTTTTTTCCGGAGCGATTTCCGCGACCCAGCGTCTGAAACTGGTTTCGCGCCTGGCGCCGACAAACAGGTTGAAATCATCGACCCGGTCGGCATCCTGCAGATGCAGAGCCTGGGCATTAAGACAACGCTGAATGGAGTTCAGCGAGGCGGAAACGCGGCGCATTTTGTCCGGATCGGTCGGTACCAGGAAAAATTCGGTCATACTTTTCAGCAACAGCAAGCCCTTGGCTGCTCCCGCATCATCGACCACCGGCAGCAAACGAATCCGGTTTTCATGATAAAGTTCAATGGCTTTGGACATCGGCTCCGCTTCGTGAATCGAAACGACCGCTTCAGTAACCACATCCTTCACCCGGGGGTGAACATCGGAAAGCAGGACCGGCACCTCGCTGTTCAGAAGATCCAGCACAAACTGGGTCTGCTGGTTGATGTTTCCGGCCCGTGCGGCACACACCCCGGCCACTCCCTGGCGACGCCTTAATTCCGCATAGGCAATGGCACTGCAGATCGAATCGGAATCCGGGTTCCGATGGCCGATGACATATATTTTTTCCTGGGCAGACATATTAATTATTCCTCCTGAACAAAAGAGCCCGGACAGATGCGGCTCATTGATGCGACTATAGAATAGGATAGTTTCCAATCTGAAAACTTAATTTATTGCCATCCAGGGTTTCCGGATGACACTAGGATAGCGGAAGTTACCCAACCTCAATTGCGGCGGAGCGTCCCACGAACATCACCAAGGCCGATGACATTTTTGATGATCCCCCTGCGGGGTCTCATGGCAGTATCGAAACTCGCAAAGATATCGCGCCCCTTGGTTCCAAAAACCGACGGATCAACCAGAATTCGGCATTGAATCGGATCCTTGGAAAAAAACTGCGCGTCCTCCCGGTTCAGACCGGTTAATGGTTCAACAATAATATCCTGGGGGCCTTGCCGATGAAAGGTTGGAATCGCTATTTGCCTCATGCTGAGCGGACCGAAAAAGCCAAGGCGTAGATTGTAAAGGGCGGTCAGAATATCAAATTCCGGCTTGCCCTTTTCCAGGTCAAATATCTGTTCGGCATAAACCTTACCGTTTTTTTGCTTCTGATAGCGGACCTTCCCGGTCGCATAATCGAAAATCAACTTGGTCGTTTTTTCTTTTCGATTGTCTTTGCTCCCCCGAATCGTATGCGAGCTGTGCCATAGCGGTCGCAAATAACCTTGCGGGGAAATCTCCATGAGGGTGTCATATCTTTCAACCCGGTCGCGGGTAAAAAAAGCCGCGACACCGAGAGTTCTGGCCTGCATCACCACCAGAAAAGTTCCTGGTTTATCCCCTTTGGAAAGTTCGATCGATCCCTCTGCCAGGTGATCAAACCAGAGAAACGAAATGTCATAAGACAAATGTTCTCCAACCAGGGCCAGCACCGGATGATTCGTATCGCTTAAGGGAGCAACTGCAAGATCTTTGGCAGACAACGATCCACCCGACAGGCAGACAAACAACAAAACGACCCAAAGGACTCTCTTCATTTTTTTAATCCTGATCAAAACCCTGTTAGCAGGCCTTGTATTTTAATAGAAGCGTATCGAATAAACAAATACGACCAGATGTTAATCTTAATTCTTGACGAAAATATTTCTTGCCACTAATATCCATATATTCAAAATATCGTGGGAGATAAATAAAATGCTAGAGTCTACTGCAAAATTGCCATTTGATACAGACATGGACTTTGATCGGGAATCGGAAATTCTTAAAGTCCTCGGCCACCCGATTCGCCTGAAAATTGTCGCCGGCCTCATGTCCCAATCCTGTAATGTTAAAAAAATCTGGGAATGCCTCGCGTTGCCCCAGGCTACGGTATCCCAGCATCTGGCACTATTAAAAAACAAAGATATCATTACCGGGCGCCGTGAAGGTGTCGAGGTTTTTTATCAAGTCACCTGTCCGGAAGCCATCAGAATCATCAGGGCCATCTTCGGTGACAACATAGACTGCAAATAGCGACTCAAACAACTCCCAACATAAAAAAAACGGCCGTCATGAGTGACGACCGTTTTTTTTGTTTTCAGTGACTTGCTTAACTTTATTTACCGGACTGGATCGACGCGATTGTCTTTCCGCGAATACCCCAGTTTTCCGGGGGAACTTCCTCAATGATAACATGGGTTGCTTCCGGGTTCTTACCGAGGACTTCCTTCAAAGCCAGGGTAATTCTATCCATAAGTTGTTCTTTCTTTTCAGCACTGATTCCCTCGACGGTACGAACAGTTACAACTGGCATTTAACTGGCTCCTTTCTATTTTTCAACCGGAAACGCCCTTGTTTCAAAATTATGTTGATTGAGTCGGCGGTGTCCTCTTGCTCCAGGTTGAAAATCGTTAACAGGATACCGTGTTCAGGCATTCTGTCGATAATTCACTCTGTAACAGATCTTCAGTATAACCAGTGCAAAAAAAGAATCAATAGCCAATTCACGGCTTCTGTCAACGACAAGCGAACCGGTAGTGCAGCAGCATCAACCCTTTGTCACTGTCACGCTCGGGGAAATCGGGGCCCGGCAATAATCTTTTGATCAGCTGCGCCGTCGGGCAGAGGTCGTTAAATAAATTTTCCAGATAACCGGAGCCAAGATCCGGGGTGCTCCGGCAAGCCAGCATCTCTCCCCCTGGCACCAGCAATGACGGTAGCTTGCGTAATAATTTCGGCCAATCGCGGTGGGCCTGAAAACTCCGGCCTTGTGCGGCCGGGGGATCACAAATAATCAGGTCAAAAGGAGCGCTTTTTTTCAGCCGGCTGACGCTGCGAAAAAGTTCCAAGGCCAGAAAACTCGCCTTGCGCAGATCTAACCCGTTGGCCAGATGATTTTGCCGGCCCAATTCAAGGGCACCGCGGTTCATATCAAGATTAACGACCTGATCAGCAGCGCCGGCGATGGCCGCCACAGAAAAGCTGCAGGTATATGCAAACAGATTCAAGATTTTTTTCCCACGGGCCAACTCTCGAACATAAGACCGTCCCACGGCCATATCAGGAAAAAAACCTATATTTTGGGCTGATCCCAAGCGAAGTTTAAAGGACAGCTCGCACTCTCTGGCCCAGACCTGCTCCGGCAGACGACCGTAAAGCACTCGGCTCGGGGCACCTGGAAGGTAACGCTGCTGCAGCAACACCGTTGCAACAGTGGGGCTCAGGGAAGTGAGCAGATTAACCAGATCGGTCAGGAACGGTTCCGGCCTGGGCTGGTATAAAACCACAAAAACGACCGGCTCAAACCAATCGATAACCAGATCTTCAAAACCAGGAAAGCAATGTCCCCTGCCGTGAAACAGGCGTCGCGATGCGGAGTCAAGAGGGCAATGTCGGTTCAGTTCAATCTCAATAGCTTTCATGGAGAAATCACTCGGGAAAGATGCATCAGGCTCGTTTAAATCTGGAAATCATTGCACAAACTGTTCATAATGGACAGATTATTTCATAAGGAGTGTGTTCGATGAAAAGAATTAACCTGCTGATCCTCGTTCTTTTGATTCTTATTGTTGCACTCGGGATTGCTATCTATCTGCGTAACAACTCCGTGCCTGAAGAACAGATAACAACATCCAAACCGGTTCCGGTTCAGGAACCGGTAAAAAAACCGATTGTTCATTATCCGGTCCCCGAGCAATCTGCCATAAACCCTGTCGCATCTCCCGAGACAACCGTACCGCCGACGCCGAACGACCAAGTCGCACCGGTGCTGCCGGAGGCCTTGCCCAAGGTCCAACAGAGCGATCAAAGCATCGAACAGGCAGTGCATAGTCTGGTGGCTGAGGAAAGTTCCCTGCGGCTGCTGCTAATGGATAATTTCATTCAGAAACTGGTCGCCACCATCGACAACCTGCCGGAAAAAAAGCTGCCCAGAATCCATCTGCCGATCCGCCCGCCAAAAGGAAAATTCATTGTTGCCGGCACCCCGGAGGCACCACAGACCAGCAGTCGCAACAACCAACGATATACCCCTTACGTTGCCCTGTTCAAAGCGATAAATCCGGAACTTGCCGTCAAGGTCTATGTGCATTTTTACCCGTTATTTCAGCAAGCTTACGAAGAACTTGGCTATCATAATGCCTATTTCAACGACCGCCTTGTTTTCGTTCTCGATCACCTGCTTGACATCCCCAACCCTGCGGATCCGATCCTACTGGAACAACCGGTTGTTCTCTATACGTATGCAGATCCCGCATTGGAAAACCGGTCGGCCGGACAAAAGCTGCTGTTGCGCATCGGTCACGACAACCGAACCGAAATCCTCCAACTGCTCAAAAGATATCGAACCCTGGTCACCAATCTGCACCCATGACCGGGGCACTGTTTTTTTATGTAAACAAAGGCCTGACTCTAAGGAGTCAGGCCTTTGTTTGTCAATACTGCCGCCACCTCCGCCAAGTGCGGCTAACATGATCTTACTCTGCCACAGCCCCAATCAGGAACAACCTGACCAGAACGCTACCGAGGGCTGCTCCCGGAGTTCAATCATAAGCCGTTCAGGCACCAGCAAAAGCCAACTGGCGGCGTTCGGGGCCGCTGTAGCCGGAATGAGACTGGCGCCGAACCGGGTCAATGCCAGGATAAACCCACCCGTCGGCCCGCTGAAATTTTATAATTTCGTTGTTTTCAATCAAATTTTGCAAGACCGGGGCGGTCACCATATCCATCATCCCATCCTGATACACAACTGATATTTCGTTCACGTCCGCACCTCCATTTCTATCTATTCAACAATAACAGCACATGTCTATAAAAACAAAGGGGACCAGCCTTTTAATCTATTCACAATAAGGCATGGATAAAGCCAGAGGCCTGCGTTCACTGCGCTATCGGTTATTTTCTTTTGAGGGCACGCCGCCGCTCCGGACCATGATAATCACCACGCAGGGTACTTCGAACGGGGTCTTCTCCAACAACCACCCAGCCTGAAGCGCGTTCAAATTTTTCGATCTCACTCATGACGATCAATTCGTCCAGCTTTCGCGAAGGAACCAGATCGATGCGACCATCTTTGAAACGCACTTTAATCAACATAGGCTTCTCCGGCAAAGGTCAGTCAAGCAATGCATCAATAGTGTCAAAATCAAGCTGTTCGTCGGCGAGTTCAGTGATCAGGTCAATTTTATGGGTGTCCTGAACCGTCAATTTGGAGACATCATCGCGGATCATCTCAAAAACCGTTGACGAGGTCCGTCCAGCAAGCATATACGGGACCCCACTACTCACCAGAATTTTGTGAGTAATGGTACTGATTTTCCCCAACCCGGGGATGACGATCCCGGCGATCTTCTTACGATATTCTGCCAATTGATATAAGTTGGCCAAAGTGACCAGCAACTCATCCCGACTGACATTGACAACGATAAGGGTTGAATCTTCAAGAATTTCAACCACACGCTGCGCAGAAGCCGCCCCGATCTGTACCGTGTGGACAATCCGCTGCGCTTCTTCCTCCGTGGCCCGGAGTTCAACATCGAGCAAATTGGCAATCCTGCGCATGGTCGGGTTGGCCAGGATCGGCTGGTAATTGAACCCGCCAATGACTTTGATCCGGTCTGCAGCAAAAGCGATATCCAGATATTTCAGCGTCTGTTCGCGTTTGGCCGGGATAATTTTGTTGACCAGGATAGCATTAACCCTGGCCTTCTCCTTCTGGAACAAAGCCATGTTCATCTGTGCGTTATCAACCACGTTACCCAACCCGCCACCAGTCACCATGAGAACGGTCGAATCCGTCTCCTTGGCGATCCTGGCGTTATTACAGCCCAGGAGCGAGCCAACCCCGGTATGCCCGGCGCCTTCAATGATCAAAAAATCATTTTTTGCATCAAGCTCCGCGATGGCGTCAAACATCTGCCGGATAAGCTGTTCCCTGTCAATCTCGCCTTCCAGAATCCGCCGGGTATCGCCCTGTTTCAGCACCAATGGCGACATCAGGTGCAAATCATCCAATTTATTGAAATAACGAGCCATCAATACGGCATCTTTATCGGCTATCTGGCCGTTATAGACAATGGACTTCGGCCCGATCGGTTTAACAAAGCCGACTCGCGGGTACTTTTTCCGGGCTCTGTGCATCAGAGACAAACTGGTTGTCGTCTTACCGCAGTTCATGCCGGTCGCCGCGATAAAAACCTTTCGTGCCATAAAAAGCTCCTTCCTGACTACTCTTCGGACTCGTATAGAATAATTTAACAAAAATGTCACGCACAGATGCCATTTGGATAAAAATTAATCTGTTCCGGAAAATTGGGACACAGCTAAACAAAGCATGGGAGATGGCAACAAAGAATCCAAAAGAAACGTGCGTAAAATGGATGTTGGCAGAAAAACTGCTTGATGGATGCAGGAATTATCTTCCCGCAGCACCGGAAAATTTATGCAGCGAAATGATGACCTGTAAAATAAAGAAAAGAAAACCTATGGTTCTGAGCATAAAATCGAACTCAAGGCCGGTGTCACCAACGACCTGCAAAGACGGCTCTTCAAAATGACCCAATGTTACCCGGGGCAGCACAGGCTGCCCGCGGAAGTATCGAAAGCCATCAGCCTGAAAGCGTTCGACTAACCGAGCAGCACCTTTTTACTCTGGCATTGCATAACCGAGCGGATCTTGTCGATCAATCCATCCACATTAAGCCCCAGCAACGCCCGCAATTCGGACTGGGTTCCCTGTTCCACAAACTGATCCGGGATGCCGACTCTGATTACCGGGACAGACAGACCGTTATCGGCCAACAACTCAAGAACTGCGGAACCGAAACCACCCTGCAGCGCGTTCTCTTCAACGGTCATGACAAAAGGAGCATGTTCGGCCTGGGCAAGAATCAGCTCGCAATCCAAGGGTTTAACAAAACGGCCGTCAACAACGGTAATCTCCACCCCTTGAGCACGCAGGCGTTCAGCGGCCGTCAAGGCTTCCTGGACCATGCTTCCAACCGCTATCAGCACTCCATCGCCCCCTTCCCGGAGCAGCTCCCCCTTCCCTATGGGCACAGGTTCAATGGTTTGCAGCAGAGGGACACCGACCCCACTGCCACGCGGATAACGGTAGGCAAAGGGTCCTGGCGCCATTGCCGCAGTCAGCATGATACGCTGCAACTCAGCCTCATCCCTGGGCACAGCAAAAGTCATATTGGGCAGGTGGCGGAGAAAGGACAGATCAAAAACGCCATGGTGGGTCGGCCCGTCAGCACCGACCAGCCCTCCTCTATCCATGGCCAGGGTGACCGGCAGATTCTGCAGGCAAACATCGTGCAGGACCTGGTCGTAGGAGCGCTGCATAAAGGTTGAATAAATGGCGACTAATGGCCGCAGTCCCTGACTGGCCAGACCGGCGGCAAAAGTGACGGCATGCTGTTCGGCAATGCCGACATCGAAAAAGCGTTCCGGAAACTTTTCCGCAAATTTGGTTAATCCGGTTCCCTCGGCCATAGCCGCAGTCACCGCCACAAGTCGCTGATCGGCACCAGCCAGATCAATCAGGGTCTCTCCAAACACTGCCGTATAGCTCTTGGCGGCCGGCACGGTCTTGCTACCGCAGACTTCACCGGTCATGGAATCAAACGGTCCAACGCCATGGAACTTGCGCGGGTTTTGTTCGGCCGGCTGATAGCCTTTGCCCTTTCTGGTCAGGACATGTAACAACACCGGGCCCTTGATCTGCGCGACATTGCGTAAGGTTTCTGCCAATTCCTCGATATTGTGCCCGTCAAGGGGGCCAAAATAATCAAACCCGAATCCTTCGAACAGCATCCCCGGGGTCATGAACCCTTTCAAGGATTCTTCCGCCCGTTTGGCGATATTCACCAGGTCGCGGCCGATCCGCGGCACATATCCGAGGAGTTGCTCCGTTTCCTTCTTAAAGCGCAGGAACGCATCCGAGGTCATTTTCCGGCTGAGGAATGAGGACAAAGCACCGACATTACGAGAGATGGACATTTCGTTGTCATTGAGAATGACCACCAGCTTCTCTTTAAGTCCCCCGGCATGGTTGAGAGCTTCAAAGGCCATGCCCGCAGTCAGGGAGCCGTCACCGATAATGGCGACGACTTTATTATCCCGGCCCTGAATGTCCCGGGCGGCAGCCATGCCCAGCGCAGCAGAAATCGAAGTACTGGAATGGCCGACATCGAAGCAGTCATGCTCGCTTTCATTACGTTTGGGGAAGCCGCTCAGCCCATCGAGCTGCCGCAAGGTCGGGAATTGTTCCTGGCGTCCGGTTAATAATTTATGTGCATAAGCCTGATGGCCGACATCCCAGACGATTTTATCCTGTGGTGAATCGAAGACGCGATGCAATGCGATAGTCAGTTCAACAACACCGAGGGAGCTGCCCAGATGGCCGCCGTTGGTCGCAACGGTAGCGACAATCCGCTCGCGAAGCTCCTCTGCCAGTTGCGGAAGTTGTTTCTTTTCTAGTCGCTTCAGATCGGTCGGCGATTTGATCTGTGCAAGAAGGCTATCCACAATATTTATCTCCAGAAATAAGAACCACCATCAATAACATTCCCGCCATCCGCCAGGGAGAACCTGACATCCTGCAGCACGGTCACCGCCGGCATCGGGTCAAGCCCGTCCGGCAGGAAGTGCCGGGCTGATCACAAAAGCCAACGCTCGACATTTGCGTCAGCCGTTTCCACCGTTTAATAGTCTGCGACTCAGGAGGTACGCTCCACAATATAAGCAGCAATCTCCCGCAATGGCCGCGCCCTGTTTCCAAAAGGCTGTAACGCGGCAAGAGCCATCTCCCGCAACTCAACCGCCCGTTCCCGAGCGCCGGTCAACCCAAGTAACGCCGGGTAGGTGGCTTTTCCGCGCTGGACATCACTGCCGACATCCTTACCAAGAGATTCCTGGTCGGCAACGATATCAAGAATATCATCTGCCACCTGAAAGGCCAGACCGGCCGCTTCACCATAAGCCCTCAGGGCATTCCGTTGCTCTTTTGATGCTCCCCCAAGAACAGCCCCCATGTCAATGGCAGCCAGGATCAGCGCTCCTGTTTTATGGGTATGAATATATTCAAGGGTCGGCAGGTCGATCTGTCTGCTTTCCGAATCCATGTCCACCACCTGACCACCGACCATACCACGTGAACCGGAGCTTTTGGCCAGCAGATGGATAATTTCCAGTCTGGCCTCCGTCGGGATTCCCGCCTGCAGCTCAGGATTGGAGAGCAGGATAAAGGCCTCGGTCAGCAGTGCGTCCCCGGCCAGAATCGCTTTCGCTTCCCCGAAAACCTTGTGGTTGGTCGGTTTGCCGCGCCGCAGGTCATCATCGTCCATGGCCGGCAGGTCGTCGTGAATCAGCGAGTAGCAATGGATCATCTCAACGGCACAGGCCGCCGGCAGGGCCGGTTCGATAGTCCCACCAACAGCTTCGCAGGCGGCCAGTAATAAAACCGGTCGAATTCTCTTCCCTCCGGCAAAAACCGAGTAGCGCATGGCTTCATGAAGACTTGCCGGGAGCATATCGGTGCCGGGCAGATAACGATCCAACGCCGATTCAATCAGGCGATTGCGCTCTTCAAGATACGTTTTAAGAGTCCATGTCTCAGGCATCATCAAAAACTTCCCGGTCCCAGCTGCCATCTTCCTGCTTAAGCAGTTTTTCAACTTTAAGTTCCACATCCCGCAGCGCCTGCCGACAGGACTCGGCCTGTTTGACACCGGTGGAAAAGACTTTCAGCGCCTGATCCAGGGAAAGCTCCCCGGATTCCAGTTGTTCGACGGAGTCTTCAAGCTTGCGCAATGAGCTTTCGAAGCTTTTGGTAGTCGCCATACTGTTTCTATCCTTGCCCTTAAATGATGTGATTATCGACAGCAGTTACCGCCGCCGTCAAGTCATTAAGATAATATTTATTCTTCTTCCTGGTCAGTGGTCGCCGAAACCTGTGCCTCGATCCGCCCCCGCGCCAGCATGATCTGCAACGAATCCCCAGCCGTGACCTGACCGGCATTAACGACAATCGAATCGGTGCGGGGATGACGCACAATGGCATAGCCGCGACCAAGCACAGCCAACGGCGACAGTGCATTCAATTTTGCGCACAGGGCAGAAAGTTCATTGTCGTGCTGCTGCAGCTTCCGCTGCATAGCCTGAACCAGGCGTTCCGCAGCCTGCTTTTGTCTGAGCATTTGCATGCGCAGCAAATCCAGCGGCGCCCGCAAGCGTTTTTTGAGACCGCTCAAACGGCTTTCCAGTAAAGCGATTCGGGACCTCATCTGCCCTGCCAGGCGCATGGCTAATTGGTCGAGATGACGTTCGAGTTCGAGTCGATTCTGAACAACAAGCTCCGCCGCAGCGCTGGGCGTCGGCGCCCGCAGATCCGCCACCATGTCGGCAATGGAAAAATCCACTTCATGACCGACTGCGGAGATCACCGGAATTTTCGAAGCGGCCAAAGCACGGGCAACAACTTCCTCGTTAAAAGCCCACAAATCTTCCCGTGAGCCGCCACCCCTGCCGACGATCAAAACTTCACTACTGCCCTCCTGATTGAGATCGGCAATTGCAGCAGCTATTTCTGCGGCAGCGCCGTCCCCTTGCACCCTGACCGGCCGCACCAGAACTGAAACGCCTGCTGACCGGCGCTTCAAGATATTCAGAATGTCACGAATTGCAGCTCCGGTCGGAGAGGTGACAATCCCGATCCGGGTCGGAAAGGCTGGCAAGGGCTTTTTACGTTCAGTCGCAAAAAGGCCTTCTTTCTGCAGTTTTTCCTTGAGCTGTTCGAAAGCGAGTTGCAGGCTGCCGATCCCTTCCGGGAGCATTTCTTCAATAATCAGCTGCAGATCGCCACGCTGGGGATAGACCGACACACGCCCTCGGCAGATAACCGACATCCCTTCTTCAGGTGTAAAGACCAGGGTTCGCGCATGACTGCGAAACATGGCGCAACGCAACTGGGCCCGGTCATCCTTCAGCGTGAAATAGCAGTGGCCGGAGGACGGCCGGGAAAAATTGCTCAATTCCCCCTTAACCAGGACGTTCACAAAATTATCTTCAACCAGTTCGCGCAGCAGCTCGACCAATGCGGAAACCGGAACGATTGTACTCTTATCCATGCGCTGTTCACCTTTCCCTCTCTGTGACACATCAGTATAACCGGCGGGGCTCAGGATTGACAGCTTACAAAGAATCTCCTATAACCACTAAGTTTGCAGGCAGTGGCGAAAACATCCTGCGACTCAGGCGATTTCAAGCCAGCATTGTTCAGACAAACCCGGGCAGAACCTCCCCAGCCCACCGCGGAGACTCCATGGCACGACCCTATATCATCGTTATTGCAAGCGAAAAAGGTGGTGTTGGCAAAACCACCCTGGCGACCAACCTCGCCATTTATTTGCAGGGGCTGGTGGAGGACCTACCGATTACCCTGCTCAGTTTCGATAACCATTTCACCATTGATCGCATGTTCCGGATCACCAAACCAGACAGCGCTCACCATGTCGGCAAAATTTTCTCCGTCCAGGATCCAGGGACTCTCAGTTCGCTTGGTCAATACGGAATCAACTACATCCCATCCTGTGAAAATCTGCAGGATCCGGAATATGCGGTTCATTCCGTCGACCAACTGGCCCAGGCCATGAGCCGCAGCAGTTTGAGCGGCCTGGTGATTATCGATACCAGCCCGACCCTGGATATCTTCACCCGCAACGCCCTTTATGCCGCTGACCGGATCATTGTTCCGATCAAGGACGCTCCGTCCCTGGAAAACTGTCGCCATCTGGCGGAGTTCCTGATCGCCCATAACCGCCCGAAAGCGCTCTTAAAAATACTCCCCTGCCTGATCGACACCAGGATTCGTTTCGACGGACCGTTTCGTAATTCATACCAGTTGTTGAAAGCTTATGCCATCAATCGGGGCTATCGCTGTTTTGAAGGCTATGTGGCCAAAAGTCCGAAGGTTGAATCCCTGGCAACCAATCCATCCGGCAAGATCTTCCCGGTCATGACCCATGCACGGGCAACGGAAGTGCACCTGCAACTGACTCATCTTGCCCGTCAGGTGTATCTGGATTATCTCGAGCAAGGCCCGTTGCGGCTTAATGAAGTCTCAAACAACCTGTTTGAACAGGCCCAAATGCAGCGGGAAGCATTGCAGCGCCGTCTCAAAAGCCTTCATCCCTGCTGCCCCTGCTGCGACACCCCCCTGCCCAGCGACCAAATTTGGCCCCATGCCTGGTATTTCCAAAACAACACCGGAACGGCCAGCGGCTACATTGAGGATGACTGTTTTATAAGACTGCTGATCCAGGATTGCTATCCAGAGTTAAGCGGCAGAGATCAACAACCTCTACTCAAAGAACTGCTGGTCGGTGCCGATGAGACAGCGAGCCTGCTGCTTCGCCTGCAACGCCAACCAGAGAACGCCAGACGGGTCAGTATCTATCGATTGGATCACCGGGGGGAAATTCTGTCGGAACGCACAATCACCTTAAAGGACCCCGGATTCTTTCAGCGCCGCGGGAAACCCGGGCTGTCGCAGCTGTTCAGCCTGGGGGAACAAAACGAGCTGGAGAGTCCAGCGGAAGAGCTTATTTTGGCGCGCCGTTGCGGAGCTGAGCCGCAGCAATGCCTTGAGCCGCCCGCTTATCATGACCTGCTGACCATGTTCGCAACGGCCCAAACCAATCTGGCACGACGCTTCGAAGAACAATAGGCGCTACCTCTGCTCAATAGGCATGAACCAGCCGGGATGCGGGAACAAAGTCGATAGCCTGCTGTTTCAGCCAGGGCAATTCTTGACGTAGAGCTTCAAAGGTCTCTTTATAGGGGTGGCAAATTGCGATAATTTCACGATTATTACCGGCCAGGCCCACCATTTTGCGGATTTGCTCGCGGATATAGGGAACATTCTCTTCATTATCCAGAAAAATATTGCGGGTCGCCGTTTTCAATCCCATCTTACGCGCCTCCGTGAAGGCCACCGAATTGCCGATGGTTCGGCTGTCAATGAAGAAAAATCCGTGTTGCTTCAACTCCTCCAGAACGGTGCGCATCGGCCCGACCTCTTCCGTAAAGCGGGATCCCATGTGGTTGTTGCCACCGACTGCACCGGGGAGTTCCTCGATATAGGATCTGACAATACGGCGAATCTGCTCCGGTGACTGATCCACGAGCAGGGCATTAGTACCCGGATTGGTCTGCGGATAGCTGAGCGGCTGCATCGGCATATGAATCATAAATTCGCGCCCCGCTTCTTTCAATAAGGCTGCCGTAGAAACAGCCCGGCTCGATCCGGGAAGAATCGCCGGAGTGACCGGCAGATCAATGTCGAGAAGTTTTTTGGCCTTCCCGGTAGAGCCGCCCATATCATCCATAATAATCGCGATCCGGCCCCGCTGTGGCACCGCCACCGGCGCGGGAATCCGATAGCGCAATTCCAGCTTCAAGATATCCTGCCAGAAAAGCCGGATCGTGCCGTTGTCGGGATCAACCGCCAATCGAGCAGCTCCGCCGGCGTTATCGATATGCGAGTTCAGTTCAGCCAGGAAAAAGGCTGAAGGAAAATCCCCGAATATTTTGCGCACCTGCACCCCGGCCTCGTCCGGCAGTTTCTGCCAGCCCATGGAGCGAGGACCGTTCAAAAGTTGGTTTTCAACCAGTTTGTAGACATCCTGATAAGTAGCGGGCTGCTGACTTTCGACCTCATGCACCGGTTCCTCATAAACCAGGGTCGGTTTAGTCAGGTATTTTTCCCTGAGGCCAACCAGCAGGGCCAGGCAAATTGCCACAAAGGCCAGCAGAAAAACGCTGGCAAACAGAATCCGCAGCGGCTGACTGAACTCCTTTTTAGCTGTTTTTTTTCGCGCTGGCTTTCTTTTCCGGGCTACTGTTTTTTTAGGTGGCATATCTCAAACCAAGGCTGGATCCAAATTCGCTCATCATCTGTTTTCTCATCAGGCTGCGGCTTTACTCCGCTGCAGGATTTCCAGGCCTTTGAGAAGATCAAGAGCCCGCTGCAACTGGTAATCACCTTTTTCTGCCGGGCTGCTCTTTACATCAGTAGAATCCTTCTCCGGTTGCTCAGCCGGTTTAACGGCCGGCTGGAAGTGATTCTGCAGATCCGCTTCACGCAGACCGGGTTCGCTCTGTTTGGGAGGCGTTACAGGCAGGTCCGGAACCACAATATCCGGGGTGATACCCAAAGCCTGAATCGACCTTCCGGATGGGGTAAAATAGCGGGCCGTCGTCAGCCGCAGACCGGATTTATCGTTGAGCGGAATAATCGTCTGCACCGATCCTTTACCAAAGCTCTGTTCCCCCAGGATGATCGCACGGCTATGATCCTGCAGCGCCCCGGCAACAATCTCGGAGGCACTGGCGCTACCACCATTGATCAGCACGATGAGGGGATAATCGGGCTCTGTTCCGGCGGCATGGGCACTGAATTCGAACTGGGATTCCGTCTCCCGGCCTTCGGTATAAACAATCAACCCCTTGTTCAGGAACAGGTCGCTGACTGCGACAGCCTGTTCAAGCAGACCGCCGGGGTTATTCCGCAAATCAAGAATCAACCCCGGCAGGGAGCCGCCCGGGGCGTCCTTGCGAAGCTGCTCCAGCTGCGTTTTCAGCTCGTCCACCGTCCGATCCTGAAATTGCGAGATACGTGCGTAGCCGTAATGATCGTTAACCGCACGGCTTTTGACACTTTCCACCTGAATGATGGCACGCTTGATGGAAAAACGCAGAGGTTCCTTTTCGCCGGGACGGGCAATGGTAATTTCAACAGCGCTGCCGCTGGGTCCCCGCAGCAGACCAACCGCCTCCATGATCTCCATATCCTGGGTCGGTTGCCCATCAATAGCAATGATCTGGTCTCCGGCCTTGATCCCCGCTGCGAAAGCCGGCGTCCCCTCAATCGGAGAAACCACCTGTAACCGCTGATCCCTGATCGTGATCTCCAATCCCAACCCACCAAATTCGCCATGGGTATCGGCCTGCATCTCTTCAAACATGTCCGGCGTCAGGAAGCTGCTATGGGGATCCAATGTTGCCAGCATGCCCCGAATCGCGCCATACACCAGTTGCTTGGTATCGATCTCATCGACATAACTGTTCTGGATTAAAGACAGAACATCGGTAAAGATTTCCAGATTCTGATAATCTTCCTGGTCATTGGCCCAGGCTGAGTTGCTGCCGCAACCAAGTACGAACAGCAACAGAAGGACCGGGATGGCCTTCACCATGAAATTCTTTTTCATTTACTTAACTTCCTTTTCAAGGCCGAAAATAAATTGGTGGCAAACTGCAAGCGATTGACCTTTACCTTTTTTTCAACCAGGTCAGCGGATTGACCGGCGACCCTTTGGAACGTATTTCGAAATAGATGCTCTCCCGACCGGCCAACCCGCTATAGCCGAGGAGGTCACCGGCAGCGACGTGGTCCCCAAGCTTCTTCTGCATACGATCGGTCTGGGCATACAGGGTATGATACCCCCCCGGATGGCTGAGAATATACAAATTTCCATAGCCCTTGAAATAATCCGCAAAGACGACTTTGCCGGTTGCCACGGCATGAATGGGAGTGCCTGGAGGAACGGCTATCTCAATGCCGTTACTTTCATAAAAGGTACCAAGCTTGCTGTCTTTCTGGGTACCGAACCCGATGATGACCCGCCCATTAACCGGCCAACCAAGCTTGCCCTGGCCAATGGCAAAACTACCGGCGCCGACTCCGGCCGATGGTGGAGGGCCTGCTTCCCGCTCACGGCTCTCAAGCTGCTCAACCAATTGCTTCAGGCGTCGTTCTCTATCCTTAAGCGCAGCCAGTTCACTACTGAGTTGCTGTTTATCGGCGCGGGCCTGACCGAGCAGCTGCGCCTGCAACTGCCTGGCCTCACCAGCCACCTTCTTTTGCTCCTGTTCTTTAGCCAACAGCACAGCCTTACTCTTTTCAAGAGCTTCGAGGTGAGTTAATTGCTGGCGTTCATTCTCCAGCGCCGACCGATAATCGTCCAGCAAGGCAACATCTTTTTGCAACACCAGGGTCAAATAATGATATTGCTGAACCATTTCCGTCGGCGAATCGGCTGAAAAGAGTATTTTCAGTGCCCCGGCGTCCCCTTCTTTATAAAGCGCAACCAATCGTTTTTCCAGATTATGCCGGCTGGTTCTGACCACCTGCTGGCTGTCGTTGATCTTGGCTTGTTGGTTTTGCGCTTTTTTGGACAGAGCGGCCTGTTCTTTTCTCAGCTGGGTAATCCGTTGCTCAATCCGATCCAGGTTCCTTTTAAGCAAAGCCAGTTCGCGACTGAGATCGAGTTCGGTGCGGCTCTTTTTGTCCAGAGCTTTCTGCGCCTGTTCTATTCGGGATTTAATCTTGTCCAGCTGGAGACGGTTTTCATCCAGGTCCGCAGCGTCAACAATAATCGCAGCAGCTAAAAACAGGAAGATAAAGATAACCAGACAGCGCATTTTGAATCCGCTCAAAGACGTACAAAGCGCCGCAACGATGACAGGCTGCCCAGGGTCCCAAGAAGAACTCCCGACAACACCAGAGTCAACTGCTGACTAAAACTGAGAAACAGTAGCTCAAAATCGGCAGGTGTCAACCAAAAGGAATTTAAACTGCGGGCGATAATAAAAGAAAAGGAGAGCGCCAGAAAGAGCAGGGACAGCAGGCCGCCCAGAAATCCTTGAATTGCGCCTTCGAGCATGAAGGGCACCTTGATAAAACGCATCGTGGCGCCAACCAGAGCCATGATTTCCAGCTCATCACGCCGCGCATAAAGGGTCAGTTTAATTGTGTTGGAGACGATGAACAGGGCGGCAAGAAGCAGGAATCCGCCCAGTACAATGCCGACAAATCGCAACATCTGCACAAAACTGGTAAAGCGTTCCAGCCATTTCTGTCCATAGCGCAGGTCATCAAGATTCAAGGTATTCTCGAGTTTCTCAACAAACTGACTGACTCCCTGCTGGGTGCGATATTCCGGCTGCAGCCCGATCTCAAAGGATGCCGGCAGGACATTATCGCTGATCCCGTCCAGTAAACCGGATTCGTCGCCAAGGCGCTCCCGGAACCTTGTCATGGCCTCGGCAGGAGGGACATAGGATACCGTAGTGACTTCTGGAAAGTTTTTAATTTTCTTGATGAGTTCAGGCAGATCCGCTGTTGCCGGCGGGGCCTTCAGATAAGCGATGACCTGAATTTCCTTGGTCCACCGGGTTGCAAGCTGCTCCACATTAACAACAACCAGAAAAAAGCTTCCGACCGTTGCCAGGGCAACCGCCATGGTCAGGATTGAAGCCGTGCACAGGAAAGGCCACTGACGCATATTGCGCAGAGCCCTGAATATGAAATAGCGTATTCTTTCCAGCACTACCGGGTCCTCCGGGTGAATCTTGATAAATATTCAGGAGTCAGGTTCAAAACCACCAACCGCGTTGTTCCGTCCGGAAAGAAGCCTGTTCAGTCTCCGCGCTTATGACGAGCTGCTACTGAGATAAGACAGTGCGGATTATATCTGAAGAGGCTGCTGATCGCCAATCAGTTTTCCCTCGTCCAGGGTAATCACCCGACGCGGAAAGCGTCGATTGAGATCATGATCATGAGTGGCCAGCAACACGGTTGTTCCGCGGGCGTTGGCCCGCTTGAACAGTTCCATGATTTCCAGGGTGACCGCTTTATCGAGGTTGCCACTCGGTTCGTCGGCAAGGAGAATCAAGGGATCGACAACCAGCGCCCTGGCGATGGCGATGCGCTGCTGTTCACCGCCGGACAGTTCCAGCGGTTTGCGTTGGAGGCGATGTTCCAAACCGACTTCTTTGAGAGCCTGATAAACTTTTTTACTGACTTCAAAGCGCTTCTTCCCCTGAGCTTCCAGGGCAAAAGCAACATTTTCATACACGGTCCGACTCTGCAGCAGTTTAAAATCCTGAAAGACCACGCCTATCTTTCGGCGCAGGTAAGGGATTTGATGGCTACGGATCCGGGTGACGTTCTGCCGGTCAATGAGAATTTGACCGCGGGTCGGTTTTTCAGCAGCGTAGAGCATCCGGAGAAAGGTTGTTTTCCCCGCTCCGGATGCTCCGGTAACGTAGACAAAATCCCCCTTGGGGATCTGCAAAGAAAGATCCTTGATCGCGACCGAATCGCTGGAATATCTTTTGGTAACGTTATATAGCTGGATCATGGCTGCTCAGCGGCTGAACCGGCCGAACCTTTCTGCTGCGTGCAGTAAAAATCAGCCTTGGGCCTGAACTGCAGTGATGGCGGCCACGCTGACGATGTCCTCAACCGAGCACCCGCGGGACAGGTCATTTACCGGTTTTGCAAGGCCCTGGATAATCGGACCGACAGCTTCCGCTCCGGCGAAACGCTGCACCAGTTTGTAACCGATATTACCGGCATCCAGATCAGGGAAAACAAAAGTGTTGGCTTTGCCGGCGACAGCCGACCCCGGGGCTTTTTTATTGGCAACACTCGGAATCAGGGCGGCATCGGCCTGCAACTCACCGTCGATGGCCAGTTCAGGAGCCAGCTTGCGGGCAATATCCAGTGCTTCGATCACTTTGTTGCAATCATCATGGCTGGCGCTGCCCTTGGTCGAAAAGCTGAGCATGGCCACGCGGGCATCGGCGCCGAGGAAGCTTTTGCAACTGGCGGCGGTGCTGACGGCAATTTCCGCCAGAGCCTGGGCATCGGGATTGGGATTGACGGCGCAGTCTGCAAAACACATGACCCCGTTTTCACCGAACTCAGGAGTATTGGTCACCATCAGGAATACCGAAGAGACCGTTTTCATGCCGGGTGCGGTACCGACCACCTGAAAGGCGGCCCGCAGGACATCACCGGTGGTATTGAAAGCACCGGCCACAGCCCCGCCGGCAGCCCCTTTGCGGACCATCATGGCACCGAAAAACAGGTTGTCATCAGCAGTCAGCAAGGCCAGGGCCTCGTCGCGGCTGAGGCCTTTCTTCTTGCGGATCTCAACCAGTTCATCAGCATAACCGGCGAGCAGTTCGGAAGACTTGGGATCGACCAAGGTGACCCCCTCCAGAACAACACCCAACTCAGCTGCCTTGGCTTTAAGGGTATCCTGATTGCCGAGCAAGACAACATCAGCAAGGTTGTCAGCAACAATCAGCGCCGCAGCCTGAATCATCCGGTCGTCATAGCCTTCCGGCAACACGACCGTCTGCTTGTCGGCCCGGGCTTTTGCTTTAATCTGCTCTACAAGGTGCATACGTTCCTCCTATAGAATTATCTGAAATTTATTGAGTATATTACTAACCACAGCGTATCGTTATACCCAATTGAAAAAGCAAGGGTCAATCATTTTTCCTGGCAAACGCGAATGGAACTGGCCGTTGCCAACAACTCCGGCTATAATCATCAGCCTATGAACGATCTCAACTCTTCCAGGTCGCGAAGCTCAATACGCTCTCACCTGCTCATCATCTGTCTGCTGGTTTCTCTGGCCCTGCACGTGCTGGTTGTCCTGATGCTGCCGTTGATTCAAACAACCGACGACATCGAAATCAAGCAGCGTCAACCGACGATTGTGCGCTTGGTCGACATTCCCCGCAACGAAAAAAAACCAGAATCCGACCAACCGAAAGATTATGAAATCGATCAGGTCCCGCTCAGCCCACCACCCGAAAAACCGGTGGAATCCCACCGCAAAGCTGAACGCGACCAACAGGTAATCAAAGAGCAGGCTCCGTTAGCCGATGATGTCCGGGACGAGACCACGGTCACGCCGCCCCTGCCACAACGGCATACCGTCCGTCCCCCGCAGCCGGCCAAGCCGTCAGCGCCGGTGACCGGCAGCCGCCCCTCCAGTTCGGGGATTCCACGACTGAAAGCGGACCAGGCACCACCTCAGCCGCAGCTGCCCCCTGCCCCTGAGCCGCTCGTACCGTCAACCCAAAATAAACCTGCTCAAGAGGCCGGCGTGCCGAAACCAGCGCCGCCGACCGTCCCGAACTTATCGCCCGAGCAATTACTCCCTGACGCCGATACCCTTGGGAAAATTGCTGCGGGCAAACTTGGCCAGCGCAACCGGATGAAACAGCGGGATGATGTGGAAATCGGCGATACAGTGTGGCTGAATCTGCAAAACGACATGCTGGTTTCTTTTTTCCGCCGCTTCCATGATCGGATCGAACGAGTCTGGAATTACCCGGCTGAAGCTCGCAAAAAAGAAGAACAGGGGACTCTTGAGTTGCTGATTATCGTCAACAAGGAGGGCGAACTACTCGATGTCGACCTGAAGCAAAGCAGCGGTTCGGATCTGCTTGATTACGAGGCTATCCAGGCGATTTACCGGGCGGCTCCGTTTGGACCGCTATCCCGCTACTATCCCCATGAAGAGCTGAAAATCAGGGCCTATTTTAGCTACAACCTGACCGGGCGCTTTATTTACGGGCGCTGAGCAAAACAATCCGCCCATTCATCTCCATTTCCGTCGAGTGGCTCGATCTATTTAGTTGACATCCAGAAACACTGGATGGCGATAATTAAGTTTTCAGATTGGAAATGAACAGTTTTCCGTTGTAGCAAGAAAATCAAGGGCTTACGCGGAGGCGTACACCGGTACGCCGCACAAGTAAGCCTGCAGATTGACGCTGCTACAGCGGAAAAAAACGTTTCCGGATGAAAACTATTTGGGCAACACCGATTGCCGAATATCTTCGTCATCGATCTTGCCGACATTACCAACGGCTTGAATCTGCTGAGTGGTCTCCGCGATCACCTGATCATAAAGCTTGAGGACTTCAGGATCAAAACCAGGCGTTTTCTCAGCAGTCCATTTAAATAACTGCATCTGTTGTAAAAAATTATTCAGGATATGGTGCATCCCGAACAGCATTGCCCGGTAAATCTTCACCTTTTCCTTTTCAACGGCTGTTTCATGATGCTTGCGGAGCAGATCTATCTGAAAAAACAGCAGGATGACAACCAGAGCGACCAGAAGTTCATCAATCTCCAGATGCTCCAACTGCATGAGCAAATGGGCGAACCGATCAAACAGATCCAGATTGAAAAAAAAAGACAGGATGGCAATCAGACTCGCAAGCAGGACCCCACAGAGGGTATAAGCGTATCGAAACATAATTTTGGTCTTTCCCTTGGCTGAAACCGGATTCCCTGCAAGTCGATCAGCAATGGCAACCACCGGGAGAGAGGATAACGAGGAAAGGTACGATTAGAAGAGCTGAAAAGCCCATTCCCGGAGACTTTTCAAACCCAGCCGGGGAGATTGCACAGTCCCCGGCCGTTAACAATCAACATCGCAAGCCTGTTATATCCAACGTAATTTCGGTTTTCGCGCTGCCGCTGCTTCATCAAGCCGCCTGACCCGGGCCCTGGTCGGAGCATTGCGCAGTTTTTCCGGTTCCTGCTCCGCTTCCCTGGCAATCGCCAGCATGGCCTCACAAAATTCATCGATGATCTGCTTGCTCTCCGTTTCCGTCGGCTCAATCATCAGCGCCCCCCGCACCACCAGGGGAAAATAAATGGTCGGCGGATGATACCCGTAATCGATCAGCCGTTTGGCAACATCCAGGGTGTGACAGCCATTGCCGAGGCCCGCTTCGGAAAAAACCACTTCATGCAATGAACGCTGCGGGTTCGGCAGGTCATAGACTCCTTCGAGGCGGGCGCGAATATAGTTAGCGTTGAGGACCGCCAACTGGGTTGCACGCTTCAATCCTTCCCCGCCCATGGCCAGGATATAACTGTAGGCCCGGACCAGAATACCGAAGTGCCCGTAGAACGACTGCACCCGGCCAATGGACTGCGGCCGTTCATAATCGAATGTATACTGTCCTTGGTCCTCAACGATAACCGGACAGGGCAAAAAAGGCTCCAGTTTTTCCACCACGCCCACCGGCCCGGCACCCGGTCCGCCGCCGCCATGCGGCGTAGAAAAGGTCTTATGCAAGTTGAAATGCATGACATCAATGCCGATATCCCCGGGGCGACTGATCCCCATCAAGGCATTCAGGTTGGCGCCGTCACAGTAGACCAGACCGCCATGGGCATGGACCAGTTCGCAAATCTCCCGAATATCCTTTTCAAACAGCCCCAACGTATTCGGATTGGTCACCATCAGCGCGGCGACCTCGTCATCCAACACAGCAGCCACGGCTTCCTTACTGAGCATGCCGTCGGTCGGTACGGTGACTACTTCGAAGCCACACAAGGCGGCCGAGGCCGGATTAGTCCCATGGGCGGTGTCTGGAATAATGACCTTGTGGCGCTTTTGGCCATTGGCCTCATGCCAAGCCCGAATCATCAGCATTCCGGTGAATTCCCCCTGGGCTCCGGCAGCCGGTTGCAAGGTGAGACAGGGGAAACCGGAGACTTCACCGAGGGCCTGCTGAAGCTGATACATCAGCTCCAAAGCCCCCTGGTTCAAAGCCTCCGGAGTCTGCGGGTGGATCCCGGCAAACCCGGGCAACCGGGCGGCGGCTTCATTGACCTTGGGGTTATATTTCATGGTACAACTGCCAAGGGGATAAAAACCGCTGTCAACGCCGTAATTCCAACTGGAGAGCCGGGTATAATGGCGGACAACATCGACTTCCGACAGTTCCGGGAAGCCCTCAATCTCGTCCCTGAGCAAATTGTCCTGCGGAGTTGCGCAAGGAACGTCAAGCTCTGAGATGCTGTAGCCGATTCGATCGGGCTGAGACTGCTCAAAGAGCAGTTTTTCATCAAGAACCAGACCTCGCCCATCAGTATTCATTATGGCTGACCTCCTGCCAAAGCTTTGACCAAACGATCAATCTGCTCACGGCTGTTCTGTTCCGTCACACACACCAGCAACCCGTTGGATAACTCGGGAAAATCCCGGCCCAAGGCAATCCCGGCCAGGATCTGTTCCTGCTCCAGGCGGGTCTTCAATGCCGCGACCGGTTCCGGGCAAAGAACGACAAATTCATTAAAATGTTCTCCAGCAAAAGCAATTTCAAAGCCGGTAAGCGCGGCGATCTGAGCCTTGGCATAAGCCGCCTTGGAATAATTCACCTGGGCCAGCTTGCGTAACCCCTGCTTGCCGTGCAGAGCCAGATAAATGCCGACCATCAGGGTGCACATCCCCTGATTGGAACAGATATTCGAAGTGGCCTTTTCCCGGCGGATATGCTGCTCCCGGGTCGCCAGGGTCAGAACAAAACCGCGCTTGCCATCCAGGTCAACGGTCTCGCCGACCAACCGGCCGGGCAAAGCTCGCATATCTCTGTTCTTAACAGCAAAAAAACCGATCCCCGGGCCACCGTAAGAAAGGGGTATCCCGAAACTTTGTCCTTCCCCTACCACCACATCGGCGCCAAGTTCGCCGGGAGATTTAAACAGCGCAAGTGCGAGCGGTTCCGCAACGGCGGCGATAAGCCGTGCGCCGGCAGCGGCAGTCACCTTCGCGATTGCAGCAAGGTCTTCGATCTGCCCGAAATAGTTGGGATATCCTGCGACAACGGCGGCAACGTTATCATCGACCATTGACTCCAGGGCTTTCAGATCAGTATGACCGGCGGTCACCGGAACCTGGACCAGTTCTACGTCAAGGTACTGGCAATAGGTCGCGACAGTTTGTCGATACTGCGGGTTAAGCGCCCCGGAAAGCAGGATCCGATGCCTTTTCCGCCCGGTCCGTACCGCCAGCAGCACGGCCTCAGCACAGGCCGAAGCGCCGTCGTACATAGAGGCATTGGCCACATCCATCCCGGTCAGTTGGCAGATCATAGTCTGGAATTCGAATATGGCCTGTAAGGTGCCCTGGCTTATTTCCGGCTGATACGGAGTATAAGCGGTATAGAACTCACTCCTGCTCACCAGATGATCGACCACGGCCGGACTGAAATGATTATAGCCCCCCCCGCCAAGAAACGTGTCCCACTGGTCGGAGCAGGCATTTTTGGCGGCCAGCTTCCCCAGCAGCGCCATCGCCTCCGCTTCTGATTTTGCTGCCGGCAGATTCAGGTCACGCTGAAGTCGACAGTTCTGCGGAACACCGGAAAACAGTTCATCGATTGAGCCGACCCCGATCGTATCCAGCATATTTTGGATCTCGGCATCGGTATGAGGAAGGTAACGCATGGCCACCCCTTAAGGTAATAGATTAACTATTAAACAAAAAGCGCCCGTTAAACAGGCGCCTTGTCTCTATTCTTGCTCGATAAATTCCTGGTAGGCATCAGCATCCATAAGATCATCCAGTTCACCCGGATCAGTCAGCTTCAGCCTGACCAGCCAGCCATCATCATAAGGCGAGCTATTGATGATCTCCGGTTCGTTAGGGAGTTCATCGTTGATTTCAACCACTTCACCACTCACCGGTGCATAAATATCGGAAACGGCCTTGACTGATTCGACAACGCCGAAACTTTTCCCCATTTCCAGATCGTCTCCGACTTCGGGCAGTTCGACAAAGACCACATCACCAAGCTGTTCCTGGGCAAAGTCTGTTATCCCGATGGTCACGATATCATCTTCGACCAGGACCCATTCGTGTTCTTCCGTGTACTTCAGCTCATCAGGAAAATCCATCACATCCTCCTCAAAAGTAAAAAGAGGCCCTCGCAGGGCAGTTGTTTTGGTTTAGACAAACGGCAAAGCCGTTCTCGTTGTTGTTACTGTCTTTTTTCGAATACCGATGGCCAAAGGCTCTGTCGACTCGGCAACGGCGGTCTCGATCAGGGCCAGCGCAATACCTTTTTTCAAACTTGGCGACATGGTCCCACTGGTCACATAGCCGACCTGACGATCCCGGCAAAACACCGGATAACCATCCCGCGGCACGCCGTTCTCGGTCAGGGTCAAAGCAACCAGTTGCCGTTTCAATCCGGCATCCTTGGCCTGTTGCAAAGCTTTTCGACCACAAAAATCGCCTTTCCCCAGTTTGGTTATCCAACCCAAACGGGCCTCAAGAGGAAGGATCTCTGCGTTGATCTCATGACCATACAAAGCATAACCCTTTTCCAGCCGTAAGGTATCACGCGCCCCCAGGCCGACCGGCACCAATCCTGCTGACTGACCGGCAGCGGACAAAGCCTGCCATAGCTGCACCCCGTCGTCAGCAGCGCAGTACAGCTCAAAGCCATCCTCACCGGTATAGCCGGTACGTGAAACGAGCATCTCCAGTCCGGCAACCTGCCCCTGCACAAAATGATAATATTTGAGTGCGCCCACATTGATATCCGTGACCTGCAGCAGAATCTCTTCCGCAGCCGGTCCCTGCAGTGCCAGTTGAGCATAATTCCGACTGCTATCGACCAGAACCACATCCCCTATCCCGCTGTCAGCGAGCAAAGTCTGCAGCCAAGAGAAATCCTTATCGGTATTGGCGGCATTAACACAGAGAAGAAAACTCTCCGTTCCTTTGCGGTAGAGAGTCAGATCATCAACGACCCCACCATCCGGGTAACAGAGTGCGGTATACTGTACCTGTCCATCAACCAGCTTGCTCAAGTCATTGGTGGTGGCATATTGCAAAAACTCGAACGCCTGCGGACCACTGACCTCAATCTCTCCCATGTGAGAGACATCAAACAATCCTGCGGCCTGGCGCACCGCCAAATGCTCGGCAATGACCCCACTATACTGTACCGGCATTTCCCATCCGCCAAACTCTACCATACGGGCACCAAGGCGATGGTGCAACTCGTTGAGCGGTGTTTTTTTCATGCACAGGCTCCTTGTCGGTCATTTTGTCAGGCCAGGGATAATGTTGTCGTCCGCCGGCGGCCATGCCGACGCAACAGTTCAAAAGCGGCTAACGGTCAAACCCAGCCGTTGGAAATCTCTCGGCCGCACTATCATCAGTCCGGCCAAGATTGCGGGAATCAGGTCCTCGCGACCAAAGGTCATTAAATGGACCCCTTGGCAAAACTGACGCGCCCAAAAGACCGCTTCGCGAGCCAGCTTTACCCCTTCGGTCAACGGATCGGGTGCCCCCTCAAGGCGTTTTAACAGATCGGATGGCACCTGTATACCAGGAATGTGCCTGTTCAAAAATTCGCCAACCTTGGCATTCTTAATCAAAACCACCCCGAGGATCACCGGGACGCGATAATTTGCCAGAAATCCCATGAATTTTTCAAGCTGATTATGTTCAAATACAGCCTGAGTTTGAAAAAATTGCACCCCCACAGGAAATTTTTTTAACGGTCTTCAACAGGGCAGGTTCCATGGGCTGTGCCGCAGGCGCCACAGATGCACCGACAAAAAAGTGCGGCGCTGATTGCAACCGGCTACCGCCCATGTCTATTCCGGACTGCAACTGCTGAATACCACGGAGCAACTGGACGGAATCAAGGTCAAACACCGGTCGGGCGCCGGGATGGTCGCCGAAACGGGGGGTGATCACCGGACAGGATCAGCAGATTTTCAATGCCCAAGGCTGCCGCCACCGAGCAGATCGGCCTGCAAAGCGATGCGATTGCCCGGTCCCGACAGGTCACCTGCAGCACCGGCTCATGACCGCGCTCCAGAAGAATTCGCGCCAGCGCCAGGGGGGCCATCCGCATACAGGCACCCCTGATTGTCTGTCAGGTTGACTGCATCGACCCCTTTTAGGGCCTCAGCCTTTGGCGCAGAATCGCCTCAGGATCCGCCCCTTTGGGCGGTGCCAGTTTCAGCAGTGACGACGAATTCGCCGACCTGTAATTTACTTCCAAGTCGGCTCATTCGCCTCCCCCTGCCGAGGGAGTTTTGCGCAACTGGTGCTGGCCCGGTTTAAACTTCCGGCTCCAGTCTTTCGGAGGGACCACCGAGCTGAAAATCGTTTGCTCACGGCCTTGCAAGCGTTGATAAATACGCGCCCAAGCACATTCCCGATCGGGATCGGTTTCGCACTGTCCATCCGCCATGCCCCCACAGGGGCCGTTTCAAAAGACCTTTGGCACAGGTCGTCACCGGGCAGATACCGGCGCTCTCGTTGAGAAGGCAATCACCGCACAAGGAACATTTCTCTTCAAACTGTCCATAGCGACGCACATTGCCGAGAAACATCGGATCAACCCCGGTTAAGACAGTTTTGTCAGTACAGTCCGATATCGATTGGGCGCCGGCTCCGCAAGCTAACACCAGCAACACATCCGCTTCCTCCACCTGCCCGTGAAAACGACGCAACTCCCGCGCAGCCCGCATGATGTGGCAAGCTTCGTTCAGGATCATGCTCCCGGTCACCCTCATGGCCCTGCGTCTCCAGCCATTCCTGCATGGCGAAGACCTCTTCCTCCCCCCCCGACCTTGCACACCGTGGCACAAGAGCCACAACCGATCAGAAAAACCCGGTCATCAGGGCGCAGCAACAGTTTCAAACGCTGACGATCCTTGGGAGCGCTGACAATCATACGGACCCGTCCTTTCAACTGCCTGTTGAAAGTGCCAGGAAAGCTCGGGCTGGCAGGGGGAAAATCAACCGGAATTTATAACCGTTGATTTTTCGGGGTGGGATGATCCCGTGGTTTTTACCCCACCTGATTAGCGGGCAGCCCGCCGTTTGGCACTTTCGACAGTGTTATAGAGCAACATGGTAATGGTCATGGGACCGACGCCGCCGGGAACCGGGGGTGATCGCTGCGGCCCGTTCACAAGCGGCGGCAAATTCAACATCCCCAACCAGCTTTTTGTCGCCAACCCGATTAACCCCGACATCGATAACCACGGCGCCGGGCTTGATCCACGCGCCTTTGATCATCTCCGGCCGGCCCACCGCAGCGATGACGACATCGGCCGCAGCGACTTTTTGCGCCAGGTCAACAGTCCGCGAATGGCAGATCGTCACCGTCGCATGCTCACCCAGGCACATCAGGGCAACCGGTTTTCCGACAATATTGGACCGGCCGACGACCACGACTTCTTTCCCCTTCAGTTCAACGCCGGTCCGTTCGAGCATTTTCATGACACCATAGGGCGTACATGGCTGAAAGAGCGGGTTGCCGGTCACCAGACGCCCGACATTATAGGGATGAAATCCATCAACATCTTTGGCCGGTGAGATTGCTTCCAACACTTTGCCCTCATCAATATGATCCGGTAAAGGCAGCTGAACCAGTATCCCGTCGATCCGCTCGTCGTTGTTCAACTGTGTGATCAAGTTCAGCAGCTCGACCTCGCTGGTCGTTGCCGGCAATTTATGCTCATCAGAAAAAATCCCTGCTGCGGCACAAGCTTTTTCTTT
>CAXXJU010000027.1:0-40752 GCA_963668145.2 Geopsychrobacteraceae bacterium
CGCACACTGTGATGATATCGAAATTGGCTGCGGCGGGGACCATTCTTGAACTGACAAAGAGTCGCAGTCTTGATTGCAGTTGGGTGGTTTTTTGCTCGAATGAGATCCGGGCTAAAGAGGCACAAGCCTGTGCAGAGGCTTTTTTAAAAGATGCAACCCACAGCGATATTCGAATAAACAGTTTCAGGGATGGTTTCTTGCCGTATGTGGGGTATGAAGTTAAAGATTATTTTGAAACTCTTAAGAACGATATCAATCCGGATGTTATTTTTACCCATTACCGGAATGACAAGCACCAGGATCACCGATTGTTGTCTGAACTGGCATTAAATACTTTTCGTGATCACCTGATCTTAGAATATGAAATCCCCAAATATGACGGCGATATGGGACAACCCAACCTGCATGTCGAAATTGATGAAATGCTTGTGCAAGTAAAAATTGACCTAATTTACAATAATTATATGTCTCAGCAAAATAAAAAATGGTTTGATAAAGATCTATTTAGATCTTTAATGAGGATTCGTGGAATGGAGATTAATTCATCTTCAGATTACGCTGAATCTTTTTATTCTCACAAAACGCCACTTAACCTCAAAAGATAGAATATGCCAAAAATTTCAAAAACTTCAGACACTTTTAAACATACTTTTATTTACAGCATTTCTACTTTTCTACAAAAAGGTGTCGGGTTTATCATGCTGCCGATTTACGCTCACTATTTGGGGAGCGAAGGTTACGGCATTTTTGGGATGATTGAAGTCGTTGTTTCCATCATGACTGTAATTGTCGGCTACGGCCTGCTTGGTGGTATGCAACGTTTCTACTATGAAAAGAATACAGAGGAAGAAAAAAACACTGTCATTTCAACTGCAATTATTGTGACCATCGGTATTGTCGCAATCGTTGCCTTGCCGGTTTTTCTTCTGAATCGGCAAATATCTTTGCTTGCTTTCGGTACGAAGGAATTCGGGCTTTACATTATTATTTCAAGTATTTCTTTTTTTTTCGAAATGACTGGCCAAAGTGCCAGCGGGTATCTTCTGATTAAGCAGCAATCTCTACTGTTTACTTGTTTTTCTATTGCACGTTTTTTGATGGCCTTTTCTTTTAATATTTTATTTCTCATCGTTTTAGAGATGGGAGTCCTTGGTCTGCTGATCAGTACCCTTATAAGTGTTTCCCTTTATTCTTTGATGCTTCATGTTCATGCGCTGAAAAAAACCGGGCTCTTATTTTCTCGGGTGGATGCCAAGAATATTTTAAAATACAACTTTCCGCTAATCCCTGGCTATGTTGCAGGCTTTATAAGAAACGATGCCGATCGTGTTATTTTGCGAGCCTTTCTGGGGCTTTCACAATTAGGCACTTACAGCATGCTACAGAAGTTTTCATCTTTGCTTGTATTGTTTGTCGTACAGCCTTTTCTGAGAATCTGGACTGTTCAACGATTTGAGATTTGTGAAGAAGAGAATGGTCCCTTTCAATTAGCTCGAATGTTCACCTTCCAGTTGGCCCTGATGCTTTTTGTCGCATTGATTATAGGTTTGGAAGTACCTCTGATTCTCAAAATCATGACACCTAGTGATTTTTGGTTGCCCGGTTACTTTGCATTTTTAGCGGTATCCGCCAAAGTTATGTTTGGAGCATATTATCATTTCAATTTCGGGCTTATTTATCAAAAAATCACATTTAAAATTTCAATAATTCAAATTTCTGCTGCTATTTTGGGAGTTGTCTTGAATTTGATTTTGATTAAGTACTATGGAATTCTTGGCGCCCTTGTCTCTGCAAATATAGTTTTTTTATTTCAGTGCATTCTTGCTCATAAAATGTCAAAAAAATATTATTCCATTCCTTTTGAATGGGGACGCATTTCTGGACTATTTATTGCTACGTTTTTATTGTTTATATTGATTGACAATATTGAAATGGCAAAATATTTATCTTCTTCAACTTTTATTTTAAAAATTTCAGAAAAAATTGTTTTTATTTTTAAACTACTTTCTTTAGATCAGGTAAGAGGAGGTTCTTTAGTTCGCTACTTTTCTTCAAATTTTTCTTTGGTCGCGGAAGGAATCGTTAAACTTCTTCTTGCCAGTAGCTATTTTGGAGTTCTTATTTTGAGTGGTGTTGTTTCTTTAAATAAATTGCTTTCATTTTTTAAAATATCCCGTGAAAAAAATTCTTGATAGATGATATGTCATATTTGAGGTAATCTTTTGCTTTTTTCAATAATCATTCCAGCAAAAAATGAACAGGACAATATCGGGAAGTTACTTTCTTCTATTCAAGAGGTTAATTTTTCTAGAAATTTATTCGAGGTAATGGTCATTGACAATGGTTCTATTGATAACACTGTTGATATTGCCCATCAATTTGGCTGCAGGGTTTATGTACAACCAGGAGTAACCATTTCGGCTCTCCGGAATTACGGTGCATCTCAAGCACGGGGGAAAATACTGGCATTTATTGATGCCGATTGTACAGTTTCCCCGGACTGGTTGTCGATCGCCAGTGAATATGTTGATCAGCATGATGTTGTTTGTTTTGGCAACCCTCCCGGTATCCCGGAGTTCGCTACCTGGGTGCAGAAAAGCTGGTACCAGGTCAGGGGCAAGGGTTCAGGACGCGTTGAGGTCAGGTGGCTTGAATCTATGAATATGTTTGTTCTGAAAGATATTTTTCTTAAAATCGGCGGATTTAATGAGGAATTGACCACCTGCGAAGATTATGATTTATCGTTACGATTACAGTCCGAGGGGAAGATCATTTCTGATTCGCGACTTCAGACTGTACACCATGGAGAGGCGAGGACCATCCTTCATTTTTTTAAAAAAGAACTTTGGCGTGGCACCAGCAATTGGCAAGGTTTTTTTTCTCATGGGTTGAGGTTAAGCGAGCTTCCTAGTTTATTCCTGCCCCTGTTTTATTGCCTTCTTCTAGTGAGCAGTGTTTTTTGCCTTTTGACGCGAACCGCACCGGCCGTGACGGTTGCGCTTTTTACTCTATTTCTGGCGCTGCCTACTCTTTATGCGGCAGTTAAGGTTCGCAATCGCAGACCGATCCAGGTCGTACAGTTGTCTTTATTATTGAACGTTTACTTTCTGGCAAGGGGATTATCCCTGGTTGTTCGACGATAGGGGCGTAAGTCATGCAATCGTTTGATATTTGTTATCTTCTGCTTTCGCTCCTGATTGGTTACGCCTATGTCGGCTACCCTCTGCTGCTGCGTATATTAGCCGCTTTATTTCGCAGGGACCATATTGTTAATAACAACTACCGGCCGACCGTCACCCTGATTATTTCAGCGTTCAACGAAGCCGCGGTTATGCGCAAGAAGCTGGACAATTCGCTGGAACTGAATTATCCGGATGAAAAATTTTCTATTGTAGTGGTTTCAGATGGTTCTACTGATGAAACAGATGAAATTGTTCGTGATTTTTCAGAGCAAGAGATTAGATTGCTGCGCCCGGCTGCTCGTCAAGGGAAAACTGCTGGGTTGAATATGGCGTTAACAGAGGTCTCTTCCGAAATTGTTGTCTTTTCAGATGCCAATGCTTTGTATGACCAGGAGGCCATCGACAACTTGGTGCGCCATTTTGCAGATCCGACCGTTGGTTATGTGGTCGGTCATGCACGTTATCTCGATGGAGATAAAACGGCTGCCGGCAAGAGTGAAAGTGGTTATTGGGATTTTGAGGTTCGGCTGAAACGCTGGGAATCCGATTTTTCTTCCGTGGTTGGCGGAGATGGCGCAATTTATGCGATTCGGGCAGAATTGTGGGAACCTTTGCAGGAAACCGACATCAACGACTTTGTTAACCCGCTCCAGATTGTTGCCAAAGGGTTCCGGGGAATTTTTGATCCGCATGCATGGTGTACCGAACTCCCCGCAGGAGACTTTAACAAAGAATTCGAACGGAAGAAGCGTATTGCCAATCGTAGTTTTAACGGGCTGCTCAGGGTGCCGGAGTGTCTCAATCCATTCAAAGTGGGGCGGTTTGCCCTGCTGCTCTTTTCCCACAAACTATTACGCTGGTTTTCCGGGTTTCTGTTTCTCGCCCATTGGTTAATGACGATGATCGGTTTGGCCTTTTGGGGAGCACTTCAGCCGGCCTACTTTATGATTCTGTTCCTTTATTACCTTCTTTTTCTGTTGGCGATGCTGGGAGATTACCAGGAAAAATGCGGCGACAGTCAGCAGCCTCTTTTTTATTACCCCTATTATCTGTTTTTGATGAATTTATCGGCCACCCTTGGGGTCCTGCTGCGCCTGCGGGGTGAGGTGATTTATAAATGGCAAACGGTGAGAGAGGATCTTCCTGCAAGAACAGAGAAATTGCCAGAATCCGTGTTGGTCATCTTTTCACTGGTGTCACTGGTGGTCTTGATTGTTCCGGCTCTTCTTCATGTTCAGGCCTCCGCCTTGCCGGCCTATGTGCTGCTTGGCAGTCTCTTTTATGCCTATTTGGGGTATCCTAGCGTACTTGCCGCCGTTGCCGCTTTACATTCGGTCTCCGGTCAACATAAAGACGACTATTGTCCGATGTTGACTCTATTGATTGTGGCCTACAATGAGGCCTCCGTTATTGAAGACAAACTGAAAAACTCTCTGGAACTGGATTATCCGGCAGATAAATTGAGGATACTGGTTGCTTCCGATGGCTCCACCGATGGGACGAATAGCATTCTCGAGGAGTATGTCTCAAAAGGGGTGGAGATCTGCTTGTTGCCGAAAAACCGTGGGAAGATTTCCGCCCTTAATGAGGCAATGAAGAGTATCGAAACTGACCTGGTGGTGCTTTCAGATGCCAATGTTATGTATGCGCCAACCGCATTGAGATCTCTGGTAAGTCATTTTGCCGATTCCCGTGTTGGTGCTGTCTCCGGCCGGGTCATCCTGGTGAATGACAATATCAGTTACAAGGATGCCGAGAACTCATACTATGGTTTTGAGCATTTTATCCAGTTCAAAGAGGGGGCGACCGGGGCCGTAATCGGTGCGGATGGAGCAATGTACGCCATTCGGAGGGAGTTGTTCTCACCTCCACCGGCCGATACCATTCTGGACGATTTTGTTATTTCCATGCAGATTGCCTGTCAAGGATATTGGTTGTTGCATGACAATAATGCCGTGGGCTACGAACGCAATCTTCAGGAAATTGAAAACGAGTATCAGCGCAAAAGTCGAATTATTGCCGGGGGGATTCAAACATTGGTCAGGGGTCGTGGGGTTCCCGGTTTGGCGATGCCTCTGCTATTGTTTAAATTTGTTTCCCATAAATTGTTGCGCTGGTGCAGTGGTCTTCTGTTTTTTGCCCTTATCGTCATACTGGCCCTGCAACAATGTCTTGGAAATAACGATCTTTTCCTGTCCCTATTCCTGCTTCTAGCGGTGATCAGCGCTGGTGGTGCGGGGGCCGCTCATTTTATTCCCAGGCTTAGGGGACTGCCCATTATTAGCATTGTTTATTATCAATTTATGTTGCTTTTTGCCTCCCTGTCCGGTTGCTGGAGAGGGATTCGCGGGCGACAGTTGGTCACCTGGAAACTGCCGATACGCTGAAGAGGATTTTAAGCTTGATAAAGAAAAGAATTCATATTCTTCATCTAATTCACAAATTAACCGTTGGCGGGGCAGAGCGGGTTCTGGCGAATATTGTCAATAGCGGTCATGATCGCTTTCGCCACGTAATCTGCAGCTTTTGCACGCCGGATGATTTTTGCAAAACCATCCATGATCAGGTCACACTGGTCAGCCTGGATAAACAGGAAGGGAATGATTTCCGCATTCCGTTCAGGCTTGCCAAGCTCTGTCGGCAGTATGAGATTGATCTGATTCACAGTATCGGCTGGAGCACTTATCTGGATGGTTTCCTGGGGGGGATGTTGCGGCTGAATAAAAAGCCACGGTTTGTCTATGCTTTTCATGGAAAAACCATTGAGGATCTGGCGCGAATGCCACAGCGGAGGATTTGGGCACAACGCCTGCTTGCCAAAGGGTGCGACGCAATTATTGCTCCGTCCTTGGAAATGAAAAGAGATTATGCGCAAACCTTCGGTATTGAACAGGGGCGCATTCGATTAATTTACAACGGTGTTGATGAAAAGCTTTTCTCTCCAGTCGATGCTTTCAATCAGGCTAAAACAGATTTTGGCTTTACTGCAGACGATGTGGTCTTCGGCTGCATTGCACGTCTCGATCCGGTCAAGAACCTTCCAGCATTAATCCGCGGCTTTGCCCTGGTTCAAAAAACAGCACCTCGGGCCAAACTCATGATAGTTGGTGGAGGTCAGCAGTATGATGACCTGCTGAAACTGGTTGCTGATCTGCAACTGCAGAATTCAGTTTTGCTGACCGGTGAGCGCTCAGATATCGAGCATTGTCTGCGGGGCATGGACGTTTATGTTCTTCCTTCTTTTTATGAAGGATTTTCCGTAACCATCCTGGAAGCGATGGCTGCAGGATTGCCGATTGTGGCCGGCCGGGTCGGCGGAACTCCTGAGTTGGTTCAAGATGGTAGAAACGGTTACTTGTTTGATCTGAGCCGGTCCCATGAAAATGAATTGGCCCGATTGATGGAGCAACTTGGGGAGGATCGGCTTTTACGTGAGAGTATGGGGCGGCAAAGCCGAAAATTGGTGGCGCAGCAGTTCACGTTGGCGGGGATGGTGCAAAATTACGAGACCTTATTTAGCGAGTTGGTCTTGGCTCAGCATAAAGGAATTTCGAAACAATGTGTGGAATAGCCGGATTCACCCGGTCGGCTTGTCCGTCCGGAGATAAACAACTGCTTTATAATATGGGGCTACGTATCGCCCATCGTGGACCTGACGCACACGGAGAATATTTGGACGACCACGTCGGTTTGGCCCATCGCAGGCTGTCAATCATTGACCTGTCGGCGGATGGCGTGCAGCCCATGTCGTCGGCTTGCGGCCGGTATCATATTGTTTTCAACGGAGAAATATATAATTTTCAGGAGCTAAGGAAACGCCACCAGGCTGAAGGGATGGTTTTTCACAGCCGGACCGATACAGAAGTTATCCTGGCTGCTTATGCCCGCTCAGGGAAGCATTGCCTGAAACAACTTCATGGCATGTTTGCTTTCGCGCTATGGGACACAGAGGAGAAAACCCTATTTTTTGCCCGCGACCGGATCGGGAAAAAACCCCTTTACTGGTGGTGGGGCGGTGGTGATCAGCTTGCCTTTGCATCTGAGCTGAAATGCCTGTTGGAATTACCAGGCTTTAAAGCCGAGATCGAACCGACCGCTATCGTTGATTACCTGAAATACCTCTATGTTCCGGCTCCAAAAACTATTTACCGGCAGGTTTTCAAGCTATTGCCCGGCCATTCTCTGACCCTGAAAATGGGTGAAGAGCCAGTGGTAGAAGAGTATTGGGATGTCGATTTCTCGCCGCGGGATGGACTTGGCTTTCAAGCTGCAACCGAAGAATTGCTCCAGCTTATTGAGCAGCAAACCAAACTGCGCATGGTGGCCGATGTGCCGCTTGGCGCTTTTTTGTCCGGTGGAGTCGATTCCAGCGGCATTGTCGCGCTGATGGCCAAGCATTCACAGGAACCGGTTCGAACTTGTACGATTGGATTCAATGATCGGCGTCATGATGAGTCAGCCTATGCCCAGGAAATAGCTGAACGGTTTGCGACCAATCACAGTGAATACCGAGTTCAGGAAAATCTGGTCGATACTATCCAGCTGTTGCCGAAATATTTCGATGAGCCGTTTGCTGATTCCTCAGCACTGCCAACCTATCATGTCTCGCGTTTGGCCCGCCAGGCAGTGACCGTGGCCCTGGCCGGAGACGGTGGGGATGAATCCTTTGGCGGCTATCAGAAATATGTCACTGAGCTGACCGAGAATCGGGTACGGCAAATTGTGCCGACCTTTGTATTGCAACTTATTTATCAAGTCAGTCATGGGGCCAGGCAGGGGGTCCGCAAAAAAGCCGGCAGTCTATGTGGCGCTGCATTGATCGATCCCGCTACCGGATACGACCAGACCAACAGTTTTATCACCGACCGTGAACTAGGCTTGGTCTTGTCCGATTCCCTGGCAACGCAGTGTCGTGGTTACGACCCCGCTGCCAGAACCCGTCGGTATTGGAGTCGCTATGCAGACGCCGATCATGTCACGCGGATGCTTTATACCGATATTAAGACTTACCTGCCTGGCGATATTTTGGTGAAAGTAGATCGCACCAGCATGGCTCACGCTCTTGAAGTGAGAGCCCCGTTACTTGACCATGCCATTGTCGAATATGCCGCAAGCTTGCCGTCAAGGTGGAAGATTCTAAATAGGGAAAAGAAAATAATCTTGCGCAAAGCCTTTTCGCAGTTGCTGCCGGAAGACTTTCTGGCGCGCCAAAAGCAGGGCTTTACTGTCCCGTTGGATGTCTGGTTCCGCACCGAATTAAAGCCGCTGTTTAAGGCTACAGTTCTAGAAAATCGACAACTGGATGTTTTTTTTAAGCCGACTGGCTTGCAGGAGTTGTGGGATAGCCATCAACTCGGCCGGCAGAACCTGGGCACACTGCTCTGGACATTGCTTTCTTTTGCGTTATGGCAGAGGGAATATCTGGTCTGAGCGATACTATGAGTGGTTCGCTCAATTCAAGGACAGGATTGTTGGTTTTTCATTATTATTTCAAATGGGTAGAAGATGTTTCCAATCATAAAAACTGACTTGGCCCGCTTGAGTCAAACAGGCAGTGCCAGTCTTCGCACTTTGATTGCCGGGTTGTTGTCGCAGGGATTTCAGGCAATTCTGGTTTACCGGTTTTTCAATTGGTTGTATCGCAAAGGGGTGCCCGGTCAACCGTTACGGTTTCTGCTCGAGCGTTTTATCGAGATCACTTGTGGGATTTCCATCCCGGCTTGCTGCCAAATAGGCAGAGGTTTTCGCATTCACCATTTTGGGGGAATTATCTTTCATCCTTCGGTCCGGATCGGAGAGAATTGTACCTGTTATCACGGAGTCACCATTGGCGATAGCGGCGGTCATGGCAATGCAGCAACTATTGGCGATCACGTTTTGATTGGTGCTGGTGCCAAAGTCATTGGCGAGGTTAGTATCGGTAATCATGTCGTTATCGGAGCTAATGCTGTTGTTACCAAAGATGTTCCTGACAATACGGTTGTTGTTGGGAGCCCCTCGCGCTACCTGCCAAAAAAAGAGGTCCCGCAGCAAAAGTCACCAAACGGGGCTTCCAGCGGACCGGTCAAGGTGATGGATTTCCGTGGAACGTATAAAGGAGGAGGCGGTCCGGATAAGACAGTCCTGAACTCCGCCTATCTCCATGATAGTAATCATGTCGATATTCGTGTCGTCTATATTCGTGACCCACGTGACCAGGAATTTCAGATCGGCGATCGGGCCAGGAGTATGGGCCTGAACTATACCGAGTTTGAAGACCGCCGCTTTTTCGATTGGCGCTGTATCAGACAGCTGGCAGCATTTGTCAAACGTGAAGAGATTCAGGTACTGCATTCCCATGACGACAAGACTTCGCTGTACGGAGTGTTTATCAAATGGCTTGTGCCGTCGGTAAAGATTATTTTTACCGTTCATTTACATACGCCGTTGCAGCGGCAGAACTACGCTTCTAATTTGGCCCACCTTAAAGCCAAGCTGAGACGAGAGACCGTTATTTGGTTGCTCAAAAGATATAAGTCACCAGTGATGGCCGTATCGGATCATACGCGGCAATCTTTGGCTTCTGACGGCCTGCCCCTGGAACGGTCCATCTGCTTAAGGAATTGCATCGATATTGATGTCTGGCAGCGTTCTGCTGGCCAACCGGTGCTCAGATCTGAATTACTGTTGCCGGAGGATACTATCTTGGTTGGCACGGTTGCTCGGATTGCCCAACGGCATAAAGATTTGCCAACATTTTACAAAGTCGCTGCCGAGGTTTGTGCCCAGCAAGAGAATGTTCGTTTTGCCATCGTTGGTGACGGTCACGGTGATTTGTTGGATTTGGCGCGACAACAGGTAAAAGAACTCGGTCTGCAGGATAAACTGTTTTTCACCGGACACCGGAACGACCTGTTCGATATCTATCGATCTTTTGATCTGTTTTTGATGACCTCATCAACCGAGGGAATGCCCAATACGGTTCTTGAGGCTATGGCAATGGAAGTTCCGATTGTTTCAACTCGGGTCGCGGGAGTTCCGGAATTGGTCGATGACGGAGTCTCAGGCCTGCTGTGTCCCATTGGCGATGTTTCTTCCTTGAGTGACGCGGTGCTTGAACTGGTTCGTGATGAAGCTAAAAGAAACACGTTTGCCATGCAGGGCCGTATGCGTATCGAAGCGCAGTTTGATTTCAGGAGAAGGGTCAAGGCTCTCGAACATTATTATCTCTGGGCCGCCCGGGATGGAGATCAGAGACATCTTTCACTGGATTTTGATCGGTTATGAAGAGTATCGCTCGAAAAGAAATTATTATCGGCTCTGGAACCACAGATGCCATTATTGAAGGCTGCTCTCTCTTGAAATTGAGTGTTCCTTTTGCCAAAGGAGAATTAGCTGACCCAGCTCAGTTGCTGCTGAAACAAATGGACGGGAAGGAGTTACTCTCTCAATGGAAAGTTCTTAACCACTGGTCTGACGGCAGTATCAAATGGTTGCAATGCCTTGCTGTTGTCAACGCAGGGACTTCGTCAGGGGATTCTTTATTTCTTCAGGAATGCGCTGAATCTAAACCGTCCAATTCTCAATCACAGCCTTTTTCCATCATATCTGAGGTTGACTGCTTTCACATCCGGGGAGATCACTTTTCATGCACTATCGACCGGCGGCAGTTACGCCCTTTTTCCTCGGTGACGTACTCTGCTGAAAGTCATGGCGAGAACACCCTTCTTTTGGAAGATAGTCAGGGACAAGCCTGGATTCCCGTTATTTCACAGAGTGCCATTGTTGATTCAGGGCCGTTACGGGTCTCAGTCCATTTGAACGGAGACTTTTCTTTTCACTCTGAAAAATTACTACGTTTTTACGCCGATTTGGATATATACCCGCAATATGGCTATGTCGATTTTCGATTACGATTGCACAATCCCAAGGCGGCCAGCCACCCTCGTAATCTTTGGGATCTTGGCGACCCGGGCTCTGTCTTGTTAAAACAACTGGCCCTTGTCGTTCCCCGCAAGCAGGAATGCTGTAACATCAGTGGATTGAATCCCGTTGTTTCTCTTGCCGCCGACTGTTCCGACAGACTGACCCTTTATCAAGAATCGAGCGGCGGTCGGCACTGGGACAGCCCGGTTCATCTCAATCGTAATGGGGATGTGCCGATGACTTTTCGGGGGTGGCGGTTATGGAGCAATGAGCAGCTCCTGCAAAGCGGCGAACGCTGCCAGCCGCAAGTCTGGAGTGGTATTGACTCTACCGGGGTTTCTGTCGAGATTCATAACTTCTGGCAACGTTTCCCCAAGTCCTTCAATGTGACTTCCAATACGATTGAACTCGGACTTCTGCCGGAAGAATTTCCTGATTTGCATGAATTACAAGGCGGGGAACAGCTCACCGAACGGATGATATTCCATTACGGAGTTGGGCAGGGGCAGGTTGCTCTGAAAGAGGTCCCAGCACACTGCGCATTGGCCACCTATCAGGAGGCTGGGGTTTTTGCTCCACCTCTGTTTGCCCATCAAGAGCCGAGATTGCAAGCTCTGCTGAGCCTCGCCTTTGACCCCGAAAAGGGTTTTTTTGCCAAACGAGAGCAATTGGATGAATACGGCTGGCGCAATTTTGGAGATGTTTACGCAGATCATGAGACGGCTTTTCATGATCTGCCAGGCATCTTTGTGTCTCATTATAACAATCAGTATGATCTTATGGCGTCCTGCTATCGTGAATTTCTGGTCACTTCCGATTCCCGCTGGGCTGAACTGGCCGCTGATCTGGCGGCACATGTTGCAGATATCGATATTAATCAAACCACTGAAGATCGTGAAGAGTACTGCCTGGGACCTTTTTGGCATACGGACCACTATTTGGATGCCGGGTTGTCGACTCATCGGATGGCTTCAAAAACTCATCTGGATAAAAAACCAGCTCATTTGTGCGGTGGCGGGCCCGGATCTGAAATGTGTTATATATCGGGGCTTTCCCTGCACTACCTCTTAACAGGGGAAGAACGGTATCGCGATCTTGTTGTTCAATTGGCTGATTGGAATTGGTTAGCTTTAAACGGCGTGCAGACATTGGGGGCAGCTGTTCTGAGGGGATACAAAAATTTAAAGCGCTGGCAAGATGGTCGTAAACGGGGAGTTATCTGGTCCCGCTATCCTTTCACGCGCGGCACCGGAAACTGTCTTAATTCTATGCTGGAAGCCCTAGAGTTAACAAATGATACCCGTTACCTCAGTCGTGCTGAAACTTTAATTACCGGGACGGTTCACCCGCAGGACAATCCTGATAAAAGAAATCTTTTGGATGCCGAAGTGGCTTGGTCCTATACCGTTTTTCTCTTTGCCCTAGGACGATTCCTTTTGGTGAAGCAGGGTCGAGAAGAATTGGATGGCGCTTATTACCATGCACGAGACAGTTTATTGCTTTATGCAAATTGGATGTCTGAGCATGAGTACCCTTATTTGGACAAACCTGAAATTCTCGAATTTCCAAATGACACGTGGGTAGCTCAGGATTTACGTAAAAGTGTTATATTTTATTATGCATCTTTCTATACGCATGGGGATGAGCGCAATAGACTCCTAAAATGTTCTGAATTTTTCATTGATTATGTTTTGGATAAATTGACGCAGTCGGATACTGCCTACTACGCACGTATTCAAACTTTAGTGTTACAGAATGGCTGGGTTACGGATGCTTTGAAAGAAAATTTGCAATCTCCCTCTGAAGGGGAAATGAATTATTCTTTATCTGTACAAAAACCTTTTCTGAGTTTAGGCGGGATACTGAAACTATTTTTCATAGATTTTTTTATAACAGTGAAAAATTTTAATCTTATAAAGGAGATTAATTGGTTTAAAGATCGCTTTAATAGTTAAGAAAAATACAGAGAACTAATAGCTTTTATTGTAGTAATTTTTTCCTTTGGCTGAATTCGATATGATGTTAAGAAATAGTCTTTATCACATAATTTCTTTTATTAAAGGGTATAGAGAATATAGGTATCATAATGATATTAATAAAATTTTTTTTATGACACATGATGAAATTTTAAATTATCAAAGTGATAAGTTGAAATTATTATTAAGTGAAATACATAAAAATAAATATTATTATTTTAACGATAAAATTCCTTCTTATGATAATTATCAGGAAATTGAAGATCCATATTCCTTGTTGGAATTATTGCCATTGCTCGAAAAGGAAGTTGTGAGAGATTCTCATAAAAAAATTCAAATTCCTCTGTGGCAAAAAATGAAATTTGATTGGCGGTCTACTAGCGGTTCAACCGGCTTGCCATGTGGCTTTTATAAGAGTGGAGCCTCGGTTGGATACATGCAGGCTTTACAGAATTGCGCTTTTTTGTGGCATGGTATTCAGGCGGAAGACTTACAGGCTTATTTTTGGGGAGGTAGGGATGGAATCTCTGGAAAGCTAGCAGCCCTTAAGGACTTTATGAAAAATAGAATAAGGCTGTCTGCTTTTGATCTCTCAAGGGAAGCATTCTTGGGCTTCTATGAGAAAATTTTTAAGGCCAAGCCTTCCTATTTATATGGTTACCCAAGTTTAATTATAGAATTTATTAGATTTTTAAAAAAAGAAAGATTGACTTTCCAGAAAATTCCCTTGAAGGCGGTTATTGGAACGGGGGAATATATATTTCCACATGAGAGGAATGAAATTGAAGATTTTTGTAACACAGTGATGGTATCTGAGTATGGATGCACTGAAATTGGTTTGATAAGTTTTTCTTGTGAATTTGGAAATAATCATGTTCTGTCTCCAAATGTAATGGTAGAAATACATGATCAAAAGGGTTGCCGTGTTATTAATGAGATAGGGGATGTTGTTGTCACGGAATTAAATTCAAACTTTTTTCCGTTTCTGCGATATAAGATTGGAGATAGGGGGAAGGTGCGAGAAAACTTTTGTGACTGCGGTCGGGTTGGCCCTATTTTGGATATTTTCGAAAGCAGGAAAGATTCTTATGTTCTTACGCCTGAAGGGAAAAAAATTTACGATGCCATATTTGCTTATAACCTAAAAGATGGAATTGAAAAATTCTTTGTTGTTCAAGATGCCGTCGATCATATTCTTATCGAAATCGTTCCTAGTCAAAGTTTTAATGAAAAAACTATTCCTTTCTATGTTGATAAATTTAATAATATATTAAGTTGTAATATTTCTTATGATTTTAAGGTTGTAAATTCAATTAGCAGAAAGCCTTCAGGGAAGATGTCTTATTTTACCTCAGAAATTGGTGATGTTGATGATTAAGGTGAGTTTTATCCTTCCTATGTATAATGAAGAGGAGTCGATTGCTGACTGTATCAAATCGATATTGTCTCAAGCGAGATATTGCAACAAGCTAGAGATAATTGTTGTTGATAACGGATCTACTGATTCTGGGCCACAGATTGCTGAACAGATGGGAGCAGTGGTTATTAGGAAAATCGGTGGAACGATCGCAAGTGTTAGGAATGCTGGCGCTGCAATTTCCACTGGAGATTATTTGGGTTTTATTGATAGCGATTGCGTTCTTCCCGTTAGATGGTTGGAAGTTGCTTTGGGGGAAATGTTGAGCCATTCGGCCGGAGCTTGTGGCGCGGGATATCTTAGTCATGACAAAGACAACTGGATCGAAAGATCATGGTTCTATGAGTATAAAAAATTTATTGGAAAATGTAGATTTATCCCTTCCGGGAACTTTTTTATTAAAAGAAGTGCATTTGAGGATGTTGGTGGATTTAGCGAAGATTTGGTTACATGCGAAGATGCTGATATTTGTGAACGGCTTGTCAGACTTGGCTATGATGTTATTTATCATTACGAAATGCAGAGCAATCACCTTGATTCTCCAAAAAATTTAATTCAGTTTATAAAAAAAGAATTTTGGTATGGATCTTATCAGCTTAAATATTATAAATTCCCATCTTTTGATAAGGTTTTGTTTGCAAGTTTATTATATTTTTTTGTTTTTACTGCTAGCTTTTTATTTTTATTTATCAAAAATGAGTACTTTTTTCTATCTTTTATTGTTTTAAATTTTATAGCATTGTCTTTAGCTATATATCGATGTCTTCGGTCCAAAAAAAAATCCAAATTTGTTCAGATTTTTTTTCTTTCTCATTGCTACTTGCTCGGTCGCAGTTTGGGGATTGTGTGTGGGATAAAATTTAAATAATTCTTTATCTGATTGTTATCTTTAAGGATATTGTTGTTTGTCTGGTGTGGTTTTTGTTTTGATGCTTTTGCTTTTTTTATGAATTGATTTTTGTTCGTGTTATGGGTAAGATATTAGAGATTTGCTTTCCCTAATACGGAGGAATTAAATGAAAAGAATATTAACAACTTTTTGGGTCAGTGTTTTTCTGATCACGACTTTTAGTAGCGGAGCAGCTTTTGCTGATTGGCAATCAACCTTAGAAAACAATTTTCCGTTTGCTCAGACTTTTAATGATCTTAATGATTGGCAACATACGGGGTCATCCGGAGATGTAACTAGCAGTTCATTGATGCCAATTGAAACAGCTACGGGGAATGTCGGTGTTTGGAGATATTACTCCACTTGGGTTGCACCTGTGGGAACTCCTGCCATTCAAAATCATGGATCTGGTTATACCGTAAATCCTTGGGGGGAAAGTAAGTCAAAAAGTCTTTTAATTGACTTAGGTGGTGGCAAGGGGCCTTCACGGTTGGCTGCGGATATAAGGACAAAGACTTATCCCAATGGGTTTAAGTGGTCTGACGGGGTACGCGTTTTCTATGCTATGCGGAGAGACTCTGGATTTTGGACTTCGTCACCAACTGGTTATTCAAAAGAGTTTGTCCTTAATATGGAATGTAATGATTCCAGCTGTTCGGCTGCAACTAACAGTGGTGCTAATTATGCAATTTCCCCTTATTTTGATTATCATATGACACACGAAAACGGAGTTAACCCGGCCGTTCTGATATCAAATGCTACACATGATTATATTCGTGAGTCTGGAACAAGAACTGATATGAGAATTTACAATGATAAGTGGATTTTTGTTGAATATTTATTAACTGAAGATTTGTCTAATAAAATGGCTAAATTGTCCGGGTGGATTTATAATTCTGATGGAAAGTTATTAGAGACACTTTATAATGATATCTCAGCTTCATATTTTACCAGTAGTGAATGGTCATCTTCATCCTCTGGTTATTTTGATAATGCTATGTTTGGTGGGAATATGTATTCAACCGGACCAAAGTCACAAATTTACTTTGATGACCTTGTTATTGATACGGCCAGCCATGGATCAATAGCTGATAGATACTTTAAGCTGGCTGCTGGCTCTAATTCTACTGTTATTCTTCCACCACCAAATGTGAAAATTGAATAATTAAATTGCTTTACTTTTGTTATGTATATCATGGTGAGGCATTGATGCTCTGAATTCACAATCTGTTATAGATGCTTTTCGTTTTTTCTACCCCGCTTTAATGAGGCGGGGTAGATTGTTTGCGGTGATAAATGAACGATTTTAAGAATTTACTTTTTATTGCTTATTATTATCCCCCTGCAGGAGGTGCCGGACTTCCTGGATCTCAACGAACTGTAAAATTCTTGAGATACCTAGGTAACTTTAATCCATATGTTTTAACGTTAAATGAAAATTTCTACCGTGAATATATCGATCTAAACTTTCGATTGCCTCTTCCTCTACAGAATGAAAAAATTTACCGTACTCGATCTTTTGATTTTTTCAAAATACTTCTAAATTTACGCTCCTTAGTTAAGAAGCTGTTTAAAAATAAATTACAACAGCCGCATAAAAAATCAGAGGAAGGGACTCCTGTTCAAAATTTTTCCCCAAAAGGGTCTTTAAATAAGTCATTATTTCAATGCTTAAAAGATTTTATCTATAATCTAATATATTTTCCTGATGATGCTGCTCCATGGCTTCTTTCTGCCATCTGGCATGGAAGAAAGGTCGTTAAGAGGCATAAAATTGATGCAATCTTTGCTACGGGTATGCCTTGGACCTCGTTGATTGTCGGTTATGTATTGCATAAATTGACAGGGAAGCCTTTGATCGTCGATTTTCGTGATCCATGGGTGGGGAACCCTTTTCATGTAAGCCGCGGCCGGATATTTGATAAACTCATGCGGATACTTGAAAAAAAAATAGTGACAAGCGCAGCTGTGGTTTCTGTCAACACCGAGCCTTTGCGGAATGATTTTTTGAAGCGTTATCCTCATTTGGCAAAAGAAAAGGTCATCACTCTTCCAAATGGATTTGATCCGGTCGATTATGAATTTTTAGGAGACATTGATCATGATCCAAATAAACTTGTTCTGGCCCATGCTGGATCCTTGTATGGTCGACGTGATCCCAGTCCCCTCTTAGAGGCGTTGAGAGTATTAGCCAAAAATGAACCTGAAGTAATGGGTTGGTGCCATTTTTCTCAGATGGGTTATGTAGAGTCTGAATACAGTTTTATAAATCATCATGCTGATTTGTTGTCTGCTGGTGTTATTGATGAGGTTGGTCAGGTTCCCTTTCAGGACTGTCTGAAAAAAATTGCCGCCTCTGATGTTGCGGTTATTATCCAGCCGGGAACAAAAATTCAAATTCCTTCTAAGCTGTACGATTATATTGCAATGCGCAAACGGATACTTTCTATCACTCCTTTAGATAGCGCATTGGCAGATCTTATGAAAAAGAAAAACTTAGGGGATGTTTTTTCTCCAGATGATATAGATGGAATTGCGAACAAATTGGCTGAACTTTACCAAGAGAAAAAACATGTTTCCAAGCTCGACACAGAATATGATATGTCCTCTTTTGATGTCAAATATATTGCACTTTTTCTTGAAAAGAAAATTTTGGACGTCCTGAAGAATTAATTTTTAGAAAGGCAAGATTTTTGTCTTAAAATAGTGGATTCTGCCTAGTGAAGTTCTTTAAAAAAAAGAAAATAATTTATTTTTACCTATTTTTAATAATCAGTGCTTCTGTATATTTAGTTCCTGAACGGTCTCCATATTTTAATAGTGATAAATCCATTGTATATGAAAATTCTCAATTGAAAGTTGAACAGACAGGTGAAGTTAGTAATCTCTCAGTGTCTTTTTTGAACGTCGATAAAATTTTTGCTCATGAAGATCATTTCCTGTTTTATGATGATAAAAAATCAAATTTATTCACTTCAGTAGGTCATCTGGATAAAATACATCCGTCTATTTTTGGAAAAATTAAAAATTTTGTGGCTCGACAACGGGCAACTCGACTCATTAGAGAAAACTTTCCTTTACGAAATGTAGTTGTCCTCCAATCTGGAACGATTCTTGTTTTTTATGATTATATTTATCGTTCTGAAGATGGGGGTAAAACCTTTGAGCCTGTTTTTGATTTTTCTAAAGAAGAGATAAACGGCCCTTTTCGCCAGGGGATTGCAATTGATGGCGAAGGAAATATTTTTTTCGGGGAGTATCAGTCTGAAAAAAGACCCCATGAAATAAGTATTATTCGAGGATTTGATGATGGGAAGCATTGGGAAAAATTCTATACTTTCCCTTCAGGGAATATATTTCATATCCATTCTATAAAATATGATCGCTTCAGGAATTTACTCTGGGTTTGTACAGGTGATCGTGATGGCGAAAGTAATCTAATGCTTTTGGACAGGGCCAGTAAAAAGGTTATCCCGGTTGGCGGTGGAGACCAAGGTTGGAGAATTGTGTCCCTTATGGTGACGAAAGATTATCTGGTTTGGTGCTCCGATAACGATCAAACAGGATCTTTTGTCTATAGGTTTAACCCTGCAACGAAGGTTAGACAAAAATTATTTCCGATAGGTAAGTCCAGTTATTATTCCACTGTTCTGAAAGATGGAACTTTGGTTTTCAGTACCGCATTTGAATATCGTGCGCCTTTTGTGAAGAAGGCAAACCCTGATAGCACAGCGGACTTGTGGGTTAGTAAAGATTCTCTTCAATGGTTCAAAGTTGCTTCTTTTCCTGAAGCAGATGGCATAAGGGTAAAAGGCGCTGAAAGGCCACAATTAATCATCCCAAATTCTTTGAATTCTGATGACGATTATTTGTATTTTTCACCATTTATGACAAAAATTCATAATAATTCTCTCCTAGCTTACAAAATAACCTGGAAATAGCAAAATTAGGAGACTTTTGGGGACTAGTGTCCTATTAGGATACTCAGTATTCATATTAAAAACATGTCTATATCTGCTATCTCTTTTGTTTTGATCTTTTTCTCTGGCTGTGCCGCTGCACTTTTTTATAGTCCGTTTTACGGTGTGCTTCTTTACGCATTTGAGTATTTTCTCAACCCAGTATCGCGTTGGTGGTATGGGCAGGTTCCCGAGCTGCGATTTTCCATGGTGACAATACTTGTTATTGTTGGTGGTTATCTTCTTAAACGCAGGGATTATCAGGGCAATAAGATCTTTGAAGTTCCACAGACCAAATGGTTAGTTTTGTTGGCAATCATTGTCTATAGCGCATCCTTTTGGGCCATTGATCCTGTCACTCACGGCATCTACTCCGGTCGGTTTTTCAAATATATTATTTTTATTTTCTTCCTTTATAAAGTTATTGACAGTCCGAAACGGATGGAATGGTTTATAGGGGTCTACTGCCTTGGGGTGTTTTACATATCCTGGTTTGGTTGGCAAATGGGCCGGACAGGGGATGGCCGTCTGGAAGGGATTGGTGCTCCTGACAGTCCGGATGTCAATACTGCTGCTGCCATGGTGGTGTCAGCGGTTCCGTTACTGTTGTTCTATGTCCTTTACGGGCGCAATAAATGGTACAAGGGCGCTGCGCTGATCGGACTTGCGTTTGTTTTGAACTGCTTGGTTTTGATGAGCAGCCGGGGTGCTTTTCTGGCGCTGGTTGTTTGCTGTGTCTATTTTTCCTGCTATGCGTTATCTATGCAGAAAGTTTCCGTGTCGGTTAAGGTGAAGCTTATTGCTGGTTTCATCGGAGGCGTTGTCTTGTTCGTCTATTTAGCGGATGCAACTTTTTGGGAACGGATCATTACGTTGAAAAACATTGATCCTGAGGAAGGAACCGGCCGACGCATTAATTTCTGGATGGCGACATTTGACATGCTGGCAAGTCATCCGCTTGGATTGGGCGGTGGAGGATATGAGGCTTTAAGTCCGCAATACCTGCCAGCGGAATGGATGTCACGAGGCGGCGGCGTTGTGGGAAAACGTGCGGTGCATTCAATTTGGTTCGAAGTGCTTGCCGAGTATGGTTATCAGGGATTTTTGATTTTTATTGGCTATGTTTCTTCCAGTTTTCTGTTGTTACGTAAGCTTAGGAAATATCTTGTCCAGCAAAGCAATGATGTCTACCTGATTCTACAATCGGTTGCTCTTGAAGCAGCTTTTGTCGCATTTCTAGCCGCAGCCACTTTTGTCAACCGATTTTATTCGGAAATACTTTTCTGGTTGCCGGCAATGATTGCTGCATATGCAAATATCTATATGTTAAAGCCGCAAAGGGCGGCATTGGCAGAAAATGCCCGGGAGCTGCGCGAAAAGAACAACGCTCGGCGCCGGGAGGCACACATATCAATTGGGAAGACATGAAAAATCGAAGCAGGCTGTTCCGGCGACTGGTTTTTGTCTCAGGTTTTCTGTGTGTTGTGATCGTTGCCGTTTGTTTATGGCTGGTAGTTGCCTTTCAGATGCCGGTTCGCCTGATTCCTGGTCTCTTTTTGCGTATGTCCGCTTCGTCTGTTCTGCAATATGTGTATCCTGAGGACAAGTTGGAGGCAACTCGACTTAGCGCTGGGAATTATCGTGGTTCTGGTACGGGACATTGCTCAGAAGCCTGCTTATCTCAGGAGGATTTTGTTCGCTCGGGAATTATTTTTCTTAACCAACAGGAAAGGGGCATTGAATTCAATGTCCCTTTTGTTTATGGATCTCCTGATCAAGTAACTCTGATCAGGTTGAGACATATTATAGATACTGAAGCGGATATTGACCGGCAGAGTGACGAGTTTCAGCAAATGCGGGCGTTGTTTAGCTGGGCTGGGGCACTTTGGGATCATGGCACGGATACCCCGCCTGGTGGATTTGCTGAATTTGATCCGTTGGACCTTCTGCGCGCGGCAGCAAAAGGTGGGAAGTTTTGGTGTGAAGTCTCGGCCAAGTTTACCGTATATGCGGCAACCGCAATGGGGTGGCCGGCACGGTTGGTCAGCTTGTCTCGTAATGGTTACGAATGGGAGCATGCTGTCGCAGAAGTCTGGTCGAACCAGTTTAGTAAGTGGTTTGTCGTTGATACAGACTTCAATTTCATCTACGAGCGTGACGGGGTTCCGTTGTCGGCATATGAATTGTGTCATCAAGGACGTCAACTGCAACATGAAGGCGTATTGACGATTCAGTCGATTGCGCCGCCGAAAAAAAGTATTCAGCAGGTTGATTTAATCCCATATTATAGTTACGTGCATATTGATTTGCGCAGTGACTGGTTGAGCCGGGATTTGGCGAAGGGAAGTCCGGCTGGCGGTGACTTGTCCACCTGGTGGACGGCGCGTGAAGATATCGGGCGGATTCTGACTATCAAAACCCAAATAGAAGATCAAAATCGTTTTGATTGGCCTGTCAACGTTGTAAATATCAAGCCATGTCGTATAATCAAAAGCTTGGAACCTGCTGCCACTATTGAAATGCATCTCCAGGCATACAGCCCTTATTTCACCCAATATGAATGGCAGTTGGATGATGGTGGGTGGCAAAGAAGTCTCGATGATTGTCTTGCCGTGCCAGATGTTAAGGGTCGTCATCGGCTCAAAGTCCGGGTGCTGACTGAGCAGGGGCACCGCGGACAAGCAACTGAGCTGACATATCAGATACCTGCAAATATTTATTATGAATGAAAAGATGGAGTGCAATGGTACGTCCTGAATCTGTTAAAATTCTTTCTATTTTCGGTACTCGCCCTGAAGCCATTAAAATGGCTCCTGTTGTTAAGGCCCTTGAAACGTCCGATCTGCTGGAGTCTGCTGTTTGCGTGACGGCTCAACATCGGCAGATGCTGGATCAGGTGTTGAACCTGTTTCAGATCAGGCCACAGTTCGATTTGAATATCATGGCGCCCGGGCAAGACCTGTTTGACGTGACCAGCCATGTTTTACTGGGCCTGAAGCCAGTGTTGGAGGGCTATCGGCCTGGCATGATTCTGGTTCATGGTGACACGACGACGACAATGAGTGCAGCGCTGGCGGCTTTTTATCTGCGTATCCCGGTTGGGCATGTCGAAGCGGGGCTGCGGACCGGCAACAAGGCCGCACCGTTTCCAGAGGAAATCAACCGCTGCCTTACCGGTCATATTGCTGATCTGCATTTTGCACCAACTCCTGCGGCCCGCGATAACCTGTTTCGTGAGGGTATCCCGACGGAGAACATTCACATTACCGGAAATACGGTCATCGACGCATTGCTTGAGGTGGTCAGTTCTATTCGTGAGGACAGACTGCTCCAAGGGCGGTTCGCTGAACAATTTTCTTTTCTTGATCCTGAAAAAAGACTGATTCTGGTTACCGGACATCGGCGAGAAAATTTTGGAGCAGGGTTTGAGAATATTTGCCAGGCTCTGGCCCGAATCGCGGAAACCTTTCCGGATACGGAAATTGTCTACCCGGTGCATTTGAATCCGAATGTTCAGGCTCCGGTGCGGCGGATTCTTGGTGCGGTCCCCGGCAATAATGTGCACTTGATTGATCCTTTGGATTACCTGCCTTTCGTGTATTTAATGGATCGATCCTACCTGATTATCACTGACTCTGGCGGTATTCAGGAAGAAGCTCCATCATTGGGCAAGCCGGTGTTGGTGATGCGTGACACAACTGAGCGGCCCGAGGCGGTTGTTGCCGGCACTGTTGAGCTTGTTGGCACTGACGCAGAGCGAATCTATTCTGCTGCCGCGGCTTTATTAACGGATCAGAACAAATATCGGCGGATGAGCGAGGCGCATAACCCGTATGGAGACGGGCATGCGAGTCAGCGGATTGTAACGTTGCTTGAAAATTATTTTGCCTGATTTTTTATCTTCAACTGGGAACGGGACTGACATATGCAAAATTATCAAAAAATCGTTGTCATGGGACTTGGTTATATCGGCCTGCCGACAGCGTCGATGCTGGCTACCAAAGGGTTGCAGGTCTTGGGGGTGGACGTTAATGCTTCAGCGGTTGATACCATAAATCATGGTAAAATTCATATTGTCGAACCTGATCTCGATATCCTGGTCAAATCAGCGGTTAACAGCGGGAACCTGAAAGCGTCCATGACTCCTGAACAGGCCGATGCTTTTATTCTGGCGGTACCGACCCCTTTTGTTGCCGATGCAGAAGCGCACGAGAAAATTCCGGATTTGAGTTATGTTGAAGCTGCGACCAAGGCGATTTGCCCTTATCTGGAAGAAGGGAACCTGGTCATTCTTGAATCAACTTCCCCGGTCGGAGCGACAGAGATGATTCGGGATATCATTTACCAGGAACGTCCTGATCTTGCCGAAGTTGATCCGCAAAAGAAGCATGGCCGCATTTATGTGGCCCATTGTCCGGAGCGGGTTTTGCCCGGCAGTATTCTCCGTGAACTTGTCGATAATGATCGCATTATTGGTGGCGTAGATAAGGAGTCGGCTCAGAAGGCTCAGTCTCTGTATAAATCGTTTTGCAGCGGGAAGATTTTTCTAACCGACAGCCGGACCGCTGAAATGGCCAAATTGGTCGAAAACTCTTTTCGTGATGTCAATATCGCTTTTGCCAATGAATTGTCTTTGATCTGTGACCGGTTGTCGATCAATGTTTGGGAATTAATTGAGCTGGCTAACAAGCACCCTCGTGTCAATATTTTAAGCCCTGGGCCTGGCGTCGGGGGACATTGTATCGCTGTCGATCCTTGGTTTATCGTTCACGCTGCACCTGAGATTGCACGATTGATCCGTACGGCCCGCGAGGTGAATGATGGAAAACCGCATTGGGTACTGGAAAAAATCAAACAAAAAGCGGATCGTTTCAGAGAGCCCGTCATCGGCTGCCTTGGGCTTGCATTTAAAGCCAATATTGATGATTTAAGGGAATCTCCAGCGCTGCAGATTGTTCGACAGCTGGAAAAGATGCAGATCGGTAAGATCATGGCCTGTGAGCCGAATGTGGTCAATGGCCATAGCCCATTTCCGCTTCATGATCTGCATGATGTTCTCAACGAAGCGGACATCCTGGTTCTGCTGGTCGATCACGATGAGTTCAAGGAAATCGATCATGAACTGCTGAAAGCCAAAGTTCTTATAGATACGCGTGGTTGTTGGCGGTAGAAGGCTATCTCCATTTAATTACCATACGGATAACTCCGAATCGTAATGAGTTCAGTTTTTAGATTGGAAACGAGCAGTTTTCCGTTGTGGCAAGGAAATCAAGGTGGTACGCGGAGGCGTAGTACTTTACGCCACACAAGAAAACCCGCAGATTGACACCGCCACAGCGGAAAAGGGCTGTTTCCGGATGAAAACTAGATGGTTATTATGAGGTTTTTCTATACCGTATTATTTACTAAGCAATCAAGGCAGTTTATTTTTAGTTATCGCTGCTTTCTAATCATTATTTGTCTACTTCTGCTTTCTGGTGGATGCAAACGTACGGTGGAGGCTTCCGGTACTAAAATATCAACATCGGTACCGGTTGCATCAATTCAAGTCTCTCCAGCTGAGGTCTCTTTAGCAGTTGGGCAGAAATTGCCGTTGTTTGCCACCCTTGGTGATGCTGCCGGAAATATGTTGCCGCATCGAAAAGAGGGTGCGAGCCATATCATTGGTTCTGAAGTTAAAACAATGACAGTTATTGCCGATACTAAGGGAAGGGCCGGTAGATCTGTTAGTTGGAGTTCAAACCGTCCCGATCTTGTCAGTGTCGATGCAAAAGGGCAGGTAGTCGCTCATGCTGTTGGTATGGCTGAGATTACCGCAATAAGTGAAAAATGCAGCGAGACTGTAGCTGTTCATGTGGTTGAGTCGAAGCATAGAGGGTTTTCTATTTCACCGTTATCAGGAAGTTTGATGGTGGGAGAAAAACTCCCGCTTGTTGCTTCGTTGGCGAGCAACAAAAAGAACCTGCCGATAGTCTGGAAAACGGACCAGCCATCTCGGGCAACTGTTTCTCAAGATGGTGTCGTTAGTGCTCTTGCGCCGGGTGAGGTTTTGGTCCAGGCCAGTGATGGCGAGCAGAAGGCTGAAGTTCGCTTGGTGATTACTCCGCTGGAACCGATCAGCGGACTTGATTTTCCTGGAAACGCAGGGGTCAACACAACATTGCGGTTTGAGTTTGCCGTACCGTTAGCGGCTTTTCCTGCAACCTACATCTGGCGAGCTTATCCACGCCAGCAACAATCTTATTACACCGCATTTTTTTGGGGAAATAACGGCGCATTTCATCCTTCAAATACTTATTATGGTTTTCACCCTTATCCGGATTGGAATACTGAGCAGCAACAGTTTTGGGAGGTTGCCGCACCACCCGGCGGCGATCATCTTAGTTTAAAGCATGTTGTGTATGACCGTTGGTATGTGCAGGTGGCAATCTGCCGAGAAGTTGGTGATACTGCGGTTTATGAATTTTTTTGGGATTGGCCCGACCTGTCCAAGGTGATTCGCTATACAGGTAAGCGGTACGCCAATCCGCCGGCGCCTGTTCTGGTTGTTGGTGATGCTCCATGGAACCAGGGAAATGAGGTTTGGAATGGAGTGCTTCGTGGCTTTCAATTTTATGATTCAGCAATGACTTTGGACGAAATTACCAGGGAGATCAGTTCGCCTGCATCTGTGCGCAAACCCTGGTACCTGAACCTGAATCCAACCCCTGACGATATTTCTGATAAGAGTGGCAATGGACATCATCCGGCCTGGGTTGGCTATGAACGCCCCGTGTTGTGGAAAGCAATGGTCAATGCAGGTGGGAATAAAATTATCAGAACGCCTATTCCCGCATGCTATGAATAAAGAAATATTCCTTGTAGATCAGATGTTGCCCCGTTGAAACTGCTGGGCGAAAATTTGATTCATATGGATATATTTGTGGTACGATTTGAATGTTTTTTTGAAGGGGGTTGACTGTCTTGCAAACAAATCTGAATTTCCGTCCATTTATACTAGTTGGTTGTGCCATTCTTGCATTTGTGGCTGTCTATTTTCAGATTTTGAATGGGTTGTATCTGGACTGGTCAAATGATCCAAATTATTCACACGGCTTTCTGGTTCCATTTATTTCCGCTTATTTCATCTGGCAACAGCGTGAACGACTTCAGCAATTGTCGGCAAAACCGGCCAACTCGGGTCTTGTGCTGATTGCTTTTTCATTGTTTGTGCTGATGGTTGGCATTGCCGCCCAGGAATATTTTACCCGCCGTGCCTCAATGGTCTTTCTGCTTGCCGGCATCGTGCTTTTTTTGCTGGGCTGGCAGTGGCTAAAATCTTTGGCATTACCAATTGCATTCCTTTTTTTTATGATTCCCCTGCCATACATCATTTATGATGCCATGGCCTTTCCTCTCAAACTGTTTGTTGCCAAGTTCTCTGTTCTCGCTCTTAAGCTGATGGGAGTTGTGGTTCTGCGCGAAGGCAACATCATCATGTTTCCCAATACCGTGCTGGAAGTGGCCGATGCCTGCAGCGGTTTGCGCTCTTTGATGTCCTTGCTGGCCTTGGGGGTCGCTCTGGCCGTGTTGATCCAAAAAAGAAAAATCGCGATGATTTTGCTGATTGTGCTGACCGTGCCGATTGCGGTTGTGACCAATATGTTCCGGGTCATCGGGACTGGCTATCTGGCTCAATATTACGGAACTGCCGCTGCAGAAGGTTTTTTTCATGAATTTGCCGGGATGGGTGTGTTCCTGCTCGCGATGGTGCTGTTGTTTGTGGCAAGCGGAGTGTTGAGAAAGGTCTTTAATTAGCCGCAGATACACGCAGATAGCCACAGATAAAACCTAGAAAATGACTTGTTTTTGTCAGGGTGAAAATCTAATAATTATTCCATTGGGGGGGGGATTATGGACGAATCTAATGTCAATGCTATTACTGAAAAGATTATAGGCTCTGCCTATAGGGTTGGAAATATTCTTGGTTCTGGATTTTTGGAAAAAGTTTATGAAAACTCCCTATTTCATGAATTGAGCAAAGCCGGAATTCTGGTGCAGAAACAGGTACCACTTAAAGTGTATTATGATGAAGTTATTGTTGGGGAATACTTTGTTGATCTGCTTGTAGAAAATACCGTGGTCGTTGAATTGAAAAGCACTAAAGCTATTGATAATAGCCATTTCGCTCAATGTTTGAATTATCTGAAGGCCACTCATCATCGACTCGGGCTAATTATTAATTTTGGTGCCGAGCGTGTTCAGGTTAGGCGCGTGGTTGATAATTTTTAAAGGAAATCCGCGCACATCTGTGTTCATCTGTGGCTAATATAAAGGTTTTTTATGTCGAAGATCAAAACCTGGCGATTTATAATCCTTTACCTTCTCCTCGGGGTGGCGGCGGTGTATGTTCATACCCGTTCTGAGGCGTCGGTTCCGGTCAATAAGCCCCTTGATCTTTTCCCACAAAAGCAGGGTAGTTGGACGATGGTCGGTCAGGCGCGGTTTGATAAACGGGTCCTCGAAGTGTTGTTGCCAACGGATTATATCTCCCGAACCTATGAGGATGATAAAGGAGATATCGTTTCTCTTTATTTCGGTTATCACGATGGCGGTCCCAACAGTGGCCCGATCCATTCCCCCAAACAGTGCCTGCCCGGGAGCGGCTGGGATCGGGTGAACGCTGAAGTCCAAAAGCTGGATGTCAATGGCACGGTCGTCTCCTATGTCAGCTCGCTGTATAAAAAAAATAATGAGAAACAGTTGTTTCTATACTGGTTCCAGGTTGGGGATCGGTATCTCACCAATGAATATGCCTTGAAATTTTCCATGGCAAAAAATTCCATGTTGCATAACCGGCGCGAATCGTCTTTTATTAGGATTTCCGTGCCGGTCACCACCTCTGAAGAGGCGGCGTTGGAGATAGGGAAATCATTTATCAAGGGCTTTGCCCCGATCATTTCTGCATCTTTACCGAAATGAGATTTCAAGCCTCACCTGTACACTATTAATTCTGACGAATTTGTTTTCAATTTATCTGCGATAATCTGTGTTCATCTGCGGCTATTTTTAGGGGGAGGGGAAAATGATTTATCCGGATATTGTCTTCCATGGTGCGACCCAAGGCGTCACCGGTTCCTGCCATGAACTGCGTGTTGATGCTGATCATTCCATTTTGATTGATTGTGGGCTGTTTCAGGGAGATAGGGAGATGAAAAACATAATCTTGAGATAGATTTCCCTGTTGAACGGATCAAGGCTCTGATTTTAACCCATGTCCACATTGACCATGTTGGCCGCATTCCGTACCTTTTGGCCGCCGGGTTTAACGGCCCAATTTATTGCTCTGAGGCAACCGCAGTGCTGTTGCCGCTGATGTTGGAAGATGCCGTTAAAATCGGTTTTACCAGAAATCATCGGCTGATTGAACAATTCCTGGATAAAATAAACGGGTTGTTACGCCCGATCAAATATGGGCAGTGGCAGGATATTCGTCTGGACGTCGCCCCTTTACGCATCAAGCTTAAAGCCGCCGGACATGTTCTTGGCTCTGCCTATGTGGAATGTGACTGCGTTGGAAAACGCCTGGTTTTTTCCGGCGACCTTGGTGCTCCATATGCTCCGCTGCTGCCTGCACCCAAATCGCCTTACCGAGCGGATATCCTGGTTTTGGAAAGCACTTATGGCGACCGATGCCATCCGTTGCGTCGGGATCGTCGTCAGCAATTGCAGCACATCATTGAAAAGTCACTGGAAAACCGTGGCGTGGTATTGATTCCGGCGTTCAGCCTTGAGCGGACACAGGAATTGCTTTATGAACTGGAAGAAATCATTTTTCGGTCAAAAGGGCGCAATGCCACAGCCGGGCTGCCCTGGCATGATCTGGAGATCATTGTTGATTCACCCTTGGCCAGTCGATTTACCGAATCATTCCGACAACTCAAGCCGTTCTGGGATGCTGAGGCGAGAAAGAAAGTGGCAGCCGGCCGGCATCCGCTTTCTTTTGAACAGCTCACCACCATCGGATCTCATGCCGATCATCTGCATACGGTCAAATATCTAAAAAAAACGGCGCGGCCCTGTATTGTCATTGCTGGTGGCGGCATGTGCAATGGTGGCCGAATCGTCAATTACCTGAAAGCGTTGCTGGGCGATGAACGAACCGATGTCGTTTTTGTCGGTTATCAGGCGGCCGGGACTCCCGGGCGTGCCCTGCAGGAATACGGCCCGAAACATGGTTATGTGGTCCTGGAGAACCAACGGTTTTCCATAGCCGCAGCCGTGCACAATCTTTCCGGATACTCTGCCCATGCCGATCAGCATAGCCTGGTTAACTTTGTCAGGAGAATGCGCAAAAAACCGGAAAAGATTTATCTGGTGCATGGGGATGCTGCAGCCAAATCTGCCTTGAAAAATGAGTTGAGCTTGTTGTCAGCGCACATTGAGATTGTCATAGCAGGGTCCTAAAAATCATCTACTAAGCCCATGGATTGGCGCTTTAAGGCCATGACAACTTTTGAACTTGTTGATTTTGCAAAGTTGGAAAAGGCACGTTTATTCCCGTCGCGCTTGGAATCGCTCCGGAACGGAATTTTTCAACAACCTGATTCCTTAGTAATTTGTGGCTGTTGTCCTCATTAGTGGCATGATAGACTGTTCTGAATTGTGAAGTTCTATTGGTTTTTTTTCACGATTTATACTGCACATCCCAGGGTTTAGACACATGCTCACAATTCTATTTCTATCATTGCTTATTATTATTGCTTTAATTGGGGCTTGTATTCTTTTTTTAAATCGCCGTTCCTATCCGGCGGCGACTTATCTTTATATTTTTTCTTTTCTGGTTCTAGCCGGCCTCGCCTTTACGGATATTCATCTGCTGCTCAGTCAGGCTGATTTTGTTATTTGGCAGAAAATAGCTGTTACCGGTGATGTTCTATTAGCGGTGTGTTTGTATTTTTATACCAAAACCATATTCCGGGATAATTCTAAGATTTATCTTGGTTTTGGTTTCTGGGCTTCTGTTGCGATCGCCTGCGGATTGCTGATCTATGTTGTCATGACCCCGCTAAGCCAGTTGATCTTTGCTCCTGATTTTGCACAGGAAAAGATGTTTTTTCTGACCGATCAGGGATTTGGCGTTTACTTGTTGCTAATGGTTTTCCTGGTCTTCGGCCTGGTTCAGTTGGAGCGAACCTTTACCGGGCTGCACAGTTTGCAGCGCTGGCGAGTTAAAATTGAAATCATCGGTAGTGGGCTGCTGCTTGCCTCTTGTGCCCTGTACTACAGTCATAGCCTTCTGTATCGTTCTATCAATCTGAGTTACCTGGAACTTCTGGTCCTGGCGGTCTTGGCGGCGATAGCATTGGTTTGCTATTCAAGGCTTTTTCGAGATAAGCAAGGGGGGCGCTTGGCGTTGTCGCGAGGAATTGCCCATCGATCTTTTGTTCTGCTTATTGTCGGGGGGTACCTGATTATTCTGGGCATTGTTGGTGAAGGCCTTCGGTATTTGAATGTCAGCAATGCCAAGCCGGTTTTTTATATCATCCTGATCGTTGGCAGCCTTGGTTTGGTCGGTGTTTTTGTATCGGAGAAATCCCGCCGCAAATTCAAAGTCATTTTGCATAAAAATTTTTACCAGAGTAAATACGACTATCGTGACCAGTGGGAACGCTTCGTCAAAAAAATTACGGTTAGTGATTCATTGGGCGAACTCCAACAAGGAATCCTTGATCTGTTCTGCGAGCCGTTAGCATGCAAAGGAGCCGCTCTCTATTTACATGATTCGGAAACCGGTGAATATACCCCGAGCGCGACATTCTGTCTCACGAGAGATTGGCGACCGTTTCCGTTGAATGACCCTTTGGTCGAAAAGCTGCAACGGAAAAACTGGATTGTGAATATGCGGGAAGAGAATCCGGATTTGGACGGATCTATGATTCATACCTTTGGCCATTTTGGGATCTTCCTGATTGTACCAATGTTTTTTGATGAAGAATTGGCCGGCTTTGTGATCCTGGCTGAGCAGATCAATCCTGAAGAATTGACCTATGAGGACTTTGATCTGTTGCGGATGCTGGCAGGACAGTCCATCGCAACGATACAGGGTCTACGTCTGTCAGAACAGTTGACCGCAACTCGTGAGCTCGCGGCCATCGGCAAAGTCGCGACGTTTGTTTTGCATGATCTTAAAAATCAGGTTTCAGGCTTATCGCTGATGTTGGATAATGCTCGTGAATACCTCACAGATCCTGAATTTCAAAAAGATATGCTTGAAACGATCGGCAATACTGTTACTAATATGAATGGGCTGATTTTGCGGCTGAAAAACCTGAAAGAAAAACCGGCCCTTGTTGTTGCTACTGTCAATCTTGAAAAAATTGTCAATGAGGCTGCTGAAACCGCCGGGGGACATATTACTGCTGTCGGTGAGCCGGTTGAGATTGCTGCCGATGATGAGGAAATCTATAAAGTTATTCTCAATCTGCTGGTAAATGCTCTTGAGGCCTCGGCTGACGGCCATGCGGTCGCTATTGAATATGGCCGAGCTTCCAGGCAGGCATTTGTCCGGGTGACCGACAAGGGCTGCGGGATGACGGCCGAATTCATCGAGGAAAAATTATTCAAACCTTTTGCCACGACCAAAAAACACGGCTTCGGCATCGGTCTGTATCAATGTCGGCAGATTATGGAAGCCCATGGCGGACGTATCGATGTCGTCAGTCAGCCGGAAGAGGGCACTACCTTTACCTTGTTACTGCCGCTGGCTGGCGAGGCGTATGCGAACCTTAAGACATAATGGATTTCGTGGGGATCTACTGAATGGCTCTAGTTAGTTGTCATCTGGAAACTCCGGATGACAAGAATTAAGTTTTCAGATTGGAAACGAGAAATTTTCCGCAATCTCGGCGTCAATCTACGCATTTGATTGTGCGGCGTAAAGCACTACACCTCCGCACAAATGCTTGATTTCCTTGACCTTGCGAAAAAATTCTGGTTTCCAGATCAGAAACGTTACAGTACCCCACCGGAGTTTCCGGATGATAACTAGTTAAAGCAACTTTGCAGTAAACTCGGGACTGTCCCCAGGGTTATCGGGGGCTGTCCCAAGAGTTTGCGAGCCATGAAACTGTAGGGGGTAGCACCGCAAAGACCTGGGACAGCCTCCGTGCGGGGACAGTCCCGGTGTTGCTGCCATCTCCTCTTAAACGAGCGTCATTCAGGGGTCCACTACAAACTTTTTAGCACTTCAAGATTTACACGATATACATGAGAATCTTGCAACAGGGAGTGATGTCCAGGAGAGGGCTTTGGAAAAATTACTGATCGTTGACGATAGCAGTGAAATCAGAAAACAGCTTAAATGGGGTTTGGGTAAGGATTATCGCATTCTTTTGGCCGAGTCCGTGACCGAGGCCATCAGTTTGTTTGAGCAACACCAGCCAGCTGTTGTGACCCTGGATCTGGGACTGCCACCGGATATCGACGGTGCGACCGAAGGGCTGCGCTGCTTACAACTTATTCTGCAAAAGCGTCCTGAGACCAAGGTGATTGTTCTTTCCGGCAATGAGGAGCATCAGAACGCGCTGGCGGCAGTCGATATGGGCGCATACGATTTTTATCATAAACCCATTGACCTGACCGAGTTGAAAATTATCCTGTCGCGGGCTTTTCATGTGGCCGCACTTGAACAGGAGAATCGCCGCTTGCAGGATGCAACCTCGCAGCGTGATAAGGGGTTTAGTGGTATTTTCGGGCAGTGTCCACAAATGCAGAAGGTGTTTGCCACTATTAAAAAGGTGGCCTCGATTAATGTTCCGGTGCTTATTCTGGGAGAAAGCGGCACTGGCAAAGAGGTTGTGGCCCAGGCTATTCACCAACAGGGGGTGCGCGGAGAGCATAATTTTGTCGCTATAAACTGCGGGGCTATTCCGGAAAATCTCTTGGAATCAGAACTGTTCGGTCATGAGAAGGGGGCCTTTACCGGTGCCCAAAGTCGCGTTCTGGGTAAGGTTGAGTTTGCCGAGGGTGGGACTCTGTTTCTCGACGAAATCGGTGAAATGCCAACCTTGCTGCAGGTGAAGTTGCTCCGTTTCCTCCAGGAAAAAGTCATTCAGCGGGTCGGCGGACGCGAGGATATCGCTGTGGATACGCGGATTATTGCTGCGACCAATATCGATATTGAACAATCGATCCGCAAGGGAGAGTTTCGGGAAGATCTTTTCTATCGAATCGGGGTTATTGCCATTGATTTGCCGCCGTTGCGCGATCGTGGTGAAGATATCGAGCTGCTGGCTAATGTTTTTTTACAGCGGTTTTCCCAGGAATTCGGAAAGAAGGTCCGTGGCTTCAGTTCCAGGGCCATCAAGTGGCTGTATGATTATGACTGGCCGGGGAATGTGCGGGAGCTGGAAAATAAAATCAAACGAGCGATTGTCATGGCCGAGAATCCCATTGTGGAACCTTGGGATCTTGGCTTTACAGAAAAAGACGAGGCGGAGTCTGTTGCGGCACCGATACCGGTAACTGACTCTGCACCAGCTGGATCTTATCTACCTGAAGACCTGACCTTAAAAGAGGCCCGTTATCAGGTTGAACATCGTCTCCTGCAGGCGACGCTTGAAAAAACTCAGGGGAATATTCAGAAATCAGCTGAAATCCTGGGAGTCAGCCGTCCGACCTTTTATGACTTGCTGAAGAAACATGGACTGCATCAGCCGGAATGACAAATAGAAATCAAAGTTTCATACTGCGAGGGTAGCGTCCTCTTTGCCGCTCGCCTTTCAATTGGTCGTAAAGCTGTAAACATCACTTTGATATTCAAGTTCGGCATTTGTTTCATCAACAGCAACAACTTTCCAGTAATAGGTCGTTCCCGCTTCCAGATCATAGATGGTCTGAGAGGTGACCGTCCCCGTATCGACGGAACTAAATACGGTACCGGAGGGTGTGGACCCGTTATCTACCGTGCTGCCGCTATCATAGCTGCCGCTGCCACTTCCCCCTCCGCCGCAGGCGGTCAGGGCCAGGCTTAGGGTCAGCAGTGCTCCTGCCATCAGGGGGGCAGGGTTCAGCCGTTGCCGGATTGCTTTTATCCGCCCGAAAAAGAACACCAGCAAGGCACTGAAAAAGAATGTTGGCAGCAGTTTGTGCGGAGGAGGAAGCTTCTTCACGGGAGAGATCGGAGGAAGCAATCCGGCGTTTTCGATTTCCTGGCGGTCAGTGCCATAAAAAAAGATATAGGATACATCATACTCAGCCGGAGCGGCCTCCCATTCAAAAAGGACCGGGGAGGAAACCGCAGTCTGTTGGTTGCTCGGTGAGACCAATTGCGGCTGCCAGCTGTTATTCACGATGTTGGAGAAGGTGCTTTCGTTGCCGCTGTCATCATAGGCCGTAACCGAAAAATAATAGACGGCATTGTCGTCAAGCCCTGACAGTTTTGCGCTGAGATTGTCACCCACATCAATTGGAGAGTCCCCTTCGATGGCTCCTGTCCCTTCCAGTGGGAGTGAGTCGTCGCCTTTGTTGTAGTATACCTTATATCCGGCAACGGAATCTGAAGGGCTTGAATCCCAGGAAAGGGTAATATCTAAAGCAAAAGAGGGTGACGCCAGGCAGAGCAGGAGGGTTGCGAGGATTGAAATTAAGGATATTCTCATATGGGATCAACTTTTCATTTGTGATGGATTATTAATTTGGCAGTTGCAAATTATCGATTTTATAACAGAAGCTGTTGAGAAAGTAAACCCTGCAAAGTGTTGTTTTATAAGAAGTTTTATTTCTTATGAATTGGTTAATAATTTAAGATACTTGCACCTCTGGCGATGAAATGACAGGCTGACTCATTAAAATGTTACCTTTTTTGTCTTCAATTGGGTCGGTAATTCGGTAGCTGTGACCAGTTCTTGCTCCTGCCTGGACCGGCAAATGCTTTACCACGGTTGAAGGACTGTTCTGGTGTCGCCTGTGCCTGTGTGATATTTTGACAATTCGTGATGGACTTTGAAAAATATATTGATAGGAAGATTATGATTCGTTTTGATGTGATCCAGCATTGCCATCTGTTTGCCGGGTTGACCGAGAGTGATATCGGGCTTCTTTCGTCGATTATCAAAGTACGCTCATGCTCCCGTGGGGAGATTCTTTTTGAGGAGGGGGAGGGTGCTGCAGGCTTTTATGTCGTGGCCACGGGGAAAGTCAAAATTTATAAGTTATCTCCCGGCGGCAAGGAGCGAATCCTCCATGTGATTCAGCCTGGGAATAGTTTTGCCGATGCAGCCATTTTTGCAGATGGCTGCTATCCCGCTTTTGCTGAAACGCTGACAGCAGCGGAGCTGTATTTTTTCCCAAAAAATGATTTTCTGCAGCTGCTCCATGATCATTCACAGTTATCAATCAATATGATCGCTGGCCTGGCCAGGTATTTACGCCAGTTCACCACCCAAATTGAAGACTTGACCTTCAGAGATGTTCCCGCCCGGCTGGCTCGTTATTTACTGAGTTTGGCCGACCATGGCAAGGCCAGCCTGAGCCTCCCTGTGGCCAAAGCGCAGCTTGCCTCCAATTTGGGAACCACCAGTGAAACTTTGTCGCGAACGTTGCGGAAACTGTCTGATGAAGAAATTATCCAGGTCGCTGGAAAAAAAATTGAGATCCTGGATGCCGAGCGCTTGTATGAATTGTCGGAAGGTTTTCGCGATGAGTGAGGGAATGCCTCAAATGCTGGCGGTCCAGGAAATTTGACGGAAATCAATTTTTCCAGGAATCGTTTCTGCTATGCTCTTGATATGAAACGAGATCTCGCTGAACTTTCCGAATTAACTTCCAAGGAAAAAAAAGACCTGAAGGTTTTGGCTTTATTTGCCTGGGTTTATTGCCGTGACCATCATCGCGACCAGATTGTTGAGAAGAATGATCCGACAGTTGCTTCCTTTCAAGTTCCAAAACGTTTTCGCTATTGTCCTGACTGTTGGAGTTTTCTTAACTATGCCATCAGTCGGCGTCTGCAGTGTCCGCTGGAAGATAAGCCGACCTGCAAACACTGTCATATTCACTGCTACCACCCCGGTCATCGGGACAGGGTTCGTGAAATCATGCGCTATTCCGGTAAGAAACTGCTGAAGCGAGGGCGCCTTGATTTGTTGGTGCATTTTCTATTCTGATGCGTTCCGCTCAGTTCTTCATCCTTGGCAGTTGTCAAATCTGCTGATGCCGCGGCTGTTTTGGCTGTGACCTGGGGAAAAGTGATTTCTTTATAAAAGAATCAACAGGTTACAAGCATATTGTTTGTTTTGATGATCTGCTCTTCGCTGCTACTGGCGGCGATTTCAATCTTTCCTTATATCCAGCTTTTTCCCCGGATTTTTAATGTAACGCGCTAAAATAACTATTTTATCTTGAGTGACAGAGCATATCCTGCTAGTCTTGTCTAATAAGAGAGTTATTATTATAATTTTCAGGTTGCGTGTGGCTGATTACCCATGCTTTAGGTCTGCGTAGCTATATTTACCAAAAAGGAGACGTTGAATGCAGATTCTCGTTGTAGAAGATGAAAAAAAGGTAGCAAGTTTTATTCAACGGGGGCTTGAAGAGGAAGGTTTTACGGTCGATGTCGCCTACGATGGGGAAGAAGGAGTCACGAAAGCCACGGCCAAGACTTTCGATTTGATCCTGATGGATGTCATGCTGCCTAAAAAGGATGGCCTGACCGCCATCAAGGAATTGCGTGAAAAGGACATTTCGACGCCGGTGTTGTGTCCTGACTGCACGTGATTCGGTTGATGACAAAGTTAATGGACTTGATATCGGTGCTGATGATTATTTGGCCAAGCCTTTCGCTTTTGCCGAGCTTGGTTGCACGTTGCCGTGCATTGATCAGGAGAGGATCGAAGGATCGTGGTGCGGAGATCTTTTTTGCCGACCTGCGTCTTGACCCTGTTGCCCACAAGTCTGGCGTGGAGAACATGAAATCGATCTGACCTCCAAAGAGTACGCTCTGATGGAATACTTTATGCGCAATCCCAACCGCGTGTTGACTCGGGCGATGATTGCCGAGAATGTGTGGGATTATACTTCGATTCATTCACCAATATTATCGATGTTTATGTGAATTACCTGCGTAACAAGGTTGATCGTGATTACGAGAAGAAACTGATTCACACGGTTCGGGGGCAAGGCTACATGCTCAAAGGAGTCTTGAAACAGCTGTTTTTTGATTTAAACCGATAACCACAAAAGCGATCAGCGTTATGCTGATCGCTTTTTTTTGTCGGTGTCTGTTCGTTTGATCTGAAGTGATGCGGGCAGGCAAACTGACGTGTTTGCCTGCCCGGGGTTTGTTCAGGGTTTGTTGATTTTTTGCTTTGGATTAACTTTGAACTTAATAATCCGCAAGAAATCCTCAGCATTAAGACTGGCACCGCCGACCAGCGCACCATCAATATCAGCCTGGGTCATCAAGCCGTCCACATTGCCAGGCTTAACGCTGCCGCCGTAAAGAATGCGGACCGCAGCCGCAACCTCGGGCGTAAACAGTCCTTGTACGAGACCGCGAATAAACGAGTGTGCTTCCTGGGCCTGCTCGTCTGTCGCAGTTTTTCCTGTGCCGATCGCCCAGACCGGTTCGTAGGCAATGACAATCTGCTCCATTGCTCTGCGGTCAGGCCGGCGAGGCCGCCTTTGACCTGGCGGGTTAAGACCTCCAGCATCTGATCCGTTTCGCGCTCTTCCAGGGTTTCGCCAATGCACAGAATCGGTTCAAACCGATTTCGAGGCATTTGTGGACTTTCTGATTGATGAACTCATCGGTTTCGGCAAACAGCTGGCGCCGTTCGGAGTGGCCGATGATGACATAGCCGCAGCCGGCGTCTTTGAGCAGGGCCGGGGAGACTTCTCCGGTAAATGCCCCCTGTCCGCGGGATAACAGTTTTGAGCGGCCAGCCCGATGTGGGTATCGCCGACAATCTGGGTCACGGCGGCGAGGGCGGTAAAGACCGGGGCAATGACAATGTCGCGATCCTTGACGTCGGCCGTACCGACAAACAGTTGCTGAGCCAGGTCGCGGGATTCCGCGAGGGTTTTATGTAGCTTCCAGTTACCGGCGATAAAATGGTCTGCGCATGATGTTCTCCTGTCCTTATTTGTCGGTGAGGGCAACAACTCAGGGAGGGCTTTACCTTCCAAAAATTCCAGAGAGGCACCACCGCCGGTGGAAATATGGGTCATTTTGTCCTGCAGGTTGGATTTGTTGACTGCGGCGACGGAGTCTCCACCACCGATAATTGAGAGACAATCCGCCGCAGCAAGGGCTTCGGCAACGGCAAAGGTTCCCTTGGCGAAAGCGTCGAACTCAAAAACGCCCATCGGTCCGTTCCAGACCACCGTTTTTGCTGTGCTGATTTTTTCTGCATAGAGCTTAATGGTCTCCGGGCCGATATCCAGTCCCATGCCGACAGCTGGAAAATCAGCGTTTCTGGCAATCTTGCTGGGGCTGTCCGGGGCAAAGGCCTCGGCAACGACATGATCTGTCGGCAACAGGAATTCGACCTTTTTCTCCTTGGCCATCTTCAACAGGTCGGCTGCAGGGCAATGCGATCCTCTTCGACCAATGATTGACCGACCTCTATTCCTTGGGCTTTCCAGGAAGGTGTAAGCCATTCCGCCGCCGATGAGAATGCTGTCGACCTTGCTTAGCAGTTTTTCAATGACGGTAATCTTGTCACTGACTTTGGCCCCGCCAAGGATGGCGACAAACGGTCGTTCCGGGTTAGCCAGGGCGCTGCCGAGATACTGCAGCTCTTTCTGCATCAGATAAACCGGCAACTGCAGGCTGAAGCAGCCGGGCGACTCCTTCGGTCGAGGCGTGGGCGCGATGGGCGGTGCCAAAAGCATCGTTGACATAGATTTCGGCGAGTGATGCAAGCTTTTTCGCAAACTCGGGGTCATTTTTGGTCTCACCCTGATGAAAACGGACGTTTTCCAGCAGCATGACCGAGCCGTTGTTTAACTTCTCGGCCAGCAGGTTGATGTTTGGTCCAACGCAATCAGGGCCATGATGACCTGTTTCCCGAGCAGGTCGCTCAGATGCGTGGCGACCGGACACAAACTGAAGGCCGGATCCGAGCTCCTTTTGGGCGGCCGAGGTGGGAGGCCAGGATAACTTTGGCGCCCGGTCAACCAAGTAACGGATGGTTGGTAGGCCGCCTGGATACGCGTATCATCAGTGATTGTTCCTTCATCGTTGATGGGAACATTGAAATCGACCCGGCAAAACACCCGTTTCCCGGTTACGGCGGATATCTTCTATGGTTTGTTTTTCGAACATGCTGACTCCTTGTACTGGTGAAAAAATCCCTGTTGCTTCATAGTATAAAAGATCAGGGTACAAATGCGATGTTGAAGAGTGTTAATTTCTGTTGCCTTGGGCCGCCCGTTGCTCGACGGGGTGGATATCTGCTCAAGAGTACATAAAAACAGGGCCTTTGCAAATCTCTTTTGCGCTAAATTCCTGACCCTTGGGGGTGCTTTTCTACTTGCAGCAGGAGAGGAATTTAGGTATAAGGGCAACGCCTTCAGGTGACGAAAGGAAACAGTGTCGTGCGGGTATGTTTACTGGCCAGCGGAAGTCGCGGGAACAGTGCTTTAATCGAAGCGGATGACTGCAGGTTATTGATTGACGCCGGACTGTCGGGGAAAGAAACGGAACGCCGTCTGGCCACGCTCGCCTGGCCGGGGAAGACTTGAACGCCATCCTCGTGACCCACGAACACCATGATCATGTCGGCGGTATCGGCCCATTGGCGCGCCGTTACAACCTGCCGGTCTATATTGACCGGCAAACCCATGCCGCCTTACCAAAACTCGGAATCATTGAAGATCTGCACCATTTTATCGCCGGGGAAAGCTTTTCTTTCCGCGGTTTATCCATATCTTCATTTTCCACGACCCATGATTGCCGTTAATCCGGTCGGTTTCAACCATTGATTCGTCTGAAGGAAAGATCGGGTTTGCCACCGACCTGGGTATGCCGACCGGCTTGCCGCAGACCAATTGAACTGTGCCGGGTGCTGGTTCTCGAAGCCAACCATGATGAACAGATGCTGCAAGACGGGCCTTATCCCTGGTCCTTGAAACAGCGCATTCGCAGTCGTCATGGCCATTTGTCCAATGTTGAAGCCGGACGCTTGCTGGAGGATATCCGTTGGCCCGGACTGGAGGCTTTGTTTCTTGCACATCTGAGTGAGGAGAACATTGCCCTGACCTGGCGACGACATTTTTTACCGGAGCCTTTGAACCGTCGGGTTTTTCCACAGATCATTATCGGTAGACAGCACGAAGCAAGTCTATGTTTTACCAGCGAGGAAGCTGGCGGAGGATCGTTCGGGACGCTCGGCGAAGGCTGCCCCCGGATAAATGGAATTTCCTGAACCCTGGTGATACCAAT
>CAXXJU010000028.1:0-24569 GCA_963668145.2 Geopsychrobacteraceae bacterium
CGAGCATTGAAAAAAGAGCTTGAAAAGATCAATACGGAAATCAAGTACTTGCCCAATCAAGAAGATATCGGCCGGGTGCATGCCCGGCTGGATTTGACATCGAAAGAGTTGGATCAGGTGGTGGGGGAAATGCGGGCAACGCGCAACCAGATGGCATTGGTATTGGAAGAACTGATGAGGAGGTCAAACTCTTGAACTTCATGGAACTACTGACAGAAGACCGCCGCCTGGTGATCCTGCGCGCTCTGGCCGAAGACCCTGGCTACAGTCACAACGAAAGCGTCCTGCAAAGCATCCTGGCCGCATTCGGGCATAGCGTCAGCCGTGATGTGGTCAAAAGTCTGATCAGCTGGCTGGCCGAGCAGGGGCCTGGTGCATGTGGAGATGGTGGGCAGCTATATGGTTGCCAAACTGACCCCCGCGCGGGGCTGATGCTGCCAGCGGTGCCGCCCTGATCCCTGGTGTCAAGCGCCCAGGGCCAAGGGGCTGATATGGGACATCAGCAGTCCAGTATTGACCGCTTGCCGATCGAGATCCGCGACGAGCTGAACGAATTGATCCGCGATCCGTCCGTTACCCAATTGGATGCGGTCAGGCGGATCAATGAAATTCTTGAAGAGCTGGAGCACCCGGAGCGGATTAGTAAGTCTGCGCTTAATCGTTATGCCGTGCGTATGGAAAAGATCGGCAAACGCATGCGCGAAAGCCGTGAGGTTGCCGACGTTCTGATCGGCAAACTTGGCAGCCAACCACAGGGAAAAATCGGCAATCTAGTGAATGAGATCCTGCGCAGCATCAGCTTTGAATTGTCGCTAACCCTTACCGACGGCGAGTTGGACGAAAAGACTGCCCCGGCTGTGGCTAAGATGCTCAAGGATTTGGCTCTGACAACCATGCGGCTTGAAAAAAGCGGCGAACCTGAATGTTGACCGGGAGCGGGAGATTCGGGAGCAGGCTCTGAAAGATGCTGCTGAAAAGGTTGATAAAACAGCCAAAAAGGCAGGAGTTACCCCGGAAGCAATTGCATTGATACATGAGGCTTTAGGGATTCATGGCTAACGGCAACGCCAAAATTATACCGGTTAATCCGGACGGGATTTTTCTGCCCTACCAATCCAGCTGGATCTTGGATAAGGCACGGCTGAAATTGATGGAAAAGGCCCGGCAGATCGGGTTGTCCTGGAGTACAGCGTGGGCCTGCGATGAACGGACCGGAATGGTTGGCAATAAACATGATCAGTGGGTCAGCAGCCGCGATGATATCCAGGCCAAGCTGTTTTTGGAAGACTGTAAGTTTTGGGCAAAAATCCTGCAAATTGCCGCAAATGACCTTGGCGAAATCCTTGTCGACAAGGAAAAAACGAATATCGGCGTATGTGCTTGAGTTTGCCAATGGTAAGCGAATTCACAGCATGTCGAGCAATCCCGATGCTCAAGCCGGTAAGCGTGGCGGCCGGGTGTTGGATGAGTTTGCCCTAAATCCAGAGCCAAGAAAGCTTTGGGCTATTGCCTACCCTGGTATTACCTGGGGCGGGGCGATGGAAATCATCAGCACGCATCGTGGCAGCGGCAACTATTTTAACGAGTTGATCCGCGAAATCCGCGAGCAAGGCAACCCGAAAAATATCAGCCTGCATCGGGTAACTTTGCAAAAACGCTTTGGAGCAAGGATTCCTCTATAAATTACAGCAAAGCCTGGCTTCTGATGACGAACGTCAAGAGATGGATGAAGCGGCTTATTTTGATTTTATCAAGTCTGGCTGCGCCGATGAAGAATCATTTCTTCAGGAATATATGTGTGAGCCAGCGGACGATAACGCGGCGTTTTTGGAATACGACCTGATTGCCGCCAACGAATATGACAGGGGAATCGATTGGCAGCAGCAAACCGGCGGACGGCTTTATGCCGGTATCGATATCGGCCGTAAAAAAGACCTCACTGTTCTTTGGCTGGTCGAGCTGGTGAGTGACACCTTGTTCACACCCGCGAGGTGATCTGCCTGCAGAATATGCGGAAAAGTGAGCAGGAGGCTATTTTGTGGCCGCTCCTGGAAAAGGTCGATCGTGTCTGTATCGATGCAACCGGCCTTGGTATCGGCTGGGCCGATGACGCGCAAGACAAATTTGGAGAATACAAAGTTGAGGCCCGTGACATTTACACCCAGGGTAAAAGAAGCCTTGGCTTACCCGGTCCGCTCAAAAATGGAAGATCGCAAACTGCGTATTCCTTTTTGATAAGCATGTCCGTGCAGATCTGCGCAGCGTGACAAAGCAGACTACCACGGCGGGAAATGTTCGCTTTACCGCAGAACGGACCCCCTGACGGTCACGCAGATAGGTTTTGGGCATTAGCCCTGGCGGTTGAGGCGGCCAGCACCCCGGCCGCAAAATACGCCTACGAAGGCATCAGCCGCCCGCCAAAACGACAAACGACTATCGCCAGGTGCGCAACACCGCAAACCTTGGCGCAGGAAAAGGACTCTGGTAATGGCCGAGCGCGACACAGGACTATACGAACCATCAGGGTCGGCGCATCATCATCAAGGATCTGCAAAAAGAGCTGGCCGCGCCAACCTTGACCGGGCTGCGCACCATCTGGACAGATTCGGTTGCCAGTGGTTTGACGCCAACCCGGCTGGCCGGGCTGCCTGCGCGACGCTGCGGAGGGAGATCACGATGCCTACCTGACCCTGGCCGAAGAGATTGAAGAGCGCGACCTGCACTATGGGGCGGAGTTGTCCAAAGCGTAAATTGGCGCGGTCAGTCGCTTGCCGATCACTGTGGAATCGGCCAGTGATGACTCCAGGGACAAGGTGTTGGCCGATGAGGTCAGAGCCCTGCTGCGCAAGCCAGGCACCCGCAAGCTGCAAAAGAATCTGCTGGATTCCCTGGGTAAGGGTTTTTCGGTCGTCGAAGTCATTTGGCAGCGCGGCAGCAAGTGGATGCCACAGCGCTACGAATGGCGTGACCCGCATTTTTTCCAGTTTGACCGGGTGAGTAAAAGCGAGATCCGCCTGCGCGACGAAACCGAAAGTTTCAACGGCCTGACCTTGGCCCCTTATAAGTTCATCTGTCATGTTCCGTTGATCAAAAAGCGGCATCCCCATCCGGGGAGGGTTGGCCCGGTTGGCGGCCTGGGCCTATATGTGCAAGGGCTACACGGTGAAAGATTGGATGGCCTTTGCCGAGATCTACGGTATGCCGTTCCGCATGGGCCGATATGAAAACACCGCCACGGAAGACGATATTGCCGTGCTGCGCTCGGGCGGTCTCCAATATTGGCAGCGACGCCGGGGCGGTCTTTCCAAAGTCGATGGATCTGGAGCTTTCCGAAGCGGCCAGCAAGTCCGCCAGCGCGGATTTTTTACAAGATTCTGGCCCAATACCTGGATGATCAGGTCAGCAAGGGCGTATTGGGACAAACCGCATCCAGCAGCGGAACGCCCTGGTAAGCTGGGTGATGAAAAGCTGCAAAGCGACGTGCGTGACGATATCCGCGATGACGACGCCGAGCAGCTGGCCGAAACCCTGAACCGCGATCTAGTCAAACCGTTTATCGATCTTAATTGGGGACCGCAGGAAGACTACCCCTGCATCATCATTGCCCAGCCCGACGCCGAAGACGTGCAAACCCTGATCACCGGGGTCAAAGAGTTGGTTCCATTCGGGTTGCGGGTTGAACAATCGGTGATTGCGCGACAAGCTGGGCATTCCGGACCCAGACCCCAACGCCCAAGCCGGAAGACCTGCTGCAACCGGCAACCAGCGCGGCAGCTGCGCCGATACCGGAACCACAACCCGCCATGAACCGGCAACAGAGCTGCCCGCACTGCATCAGCTTAAACGCGCAACAGCAGCCCGACCTGACCGACCAGGCCACGGACCTGCTGGCCAAGCGTGCCCAAGCTGGCGGCGAAGCCTGGATCAATCAGATAAAGACTTTGCTGCGATGAGTCCAAAGGACCTGGAGGAGTTTCAGGGTCGGATTCAAGCTCTAGCAGAGTCAAAGCCAACCATTGCCAAACAGGCCGAACTGCTGTCCGAAGCCATGGCCGTGATTGCCCTGGCCGGGATGAGCGAGGTGCAGGATGGGCAACTAAGCCGACCCTTGACGTGATCCCTGAAACAGCCGTTTGCCGAGGCGGTGGCGTATTTTCGCGCCAAGTTGAATTTGCCGACGGCGCGCTGGGATCAGATCTGGCAGGGGCAGCATGCCAAAGCGTTTACCGTGGCTGGAGCCATGCGCGACGACCCTGGCTGGCTGATTTCCGCGCTGCGGTTGACAAGGCGATCAGCCAGGGCACCACGCTGGCAGAGTTCCGCAAGGACTTTGACACGATCGTTGCCAAATACGGCTGGAGCTACAACGGCAGCCGCAAACTGGCGCAGCGAGATCATTTATAAGACCAACATCCGCACCGCGTACATGGCCGGGCGCTGGATGCAATTGACCGATCCGGATCAGCTGGCGCTGCAGCCCTATTTGGAATACCGGCATGGTGACAGCCGCGAACCGCGCTTGCAGCATCTGGCCTGGGATGGATTGACCCTGCCCGCAGATGACCCCTGGTGGGACACGCATTATCCCCCCAACGGATGGGGCTGCAAGTGCAAGGTCTTTGCCGCCGGTCCGCGCGACCTGGCAAGGGCGGGCAAGAGCGGACCGGACACCGCGCCACCGGTTGAAATTGATCCGAAGACCGGCGCACCCGGTGGGGATCGACAAGGGCTGGGCGTACAACGTGGGCCAGGCCGCTATGGGGGCGCAGCCATGAGCGACGGCTTTTCGGTCAGGGTTGAGGATAACGATATTCAAAAAGCGCTGGCCGGGGCGCTGCGGGCAACGGGTGACTTAAGCCAGGCCATGAAGGCGATCGGCGAGCATATGCTGCGCAGCACCGACGATAACTTTGCCGGTGAGCATGATCCGGATGGCCGCCCGTGGAAGCCGACCAAGGTTTTGAGTTACTACCTGGCCTACACGATCGGCCGCCAGAAAAAGGCCTACACCAAGTCAGGGTCACTGACCAAGGCTTTTAGCAGGTACCTGGGCGGGCGGAAAATTTTGACCGATAGCGGCGAGCTGCGCGGCAGCATCCATTACCGCGCCGGGCGGAACTCGGTTGCATGGGGGTCCGGCAAGCAATACGCGGCGATCCATCAGTTTGGCGGCAAGGCTGGCCGCAACCGAAAAGTGACTATACCAGCTCGGCCGTCTTTGGGCATGGGTCGGGCGGATCGGCAAGAGGCGTTGGACGTAGTGGCGGATTATTTGGTCAGCTCGATGTCAAAAAACTGAAAATCGCGCCTGCTGAGAGATCTCATCACCAAGCATGGCGTTACCGCCAAAACCGGGATGCGTTCAGTACGGGGTAAATTTAAACGGTGTTTAAACGGGGTTCTGGTCGGTTTTTTTTGAAACGGGGGACGGGTGAAAAAGATGAATTTAAGATTTGAGCAAATCCGCGACATTTTGAGTAAGGCAATTGGGTCGCGCGCCTGGGTGGTCGACTTTGATCAGGAGACGGTCATTTATCAGCATGATGATAGTCGCGACTTTTATGAAGCACCCTATCAGATCAGCGAAAATCTGACCGCCAGCATTGGTCAGGCGCAAAAGGTGGAGCGGATTGTCGGGTATCTGGCTCTGAATTTTGAATTAAGCAGCGACGGCAGTCTGCCGCAAAGGATTGAATTGATTCCGGCCGGGCCGGTGGTCACCGGCCGCGATGGCCGCGCCTGGAGAAACGATAACCCGCAGCGGATCGTCGATTTCATGAACAATCAGGGCCGTGACCTGGTGGTTGATTTTGAGCATGCCACGAGGAGCTGAAAGCACCAAAGGGAGACAAGGCCCCAGCTGCCGCATGGCTGAACGATTTTGCCCTTGACGCTGCCGGGGTTGTGACCAGCTGCCGTGAACTCATGGACCCCCAGACGGTGAAGAGGCGCTGTTAAAAACAAAGAATACCGCTACATCAGCCCGGCTATCGATTATTCCAAAGCGACCGGTCAGATACTGGGGATATCAAGCGTTGCCCTGACCAATAAACCGAATTTCCATTTGCCAGCCCTTAACTCTCAACAGAAGGAGAACACCATGGATCTGAAAGCATTGTTGAAAAAGCTCGGATTGCCGGAGGACGCCACTATTGAACAGGCGTTAAATGCAGTCGGAAAACTGCAGGGTGATCTTGAAACCGCCCTGAAACCGGCAACAGGTGCCTGATCTGCAAAAGTTTGTCCCGCGTGCGGACTATGACCAGGCCGTCGGCCGGGCCACCAACGCGGAACAAAAACTCAAGGAAAAACTGGATGCGGATCTTGAAGAAGACATCACCGCCGAAATCGACGGCGCGCTGAAGTCCGGAAAGATCGCGCCGTGTGAGCAAGGATTTTTACACCGCCATGTGTCGTCAGGAAGGCGGTTTGGACCAGTTCAAGAAGTTTTTGGAAACAGCGCCGGCTATTGCCGACCCGTCCGGTCTGGATGACAAAGACCCGAACAAAAAACCGCGAAACGGCGTTGAACGCAGAGCAAAAACAGATTGCGGAGATGTTCGGAAATAGCGCGGAAGACCCTGCAAGAAATACGGCAGTTAAGGTTTAACCCTTCCCCATTTAAAAAAGGAGAAAAACCATGGCGGAACGTAACACGTTTGAAAAAGACAGAAAACTGCTGCCGTTTAAAGGTTGCGGCCAGCACCAAAAATTGAAGCCGGAAAGATGGTTTGCGGGTCAACGCGGCGGGCTATGCCGTGGAAGCGGCCGACACCGCCGGGGTTGATTGTGGTCGGCGTGGCGGATGAAACCGTCGACAACAGCTCCGGGGCCAATGGCGCTGCCACAGTGAAACTGCGGCGCAAAAGAGGTTTCCTGTTCAAAAACAGCGCCACTGCAGCGGTGACCCAGGCCAGCGTGGGCAGCAATGTTTATGTGGAAGATGACGAAACCGTTGCTCTGGCTGCAGGTCCGGACAACGACATTGTTGCCGGTAAATGCCTGGAAGTGGCGGACAGACGGCGTTTGGATCGAGATTTAACCGACAATCAATCACCCCTTAACGGAGGATAACATCATGAAAAAAAACGTTTCTTATCTTCAGCCCTGCTCATGTTGTCGCTGGCTGTCTGCGCGGTGGCCTTTGCCGATCCGGCAGTGGCGCAACCGTTCACACTGGTCGTCGCTGTTGGGTAGCGGCGGGTTGGCGCTGATCGTCAACAAAGGAAATCTTGAGGCGGTATTCCTGAACCTGAAGACCCTGTTTAATAAGGCGTTTTTCAGAAGCGCCGTCCATCTGGCAAAAAACCACCATGCTGGTGCCGTCCGGGAGCAGCCAGAACAACTATAACTGGTTGTCGCGTTTCCCCAAAATGCGCAAGTGGATCGGAGATAAGGTTGTCAAAGGCTCTGGAAGCCTTCAAATACGCCATTGTTAATGACGATTGGGAAGCGACAGTCGAAGTCGACCGCAATGATATCGAAGATGACACGCTGGGTATTTATGCCCCTATGGCTCAGGAAGCCGGTTTCAGCGCCAAGCAGCTGCCGGATGAAATTGACGCGGATTTGAAGAATAACGCCTTTGTCAACCTGTGCTATGACGGCCAGTATTTTTACGATACCGATCACCCCGTTGCAGATTCCAGCGTCAGCAACAAGGGAACGGCTGCCCTGTCCCAATGCCAGCCAGGCGCTGGCGGCTGCCAGTTATGGGGCTGCTCGGACCGCAATCATGAAATTCAAGGACGACGAAGGCCGCCCGCTCAATCTGATTGCCGACACTCTGGAAGTCCCCCCCGGCGCTGGAAACCGTCGGACGCATGCTGTTGACTGCGGACAAGCTTGCCCGATGATACCCCGAATCCCTACAAAGGCACGGCAACCCTGTTGGTCAATCCCCGTTTGACATCTGACACCGCCTGGTTCCTGCATGTCACCACCCGGCCGGTGAAGCCGTTTATATATCAAGAACGGAAAAAGCCGGTCTTTGCTACAGCAGACAGAGACATGAACGCCGACGATGTGTTCAGCCGCAAAAAATACAAGTTTGGTTGCCGAAGCCCGCGCGGCTGGCGGATACGCCTTCTGGCAGTTGTCTTACGGCAGCACCGGCTTGGGGTAATCAACCATTAATGTGACGGGGCAGGTAAACCCTGCCCCGCATGGAGGATAAGCGCATGATCACAATTACAGCAAAACGCGACGGGTTCCGGCGCTGTGGCGTTGCCCACAGCAAGGAGCCGACTGAATACAAAGATGACGTTTTTACGCCTGAACAACTGAAAATTCTGCAAGGCGAGCCCATGCTGGTGGTGCAGATTGCTGAAGATGCTGCTGGCCCTGAACGGCCTTTGTCGAAAGACGTTATCACCGCTATCAAAAGCCGCCCAGACGGTTGATGATTTTGAACAAAGCGTTACCGGACGGAGAAGACCGCAAAACCGTCCTTGAGGCGTACAAGAAACGCGGTGAAGAATTGACCCGAACCTACGGAACCGGAAAAAGGAATAACGCAGCACAACCGAGTGGACACCGGGCCGCAGTGCGGCCCGGTCTCTAAAACCATGATGGAGAAAATATGCCTTATTGCACTGAAGACGACATCAAGAAACAGCGGGATACCCGAGGATGATTTGATCGACCTGACTGACGACAACAACCAGGGTGTGTGGTCAACAGCGCCGTGGTGGCGTCGGCCATCAGCCGGGCCGATGCAATGATCAACGGGTCTCTGACCAGTCGTTATGAAGTGCCGATCGATCCGGTACCGGACATCCTGAATCTGTTGGCCATCGATCTGGCGGTGTATTTCGTTTACGGCCATCGTCCACATATCGAGACGCCGGAGCGGGTTACCGCAGCATTTAAAACCGCCAGGACGGATCTTGAAAAAATGCAGAAAGGGCTGCTGCAGCTACAGGCCGTGCCCACCAAAAGCGGCACCGCATCCAGCGCCAGCGTGTCCCAGCAACGAGCGGGTTTTTAGCCGTGACAGCATGAGGGATCTATTATGAGCCTGACCATCACCGAAACCAGCGACACCATAATTAGCCCGCCCTGCGCGAGATCCACGGCGTCAGCAAAATTGACGATTGGGGCGGGTGATATTGATGAGCTGATTAAACAGGCTAAGAACCTGCCGGGTATTTTACCTGGTCTACGGCGGTGCCCGGTTCGTGCCTAAAGAACTGTTGGGCAGCAACGTTGCCCGAGCATCAGGATACCTGGGTTGTGGTGATCATCGATCAAAGCCTGCGCGGGCAGGATGCCGCCGCAAGTGGGTGTTACAAGATCATCGAAAATGTGCGGGAAAAGCTGATCGGTTATGACCTTGGCAATGCCTGGCTGTGGCCACTGACCGAAAATTTGATTTTCCAGGAAAAGGGCAAGCTTGCTTACGCGTGTGAATACGCCATCGATATCGAGACGGAGGATCTATGAAACTGATTATACGTGGAAGGGCCTTTACGGGGTGGACGTGGGGTGCGGCCGGTAAATTCCAACGTGGCGTCGCCAAAGACGTTACCGACGACCTGGCCAAGGCGGCTGCTGGGTAAAAAGTCCATCAGCTTTTATGAAGACGGCAAAGTCCCGGCCGATGCCATGAAGCGGGCGGCCGCGCGCTGGTTGCAGCCGAAGCTAAGGCCAAGGAAAAGCTCAAGACTGCCGCCAAAACCACCCGCCCCGGCTAAACCGGGCCGCGCAGAAAGGAGGCGTAAACCATGGCCCAGGGCAAAAGGCGTTAAGTCGCAAGTTTTGATTCAAAAGGAAACCACGTTCAACACCGACCCTGGGTCGCCGGGATGCGCAACGGCTGATCTTTTAATACCTGTGACCTCAAACAAAACCGCAACCAGGAGCAGAGCCAGGCACTGCGCAACAACCGGAACCCCACTAAGGCCGATCTGGGAAATGTCGATGTCAGCGGATCTTTGGCGATCGAGCTGCAGGCGTACATTGGCCTGTTGCTGCTGGGCACCATGGGGTCGGTGACAACCACCGGGACCGGACCCTATACCCATACGTTCAAGGTCGCTGATGAGCTGCCCAGCTTCATGGTTGAAAAGGGGGTTTACGGACATCGGCCAATACTTCAAGTACGGCGGGGTGAAGATCGCCTCCATGTCCTTTGGCGTGACCGCGGCCGGTTTCCAGAATATGAGTTTTGGCATGGTCGGCGCTCAGGAGACCCCCGGTCAGACATCGTTTGACAGTACCCCGACCAACCTGGGCAAGCAGAGCTTTAACGGGTTTTCCATTGCCTCTATTCAAGAGGGCGGAAGTGGACATTGCCAGGGTTGTTGGTATTGACAACTTCACGATCAGCAATGACCTGGATACCGATACCTACGATGTTGGCGGCCAGGGCATCCGAGCAGCGATTTATCAGAGGGACTGGTATCGGTCACTGGAACTCTGAAAGCGCGTTTTTACCGATATCGCCCTGTATACAAAAGCCATTAACGACACGGAAAGCTCACTGAAGATTCTTTATCAGCTGGGTGATGGCCTGGGCAGCGCCGGAAATGAGTCGATTGAATTTTTTATCCCCGAGTTGACCTATTCGCCCAACAGCCCGGCGATCACCGGTCCCAAAGGGGTATTGGTTGAGCTGCCGTTTTCGGCCTACTACGAAAATTCAGCGCAGGCCAGTGCGTTGCAGATCATTCTGAAGAACACCCGAGACCACCATTTAAAGGGGTTTTTAAACCATGAGTGAACCAACCGTTAAAACCTACGAAATCGACGGTGAAACCTACGAGCTGCGGCCGCTGGTATTTGGTCAATGGCGGCAACTTAACAGCGTCATTGATGGGATTCCAATGCCGATGGAGATCACACCGCGCAGCATGATCGTAGCCTTTGCCGACAAGTTGCACCTGATTTTGGCCGTGATTCTGACAGAAAAAGGCAAATCACCAGGAGACAAAGACCTGGATAAGCTGGCTCACCATCTGGAATTCAGGATGTCGGAAGAACAGGTGGCGGAGGTGATCCTTGATTTTTTTACCGTCAGCCCGATTGCCTCGGTTTTGAATCTGATCAGTCGGGTGGTCAAAAACCTTGCAGAGATCGTGAGTCAGAGGACTGGATCGAACAAGCAGTTATCTCTCTCGCCGGAGGGGACTGGACAAAAAAAAAGACGCCATCCTCTGGGGATGCACCCCACTAGAAGCGATCCCCTGGCTCAAAGAACGGGGCCGAGACATCCTCTTTCCGCGAAGCCGTTATAAATTTCTTTATCGGCAAGGAAGAGGAAGATCCTTTCGAGAAATACCTGCGGGCAGCCCGTGAACTTGGTGACACCGATTGCGAAAGCTGGACCAGAGAAGATATTGAGGTGCTGGAGCCGTTATGAATGACCTGAAACTTAAAATGATCCTGGAAGCGATCGACAAGAGGCCAGTTCCCGACATAAACAAAGTGGATGGCGAACATGTCGAGGCTCAACAAGACTACGAAGGAAGCCGGAGTCGTCATGAAGGCTTTTGGTGGCATTGTTACGGGTTTGGTTTTAGGGAAGCTCGCTGCTGATTTTATCGATGTCAAACACTGAGTTTGACCGACTACATGCAAGTTTGATTACCGTTACGGGATCAGCCGCTGCTGCTGATTCCGAGATGGAAAAAATCAAGGAATTTGCAAAAACAACTCCTTATCAACTGGCGGAAGTCACAGACGCTTTTATCAAAATGCGCGCTCTTGGATTGGATGCGTCTGAAAGATCTTTACGGTCTTACGGTAACACCGCCCAGCGCCATGGGAAAAAGCCTGAATCAAATGATTGAGGCCGTTGCAGACGCGACAACCGGCGAATACGAGCGGTTGAAAGAGTTTGGAATAAAGTCGAGCAGCGAGGGCGACAAGGTCAAGTTTACTTTCCGGGGTGTGACAACGACGGTTAATAAAAATGCAAAAGAAATTTCCGACTACCTGAAATCACTCGGGGAGGTTGAATTTGCCGGAGGAATGGAACGGCAAATGGACACCCTTGGTGGAAAACTCTCAAATCTTTCTGACGCTTGGGATGATTTTGTTCGCACGGTTGGTGAAAGCGGAGCACTTGAGGTCACGGTTGGCATTATCGAAAAACTAACCCAATCAGTTACCAACTTGGGGAATGCGGCGAGGCTGTTTAAAGAACTGCGCGAGGGGAATGTGTCTTTCTGGGATTGGGTTTTTGCGAACCCTGAAGATGCTAAAAATATCCTGCAGAAAGTTGATGATGGTACCGCAAAATTAGAAGAGCTGCAGGCAAGAGTTAAATCCTTAAAAAAAGATAAGTCAGGCAACTTTTGGTGGACCCGTCAGGATGAGCAAGAGCTGCAAAGTGCGATAACCCTACTGCGCGACTATAAGTCTTTGTTGAATGCGACAAAACATATAGCTGCTCAACCTGTAACTGGCAGCTCCGGACCAGGGACTCCAACAACTGAAGCAGGCAACACAAACAAGCAGCTTAAAGAATACGCCAAGCTCGGCAAAGGAATTGTCGATATCTGGCAAACCCAGATCGATGAGCGCTATGAAGTCCAATCACGCGGGATCGATGCGGAGATCCAGCTGGAAAAAGAAGCCGCAGAGCTTACAAAAGTTGTCTGGGAAGCCACCACGGACAGCTGGAACCAGCAGTATATAACGACCGCTTTGATGTCATGTCGCGCGGTCTGGACGCGGAAATCCAGTTGTTCACCGACTGGAAAACCACCGTTCAGGACACCCTTGCCGATATCGCCGCGTCTTATGACGAAACGTTCAATAGTGATGTCGCCGGGGTTGTGACCGGGGCGTTTTCCAGCATGGAAGATGCTTTGGTGAAATTCACGACCACCGGAAAATTTGAATTCAGTTCTATGGTCAATTCCATCGTTGCGGATATCGCGCGGATAGTGATTCAGAAGAATGTGAGTGCCCCCATCGCGCAAGCGTTGAATGATGTTTTTGCCAACGCCAACGGCAATATTTTTGCCAATGGCCGGGTTCTCCCTTTTGCCAGCGGAACCATTGTTGCCAGACCAACGTATTTTCCCATGGCCGATGGCAACGTTGGACTGATGGGGGAAGCCGGGGCTGAGGGCATCCTGCCGCTGAAGCGGGTTAACGGCAAGCTCGGGGTTTATGCCCAGGGGGGCGGTGGGCCGCAAGCGATCACGTTTAACCAAAGCTATGACCTACGTGGTGCCGATGAGACGGCCATCCCGCAATTTAAGGCTGCCGCCGAAGAAGCCGCTAATCTGGCCGTGCAGAAAATCAACCGGCAAATGCAGCGCGGCGGCGCGGCCTACCGCTACAGCAGGGGGTAATGGATGGCAATTACTTTTCCCTTAAGCTGGCCAAGCGGCCCGATTTCAGAAATCACCATGACGCCAGTCACGACCGTGGGCATGACCGAAAGCGACTTTACTGGCCAGCAAAGTGTTTATGAGTGGTCTCGGCAGTACTGGAAGGCCGATATCACCCTGCCGCGTATGCCCAGGGCAACGGCCGAAGCCTGGATCTGCTTTATGGTCAAGCTGCGTGGCGGGAGGGGCACGTTTTTAATGCCGCCGATCGTTGGCAATACTCCGCGCGGAACCATGGCCGGGGTGCCGGTGGTCAACGGGGCGGGACAAGCTGGGCTTGAACTGGACATCCGTGGTTTAACCGCCAATGCCAGCGGCGTATTGCTGGCCGGTGATTATATCCAGTTGGGCAGTGGAGCCGACAGCAGGCTGCATAAGGTGCTGACTGACGTTGATGGGGATGCATCTGGTCATGCCACGCTGGATATCTGGCCGCCGCTGCGCACCTCCCCAGCCGACGGGGCTGCGGTGATTTATGACAACCCGGTCGGCAAGTTTCGGCTCAGCCGCAATGAGAATCCCTTCCGCTTTGTGTCGCCCCAAAAGGGGATCATCAGCTTTTCGGTGAGGGAGGCGTTATGAGCAGCCGCAATCTGACTACCGGAATGACCACGGAAATCGCCAAGCCTGAAGTCGCGCCGATCGTTTTTGTTGAGCTGGCTTTTGACTCGGACACGCTGCGGGTTTGGTCAGGATACGGCAGCCTGAGCTGGAGCGGCAACACCTGGCTGGGCAGCGGCGACATGGGCAGCCTCTCGGCCGTTACGGAAACGGAAGAACTGACCGCCAACGGTGTAACGTTGAGCCTGTCCGGAATCCCTAGCGAAAACATTGCCCTGGCCTTGACGGAAAAGTACCGGGGCAGGCCCGGCAAAATCTGGTTGGGCTTTCTGAATGCAGCCATGGCGGTGATCGCCAACCCAAAACAGGTTTTCTCCGGACGGATGGATGTGATGGTGATCGATGAAGGAGCGGAAACGTCGACCATATCCATCAGCCTGGAATCGCGGGCGATCGATCTGCTGCGGACCAGGGAGCGGCGCTATACCCATGAGGATCAACAGATTGATTTCCCCGGCGATATGGGGCTGGAGTTTGTCTCTGACCTACAAAACAAAGATGTGCGCTGGGTGCCGTCATGATGCGTGTTAATGGCTGGGCAGAAAAGCTCGATCAGGTGATCACCGAGCACCGGGCAATGCCGTTTGCCTGGGGAAGCAACGACTGCGCCCTGTTTTGCGCTGATTGTGTGCTGGCAATCACCGGAACCGACTATGCCGCCAACTGGCGCGGCCGTTATGCCAGCGCCCTGGGCAGTGTTAGGCTGTTGAATAAAGCTGGCGGAAGTCTTGAACGGGTGATTGACGGCTTGTTTGAGGCGATTCCGCAGCAGTTTTTGCAGCGGGGGGATATCGCTCTGTTTAACGTTGGAAACGGTGAAACCATCGGCATTTGCCTGGGTGCGCAGATTGCCGCGCCAGGTCATGGCGGGCTGGAGTTTATCCCGCTGCGCGAATGCCGGAAAGGGTGGCGCGTATGCCGCAGGTAGCCGTCCCCGCATTGATTGCCGGTGGGGCAAAACTGGCCGCTGGATATGGTATTGCTGCTGCATTGCAGGCCGCTGCTGTGACCGCTGTCGTATCGGCCGCGTCTTATGCGATTCAAAAGGCCAATCAACCCGGTGGACTCGATAACCAGGCCTTGACCCAAAATGTTTTGTTGTCCGATGCACCGCGCCGGTTGATCTATGGCACGCGGCGGGTCGGCGGCACATTTGTGCATATTGGCCAATCTGACGACAACAAATATGTTCACCTGATTATTCCCCTGGCAACCCACAAGGTCAAATCGATATCAACCATTTGGTTGAACGATCGTGATTTGTCTGAATATTCAACAACTGGTGATCGTCCAGAGGCGACCATTGTCTGGAATTATGCGCAGATCGGAATGGCCGGGGCCGTATCCGTGACCGTGAACGGTACGGTTTATAATGGCACCGCTGTTGAGATCGCCGCCGCTTTGAATTCGGCAGGTTTTATCGCTGCGGGTGATTGGGGGACTGAAGAGGTCTCCGACGGTGTTTTCCGCGAATACGCCAACCTTTATATTACGGTTGCCAGCAATCAGGACGTGCTGACTATTACTGACACCGGCGGGACTGTGCGCACAAATATCAGCGATGAATTCCCGGTGGTGGTCCGCACCCATCTTGGCGATGATGACCAACTGGCCGATGCCGATATCATCACAGAACTGACCGAGTGGACGGAAAGCCATCGCCTGCGCGGTATCGCCTATATTTATGTGCGCCTACGGTATGAGTTTAAGTGGTTTCCGAACGGCATACCGACGGTTACCGCTTTGGTTGAAGGTAAAGAGGATATCTACGATCCGCGCACTGAAACCTATGGCTATACGACCAATGCCGCATTGTGTAATGCAGATTACATCGCCTCTGAAAAGTGGGGTTATGGTGCCGCCTACGGTGATGAGATCGACACCGATTTTTTGATTGCTGCAGCAAACAGCTGCGACGAACAGGTTTTGCTGAATGACGGCGTCACCTATGAAAACCGCTATGAGTGCCATGGTGTTATTGATACATCGAGGAAGATTAAAGAAAACCTTGAATTGATGTTGTCATCAATGGGGGGCGTTGCTGTGCTCTCCGGCGGGCAATGGTTTATTCGGCCAGCAGCGTATGTAACCCCCACCCTGTCGCTGGACGAAAACGACCTGCGCGGACCGTTATCGATACAGACCGAATTAAGCCGCACCGAGGCATGTAATCGGGTCAAGGGCACCTATGTTTCGGCTGATAACGATTATCAGCAGACAGATTTTCCGGCTGTGACCAATGCCACGTATCTGGCCGAGGATAGTGGTGAAATCAACTGGAAAGACCTTGAGCTTAATTTTACTACCTCACCGGCCATGGCTCAGAGACTGGCAAAAATTGTTCTCGAGCAGGCTCGTCAAGGGATCACCGTAACGGCTCGTTGGTCGATGCGGGCGTTTGAGTTGATTCCATCCGATACCGTATTGCTGTCACTCACACGGATGGGTTGGACCAACAAGCCGTTCCGGGTCACGGAATGGGAATGGATCATTGACGACAATGGCGCGCTGATGATCGACATGACCCTGCGCGAGACAGCGGCCGGAGTATACGCCTGGAATAATGGAGAAGAATCGACCAGCGACTGGGCACCGAATACCACCCTGCCGAATCCGTGGGCGGTTGATCCGGTGACCAGCTTGACTTTGACGGAAAGCACGTACACCGACGATGCCGGTAAAATTGTGCCTGGTTTGACGATCTCTTGGCCAGAGGTCACGAGCACACCTGTCGATCATTACCATGTTGAGTTGTATCTGGCCTCTGGTGGTGACCTGGTTGATAGCAGGGACACTGAAAATCTGTCATGCAGGTTCCTGAACCTGGCTCCAAAATTGATCTACATGGCCATTGTCAAAGCCGTCAATCGGTTGGAACAAAAAAGTTATGGACGGGTTGGCACTCAGGCCGTCCTCGGATACCCAGTTGTTGCTGATAGCATTGTCAACCAGGGGGATCTTGCAACAAAAGATCAGGTTGATACGCCGGATATTTCTGATTACGCCGTCACCGGAACCTACAGCGACACGTTAGCCTCCACCACTGAATTAACCGGTGGCCTGGATAATATTGCAGGCGTACCGGTCGATGGCGTGATTGCCGATGGTACAAAAGTTTTGGTCACGGCATCCTGCTCCGTTTATTTCAACGGTCCGTTATCCAGCCCAATAAAAATATATTTGGCCATCAATGGCGCGTTCTGGCTGTCGGAAGGCGGAGTCGGCGGCATCACCAATGTGTGCCACGGGCAGATGTTGGGCGCGACTATGACCAGGGCGACGCTGTCTGTGGCGTTTATTGCCGAGGTGTACCTGGACGGCATTCATACTGACATCACCGCAGATATCCAGTCTTTTGTCACCGGTGATTCCTATGTTGATGGCGGGGCTGTTTTATCGATCACGGAGCTGAAAAAATGATTTTTGGGGCAGGCACATACGTTTTTTTTGATGAGATCACTCGGCGAGCGATCAGAATCAAAGCCTTTGATGTCCCTGTAGAGATATCTGTCCCTGTTGGTCAGGGGTTTTACACCATGAGCCCCGGCGAAAAAGCCCCGAATGGGGATACTGAACGATTGATCGGCGGGCGATGGGTCTCTACCCCTCCGGCTCCAAGCACCTTCCATCGTTACGATTGGGCTCGGGAGGAATGGGTTTTTGATCAAGCCAGGGCGCTGGCCGCGTTGGCTGATTACCGCTGGCAAAAAGAGAGCGGCGGCACCACCTGGAGGGATTGGCCGGTGCATACCGATCGAGACAGCCGGGCGGCGGCGTTGGCTGAGCTGATCAACCTGCAAACCGGGGTGCGCAATGAGCAAGAGGCCTGGAAGTTTGCGGACGGTGAATTCCGGGTTTTGTCAAACGATGATTTTATCGACATGTATGCGGCCGCGGTTGCTTTTGTGCGGCGGTGCTTTGCGTGCGAAGCGCTTTGCCAAACCCGCATAGCGTCGGGAGAGTACGACATTGAAACGATGTGGGCGCAAGAATGGGGGAAACTATGAAAATCGTCATGTTGTTCCTAGCCGCGTTGCTGCTATGCAGCTGCAGCACCAATCAGCTACGCATCACCGGGTACGGGTTGCTGCTGGCCGATTGGCAGCAGACGCGGAACATGGACCACAGCCGCTTTGTTGAGCACAACCCGATCCTTGGTAAACATCCCAGCAAGCAACGAGCCGACCTCTATTTTGGTAGCGCATTGCTGGGTGTTGCGGCGGCGGATCACTTGCTTGAGGAGACCTGGCGGCGTTGGCTGTTGATGGGGGTCATTCTGCTGGAAGGGGCGGCCGTAGGTAACAATATCAGCGTTGGGGCCAAGTTTTAATCATTGGCATTCAAAGCTGGCGATTTTGGTGTACTCCATATCCATAACATCAAGAGTTTTCACAGCTTTAGATTTTCCGAAGAGAGATAAGCATTCAGCTTCGGCTTTGGAAAGGACAGTTTCTTGATTGGTTGTCATGGGGTCATAACGGATAGACAGACTTTCTCCATGGACCGAGATGACTCTGGGCTGCATGCACCCGGCCAGAGCGACAAGAACAAAAATTGAAGTTAAAAGTTTCATGATGTCCTCCGTTTTGGAAACGATATCAGAAACAAGAAAAAATGCAAAAAATTCAACAGTTGAATTGGTTTTTAAAAGGAAATTAGTCGGCTGTTAAAGGGGATTTAAAAATGCAAAGAGAAGATTTCGATGTTGAAAGCGGCACGTATTTAACCGGCACCGTGCCGCTGTTGATTGACGGCCAGACCCCTGCAGACTTAACCCCCTATGACTTCCAGCTGCAGGTCCGGTCTACTGACGGAACATTGATCGATCTTGGCAACCTGGAACTGGATGGCGCTAACCTGCGCTGGTCAATTGATGCCGACACGGTTGCCATAATGACCTATGGCGCAAATCAGCTCTATCGTATTTTAGTCCGCGAGATCGCCACCGGGGCCTATGCTCCGCTGAAGGGCGGCAGCATTACCAAATTGGGAGTTAATTGGGCATGGCAATGATCCAGATCGATATAGCCGAGGTGTTGTTTCCAGTCTCCGATCCGGTAGAGATCCCTGATTTTCAGGCGTTCCCGGCGGGCATTTATTTAACGGACGAAACCGGTGCAGTTTTGACCGATGAAAGCGGAGGTCTTTGGTCATGGGAATAATCAGAGCAATTATGATTTTGCTGCTGCTGGTGGTAGCTCCGGCATTTGGCGCAACCGTTGAAAAGAAGCAATGGTACGACCCCGCCGTTGACAGCGTTGAAGCCACCGCCCCTGATGATGTGGTGATTTTGGGCTGGGACCCGGCTGCAAATTCCGGCAACGGAGGCACAACCCATTATTCCCTGTTGAAGATCCGCGAGGGGTTGTTGAACCAGGCTGCAGCTGATGCCAGATATAGCCTGAAAACCGATTTGGCCACCGTGGCCACGTCAGGCAGTTATGCTGATTTGAGCAATAAACCGACTATCCCGGCCACGGCTGCCGACATCGGCCTGGGCAATGTCGACAATACTGCCGACTTGGCTAAGCCGATCAGCACCGCTCAGCAGGCGGCATTGGATCTAAAGGCCAACAGTTCCGCTTTGGCCACCGTGGCCACGTCCGGCAGTTACGCAGATCTGAGCAATAAGCCGACCATTCCGGCCACCGCTGCCGACATCGGCCTGGGCAATGTCGACAATACTGCCGACCTGGCAAAGCCGATCAGCACAGCGCAGCAGGCTGCGCTGAACCAGAAGGCGAACAGCGCCGATCTGTCCGCTGTGGCCACGTCCGGCAGTTATGCTGATTTGAGCAATAAGCCGACCATCCCGGCCACGGCCGCAGATATCGGCCTGGGCAATGTCGACAATACCGCCGACCTGGCAAAGCCGATCAGCACAGCGCAGCAGGCTGCGCTGAACCAGAAGGCGAACAGCGCCGATCTGTCCGCTGTGGCCACGTCCGGCAGTTATGCTGATTTGAGCAATAAACCGACTATCCCGGCCACGGCCGCCGACATCGGCCTGGGCAATGTCGACAATACTGCCGACTTGGCAAAGCCGGTCAGCACCGCGCAGCAGGCGGCCCTGGATGCAAAGGTCAACAGTTCCGGCGGGGTTTTGACCGGGGCATTGTCCGGCCCGGCTTTCAACAGCACCCTGGGTGATGGTTATCACAGAGCCAATATTTACAATTCCGGGGCAATTTCTTTCATCCCTTCTATCGGCGATATGTATGTCGACGGATCAATGGCGCTGCAGATTTATAACGGTTCGGCATGGGCACCAATCACCGGCGGGGGTAGTGGTGACATAACTGCCGTATTGGCCGGATCAGGGGTTTCTGTGACCGGTGGCGATACCGGCGACGCAACAGTTGCAATTGACTCGACATACACGCAGCGGCGGGTGTCTGCATCGTGCCCAGAAGGGCAGTCGATACGAGCGATTGCTGTGGACGGCACGGTATCCTGTGAGGTGGATGACACGGCAGCTGGTGCCGGGTATGTTGCCACTCCACCGACATACAGCGATGAGGCGTGTACCGCTGGTCAATATTCACTAACCGAGTCCTACCGATTTGATTGTGTCGCCAGTGGCAACTGGAATAGGACTGCGTTGACAGATTGGAGCAACCCGGCTCCAGCATCTTACCCAACCCTATCCAGTGCAGCGATCGGAACTGATGGTACAACACTAACGCTTGGCTGGTCGGAATCAGTATCGCAAGGGTCAGGATATGCGGATTCACAACTTGATCTTGATGCATCGACCACTGGAAACAATATCTCTTTGACATATTCCAGTGGTGACGGGACTGCAACCTGGGTGTATACGGCAGGCTCTACCATTGAGAGTGGAGAAACTGTTGACCTGGATTTTGATGGTACTGCTGACAGTATAGAAAATTCTGGTGGAGATGATTTACAGGCGATAACGTCTGCTAGTGTGACAAATAACAGTACCCAGAGTTCAGCCATCACCTGTACCGGGGATAGGGTGTTGTACTGGCCGATGGAAAGCACCACTGATATTACAGCAGGAGGAGGATGCTCTGCTGGTACCACGACTGCGGTCCTTAACGAATCACCAACTCTGTCAAGTACTTATAAAACAAGTGGGTCGAGCTCTTTGCAAATTAATGCAACGTATGAAAACGCTAAGTTGACTGTTTCTAGCAGGGATATATTCAATGAGGCTGCTGGGACAATAACTGGTGATGTGTGGTTTGGTGGGTTATCAGATCAACGTGTGGTATACGGTCGTTTTGATGCTAACACCGCAGTTATTCTACAAGTAGATACTACTGGCCACCTCGCACTTGATTACCGTGTTGAGGGACAAACTACAGTCACTGTGACATCAGCGGTTGCTCTTTCTACTGGGACAAAATACAGCGTTATTGCAAAGTGGAGACAGGGTACGTCGGGAGAGGATTCTCTTTATATCTCAGTTAACGGCGAGACTGCGGTAACCAGCACTACAGTCCTTTCTTCTTGGGGTAATTCACCCGCTTATATTCATGTAGGAACGGAATTCGGGCATAACGAAAATCTCTATATTGACGACCTGCAAATTTACACGGCGTGGCAATAACTATGCAAAATTTTATATTACTATTGGTTCTGTGGCTGTTACCGTCTCTTGTCTTTGCTGACGCAACAACTAACCCTCTTCTGCATGCAGGGGATGTAACGTATGTTGGGTCGTTTAATCTTCCAAGCAATTACACTGCTCAGGAGGTCAGAGGATTGGGGCTTTCTGAGGACGGAAACTACCTTTATGTCGGAGCGTACACAACAACGCCGAGCATAGGTAAAGTGTCGATCCCTTCGATTGGAGGAACTGCAACTAGCGTTGTATCACTTCAATCTGTGTCAGCCAGCATAAGCCTGGATTGTGGTGGTGAGCGACAGGAAATAGCTGGCATTCTCGAAAAGGACGGGAAAGTTATCATTTCCAAAAAGTGCTTCTATGTTAACAATGCTTCAGGAGGGTATACCCACCTTTATTCAGATACGTCTTTGAGTTCGTTTTCTGGAATTACCAGAATGTATCCAAGTGGGTCTGCTCAATATACTAATGGATGGATGGGCCATATACCGACAGAATGGCAATCACTCTTAGGGGGGTCTGTTTTTGCTGGAAACTCCAATATGTCGATTATTAACCAGGGATCTAATGGGCCTACATTGTTCACCTTTGATCCTGCTGATGTCGACGGAATAAACCCCATACCAGCGACTCCGTTAATGCTGTATCCATATAGTGCTGATGGGACAACGAATATTCTCAATATTTTACCAGACTCAGGAGTCACTAGCGATTACTGGACTCGATCAGATCAGCAAAATGCGGGGATGATCATTCCAAGCGGGACAAGGTCGGCCCTGTTTTTCTATCGTCACGGACCGACGTCTTGTTATGGGACAGGGTGCACAGATCCATGTAACCCAGGGGCTCAAGCAGAGCACAGTTATCCATATAATCGTAACATCATGGCTTTTGATCTAAATGAATTGGTTGAGGTCAAAAACTCTCAACAGGCATACCATGATGTCGTTCCTTATGAAGAATGGGCCGCTCCAAACGCCACAGGTGCTTGCGACAGCTACTATTACTCAGCTCTAGCGTACGACGACGCGACTAGAATGGTCTATGTTGCCAGAGACCTGGGGTGTTGTGCAACAAAGGTGATTGATGTTTACCAGGTTGCTGATTTATCTGGAACACAGACATACTGTGTTGATGCTGATGGGGATGGATATTATTTGTCAGGTTCGTGCGGCAGTTATGCCTCTGATCCTGGTGGCAATTATGCTCTGCTGTCCGGTCTGACCGGGGTTGATTGCAATGACACCAATGACCAGTTGACTACTGACTGTTCCGGTGTTGGTCGGACGGTCAATGTGTCAAACCTGAGTGAACTGTATGCAGCGTTTTCCAGTGAGCAGGACGGTGACGATATTGTCATTGCGTCCGGGACGTACACCCTGGATACAACCGCGCTGTCGATTGATGTGGATAACTTGACGATTCGCGGGGCAGCTGGAAATAGATCTGATGTGGTGATTCGTGGTGATGCTATGTCGGATAGCGCGACGATCAAGTCAATATTCTATTTTCCGCAAGGGGCTTATGGCCAGAACACCACGATCAAGGATTTGACCGTTGGCCGAGTAGGATGGCATGCGATTTTCTTTAATGGTGATGGCTCAGGAAACGGCACCACAATTGATAATGTAAGAATTTTTGACTGTTATGAGCAGTTTATAAAAGGGGCCATTGGTACAAACCGGAACGAGCAATGTTACCGTCAAAAACAGCCTCTTTGAACTGACCTCGCCTCCCGCTTTAAATTATTATATTGGCGGGATTGATGCCCACAATCCGGACGGGTGGCTGATTCAGAATAATGTTTTCAGAAATATCCGCAGTCCATCCGGATCTGTGGCCGAACATGCCGTGCATTTGTGGTCGAATACCGATTATACAGGCTCAAACATCATCGAGCGCAACCAGATCATTGATTGTGACCGGGGCATTGGGATCTGGAAAAACTCAGGTGTTGCCACAATCCGCAACAACATGATCACCAGCACAGGACTGGGGGCGTTCCCGGATGTCGGTATTGATGTGCAGGATTCACAGGGAACTATGGTCTACAACAATACCGTGTGGATCGATCCGACTAACGGCTATTACGCAGCAATCGAGATTAGGGACGCAACGACCACGGCCACGCTCACCAACAATCTGACCAATAAAATGATCGGCGAGATCAACGGGCCGACCGTGAACAAGAGCAACAATGTGACAGATGCTCAATCGGCGTGGTTTATAAGCGTTGCGACTGGTGATTTGCACCTGGCCAGCAGCATTGCGAGTGTTGTTGATCAGGGGGTGACGGTATCCGGGTTGACAAATGATTTTGACGGCGTGACGCGCGTTGGCTCAGTGGATATTGGAGCAGATGAATATATTAATCCATCGCAACCAGGATCAATCTGGCAAGGCTCGATATTTGGATCGTTTCAATGACATTTTAAGCTCAATTTAAAAGCTCTTTGAAAACCTCATATAAGGCCACAAAAGACCAAAAAAAAGCCGATGTCCCGCATAGGAATGGCGGGGCGTGTGTGTGAAGTCTCCGCAGATCGCAAATACGGAGGCCTGATGTTTGATTTTGTCTTTCCGTGCCGTGCGTTAGATGTCAAATTGACATAAATAGAAAGGGGGTATGGCATGACAGGTCGGGATTTGAAAGCGCTTAGAATTAAACTTTTTGGTGACCGAAAAGGAGCCATAAAAGCTGCATCTCAAGCCATTGAATCTGACTACCGAACATACCAACGCCATGAGGCAAAAACAGGGTCAATTCCAGGCCCTGTTTCGGTGGCTATGAGGCAGATTGAAACCATCAAAGACCTGCGCCAAAAACTAGCCGTTTTTGAACCCCAACAAAACCAGAAATAACCATGAAAAACTTCAAAAACGTTAGTGCCAAATCGACCGTCAATTAGTGCCAAATCGCGCGACGGGTTACAGTTTTTTCATCGTTTTCATAGAACCCTCGCCCATAGTGTTCAGCCAGTAGATCGCTATGGGCTTTTTTTTTA
>CAXXJU010000029.1:0-95831 GCA_963668145.2 Geopsychrobacteraceae bacterium
CGGTGACGACCTCGACCTGGTCTGCAAGCAGGCTTCCGCACAACATGGTATTCCCTGTGTTCCGGTTCACGCCCCCGGGTTTGTCGGCAGCAAGAACCTGGGCAGCCGGTTGGCCGGGGAGGCGGTTCTGAGGCATCTGGTCGGAACTCTGGAGCCCGAAGAAACCACGCCCTTCGATATCAATCTGATCGGCGATCACAATGTCACCGGCGATATGTGGCAGTACAAACCCCTGTTGGATGAACTGGGAATCCGGGTCCTCTCGACCCTGAGCGGAGACGGGCGAATCAGCCAGATTCGCACCGCCCACCGTGCCCGGCTGAATGTGCTTGTCTGCGCCAAAGCCCTGGTTTCCCTGACTCGCAGGATGCAGGAACAGTATGGTATTCCCTGGATCTCCTGCTCTTTTTACGGCAAACGCGATACCTCCAATAGCATTATGGCCATTGCGGAAGCCCTGGGCGATGCCGCGCTGATCGAACGGACGCGCCAGCTCATCGCCCGCGAAGAAGCCCGGCTGGAAGAGCGACTGGCCCCATACCGCCAGGTGTTTGCAGGCAAGAAGGCGGTGCTGAATACCGGGGGGAACAAGGCCTGGTCCATCGCTTCGGCGTTGCAGGACCTGGGGATTGAGGTGGTGGCGACTTCGGTCCGTAAATCGACTGAGGACGATAAGGCCAAAGCCCAGGAATATCTTGGAAAAAAGGGTGTGCTGATGACTTCACCGGCGACTCAGCAGGCCAAAATCATCGACGAAACAGGAGCCGATCTGCTCCTCGCCGGAGGGCGCTCCCTGTATACCGCGATCAAAAAGCGCATCGCCTTTACCGATGTCAATCAGGAGAAAAAGAAAAGCTATGGCGCTTACAACGGTCTGCTGACCCTGGCTGAAGATCTTAAAAACTCGCTGCAGAACCCAGTCTTCGCACTGGTGGGAAGGAAAGCCCCATGGGAGAAGTAATTCGCAAATCGGTCAAGCCGTTGCAGGTCAATCCGCACAAACTGTCTCAGCCGATGGGCGCGACCCTGGCCTTTCTCGGGGTTGACTGCTGCATGCCGCTGATGCATGGGGGGCAGGGCTGCGCAAGTTTTACCAAAGTCTATTTTACCCGCCATTTCAGTGAGCCGATCGCTCTGCAGACCACTGCCGTCACGGATGTGACCGCCATTCTTGATGGTGGCGATTACAGCATTGTCGAATCGATAAAGAACATCAACAGCAAGGTCAGTCCCAAACTGATCGGGCTCCACACCACTGGCCTGCCGGAAACCAAAGGGGATGACATTCGCGGCGTCGCCCGGCAGATCGATTGCCCCCTGGTTTATGTGAATACCCCGGACTATGAAGGTGGCTTGGAAAGCGGCTGGGCGCTTACTGCCAAGGCGCTGATCGATCAGCTCACCGAACCGCGAAGCGAGATCGATGCCGGCAAGGTGGTGCTGATCCCTCATGTCAGCATGCAGCCGATTGAGGTCGAAAAACTGAAGGATCTCATAGCCGGTTTTGGTTTCACGGTCGTGGCGGTGCCGGACCTGTCCACCTCGCTGGATGGCCATTTTGGGGGAGAAACAGGCATCATTGAGCAGCGGTGGCGTGCAAGTCGAAGAGCTTAAGCAACTGGCGGATGCCGCTTACGTGGTGACGGTTGGGCATTCGGTCAAAGGGGTCGCGGCAATCTTGCAGAAAAAGAATCCGGCGATCCGCCATCAGCATTTCAACCATGTCAGCGGCCTGGTCGGGACCGATGCCCTGGTGGCCTGGCTGCTCGAAGTCAGCAAGCGGGACCTCCCTGGTGCGGTGCTGGAACGCTGGCGCAAGCGGCTGCAGGATGCCATGCTCGACAGTCATTTTGCCCTTGGCCAGACACGTTTTCTGGTTGTCGGTGAGCCTGATCATCTGGTGGCTTTATCTGCCTCCCTCAGCGAAGCCGGCGGCACCGTTGCCCTGGCGGTGGCTACCGTGGATTCGCCGGTGCTGAACGAAATCGTCGCCGAAAAATTATCGTTGGTGACCTGGAAGATGCTGAAAAAATGAGCGACGCCTACGATTTGATCATCGGCAACTGTCATACCGAGGCGCTGGCCCACCGTTTTGGAAGAAAACCGTGATGCGCGGCTTTCCCAATTGGGAACAGGTCGGCAATCCCCTGAAAAACGACATTCTCTATGAGGGGGGAGCCTACTTCCTGTTTGAGATCGCCAATAGCGCCAGCCAAATGCATGAAGAACAACAGCAACGGATTGCTGCGCAAATGAAACAGAGCGCTTAACCGAGGTGGGATACCCATGATGAATGAATATTCCGACAATCTCCTGAAATATGTGAATGATCCGAGTCATGTGGGATTTATTGAACAGCCCGATGGGATCGGCGAAACCGGTCTTGACGGCGGTAACGTCGGCAATCGGCTGGCGGTGCGGTTTACTTTGCAGGTGCACCGCGAACGGATCCAGAAAGTGCGCTTTCAAGTGTTCGGCTGCGGTTATACCATTGCGGCCTGTGCTGCCGCCGCGGAACTGTGCGAAGGGCGCAAGCTTCAGGATATCGCCGGGGGTGACCAGTGCGGCGATCAATCAGCGCCTCAATTACAGCCTGCCGGCCGAGCGAACCTACTGTGCTGAATTGGCCAGTGAAGCCCTCCACGCTGCGGTTGCCAGTGCCCTGGATGCGGCGCGGCCGGTCGCTGTGCAACTGGTTCCTGAAGTGCCCGATGGTACCCCTCGGGTACAAAAGACCGATCCGCTCTACAAGGCGCTGCTGGCCGCCAGCGTTCCGGCTTTGTCACAACCGGAGATCGAGGATCGGCAGATGTTTGCCTGCCTGCTGACCGTGGCCAGTCAGGATGCTTGGCCGCTCTACCCGGCCCTGGGGCTGGATGAACGGGCCACGGAGCGGATTCTGACAACCCTTTTTCCCAAGTTTCGACAAAACCTTGCTGGAGCGCTATCGGCCCAATAAGTTTCCGCCCTTGCCGGACATCAACGCGGATGTGCAGACCCTGTTACAAGGCTATCTTGATACCGAGGCTTCCGTCCAGGAACGGCAGGCCGGCGAGTTGCTGGTGCGTATTTTAGCGGCCAGAGCCTCCTATCCAGGGCATTTATGGGTGGCCATGGGCTTTTTTCAACGCTCTCAGTTGTCGGCTGCGATCCAACGGCACCTACCCAGACTGGCTGCTGCCAATCACAACAATATGCGCTGGAAGCGGTTCTTCTTCAAACAGGTCTGTGAATTGAACGGGGGCATTCTCTGCAAAAATCCCAATTGCGGTGACTGTAGCGATTATTCCCTCTGTTTTGTTGATGAAGAAGAACCCGTTTTGCAGTGATGGAGTAACCAATGGCCCACATTATTTTTTGGGAGAAGCCCGGCTGTTCGGGCAACCGCAAACAAAAAGAAATTCTGGACGCGTCGGGGCATACTCTGGAGGTGCGAGATCTGCTCGCTGAGAATTGGTCCGCTGCACGGCTCCGTGAGTTTTTTGGAACGCGCCCGGTGCGGGAGTGGTTCAATCCGACCCATCCCCAGATCAAGTCCGGTCAATTCAACCCTGAATCGATCGCGCCCGCCGAAGCCTTGGACCTGATGATCAGAGAGCCGTTGTATATTGTCAGGCCGTTGTTGCAGGTTGGTGGGGACTGTCTGGCCGGGTTTGATGTCGCGCAGGTGCATAACTGGATCGGCTTGAACCTTGATGTGGTCGGCGAGCAGGATCTGAAAAATTGCCCCTGCGTCGACAACAAGGGCCAGGCCGGCTGATGTTGACAGAGAAAGGACATGATTTATGAGCCCGTTGGACGAGGCCCTGGAAAAATATATCGCAGACGATAATGAGCAGGAGCAATACTATCGGTTGGTCCTGGCCACGGATTTTTATGTGCCGCTGGACTCGGCGGCCACTCAACCCGGAGCGTCCCAGCCGGAAGCGGTTACGCCATTGCTGGTTGAGGCCGAAGGAAAACCCTATCTGATGTTGTTTGACAGTGAGGAACGACTCACGGCCTGGGGTAAAAAAGAGTTGTCCTTTGCCATTCTCTCCGGAGCCGCGTTGGCCGGATTTACCCCTGCCGGGCTGAACTGGGCCATTAATATCGGCAGCGGTTTTGGCAAGGAACTGGTTCCGGATGAAATCAGCTGGTTAAAAGAGCTGGCGGCCACGCCCTGAGTTCAGTTTCATGCAGCTGTTCAGCAAACTCGGCAGGCTGTTTTTCGTCAGCCTGCCGACGCCCACCCCGTTTTACCTCAGCCACTCCTCATAAGCCTGGTCGTGGAAACCGATCAGAAACCGATCTCCCCTGCGCAGGGTCGGCGCGCGTAGATTCCCGCTCGGTCCCATCACCTGGCGCAGCACTTCGTCCCTGTTCTCAGCCGGATCCGCAAAAGTCTGAACTTTTTTGCCCTTGGCGACGATAATCTGCTCGGCCTGTTTGAGTAAATCCCAGGCAGCGTCGTCGTCCATGCGTATTTTACGGGCATCGATGGTTTGCTCGATAGCAATGTTTTCCTGCTCAAGAAACTCCTGAGCTTTCTGACAGGAGGTTCAGCCTTTGCGAAGATAAGCCCAATCGATCTGCATGATGGTCTCCTGATAAAAGAGGGTTGAGGTGGCAGGTTACGGTAGTTGTCTATCGAAATTTACAATAGGGTGTTGGGTTTGAAAAGAAAAAAGCGGTAGGCTCGCTGTTGCAGCCTACCGCTTGGTCATTCATTGTCTGGTGATTTTGCTCAGCTGGCCAGTTGGCTGGCTTCAAGTTTTTCCAGGTCGATATCCTTGCCAATCAAGCCAGCGGCATCAGCGCGGCATTGTTTGCAGTGGCGGGCCTGGGAAAGGATCAATTCAGCCTGGTTGCGGACCATCTCCATGGTCAAATCGGAAGGTGGCTCGACATCCTTGAACAGGCCGATGGGGATCACCGGCATGATGTTCATCATGTCTGCGCCGAGTTCCCTGATTTTGACGGCCAGATCGAGGGTTTCATGGTCATTGACACCAGGGATGTAGACATGGTTGACCTTGACCATCAGCCCGGCCTTGGCGGCCAGACGCACGCCTTCCAGCTGTTTTTGCAGCAGAAAAGCCGCACCTTCGCCCCCGCTCAGTTTGAGCCGATCGTATTTGATCCATTCATAGACCTTGGCTCCGGTTTCGGCGCTTAAGGCGTTGATAGTGACGGTCAGGCTGTGAATTCCAAGCGCCGCGATCCGTTCGATATTTTCGGGCAGCCGCAGGCCGTTGGTGGACAGGCACAGGGTCATGTCAGGAAAAGCCTGGCGGACCAGTTCGAAAGTTTCGAAGGTCTTCGGATTGGCCAATGGATCACCAGGGCCGGCAATGCCGACGACTTTTAGTTGCGGTCCGTTCTGGGCGGCCATGTGGCGCTGCACCAACCGCACGCGTTCGACACCTTGCTCCGGGGTCAGGACACGGCTGGTGATACCCGGGCGGCTTTCATTGGCGCAATCGAATTTGCGCTCACAGAACCCGCATTTGATATTACACCCGGGCGCGACCGGCAGGTGGATCCGGCCGGCTTTGTTGTGATCGCCGCCGAAACAGGGGTGGTCTGACTGTCTCTTCATTTTCATCATCGGGCAAGTGCTTGCCATAACGGTTCTCCTGTCATAACGTGTGGTTGTGGATCAAGCACCGTTGCTGATAAAAAAAGCCCTGCACGACTGTCGTCGCCCAGGGCTTCATTGCCTTTTCTTTTTGACACATCATTATGTCTGGAAAATTTTACTGTCTGCTCATTTATTCAAGTTTTTAATATGCATACAATGTGCCATGGACAGTTCAAAAAAAGTGGGTAACACGCGCACCTCAGGATCACGTGTTACCCTTGCCAGAGGCAATAGCAGCTTAAAAAATGAGCGGCTTTAATAAAATAAAGGCATAGCCAAGATCCCGGGTTATTTTTTGATCCGTGCCAGGATCCCGGAGTTGACAATCTCATAAGCCATCTTCAACGCATCCGCGATGGCTGCGGAGGTGCTGACCGGGACAATCCCTGCTTTGAGCAGCTCCTTTTTGGGCATTTCTCCTATCTGTGCCGTCACCACGGCCTGACAGCCTTCCAGAGCACTGAGAATTCCGCCGAACTGTCGGTGGCGAAAGGGGTTGTCCGGATCGTAGGAGCAGTACTTTTCGACCTCGACTTCAGCCAGTTGCTCAATGATCCCTTCCGTATAATCGTAAATCAGGAAGCGCTGAGCATGACCGAAGTGCTGGTCGACGGTGACGGCTGATTTTGAGGCGACGGCAATGCGCATCTTCTATCGGTCTTCAGGCTTCCAGCGTGATAAAGCTGAAGCACTTCTTGGGACAGGTGACGCCACAGCCGGCACAGCCGATACAATTGTCGGGGTTGGCAATGGTCATGACCATCCGGGTACTGTAATTTTCTTCATCTTCAATGTCTTCCGGGCCAAGGACATTGCGTGAGCAGGCTTTATAGCAGCGGCCGCAGCCGATGCATTTCTCCGGATCGATTGCATTCGCAAAGGTCGGGGTCCAGTCTGCTCCCCCTCTGGTTTTCCCAGTCAATAAGGCCATCTTGTTCTCCTTTTAAAATAATATTTTGGGTCTATTGGGTTGATTTTTTCTTTGCTATCAGACGGTCTAATTTTTCAGCATGGCTTTTCTCAGCCAGGGGGGTGGGTTGCCCTGTAAAACTTCCTGCAGCTTGGTCACAGTTTCCTGGATTGGTGCGCGGTCCTTGCTTTTCAGCGGATGAATTTTTTTGGCGACCAGGCGTGCGGCGGCCGGACCGCCGATTTCAGCGACATAGACGAGAGCACATTCTTCCAGACCGCTGCAGCGTGCCTCGATCCGGTCCGCTTCGTCGTCACCTTCGCTTTTGACCTGGACAATCCCGTTGAATTCGGCGCTGTCGGAGCTGATATCCCAGATGTAAAACTGTTCCGCACGGCCGAAGTGTTCATCAATATGAATCTTATCCGTGCTTGCAAATGCAACTTTCATGTACTCACCTCGTTCCCGTTTCTGATCTATGAGCTGAAGCTTTCTGGTCCGAATCATTTTTCGTCCCATCTTATTCTGAGCACCCGAAGGCCGACGGGCAGAGGCTCTCTGCCCGCCGGGCGGTTTTTAACGCATCATTTCAAACCACTGGTCTTCACAGGTTTCGTCTTTGATATCCAGAAACTTGTTGGCGATCACGGTCAGGAAGTTGATGGCGCCCTGATAGCCGATCACCGGGGTCCGGTGGATATTGACCCGGTCCATGACCGGGAAGCCGATGCGGAAGTGCGGAATCTTGGCGTCACGAGCAACCCATTTGCAGTGGGTATCGCCAATGATGGCGTCAACCGGATCAGTCATGCACAGGCTGCGCATGTGCCAGAGGTCTTTGTTGACGTGGACGCTGCCCTGGCTGCCGTACAGCGGCGAGGTGTCAAGCAGTGCCTGCATTTCCTTGGCAAATTTCTTGTTCGAACGGGAACAGACGATATGGTACGGGATAGCTCCCATTTCGAGCAGGAAGGAGACGATGCCGAGCAGGTAATCCGGGTCGCCGGCAACGGCAAACTTTTTACCGTGGATGTACTGATGGGCATCGGTCATGGCATCGACTGCGCGACCGCGTTCATCCTTTAAGGATTGCGGAATCGGCTTATCGAAGAGTTCGCTGAGTTTCATCAGGAACGCATCGGTCTTTTTGATTCCCATCGGCAGCGGCATAATCACTTTTTCACCGGAAAATTCAGACTCAATCATGCGCATGGTGTTGGTCGTGCTCCACTTCATCAATGAAATAGTTGCTTTTCCATTGATTGATTCAGCGGCGTCTTCAAGTTTAGTGCCGCCGGGGTACATGCGATACTCACCATCACAAACCGAATCAAAGACATCGGTGATATCAGCCATCATGGTATAGGGAATATCCATGGCTTCGAGGTACTTCTTGTACTCGCGCAGGTTGCCGGTGTTGCCGTCAAAACCGGGAATCAGGTTCAACTTGCCGGTACATTTGCCTTCGACTTTTTGCCCTTCGGTCAGGTATTTCAGGATGGCATTCAACATGCTGTCGTAGCCATGAATGTGGGTCCCGTTGAAACTCGGAGTGTTGGCATATGGGGTCGGCAAGTCTTCGGGAATTACCCCCTTGTTTTTGGCGTTTCTGATAAACGCATTCAAGTCATCACCAATAACCTCCGGCATACAGGTGGTGTAGATCGGCATCAGTTTTGGCTTATACAGGGTATATGCGTTCTCCAGTCCTTCGTGGAGGTTGTTCTGGCCACCGAACACAGCGCCGTCCTCGGTCATGGCGTCGGCGGTTGCGGCGGCCGGCTCGCGGAAATGGCGGCTGAAGGTACTGCGGAAGTAAGAGGCACACCCCTGGGAGCCGTGAACAAACGGCAGGGAGCCTTCAAATCCGTGAGCAACCATCTGTGCGCCAAGGGGCTGGCAGGCATGGGCCGGGTTGATCACTAACGCTTCGCGGGCAAAGTTTTTCTCTTTGTACTCTTCGGTGTTGATCCAGTTTTTGACACGCTCGATCTCTTCCGGAGAATGTTCGGTCAATGGTCTAACTGCTACTTCGCTCATGGCGATAAACTCCTTTATCGTCACCACAGTTGCGTTGAGATACAGAATGATGTGCCGCCCACCCCTTTGGGGGGAGGGCACATTTCTCCTGTTTCACCGGTTCGGCCATCGGGCGCGTGACTCGGCAGTGCTCTCTGTTGCTGTGTGGTTCTCAAATATATGGTTAAAAAGGACTCTTGACTAAATCCCACGTAGGCGAATTGATCGCCATGTCGATGTCACGGGCAAAGATTTTGAACCCTTCGTAACCGTGATAAGGACCGGAATAATCCCAGCTGTGCATCTGGCGGAAGGGGATGCCGGCTTTTTGAAAGACGTACTTCTCCTTGATTCCACTGCCGACCAGGTCCGGTTTGAATTCTTCGACAAACTTTTCCAGCTCAAACTCAGAGACGTCATCATAGATCAAAGTTCCTTTCGCCATCTCGGGAGCGGTCCGATCATAGTCGTCCTGGTGAGCGAACTCATACCCGGTGCCGGTGATCTGGATGCCGAGATCTTCATAGGCACCGACGGTGTGACGGGGGCGCAGCCCACCGACGAACAACATGGCGGTTTTACCTTCCAGGCGCGGTTTGTACTCATCGATCACGGCCTGAGCCATGCCGCTGTACTTGGCAATGACCTGCTCGCCTTTTTCCTTGATGGTGTCATCAAAGCGGGCGGCAATCGCGCGAATACTTTCAGCGATCTTGGTCGGTCCGAAGAAGTTGTATTCGATCCATGGGATGCCCCATTTTTCTTCCATGACCTTACACATGTAGTTCATGGACCGGTAACAGTGGATGACGTTCAGTTTGACCTGGTAAGTCGAAGCAATTTTTTCAATCTCGCCATCACCGGTCCAGATCGACTTGACGTTGAGGCCCATCTCTTCAAGGATCGGTTTGGCTGCCCAGACATCGCCGCCGATATTGTAGTCGCCGATCAGGGCGATATCGTAAGGGCCTGGGGCGTCAAGAAATTCCCGTTTACCGATGACGAAGTCACGGATCGAGTCGTTGGAAATATGGTGTCCCAAGGACTGGCTGACGCCGCGGAAACCTTCACAGTTACAGGGGATCACCAGCTTGCCGAGTTCTTTTTCCATCTTTTTGGTGACGGCATTGATGTCGTCGCCGATCAGGCCGACCGGGCACTCCGACAACACTGAAAGGCCTTTACAAAGCGGGAACAGTTCGTCTGCTTCACGCAGCAGTTTTTCCAGTTTTTTGTCGCCACCGTAAACGATGTCTTTTTCCTGGAAGTCCGAAGTGAAATCGAGGGGGAAACAGGTCACCCCGGGGATTCCCTGCATCAGATTCCGACGTGTTCCCCAGCTGTAAACGCCGCAGCCAATGGGACCGTGGGAGACGTGCACAACGTCACGAATCGGTCCCCAGACCACCCCTTTGGCACCGGCATAGGCACAGCCCCGCTGACTCATGACGCCAGGAACGACCTTCTTATTCGATTTAACCGCACAGCTGGAAACTGATGGTTCATTGGCTCCTAAGTGAGGGGCACGTTTTTTCTGAGCCTTTTCAGGCATAGCCGAGAGCGTTTCGGCGATCAGCTCCTCGGTTCTCTCTTTTGTAATGCCCGCGATGGGCTTTCTTTCAGCCATTTGTTGCTCCTTCAAACGGTTGGAATTCAGAAGCCAGGACAGGTCAGCCTTCACTGTTTAACTGCTCGGCCTGACTTCTGATGTGTCAATGAAATTAAGCGCCTTCGGCAACCCCGACGACTGTTTCGTCTTCTGCTTCCATGATACCGAATTCCATCAGCAGAGCTTCGAGTTCGTCCATGTCGATGGGGGTCGGAACAACAAAGTTGGTGTTCTCGGAAATTTTCCGGGCCAGAGTCCGATACTCTTCAGCCTGGGGATGCTCCGGAGAGTATTCGATAACGGTCATCCGGCGCAGCTCGGCACGTTGAACCTGGTTATCACGTGGCACGAAGTGGATCATGGTGGTGCCGAGTTTTGCAGCAAGGGCTTCGATCAGGTCGGCTTCGCGATCAGTGTTACGACTGTTACAGATCAGACCAGCCAGCCGCACGCTACCGGATGCTGCATACTTCACGATCCCTTTGGAAATGTTGTTGGCGGCGTACATGGCCATCATTTCGCCGGACACAACGATGTAGATCTCCTGGGCCTTGTTTTCGCGGATCGGCATAGCGAAGCCACCGCAGACAACGTCACCAAGGACGTCGTAGAAAACGAAATCAAGATCCGGGGTATAAGCTCCTTCTTCTTCGAGGAAGTTGATTGCGGTGATAACACCACGACCGGCACAGCCGACGCCTGGTTCCGGACCGCCGGACTCAACGCATTTGATATCGGCGTAGCCCACCCGCAAAACGTCATCAAGCTCGAGATCTTCGACGGTTCCGAGTTCGCGGACTTTGTCCATGACGGTTTCCTGGGCTTTAGCGTGCAGGATCAAACGGGTGGAATCCGCCTTCGGATCACAGCCGACGATCATGACTTTTTTGCCCAGGGCAGCAAGACCGGCCACAGTATTCTGTGTGGTTGTGGATTTACCGATGCCGCCTTTGCCGTAGATAGCGATTTGCCTCATTTTCTTTTCTGCCATTTTAGTTTCCTCCTGGAATGGTTTTGCGGTGGACTGTTGTCCACCAGGTTAAGGCTGATTGACCGAATGCAGTTATGGCGGCATCTCCATTGATGTTGTCTGCGCATTCAGTCAACCAGGCCTGATTTATTAAGTTGCAGGTGCCTGTTGGGTCCTGTTGCCAATGTCTTGATTTGCGGGCGGCTCTGCCCGTGAAGGTGTTCTGGAATTGCTTGGAAGTCTTCGAAAAAGCGCCTGCTGCTTTTTCGGGAGTAAAACAAAAAAGCCCAAAAACGAATCCGCATCTTGTCGCGTATTCTTTTTGGGCTTCATTACCTGTCTGCCAACAGAACCACGACCTCGTGATCTTGTTGGGCGATTTTACTTTCTCTATAAGCATTAGCCGTGCCAAAACTGCAATAATTCGGCTAACTCATTGTTTTTGTGTGATCTAGTAAATCAAGCGCGCTGTCTGTTATGGCCTGGTCGAGAAAAATAAGCGGCCGCTGCAACCGTCTGTGCACAGAAAATGAGCATCAGCTGCAGGCCTTTGCAAGGAATCTAAGCATATGAAATACCTTATCTTTTTTGTCGGATAAGGGGCCTGGGCTGGTTTGCAACCGCAGAGAAGGGCCGCAAATCCAGCAGGCGCCGGATCGTGGCAACAACCCGTCAGGATTCACGAATAATCTCCGCCAGCTTCAGGGCAAAGGTTAGTTCAAGCCCGGCCAGAACATGATTGCCGTCGAGGGTGACAGTTTCTTCCCCAAGAGCGGTGATCATCATGGTACGTGCCGCACCGTCGGCAAATTCGATGTTCAGCTTGCGGCCGACCGCCAGCTCTTTGTCCGCCGGGAAAGCTTTTTTATCCAACTGGAGAATATTCTCCTGCCGGCGCGGGCCATAAGCCTGTTCGGCCGGGATAATGATATTTTTGACCTGCCCCTCTTTCATGCCGATGATCTCAGTTTCCAGCGCCGGAAAAACTTCCTGCTGGCCAAGGGTAATGGTCAACGGATCATCATCGTCACGGCTGTCGAAGATTCGACCGTTGTCAAGGGTCCCTATGTAGTGCACGGCGACCATGTCGCCCGGTTTGGCTCTTTTCATGTTTTTTCTCCTGAGGATATGATGAAAAAACGATCATCAAAGTATTTTTTCAGCAGCGGCGCCACCTCCTGCCAGGACAGGCCTCCCTGGCCACAGCCCGGTCTGGGGACGATAATTTCAGGCCAGCCTTTGTAATCGCAGAGTTCGACCAGTTCTCGGCAGGATTGTTCGATGATCTTTAACTCCGGCATGTCGTAGGGGCTGTTCTCCACCGGAAACGAGACAATCCGCTGCCCCAGGTCAAACACGTGCAGGCCGAAACGCCTGATTTGCTCACCCAGGGTATAGGGTAGGCTGGGAAAGCGCTCTGCGGCCTGCCGGGCGCAGCCTCGCGGCATGGCACAGAGTCCATTTTTGTTGAGCAACCCGCCGACGGTAATGGCAACGACGGCGCCGTCCCGGTGGTAGTCCCACAGATCGCCGCTTATTTCCTGAAAGCGGGGCATTTAGCTCCTCCGTTCCCGGGCAACGGAGACCAGGAAATCGAAGACGTCTTCGCGGCTGGCAATGAAGCCCGGCATTTCGAAGATCATGATCTCCTCCAGCTTCTCCAAAATCAGCCCGTCCTGGCTGCCGATTTCATCCATGACCGCCTCGAACATGGGGATCACCTCGTACAGGTCGTCCCGGTCAAAAGGGCGCGGATCTGGCTTACCGGTGAATTTTTGATCATCCCGTGTCTCTTTTTTACGCAGATATTTGTGATACAGGTCTGAGGGTTTGATTTCAATTCCCATGTTTTCCTTCCTTGGCCGGGATTGACGGGCGGTTAAAAAGCGCCCGCCCAATACCGTCGGTTCAGCCGCAGGAGCCGCAGCCCGATCCGCAACCGTGACTTTTACAGACGATGACATCGCTCTTTTTGTGGCCGGAGCTGGCAAGAAATGCCTGCAAGCTGTCGGCGGCAATAAACCAGCGACCATCTTGCTCCTGGCCGCTGAGCAGACCGCGTTTGATGTGCATCAGAACATTAAGCTCGGTGGTTTTCAGCTCTGCTGCAACCTGATCGATGGCCAGATATTGAGTCGTTTCCTTCATAACTTGCTCCTGATAAGAAAAACCCATGCTGCATTGTCTGCAGATGGGCGTCATTGACCTTGCGGAGATGATTTTTCTGTTTTGCGTGTTTGGTCTTACAAATTTCTTGCCAACGGGGACAAATTGAACAGCCGCGGCGTAATCTCTTCAATTTCTTTTCTGACCTGTCCGTCGAGCCGTTTCAGCCATGGCCTGGGCAGGGCCTCCAGTCCGTAAAATGCTCCGGCGATCATTCCGGCGATAGCCCCGGTGGTATCAGCATCTCCCCCCTGGTTGACCACGCCGATCAGGCATTCCTCAAAGCTGGCGCTGCTGAAAATATAGTGAAACACGGTCTGCAGGGTGTCGACAACATAGCCGCTGGCCTGCCCTTTGTACTTGTTGAACCTGAAATTGGGGTATTGGCTGGTTAATTCCCGGGTCAACGCGTGCAGTTCAAAACGGTCGCAGCCGCAAATGGCCGTCTGCACCATTTTCCCGACCGTAATACAGGCGGCGTCCGAAAGCACATGATGATGGGTGAGGCGGGCCTGCTGCAGCGCGCATTGCTGCAACAGCTCGCTATCCCCCAGGGTCACCAGGGCGACCGGAGCCATGCGCATCACGGCCCCGTTGCCGGCATCCCATTCGTTCAGTGGTACTTCCAGGGTGCCGCTGGTCATGTACATGCGAATCCCTTTGCGGACCGTGGAGCCGATGTCTATGGGTTTACTGCGCATCCAGGCGACAAAATTATCAGCGATTTGGGGTAGGCTCCACCCCTGGCGCTGGACCAGGGCTCTGGCCAGCGCCAGGGACATTTCCGTATCGTCGGTGACCTGTCCAGCTTTGAGGCCGAGCCAGCCGCCGCCGATGATTTTTCGATGCACCTTGTGCTTGCTGCGGATTTCGCCCGGGGTCATGAATTCAGTGGTGGCGCCGAGAGCGTCCCCCAGGGCCAGACCCAGAAACGCAGCCGTGGCCCGCTCCATAATTTGCGTTCGGTCGTTCATCCGCCGATCATGACCTTGACATCATATTCTCCGCCGAACACCAGGTACTCGTCCTCACCACGGAACAACGACTTGGGGAGAATGCCACAGAGGAAAAATATTTTCGGCAGCGGTACCGCAACCTGCAGGACCCGGCTGCCGAATTCCCAAGCCCGTTCGAAATCGGCGGTGAAGGAATTGAGGTTATTCAGACGCATGATGTAATTGTTTTTTCCGGTTTTTTCGAGAATCACGTGCTCCTCGAAATCGTTCACTCCGCGGTACAGAACCAAGTGCTGACAATCAGGTTTACGGCGGCGCAGCTCGTACTGAATGAATTCATAGAGTAGATCAAGCTGCGAAAAGATGGCGCTGGTGCGGGACGATCCTTTCATGCGATCGACCATGTACTGAAAATATTCTTCAGAGTGAATGTCAGCGATTTTGTTGCGATGAAAGGTCGGGACCAGGCCCAGGCGGGATTCGACCCAGCCCTTGAGAACCGCACCTTCGATGGAGTTGCTGTCGAACAGCCAGCCGCGCAAAAAACGCAGATAGCTGTTTTTGAGACTCTTCTGACAACTGCGCGAAGTTTCCCGCTGCCACTGATGCAACTGGAAGGTCACATCCATGAAATCGTGGAAGCGACTGCCGCGCAACTCCGGGTCGGCAATCTGCTCCAGTTCTCTGAACAGCATGCGCCCGATGTGCTGTGCGCCCTGAACCTCCAGCCGTTGCGGGTGACAGTTGTAGTGTCGTGAGGCAATCGACCAGGGCGGCAGGTTGCACAGATTGATCGGGGTGACATGCTCGTTCAGATCAGCCCTCCATCAGCAGGATGGCTTCGGCGACTTCTTTGAGACTTTTCCGTTTGTCCATGGCCAGTTTCTGGATTTTGCGATGAGCCTCGGGTTCCTTCAGCCCCTGTTTCATCAGCAGCCCCTTGGCCCGGTCAACCAGTTTCCGGGTTTCCAGGCTGTCTTTGAGGGCGGCCACTTCATCGCGCAGATTCGAAAGCTCAATAAACTGATGAATGGCCAGATCCACGGAAATTTTTAATTGTTCTTCCTTGAACGGTTTCATCAGGTACTGATGCACCCCGGCGTCCTGGGCTTTGGAGACAGTTTCACTGTCCGTGGTACCGGTCAACAGGACGATAGCGCCAGAGGGCTTGCGGTTGATTTTTCCGGCGGCGGTAATCCCGTCCATCACTGGCATGGTCACATCCATCACGGTGAGTAACGGGCTGTGGGTCGCGGCCATAGCGACAGCCTGTGCGCCGTCCGCCGCTTCAAAAATTTCATCGAAACCATAATCGGCCAGGGCTTTGGTCACCTGACGCCGAATCAGGGGTTCATCATCAACGACTAATGCTATTTTCACGGATTGTCCTCTTTGCCAGTCGGCAGCCTTCCGCCTGACCTGAACGGAAGGCTGCCGGAAACATGGTTGTGGTAATAGTTTTCATCCGGAAACGGCCCTTTTCCGCCGTGGCAGTGTCAATCTGCGGGCTTATTTGTGCGGCGTAAAAAACTACGCCTCCGCATAAGTCCTTGATTTCCTTGCCACAACGAAGAATTGCTCGTTTCCAATCTGTAAACTTAGTTCGTTGGCATCCGGAAACTCCGGATGCCAACGAACTAAAAACAAGCTGGAGTTAACGGCTCTGCGGCGTATTGTAGCCGGAAATGCCGCTTGATCCGGCAATACTGACACGCTGGAAATCGGGGTAGGCTTCCATGCCGATTTCGGTCGAATCGCAGCCGAGCATCTCTTCCTCTTCACTGACCCGGATCCCGACCGTGTACTTCAGCGCCAGCCAGACAATGGACGTGGTCACGATCACGAAGGCGCCGATGGCAACCACCCCGATGAACTGGGTCACGAAGCTCGCTTCGGGGTTGGTGATCGGGACCGCCAGGGTGCCCCAGATCCCGCACACCAGGTGGACCGACAGGGCGCCGACCACATCATCGATCTTGAGCTTGTCGAAGAACGGCACAGCCAACACCACGAGAATCCCGCCGACCGCGCCGATCAGGGTCGCGGCGCCCAGCGACGGGGTCGCCGGTCCGGCGGTGATCGAGACCAACCCGGCCAACGCGCCGTTCAAGGCCATGGTCACGTCGACCTTCTTGTACATGATCTGCACCAGGATCATCGCCGCGATCATCCCGCCGCAGGCGGCCAGGTTGGTGTTGACCATGACATTGGACATTTCGATGGCGCTGGCGGCGTTGCCCAGGGCCAGCACCGAACCGCCGTTAAACCCGTACCAGCCCATCCACAGGATAAAGGTGCCCAGGGTGGCCAGGGGGATGTTGGAGCCGGGGAAGGGATTGACCCGCCCGTCCTTGCCGTACTTGCCTTTGCGCGCCCCGAGGATGATCGCCCCGGTCAGCGCGGCCCAGCCGCCCACCGAGTGGACCAGGGTCGACCCGGCGTAGTCGGTGAAGCCCATTTCGGACAGCCAGCCGCCGCCCCACACCCAGGAGCCCTGGATCGGGTAGATGATCCCGGTCAGCACCACGCAGAAGGCCAGGAACGACCAGAGTTTGATCCGCTCGGCCACGCAGCCGGAGACCACCGAACAGGCCGCGCCGCAAAACACCATCTGGAAGAACCAGTCGGATGAAGCGGCGTAACCGGCGGCATAGTCGCCGGACAGGGCCGCGGCGTCATCCGGGCCCCAGAGTCCGAAACTGCCGATGAAGCCGCCGTCCACCCCGGCGTACATCAGATTGTAGCCGATCAGGTAGAAGAGGATTCCGGCGATCCCGAACAGGGAAATGTTCTTCAGGCAGATGGTGGCGACGTTCTTCGAGCGCACCAGACCGGATTCGAGCATGCCGAACCCGGCGGCCATCCACATCACCAGCACCCCCATGACCAGAAAGGAAAAGGTGTTCAAAACATAGGACAGCTCGGCATCAGCTGCCAGGGCCAGGCTCGGGACGAGCAGAATCGCCGCCAGGGTCAGGACCGTTTTTTTCATGTGTGTATCTCCTTGTTTCTATGAATAAAAGTGTCTTTTTATTGTTAAGAGCGGATCAGAGGGAATCTTCCCCGGATTCGCCGGTCCGGATCCTGATCGACTGTTCGATGGCGCTGACGAAGATCTTGCCGTCGCCAATGCGGCCGGTGCAGGCTTCGCGCTGAATGGCGCTGACCAGCCCGTCGACCTGCTCGTCGGAGACCACCAGTTCAATCTTGATCTTGGGAATGAAGTCGATCTGGTATTCGGCACCACGGTAGAGTTCGGTGTGCCCTTTCTGGCGGCCGAAACCGCGCACTTCGCTGACCGTCATGCCGCTGATCCCGAGATCGGTGATCGCCGCTTTGACATCGTCCAGCTTGAACGGCTTGATGATGCATTCTACTTTTTTCATCCTGAGGGGCTCCTTTGATAAAGAGGGGCTGAGAATTAAAAACAACATTGATTCTCTTCATCTAGCAGCTATTGTGCCAATTTGTAACGTGCTGAGATCGTGCAGGAACGCAGTTTTCAAGGCAAGATATGCTTATTATTTAGGCGGCTTGGTACGGGGCTGCTTAAGCGCTGATCAGCAGCGCTGTGCAAGAGGATAGGGGGAAAACGTTGTCGTGCAGAGGGGCGGCTGGGCGGAGATGGCCCAAAGAGGTCAGGGCGCCTCTCCACGGAAAGAGGCGCCCTGACTGTTGCAGGTGGGAAGAATTATTTCTTGGTGTCTTCCGGGGTGAAAACGGAGCCGAGACGGACCGTGTGAAAGTCGGGGTAGGCACTGGCGCCATGCTCCGAGAAATCGAGTCCGGCCAGTTCTTCTTCTTTGCTGACGCGCATACCAATGACCATGTCGATCACTTTAAAGAGGATAAAGCCGGTGGTGAAGGCCCAGGCAAAGCAGGCCGCGATGCCGATCAACTGAACGCCGACGGTGTGCAGTGAGAAGCCTGCCGAGTCAAAGAGCCCGGCAGCCAGGGTTCCCCAGGCACCGCAGACACCGTGAACGGAAACTGCACCGACCGGATCGTCAATTTTGATTTTATCGAAAAACATAACCGAGAAAACCACCAGGATACCGGCCACCAGGCCGATAATGACAGCGGAAACCGCAGTGACGTTGGCACAGCCTGCAGTAATGCCGACCAGCCCGGCCAATGCGCCGTTCAGGGTCATGCCAATATCGCTTTTACCGAATTTAAACCAAGTGTACAGCATTGAGGAGACGGAACCGGCGGCTGCGGCCAGGGTGGTGGTAACGGCGATAATGGCGATGGAGGAGTCGCCGGTGGTGGTTGAACCGGGGTTGAACCCGTACCAGCCGAACCAGAGCAGGAACACGCCCAAGGCAGCGATGGGAATATTATGCCCCGGAATCGGTTTGACATTGCCGTTCTTGTCAAATTTGCCGGCACGCGGGCCGACCACAATAGCGCCGGCCAGAGCCAACCAGCCACCAATAGAGTGAACCACGGAGGATCCGGCGAAATCGATGAAACCAAGGCCTTCCAGCCAACCGCTGCCATGGAACAGGCTGCCCCAAGCCCAGCCGCCGAAAATCGGATAAATCAGAGCGGAGACAAAGACCGAGTAGACCATGTAGGCGCTGAATTTGGTCCGTTCTGCGACCGCTCCGGAAATAATAGTCGCGGCGGTTGCCGCAAAAACGACTTGGAACATCCAGAAAGCATAGTTCCAGGCTTCACCATCGCCGGTCGCGCCGCTGAAGAAGAAATCGGTGGTGCCGAACAGACCGTTGGTGGTGCCGAACATCAGACCGAAACCGACGGCCCAGAAGGCCAGGGCACCGACCGAAAAGTCCATCATGTTTTTCATCATGATGTTACAAGCGTTCTTGGCTCGGGTGAAACCAGCCTCAACCATGGCGAATCCGGCCTGCATCAGGAACACCAGGAAGGCTGCGACCATGGTCCAGACAAAGTTCAGGTTGTTTTGTACGGCATCGGCGGTCATGGGCTCGGCATCGGCGGCGGCAGCCAGCAGCGGTACTCCGAAGAGCAGGGCGAGCAACAATATCGAGGTGCGTTTCCTCATGTCAGATATCTCCTATCAATAAAATATGGTGGAAAAGATAATCGGTGAACCGATTTGCTTAAAGAGCGTCTTCGCCGGATTCGCCGGTACGAATTCTGATGGCCTGTTCCGCGTTGCTGACGAAAATCTTGCCATCACCGATGCGGCCGGTGCAGGCTTCGCGCTGGATGGTGACGACCAATTCCTCAACCTGCTCAGCGGGAACAACCAGCTCGATTTTGATTTTTGGAATGAAGTCGATCTGATACTCGGCACCGCGATAAAGTTCGGTGTGGCCTTTTTGGCGGCCGAAACCGCGAACTTCGCTAACCGTCATACCGCTGATCCCCAGATCCGTGATAGCGGCCTTCACATCGTCCAGCTTGAAGGGCTTGATAATGCATTCAACTTTTTTCATCCTGAGAATCTCCTTGTCAGGTGGTCATAAAAAAAGCGCTCAAACTCCACCAGGGGAGTTTTGAGCGCCATTGCTCATAAACATTATTGAGGTACTTTCTAACCGTAAGCAGGGCTATCGTTTCCGCAAGCCTGCTCGCTATTTTGCATTCTCCATACCAACAAAAAAAATAATGCTTTTTTTATGCTGGCCTGCGGTCGCCGATGACTTATTTGGCGGGCAAAAAAAAATCCGGGGGCGACGGTTCGTATATAAAAAATCGCTTCCCTGGGCCGGGGTGCAGGGCGAATGGGAAAAATAAGCATCACCGGCATGAGGAGAAATGTTGAAATTTTAGACAATAAGGCGCGTCGGCTGATTAAAAACGGAGCACCGGATCAGATCTCGCGACATCTCTCCGGAAGGAAAATTTCAAAGCAACTGCCCCGTTCAGGAGCATCGGAAACCTGCAGGTGGCCATCGTATTCAGCGACGATTTTACGACACAGGTAGAGCCCCAGACCGGTGCCGGTGCCGTCTTTGCGGGCGGTGAAAAAAGGTTCGAAAATCCGCTCTTTGAGGGCGTCGGGAACGCCTGGACCGGTGTCGCAAAAGCGCACAAAGAGACCGTTTCCGGGCCGGAACTCCGTGCTGATGCGGATCTGGCCATGAGACCCCATGGCCTGCACGGCATTGAGGATCAGGTTGATGAAGATCTGCTTGAAGCGGTTGTTGTCGATATGGACCAACGGCAACTTGGCGAACTCTTGGCTTACCGCGACCTGCTCTTTGTTCAACTCATAGCGCAGCAGTTTCAGGACATCGGCCAGGGTTTCGTTGAGATCGGTCAGTTTCTTCCGGCCTTCCTGGGCACCCGAGTAGGAGAGTAGCTCTGAGGTCAGACTGGTCAGTCGTTCGACTTCGGTGTTGATCCGCTCCAGCAGCTCCTGTTGATCGGCGTTGTAATTGTCTTCGGTCAACAGCAGCTCGCAGGCGTAATTGATCACCGACAGCGGGTTATTGATTTCATGGGCGATGCCGGCGCTCATCCGCCCGACCTCGGCCAGTTTTTCCGACTGGATGGTCTGCGCCAGGAGCTGCTCGAATTCGGTAATATCCTCCACCACCACCACGGCGCCGATGGTTTTCTCACCGGCTTTGAGCGGCGCCAGGAAACGTTTCTGAAGGCGGTTCTCCCCGGTCTGGCCGCGATGCAGCAGGCGCAGTTTCTGCGCTTCCCCTTCAACCAGCACCCGTCGCAGCCGGTCAGCGATCCCTTCTTCCTCCAGGGTGGGGAACAGCTCATTGAGCGGGCAGCCGATGGCTTTGGCCGCCGGAATGCGGCTGATCTGGGCCATGCTGTCATTCCAGGAGGTGATGTGCAGTTGCCGGTCGACGGTATAAACGCCGATACTGATGCTGGACAGAATCTGCCGGTTGAGGTTGTGGAGGTGTTCTTTTTCCTTATTGACCCGACAAAGGTCCCGATACAGGCGGGCATTATCGATGGCAATGGCCGCCTGACCGGCCAGGATCGACAGGGCATCGCAGTCGTCCGCAGAAAAAGCCTCTTCTTGCTGGCTTTCAACATTGAGGACGCCGATGATCCGATCTCGGGCGATCAAGGGCACGGCCAGCTCAGAGCGCGCCGCTTCGATACCGGGGATATAGTCTTCGGCCTGGGCCAGGTTCTGGATCAGGTAGGGACGGCCGAACTTGGCCGCTTTGCCCATGATCCCCTGACCGAGCAGGATCGGCTGTTCGGTGACGGTCTGCTCGTAGCCGAACGCGGCCACGGACTCCAGCTGCCGGCCGTCCTCGCTGAGTAACCGGATAATGGCGTTCTCGAAATGAAAGACCTCTCGGGAAAGTTCAAGAATCCGCGTTAACAGCCGGTCAATATCGGTTATGGCGGCCAGTTCCTTGCCAACATCAATCAGCACACGGAACAATTTCTGGTTCTGATCATACATAGTCGCTGAACTCATTTCGCTGGAACCTGTAAAAATCGATCTTAGGATGGGAGTAATCGTTTTCTTATAAGCATGGACAGTGCCAAAATAGAGCTTCGAACTTACCGGAGGGCATTCTTTTTTTTGGCTTGGTTTCTGCAAAAACAGAGTTCTTTTAGCAAAGATGAACATCAGCTCCTAATGAGCTGTCACCCAGAAGGGATGTATTATGCTCTTAAGGTCAGATCTTCCGTTGATCGAAAGCGTTGAGCGGTTTACCGCCCGCCTGGAAAATATCTACAGCCCGGAACTTGCTCGGCAAACCGCCGGCCGGATTGTTGCCGAGCTGGCTGTCTTTAAGAATAAATTCCCGCCCCGGCAGCACGAGCGGCTCTGGGATCAGCGCGATGTGCTGCTGATCAGCTACGGAAATTCGATTGTGCAGGAAGGACAGTTACCGCTGCGGGTGCTGGCCCTGTTTCTGGACCAACGGCTGAAAGGGTTTGTCAACGTCATTCATCTGTTGCCCTTTTTTCCTTTTAGTTCCGATGACGGTTTCGCCGTCATCGATTACCGCAAGGTCAATCCTCTGCTGGGGTCCTGGGAAGACATTGCCCGGATCAACGAATCTTTTGAGCTGATGTTCGATTTGGTTATCAACCATGTCTCCAGTCATCACCAGTGGTTCGAACAGTTTATCCGCGACGAGCTGCCCGGGAAAAATTACTTCATCACTCCGCCCCCGCAGGCGGAGCTGGATAAGGTGGTTCGGCCGCGCGAGTCGTCGCTGCTGACTCCGGTGGCCACCGCCGCCGGCAAAAAGGACGTCTGGACCACCTTCAGTGCCGACCAGGTCGACGTCAATTTTGCCAACCCCGATGTGCTGCTCGAATATGTCCGGATCCTTCTCGATTATCTGGCCAAGGGGGCCAGAATCATCCGTCTGGATGCCATTGCTTTTTTGTGGAAGGAATACGCCACCAGCTGCATGAATTTGTCCCAGACCCATGAGTTCGTGCGCTTGCTGCGTGAACTGCTCGATGCGGCTGTACCGCAAACGCTTTTGCTCACCGAGACCAATGTGCCCCATCAGCAGAATGTCAGCTATTTCGGGGACAGCGATGAAGCGCATATGGTTTATCAGTTCAGCCTGGCGCCACTGCTCTTGCACAGCCTGTTTCGGGGTAACGCCCGCTATCTGAACCACTGGGCGCGGCGCTGCTGCCTGACCCCGCCAGGATGTACCTTCCTGAACTTTACTGCGTCTCACGATGGGATCGGGATGCGTCCGCTGGAGGGGCTGTTGCCGCAGGGGGAAATCGACCTGCTGCTCAAGGGGATGGAGCAGTTCGGCGGGCAGATCAGCTACCGGACCAATAATGACGGCAGCAAGAGTGCCTATGAAATCAACATCACCTATTTCGACGCTTTGAAAGGAACCTGGCTGGGGGAAGACAGCTGGCAGATCGCCCGCTTTCTGCTGGCCCAGACTCTGATGCTGGGGTTGCGCGGGATTCCGGCCTTTTATATTCACAGCCTGCTGGCAACCCCCAACGATTACGCGGGGGTCGAGAAAGGGGGCCGGGCGCGCCTGATTAATCGGCACAGCTGGGATTTGCACGAGCTGGAAAACCTGCTGGGCGACTTTCAATCGCCGCAAGCGATTGTCTTCAACGAGTTGCGGCGGCGGATCAAAATCCGCCAGCAGCAGGCGGCCTTTCATCCCGATGCTCGCCAGCAGATTATTCACCTGGGCGATCACGTCTGCGGCTTCTGGCGTTACAGCCCGGACGGCAGGGAACGGATCCTGGCGATCCACAATATTACCGACCAGCTGCGCCCCCTTTATTTGGCAGGCCCCCTGGAAGGAAAGCTGAACGGGCGCTGGCAGGGGCTGCTGACCGGAGAAGAGGTCAACGGCCTGCAGGCCACCGTGCAGCTGCCCCCCTATCATGTGTTGTGGCTGAAACAGATTGAGTGACGCCCAACGCGCGGGGTACGCGTTGGGCAATCTGAAATTTCAGCCCTTATTGTCTTCTTCGACCGCTTCATAGACGTGATCCAGAATATCCGGGATCGCGCTGATCACCCGGTTCCAGCTCGGCATGAACGGGGTCTCCATGGGATTGTTGATAAACACGTCACCGGCGCGAACGATATTCTCCGCAAATAATTCCACGGCTTTCTCTTCCTTATGGCGATCAATGGACAGCCCGTTGATCACGGCGTCGTCGTAGAAGCGCTGGATAAAATCGAGGGCGGTGCGGTAGTAGGTGGCTTTGAGGCTGCGGAAGGTCTCCATGGAGAGGACCTCACCCTGAGTAGCTAGTTTGCGGATGATGGCCTTAGTGATATCGGTGCTCATCCGGGACAGTCCCTTCTGCGGGTCGTCCGCAGAAATCTCCTGATGCTTGTGGTCGTAGACATCGGCAATATCGACCTGGCAGATGCGGCTGGTGGCGTAGTTGCGATACATTTCCGAAATAACGCCGATTTCCAGCCCCCAGTCGCTGGGGATGCGCAGGTCATTGAGGACGTCGACCCGCATCGAGAATTCCCCGGCCAGGGCATAGCGGAAACTGTTCAGGTAATCAAGGTAGTCGGAATGGCCGACGATCTTCTGCAGCGAGCGGATCAACGGGGTGACCAGCAGGCGGCAGACCCGGCCGTTCAGGCTGCCGTTGGCAATGCGTGAGTAGTAGCCTTTACAGAACTGGTAGTTGAAGTGCGGGTTAGCCACCGGGTAAATCAGCCGGGCGAGCATCTCCCGCTTATAGGTGACAATATCGCAATCGTGCAGGGCGACGGCGCGGCTGCGGCCCGATGCCAACACGTAGCCGAAACAGTACCAGACATTGCGCCCCTTGCCCATTTCCGTGGGCGCCAGCCCCTTATCTGCCAGCAGCTTGTCCACGGCGCGCAGGCGCGGGCCATCGTTCCAGAGGATGCGGTGCTCCTGCGGCAGGCGCGAAAAATATTCTTTGGCATATTTGAACTGCGCCTCATCGGCGCGATCCAGGCCGATGACGATCTCCTTCAGATAGGCGGCGTTTTTCAGATCATCGAGAATCGGCCCCAGCGCCGGTCCTTCCAGCTCCGAAAACAACGAAGGCAGCACCAGGCTCATTGGACTGCGGGTGGAAAAACGCTCCAATTCCTTTTCCAATTCCTCTACTGGGCGGGAGGTCAGGTTGTGCAGGGTGGTGATGACTCCGTTCTGAAAAAAATCAGCCATGCTCGGCTCCTTTGTCGGTATAGAGTAGCAAGATATCGTGGATGGCGCGGTTCCAGCCGCTTGGGCCGGGTTGTTTGGCATGGAGGATTTTGCCGCAACGCGGTTCCGGGGCGATCCCGCTCGGGTTAGGAATGATCACGGCCAGGTCCACTGCTTCCATCATCGCCCGGTCATTGGGACCGTCCCCCAGGGCGACGCTGAACAGCTTCGGATGGGCTTGCTGCCGCCGGAAATAGCCGAGCAGCCAGTGGACCGCCGTTCCTTTATCAGCCTGGTTGTCAAGAATGTGGAAGAAACGTCCCCCCCTGAGCAATTGCAGGTTGTAACCGGCCAGCTCCTGCCTGAAGCGGGTCAGGGCTTCGGGGCTGTCCTGCCAGATAATCGGTTCACTCCCCAGGCGCTGGAGAGCCAGGATTGCGGCCTGTTCGTCAAGGCCGGTGGCGGCCATCACCTCGGTGACGGAAAAATCACTGAATCCCTGAAAGCAATAATCTTTGTCTGCCCGGATTTTATGCACCAGGGGGATGAGTTCTGCATAGGGTTTGCCGAAAAAATGGGCATTCTCTGCTGTTTCTGCGTCTTTCGGAGCGAGGATGATGCCCGCGCCATTTTCGACGATGACCGGCGCGGCCAGGCCAAGGGCGGCATGGATCTCGGCGACTTCCGCTGCGGTTTTGCTGGTGCAGAGAATCACCGGGATCTCCAGTCCCGCCAGCTTTTCAAGGGCCGGTACGGCGGCGTCCCAACGGTAGGAGTGGTGGTCGAGAAGGGTGCCGTCGAGATCGGTGAATATGATCAGGCGCTGTCGATTCATGGACATCTCCGTCGTTGTGCATCGCGAAGAATACTGCAAGGCGGGTGCCATGCGATGATACCTTGCCAGCAGGGGAGGGTCCAGCGGGGATTTACAGGGCAGCCCCTTCCTGGTTTCGGAAGGGGCTGCCCAAAAGGGGAGGTTATTGGGCCAGCTGATAGAGCTGTTCTGCTGCCGGGGCCAGTACCTGGTGCAGGTTGACCACATCCCCGAAGACCAGCAGCGCCGGACGCTGGGCCTGTTCGGCGATAAGCGGCAGGTTCTGCAGATCGGTAATCAGCACCTGCTGGTTGCTGCGGGTGGCGTTGGCCACGATGGCGACCGGCAGGTTGGCCGGGACCCCTTGGCTGAGGGCCAGCCCGGAAATCTCGCGGGCGAAGCTGACCCCCATCAGCACGACAGTCGTATGGTGCGGAATTTTTAGCAGGGGGAACCAGTCCGCGTTAATCTTGCTGCCGGCCAGATGGGCTGACACCACCGACATATTGGTGGCATAACCGCGCGCAGTGGGGGGGATGCCGGCGCTGGCGGGTCCGGCCAAGGCGGAGCTGATTCCGCTGACCACCTCAACCTGCACTCCTCTCTTGATCAGGTACTCCGCTTCTTCGGCCCCGCGGCCGAAGATATAGGGGTCGCCGCATTTCAACCGGGCGATGCGCAGGCCCTGGCGGGTTTTCTGAAAAAGTAATTCATTGATCTGATCCTGGCGGAAACTGTGGCAGCCTTTTTGTTTGCCCACGGCGATCTTTTCGGTCCCGGCCGGAATCAGTTCCATGATTTCCGGGGTGAGCAGGTGATCGTAGAGGACCACGTCCATCTGCTGGATCAGTTTGTAGGCTTTCAGGGTCAGCAACTCGGGATCGCCCGGACCGCAGCCGATCAGGTAGACTTTGGCCAGGCGGCTGCGACATTCTGCGGCGGTCTGTTGCGGGGCAATGATCCCCTGGAGCCGTTCTGCTTTTTTCTGACGGACCAGGCTGTCGAGATCGGCCGGAATGGTGGCAGCGATCTTATCCCGTACGACCTGACCGATGGTCGGGCTGCAGCCGTTGGTCGAAACGGCAATTTTGAGCTGACCGTAATTGAGCAGCGCCGAAAAATGGAAGTCACTGAGCTCCGGTTGGGACACACAGTTAAAGAGAAATTGATAGCCGCTTTTCAGGGCTTTGATCCGGTCCGGCAGGTCCGGATTGCCGGTTGCGTCGACCACCAGGGTGATCCCGAGCAGATCGGTACTGCAGAAGCCGCGTTCCTGATAGGGTTGGCCCAGCTCTTTGAGTTCGCTGCAGACCTGCTCGGCAACGATCCTGAAGGTCAGCCCGTTCTGGTGCAGGGTGCGGGCTTTTTGCAGCGCGGCCTGGCCGCCGCCGATGATCAGTAGTTCCGGTTTCGTCAAAAGGATGGGCAGGGATTCGGTGTTCATGTCTGGTCCTGTTCAAGCAAACTCAGCGCTTTGGGCGTTGAATAACAAATGACTTCTTTTGTGGTGCGGTGGCGCTGCTGTGCTGCCCGGCAGAAACAAAAAAACCGCAACCTGCATAAATGAAGGTTCCGGTTACCCATCTGTCCCGAGTCCTGTCAGCTTGCCTTTCGTCCCCTCAGGCAAAGATCTGTACGGTCGCAGCAGGTCTTCTGACTCCCGGTTCGTTCGCGGACGACGCCTTCCCAGGATCTCCCAGTGGCATTTGTGTCGTCGTTGTCCCCGGTTACAGCGGTGGGTCCGTCCCCGATTTGCACGGGGTTCCCTTTTCAATCCCGAAGGAACTGCAACTGTTTTTTCGATTGTCTGAATTGTATATGTCCATCCCGCAGCGGATGTCAAATTTTTTAATCTCCATGTTCTCCCCTGAAAAATGCCGGTTTTACGGGCGGGCAGCGTGTCACTTGCACATAGCGTCCGGTCGGTTTCGAAAATCGACCCGTCAGAACGAATCAAGGCGGGGCGCAAAAAAAATGACTTGCAGAAGATTATTATTTGCATTCTAATCGGCGCCAGGAAACACGGCATCAACTGCCGACCCGATCTTTAATGGAAAAGGCACGGGAGGGAAGGAAGACGGTGAAAATCCGTCACGGACCCGCCACTGTGACCGGGAGCAAGCCTCCCGGGAGTCAGATACTTCTCCCCGGCAAAGCCGCAATGACCTGAACTTCGTGGAGTGAGCGTCAGGTTATTATCGCGAACGGATTAAATACGGAATCCCGAAGCCTTGCCCAAGGTTTCGGGATTTTTTTTGTCTGCCGAAGACCCTGAAACGGGAGGTGCCATGTCGCAAACCGTGTCCGAAGATAACCGCCAGTCCGGCCGGCTGATCTATGTCAGCGGTGGCTGCCGCAGCGGCAAGAGTCGTTTTGCTCAGGATTTTGCCGAACAACTGTCCGGCCGCCGGGTTTATCTGGCCACCTGTCCGGTCATCGACAGCGAGATGGAACAGCGCATCCAGACCCACCAACAGGCCCGGCTGAATAAGGGGTGGGCGACCATCGAAGAGCCGCTGGATCCGGCCACTGCCCTGGCTCACGCCAAAGACTGTGAGGTGGTGCTCATCGACTGCCTGACCCTGTGGGTTAACAACCTGCTGTTTGCTGCTGACCAGCAGCAGCGCGAATTGACGGAATCCGAGGTCGAGGCGCAAAGCCTGCGGCTGATTCGGGAATGCCGCCGGGGCGGGCGGACGATCATTCTGGTCAGTAACGAACTGGGAATGGGGCTGGTTCCGGCCGATCCCCTGTCGCGCCGTTACCGTGATCTGATCGGGCGCTGTAATCAGGTGGTGGCCCGGCATGCTGACGAGGCCTATTTTCTGGTCTCCGGCCTGCCGTTGCAACTGAAATAGACCGGCTTCCCGCGCCCGGCTGCTGCGCAGGGGTGCACTTGAGATTTTTTTCTGAGGAGATTTACGCGATGGAATTACTCCGTAACACCCTGGCCGCCATCACCCGGCAGGACCAGGCGGCGCGCCGTCTTGCGCAGGAACGCCTTGAACAGTTGATCATGCCGCACTGGGCTCTGGGCAGACTGATGGACTTGGCCCTGGATCTTGCCGGCATCAGCGGCGGCATTACCCCGGCGGTCAAGCGCAAGCTGATTCTGGTGATGGCCGCTGACCACGGGGTGGCTGCCACCGGGGTCAGTCGTTTTGGCCAGGAAGTGACGGTGCAGATGGTGCAGAGCTATTTTGCCGGAGTGGCGGGCTGCAATGTTCTCGCTCGTCAGGCCGGGGCCAAAGTCGCGGTGGTCGACATGGGAATCGCCGGGGAACTGACGGGCGTGGCTGCGGACTTGGTGATCAAACGCAAGGTGGCGCGCGGCACCGCTGATTTTACCCGCGGGCCGGCCATGACCCGGGAGCAGGCGATTCAGGCTCTTGAAGCCGGGATTGAGGTGACCCGGGCTTTTGCCGACGAGGTTGACCTGTTCGGCACCGCGGAGATGGGGATCGGTAATACCACCTCGAGCAGCGCCATCGTCGCCGCGTTGTGCCGATTGTCGGCGGCGGCTGCCACCGGTCGCGGTTCGGGGCTGAACGATGAACAGCTGGAGCGCAAGATCGCCATTGTCGAACAGGGGCTGGCCGTGAATCAGCCCGCGGCTGACGACCCGCTCGACGTGCTGGCCAAGGTCGGCGGTTTTGAAATTGCCGGCATCGCCGGACAGATTCTCGGGGCGGCCGCCCTGCGCAAACCGATCGTGGTGGACGGGTTTATCTCCACGGCTGGTGCTCTTGTGGCGGCCAAACTGGCGCCGGCCTGTACCGATTTTATGATCGCCTCGCACCGCAGTATGGAACGCGGCCACCTGGCCGCCCTTGCGGAGTTGGGCAAGGAACCGCTCCTCGATCTCAACTTTCGCCTCGGCGAAGGGACCGGCGCGGCCATGGCCATGAACCTGGTCGAAGGGGCAGTGGCGATTCTCACCGAGATGGCCACCTTTGCAGAAGCGGCGGTCAGCCAGGCGACCCGCTGAATGCGGAGATAGACGGCTAAACTCAATCGTTCTGAAGGAAGAGAAGGGATACGTTATGCAGTTACTTGAACAGACCGTTGCCGCCATCAGCGGCCAGGACCAGGCGGCCCGCGAGCGGGCCAAAGAGCGTCTCGATCAACTCATCATGCCGCATTGGGCGCTGGGGAAGCTGATGGATATGGCCCTGGATCTGGCCGGCATGACCGGTTCGGTGCGGCCGCCGGTGCGGCGGCGCAAGATCGTGGCCATGGCCGGCGATCACGGCATTGCCAAAAGCGGGGTCAGTCTGTTTCCGCAGGAAGTCACCGTGCAGATGGCCCAGGGGTTCATCGCCGGGGTGGCCGGGGTCAATGTCCTGGCGCGCCAGTCCGGCACCGAGGTTGTCCTGGTCGATATGGGGATTGCCGGAGAGCTGGATGAAAAAACCGCGGCAGCGGTCATTGACCGCAAGGTTGCCCGCGGCACGGCCAATTTCGCCGAAGGGCCGGCCATGACCCGGGACCAGGCGATCCAGGCCCTGGAGGCCGGGATTTCGGTGGCGCAAGAACTGGCCGCTGATACCGATGTGTTCGGAACCGGTGAACTGGGGATCGGCAATACCTCGCCGAGCAGCGCCATGGTCGCAGCCCTGTGTGGAATCCCGGTGGCTGCGGCGGTCGGGCGCGGGACCGGGCTGGATGACGAGCAGTTGCAGCATAAAATCAGAGTTCTGGAAAATGCCCTGGCCCTGAATGCCCCGGATCCGACCGACGCCATTGATGTCCTGAGCAAAGTCGGCGGTTTTGAGATTGCCGGGATTGCCGGACTGATCCTGGGCGCGGCCGCCCTGAAAAAACCGGTGGTGGTCGACGGCTTCATCTCCACGGCCGGCGCGCTGCTCGCCGCCAAGATCGCCCCCTTGTGCAAGGACTATATGATCGCCTCGCACCGCAGTGTGGAGCAGGGGCAGGTCGCCGCCCTCAAAGAGCTGGGCAAGGAGCCCCTTCTCGATCTCAACCTGCGCCTTGGCGAGGGGAGCGGGGCTGCAGTGGCCATGAATCTGGTCGAAGGAGCGGTGGCCGTGTTGACGGAAATGGCGACCTTTGCCGAGGCCGCGGTTTCCCAGACTGAGCGTTAGTATGTCTGCTCTGAACCGGTTGCAGCCGTATTTTGCGGCCCTGCGCTTCCTGACCATCCTGCCGGTTCCAGAGGCCTGGTGCGGCGGGCAGGAGAGTTTTCGCAAGAGCCCGGACTGGTATCCCCTGGTGGGATTGACCATCGGCCTATCGGCGGCCCTATTCGACCTGTTGATGAGATTGCTACTGCCCCTGCCTGTGGCTAGTGTTATGGTGTTGATCTTCCTGATCGCCATCACCGGAGCCCTGCACATGGATGGCCTGGCCGACAGCGCCGATGCTTTTTTCAGCAGTCGCGGTCGTGAGCGGATGCTGGAGATCATGAAGGACAGCTGCGCCGGCCCAATGGGGGTGACCGCTATTGTGCTGGTGCTGCTCTTGAAGTTGAGTTTGTTGACGGCCTTGCCGCAACAGTTGCGATTTGAGGTGCTTGTGTTGATGCCCCTGTGTGGCCGCTGTTCCATATCTTTGCTCAGCTACCGTTTGCCCTACGCCCGCCCCGAAGGGGGGACCGCGGCCTTTACCAATGCCACGGCCGGGAGAGGCCGGATGCTGGTCGCGCTGCTGGTGCTGACGGTTGGCAGCCTGGCGCTGCTCGGCGGGACGCAAGGGCTGCTGGTGATAATTGCCACTATCGCGACCAGCTTGTTCCTGGGCGGCTACTGTTTGAAGAAAATCGGCGGCTATACCGGCGATACCCTGGGGGCCTGCTGTGAGCTGATCGACCTGGTGCCGCTGCTGGTAGTTGTTGTGCTGGCACGGGTGGGGGGCTGGGCATGATTCGGCACGGTGGCGATCTGCGCCGGGCGGCCCGCCAGAGCGGCCAGGCACAGGAGCAGTTGCTCGATTTTTCCGCAAACATCAATCCGTACGGGTTCCCGGACTGGTTGCGGCCGCTGATCAGTGCCGAAGTGGAAAACCTGACCCGCTATCCCGATCCGCAGGCGGAAGGTGCGGTTGCCGCCATTGCCGCCGCCCACGGAGTTGCGCCGGCCGAGGTCGTGGTTGGCAACGGCGCGAGCGAGCTGTTGGCCCTGCTGCCCCGCTTGTTGCCGCAGCGACGGCTGCTGCTGCCGGTTCCCTGTTACGCGGAATATCGGCGCGCCGGAGAGCAGGCCGGGCTGGCCATCGAGCCTCTGCCCATGCCTGAAGAGCGCGGCTTTGCCCTCGACCTGAATACCCTGGAAAAGGCCCTTGGCGGCGCTCAGCTGGTGGTCATCGGCCAGCCCAACAATCCGACCGGTCAGCTTTGCGAACGGGATGCGTTGTTGCGGATCATCCGCGAACATCCTCAGCAGATGTTTGTTCTCGACGAGTCTTTCATCGATTTCTGCGGTCGGGAAGACCACTCTTTGCAGCCGCAACGCCCCGCCAACCTGATTATTGTCCAGTCGCTGACCAAAGCCTGGGCCATCCCCGGTTTGCGCCTCGGCTATGCCATTGCCGATGAAAAGATTGCTCAGGCGCTGCGCGAGCAGGTCCCGACCTGGTCGGTCAACGGTCTGGCCCAGGCGGTGGCGATCCGGGCCATGGCAGATCATGAATTTATTGCCGCCTCCCGGCGCTATGTTGAACAGCGGCGGGCCGAACTGGTGGCGCGGCTGGAAGGTTTGGGCCGGCTGCAGGTTTTGCCCGGTGCGGCCAACTTCGTGCTGGTGAAAGTGGTTGATCCGCGACTGGACGCGGCGACCCTGGCCGGCCAGCTACTGGCGCGCGGGATTCTGGTCCGCCAGTGCGACAATTTCGAGGGGATGGGGAAGGATTACCTGCGCCTGGCGGTGCGAACGGAAGCCGAGCAGGAATGCCTCTGTACGGCGTTGGCCAGCTGCCTGGAACCATCCACGCCACGGCCGACGCGCCGGAAAACCCCGGCGCTGATGCTCCAGGGAACCGGCTCCAACGCGGGTAAGAGCGTGCTCACTGCAGCCCTGTGCCGGATTTTGCAACAGGACGGGCTGGGCGTGGCGCCCTTCAAGGCGCAGAACATGTCCCTCAACTCCTGCGTGACTTTTCAGGGTGGGGAAATGGGGCGTGCCCAGGTGCTGCAGGCGCAGGCCTGCCGGCTTGATCCCGATGTGCGCATGAACCCGGTCCTGCTTAAACCGAGCAGCGCCACCGGCTCGCAGGTGATCGTCTGTGGCAAGGTCCTTGAAACCATGGACTTTCGCGACTATGCAAAGCGCCGGGAAGGGATTTTCAGCCAGGTGCAGCAGTGTTACGACAGTTTGGCCAGCGAACATCAGGTCATGCTCCTGGAAGGGGCCGGCAGCCCGGCCGAGATTAACCTGAAAGCGCGCGATATCGTCAACATGAACATGGCCCGCTACGCCAAGGCCCGGGTGCTGCTGGTCGGCGATATTGATCGCGGCGGGGTGTTCGCCTCTTTTGTCGGGACCATGGAGCTGCTCAGCGAGTGGGAACGCCAGTTGGTGGAAGGGTTTGTCATCAACCGCTTCCGCGGCGACGCCACCCTGTTGGCGGATGCCCTTGATTACACCTCTTTGCATACCGGAAAAAGCTTTTTGGGGGTGGTCCCTTATCTGTCCCGTCTTGGCCTGCCGGAGGAGGATTCCGTCGATTTCAAGGACGGTTTGCTGGAGACGGAAAAACCGGCCGGAGACGTACTCGATATCGCCCTGATCGATCTGCCGCACATCTCCAACTTTACCGACCTGGATGCCCTGCGGGTCGAAGCGGATGCTCATGTCCGCAAGGTGACCAGCTTGGCCGAACTGGGCCGTCCGGATGCGCTGATTCTGCCCGGTAGCAAGAATGTCATTAACGATCTGGCTTACCTGCACGATTCCGGGCTGGGGGATGCCTTATGCCGGCTGGCAACCGACGGGAAGACGGAAATCGTCGGGATCTGCGGCGGCTACCAGCTGCTCGGGCGGCGGATCGCCGATCCTCACGGCATTGAATCGAGCGGTTGCGACTGCCGGGGGCTCGGGCTGCTCGACATGGAGACGGTGCTGGAGCGGCTCAAAACCACCACCAGCTGCCGAGCTACCCATGAGCTGTCCGGGGAATTGCTGCGCGGTTATGAAATCCATCATGGCAGCAGCGCCGGTAACGACCTGGAGCCATTGATCCGGCGGGCCGACGGAACCTGGATCGGCGCGGCCGCGAAACAGCGGGACTGGATCTGGGGCACCTATCTGCACGGGGTCTTCGATGCCGACGGCTTCCGGCGTTGGTTCCTCGATCGACTGCGGCTGCGGCGGGGCTGGTCGGCTATCCGTACGGTCCGCGCCAGCTACGATCTGGAACCGGCCCTGGATCGCCTGGCGGCTCATGTGCGCGGGGCGTTGGACATGGAGCGGATTTATCGGGTGCTGGGGCTGTGATCCCGCTTTACTGGCAGGTGGCCCTGGCTCTGGGGGCTGGATGCCCTCTGCGGCGATCCGCGCTGGCTGCCCCATCCGGTGAAAGGGGTCGGCGCGTTGGCCCAGGCGGTGGAGAACCCGTTGCGGCGCCTGTTTGCGCCGCGCATAGCCGGGATTGCAGCCGTGTTGGTGGTAGTGGGGCTGACCACCGGTTGCTGTTTGCTGCTGCTGAGCGGGGCGGCGCTGCTTCATCCCTTGCTGGCCGACCTGCTCAGTATTCTGCTGATCTATTCCGCCCTGGCCATGCAGGACTTGCGCCGTCACGCCCTGGCAGTGCTGATCCCCTTGCGCGCCGGGAACCTGCCGTTGGCGCGGGAAAAGGTCGGCTGGCTGGTCGGTCGTGACACGGCGGATCTGGCCGAGGGGGAGATCACTCGGGCCACGGTGGAAAGCGTGGCCGAAAACAGTGTCGACGGTGTGATCGCGCCACTGCTCTTCGCCCTGCTTGGCGGGGCTGCGGGAGCCTGGTTTTACAAGGCGGTCAACACCCTCGATTCCACCTTCGGCTATAAAAACGAGCGCTATCTGGAATTCGGCTGGGCCGCGGCGCGCTTTGACGACCTGGTCAATATTCTGCCGGCCCGATTGAGTGCGCTGCTGGTGCCGCCGGCGGCCCTGCTCTGCGGCCTGGATAGCAGAGGGGCCTGGCGGATTTTTCGCCGCGACCGGCATTGTCACCCCAGTCCCAACGGCGGCCAGATCGAAGCGGCCGTGGCTGGAGCCCTGGGCGTGCGGCTCGGCGGGGAAAACAGTTATTTCGGAAAGAAGTCGGTACGGCCGTTTATGGGGGACGCGCGGCGACCGCTTCGGGCCGAGCAGATTCTCCAGGCAACTCGGCTGATGGTGACCCTGACCCTGCTCGTCGCCGGCCTTGGTATGGCCGGGCTTTACTGGCTGCGGTAAAACGATTGTGCGCCGCGGCGGCTGTGCGAAGTGTCTGCTAATCGGAATTTTTTACAATATCCAAGGAGAGCAAGATGGCTAAAAATATCCTCATCTTTACCGGGAACGGAAAAGGCAAATCAACCGCGGCCTTCGGCATGGCCCTGCGCGCGGTCGGGCATGGACAGCAAGTCTTGATCCTGCAATTCATGAAATCGGATGATTCAACGGGCGAAATCCTCAGCCTGCGAGAAAAACTGGGCGTAGACATCCGCCAGACCGGGCTCGGCTTTGTGCCCAAACCCGACCATCCCAAGTATCCGGCCCATCGCGAAGCCGCCCAGAACGGTTTTGCCCTGGCTGTGGAAGAGTTGAATAACGGCAAGTGCGATCTGGTGATTCTCGATGAGATCTGTGGCTCCATCAGCTGCGGCCTGATCGACGAACAGCAGGTGCTGGATGCCCTGGCCAATGCTCGGGATGACATCAATATCGTCCTCACCGGTCGCAATGCCACCCCGGCGCTGATCGCTGCGGCGGATACGGTCTCGGAAATGGTCCCCCACAAGCATGCCCTGGAGCAGGGTATTCCGGCCCGCAAAGGGGTCGAATACTGATGATTGCAGGGGGTGTCGCCAGGCCGCGTTTGCTGATCGGCGGGGTCCAGAGCGGGGTGGGTAAATCGACCATTACCCTGGCTCTGGTCGCAGCTTTACGGCGGCGGGGACTGACCGTACAGACCTTCAAGGTCGGCCCGGATTATCTCGATCCCGGCCATCTGGCACGGGTTTCCGGGCGGCCCTGTTACAACCTGGACAGCTGGATGAGCGATCCTGATTACCTGCGGGAGCTGTTCATCAAGGTGTCCATGGATGCCGATATCAGTCTGGTTGAAGGAGTGATGGGGCTGTTTGACGGCAGCAGCAGTACCAGCCTGCGCGGCAGCAGCGCAGAGATTGCTGCCCTGCTGCAGATCCCGGCGGCGCTGGTGGTCAATGTCCATGGTATGGCCCGCAGCCTGGCGGCCCTGGTCAGCGGTTATCAGCATTTTGAGCCGAGCGTGACCCTGGCCGGAGTGCTGGCTAACCGCTGCGGTTCCCCTTCCCATGCCCGTTTGTTGGGAGAAGCCCTGGCTGCGGCCGAACTGCCGCCGCTGCTGGGGGCGATCCCTCGCAATGGCCTGCCCGAACTGCCCAGTCGTCACCTGGGACTGGTCTCGGCGCTCGAACAGGGGGATGGCGTTGGCCTGAGCGAGGAGCTGGCCGCTGCGGCCGAAGCTGGGATCGATCTCGATCTGTTGCTGCAGGCTGCTGCTCGTGCGCCGTTGCTGGCGGTTCCGCCTGCTGCCTATGTTGACCGCACCGCGAGCGCGTCGGTGCGGCTTGGGGTGGCTTGGGACGAGGCTTTTCAGTTTTACTATGCCGACCTGTTTCCGGCCCTGCGCGCCCGTGGTTGTGAACCGGTGTTGTTTTCGCCGTTGCGGGACCAGGCTTTGCCTGCGAACCTGGCCGGTCTGTACCTGGGTGGCGGTTATCCCGAAGTGCATGCCGAACAACTGGCGGCAAACCGGGAGATGCTGGCGGCGGTCCAAGCCTTCTGCGCCAGCGGCAAACCGGTTTATGCCGAATGCGGCGGGCTGATCTATCTCTCGCAGGGGGTGGAGGACGCGCAGAACCGCTTTCCTCTGGTCGGCTGTCTGCCGGTCTGGACCCGCTTGCTGGAAAAACGCAAGGCCCTTGGTTATGTTACCGCAACACTGACCGGGGATTCCCTGTTCGGCCGGGCTGGCGAAAGTTTTCGCGGTCATGAATTTCATTATTCCGAGCTGCTTGAGTCGCCCGTTGGCATGGATGGCTGGCAGGCGGTCTACCAGTTGACCCGGAATCGTGGCGGCAAGGTCAGTGTCGAAGGATTTCAGCGCGGCCGGATTCTGGCCAGCTATGCCCATCTGCAGCTGGCTTCACAGCCCGCGGCCCTCGATCGGTGGATCGCCGCCATGCTGGATACCGCCGGTCAATGACGGGCGTTTTTGAAAAGGACACGAACCATGAAGGATAGGGATAACAACGATCGTCCGTTGATTCATCAACTGCTGGAAAATCCGCTCAGCGGGCAGGAGATTGAAAAACGCTCCTTTGCCGTCATCGATGCGGAAGGGGCGGGGCATTCGCACACTGCGGAGCAGTGGCAGGTAGTCAGGCGGTTGATTCACACCAGCGCCGATTTCGCCATGAGCGAGCTGACCCGTTTCAGCACCGCTGCCATCAGCGACGGTTGCCGGGCGTTACAGGCTGGCCGGCCGATCTACGCGGACAGCAATATGATTCGTTCCGGTCTGTCCGTGGCCCGTTTACAGGCGGTGAATAGCGCCTATAGCCGGGATAGTATTCTCTGTCATGTTGCAGATGAGGATGTCGCCGCCGAAGCGAAACAGCATGGTTTGCCGCGCTCCCTGTACGCCATTCGCAAGGCCAAAGAGTCTCTGCACGGCGGCATTGTCCTGATCGGCAACGCGCCGGTGGCCCTGCTCGAACTCAACCGGCTGGCTCGGGAAGAGGGCATTCGGCCGGCCCTGGTCATCGGCATGCCGGTTGGTTTCGTGCATGTGGTGGAGAGCAAGGACGAACTGCTTGACAGTGACCTGTCCTCCATTGTTCTGAGTGGTCGGCGCGGCGGCAGTCCCCTGGCGGTCGCGGCCCTGCATGCGCTCTGTGGCCTGGCCACTTCGGCGGGTAACTGAGGTGGGGCCTGCCAAGCCCAACAGATACTGGAGAGGAATGATCATGATGGCGTTGCTACCGCTTTTGAGCTTGCTGCCGACTCCGGCATCGGCAGCACCGGCTAAGTCGGGCAAACCGGCCATTGTGCTGGTTGCTTTCGGAACCTCGGTGCCCCGGGCCCGCCAGGTGTTTGCCCATATCGATGAACAGGCCCGGCTGCGCTATCCCGGTTATCAGATTCGCTGGGCGTTTACCTCGAAGATCATCATGGCCAAGCTGAAAGCCCAGGGGATTGTAACCCAGAGTGTCGCCGAGGTGGTGGCCGAGCTGCGCGCCAGTGGGGTGACCTCGGTGGTGTTCCAAAGTCTGCACGTGGTGCCGGGAGAGGAATATCGTAGTGTCCAGCAGGTTGATACCAGCGGGCTGCAGGTGGTCTACGGCGCGGCGCTGATCAGCTCTGACCGCGACATTGCTGCGGTTATCGAAGCCCTCAGGCCGCAGATCGATCCGGCCCAGCCGACCGTGCTGGTGGCCCATGGCAACAATCGACATGCCCGGTTCAACGAACGGATTCTCGCCCTGGCCGAGCGTATCGAAGGACAGTTTCCCAATCTGGTGGTCGCCAGCGTCGAAGGGCAACCCGGCACCGAACCGTTGGCCAAAGCCCGTGCGTTGAGCGCCGCATCCGGTTCAGTGCGGTTTCTGCCGCTGATGGTTGTGGCCGGGGATCATATTATGAACGATGTCATGGGAGACGAGCCGGACAGCTGGAAAAACCAGGTCGCTGCGGCCCACAGCGAATGCAGCGCTTCTTTGGGCTGGAATGACGCCATCCTGGCCATCTACTTTGATCACCTCGATCAGGCCATGGCCAGCCTTGGCAGAGCAGGGAGTTAATTCTGTGTTGCGTCAGCTGATTATGTGTTTGACTGTGCTGGGAAGTCTGGCCATGACGCCGGCGTTGCCGGCGACGGCCGCAAGTCCAAGCGATAGCAGCCCGGCCATAGTGACGGCCATGGCGGCTGGCAAGACCGAGCCGGCGAAGGTGACCCGGGTCAAGCCGGAAGGGGCGACCGGCAAAGCCTTTGCCGCGGAAAAGAAGAAGCACGGCGGGAGTTCCGGTTATGAGAGCTGGAAGCGCAAGCTGCCGTTCTGGCCGCGCAAAGGGGTGCTGTTGCTGGAATTGTTTGTGATGATCAGCATCGGGGTGTTCATCGGCCAGATACTGGAAGTTTCCGGGTCCATGCGGGTCCTGTCGGTGCTGACCCTGCCGTTGACCGCACTGGGCAAGATCCGACGGGACGCGGGGCCGGCGTTTCTGATGGCCTTTCAATCCGGAGCCGTGGCCAACAGCATGCTGGTTGGTCAGCGCGATGCCGGAACCCTGGATAATCGCGAGCTGTATACCTCAATTTTCGTGGTCTCGGCACTGTCGCTGTTTGCCCACCTGCCGACCTTTATTGTTCCCATCGGCGTGGCCTTCGGCTGGGAAGCGACCCTGGCCTTGTTTGCGGTGCGCTTTCTTGCCATCGGCCTGCAGATTGTCGTGACCCTGTTGGTCTCGCGACTGCTCCTGGCCCGCTTTGGAGTCGGTACCCCGGACGCTTTGCCGGTTGCGGAAAATACCCAGCTTCGGTCCCGTCGCCAATCTCGGGACGGCTTCTGGCCCACGGTCTGGACGCGTTCACGCAAGACCTTGCGGCGGTTGCTGCTGTACCTGGTGCCGACCTTCAGCTGCATGGCGCTGCTGGAATATTTCGGTTTTTTCAGCTGGCTGGGCGAGGCCATGCCGGGGCTGTTTTCGTTCCGTTTTCTGCCGGCACAGTCACTCGCGATCATTCCGGCTCAGGCCCTCAGCCTTTATAATGGGGCCATTGCCGCGGCCAATTTTATCGATGCCGGGCAGATTACAACTCATCAAGCGGTGATTGTTATCCTGTTCGGTTCCATGGTGACCTCGCCGGTGCGTACCCTGCGCCACGGGCTGCCGACTTATGTTGCTATTCTGGGCGCGCGGGCAGGCACGATCATGGCGGTGACGGCCCAGGTTCTGCGGGTGTTGTTTCTGTTGTTCTGTACCTTGGGGTTGATGTTGTTGTGGCGTTGATGCAGACGCTGCCGAGATTTTAAATTTTGGATTGACCGGGAACCCTGGCGGTTACCGGTTGTTGGATAAGGTGAGTTCGTGGCAAAACAGAGAATAACTGCACAGGCGGGACATTTTTATGCGGTCGGAGTTGGTCCGGGCGACCCGGAACTGGTGACCTTACAGGCGGCCCGGCTGATCGAATCGGCCGATGTCATCGTTGCGCCGCAGTCGAAGAATTCGCAGACTAGTCTGGCGCTGGCCGCGGTCGAAGATTTTCTGCATGATCAGGAAATTATCGTGTTGCGGTACCCCATGACCCGGGAAAATGACAAGACCCGCCAGCGCTGGGGGGAATTGGCGACACAGGTCGCCGAGCTCTGTCAGCAGGGGAAGGCGGTGGTGCAGGTGACCTTGGGCGATCCCCTGATTTATGCGACCAGTTCCTATCTGCTGGCTGCCCTGGAAGGGTTACTACCGCCGGAGACGCTGCACCTGACCCCCGGCATTAGCGCTTTCCAGATGGTTGCCAGCCGTTTTGGTCAGCCGCTGACCCTGCAGGAGGACCGCTTGCAGATCATGGCGGCGACGGATCTGGGGGCGGTGGAGCAGGCTCTATCCGGCTGCGAAACCCTGGTCCTGTTCAAGGCGGCGACCGCTTTGCCGGAGCTGCTGGCGCTTCTCAAGCGACATGACTTGCTGGCCCGGGCCAGCCTGGTCTGCGCGGGCGGCCAGGGCGAAGGGGAGCGGGTGGTTGCCGATCTGAGTCGCTGGGAACCGCAGGAACTCGGCTATATGACCACCATGATCATCCATCTCGGTCAGCGTGGCTGGCAGGAATCATGAAATCCCTGCGCTGGGGGCTGACCACCGGAAGCTGTGCCGCGGTGGCGGCCAAAGCGGCGGCGACCCTGCTGTTGACCGGCGAACAGGTTGACAGGGCAGAGATTTCTTTGCCCGACGGGGAACGAGTCAGTCTGCCTGTCCATGCCCTCAACCTGGCTGACGGCGCTGCCGAAGCCACGGTGGAAAAGGATGCCGGAGACGACCCGGATGTCACCCACCAGGCCCTGCTCCGGGTCAAGGTCGCCCTCAACGGCCGTGATTGCCACCGCTTTATCGCCGGTCCTGGTGTCGGGGTGGTGACCAAGGCCGGGCTGGCCTTGCCGCCCGGCGAAGCGGCCATCAATCCGGGGCCGCGGCAACTGATCAGCAGCGCGCTGGCAGAACTGAGCAGCGCCGGTTTTGATGTGACGGTCAGCGCTCCCGACGGTGAGCGGTTGGCCGCCCAAACCTTCAACCCCCGCCTGGGGATTGTCGGGGGCATTTCGATTCTCGGTACCACCGGGCGAGTCCGGCCGTTCAGTGCTTCCGCCCTGCGCGCTGGACTTAAATGTGCGCTGGATGTCGCCGTGGCTGAAAAATGTGACGCCCTGGTGGCTGTTCCTGGCAATATGGGGCGGAGGTCCGCGCTAAAATATTTTCAGATTGGCGCCAGCCAGGTGATTGAAGTCAGCAATGAGTGGGGTTATATGCTGGAGCAACTGGCCGGGCTCGGTCTGCGCCGTTTGCTCTTGCTGGGGCACCCGGGCAAACTGGGAAAACTGGCCATGGGCCAGTGGCAGACCCATTCAGCACAGTCGCAGAGCGCGGTGCCTTTGGTCCAGGAACTCTGCCGGACAGCGGGAATGACTCTGCCCGAAACGGCTAACACGGTGGAAGAATTATTTATGGTGCAGCTGAGCGGGACTGAGCGGCAGCTGATCGCCGACCGACTGGCCGAGCGGATTCGCCTGACCGTTGCCCGGAAATTTGTGCAGTTGCCTGAAATAGCTGTGGTACTGATCAATCTGCAGGGCGAATTGATTGGCAGCAGCGGTTCCTTGACGCCTTGGGATAAAACTGGCGAGGAACCGGTTGCGGGCTGAAATGTCGCTGCTGATGAGTGTCATTAATGTGGCGGGTTATTTTTTCTAACAAAGGACAGTTGGTGCAATGATGCAGAAAGCAAAGCCAATTATTATTGCCGGTTGCGGACCGGGCCACCCAGACTATGTCTGCCCGATCGTCAAAAAGACTGCGGAAGAGGCCGAGGTTCTGGTCGGGGCTCCCCATCTGCTGGATATGTTCAGCCATGTCCGTTGCGAACGGATCGAAGTGCGTGGGCGCATGGATCCCGTCCTGGAGGAGATTGAAGCGATGCAGGGGCGGCAGGTCTGTGTGCTGGTCTCCGGGGATACCGGCGTGTACAGCCTGGCCCAGCTGGTGATCGGCCATTTTGGGCGGGCCAACTGCCGGGTGTTGCCCGGGGTCAGCTCGGTTCAATTGGCTTTTTCGCGGCTGGCCCTCGGCTGGAGCGACGCCCTGCTGGTCAGCGCTCACGGGCGCACCCCGGCCTTGACCTATCGTGATCTGTATCGGCATGACAAAATCGCCGTGCTGGCCGGCACCAACCAGGCGGTTTCCTGGTGTGCCGAACAGCTCACTTCGCTGGGTGACGATTACCTGGCGGTCAGCTGCGAGGATCTGACCCTGCCAAGCGAGCAGGTGCAGATCTTTTCCGGTGCGGAAGAGTTGATGAAGAAATCCTTTTCCACCCGCACCATCCTGCTGCTGTTGAAAAAAGAGCTGCTCGCTTGACCAGCGGCGTTCTGACCATTGTCGGCGTCGGCCCGGGGGATCCGGAACTCTTGACGCTCAAGGCCGTCCGGGTGCTGCAGCAAAGTTCCTGTGTCTATGTCCCGGTGTCCCGGCTCAGCCGCCAGACCTGGCTTGATGAGGTTGCCCGTCGCTATGCGCCAGAACAGGCTGAAATCTGCCCGGTGACTTTTTCGGTAGCGGCTGACAGTGAGGCCCGCAGTGCGCATTGGGAGACGACCGCAGCGGCCATCGATGAGCGGCTGCAACAGGGCCAGAAGGTTGCTTTTGTGACCCTCGGGGATCCGCAACTCTATTCGACTTCCCTCTATTTGTTGCGCGCCCTGCGGCGCCGGCAACCGCAAGCGGCGGTCGAGATCGTGCCGGGGATCAGCTCGTTTTCCCATTGTGCTGCCCTGACCGGTTTCAACCTCGGCATCGGAACCGCTCCGGTCACAATTCTGCCCACGGTAACGGCCCTGGGTGATGTCCGCCGGGCCCTTGCCAACGGCGGGACTCTGGTGCTGATGAAGATCGGCCGCCAGCTGGACGCGATCATCGAATTGCTCGAAGAATTACAGCTTGTGGAACGGGCGGTTTTTGTCGCCCGGGCCGGATTTCCCGAGCAGGTCATCGAGACCGATCTGCGCCGGCTGCGCGGTGCTCCCGCCGAGCAGGGACATCTGGCCGTCATTCTTATTGATACGGAAGGTTGATATGAAAGTATTTTTTGTTGGAGCCGGACCGGGCAACCCGGAACTGCTGACCGTGCGGGCGCACCGCCTGCTCAGTCACTGCGAGATCTGCATTTATGCCGGTTCCCTGGTCAGCCCGGAGGTTGTCGCCCTGGCGCCGGCCCAGGCCGACCTTTACGACTCGGCGGAGATGACCCTGGAGGACATGGAGGTGGTGTTTCGCCAGGCCCAACTGCGAGGGGTTGATCTGATCCGCCTGCATACTGGCGATCCATCCATTTACGGGGCGGTCCGTGAACAGATGAACAGTCTTGACCGACTCGGCATTGACTATGAAGTGATTCCCGGGATCAGTTCTTTCCAGGCCGCGGCCGCTACTCTGAAGACCGAACTGACCGCGCCGGAAGTTTCGCAGACGATCATCCTCAGCCGGACTTCCGGACGTACCCCGATGCCGGAACAGGAAGAGTTGGAGCAGTTGGCCAAAACCCGTTCAACCCTGTGCCTGTTTTTGTCGGTGCACAAGATCGGTGACGTTGCTGCTGAACTCGTCCCCTGGTATGGACTCGACTGTCCGGCGGCGGTGGTCTTTCATGCGTCCTGGCCGGATGAAAAAATCGTCCGCGGAACTCTGGCCGATATTGCGCTCAAGGTTGAGCAAGAACAGATCCGCAAAACCGCTATGATTATTGTCGGCCAGACCCTGGCCCGCGATATTCCGGTTTCCCGTCTTTACCATCGGTCCTTCAGCCACGGTTATCGCCGTGGAGACGAGCGATGAACCTGGCCGCCGTCACCTTCTCGCCGCAGGGACTGACCCTGTGCCGCCGTTTGCAGGCGGGCCTCGCCGAGCTGCAGATTTATCTGCATGACAGCGTCGCCGGCGGACCGGCAGAGCATCGCTTCAGCCGGATCATGGAACTGACCCCGCAACTGTTTGCGGCCTATGACGGACTGATCTTTATCGCGCCCTGCGGCGTGGTGGTGCGTTCACTGGCCGACTGTCCGCAGAGCAAACTGCGGGATCCGGCCGTGGTGGTGGCCGATGTCGGCGGTCGCCACGTGATCAGTCTGCTCAGCGGCCACGAAGGAGGGGCCAATGATCTGGCCATAAGGGTCGCCAATCTGCTCGATGCAGAGCCGGTCATTACTACGACCACCGAGGCGGTCAAGGATTTGATTGTCGGGATCGGCTGTCGCAAGGGGAAGGAGTCCGCCGCGATTGTCGCTGCCGTCAGGCAAGTTTTGCACCAGTATGAGCTGGCCCCGGAGCGGGTCCGCTTGCTGGCGACGGCGCAGGTCAAGGCGGATGAAGCGGGGCTGCAACAGGCTGCGGCGAGCCTGGGGATTCCATTACGGATTATTGGCCATGACAGTATTCGCGGCTGCTGCCGTGATTTTCAATCATCGGAATTTGTTAACGAGAAAGTCGGTCTGCCCGCCGTTGCCGAACCGGCCGCGTTGCTGGCCGGAAGGAGGACGTCATTAATAGTCAGGAAGCAGGCGCTGGACGGCATCACCATAGCCGTGGCGCAGGAAAACTGTACGTCGTTGGGATAGGACCGGGCAATCCGCTGGATCGGACCCGCCGCGCCGAAGAAGCGATCGGGGCCTGTTCCCTGCTGGTCGGTTACGGGCCTTACCTGGAATCCATCGCGGATCTGTGCGCAGGGCGGCAGACCCTGAGTTCGGGGATGCGTCAGGAGAGCGAACGCTGCCGGGCGGCCCTGGAGGCTGCGGCAGCGGGAGCTGTGGTCGGTCTGATCTCCTCGGGGGATGCCGGCGTTTACGGGATGGCCGGACTGGCCATGGAGATGGCTGCTGCGGAAGGATTCGATGTGACCATCGAAGTGATTGCCGGGGTCAGTGCCGCCAATGCCGCCGCTGCTCAGCTCGGTGCGCCGTTGATGCTCGACTCCGCCACCATCAGTCTCAGCGATCTGCTGGTTCCTTGGGAGACCATCGTCGAGCGGCTGCAAGCCGTTGCCGCGGCAGACATGGTGGTGTCGTTGTATAATCCGCGCAGTAAAAAACGCCTGCATCAACTGGACGACGCGGCTGCGATCTTTCGGGCCGTGCGGCCGCTGACCACGCCGGTCGGGATCGTCACCGCGGCGAGCCGGGCCGAGCAGCAGGTGGTGCATAGCGACCTTGGCCATTTCCTCGACGAGGAGATCGGTATGACCTCCATCGTCATTATCGGCAATTGCAGCACCCGGCTGATCAATGGACGCATGGTGACGCCGCGAGGTTACTATTAAATGGTTTTGCTTTTCGGTGGTACCTCAGAGACTGCAGGGCTGGCCGAGGCTCTGGCCGGATTGGAACTGCCGGTACTGGTCTCGACGGCGACGGATGCCGAGTTGAATGTGGGTCGGCATTCGTTGATCCGGCGCCGCTGCGGTCGCTTGGACGAACCTGGGATGAGCGCGTTGCTGGCCCGCGAGGGGATTCGACTGATCGTCGATGCCAGCCACCCCTTTGCCGTTGAATTGCAGCGCACCGTCCGTGCGGTGGCGGCCCGCTCTCAGCTCCCGTGTTTTCGTTTTCAACGACCCGTCTGCGCGCATAGCGCGGACGAGCTGTTCGAAGTGGTTGATCATCAGGAGGCCGCTGAGCTGGCCGTCTCCTTCGGCAGCCCGGTGCTGCTGACGACCGGTTCGCGCAACCTGCAGCCCTATGTCCACGCTGCCCAGCGCGACGGTGTCCCCCTGTTTGCCCGGGTCCTGCCGCACCCGGACGCGGTTGCGGCCTGCGCAGCGGCGGGAATTCCGGAAGCCAACCGGATCTTTGCCCGGGGGCCTTTTTCCGAGGAGCAGAACCGGCAGCTCATCGCGACCCTGCAGATCGGCGTAATGGTGACCAAGGACAGCGGTGCGGCCGGCGGGGTTGCTGAAAAGATCGCCGCCGCGCGCAAGGAAGACTGTCTGGTCATTATGGTCCGCCGCCCTGAAGAGCATGACAGCGGACCTCTCGACTATGCTGCTGTGACTGACATTCCGGCTCTGCTCGACAGCATCAGGGCAATTTTGTAAGCGTTTTTCCGTAGCCTTTCTGGCGGAGATGCCGACCGTCTCGCTCCGATAACTCTCTGGATTTTCCGTCGGTCTGGCTGCAGGCCGGTTATCTCGATCTTTATCAGTTCCATCAGGTGCCCAGGGGACAGGACTGGCAGGCCTTGAACGCTTCGGGCGGCGCTCTTGAAAAAGCATCCCGAGCACGGCAGGCGGGCAAGATCCGCTATCTGGGGGTGACTTCATACCGGCTGCGATGGCCCTGCGCCTGGTGCGTAGCGGACTTTTCGATACTATTCAGTTTCCATTCAACCTGATCAGGGAGGATGCCACCAACGAGTTTTTCCCGTTGACGAGCGAACGCGGTCAGGGGATCATCGTTATGAAATCGTTCGCCGGTAAGATGCTCGACGATGCTGCCGTAGCGTTCAAATACCTGCGTCAGTTCCCTAATTTGCTAACAATTCCTGGTTTTGAGTCGATTGTCCAGATCGACCAGGTTCTTGCCTGTTATGCCTCCCCCAATCAGGTCGGTCCGGACGACCTGGCGGTCATGGAGCGCTATCGGCGGGAACTGGGGCAGAACTTTTGCTGGTGCTGCGAATATTGTCAGCCCTGCCCGCAAGGCGTCAAGATCACCCCGGCCATGACCTATCGGATCACCACCAACCGGATGACGGCGGCCATCGCTCCGCAATTCAGCCGAGCCGCCATGGAAACCGTGCCGCTCTGTAACGGCTGCAGCAGCTGCCCCTACACGGCCACACTGGAGGAGTGTTTCAGCGGCATTTGAACGCGCTGCAGGAGGGCTGAACCTGGCAGTCTCCCTGCGGTAGCACAGTGCTCGTTGACATCCTTTCATGGGTCTGTATTATTTATTAACTGTTTTTGAGCGCCGCAGCATGGCTGGGAGCCATCCCCTGCTGCCTGCTGACAAGGATGACCATGGACGAGCCGTCGATTCGCCTTGAGAAGATCATCACCAAACTGCGGGCCCATGATTTTCGGGTGACACCCCAGCGCCTTGCGGTGCTCAAAGCCTTCCTCAGCAACGCCGATCACCCCAGTGTCGAAGATGTTTTCGAACAGGTGCGGGCCGACTATCCCACCACCAGCCTGGCGACAGTTTATAAAACCGTCAATCTGTTAAAAGAGCTTGGGGAGATTCTGGAAATCCGCCTGGCTGCGGAACGCAACCGCTATGATGGCCGTAAGCCCTATCCCCATCCCCACCTGATCTGTACCGAATGTCAGGCGATTGTCGACCCTGAACTCAGTGTACTTGAGCAGCTCACCGCCGAACTTGGCCAGGTTTCCGGTTTTCTGATTCAATCGCATCAGCTTGAATTTTTTGGTATCTGTCCGGCCTGTCAGAGTAAACAATAATCAGCATATATACTCTTTTTAAAGAATAATTCCTATCTAATATTGACAACTCGATAGGCTGTGGTATCCCTTTACTCATCTTCTTTTTCTCTTAAGAACAAAGGAATCGTTGCGGGCGGAGCACGGGTTCCTTTCCAACCCGAAATAACAGGAGGAGTTTTATGAGTGAAGCAGGCAAGTGTCCGGTGACGGGTCGAAGCAGTCGTCAGATGGCTGGTGGTGGCACCTCCAACCGGGATTGGTGGCCAAATCAGCTGAACCTGGATATTCTTCACCAGCATTCCAATCTTTCTAATCCAATGGATGAGGGGTTCAACTACGCCGAGGAATTCAAGAGTCTCGATCTCAATGCTGTAAAACAGGACCTGTATGCACTGATGACCGACTCACAGGAGTGGTGGCCGGCGGACTACGGTCACTACGGCGGGCTGATGATCCGGATGGCCTGGCACAGCGCCGGGACCTATCGGATGGGCGACGGGCGCGGCGGTGCCGGCACCGGCAATCAGCGATTTGCGCCCCTCAACAGCTGGCCGGACAATGTCAATCTTGACAAGGCGCGTCGGTTGTTGTGGCCGATCAAACAAAAATACGGCCGGAAAATCTCCTGGGCTGATCTGATGATTCTGGCCGGTAACTGCGCCCTGGAATCCATGGGCTTCAAAACCTTTGGCTTTGCCGGCGGGCGGGAGGATATCTGGGAGCCGGAAGAAGACATCTACTGGGGCGCCGAAGAGGAGTGGCTGGCCACCAGCGATCAACCGAAGAGTCGCTACTCCGGCGAGCGCGATCTGGAAAATCCCCTGGCCGCCGTGCAGATGGGCCTGATCTATGTCAACCCGGAAGGCCCGGATGGGAACCCGGATCCGGTGGCCTCGGGTATCGATGTGCGGGAGACCTTTGCGCGGATGGCCATGAACGATGAGGAAACCGTTGCCCTGGTTGCCGGCGGCCATACTTTCGGCAAATGCCATGGCGCCGGCGATGCCTCCCTGATCGGACCTGAACCGGAAGCGGCCGGTCTGGAGGAGCAGGGGCTTGGCTGGCGGAGCGGCTTTGGCAGTGGCAAGGGGGGGGACACCATCGGCAGCGGTATCGAGGGCGCCTGGAAGCCGAACCCGACCACCTGGGACATGGGTTATCTGAAGGTGCTGTTCAAATATGAATGGGAAAAGGTTAAAAGTCCGGCCGGTGCCTGGCAGTGGCTGGCCAAGGATGTGGACCCCGAGGATATGGTGGTCGATGCCCATGATCCGGCCAAAAAACACCGGCCAATGATGACCACCGCGGATCTTTCCTTGCGTTACGATCCCATCTATGAGCCGATCGCGCGGCGTTACCTGGCCAACCCGGCAGAATTTGCCGAGGCCTTTGCCCGCGCCTGGTTCAAGCTGACCCACCGCGACATGGGGCCGCGCGCCCGCTATCTGGGGCCGGAAGTGCCGGCAGAAGAGTTGCTCTGGCAGGACCCGATTCCAGCCGTGGATCATCCCTTGATCGATGAACAGGATAGTGCAGCGCTCAAGGACAAGATTTTGGCTTCCGGGCTGTCCATATCTCAACTGGTGACAACAGCCTGGGCCTCAGCATCGACTTTCCGCGGTTCAGACATGCGTGGCGGCGCAAATGGTGCACGGCTGCGGCTCGCTCCGCAGAAAGACTGGGCGGTCAATCAGCCGGAACAGCTGGCCGCGGTCCTGAAGACTCTGGAAGGGATTCAACAGGAGTTTAACAATGCGCAAGTGGGCGGGAAAAGGGTTTCCCTGGCTGATCTGATTGTCCTTGGTGGTTGTGCCGCGGTTGAGAGGGCCGCCCAAAAGGCAGGCTTCGAGGTCGTCGTTCCTTTTACTCCCGGGCGCAGTGATGCCAGCCAAGAGCAGACTGATGTGGAAGCCTTTGCCGTGCTCGAGCCAAAAGCGGATGGCTTCCGCAATTACCAGCAGGCCAGGTTTAGTGTCGCGGCCGAAGAACTATTGCTTGATCGGGCGCAGCTGCTGACCCTGACTGCTCCGGAAATGACTGTCCTGGTCGGTGGTTTGCGGGTATTGGGGGCCAATTTCAAGCAGTCTCCGCATGGAGTTTTCACCAACCGGCCGGAAGCGCTCAGTAACGATTTTTTTGTGAACCTGCTCGATATGGGCACCAAATGGCAGGCAACCTCGGCAGATGCAGAGCTTTTCGAGGGGCGGCAGCGCGGGAGCGACCGGGTGAAATGGACCGGAACCCGGATCGATCTGCTGTTCGGTTCGGACGCCCGGTTACGGGCCATCGCTGAGGTCTATGCCTGCGCAGACGGCCAGGAAAAATTCCTCCATGACTTTGTTGCCGCCTGGAACAAGGTGATGAATCTTGATCGTTTCGATCTGCGCTGAGCCTTGTCGGCAGAGATGAGGAATCGCCCCGCTGCTCTGATGCAGCGGGGCGATTCCGTAGTCAGGGGAAGAATTATAAGCGAGCTTTTCCCAGTTTAAGCGTCAGGTCAGCGCTTGTTCTTCCAGATCTTTGATTGCGGCGCTATCTTTAGACCTCTGGGAATACAGGTCGATGAGGTTTGTAATCGTCATTTTTCCGCTATTAATTTGTAAAGATTTGTTCTTCTGCTCAACAGACTGCCCTGTCTGTCGGTTAGAAAGTCAGTTGCCTTCAACTAATTTTTTTAAATCACTTAACCTTTTTGGCAGCTAAAATGCCTGCCTACCAGCTGCCGGATCTTTCGCAGGTCGGTGCAGACCAACAGGTTCGGAAGACTGGGGATTTGTTGTGCCGCATGCCCTCCGACAATCAGTTTGATGGTGCGATCGAGATCCTTTCGTAACAAACTCAAGTCCTGTTTTGCCTGCCGTTGTGGATAATGAGAACTGAAGGAGAGGGCCACGGCGGCAACCGACATCTCTGTGGCCAGCACTGGAATTTCTGAAAGAGGTAAGCTCTCGTTTACCCAGATGCAGTTGGCCCCTGCAGCATGAAACAACGCTGCCGCCAGCAGCAGACCAAGTTTGTGCCGCTCGCCGTTCATGGTCAAAAACAGAATCTGTGGTCTTCCTGCTGACAGAGTTGAAAATTCGGGCTTGAGCAAGTCTTCCAGGTGGTCGGAAATCAGGTGTTCACGGGCGATACTGAGTCGTCCGTTCGTCCAGTTGCGGTCGAGAAGTTGCAGCAGGGGAACTGCAAAATTCAGAATAAATAGCTCCAGGCCAAGCTTTTCCCTCTGCTCGGCCATTTCTTGGGCTATCTGGAGGGGGGGGAACTCTTCGATCAGCTGTTGCAGCCGTTGATTGTCCGGTCGGTCCTGTCCCACCAATGTCTCGAGCAGTTGACGACGTTCCTGTCCGCTCAACGAGAAAATTTTTCCCGGTCTTTGCCCATAACTTTGCAGACTCTTGACAATTCTCAGTTCGTCAACCTGCTTTTGGGAGTAACTGCGGTGGCCACGGCTGTCGCGATCAGGCACCGGGAAGCCGTAACGCCGTTCCCAGATTCGCAAGGTATCGATACCTATACCAATTTCTTGGCTGAGTTGCTGAATCGTCATATTTTGTCCTAGACAAGGTTGTATTTATTTGTATTTTAAATATAAAATATAAAAAATCAAGCATTGTTTAGAGTGTTGTCCTGGTCGAATTGAAAAAAACTTTTGCCGCGACCTGTTGCTGTGGGCTCTGTGCTGATGGGAATTACGCTCTGGGATGAGGAAGGGAAAACGCCATGTTCGGATATTATGTAAAACTCTATCTGCTGACTGTCCCGCTTTTTTTTGCTGTCGATCTGCTTTGGCTCGGGGTGGTAGCAAAGAACTTCTACCAGAATAATTTGTCCCATCTTCTTAGTCCGGCGGTTAACTGGCCGGCGGCGCTCATCTTTTATTGTGCTTATATTGCCGGGATCATTCTGTTTGCCGTCAAACCGGGATTGGACGCGGCATCTCTGGTAAAGGCTGCTTTATGGGGGGCCTTGTTCGGATTTTTTACCTACGCCACTTACGATCTGACCAATTTGGCCACCTTGCGCGATTGGCCCCTCAAGGTGGTTGTGGTCGATATCGTCTGGGGAACGCTCCTCTGTACTTTGATTGCCTCCGGCGGCTATTTGATCGGTCGCTGGCTAAGTTAAAAGCCGTCCTGTTGGTAGCCTGATCTCAATGGGTTGGTTGGGCCATTTGATGATGGATGGCGAGGCCCTGGTGATTTGATAAATGATTGGGTGATTGCCGAAGCCGGTTCACCATTTGCTTTCATTTTCAGCAGAAAGGTATGCATCACGATGAACCTGTTTCTGTTTTGCGGATTTATTCTTTTCATCTTTATGACCGTGGTTTTTTTGATCGCCATGGAACAGCAGGACAATAGCATCGTCGATATTGCTTATGGTTTGGGCTTTGTTCTTATCGGCTGGAGCGGCTATCTCCTGTATGGCAATGATCACCCAAGACAGGTGTTGCTGCTCGGGCTGATCAGCCTCTGGGGCATTCGCTTGACAGTTCATGTTGCCATGCGAAAACAGCATGAGAAGGGGGAGGATTTTCGTTACCGGCAGTGGCGCGAGGAGTGGGGCGATAATTTTGTCTGGCGGAGTTTCTTGCAGATTTTTATGTTGCAAGGGGTGGTTATTTATTTGATTGCACTGCCATTGTTATTGAGCTTTGCCCAACCAGGAGATGCGCTTGGTTGGCTCGACCTTTTCGGGTGCATGGTCTGGTTGTTCGGGTTCCTTTTTGAAGCGGTTGGCGATTGGCAACTGTTGCGGTTTAAAAACAATCCGGCCAATCACGGAAAAATTATCCAGCAGGGGCTATGGCGCCTGACCCGGCACCCTAATTATTTTGGAGAAGCGGTCCTTTGGTGGGGCGTTTTCCTGGTTGCTATTGGCTCTCCCCTCGGCTGGTTTGCCCTGATCAGTCCCCTATTGATCGATTTTTTGCTCCTGAAAGTTTCCGGAATCCCGATGCTCGAAGCCAAGTATCAGGGCAATCCCGAGTTCGAGGCCTATAAAAAAAGGACGAATGCATTTTTTCCGGGTATCCCCAGGGCGAAAGAGGAGAAGCCATGAGTGACGGAGATTTGTGGAAACGCCGGGTCGCTGTGGTTGGCGGTGGTGTTGCCGGCATTGTCAGTGCCTATCTGCTGCAGCACAAATATCAGGTCACGCTGTTCGAGCAGAATCATTATCTTGGCGGGCACACCAATACCATTGAGATCAAGGATGGACCGGATACCGGGTTGGCGATAGATACCGGGTTTATCGTGCTCAACGATGCCACCTATCCCCTGTTTCAGAAATTTCTGGCGCAGCTTGGGGTCGCTACTCGCAACAGCGAGATGTCCTTCGGTTTTCAGTGTCTGCAGAGTGGGTTTGTCTATGCGGGTAACAATCTGAACGGCCTGTTCGCTCAGCGAGGTAACCTGCTCAGCCTGAAGTTTTATCGGTTTTTATTGGAGATTGCCCGTTTCAACAAGCAGGCTCGCCAGGATCTTGCCGCAGGAACTGTGCCGGATGAGACGCTCGGTGAATATCTGCAGCGAGGGCATTTTTCCAAGTTTATGAGCACTCACTATCTGCTGCCGATGGCGGCGGCGATCTGGTCAACGCCGACCCTGCGGGCCGCTGAGTTTCCTGCGGAGTCGTTCCTGCGTTTTTTTAATAATCATGGACTGCTCTCTTTTTCCAACCGACCACAATGGAAGACGGTGGTTGGCGGGAGTTATGCCTATATCAAGGCTTTTTGCAAGACATTCACTGGCGACATTCTTTTGAATGCCGGAGTCGAGAATGTTTTCCGAACAGAGACCGGCGTTCGACTCCAGCTGAGTGACGGGCGTTCCGAAGAGTTTGATCGGGTGGTGATCGCGACCCATGCGGATCAGGCCCTCCGCCTGTTGGGTGATCCGAGTGCGGAAGAGCAACGCCTGCTCGCGCCCTGGCAGTACCAACTGAATCGTACCGTGCTACATACCGATGCTTCGCTGCTTCCGCCGCAACGGGCAGCCTGGTCAGCCTGGAATTTTACCCGCGAAGCGACCCCCAATGCGGAAGATCAACCTGTTTTTGTCAGCTACTACATGAACCGGTTACAGGGGCTAAAGGCGCAGCGGGACTACTGTGTCACTCTCAACCGGAGCGAGAGTTTTCATCCGGAGATGGTGATCGCCGAGTTTGCTTATCAGCACCCGCAATACAGTTTTTCCTCGTTGTCCACCCAGGCAGAGCTGCCGAATCTCAACGGAGTTCGCAATACTTGGTTCTGCGGCAGTTATTTCGGTTACGGCTTTCATGAGGATGCGGTCCGCTCAGCGGTGGCGGTCGGCAAGTCTCTCGGAGTTGACTTATGACATCGTTGATTTATCAGGGAGAGGTCAGTCATGCCCGGCTTCAACCGGTTCAGCACAGTTTTCGTTACCCGGTCTATTTTTACGCCTTCGACCTGGACGACCTGTCCGAGCTCGCCAGGGAAAACCCGCTGTTCGGTTATAATCAGCTGCGGCCAGTGGCGATCCATGACAAGGATTATCTCCTGGTCGGGGAGCGACCGATCCGTGAAAAGCTCCAGCAGTTGCTCAGCGAAGAGGGGTTTAAGGACGTTCCTGGCCGGGTCATGCTGGTCACGGCAGCGCGTTATTTCAACTATGTCTTTAATCCGATCAGTTTTTTCTACTGTTACCGGCAGTCAGGAGAACTGCTCTGCGTTCTGGCGCAGGTCAACAATACCTTCGGCGAGATGCATCTTTACCTGCTTGCCGAGCCAGGGGCTGAGCGTATTGACGGTCGGCTCGTGTATAACAGCGACAAACAGTTTCATGTTTCGCCATTTTTCAGCCGTGATGGCCGCTACCAGTTTCAAATCACCGAACCAGAGCAGCAGCTTGACAACCGGATCCATTTTCATCAAGCAGAACAGCTGACATTTATTGCCCGGATCCAGGGGCGGGCTGAGCATTTAACCCGCGGAGCCCTGCTGCGCACGATCATTCGTCATCCTTTCTCAGCAGCCCTGACCATGCCACGTATTCTCTGGCAGGCGGCGAAACTCTATTGGCAAAGGAGGCTTCCTGTGCATACCAAGCCAATCCCAGATCATTCCATGACCATCCGTTTGGCACCGCCGACTCTGCTTGAGCGGCTTGGGCGGTTTTTTGCCCAGAGGCATCTCTCTAAACTCAAACAGGGGCAGCTTGACCTGCGCCTGCCGGAAGGTCGTCATATCAATTTTGGAGCAGCCACCGAAGAGCCACAGCAGCTACAGGTGCGGACCAATCGATTTTTTCAGCGGGTGATGCTGTCTGGTGAAATTGGTTTTGGAGAAGCCTACACTGATGGCGACTGGAGCAGTGACGATCTGCCGGGGTTATTGACGATGCTGGCAGCCAACGCTGAGCTGGTGGATGATCGTAACATGGTGAGCGCTTTTCTCGGCCGCTGGTTGAATTATCTGCGCCATCAGTTGCGCGCCAATACCATCACGGGCAGCTCAAGAAACATTCGCGAACACTATGACTTAAGCAATGATTTTTTTGCCAGCTTTCTCGATCCGAGCATGACCTATTCAGCAGGCATCTTCAGACACGAAGGGGAGAGTCTCGAACAAGCGCAGCGCAACAAGCTGCAGACGATTATTGACCTGGCTGGAATCCGCCGCGATGATCATGTGCTCGAAATTGGTTGTGGCTGGGGAAGTTTTGCCATCGCGGCGGTTCGCCAGACCGGCTGCCGGGTGACCGGAATAACCCTGTCCCATGAGCAGCTCAAACTGGCCCGGGAACGGGTCCGGCAGGCCGGGCTGGAAGATCGGATCAGCCTGCAGTTGTGTGACTATCGGCAGCTCACAGGGCAGTGGGACAAAATTGTCTCCATCGAGATGCTTGAAGCCGTGGGGCATGGCGGGCTTAAACAGTTCTTTGCTGCCTGCCAGCAGGTGCTGCGTCCCGGAGGCAAAGCTGTGATTCAGGTGATCACTATTCCTGACCGCAAATATGCCGCCTATCGCTACAGCTCCGACTGGATTCGCAAGCACATTTTCCCCGGCGGGCACTTGCCGTCCATCGGAGCTTTAGCGCAAGCCATCGCGGCCCGTTCGCAACTGAATATTGACAGCCTGAGCAATGCTGCGGACGACTATGCCCGTACCCTCGACCATTGGCGCACAAGGTTCCTGGCGGAAAAAGCACAGTTTCACGCTCTCGGTTACGACGATCCCTTTTTGCGCAAGTGGGAGTACTATCTGGCTTACTGCCAGGCAGGGTTTAACGCACGAATCATTGATTTGACCCGGCTGGTGCTGGAAAAGCCGATCTCCGGCTGAGGGGAGGGGGGCGTAGTGCTCGGTAAAATGATCAATCTGGCGCTCTATCAACTTGGCTGGTTCAGCTGTGTAATCGGGGCCGGACAGGGCTTTCCCCGTAGCGGTGCGCTTGTGGCACTGCTGCTCATTGCCATCCACTTGCTGCTGGCAACAGAGCGTGACGCTGAAGTACGGCTGATGATCTTTGCCGGGCTACTCGGAGCCCTGGTTGACAGCGCCCAGCAGGCGCTGGGAGTTGTGACTTTTAAAGACGATCCCGGTTGGCCGCTGTGGTTGCCGGCATGGATTCTGATCATTTGGGTCCAGTTTGCAACCCTGTTTCGTTTTGCCTTGCACTGGCTGGCCGGGCGTTATTTGCTGGCCGCTTTTTTCGGTATGCTGGGCGGGCCTTTTGCTTATTGGAGTGGAGTACAGCTTGGGGCGGCACAGTTTGGTGACAACCTGTTGTTCAGTGTGCTGAGCCTGGCCCTGGTCTGGGCGCTGGTCGTGCCATCGCTGGTTTGGTTGAGCAGTCGATTCAAACCGTGCCCCGGGCGCTATCGAGGTTTGGCTTGAACCAGGAGGAGCTATGGCAAGATTCTTTGGGGTGCTGATAGGAGGAATTCTGCTCAGTGTGCTGGCCTTCGGGGCCGGGTCGCTGGCGGCGGAAGAGAGTGCCGGAGCCGAGTTTTCCGAGCGCGCTGTACTGGGCCAATATGAGTTGAAGCTGAGTGGAACCGCAGTGCTGACCTGGGCTCTGTTGTTCGATGTTTATGCCGGGGCCTTTTACCTGCCGGATGGAGTCAGGGGCGCAGAATGGGCAGAGGATGTGCCGAAACAATTGGACATTGCCTACTTCCGCAGATTCACTGCCGAGGAACTGGTTGCCGCTTCGGATAAATTGTTGCGGGAAAACCTTGCCGAAGCGGACTACCTCTCCCTGACCGGGCGATTACAGCCGTTTTATCAATGGTTTCGTAATATCGAGCCGGGCGACCGCTACAGTCTTGCCTATCAGCCACGAATCGGGACTGAACTGAGGTTTAATGGCCAATTGCTGGGCACTGTCCCTGGAGCCGATTTCGCTGTTGCCTATTTGGGGATTTGGTTGGGACCCCAACCGATTAGCAAAGCTTTTCGTGATGCGCTACTCCAGGGGCCATCGTAAGCCAGCCGCGCGCAAGGCAGAGCGCGGTCAGTTGACAGCGGCTGGCGTCATCCCTTGATACAGATCAGTGGTTTCAGCCGTGCCACTTTTCGTGACAGACCGGCCCGGTCCGTTGCTTCAATGACCTTGCTGACCTCTTTGTAAGCTCCCGGGGCCTCTTCGGCGACGCCGCGCAGGGACGGGCTGCGGATCAATATCCCTTGTTCCTGCAAGGAGGAGATAAGCTCTTTGCCGCGCCAGCGCTTGCTGGCCTGGCGTCGACTCATGGTCCGACCGGCGCCGTGACAGGAGGAACTGAAGGCCTGGTTTGCGCCGGCCGTGGTGCCGACCAGGATGTACGATGAGGTGCCCATGGAACCACCGATCAGCACCGGCTGGCCGATGCTGCGCAGCGCGGGTGGCAATTCCGGATGGCCGGGGCCATAAGCCCGGGTTGCTCCTTTGCGGTGGACAAACAGTTTCTTAGGGTGGTCGTTGACCAGGTGTTGTTCGAATTTGCAGGTATTGTGGGAGACATCGTAGAGCAGGCGCAGTTCCGCATGGCGCAGCACCTTGGCAAAGGCGTCACGGCACAGCTGGGTGAGGATCTGGCGGTTCGCCAGGGCGCAGTTGATCGCGGCCCGCATTGCTCCCAGGTAGGAGCGGCCAAGGGCTGAATCGATGGGGGCGCAGGCCAGTTCCCGATCTGCTAGCTTAAGACCGTGACGCGGAGCGGCCGCCACCATGGCGGCGAGGAATTCGGTGCCGATCTGATGCCCAAGGCCCCGTGACCCGCAATGAATGCTGACCAGAATGTCGCCTTGCTGAAGGCCGAACCCGGTTGCCGCCAGTGGATCGAAAATTTGTTCGACTTCCTGAATCTCCAAATAATGATTACCGCTGCCGAGGGTGCCCATCTGCTCCTGCTGGCGCTGTTTGGCCTTGGCGGAGACCTCCTGTGGCATTGCTCCTTCGACCCGGCCCTGCTCTTCGATCCGTTCCAGGTCTGCAGGGCAGCCGTAACCCTGCTCAACCGCCCAGGCCGCCCCGCCGCAGAGCATGTGATCGAGACTCCGCTGGTTAAGGCGGAGTGGGCCGGTACTGCCGACTCCGGCCGGAATAGTCCTGGCCAGGCAATCGGCCAGTTCTGTTTTGCGTGCCACAAGCTGCTCGCTGTTCAGGCCGGTGTGCAGGGTACGGACACCGCAGGAGATGTCAAAACCGACTCCACCAGCGGAGATCACTCCCCCTTCCTCCGGGTCGAAGGCCGCAACACCGCCAATGGGAAACCCGTAGCCCCAGTGGGCGTCGGGCATGGCATAAGCCGCTCCCTGAATACCCGGCAGTCCGGCAACGTTGGCCAGCTGTTCGAAAACCTTGCTGTCCATCTGTTCAAGCAGCAGACGATCGGTATAAATAATGGCTGGCACCTGCATCCGCCCCTGCGGGGCAATGCGCCAGACAAAGGGATCGGCGGTTGCTTCCGGTTTTAAGCTCATTGGTTTGCTCCCGGAACAATTATTGTTGATAGTGCTGTCGGGACAATTTTAGCGCAGAGGGGCAGGGGAGGAAAGGAGCCGAGGCCTTTTTCAAGCGCGGAGGAAAATCTGCATTTGGCAGCCACACAAAATCGAGGAGTTGAAAAATCCATTGCTTTTGTCCGCTCATTGCCAGGTTTTGTCAGCGGTTTTTAACAGCTCGCTAAACGTCGACCACGCACTGGGCCAGCCAGGTGCCGTTTTTCTTGCGGCGGACCTGCAATGCGGTCAGGGTCGCTCCTTTGACCTCCACACGCGGATGGTGACGCGCCAGATCAACCGGTTCTCCGGCGACTCTGGCTGTCAGCCGGTTCCCCTCAATCGTGAGCTGAAAGCTCCCTAACAGCAGCTTGCGGACCGCCATTTCAAAGATCAGGGCATTCAGCCATTCGTAAAGCAGCAGTTCGGGATCTTCCGCGGTCAGGGACAGTTCGAACGCCATCTTTTCTTCGACGCAAGCGGGATCGGTGATCACGGCGGTCAGAGCGACTGCGGCTTCAGCAAAGGCTTCGGCAAGGGTGGACCCGGTGCCACGGATACCGACATCAGCAGTGTGATAAAAATGCTCCCAAGGCATCAGTTCGTCCTTGTCGCGGAGTTGGCGAAGGGGCGGGTCAATCGTTTGAAGCGCACCGTCATGGGGTCTCGCTTTTGATTTCCGGGCGGACAGGCAGGGTCGCAGCCAGGCTGTCTGCGAGTTGCCGGAATATGGCAGCCGCCGGTGAGTCCGGCGCTGCAATGGTGACCGGGATGCCGGTTTCCGCGGCCTGGCCAATGGCCATTTCGATAGGGATGGTCGCCAGCAGCGGCAGGTCATATTCCTCGCTGAACTTCTGTCCCCCACCGGCACTGAAAATGCCAAAGATTTCAATGGGGTTGGTGCGGTGTTCGCACATGAAATAGGACATGTTCTCCACCAGGCCGAGGACCTTCAGGTTGACTTGCCGGCACAGGTCAAGGCTGTGTCTGACGCTGGCCAGGGAGATTTTCTGCGGCGTGGTGACCGGCAGCAGGTTGGTCGCCGGGTGGAGCCGGGCCAGGCTGAGCAGAGGCTCGTCCGAGCTGGCCGGCAAATCGATTAGCAGATAGTCCAGCTCGCCCCAATGAATCCGATCAAGCAGCCAGTACAGGAGTTGGCCGGTCTTGGCGTCGGCGGACACAAATTCCTGCCCCGCTTGATCAAGCAGGCTTGCCGACATCACCGAAATGCCGCAGCTGCTGACCGGCAAACCTCTTTTGATGATCTGCTCTTCCAGCTGCTCCAGGCCAAGCATCAGCGGGATGCTGACCCCGGTGAGGTCAGCGTCGAGAAGACCGACTTTATGTCCCGCCAGCGCCAGCGCCGTTGCCAGATTGACCGCGAGCGTACTCTTGCCGACTCCACCTTTTCCGGTCACGGCGATAACTTGCTGTACTGCGTTTATCCCGCGGGTGGTAAGAGGGACCTCTTGCGGGTGTTGCCGCTGTAACGAGGTGGTGCGGTCCATAAACTTGCTCATGCGGATCTCCGGTGAAGGTAGCTTGACCCTGCCATCATCATGATGCCCTGTCGTGATGAAATATGCCTTATTGATGCTTTTTGACAGGTTCGGCAATGAATTGTTACCCAAGTATAGCAATGCCGGTCGTGTTTACAATTCCCCCGCGGTGCACAGCAATTGCATAAGCCCTGTTGTCGCGGTGATTAACTGATCCTGCCGAGGAAGGTTACTCTGCCGGTTCCTGGGGACACTTATGCAGTGATGATTGATGAAAATGGACAGCCACGAATGGCACTAGTTTAAGCAACTGTGCAGTAAACTCGGGACTGTCCCCAGGGTCATCGGGGGCTATCCCAAGAGTTTGCGAGCCATGAAACTGTCGCGTTTAACACCGCAAAGACCTGGGACAGCCCCCGTGCGGGGACAGTCCCGGTTTTGCTGCTAGCGACTCTTAAACTAGTGCCATTCTGGACACCTACAGGTTTTTTCCCCGATTTCATGCCTGCCGCAGAGGCTGCGGCCTACCTGCAGAAAAAGGGTGCCTATATCAAAGGGATTATCGACGGGATGAAATAAACCGAGTTGCAGGGCGTTCTCTGCCGGGTCACGGCGAAGAACGCCCTGTTGTCATTGGGAAGGCTGTTTTTTGGATTATGCCAGCAGATCCGCAAGCGTCAGGATCGCTTCGATATCACGGCGCTCGGATTTATTGATAATGACCGCTTTTCCCACCAAGGTCGTCTGGGCCTGGGTGACAATCTCTTCAATTGCCTTGAGGGTCGATCCTTTGGCGAAAAAATCATCAACAAACAAGACCCGATCCTTACTGCTGAAAATCTCCTTTGATACATACAGGGTGGTCGATTGCTGCTTGGTAAAGGAATAGCTGGCCGCGGCGTAATATTCGGTCATGGTGATGGGCCGCTTCTTCTTGGCGTAGATAAACGGGACGCCGAGTTCCGTGGCGACCGCCTGGGCGAGCATGATTCCGCTGGTCTCTGCGGTCAGGACAACCGTCACTTCGGCATCCTTGAAACGGCCGGCCAGTTCCTGTCCGAGGACCTGAATCAGCTGGGGATCGACCATGTGATTAAGAAAGCGGTCGACTTTGACAATTTCACCGTTGACGGCTCCTTCGCGGTGAATTCTTTCCAGTAGTGTTTCAGCGGCAGTCATTTCCGGTCCTCCCGGTCATAAGGCAGGCCGAGACTTTCGGGCTGCTGGCTGGCGCCTTTTTGCAGGCGCAGGGTTGAAATTACCAAGACAACGATGGTGAAAAAATAAGGCAACATCTGCAGGATATGGGCACTGATGGTGGTTCCCATGGCCTGGAAGCGCAGTTGCATGGCGGTAATGCCGCCGAACAGATAGGCTCCGACCAGCGCCCGCGGGCTCGACCAGCCGGCAAATATGACCAGGGCGACGGCAATCCAGCCGCGGCCGGCAGACATGTTTTCAATCCACATGGGGGTGCTGGCCAGGCTCAGGTACGCGCCGCCAATCCCGACCAGTCCGGAACCGATGGTGACCGCCAAAAAACGATATTTACAGACCGACAGCCCGCAGGTATCGGCTGCCGCCGGGTTTTCCCCGATGGTGCGCAAGGCCAGACCCCAGCGGGTGCGATAAAAAAAGTACCAGATGGCGAAAACCAGCAGGAAACTGAAGTAGATCAGCAGATCCTGATTGAAGAACGCTTTGCCGATGATCGGAATATGCTGCAGGCCGGGAATCGGCACCCGTTCGAAGCCAACGATGGTCTGACCGACCATCTGCTTACCGAACAGGGCGGTGATGCCGATGCCGAACATGGTCAGGGCCAGCCCGCTGACGATCTGGTTGCCGCGCAATTGCACCGTGATCAGGGCATGGATGCTGCCGGCAATAAAAGTGGCGCAAAAGGCGGCCAGGACGCCGACCAGCAGGGAACCGCTCAGATAGGTGCCGGAAAATCCGGCCAGGGCACCGATCAACATCAAACCTTCAATGCCCAGGTTGATGATGCCGGCGCGTTCGTTGATAATTGCGCCGAGGGTGGCAAACAGGATCGGTGTGCCGGCGCGAACGGTTGCGTCAAGCAGGATCTCAAGCATGGGCGGTCCCCTTGATCAGCCTCAGCCGATAAATGACAAAGAAATCGGAGGCCAGCAGAAAAAATAGAATCAGCCCTTGGAAGGCATAAACAAACGCGACCGGGAGCTGCCAGAGCAGCTGCAAGCTGTCCCCGCCGACCAACAGGACCCCCATCAGGAAAGAGACGATCACCACCCCGATCGCACTGCGTTTGGCCAGCCAGGCGATGATGATTGCTGTATAGCCGTAGCCGGGAGAAATGCCGTGCTGCAGACGGTGCTGCAGACCGGCGACTTCGCTGAAACCGGCCAGCCCGGCGATGGCACCGCTGAGAAACAGGACGAAAAATATGGTGAGCCCGGTGCTCATGCCGGCATATTGGGCGGCCTTCGGGTTGCTGCCGATGACCTTGATTTCATACCCCCACACGGTTCTTTCCATGAACAGGTAGAGGACCAGGGCACAGGCCAGGGCAAGAAAAAATCCACTGTGCAGGCGGGTGTTAAAATAATCGGCAAGGCGGGCGGTATCGGTGAACTGCGCGGTGAGCGGAAAATTGAATCCTTTGGGGTCTTTCCAGGGACCGTACACCAGATAATCAACCCAGAGAATGGCGATATAGTTCATCAGCAGGGTGACGATGACTTCATTGACCCGCCAGCGCGCGCGCAGGAACCCGGCCACTCCGGCCCAGAGGCCGCCGCAGAAAAAGGCCATGCAGAACATGGCGGTCAGCATCAACCAATGGTTCTGAATTCCGGAAAACAAGGCCACCCAGGTTGCCCCCATCGCCCCAAGGTAGATCTGTCCTTCGGCGCCGATATTCCAGATCTGCATGCGGAAAGCCAGGCTGACTCCGAGACCGGCAAAAATCAACGGCGTGGTTTTGACCAGGGTTTCCGAGAGCCCGTACATGGAGCCGAGGGCTTCAATGACAATCTCGCGGTAGGCGTCAAAAGGGTCGATGTGAGCCGCCAGCAGCAGGAACCCGGCAATAAACAGGGCGATGGCAATGGAGACCAGCGGAGCGCTGAAGCGAAACAACGGCGATGAGATTTCGCGGCGTTCGATAACCAGTTTCATTGTTGTTGCTCCTGTCTTTCACCGCTCATCATCAGCCCGATCTCTTCCCGGGTGGTGGTCCGCGGATCGACATAGCCGATCATCTGGCCACGGAACATGACCGCAATACGGTCGCTGAGTTTGAGCAGTTCATCCAGGTCTTCGGCAATTAAAATCGTGCTCATCCCCTGGGTTGCGGCCTCGGCGATTACTTTGTGGACATATTCGGCGCTGCCGATATCCAGCCCCCGGGTCGGGTAGAGGGCGACGAGAACCTTAGGGCGGTCCGAGAGCTCCCTGGCAATAATGACTTTCTGAATATTGCCGCCGGACAGATAACGAACCGGGGTCCCGTCGGGTCCGGTTTTGATGGCGAACTGTTCGATCTTCTCCATGGCATTGCGCCGGATGGCCTTACGGTCCTGGAAAATCCAGTTGCGGAAGGGGCCCTTTTTAAAGCTTTTCATGATCAGGTTTTCATCGACGCTCATATCCGGAGCGATACCGATGGCCTTGCGATCTTCGGGGATATGGGCAATGCCGGCGATATAGGAATAACGGGCGTTGCTGTTGGTAATATCTTCATCCCCGGCCAGGATCTTGCCCCGGCTGGCATTTTTCAACCCGGTCAGGACTTCGGCCAGGGTTTTCTGGCCGTTGCCGGCAACCCCGGCGATGCCGAGAATCTCGCCTTCTTTCAATTCCAGGTTAAAGGAATCCAGGTCGATGGTCCCCCGTTCATTGTGTACGCACAGGTCCTGAATCGACAGGGCGGTTTTTTCCGAGACCTGCTCGTTCTTCTGCCATTCCGGCACCTTGTCTTGGCCGATCATCAACGAGGCCAGGCGGTTTTCGTCAAAATTCCCCCGTTCCAGGGTGGCGACACTACGGCCTTTTTTAAGGATGGTCACCCGGTCGGAGATTTCCATGACCTCGCGCATCTTGTGGGAGATGAAAATGATGCTCTTCCCCTGGCCCTTGAGCCGGTTCAAAACCTCGAACAGACGGGTCGCCTCCTGCGGGGTCAGCACTGCGGTTGGTTCATCAAGGATCAACAGTTGACAGTCTCTCATCAGCAGTTTGATAAGTTCGATCCACTGCTGAGCGCCGATGGACAGTTTCCAGACCGGGCTGTCCAGGTCCAGATCCAGATTGAATTCGGCAATGACTCGACTGATCTTGTCCTTGAACTGTTTCCGGTTATAAAAATTAGGCACCCGGTCCAGGGCCAGGAGAATGTTTTCAAAAACCGAATGCGCGGGAACCAGCATGAAATGTTGATGGACCATGCCGATGCCATGGGCCAGGGAGTCCCGCGGACTGGTAAAGTGAACGGTTTGGCCAGCCAGGCTGATCCTGCCCCGATCCGGGTGATACAACCCGGTCAACACATTCATCAGGGTGCTCTTGCCGGCGCCGTTTTCGCCCAGTAACGTATGGATTTCGCCTGCCGCGACGCCGAAAGAGACGTCGTCAAGGGCCACCACTCCGGGGAATGTCTTGCGGATATTCTGTATCTCTAGCAAGGTGACATCTCGATGTAAAAGGCACGCCCTGCGCTGAGGGCGTGCCTGGGTGAAACGGATTATTTGGGGATGGTGCCCTGGACGCCTTCGACAAAGTAATTCATGCCGAGCAGTTCGCCGTCAGTCGGGGTTGCCCCTGCGGCGACGATAACTTTACCGTCCTGGTCTTTGATCGGTCCTGCGAAGGGATGGAAGGTTCCGGCGACAATTTCGGCTTGTTTGGCAGCGACGTCGGCCCGGGTTTTAGCCGGCACTTTGTCGCTGAACTCGGCCAGGCCGACCAGATCTTGCTTCATTCCCCACCAGATTTGCTCCGATTTCCAGGTGCCGTTATGGACCTCTTCAGCAATTTTGGTGTAGAGGGCGCCCCACTTCCAGATCGGAGCGGTCAGGAAAGCGGTGGGGGCGAAGCTGCGCATATCGGTATCGTAACCGATCACGTAAGCGCCTCGGGCTTCGGCGGCCTGCAGGGTTGCCGGTGCATCCTGGTGCATGGTGAGGACGTCGGCACCGACGTCAAGCAGACTGTCGGCGGCGTCACGTTCCACGCCCGGATCGAACCAGGTCTGGGTCCAGACCACGCGCACCTGGGCTTTGGGATTGACACTGTGGACACCCAAAGTAAAGGCATTGATGCCGCGAATGACTTCGGGGATGGGGAATGCGGCAACGTAACCGATGATATTTGATTTGCTCATCTCGCCAGCCACGATTCCGGACAGATAGCGCGGTTCGTACATGCGGCCGAAATAAGTGCCGACATTGGGAGCGGTTTTGTAGCCGGAACAGTGCATGAACACCACATCGGGATTGCGTTTGGCCACGTCAATGGTGGCATCCATATAGCCAAAACTGGTGGTAAAGATCAGGTTGTTGCCTTTGCGGACCAAACCGTTGATGACGCGAGTCGCCTCAGCGCCCTCCGGGACCGACTCAATGTAGGTCGAAGGTTTGACATAGGGGAGTTCTTCCATCTCTTTGCGCCCCTGGTCATGGGCATAGGTCCAACCGGCATCGCCGACCGGGCCGACGTAGATAAAGCCGGCTTTGATTTCCTTGACCGGTTTAAGGGCAAACGCTTGCGTGGAGAAGCATAAAGCCAGAGCGATCAGGAGCGACATGGCAGCATTTTTCATCAGGGGCACCTTTCTCTTTGTCGGAAGTTTTATAGGTCCGCATAAGGTTTGGAATGTAAAGTATTTAGACTAACCTGCCAGGGCTGTCAAGCAGCTCCTGTCCAGTGCGGTCCAGAAATGCTCATAACTGCAATTTGCTGTCGATATTGTCGGTTAGCCAGTGCTGATCCCACCATTCCACCGGCTGTACCGGGATTCCCGACACAAAAACTCCAAAATGCAGATGATCACCACCGGCCATGCCGGTCGCGCCGCTGCGACCGATAATCTGGCCGCGGCTGACCAAGTCACCGGGGTGAACATCGAGCTGGCTCATGTGCGCATACAGGGTCTGCAGGCCAAGGCCGTGATCAATCACCACGCAGAGTCCGTAAATGCCCAGATATTCGGCCCACACCACTTTGCCGTCGTTGGCCGCCTCGATTTCGGCCTGGGCAACCGAGGCTAGGTCATAGCCGAGGTGATAGGCTTCATCAACTTTTTTCCCCTCGTAATAATAGGTCCGGTGATCGGCAAACTGGGCCAGGGTAGCTGCCTTCGGCTGCCGCAGGAAGCTGTCTTTCCAAAGCGGGGTCGACGCGGTGTCTTTGCTCAGTTCGGCCATCTTGGCGCGGTTTGCCTTGCGAACCTCCTGATTGACATAGAGGAAGATGTCGATGGGGGTCTTCGCGTTCGGTGCCAGAGGTTCGAGTTCCGGGGTCTTCATGTCCAGGAATGATTTTGAGATCTTGATATCGCGATCGCGAAATCTTTTATATTTGGCGCGATAATAGATGCCGGTCTGACGTTCGTTGCCGGCCAGGTCCTGTGCGACCACGCGGGGCACAAAATCTTTTTCCGGCATGAAATAGGGGTAGGCGAACAGGCAGGCATAATGTCCTGACGGCTGACGAAAGGCCTGGAAGAACAAATCGCCGAACTGGATGCCGGCCTGTTTGACTTCTTCATTGACGGAAAAGACCACCAGCCCGCTGCCGCCGCGGGTGAAATTGTGTGCTTTGCTGAGAATTGAGATGATCGGCGGACGACTGTCATAGGTCAAAGAGAAGGTTTTGCTGGCCTGGTTGCCCTTGCCGAAATGATAAATAGCGCTGTCGGTGGCCCGAACTTCGATCTGGAAATCGCCATCTTCCAGTTTAACCTTGCTGAGATCCAGCTCGATATCTGTTGTTTCGGTTCTCGCGGGAAAGCTTTGCTCCAGCAGCGGCATGCGGTTGTTTTTTTGGACCATGATCACCTGCAGGTCCTTGAGGCCGCTCCCGGCGTCGGTGAGCGACAGCAACAGCTTTGATTTATGGGAAATCGGACCGCTGTTCGGGGTCAGGGTCAATTGGGGTTCCGTGGTATCGCGGAAATAAAAAACGACGGCACCGATCAGGCCGATGACGACGAGCAGGATCAATAGTTTTTTCAAAGACTTCAAAACAGACTCCGTTGGATAAAATTCTCATCAGAATGATATCGCGGCCGGCATGTTGCAACACTGGTGGTAGGCAGGCGATATGCGAAACGGTGCAGAAGGGCTTGAGCAAATCAGGGCAGCTTTGCGCTGCCCTGAAAAATAGCCGATCTGATTCTCTGACGTGCCCTGCTTTTTGTCAACCCCTCAGCCGTGAATTGCCTCTTTGTTGACTGCCAGGGCAGCTTCTTTGATGGCTTCGGCCAGGGTCGGGTGGGCATGACAGGTTACGGCCAGGTCATGGATACTTCCGGAAAATGAAATTACCGTCGCTGCTTCGGCGATGAGTTCAGAAGCGCTCGGCCCGATAATATGCACGCCGAGGATCCGGCCGCTGTCGGGAGTCGCCAGGACCTTGACAAAACCTTCGCTCATACCGGTGCACAGGGCACGGCCATTGGCCGCGAAGAAAAACTTGCCGGACCGGTAGTCGACCTTGTTCTCTTTCAGCTCCGCTTCACTACTTCCCACGGTGGCCACCTCGGGCCAGGTATAGGTGACTGCCGGAACGGTGTTGTAGTGAACCTTCGATTTCTGCCCGGCCAGACGCTCGGCAAAAACGACCCCTTCCTCACTGGCTTTGTGGGCCAGCATCGGGCCCGGGACCAAGTCGCCGATGGCGTAGATTCCCGCGGACTTGGTTTGAAAGTCAGCATCGACCTCAAGCTGGCCCTGCTTGTTCGGAACCAGGCCGACATTCTCCAGGCCGAGTGCTGCCGTCTCGGCACGCCGCCCGGTGGCGACCAGGATCTTGTCGCACTCGATCTGTTGTTCCCCTTTGGTGCCGGATACAGTGGTGAGCAGACCGGCGGCGGTTTTCTCCATTTTTTCCAGCTTGGTCTTCAGCAGGATCTCGATACCCTGTTTTTTCAGGCTGCGTTGCAGGGTCTGGGCGATTTGCGGATCGGTGGCGGGGAGGATCTGCGGCAGCATTTCCACGACAGTGACTTTGGCACCCAGCCGGCTCCAGACCGAACCCATCTCCAGGCCGATGACGCCGCCACCGACCACCAGCAGATGTTTGGGCACCTCGGTCAGGCTCAGCGCATCGCGGGCATTGATGACATCGGTTCCGTCGAAAGGCAGGTGGGGCAGCTCGAATGCCGCACTGCCGGTTGCCAGCAGGATGGTTTTGGCCGCCATTGTGCTGGTTCCTTCGGCGGAGAGGATCTTGACTGTCTTGCTTGCCTGGCCGGCAGGTTGCAGTTCCGCGGTTCCGGTGATCCGGTCAATTTTATGTTTTTTGAACAGGCCTTCAATGCCGCCGGTCAGCTTGTCGATGATCCCCTGTTTGCGGGCCATCAGCTGGGTCAGGTTCAGACTGACTTCGCCGACTTCGATGCCGTGCTCGGCAAATTCATGCCTAGTGCGGGCGAAATGTTCGCTCGATTCGAGCAGCGCCTTGCTCGGAATACACCCTTCGTTGAGGCAAACCCCGCCTAAGGTCGCGCGTTTTTCAATCACCGCAACGGTAAACCCGAGCTGGGCGGCACGGATCGCGGCGACATAGCCGCCGGGACCTGCGCCGATAACGATCAGATCATAAGTCTTGTCAGACATGGGAACTCCTTTTTATCTGCGCTCCGGAAACGCTCATCCTCTTGACTTCTGGTTCCTCCTGCAGCGTGCGGAACTCAGACTTTCAGCAACAGGGTTTCCGGGTTGTCAATGTAGGTTTTGACCTGTTTGAGAAAAGTGACCGCCTGCTGCCCGTCAATAATGCGATGATCGTAGCTTAAGGCCAGATTCATGATCGGGCGGATGACAATCTCTCCGTCACGGACCACGGGGCGATCCTGGATTCCGTGCATGCCGAGGATCGCGCTCTGCGGCGGATTAAGCAGCGGTGTCGAAAGGACCGAGCCGTACACGCCGCCATTGGTGATGGTGAAGGTGCCGCCCTGTAGCTCATCCAGGGTCAGCTTGCCGGAGTTGGCCCGTTCGGCAAAGTCGCGGATGATGGTTTCAATTTCGTGGAAGTCGAGGCTGTCGGTGTCGCGAACGACCGGAACGACCAGGCCGCGTTTACTGCCGACGGCAATGCCGATGTCGTAATAGTTGTGATAGACGATATCATTGCCGTCGATGCTGGCATTGACTTCCGGGTGCTCCTTCAGTGCCTCGGCACAGGCTTTGACGAAAAAGGACATGAAGCCGAGGGAACAGCCATATTTTTTCTGGAATGTGTCCTTGTAGTCTTTGCGCAGCTGGATCACCCGGCTCATATCGGCCTCGTTGAAGGTGGTCAGCATGGCGGTTTCCTGCTTGGCTTTCATCAGGTGTTCCGCCACCTTCTTGCGCAGCTGGGACATGGGCACCCGTTTGATCCGGTCCGCGGCGGCTTTAGCCGGGGCAGGCGCGGGTTGCCTCGCTGCTTTTGCTTCTGCCGGTTTGGAGGCAACCTGTTCCGTTTTGGGGGGCTGGTCCGGCAGGTCGTCGACGAGAATTCGGCCGTCGCGGCCGCTTCCTTTCACCTGGGACAGATCAATGTCCCGCTCCGCGGCGATCTTTTCGACCGCCGGGTTCATCGGTGGGGCCTGGGCGGTTGCCGGCTCGGGTTTTCCCTCTTCTGCTGGGGAAGCTGGTGGTGGAGTTTCTTCCTGTTCGGTGGTGTTCTCTGTCGGTTCCGGCGGGGCCTCATCGCTGCTGTCCGGTTGGGCTGCCGACTCATCAATGCGTCCGATGACCGCCCCGATTTCAACAGTCTCTCCGGCTTCGACCAGGATGGTCAGTTTGCCGGACACTTCGGCATTCAGCTCGACATTGACCTTCTCGGTCTCCAACTCCATGAGCAAATCGTCTTTTTCAACGAACTCGCCGTTTTTCTTGAACCATTCACCAATCTCCGCTTCAACGATCGATTCGCCTACCTGGGGAACAATGATATCCATAGAGAACCTCTCCACAATTGAATTAAAGGGTTGCGAACGCTTTTTCCAGAATCTGCTGCTGCTCGATCTTGTGAATACGGTGCGAGCCGACTGCGGTACTGGCGGAGCGTTTACGGCCGACATACACCGGTTCCTTGCCGATCAGTTCGCGCAGCAGCGGGCGTAAATGGTCCCAGCCGCCGCCGTTGCCGGGTTCCTCCTGAACCCAGTAATATTCCACGTCGTTCCGGTACGGGGCCAGTATCTCCTGGAGTAGTTCCGTGTGCAGCGGATATAATTGCTCGATGCGGACAATGGCAACGTCCTTGTGCCCGCCTTCGGAGCGCTGGTTGAGCAGTTCATAATAGATCTTGCCGGAGCAGAGCAGGACCCTGCGGCAGTCGGTCGATGCGAGATCGTCAGGAAGGATTTCGCGGAAATGGCCGCTGCTCAGATCGGCCAGGCTGGAAACACAGGCCGGGTGGCGCAGCAAGGCTTTGGGGGTGGCCACAATCAACGGTCGCCGATAAGCGCTCCTGACCTGGCGGCGCAGCACGTGAAAAAACTGGGCCGGGGTACTGGGGTTGACCACCTGCATATTGTTGTCGGCGCAGAGTTGCAGGTAACGCTCGATGCGCGCGCTCGAATGTTCCGGGCCCTGGCCTTCGTAGCCATGCGGGAGAAACATGGCCAGACCGGTTGGCCGATCCCACTTGGCCAGACTGCTGGCAATGAACTGGTCGATGATGACCTGGGCGCCGTTGGCAAAATCACCGAACTGGGCTTCCCAGATGGTCAGGTCGTCCGGGGTCTCAACGGAATACCCATAATCAAAGCCGAGCACGGCTGCTTCCGAGAGCATGCTGTTGAAGGCATCAAAGCGGCAGCCGGCACTGCGGGCGATGTCGGCCAGGGCGGTGTATTCCCGGCCGGTTTTGATGTCATAAAGGGTTGCATGGCGATGGTTGAAGGTGCCGCGTCGGGAGTCCTGCCCGGACAGGCGAATCGACGTTCCTTCATTCACCAGGCTGGCAAAGGCCAGGGCTTCGGCGGTGCCCCAGTCGATGGCCTGCTCCCGGTCGGCGACAACCGTGCGCCGCTTCTTCAGCAGCGTGGCGATTTTCCGGTGCGGGGTAAAATCGGCCGGGATGCTGGTAAGGGTTTCACTGAGTCCTTGCAGGGTGGCTTCGGCGACCCCCGTTTCAACCCTTTTGAAGCTGAACTCGCGGTCGATGTGCGACCACTGTTTGAGGAAGATCTCGTGCAGCGGACAGATCTCGCGGTTCAGGGCTTCTTCCAGGGACGCATCGATATCATCTGCAATTTTCTGCAGTTCCGCTTCCTGGAATCCTTCGAACAGCAGCTGATTTTTGTAGATATCGGCGGTCAGTGGGTGGTTCTTGATCTTTTCGTACATTAATGGTTGGGTGAAGAAGGGCTCGTCTCCTTCGTTATGACCGTAACGCCGATAGCAGATCACTTCAATGACCACATCCTTGCGAAATTTCTGGCGGAATTCGATGGCCATGGTGGCGGCCTGAATCAATGCTTCCGGATCATCACCGTGGACATGGAAGATCGGCGACATGAGCATTTTGGCGATGTCAGTCGGATAACAGGTCGAGCGGGCGTCCACGGGCAGGGTGGTAAAGCCGATCTGGTTGTTGATGACGACATGCAGGGTGCCACCGGTTTTATAGCCGGCCAGCTGCGACAGGTTGAGGGTTTCCGCGACGACTCCCTGTCCGGCGAAGGCCGCATCCCCGTGAATCAGCAGCGGCATGGCGTTGTATTCGCCGTTGTCCATGCGGTCCTGGCGGGCGCGGCATTTGCCTTCAACCACCGGGTTGACCGCCTCCAGGTGGCTGGGATTGGACGCCAGCGAGACATGGATGCAGCCAGAGGTGAAGCAGCGGTCGGTGGAGTAGCCCTTATGGTACTTGACGTCCCCTTCGCCGACGATTTTATAGCGTTCGTTATCGGCAAATTCGGCAAACATGTTTTCGAGGGGTTTTTCGAAAATATTGGCCAGGACATTGAGCCGGCCACGGTGGGCCATGCCAATGACGACATGTTTCATGCTCATGCTCGCCGCGGTTTCGATCAGGTGGTCGAGCAGGGGAATGACCGATTCCGCCCCTTCCAGAGAAAAGCGTTTCTGGCCGACAAATTTCCGGTGGAGAAAGGATTCGAACTTGCTCGCCTTGAGCAGCATCTTCATGGTGGCGAGTTTTTTATCCCGACTCAAAGCTGAACGGTTACGGGCTTCTTCGGCTTTTTCCTGCAGCCATTTGCGCTCTTCCGGAATGGGAATGTGCATGAACTCCATCCCCAGGGAGCTGCAGTAGGTCTGCTTGAGAATATCGACGATTTCTTTGAGAGTTGCCTGCGGCAGGATGAAGTTGTCGGTCGCAAAGGTGCGGTTGAGATCGCTTTCCTCAAGCCCGAATTCGGAGATCTGCAGCAAGGGGTGTTCCAGGGAACAGGGAGTCAGTGGATCGACACAGGCATAGATATGGCCGATATCACGATAGCGGCGGATCAGTGACTGGACAGCGGCCGGTTTGTGGTCCGGGGCCAGACTGTCGCGGTTTTCCATTCCCAGCTCAAAGCCTTGAAAGAACGATCGCCATTCTTCCGGAACCTGTTGCGGGTCGGTTTTATACAGCTGATACTGGGATTCAATCCACTGCGGACTGGTACTGTCAATTATGCTCATTCTCTAGCTCACCATCGTCATCGGAGGAAAATAAATTAAACCTTGCCAGTATAAAGCAGCTGCCAAATTGCCGCAATAAAAGCAGTGAAATAAATGCCCCTGGTGCAGAATAAAACGACCGGAGCAAGGGCCTGCGGTTGTTTGGCCGGGCAGGACGCTGCGCTCAGGGCTGGTCGGCCAGTGTCACCGGTTTGCCTTTGTCATCCAGGCCGACAAACGAGACCGTAACATTAAAGACTTCGTATTCGCTGGCGGCACCGGGTGCGTCGGCAAAGACATCGACATTGTAGGTGACCGACGTCGTCCCCTGGCGGACTTTGCTCATATGAAAACGGAGGATAGACCCGTTTTCGACACGCTGGCGGAAGCGGCAGGCGTCCATACCGACGGTGACCATGTTGCGACCGGGGAAATCCCTTGAGGCGGCCATCCAGGCATTTTCATCGACCCATTTGAGCATGACGCCTCCAAACAGGTAGCCGTGATGGTTGAGGTGCTCCGGGCGCACAATCGTAAAATTATCCATGGCAGTTATTCCTGACTGGCTGAAAATTGTTCTTCGGCATGATAGGACGATCTGACCAGCGGGCCAGCTTCGACATGCTCAAAGCCCAGCTCTCGTCCTTGCTGAGCGAGGGCAGCAAACTCGTTCGGGGTGACGTAACGCTGGACCGGAAAGTGTTCCCTGGTCGGAGCCAGGTACTGCCCCAGGGTCAGCAGCTGGCAGCCGTGATTGCGCAGATCGCTCATGACCTGCCGTACTTCGTCTGGTTCTTCGCCCATGCCCAGCATCAGGCCCGATTTGGTGACAATGGTCGGATCCTGCCGCCGGACCTCGGCCAGCAGCGCCAGACTGCGCTGATATTCCGCCTCGGGGCGGACCTGCGCGTAGAGCCGGGGGACGGTTTCAATGTTATGGCCAAGGATATCGGGGTGTGCCGCGACGATATGGCCCAGAGCGGTCCAGTCGCCGCGCAGGTCGGGAATGAGCAATTCGATTTTACAGCCGGCCGCAGCCTGGCGGGTTTCCCTGATCAAGGCGGCAAACTGAGCTGCTCCACCGTCGGCCAGATCATCCCGGGTGACCGAGGTGATGACGGCATGGCGCAGTTGCAGTTCGGCCACTGCCGCGGCGACCTTGGCCGGTTCCAGCGGATCCGGAGCCGCCAATGGGCCGCTGCCGACGTTGCAAAAGCGGCAATGGCGGCTGCAGGTGCTACCGAGAATCATGAAGGTGGCGGTGCCTTTGCTCCAGCACTCCCCCTGGTTGGGGCAGGCGGCGCTGCGGCAGACCGAATTCAGGCCGTTCTGGCGGTGATAGCGGTCGATGCGGGCATAATTGGCACCGGCCGGGAATTTCACTTTCAGCCAGTCCGGTTTTCTCAGGGTCTCTTCTTTCATCGGGCGACTCCATTGCCGCTTGCGGCAGCTCGCCATGATCGGGCGGAGCTGTCGTACAGACAAAAACAGAGGGCCTGATCGTCGCTCGCGACCAGGCCCCATGTCCTAAATCAGGTTTAGCAAAAAAATCATGCGGGCTCGAAGTTGGACTTGTCGACACCACATAACGGACAGACCCAGTCTTCCGGAATATCTTCGAAACTGGTGCCCGGTTCAATTCCACCATCGGGATCACCGATTTCGGGATCATAGATATAGTCACAAACAACACAGCGATACTTTTGCATGGGAGCCTCCTTGGGATCAGATTTGAAATGTTCTGCACACTAGCAGAATTGGTTAAATATTACAATGCTGGTAATATATAAATTTTGTTACGTCAGATCATTTCCAGCAGGGCGTTCACAGTTTTTTTCAATGCCTGTGGCGGCTTCGCTGATCCGACCGGCCAGCATGTAAGCCGGGCTGGAGATGATCTTGTTCTCTTTGTCGATGACCAGTTCCTCAACCGGGCAGGCGACATGGGTGGCGCCCATGGTGGTCAGTGCTGCGGCCACATCTTTATCCGTACCGATGGTCAGCTGATGCGACAGGTTCTCACTGCCAAGCACCCGGGCGACCAGGGCCGGGGCAATGCAGACCGCGGCGAGTGGTTTGCGGGCCGCGACAATCTCTTTGACCAGCCGCGCGACCTCCGGGTTGACCTCGCATTCGGGGCCGGTAAAGGCGAAATCGCAGAGATTTTTAGCGGCCCCGAAGCCGCCCGGAATTATCAGGGCATCAAGGTCGGCGGCCTTGACTTTTTTGATGTCGGTAATATTGCCGCGGGCGATGCGGGCAGACTCTTCCAGCACGCTGCGGGTTGCTCCTTCGACCGGTTCCCCGGTCAGGTGATTGACCACGGCAAGCTCCACGTCCGGGGCCATCATCACCGCTTCGGCCCCGGCCCGGTCAAGGGCCAGCAAGGTGATCACCGCTTCATGAATTTCACTGCCGTCGTAGACACCGCAACCTGAAAGTATGACACCGACTTTTGCCATGGGAACCTCCTGATTCGGGGGAAAGGCCTGTTCACTGGGGCCGTTTCATGCGTGTCCTGCAATCTTCTGCTTTAAATTAAAACATACCAGAAAGCAGCTGTTTTGCTTGCCCGACAGCCGCACCTCGATCAGTTTCTGGTGTAGAGCACGGCAATCCCGCGGGCAATCTCATTGCCCAGGGCTTTAAGACTATGTGGTTCGTTGGAGTCCCAGTAAACCGAATCGCCAGCTTCCAGGATATAGGTCTCCGTACCGTGTTTGAGTTCAACCCGACCTTCGATGATGTAGAAAAACTCTTCTCCGGTGTGGCGGACCGGTTGGGACTGTTCCGTCTGCGCGGGATCGAATTCCACCAGGAACGGCTCCATATGCTTATGTTTTTTGCCATAGGCGAGGGAGTGGTAAAAATAAGGCTGAGGGGCTCCGCCTTGGCTGGGGCGACGGTTCATCCGGTTGGATTCACCAGCCCGAACCACCAGACACTTCTGGGTGTTGTCTTCTTCCTCAAAAAAGGTTTGCAGCGGAACCTTGAGGGCTTTCGATATGCGTAACAGAGTGGCCAGGGGCGGAATAACCTGATCGTTTTCAATCTGGGAAAGCAACGGTTTGGAGAGTTCTGTCATCTGGGACAGATCCTGTAGGGTCATGCGCTGCTTCTGGCGTAATTCACGAATGGTCAGGCCGATTCGCAGTTCCTTAACTTCCGCTCTGTATTCATCCATGGTATTTGTTCCTCGGCTAGGTCACTGTTGGATTTAATCTTTTAGCCTTCCTTGCCGACTCAGTCAAGAGGCTTTGCGGCCCGGGAGCCGCTTCTCGCAGGCTTTCGGACCATGTTCGGAGCGTTTTTCCCGCGCCGAGGAGCGACTCCTCTGCCCGCCTGGAGAACGGGTCGGGATGGCGTTGGCGGTGGATCGGGAGGACGAAATGTCTGGTATTGGAAGGAGCCTTGCCGCTATGCTAGTTTCTGTCTGGAAACGGCCCTTTTCCGCTGTGGCGGCGTCAATCTGCGGGGTTTTTTGTGCGGCGTAAAGTACTACGCCTCCGCGCAACCCCTTGATTTCCTTGCCACAAGGAAAAATTGCTCGTTTCCAATCTGAAAACTTAGCCGTTGCCCTTCGGAGGTTCCGGATGGAAACTATGCTAGTGTCCCGAATGGCGCTAGTTTAAGCAACTGTGCAGTAAACTCGGGACTGTCCCCAGGGTCATCGGGGGCTGTCCCAAGAGTTTGCGAGCCATGAAACTGTCGCGGTTAATACCGCAAAGACCTGGGACAGCCCCCGTGCGGGGACAGTCCCGGTTTTGCTGCCAGTGACTCTTAAACTAGTTCCATTCGCTAGTGCCCCCAATGGTCGGTTGCTCTCTGCAGTGTCCCAGAAGGGAGTTGGATAAGTCGACCTGACCAGCTATACTGAGCCGGAGTCCGCATGTTACCGCAATCGAAAAAGAAACCGATTGAAGCTGTTCTGTTTGATCTTGACGGAACCTTGTTGCGTTCCCGTATGACAGAACTCATTCCCCGTTATGTCGAAGGACTCGCTGCGGATTGTGCCGATTTTGTGAAGCCGAAGCGTTTCATCAAAGCCAAGATCAGTGCAATTCGGGAACTGATTCAGACCGCGGGTGACGGCAGTTTGACCATTGAAGAGCGTCTGTACGCGATCATGCAGCGTGAACTGGGGCTGCCGCCAGCTCGGCTGCAGCAGAGCCTGGACCGTTTTCAAAGCCATGAGCTTGCCAGCTTGCAGGAACTGGTGCGGCCTATTCCGCTGGCCAAGCAAATCCTGCTTGAATGCCGGGAGCGTGGAGTGCCGTTGGTTCTGGCCACCAACCCGGTTTTCCCGCGCTTCATGGTGCAGGCGCGGATGGACTGGGGAGAGATCGACGGCGGTTTTTTTCGCTCTATTACAACCTATGAAAACAGCCGGTTCTGTAAACCGCAAGCCGGTTATTTTCTGGAGATCGCAGCATTCCTCGGGGTTCCTCCGGAGCATTGCCTGATGGTCGGCAATGACCTGAACCATGATCTTGCCGCTGTTGCCGTCGGAATGGAGACTTTCCTGGTTGATACCTGGCTGGTGGAACGGGGAGACCCCGCATGGCCCTGCGCTCAGCGGGGTGATCATCAGCAGCTGCAGGAATTTCTGCGGGAAAATTTGCGGTGAGCTTTTTTTTACCGACAGTCTACTGGTAGGCGGTATGCAAACATCCTGGCAATGGAAATGGACGGGTATTCTTGGGTAACAGACTAAAAAAATATGGGAAGGGGACCATTTGTGAGCAAAGTGAGTGAAGAGATCATTTACCGCGGCCGGATTCTGGACTTGGCGCTGGAGAAACATCTGCTGCCGGATCGCAAAGAAAGAGCATTTGAAGTTGTTCAGCATCCCGGCGGTGCGGCCGCCCTGCCGATTCTGGATGACGGCCGGGTGTTGCTGATTCGCCAGTTTCGTCCCGCGGCCGGGGATTATATTTATGAAGTTCCTGCCGGACGGCTGGAAATTGGCGAAGATCCAGCCGGCTGCATCGAACGAGAACTGATCGAAGAGGTCGGTTACCGGCCACATCGGCTGGAACCCCTCGGCTATGTGTTCAGCTCGGTCGGCTTCTGCAACGAACGGATTCACCTGTTTATCGCCCGGGACCTGGAACTGGCCGAGCTGGCTCTGGAACCGGATGAATTTATCGAACCTTTAAGTATTTCCCTGGATGAGGCGCTCGATATGGTTGCCACCGGCACCATCTGTGATGCCAAGACCCAGATTATCCTGATGCGTTACGCCTTATGGCAAGAGAATGAAACAGCATGAAAATGAATATCCAAGACCAGGTTTTTTGACCGCGACCGATCTGCCTTTTAACCGTAACCATCTGGACGGCGAATTCCAATTGCTGCGGCCCGACCGGGATCCGGGCGGGGAGGGCTACTGGTTGCTGCTGCAGGGCATGAATGTGCTGGTGACAGAGCAGGGCAGCGAGTTGATGATGCCATACGGGACTCAGCCCATGGCCGCTGTCGCCGGCAGCGCGGGGCTGTATATCGGGCAGTGGCGAGGCAAGCCGTGCCGGGTCGTTAGTGTGGCGCAGACCGCCCCACTTGCCGCTGAACTGCGGGCTGCTCATCTGCGCGCTCCGGATCAGCCTTTGTCGTTGGCGTTGCTGTCCCTGGCCGGGATGGGGCAGATGATTCTTCATTGGGATGCCGAAAGCCGTTATTGCGGGAACTGCGGTGGCGAGATGGTCTATCTGCCGGGGGAATGGGGCAAGGAATGCCGCAGCTGCGCGGCTCGTCACTTTCCACGGATTCATCCCTGTGTGATCGGCCTGGTGGTCAAGGGGGATGAAATCCTGCTCGCCCGCAAAGGCGAATGGACCGACGGTCGCTATGGCCTGGTGGCCGGGTTTGTCGATTTCAGCGAATGTCTGGAAGAAGCCATGGCCCGTGAAGTTATGGAAGAGACCAACATCAAGATCACCAACATCCGGTACATCGGCAGCCAGTCCTGGCCTTTTCCCAGTCAACTGATGTGTGGGTTTGTCGCCGATTATGCCGGCGGGGACATTCAGCTCAACGACCATGAACTGGCCGCAGCCGGTTGGTTCAAGCTCGACGATTTACCAACTATTCCGCCCAAGCGTAGTATTGCCCGCTATCTCATCGATTGCGCCGGCGATTATATCGTTCGCGACTGACCGGGTTCCCGGCGGCCTGGGTCAGCTCAGGTCGCTGCCGGTGGTTGTGGTCACCAGCTTGCCGTGAATCACTCCTTTAGTGCCGATCAATTCAGCCGCCAGTCGCCTGACCCGGGTGGTCGTGCCTTTGATGACGATGACTTCCAGACAATGCTCTTTGTCCAGATGGACATGGAGGGTGGAAATAATTTCTTCATGGTGAGAATGCTGGCGTTCGATCAGCTTGTCGCCCAGAGCGCGGGCGTGATGGTTGTAGACCAGGGTAATGGTGCCGACGGTCTCCCGCTTGCTATCGGCCCATTCTTCATCAACCAGGTTGGCCCGAATCAGATCGCGGATGGCTTCAGAGCGATTGGCGTAGCCTTTCTTATCGATCAGGGTGTCGAATTTTTCCAGCAGTTCCGGGTCGATGGAAATACCAAAACGTGTCAAAGTCGTCATACCGTTTCTCCTCGGATTTTGCTTTCCTAGCATGGGTTTTACAAAAAGGCAACCGTACTCTCCGTATAAAATAGAGTGTTACGAATTTTAAATTCGTGGCATAGAAGGTTGTGTCGAGCGATGTTTCGTGTTACGAATCTTGTGTTCGTAATATTGAGTACCTCGGAGCAGCCGCATCGGCTGCCCCGCCGCTTGAACGGTCTGAGCAGGATTCTTCCGGCGGTATGGCTCTGCAAGGGAGGTTGCCATGATATTGAAAAGGATGTTACCGGTTCTGGTTTGGGCAGTTGTTTGCTCGGGGCCTGCCATTTTTAACAATGTTGCACTTGCTGCGGACCGGCTGGTTTATTCCTGGAGCGGAGACCCCGGACCACTCAATCCACACCTCTATTCCCCCAATCAAATGTTCGCCCAGGCGCTACTTTACGAACCATTGGTCCGTTATCGGGCCGATGGCAGTATTCAGCCCTGGCTCGCCCGAAACTGGGAGATCAGTGCTGATGGCCGGGACTATACCTTTCATCTACGGCGTGGAGTCGTGTTCAGTGACGGAACTCCCTTTGATGCCGGGGCGGTCAAGCAGAACATCGATGCGGTACTGCGCAATCATCAGCGGCATCAATGGCTGGAATTGATCAATCAGCTCTATAAGAGCGATCAGTCCGGGACCCCGGCAGTGGAGGTGGTCGATTCCCATACCGTTAAACTGCACCTGCTCGCTCCGTATTATCCGGTACTGCAGGAACTGGCACTGATCAGGCCGTTGCGTTTTCTGTCGCCGCAGGCCTTTCCGCCTGATAACGATACGGCAAGCGGGATCGGTCGGCCAGTCGGCACCGGGCCCTGGGTGCTCCTGGAATACCGGCGGGGTGAGTATGCGGTTTTTTCACGCAATGACTCCTATTGGGGGGAAGCGCCGCGCATCAAAGAACTGGTGGTTAAAGTGATCAGTGACTCCAACGCTCGCGCCATTGCCTTTGAAACCGGGGCTATCGACCTTATTTACGGTGCCGGCGGGCACGGTGGCGGACAACTCGGACTGGAAACCTTCACCCGTTTTGCGGCGCAGCCCAATGTTGCGACCTCAATCTCTGCTCCTTTGGCTACGCGGCTTTTGGCGCTCAACAGCGGTCGTTTTCCGACTGATGAGTTAGCGGTGAGGCAGGCCATCCAATTTGCGGTCGACAAGGACAGCCTGGTCAAACATATTTTCTTAGGGATCGAACCGCGGGCAGATACCCTGTTTGCGCCGGGGATGCCTTACTGTGACCTGGGGCTGCCGGCTTATCGTTACGCGCCGGAGAAAGCAGTGGCGTTATTGGAACAAGCCGGTTGGCGACTCCCTGATTCCGGTGAGTACCGCCTGAAAAACGGCCGAGAACTCAGCCTGGAGTTATGTTTTGTCGGTAATGACAGTATTCAGAAGGCGGTTGCCGAAGTTATGCAGGATTTTTTACGCCGGGTCGGTATCCGGGCAGTCCTCCGCGGGGAAGAGGAGGATGCTTTTCTGGCCAGGCAGAAGAACGGCCGGTTTGGGATGATTTTCGGCGATACCTGGGGGGCGCCCTATGACCCGCATTCCTTCTGCAGTGCCATGCGCAGCCCGTCCCATGCAGATTACCAGGCGCAAAGCGGCTTACCCATGAAAGCAGAGATCGACAAGGCTATCGGCCAGGTCCTGGTGTCAACTGGCGAAGCCGAACGCCGCCAGTTTTATCGCTTTATCCTGACCACACTGCATGACCAGGCTGTGTATCTGCCGATTTCCTACATGACCTCGATCATGGTTCACCGGCCGCAACTGCAGGACGGCGGTTTTGGCGCGACTAAATACGAAATTCCATTTGAGCGCATGTCCTGGACAGGTCAGTAAACATGGGTCGGTATATCTTAAAGCGGCTGCTTGTCCTCCCCCTGTTGCTGGTCCTGGTGTCCATTGTGGTCTTCCTGGTCCTGCGCCTGGGGCAGGGGGATCCAGCCCTTAGCTATCTGCGCTTATCCGGGATTCCGCCGACGGATTCCGCCCTGCAGGTGGTGCGCCTTGAACTCGGCCTCGACCGGCCGCTGCCGGAACAATATCTGGCGTGGTTGCAGCGGGCGGTTCACGGGGATTTTGGCCGTTCCTATGTGACGACCAATCCGGTGTTGGACGACATTCTTTACTACCTGCCCAACACCCTGCAGCTGGCTGCGGCCTCCCTCCTGGTTATTCTCTTGTTCAGTCTGCCGTTGGGGGTGCTATCCGCGCTGAAAAAAGATTCACCGCTGGATCAGCTCACCCGTGCCGGGAGCATTCTCGGAGTGTCCGTGCCCAATTTCTGGTTCGGCTTTGTCCTGGTGTTGTTGTTTGCGGTGGGACTTCACTGGTTGCCGCCCATGGGCAAGGGAGGGCTGCGCCACATGATCATGCCGGTGCTGACCATGTCGTTGATGTCATTGGCCATCAATACCCGCCTGATTCGGGCCAATGTCCTTGATAATCTGTACAGTCGGCATGTCCTGTTCGCGCGGGCTCGTCGCTTACCGGAGCGGACGGTCATCGGTCGGCATGTCCTGGTCAATGCGCTGGTGCCGATTCTGACCGCCCTTGGCATGCATGCCGGAGAACTGTTGGGCGGAGCCGTGATTGCCGAGTCGATTTTTGCCTGGCCGGGGATCGGCCGCTATGCCGTGTCGGCCATTTATAACCGTGACTACCCGGTTATGCAGTGTTTCATCCTGCTCATGACCACCCTGTTCGTGACTCTCAATCTGCTCGTGGATATCTGCAACGCCTGGCTTGATCCACGCATCCGCTACAGTAACAGGGGACAACAATGAAGCTGGTCTGGAAAAAGCTTTGGCGGCAGAAGCGGGTGCGGTTTGCTCTGCTGGCCATTGGTCTGCTGATTTCTGCCGCGCTGTTCGCTCCGCTGTTAAGTCCCTATGATCCCCTGGCCGTCTCCCTGGCAGAACGGTTTGCCCCGGCCGGGAGTGCCCATTGGCTGGGGTGCGATCATTTGGGGCGCGACCTGGCAACTCGCTTACTCTACGGCGCGCGGACCTCCCTCTATTCGGTTATGCTGATCATCCTCGGGGTTCTGGGCATCGGCCTGCTGGTGGGGGCGCTGTCCGGTTACTATGGCGGTGTCACCGACCATGTTCTGATGCGAATCTGTGATTTTTTCCTGACCTTCCCGACCTTTATTCTGGCCATGTTTCTGATCGGGCTGTTCGGCACCGGGCTGACCAATGTCATTATTGCGATTACCCTGACCCATTGGGCCTGGTATGCCCGGATTGTTCGCAGTTTGGTGCTGTCGCTCCGCAAACAGCCCTATATCCTGGCCGCGCATGTTTCCGGCAGCTCGAATCTGCAGATTCTTGGCCGCCATATTCTGCCCTCGGTGTTAGCTCAACTGGCCATCCTTTCGACGCTGGATATTGGGCATATGATGATGCATGTTTCCGGGCTCTCTTTCCTCGGCCTGGGGATCACCCCGCCGCAGCCTGAATGGGGGGTGATGATTGCTGATGCCCGCGAGTTCATTTGGGGGCATTCTGTGCTGTTGGCCTATCCCGGGGCGGCTATTCTGCTCACGGTGCTGTCCTTTAACCTGCTCGGAGAAGCGTTGCGGGACAGTTTGGATCCATCCTTGAGCACCCTGGATTCGGCGTTTGCAGAGGAATCTGCCGGCGGTCTTGAGCTGCAGGAAGAGCAACTTGCAGAGGTTGTGAATGACAACTGAAATTGGGAAATTGGAACAACTGCAGATCATCAACCTGTCCATCCGGACGGCCGATAAATGGCTGGTGGAAAAAGTCAGCCTGACGATCCGCAAAGGGCGAATCAGCGGCTTGATCGGCGCCAGTGGCTGCGGCAAATCTCTGACCTGCCAGAGCCTGCTCGGGCTGGTGCCGCGGGAACTGCAAGTCAGCGGTGAACTGCGGTGTGGTCCAGCGCGGGTCGTGCTGAACAATCAACCTGCGCTTTGTCGCAGCCGGCTGCCGAACGCCGGGCTGGCCATCATCCTGCAAAACCCAATGAGCTGTTTTAACCCGGTTTACCGCATCAGTCACCATTTCCAGGAGACCGGAAAAGCTCATGGTTATCGCCGGAAAGACAATTGCCCGGCGCGCTGGCGAGAGCTGTTGACGGATGTCGGCATTGAAGATCCCCAGCGGGTTCTCGGGTTATTCCCATTTCAGCTCAGCGGTGGAATGCTGCAGCGCATCATGATCGCCCTGGCATTGATGGTGCGTGCGGATTACCTGCTGGCCGATGAGGCCACTACCGATCTTGATCCCGTTGTTCAGGCCCAGATTCTCGATCTGCTGGAAACCCTCGCGGCCAAGCGGAATATGGGGGTGCTGTTGGTCAGTCACGATCTCGCCGTGATTGCCCGGCTGGCCAGCGAGTTATTGGTCATGAAGGCGGGCAGAATCATTGAACAGGGGACCACTGAAGAGCTGTTTGCCGCACCGGCACACCCCTATACCCAGGCCTTGCTCGACGCTCACCTGCGGCTTTATCAATTTGCAGAGATGGGGTAACGGATGATTATTGAAGCACGCCAGCTGAGCAAGGTTTATCGACGCAGCAAGTGGTTCGGAGCGGCTGATGAGTATTCGGTCTTCTCCGGCATCGATTTTACCCTTGCGAAAGGCGAGTCCGTCGGCCTGGTCGGGCGCAGTGGCGCCGGGAAAAGCACCCTGGGAAGAATCTTGCTCGGGGTCGAGGCCCCGACTGCGGGGACCTTGTGCCTGCTGGGGACGCCGGTGGCCACGGCGGAGCGCTTTCGGCCACCGAGCGGGGAATTGCGCCGCGCGTTGCAGGTGGTTTTTCAGGATCCCCATGCGGCGGTTAATCCGCGTTTGACCGCTGGCGAAATCATCGCTGAACCGCTCAGGAATTTTTTCAACCTGAAGGGAAGGCTGTTGGCGGAACGGATTGCGGAACTGCTGGTGATGGTTGAGTTGGACCCTGCTGATGCCGGTAAGCATCCCGCCCGCTTCAGCGGGGGCCAGTTGCAACGGATTTCGCTGGCGCGGGCCTTGGCGGCCAGGCCGTCTTGTATCATCCTGGACGAAGCCCTGTCCAGCCTCGATATGCTGGTTCAGGCGCGACTGTTGGACCTGCTGGAGCGGCTCCGGCAGGAAGAAAATCTGGCCTATATTTTCATCAGCCATGATTTACGCCTGGTCCGCAGTTTTTGCAGCCGCCTGGTTGTGCTCGCTCAGGGTCGCCTGGAATCCGCTGATTTGCGCCGGTCCACAAACCCTGAATTACGAATCCTGCAGACGGCCATGCTGCCACGGCGACCGCAGGCCCGGTAACGGCTTCAGGTTCCCCCCAGTCAGGGAGATCTTTCGGTCTAGGTGCAGACCCATCGCCAAGCAATTACCGCGGCGAATCAAGCGCTTCGGTATCAACTTCTTGCGTTTTCCCTGGGAAGAGTATAAATAGAACCTTTCCTTTTGGTAGAGCTCTCAACAGTGTCAGCCTCACCTGTCGTCTTTTATTAATTTCTTTAATCTGGATTCAAGTCATGAAGCGTTGCTTTTCCCACTGGGCATTCTTTGCTCTGGCGTCGGCGTTTTGTTTTGCCGTCATGGCCGGCTGTGTCCGCCTCGCCTCGACCCTGTTGCCGCAGGCCGAGGTGGTGTTTTTTCGTAACTTTATCAGCCTGCTGTTGTTGCTGCCGCTGGCCTTTCAGCAAAAAGTGTCATTTAAAACCGCCCATGTCCGTCTGCACCTGTTACGGACCGCAGCCGGACTGACGGCCATGTTCCTCTATTTTTTTGCCATCTCCCATCTGCCATTGGCCGATGCCGTGCTCCTCAATTATACCTCACCGATCTTTGTCGCCCTGTTTGCCGGGGTGTGGCTTAAAGAGACCCTGTCCTGGAGCCGGAAGCTGGCGGTGGCCATCGGCGTGGTCGGGGTGCTTTGTCTGTTTCACCCTTCGGCCGAGATTGCGTCCCTGGCCGGGTTGTGCGGGTTGATCTCCGGGGTGCTGGGCGGGCTGGCCCTGACCACGGTTAAGCGTCTCTCCGATACCGAGCCGGGGATTCGCATTGTGTTGCATTTTTCCTTTTGGAGCAGCTTATTCTCCGCGTTGCCGCTGCTCTGGGATCATCAAGTTCCGACCCCGGCCGTGTTGCTGCTGTTGATCGGTCTGGCCTCCATCGGGACGGTCGGGCAGCTGCTGCTGGCCCATGCCTACAAGCTGGCGCCGGCGTCCCAGGTTTCCCCCCTGGGCTTCAGCGGACTGGTGTTTGCCGGGCTGATCGGGTTTGCCTTTTGGGGGGAAGTTCCGGACGCTTCGATGTTGATCGGGACGGCCTTTATTGTCTGTTCCGGAATTCTGGTGGTGCGGGAACGGGCTGAGCCGATGCCGACTCCGCCAAGTGCGGCGCCGTATTTTCCCATCGGTAAAAACGACTGAACTGAGAGCTCAGAAGGTGCCAATCCCCAGACTTTCCTGCAAGCGGTACTGCAGGTATCTGAGCCGTGAGTCGTCGGCAAAGATTTCATAGGGGCCGGTATAGGGGTGCCCCTGATTATGCCAGATCCGCTGAAAATAGTCCGCAGCGGTGGTCAGTGGCGGGTTGGGGGATGGGCCGCTAACTACCAGGTCGGTCTCCAGGTTGTAATTGCCGATATTGCGGCGGGTCAGGTTGGCTGAGCCGAGAATCATGGTGCTCTGGCCGTTGCTTCGTTTAACCAGCAGCAGCTTGGTATGGAATTGTTCACCGTGGGTCCGGTACCAGCGAATCCTGATCCGGCCTTGCGCTTTGTGGGTCAACTCGGCAGCGACCGGGCGGTTGGGGACCCCGTTCTTTTCATAACCAAACGCGTCCCGATTCGGATCGAGGATGATGTCGACCTTTGCCCCGCGCCGACTAGCTGCCAGCAGGGCCGTGACGATCTGCCGATCGGCCAGATAAAACATGGCCATGTTGATCTGATCCCCGGCGCCCGCCTCGGCCAGGGTGGATCGGAACGCTGCTTTGATCGCTGCTTCGGTGACCACTTGGACGGTCACCCCCTGATCCGCTGCCAGGGGTTGCTTCTGCGGTAAAGACGGCAACGTCTGAAGTTTTGCACCGGACAGTTGCGCGACCGCCTGTTCCGAACGGTACAGGTCTTGGGCCAGTGCGGCGTTCTCGACCAGCAGGGCAACATTGGAATGATTGCGGCTGCCGCCGTGAGGGTTGGCCGAAGCAATCAGCGAGACCAGCTTACCCTGGTGGTCAAGAACTGCAATCTTGCGGTGGTTGGCTTTGAAATTGGCCAGTCGCAACCAGCCGGCGGCACTGATTTTTTCTCCGTCGACAGCGAAGGGGTGGGGTAGATAACGGCCGGCATCGGGGATCCAGCGCAACAACAATCGCCACCAGACCGAGTAGAGGGGGTTGCTGTCCCGCAATGGTTCCAGATTGGTGACAATGACATTGACCCCGGCTGCGCGCAGCTGGTCAAGGGTCTTGGCCGGTGCGCTATGGTAGACACTGTTGATGGGGTCGGTCAGCAGATCAATGACCAGCTCTGGACGTGCGGCCTTGCGTGCGATCAGGTGGCGGGCAAGTTCTCCGGCCAGCGGTTCGGTGGTGCCGGCATATTTCCCCTGCTGGTCGTTCAACAGGAAGTAATCGAGCAGGATGTATTTATCAGCGCTGTCGATGAGTTCGAACAGGGTCGGAAAGATCCGTTGCTGCCGCACCGGATTGCCCGCCTCATCCACGCTGCTCAGGTCATAAATAAACTGCACCTGTCCCGAGGGCAGCAGATGCTTTGGACCCTCCAAGGTCAGCCCCTGCGGCAAAGGCTTCAGTGTATGCCAGCATCCCAATGCCAACACGCAAATCCCGATAATAACCAGCATTAGCCACCCTGTTCTAAATTTGCCGGTAAGGAACCTTTTGCCTGGGACGCCCATCAGTCGTCAGGCCCCGTTGCATTGCTCAGTGTGCTGATTGCTGAAGATAGCAGGGTTGTGATTGGCAGCGCTGACGCGCACATAGCTGGCCCCCTTCCCAGGTCCGTCGGTTGAAACAACAAGAGCGGTGATCATTGTCAATACCGCTCTTGTTGTTATTGCTCTGCAGTCGTTGGATCTGGCGACCTAGGCTAGTTTCTGTCCGGAAACCGCTCTTTTCCGCAATCTGGGCGTCAATCTACGCATTTAATTGTGCGGCGTAAAGGACTACGCCTCCGCACAAATGCTTGATTTCCTTGACCTTGCGAAAAATTTCTGGTTTCCAGATCAGAAACGATACAGTACCCCCCGGAGTTTCCGGATGATAACCAGATTAGCGCCGGTTGCCCATGATGCGTAGCAGCATCAGGAACAGGTTGATGAAATCAAGGTAAAGTCTGAGTGCCCCCATCAACGCCGCTTTGCGCTGGTCCTGACCGTTGGCAAACCCGGCCCGGCCGATCTCTTTGATTTTTTGGGTATCGTAGGCGGTCAGCCCGACGAAAATAAAGACGCCCAGGTAGCTGGTGATCCAGTAGATCATCGGGCTGTTGAGGAAAATATTGACCACCGAAGCGATGACCACGCCAATCAGCCCCATGAACAGGAAACTGCCCATACCGGTCAGATCGCGTTTGGTCGCATATCCGTACATGCTCATGGCGGCAAAGGTTCCGGCCGTGACCAGAAACGCACTGACGATGGAGCTACGGGTGTAGATCAGGAAGATCGCCGCAAAGGTGATTCCGTTGAGAGCCGAGTAGCCGAGGAACATCAGTGTCGCGGTACCGGCGCTGATGCGATTGATGGCGGTCGACATAAACATCACCAGTCCCAGTTCACCGAAGATCAGGCCGTAAAAAACCATCCGGTTGCCGAAAATCAGCTGCTGGGCCGAAGCGCTGTTGAGCATGAAAAAAGCGGCCAGAGCGGTCACTCCCAGGCCGGCGGTCATCCACAGGTAAACCTGCTGGAAGAACGTATTTGAGACGCTGATTGGCCGGCTGTCTGTATAAAGTTCATTCGGGTTGTACATCGTCGTTTCAACTCCTTCAATTTTTGAATGGATAATCAAAATTTTAACAACTGCTATAAAGTATAGACGATTGGTTCGGTAGCGGGAAGCAAAACCGCCCCGGTTATACGTAAAGTTTTGTAAATTTTCAGGCCTTCCAGGCCGCGATGGCCAGGCACAGCCAGCCGGCCAGAAAGGCCACTCCGCCAAGCGGTGTAATCATGCCCAGGGCGCGGATTCCGCTCAGGCTTAGGGCATACAGACTGCCGGAAAACAGCACTGTGCCGATGACGAACAACCAGCCGCCGGCCGTAAGTAGTGTCCCCGGCCAACGGCCCAGCGCCCAGGCCGTGGCCAGCAGGGCCAGGGCATGATACATCTGGTAACGGGCGCCGACTTCAAAGACCGTCAGCATCTCCGGAGAAATTTTTTCCTTGAGAACATGGGCGCCAAACGCCCCGGCTGCTACGGACCAGCCGGCAGAAAGAGCGCCGATGGCGAAAAACAACCTGTCGATCATGGGCTTTCCCTTGCTGAGGGTGATGGTGCCGGTGTTTCCCTGGTCCGGCACCGCTGCGTCGAAAGAATCAATGTTACCACAAAGGTTGGTTTGTGCTTGCTTCTTGAGACTGTTCTTCGGTTGGTCATGCTGACTGGTTAAAAAAACTTGCGGCGAGACCTTCCGCCTCTAGGGTTTGCACCGCTTAGTCCGGGTGATGCTGTGTCGGTCACCGCTTCCTGGCAACCGGATTCCGCCCAGGCCCCAAGCGGCAGACTCGCTCAATTCTGTCAATGTCGGCCTAAAAGCGGTTCAGCAACGGAATCAGTTGCAGGTAATCGCGGTCGCTGAGGGAGCTGTGCCAATGTCCGCTCAGCATGCCCCAACCGACGCCGATGGCAAACACCGCCAGGACCAGAAGGGTAAAAGCCCAGCCGGAAAGCTGCTTCCGGCTGCCACTGATGCCCATTCCGAGCACCTTCTCTTCAGGGCAGTTATTGATGCAACTCAGGCAGGCAGTGCATTCCGGCGAGGTCACCCGCTGGCTGCGTGACACCTGGATGGACGCCGGGCAGGCCCGGTCGCAACTGCCGCAGTTCGTGCATCCCGCCGGGTCCCGGGTGATGCGGCAGGGACTTTGCCAGCTGAACAGCCCCAGCAACGCCCCATAAGGGCACAGGTAACGGCACCAGAACTGACGAATAAAGAAGGACCCCACCACCAGCAGCAGAACCACGATCAGGCTCAGCAGCGAGGGGGCGGTGAAAAAGTGCAGCATCTTGACATCGCTGAGGGCCCAGTAGGGGGATGCAAGAAACCCCTTGAGGGCCGGAGCTGGCATGTCGAACAGGATCAGTTTGACAAAAAAGAACAGCAGCAGATATTTGAGCCCGCGCAGGGCAATATCAATCCGGCGCCATAACCGGAAGCGTTTGCCGGAGAGCCGTTCCTGGCTGCGCCATAGCCATTCGGACAAGGTTCCGACCGGGCAGATCCAGGAGCAGAAGGATTTACGGGTTAGCACGGCCATGGCGATAAAGGTCAGAAACAGGACCAGCGCAGCCGGGTGAATCGGGTCAAAGGTGCCGTTGAGCAACCAGTTCTTCAAGCTGACCAGCGCGCCGATGGGGAGAAATGCCTCTACTCCCGGCGGCCGCTCCACCCGCGGAGTCTGGCCGCGGCTAATGAAGTGGGTCACAAAACGGGACAGCTCAAAGCCGAGAAACATGCACCAGAAGAGAAAGCCGCCCTGAATAAGATTGCGCCGCAGCACCAGGTTGTGGCGCAGCTGAAATAACAATCGGGTCATTGGTCTCCTGCCTTAAAAATGATGGGGTAAACAACTGCAGCCCCGGTCATACTGCATTTACGATTATTTTGGTAGGGGGATTTGCCCCTTTTTTGTTCTGAAAGAGAAGTTTTTTGCTCGGCATAGCCGCGGGAGGATACGGCGGCAACAACAGCAGTGGCGTGCTGACCGAAGATGCTGAAGCGGGTGTCCTCTGAGGGAGTTTCTTAGTGATGGCGATAGGCCTGAAAGATCAGGGCCAGACTCCTTAGGCCTAGGCCGACAGCCAGAATTCTGGGAAAGAAGGCGGGGTCTGGAAAGTTTATTGCAGATGAGAAGCCTGCTGCCATCAGCAGGCTTCTCAAGGGGAAATCCATAAACGAACGCGTGTTTTATTTTTCGAAAGATTTGTCGATGTCGTCCGTTTTGCCGATCAGGATCAGGATATCGCTGTTTTTGATCAGGTAATCGGGAGGCGGTGCCGGGATAAAGTGATCACTCAAGACATCTTTAATGGCAATGACCGTGACCCGGTGCTTTTTCCGCAGGTCCAACTCGCTGAGGGTTTTGCCGATGAAGTGCTTGGGCGGCTCCAATTCGGAAAGGGAATAATCTTCGGCCAGCGGAATGAATTCCAGAATATTCGGGCTGGTCAGGTTGTGGGCCAGCCGTTGCGCCATCTCTTTTTCCGGGAAAATCACGTCAGTGGCCCCGACTCGTTCCAGAATGCGGCCATGATCTGCATTGAGGCCTTTAACCAGGATGCGTTTGACCTTGAGTTCTTTCAGGTAGAGGGTCACCAGGGTTGCCAGGTGGGAACGGTCTCCCATAGAGACGATCACCGCATCCATCTCTGCCACACCTTGACTGCTCAGAAAATCCTTGTTGGCGGCATCGCTGAGAATGGCGTAGGAACAGATATCCTTGGCCGCCTGGACTTTGTTTTTGTCAGCGTCTATGGCAATCACTTCGTGACCGGCCTCATGCAGGGTGCGGACAACATGAAAACCGAAATGACCCAGGCCGATGACGCAAAATTTCTTTTTCATAAAAACATCTCCACTGGTTGCCTCTTGCTTCTCCGACGGTTGCCGGCAGGAGTTGTACAACGGCAAATGCCGCGCAGGTACTCTGTAGCCTGTTGGTCACCGGCTGCTAGCCGATCATGATATTCTCTTCCGCATAGCGGGCGCTGAAGCTACGGGTTTTTCCGGCAATGGCAAAGGCCATGGTCAGCAGCCCAACCCGACCGGCAAACATCAACAGAATGATGATGACCTTTCCGGCGTCGGTTAAAGAGTTGGTCGCGCCGAGGGAGAGGCCGGTGGTGGTGAAAGCGGAAAAGGTTTCAAACAGATAGCTGAGAAACAGCCGTTTGTTTTCATGGGCCAGGTCTGTTGCTTGCACCATGAGCAGGGCAAACAAAGCAACGCCGATCAGGGTGATGGCCAGCAGGACCAGGGAAAAGGCTTTGTTGATAGCATCATCAGGAATAGTGCGCCGAAACAGGCTGGTGTGCGGTTGCCCTTTAAGCCGGCTGGAGAAAATTGCGTAGAATAAGGCCAGGCTGGTGGTTTTGACGCCGCCGCCGGCTGAACCGGGAGATGCCCCGATAAACATTAGAAAGATAATCAGGAAGACGGTCGGGACTTCAAAGCTGTTCAGGTCAATAGTGTTGAATCCCGCGGTCCGCGCGGTAATCGCCTGAAACAGGGAGGTCCAGATTTTTTCCGCCACGGGCATGCCGGCCAGGGCCGCATTGTTTTCGATGATCCCGATGGCAAGGCTGCCACCGACAATCAACACCATGGTCGTGACCAGGACAATTTTGGTGTGCAGGGAGATGCGCACTGTCCGCTGCGGACTGGTGATTTTGCTGTAACCGGTCTGCAGCAGTTCCCGAATCACCAGGAACCCGATGCCGCCCAGCACAATCAGCACGAGCAAGGTGATATTGACCAGTGGGTTGGCGCGATAAGAGATCAGGCTGTCCGGGAACAGTGAAAAACCGGCGTTACAGAATGCGGAAACCGAATGGAAGACGGCGCTGTAGAGACCTGGCCAGAAGCCGAGGCGGGGGACAAAGGCAACGGCCAACAATAGGGTTCCCATGGCCTCGATGATCAGGGTCATCAGGAAAACGTCACGGATCAGTTCCCGCCAGGAACTGATCGGGGTATGCAGCAAGGTTTCGTTGATGATCCAGCGGCCACGGATACTGACTCCGACCCGCAGGTAAATGAACAGGTAGACGGAAAAGGTCATGATCCCGAGCCCGCCGATCTGGATCAGTATCAAGACTACGGACTGACCAAAGCCGCTCAGACGGGTGCCGATATCGATGACGCTGAGGCCGGTTACGCATTGCGCCGAAGTGGCGGTGAACAATGCATCGACAAAGGAGAGTGGCTTACCGCGAGCCGCCCAGGGGGTGGTCAGCAGCAAGGCCCCGAGCAGAATGGTCAGTGCATAATAAAACATCAAGGCCTGGGCAGGGGTGAAGCGATCCAGCAGGGCCTTTTCATTTTGGTTTTTCATCGAGTCTGTGTCCGGATCAGTCGCTGCAGCCTTTGATCAGTCGTGATAGCAGAGCTCGGCCCCATAACCGTCTGGGGATCGGGGCCGATGCGCAGTAATGGCTTGCCTGAAAAGCTTCAGGAATGCTGCTCTGATCAGGTATCCAAGCGCAAAACGAAGCGGATGTCAACCAAAGAGAACCCCGCTGTGGGCGAGCTGGGCTTTGCCGACCTGAACGATGAGCGCCATGGCAAGCAGGAACAGAAGAATCTTTAATGCGTTTTTGTAGGCTGCCGGCTGAATTCTCCTTTTCAGGGCAAAGCTGGCGGCCAGGGTCAGGCCGACCACCGGCAGCATGGCCAGGGACAGGCCCAATTGTGTGCTGGTAAATGCTCCGGCCAAGCTGAACATCAGCAATTGGGCAAGTTTGCCGAGCAGAAAGCAGGAATTCGCGGCCTGAATGGTCTCCGCCCTGGAATGTTTGGCTTCCAGGGAATAAATGATCAGGACCGGGGCCATGACATTGGTCAGCCCACCGACTAGGCCCGCAGAAAAACCGAACGCGATCTTGGCTGGTCCGGGGTTGGCTGCAATCCAGGGGATAGTCAGGTTTACTCGACCTGCGGCCAGGTAGAGCAGGATGACCACCGCAAGCAGAATCTTGAATTTGTCGGGCGAGGTGAAAATCAGAATTTGCGTGCCGCAGGCACTGCCGAGCATGGCGAACAACGCGAGCAGAAGATAGCGACGGCTGGCGGTGAGCAGGTTGCCTTCACTGAGGATGCTGACCAGATTGATAATGAAGGAGGGCAGCAGGGTCAGGATAATGGCGGTTTGCAGATCGGTAACAAGGGCCAGCAATGGCGTCGCCAGCATCGGAAAGCCAAAACCGATGCTGCCGTGAACGAAGGCGGCAAAGAGAAAAATTGCCGGGATGATCAGCAGGTGCTGGTGAAGCAAATCCATGGTAAAGCCTTGACCGTGGTGGTTTCCGAACGTTGTATAAGTCGCCGATCTGGTCTTCTGTTATTTGCTCCCTGCTTCACCGGCGGTTTACTCCTCGCCGACGAAGGCCAATGAATTTTGTCGCCGAGCTTCTCAGGCTGCAGTCAGGACTTTGATGGAGGACTGAACAATCAGCTCCTTGACCTGCTCTCGGTAAGCGAGCATATGAGGTGCGACCAGGTGAGCTTTAAGGTCGTCAAGGCTGGCCCATTTTTCCAGAATGGTGACAATGGACGAATCCCGCTGCTGCGGCGGTAAGCCGCTATCGACATCAACCGTCGGAACATATTCCAGGCAACCTTTTTCGGCCAGGACATTGGGGACATTCGCTTTGAAAATATCCAGAAAACGGTCTTTCTGGCCATCTTTGATCTGGATGGATGCAATAACATTGATCATGACGCAACTCCTTTGGTGTTTCTATTGAATAGCGCTGCCAGAAGCAGGGCACAAAGAACTCCGGTGATATTGGCGGCCCAATCCCGCCAGTCGCAATAACGATGGACATAAGGTTGAATCAGCTCGATGATCCCGCTAAGCAGAATGAATAAAACGCCGATCAGTTGCCAATATCTGGGTTTACGCAGCGCAACAGGAAACATCAGGGCCGTATAGGCGAGCAGATGATGAACCTTGTCGCTGCCGGGGACTGGAGGGAGCTGATCCTGGGGCCAAAGAGACAACATGATGATGGTGGTCAGAAGGAACAGGGTCAAAATTTTCCACCTGCCTTTGATGAAAGTCAGTAATGTCATAGGGGGTGCATCCGTTGGTTATTGCCAGCGATCCTGAACAAAGCTCCACGACCGGCAGTTGGTTCATAACTGAAGCGGAGCAGGGTTGGCAGATTATACCTCTTTCCTGCTGCCGATGAAAACTCCAGGTGAATAATTTTGGATCGGTTGAAGAAGAGGTACCTTTCTCCCATTATATTTGAAAATCATTCCCGGATGGACCTTTCATGAACTGGTTAATCTTTTTTCTCGATCGTGAGTTTTCGATACTCGATCAGAGGTTTGAAATTAACGGTTTTTTTCATCGATCTTGATGGCGTCGACGAGGGTGATCTCATCATTTCTGACTTTGAACAGCTGGATAATTTCAGTCCCTTCAATGGATTGGTTCGTTTTGACAAAGGTCTGCGGGTCGAGGACGATGATTCGTTCCGGATCCGTTTGAGCAGCCCAGGCAACCGTGCTGGACATTGCAAAAATAAAGATGACCAAAAGTAAGCTGTTTTTCATGTTCCGACCTTTCCGTTTTCTCACCTTGTTTTAAGCTGGAGAAAAGGCATTTTCTCCCAGCGTTTTTGAAACATTGACAATGCTCCGGCACGGTCTTTTTCGGCCTCGGGTTAGCCAAGAATCAGCGGATTAAGCTGCCAGACCGCATGATTCAGCACCATGGCAAAGCTGACCCAGGCCAGATAAGGAAGCAGTAAGATCCCGGCCAGCGGGCTGACGTTCCAGAAACGAATGATGGTTGCCAGAATCAGAACCCAGAGTAGGGTAATGTCTGCCAGGGCCAAAGCACCCTGCTTCCAGCCAAAAAATAGCCAGCTCCACAAGCCGTTGAAGAAGAGCTGGGCAAGATAAAGGGACAGGGCGGTTCGAGCCGCAGCAAATCCGTTTACCCGCCAGACCAGCCAGGCCGCGACAGCCATGAGCAGATAGAGAAAGGTCCAGACCGGTCCGAAGACTGCGGCCGGAGGCGCCCAGGCCGGTTTGAACAGATGGATATAGACGACTTTGGCGTGGAGAGACGCCGCCGCGCCAACAATAGCGGTCAGAAAAGTGACAATGAACCAGCCAGCCAATCCTGCTATTTGACTGTGCCCGGTTTGGGATGGCATGAACACCTCCGCAGCCTGGGTGAAAAAATTCCTTAAAGTGTTATTATGCCTTGATTTGCTAATGATTTTCCATTATCCGGATGATTTTTGCGAAGAGCTGGCAAAAATCGGGAGATGCGGCCCCGCTTTTAACTGTTCCACTGAAAAGCGACGGCTCTTTTCCCCGCAAAGGGGGATTGGCACGCCGCCGTGGAAAAATAAATGATACGGCCTCTGGGTTGCAGTCATCGGGTCGTTTCCTTTCTGGCTGGCTGGTGTGTCCCTGTCTGCAATTGATGACCTGTTA
>CAXXJU010000030.1:0-111559 GCA_963668145.2 Geopsychrobacteraceae bacterium
GCACCTCCCGTGACAGGCTGTTCTGGGAACTGTCGGCGCGGTCCAGGGTCAGGTGGAGGATCTGATCTTCGGCGATTGACCAGTTCCAGTGTCGATAGTCGGCATGTTCAGTCATTTGTGATCTCCTTTGCCGGGCTGGGCGTCTTGACGGCCGGCCGCGACCAGCATGGCGCCGCCCTGGCCGCCGCCGATGCAGAGGGACGCGATGCCGTGGCTGGCGTTGCGCCTGCGCAGGGCCTGTAACAGGTGCAGCACGATCCGCGCGCCGCTGGCGCCGACCGGGTGGCCGATGGCGATTGCGCCGCCGTCAACATTGAGGCGATCCGGATTGATCTTTGGCACCAGGGTGGGGCCGCCCAGCTCCTGCTCCTGCCATTGTTCATCCGTCAGGGCGGCGAGGCAGGCCATGACCTGGCCGGCAAAGGCTTCATTGATCTCCCACAGATCGATGGCTGGAAGCGGGCCGGAGTGATTGCGCAAGACCGCATCCATGGCGTAAACCGGGCCGAGCCCCATCTGGGCTGGGTCAAGTCCGGACCAGGCGGTACCGAGCAGCTCCCCCAGTACCGGCAGGTTAAAACGCTCCACCGTGGCGGCGTCGGCCAGCAGTAACAGGGCCGCGCCATCGGTGACCTGGGCGCTGTTGCCGGCAGTCACCCGGCCGTAGGTCCGATCGAACACTGGCTTGAGTTTGGCGAGTTTGCCAAGATCGCCATCCCGGCGTAGGCCTTCATCGTTTTCGATGGCCCGGCCGTCGGTACTGTAGAGGGGGATAATTTCCTTCAAAGCGGCATTATCGATGGCCGCTGCCAGGCGTTGATGGCTCTGCAGGGCGAAACGGTCCATCTGCTCGCGGCTGATCTTGAAACGGGTTGCCAGATTTTCTGCGGTCTGTCCCATGCTCAGGTTGGTCGTCGGGTCGGTCAGCCCCTGCAGCAGGCCGATGACCGGGGCAAAGTCGGCAGGGCGCAGGCTGGCTAAGACCTTCAATTTTTGCATGAAGCTGCGGGCCTGCTGCCAGTCAGCCAGTTTGTTGACCATGCTGGTGCGCCACAGCACCGGCGCATGGCTCATCGCTTCGGTGCCGCCAGCGAGGATCAGCCCGGAATAACCCGCAGCGATGCGTTCCGCGGCCGTGGCCAGGGCCTGCATGCCGGAGGCGCAGTTGCGCTGCACGGTCCAGGCCGGAACCCGTTCGCCGCAGCCGAGGCGCAGGGACACGACCCGGGCGATATTGGCCTCATCCGCTGCCGGAATGACGCAGCCGAGAATGACTTCATCGAGTTGCTCCGCGGCAAACGGCTGACGGGCGAGCAGTCCGCGGCCGACATTAACGGCCAGATCGGCCGCGCTGAATGGTCCCGGGCGGCCTTTAGCCTTGAGAAACGGCGTCCGTGCCCCTCGTCAATAACATAGACCGGGCGGGGGTAGTTTTGAGTCGGTGATTGTTTAGCTGCAACCATGTGCCTCTCCTCGTGGTCCTGGGCGACGATGTTTCTGACTTCTCAATGAGGGTCTCTGTTCCGACCGGAGGAAGCCGGCCAGCTCCTGTACCCTGTTTGCTCTCTTTGGGTCAGAAAGCATCGACGGCAATGACCCGTTGCCTGAGCTCGCGGGTCCGCTGTAGGCGCTCTTTTTCCTCATCGGAGATGATCCCCTGATTGACCGCCTGTTCGAGTAGATCGGCCTGGCTCGCTTTCAGGGTTCCCGTTTTGAGCGCATGGCGGAGGTCTTTTTCCAGGGTATCGGTCTCTGTCGCCAGCCGGAATGCTGCGGCCAGAATTCGGTCGGGAGCCTGTTCGTCTGTGGATAGATAAAGCCCGGCGGTGAGCAGGTCACGCTGCGGACCGGGGGTCAGGATCGTTGCGGCGACCGCGCTGCCGAGCTTGTCGTCCGGCGGGGCTGCCCAGGTGCCGAGGGGGAAGATCAGCATCCGCAGAAGGATTCGCAGCGGCAGCGGCAGGTTGCGGATAATGGCCAGAAAATTCTCCTGAATTCGGTAAATAGACCGGCGACAGTTCCACTCGAGCAGAACCTCCTGGTTGGCAGCGCCCCCGCTTGCGACAGCCTTTAACGCAGCCGACAGCAAATAGAGTTCACTGAGAATATCGGCCATGCGGCCGGTCATTTTTTCCTTCAGCTTCAGCCGCCCGCCCAGGCTGACCATGAGCAGGTCTGCGGTCAGGGAGAATGCCGTGGAATAGCGGGTGACCTGCTGAAACCAGCGACGCTGCGGGGATTCCGGAACCGGAATGAAGTATCCTCCGGTCAGACCGTAGAACAGGGCCGAGGCGCCGTTGCGCAGGCTCAATCCAATATGGCCGAAAAAGGCCTCATCGAACTTGTTCAGGGCTTCCCTGGGGTCGGGGTTGTCGGCCGCGCGCAGCTCCTGGAGAATCCAGGGATGGCAGCGGATCGCCCCCTGTCCGAAGATGATCATACTGCGGGTGAGGATATTGGCGCCTTCGACGGTAATGCCGATGGGGATAGCCTGATAGGCGGACGCGAGGTGGTTGTTCGGGCCCAGGCAAATGCCTTTGCCTCCTTCGATATCCATGCCGTCATTGACCACCGCACGCATCCGTTCAGTCAGGTTCTGCTTGACGATGCCGGAAATGACCGCCGGCTTTGTCCCCTGATCGAGAGCGGCGCAGGTCAGGTCCCGGGCCGCACTCATCAGCCAGGTCTCGCCGGCGATGCGGGTGAGGACTTCTTCGATTCCTTCAAAACGGCCGATGGGCAGGCCGAACTGGCGGCGGACCGCAGCATAGGCCCCGGTGTCCCGCGCCACCAGTTTGGCCGCGCCGACACTGAGGGCCGGTAACGAGATGCCGCGTCCGGCGGAAAGACATTGCATCAGCATCTGCCAGCCTTTACCCGCGCCGCTGCGACCGCCGATGATCATCTCCAGGGGAATAAAAACATCATGTCCCCAGTTGGGGCCGTTCATGAAGGGAACGTTGAGTGGGTTGTGGCGCTGGCCGATTTCGATGCCGGGCAGGTCGGTCGGCACCAGCGCACAGGTGATGCCGATATCCTCCTGTCCACCAAGCAGCCGCTCCGGATCGTAGAGGCGAAACGCCAGCCCGAGCAATGTCGCCACCGGGCCGAGGGTGATGTAACGTTTCTCCCAGTTGAGGCGGATCCCGGTGACTTGTTCCCCTTGCCATTCGCCGCTACAGACCACACCGGTATCCGGGATGGACGCCGCGTCACTACCTGCGTTGGGGCCGGTCAGGGCAAAACAGGGGGACCTCTTCTCCGCGCGCCAGACGCGGCAGGTAGTAATCCCGCTGTTCCTCAGTGCCGTAATGCATGAGCAGTTCGGCCGGGCCGAGGGAGTTGGGGACCATCACGGTGACCGCCGCGGTGAGGCTGCGGGAAGCCAGTTTGGTGATCAGGGCGCTGTTAGCCATGGCTGAAAATTCCAGGCCGCCGTACTTTTTCGGAATGATCAGGGCAAAAAAGCCCTGTTCCTTGATCATTTTCCAGGCCGCGGGAGGGAGATCCTGGCGCTGTTGGGTGATCTCCCAGTCGTCGAGCAACGCGCAGAGCTCATTGACCGGACCGTCCATGAATGCCTGCTCTTCCGCACTCAAAGTCGCCGGCGGAACCGCCAGCAGTTTGTCCCAGTCGGGGCGCCCGCTGAACAGGTCGCCGTCCCACCAGACATCGCCGGCTTCCAAGGCGGCTTGCTCGGTGGCGGACAGCCGCGGTTTGATTTTTCTGAACAATTTCAGCAACGGGCGGGTGAGGACCTGCTTGCGGACCTGGGCTAAGTTCAGCACCAGAGCAATCAGGATGAAGAGGCTCCAGACAACGACCAGAACCGGGCTGCTCCAGTGCCAACCGGCAAAAAACAGCATGCCGGCCACCACCGCCGTCTGCACGGCAAGGGGGGCTTCAAAAACCAACAAGATCCAGATGACGATCAGCATCAAGATGAAAAACAGCATAGAGTCCTCCCCTCAAGATGGAATTGAATGCGGGTTTAATGACCGGAATTAGGCTATGGGCCTCCTGCTTTTAAGTGTGGATCTGAAAAAGTCCTGAAATATTTCCTTTTGGAGACTGCCAGCACACCTGATTCTGTAGCGGCGCCTTATTTATAAAATATCTTATGAACTGGTTGCTGTACAGGGGAGCGCCTTTATTCTTTCGTGAAAGGGTCAAGAATGGATTTTTATAAATTCATCAAGATGACATTTTTAGTCTTAATTTTACCTCCAGATAATGTATAATGCTCTTTCTGTGGCACTATATGTAGTGTCTTGGCCCAAATTGGAGGTATGCAGCATGGCGAAACGCTATCGGGTGATAAAGAGGAACGGGGAATCGGCTCCCCTGGATATAGCCAAGATTCGCAAGGTGATCCGCTGGGCGGCGGAAGGGCTGGACATTAATCCCATCAAGCTTGAATCGAATCTGGAGATCCATTTTCGTAACAATATGACGACCGGGGCCATTCATGAGACGGTCATCGAGACGTCATTGCGGTTGACCTCCATCGAGGAGCCGGACTGGCGGATTCTGGCGGCGCGGCTGAAGCTGGTCGATTTTTATAAACGGGTCCATATGGCCAGGAAGATTCCCTATGAGTACCGTTATCCGAGTTATTGCCGGACGGTGAAGGATTTTGTCGCCAAGGGGATTTACTCGCCGGTGCTGTTGGAAAAATACTCTGAAAAAGAGCTCCACAAGGCCGGCCAGTTCCTGAAGCAGGAATACGATTATGACTATGATTACGCCGGGATCAGCCTGCTGATCAGGCGTTACATGTTGGAATACGACAACCGGGTCATCGAAATGCCGCAGGAGGCGCTGCTGACCATTGCTCTGCTCATCGAACAGAATCAGCCGGGGGAGGTCCGCCTGGAGCGGGTTCGCGATACCTACGAGATGCTGGCGCGGCGCAAGATTTCCCTGGCGACGCCCATCCTGATAAACCTGCGCAAGCCCAACGGCAATCTGTCGAGCTGCTTTATCACGGCTTTTGACGATGATACGAACAGTATCTTCCATACCTTTGAACAGGTCGGACAGATCAGCTCAGGGGGCGGCGGGGTCGGGGTCAGCATCAGCCGGATCCGTTCGCAAGGGGCGCGCATTCGTAATTCCCTGGGCCGGGCGGGTGGTGTCGTGCCCAATGTGCGGGTGGTCAACGATATCGCCTTGTATTTCAACCAGGGGGGCAAACGGGCCGGGGCCGTGACCGTGGCGCTGGATAGCTGGCATCTCGATATGGAGGATTTTCTTGAGCTGCAGACTGAAAACGGTGATCAGCGTCGCAAGGCCTATGATGTTTTTCCTCAGGTTGTGGTGACCGACCGCTTTATGCGGGCCGTGGAGCAGGGAGAGGACTGGTATCTGTTCGACCCCCATGAGATCCGCAGCAAATACGGCTATGAGCTGGCCGATTTGTGGGGGGATGAGTTTTCCCGGGTGCTGGATGAGCTGTATGCCGAGGTGGCGGCCGGCAAGATCGAGCTGTTTGAAAAGGTCAACGCCAAGGCACTCTACAAACAGATCATGAAGGTTCAGGTTGAGACCGGGATGCCCTATATTGCTTTCAAAGACACCATCAACCGGAGCAATCCGAACAAGCATATTGGCATCATCCCCTGCACCAATCTCTGCGTGGAGTCCTATTCCGTGGTCAAGCCGACCCGGATCGGTCCGCAGCGTTTCGAGAACGATACCATCAGCCGTGAGGTTGAGCCGGGTCTGGTTCATACCTGCAACCTGGTCTCCATCAATATGGCCAATGTGGCGGTCGACGAGCTGCCTGCGGTCTGCGAGACCTCGGTGCGCATCCTCGATAACTGTATCGATATCACCGACGTACCGGTGGCCGAAGGGCAACGTCACAATGAACTGCTGCGCACCATCGGCGTGGGCATGATGGGGCTGGCCGATTACCTGGCCAAGCACGATATCCCCTATGTCGGGGCCGGCGACGCAGTTGATAAATTGGCCGAGGCCTTTGCTTATCATTGCACCTCGGCCAGCTGCGCCCTGTCCGAAGAACGTGGCCGCTACCCGCTGTTTGAGGGGAGCGACTGGTCCAAAGGGCTGATTCTCAGCCGTGAGCGCAGCTGGTTTGCGGAGCACGGCAGCCTCGACTGGGATGGCCTGTTCACGCGGATTGGCGAGCACGGCATCCGCAACAGCCACATCACCGCCATCGCCCCCAACACCAGCAGCTCCATCGTGCAGGGCTGTACCGCCAGTATCCTGCCGGTGTTCAGTAAGTTTTATATCGACAACAACAGCAACGGGACCGTCCCCATTGTGCCACCCTACATCAAGGAGAAGCTCTGGCATTACCAGGAATCCAAACATATCGACCAGCGGGTGGTGGTCGATATCGTGTCTCGCTTGCAGCGTTATGTGGATACCGGAATTTCCATGGAACTGTTGTTCAACCTGAACAATAATCTCACTGCCAAAGATATTTTCCAGACCCATATGGATGCCTGGAAAAAAGGTTGCAAGGCGATCTACTATACTCGCAGTATTCAGAAAAACAGCAACATCTCTTCCACCAAAGAGGAATGCATTTCCTGCGCCGGCTGATATAGTTTTGTTGAGTCATCTAATGTCTGGTTTTGACGCGGCCGCTCTCAAACTTTATGATTAAGTATTCGGGCAGACAATCAGCAGCTCCCGGAAAACTTTCCCCCTCCACTGGGGCCATGGTCAGGGATGGGCACCTCCTTTCACCCCCATCCCGACCTTCCCCGTCAAGGGGGAAGGAGTATCTGCTGTTGTCAAAGCGGGAGTCCGCGATTGTTGAAATTTTCTTTACTCAGGAGAACTATGCATGGAGCCGAAACGACTGTTTAACCCGGAAGGGGATGATTCTCTGGATGCGCGGCGGATCATCGGTGGTAACAGTACCAATATTTTCAATCTGAACAATGTCCGTTACCAGTGGGCCAACAAGATGTATCGCAATATGATGGCCAACTTCTGGATTCCGGAAAAGATCGACCTGGCTGCGGACATCGAACCCTACAAGCACCTGACGGTGGAAGAGCGCCAGGCCTATGACGGTATTCTGTCGTTTCTAATTTTCCTCGACAGTATTCAGACCAACAACCTGTCGAATATCAACGACTACATCACCGCGCCGGAAGTGAACCTGCTCCTCGCCATCCAGCAGTACCAGGAGGCGGTTCATAGTCAGAGCTATCAGTACATTGTCGAGTCGATTATTCCGGCCGAGCGGCGCAACGGCATATATGACAAATGGCGCACCGACAAGGTGCTGTTTGAGCGCAATAAATATATTGCTCAGATCTATCAGGATTTTCTCGATACTCCGTCAGATGAAGGCTTTTACCGGGTTCTGATTGCTAATTACCTGCTTGAGGGGCTGTATTTTTACAACGGCTTCAACTTCTTCTACAACCTGGCCAGTCGCCATCTGATGATCGGGACGTCCGAGGTGATCCGTTATATCAATCGTGACGAGCTGACCCACTGTGTGTTGTTCGAGCTGATTGTCCGGGAAATCCGCGAGCTGCGCCCCGAGTTTTTCCCGCTGGAAGAGGTGGAGAAAATGTTCCGCTTTGCGGTGGGGCAGGAGATCGACTGGACCAATCATATCATCGGCGACGGGGTGCTCGGGGTCAGCGAAGAGACCACCGAGATGTATACCAAATGGCTGGCCAACGAACGCTGGAATCGGCTCGGTTTCCCGGGGAGACTCTATGAAGGATTCGATAAGAATCCTTATCAGCACCTGGAAAAACTAGCCGATACCGAAGGGGAGGGGGACGTCAAGAGCAACTTTTTCGAAGCGACGGTGTCCGCCTACAACCAGTCTTCGGTGGTGGACGGCTGGGACGATTTCTAGCCATCATGGCTGACAGTTAAAAAAGAGAAGACCTGCCCCTTGCAAACGTGGGTTATGCTGGAGTTGTTAAAACAACCGGCACAGAGCCATAACCAAGGAGACAGGTCATGACAAAGTCTATCACTTATGTTGGTCTCGATGTTCATAAAAGCTCGATCGATGTCGCGTTAGCCGATACTGGCCGCAATAGTGAGATCCGCTATTACGGCACCATTAACGGAGACCTCGCCTCACTGGACAAGGTAATCCGTAAACTGGTCTCACGGGGAATCAGACCCTCCTTTGTTTACGAAGCCGGTCCCTGTGGCTATGAAATTTATCGGCATCTGACACAGCAAGGCTACGATTGCAAGGTGGTTGCCCCATCGCTGATTCCGCGAAAAAGTGGTGACCGCATCAAGAATGATCGCCGCGACGCTGAGATGCTGGCGCGGCTACATCGTGCTGGAGAACTGACGCCGGTCTATGTCCCTTGTCTCGAGGATGAGGCGATGCGCGACTTGTGCCGGGCCCGAATTGACAGCAAAAGTGCGGAACGCAAAGCGCGCCAACAACTGGGAGCCTTTCTTCTGCGCAGCGGGTTCCGCTACAGCGGGAAAACGCCCTGGAGCAAGGCTCACTGGAACTGGATCTCTTGCATCAAGATGCCGCACCCGGCCCAGCAGATCACCTTGCAGGAATATATTGATGCCGTACGTTCCTGCACAGAACGAGTTGAACGCATGACCGAACAGATTCGTCAACTTGCCGAGCAGTGGCGCATGAATCCTGTCGTAGAGGCGATTCAGGCCCTGCGAGGCGTCTCCCTGATTGTTGCGACAACAACGGTTGCCGAGCTGGGAGACTTGACGCGCTTTGATCATCCTCGACAGCTCATGGCGTACCTGGGATTGGTTCCCTCGGAACACTCCAGCGGCGAGACGGTCAAGCGCGGCGGGATCACCAAAACCGGTAACGGACATGCCCGGCGCATGCTGGTCGAAGCAGCTTGGTCGTATCGACTTCCGGCTCGGGTCAGCCGTCGGTTACATGAACGGCAGAGGCACCTGCCGCAGGCGGTCTGGGAGATTGCCTGGAAAGCACAATTGAAGCTCTGTGCCCGTTATCGACGACTGATCGGCAAAGGAAAACGCAGCCAGGTTGTTATTGCGGCCATCGCTCGGGAGTTGTCAGCGTTTATTTGGGCGATCGCCCAAACGGTGCCACGCCCGGCATAGCGAAGGAGTCAAAGACACACAACCAGCTTCTGTCGCGAAAAAGCGCGGCCTCGGTATCGGAGAATCCTCGGGCCTGTTATGGGATCAGGCATTTGCCAAACTCCCGGCTCTAGCGAGAGGCAGCTCCACGACGTAGCCAAGACAGGCGGTAACCAACCCGCGGATATCAGCGTGATCTACCGTCGTAAAAGTGGCCCCGTTTTTTCGTGACAGAGATTTAACAACAATTTTCAAGGAGCATTGCGTTTACTGTTGTAATTGTCAGCCATATCAGCAGGGTGTTGAAAAACTATCTGCGTTGCAATGACTGCGTTAAAAATAGCCTTAAAATACTCATTTACTGGATGCAAACTGCGCTTTTTCGGCAATTTTCCCTTGTACTTGCTGCCTCGAAAACGTTTTTCAACACCCTTCTAGACCAGACTGAAAAGGTCTGCCCGGGTTGTGTACCGCTTCGTCAGTAAACTCAAATCCCCTGCTCTTAATTGAGAGCAGGGGATTTTTTATGACTGGGAAGGTTGCCCCTCCCTGTTCTTGCGGTTCAAGCGGTGAAGGTGCTTAACGCTACCGCCTTACTGGCAGGTAAAGTTAGCGGCATCTTCAATTTGATCACTGTTCGCATCGGTGCCGGTGAACACCGCGATTTTCGGGTAGGGGCACAGCGGCCGGGTTCGGTTCGGATCCCAGCTGTCAGGAATTTCGGGATTCTGCCCCCCCGGATTGTTGATATCGCCCCGGGCCGTTGCGATGATCCGGTCAGGTTTTACGCCTTTCTCGACCCAATCGACCAGAGCGGAGAGGGCATCGAACTGGTCGGTGGAAATCCCGTTGCGGGAATGACTCATGCCCGGCACCCGGAAAAAGCGGACAAAGTCAGTGGCATCGCCGTTATTGGCTTCTGCAATGGCGTCGTACCAGTCAGTGGTGTCGTTAACCGAGAAGACCGGGTCACAAGTCCCATGATAAACGATCATCTTGGCGCCGCGATCACGCAACACGCTCAGGTCGGTTTCATTGACCGGGGCCATGAAAGACCAGGCACTTTCGGTGTAGATGCCGCTGGTTGCAAAAATTTTCGGGGCATCAGTGTCCATGTTGAAATTAAGGGCGTAGCCGAGAGTGTCATCGGCCACACTTGGGTCTTCCGGCGGGGTCATGAAAGTGAACGCGGCGGAAACCGGATCACGATTGGTGACCGAGTTGTTGAATTCCCAGGCCGCCCAGCCGCTGCTGATCAAACCCGGATCAAACGGCCAGTCGTTGTAGAGGGCTTCTCCCTTGCTGTTGCGGGCTCCGGAATAAATGGCGGTGATGGCGCTCTTCTGAGCCTCCGACAGGCAGCTTCCATCACGAGCCGAGCTACAGGTCGGGACATCGGTGAGCAGGTCGAAGCTGTTGTGGCAGCCTTCGACATCTTCGACCATGCCGTCCGCTGCACCGTCGAGGTCGTCACATTTTTCCAGGATGGCGCTGGCCACCAATTGCCGTTCCTCTTGAGTGAAAGCCAGGTTGAGGTTGGAGACGGAGCCGGATAGTTCCGGAGTTATCCCTTCATCTTTGAGCACATTGGCATACTGCTGAGCACCGAACAGTTGGGCAATAGCCGCTTTGGGCAGATGAAAGCCCGGTGCGCCGGCCAGATAGCCGTCGTATTCTTCCGGTTCGCGGGTCGCGGCGACCATGGTGTGACGGCCACCGTTGGAAGTGCCACCGATGTAAGAACGGTCCGGACCACGTCCGTAGGCTGCTGTAATCAGCGCTTTGGCCATGGGGGTCAGGCTGGCCACGGCGTTGTAGCCGTAGTCCAGGCGGGCCTGGGGATCGAGGCCGAAAAGCGGATTGTAACCACTGTGTCCGGCATCGGAGCTGATCACGGCAAAGCCCATGTCCAGAGCATTGGTCAGGAAGCCGCCGCCGCTGACAGCGCCGACTGCCGGTTTCACAACACCGTCCAGGCCGCCGTTGCCTTGATAGAAAAAGCGGCCGTTCCAGTCGACGGGCAGACGTATCTCAAAGCCGATGGCATAGCTGGCGTCTTCGACGGCGGGGTTGACCCAACTGGCGCGCTCGTTCATTTTGCCGGTGACAAGGCAATGTTCAGCGATCTCATGGTCGCCGACGGTCAGGGTTCCGGCTGTGACCGTTTCCACCGAAGTGATTTCGGTGTTGGCAAAAGAAAACTGGCTTGCCAAATCTGTACAGGTCAGTAATTGAGAACTTTCCGCAGCGCTCAGCTGCGGCAGAGAAGAACTGTGTTTGTCATCGTTATCACTGCAGGAAATTAACGTCAGCAGGGGGGGAGTAGCAGCAGGCATCCGCAGATGCCTTTGAAGTACGACAGTCTTTGTCGCTTAACCATACAAATCTCCTTTTTCGCACATACCAGGTCAAAGTAAAGAAACAGCCGGCGATTCATGGACAGAATCGACGGGCGGTTGCTCACCGGTGAGGAAATCATCAATAAAGTTTTATTCAGCTGAATAGCCATTGTGTTCAGCAGGATATGTGCCATGTATGAAAATGCTGGCTTTTGGTGGTTTGATCGGCGAATATGCAACAAGCTACTGCAAAATGAGAAATGACCATTGCAGTTTGAGAGGGTTGGTTCATGCACTGGAATTTTTTGAATTTCAACGAATTTCTTTCCCGCGATGACGGCAGCGGGATTATCCGTTTTTTTGAAAAGCAGCGCACCCTGCTTTTTGACGCTTTTGCCCATGGATTATTGCGCAAAAACCTGATCGACACTCTGGGACTTTCCGCGACCAAATCCATCCTGACCCGGTTCGGTTACGCGCAAGGCTGGCGGCTGGCCGAAATGCTGGAAATGGACCCATTGGATTCAATTCAGCGTCATTTTACCGGGCCGTACATGCATTCCCTGTATGGGCACCTGACCCCGGTCTCCCATGAAAAAAGTGACGGTACTGGCGGAGAGCCACTGATCCGTACTGTTTGGAAGGATTCTTATGAGGCAGAGCAGCACCGCCTCCATTACGGTGTGACGGATGAATGTGTCTGTTGGACCCTGGCCGGTTTTGCCAGTGGCTTTGTCTCCAAATGGCGCGGCCGCAATGTCTTCTTTATCGAAACCCATTGTCAGGGCAAAGGCGATTCTCTCTGTCAGGTGGAGGCCCGCTACCAGGAAGATTGGGACGGACGGTTTGCCGATCAGCTGAAATACTATGATCTGGAATCTTCTGATGCGATCTTCTCCCTGCTGACCCAGCGGGTCAAAGATGTTGAGGAGCAGCTGAAAGAAAAAGAACAGCGCCTGGATATGCTCGATTACCAGAACAGTTGCTTCGGCAGTTATTCAAAAAGCCCGACCATGCTGGCGGTCCTGGAAATGGCCGAGCGGGTCGCTAAAGGAGATTCTTCAGTGGTGATCTCCGGTGAAACCGGGGCCGGTAAAGAGCGTATGGCCCGCTTCATTCATGAGCGTTCACCTCGGGCCAAGATGCCCTTTCTGGCGATCAATTGCGGGGCGATCACCGAAAGTTTGCTGGAAGGCGAGCTCTTCGGTTACGTTAAAGGGGCCTTTTCCGGGGCCACGAAAGACCGGGCCGGTTTTTTTGAAGCCGCGGACGGTGGCACCCTGTTCCTTGATGAAATCGGTGAAATATCGCCGGGGATGCAGGTCAAGATTTTACGGGTTCTGCAGGAAAAAGAGATCTGCCGGGTCGGAGAAACCTGTGCCCGCCCGGTGGATTTTCGCATTGTCGCGGCCACTAACAAGAAACTGGCCGAGGAGGTGCAGGCCGGAACTTTTCGGCAGGATTTGTTTTATCGGCTGCAGGTGATCGAACTGAAAATTCCGCCACTGCGGGAACGCCGGGAGGATATTTTGCCCCTGGCCCGCCGTTTTCTGGACAGAACAACGCAGCAGTGTGGCAGAGGACAGATGTCTTTTACACCGCAAGCTGCAGACTGCCTGGTTTATTATGACTGGCCGGGCAATGTCCGGGAGCTGCAGAATACCATTGAATACGCCGTGGCGATGTGTCTGGAAGACAAAATAGATTTTGTTGATTTTCCGGAAGATTTGCGTCGAAGATGTTCTGTCTCCATTGATTCGAGGCGGATCGTGCCCCTCGACGAACTGGAAAAGAACAGCATCCTGGCTGCCCTGAAAATTACTGCCGGGAATAAAACCCAGGCCGCCAAAGAATTGAATATCAGTGTTGCCACCCTGTACCGGAAACTGGAACTCTACTCAGCGCAGTCCTGATCCCGGCGGCGCCTGGACAATTGGTGTTTTTGCAGGTTATTGAAAACCTATTCAGGTCGTGAGCTTATGTTTGTCAGTCAAGATGAATTACTGTGGATGCTCAGGCAGCTATACGGTCACCGGATGACCCGGGACAAATTGCTCAGTAAATTGAAGAGCCACGGCATTTACAGCCTGTTTCCTTACTTTGCCGGGATCGCTCCGCTATTTGAGCAGCAGGCTGATAAAGCCGGGGTGATCGAACAGGCTGTGCGTGCCTTGGCGGCCAGGATCAATCAAGACCTTGCTGTTCCTGCCGTTGTCTCGAGCGAGATATCTTACCCAGCCTTAAAAAAACACCTACTTCCGGTCCTGATTCAAGCCCTTGGTCTTGAGGATTGCGTGGAGTTACAAACGGGGGCCAGGGTAAGGGTGAAAATGGCGAGCGCCAATATTCACGTCAAGCCGGGAAGTGAAGGTTTTATTATCGAGCAAGCGGCCGGGGTCTCACTGATCAGGTTTTATTCCACGGCCGGGCGTTTTACGGCGGATCTGTTTAATAAGGAGCTTGCCGATCAGGAGCTTGAGGTCGTGACGTCGGAGCATCTCCTCACCCGGCACCAGGATTTTTACGCTGTGGCGGATTATTTCCTTAATGATGCCCTGCTCAGATCGATGCGCGCCAGCCTTGATTCTTCGGTCTATGCCTTTGCTGCGGAGCGTGCTGTCCAATTTCTGCTTGATAACGGCTTCCTGAAGGTTGACGGTGTTGAGCTGGTTGCCGTACTGGAGCGGATTTTTCCCGTGCTTGCGCCCGAGTGCGACAAAGCCTACCGGGACCCGAGCCTGTTCAGTTCGCCGACCCTGTCATCACCCCCCTCCGAAAGAAAAGCCCATGTGTTACGGTTGGAACTCACTACCGGCTGTGACTACAACCAGTGCACTTTTTGCTCCGAATACACTGATATGCCAGCCGAGACCAAATCCTTCGCAGAGTTTAAAGCGCATGTCGACGGTGTTGCTGAATCGATAGGGGCAGAGAAATCACGGATCCAGCGATTGTTTATCGGCAGCGGAAACTCGCTGGGGGTTGCGACCGAATTGCTGTTGTCATCCCTGGATTATGCGCGGGAGACCTTCGCTCCTCAAAAAATCTCCCTGTATGGCCGAACCGCCTCGATCCTGGAAAAGTCTGCCGATGAGTTGAAAAGGCTCAAAGATGCCGGGCTGTCCTTGATTTACTGGGGGCTGGAGAGCGGTTCCGATGAGGTTCTGAATTACATCAACAAGGACTGCACCTGTGCTGACATGATCGCTGCTGCGCAGAAACTGGTCGAGGCGGGTATCGATGTGTCTGCCATGTTGATGCCGGGAGTCGGGGGCTTGAGGTTCTCGGAGCGCCACGTTGCCGGGACCCTGAAGCTTCTGCACAGCATCGATATCAAATACCTGACCCTGCTCTCGATCAATCCCGCGCAGACATCTTTGTACGAAAGAAACATGCTGGCCGAAAAGGACAATCGGCACCTGACCCCTGACGAGGTCAATGCCCAGGTGTATTCCTTGTTGGAGGGCCTTCAGCCCACGGGTGTGCAGATCGGAATGTTTACCGAAGAAATCGATCAGGCCAGCAGCAACACCAAGCGCTTCAATTGTCAGTTTACAACTGCAAACAAGGAGCAGGTGCTGAGAGAATTTTGGAATGACTAAAAATCCGGGGACAAGATAGCATGGGGCTCGTTTCAGCAACTTTGCAGTAAACTCAGGGTTGTCCCCAAGAGTTTGCGAGCCATGAAACTGTAGGGTGCACCGCAAAGACCCGGGACAGCCCCCGTGCGGGACAGTCCCGAGTTTACTGCAAAGTTGCTTAAACTAGTTGTCATCCAGAAACACTGGAGGGCAATCATTAAGTTTTCAGATTGGAAACGAGCAGTTTTTCGTTGTGCCAAGAAAATCAAGGGCTTACGCGGAGGCGTACACCGTTACGCCGCACAAGTAAGCCTGCAGATTGACGCTGCTACAGCGGAAAAATGCCGTTTCCGGATGGAAACTAAACTAGCGCCCTTCGGGACAGTCTACCATTTATTGAGCTACACCTGAATCAGTGATTGGTTTGGAAAATGACTGGTGGGCTGATAGCGGGTTTGAAAAGGTTTTTTCTGCTCTCCGGATAAAATACAGGCTCATCCCAAGAACGGATGAGCCTGTTGGTTTAGCGCGTATTTACAACACCGAACTCATCCCGCCGTCGACATAAAGAATCTGTCCGTTGACATAGGCCGATGCTGCAGAACTCAGGAAGATGACGGTTCCCATCAGATCGGCGGGGAGTCCCCAGCGCTCGGCCGGGGTACGCCCTTTGACCCAGCCGTCGAAGGTGGGATCGTCGGCCAGGGATTGGGTCATTTCGGTCAGCATATAGCCGGGGCCGATGGGCATTTGCCTGGATGTTGAATTTGGCCCATTCCGCAGCCATCGATTTGGTCAGCAGTTTGATGCCGCCTTTGGCCGCGGTGTACGGGGCGACGGTTGCGCGGGCCAGATCGCTGGTCAGGGAACCGATATTGACGATTTTACCTCCCTGGCCGCGCTGGATCATCCGCTTGGCCGCTTCGCGGCCGACCAGGAACGCGCTGGTCAGGTTGGTGTCGAGGACTTTCTGCCAGTCGGCACTGGAGAGTTCGACCATCGGCTGACGATGTTGAATGCCGGCGTTGTTGACCAGGATATCCACCGTGATGTTTTGCTCGTCGAGGGTGGCGAAGGCGTTGACAACACTGGCTTCGTTGCGCACATCAAAGGGCAGGGTCATAACCTCGTATCCAGCGGCGCTGAATTCCTTGGCAGCCGTGGCCAGGGTCTCCGGGTTCTGGCCGTTGAGGATGATTTTGGCGCCGGCTTCAGCCAGGGCGCGGGCCATATCCTTGCCCAGGCCGCGGCTTGCCGCCGGTGATCAGCGCGGTTTTGCCGCTCAGGTCGAATAATTGCTTGATCAGTGACATTGTCAATAACTCCATTATGGTTGATTTGAACAGGCTCTGGGCTGTTGCAGCCAAAGCGTGTCGGTTGTCATGTCCCGGTTTGCGCCGGGTGTGGTTACAGTTCGGATCTGCGGATGATCAGGTCGTCGCGCTCCATGACTTCCGGCAGCAGGTCGATGCCGAGGCCGGGCCCTTCCATTGGGTAGACAAAACCGTCCTTGATGGTGGGGACGGTGGTGACGACCTCTTTGTACCAGCCGGTGTAAAAGGCGCGGACGGTCTCTTGAATCAGCGAGTTCGGCTGGCTTAACGCGGTGGTGGCACGGCGGCGGCCAGGCCAATGGGACCGGTACAGTCGTGCGGGGCAAAAGGTTTATGGTGGATATCAGCAAGGATGGCGATCTTCCGTGCCTCGGTGATACCGCCGGTCCAGCAGATATCCACCATAACAACATCAATTGCGTCATGGCGCAGCATTTCATTGTAAGGCGCTGCCGAGCCCAGGGTTTCACTGGCACAGACCCTGACCGGGGTGGAGCGTGCGTACTCGGCCAGCGCCTGGGGCGAATTCATGCGGATGGAATCCTCGAACCAGTAGGGCTTGAAAGGTTCCAATTCGCGGGCGATCTGTTTGGCGGTCGGCAGGTCCCACAGACAATGGAATTCGACCATGATGTCCATCTTGTCACCGACAGCTTTACGGATTTCTTCGAACGGGTGGAGGGCTTTTTTCAGCTCAGCCGCTGAGATATAGCGGCCTTTGTTGGCCAGAGCGGCCGGATCGAAAGGCCAGATCTTCATGGCGCTGATCCCTTGCTCAAGCAGGCTCTGGGCCAGCTCGCCGGGGCGTTCCATGAAGCCCTGCAGGTCTTCGTAAGGACCGTCGGCGCTGAAGTTCCAGGTATCGACCGGGCGGATGTTGGCAGCGCGCACATAGCGATAACCCGCGCAGGTATTGTAGATCCGCAGTTTGTCCCAACAAAGCCCACCCAGCAGTTGATGAACCGGTTGGTTAACAACTTTCCCGTAAAGGTCCCAGAGTGCGATATCGACGGCTGATGCCGCCCGGTATTCGGCGCCGGTGGATGCCTGGGCCAGGGGCAGATTGACCATCTCCCGGTTCAGTTCTTCAATCCGTAGCGGATCTTTGCCGAGCAGCCGACCCGCCAGGGTTTCGTGGAGATGGGCGCTGACGGCTCCCGATCCGTAATAGGTTTCACCGATGCCGGTGACGCCTTCGTCGGTATGCACGCGGACCCAGGTGACATTGTTGAATTCCTTGAGGACAAGGGTTTCAAGGGCAGTGATTTTCATCTTTTTTACTCCTGCTTGAACAGTTGCTTTGTCAAAAGCCTATGGCTCGGTCATGGTTGAAAAATCAATGCGCAAAAACGCGCGCTGACGATCTTATTTCTGGGTGTTTAACGGGGCTTCTCAAGTGTGGCCGTGCTGGCCAACCGCATTATGAATGTCGGTTGCGGAACGTTCGATGACGTTGCGCATCGCCGCAACAGCGGCTGGCTCGTCCTGCTGGTGAATGGCAGTGACCACCTCCTGGTGAAATGCGACCGATGCTTTGGCTGCGGCAAAAGAGGTGATGAAGCGCTCAAAGCTGGAGCCCATGGTGTGTTCAAGGACCGGCCTGAGTGAACTGATGAGCAGTTCGTTCCCGCTGGCTTCGATGATGGCCTGATGGAATGCGATGTCAGCGGCAATATGATCTTCCAGAGAACTTCCCGTACTCATCGCTTGCATGGCCCGGTCGATTTTTGCGCGGCATTCCGGTGTGGACCGTTTGGCGGCGAGTCCCGCGGCTATCGGTTCAATGATGCTGCGTAGCTCCAGCAGGTCGTCGACCAGTGCCTGCTCCGGCCCGGCTTCCATCCGCCATTTCAGCAGCACCGGGTCGGTCAGAACCCAGTTGGCAGGCGTGCAGATCCGGGTGCCGATTCTGGGGCGGGCACGGACCAGTCCTTTTGCGTCCATGAAGCTGATCGCTTCACGAATCACCGGTTTGCTCACGCCGAATTGCCGGGAGAGGGCGTCCTCGTTCGGCAACAGAGACTCAGGCGGGATGTCACCGTTGAGGATCTGCAGACTCAGGGTCCGGGCCACCTGCTCGTGCAGCCGGGTCCTTTTGACTGTTTCCGCTCCGTTTTGTTCCATGATTGATTCCTTTCGGTGACTGTCTTGTGTGCTGATATCGATTAATCACCATATCATTTAATCATATTATGATTAAATGATATGGCAAAAATAGAAACTTCGCAAATAGTTTTTATCAACTGTTGTCGGAACGACAGCGAGAAAAGCGCCTGCCCGTGGTGTCGATGAAAAAATAGCCTTGTTCTGCCGCCGTTTTGGTATAGGCTTTTGTTCTCCTGCCTGGCAACACATGGCGGCGATGAAGATCCTGGAGGCCCGGTTTTGCAAGCAGCGACTTTGAGCATTGAACAATTGACGGTGGCTATGGATGGACGGCAGATTCTGCGCGCCGTGGATCTGCAGATTCTGGACCGGGAAAAGGTTGCCCTGAGCGGCCCTTCCGGCTGTGGCAAGTCGACCCTGCTGCGTTGCCTGCTGGGATTTGTCCCGGTCTATTCCGGAACTATTCGGATCGGCGGTGAACTTTTGACCCCAACCACGGTCTGGCGGCTCAGGGGCCGCATGGCTTATGTCCCGCAGGAGCCGGAACTGGGAGAGGGGACGGTCCGAGAGGTCCTGGAACGCCCGTTTTCCTTTGCCGGCAATCGTCCGCTGTGGGGCAACCTGCAGCGGATACCGCAGTTGCTGGAGCAATTGTTGCTGCCGGAGGCTTTGCTCACCGAGCGGGTGACCGATCTGTCCGGCGGCGAGAAACAGCGCATTGCTCTGTTGGCTGCCCTGCTTCTGGACCGCAGGATTTTGTTGCTGGACGAGGCTTCGTCAGCCCTTGACCAGGTTTCCAAACAGGCGGTGATCGCTCTGCTTTCGGCAACGGCAGAGTTGACGGTCTTGTCCGTCTCCCATGATCAAGAATGGCTCGGGTTTGCAGACCGGATTGTCAATTTGGCGGAATTACAGCGGAGGATGTCTTGAGTACCATTGATATCAGTTTCTGGCGGCTGGGCAGTGGCTACCTGCTGTTGCTGATTCCTCTGGCGATCATGCTCTGGCTCCGCGTGCCGATGGTCGGCCAGACCCTGCTGGCTGCCGTGCGCATGACCGTGCAGCTGCTGTTCGTGGGGTTTTATCTGCAGGTGATTTTTGCTCTCAACAGCCTCTGGGCCACCGGTGCCTGGCTGTTGGTCATGGTGATTGTTGCCGATCTGTCGATTGTCCGGGGCTGTAACCTGCGCCTGCGCCGCCTGGCCGGCGGGGTTTTCCTGGCCCTGCTGATCGGGGTTCTGGTGCCGTTGCTGTTTTTCGTCCTGTTGATTCTGGACGGTCCCGCCGCGCTGGACGCTCAATATCTGATACCGATTGGCGGGATGATTCTCGGTAACTGCCTGCGGGCCGATATTATCGGCATTCGAACCTTCTACGAAGCCCTGCGCAAACAGGAAAAAGCCTATCTGCTCAGTCTGGCCCAGGGGGCGACACTGCGGGAGGCGCTATTCCCTTATCTCCAGGAGGCCTGGCAGGCGTCCCTGGCCCCGACCATTGCGACCATGTCGACCATTGGCCTGGTGGCCTTGCCGGGAATGATGACCGGGGTCATCCTGGGCGGCGGCAACCCCATGACCGCCATCAAGTATCAGATCGCCATTGTTATTGCCATCTTTGTCGGCACCGCCTTGACCGTCATCCTGGCGATCCGGCTGACGGTTTTCAACAGCTTCAGCGCTTGGGGAACCCTTGATCGCGAGCTATTCCTGAATGGGGCCCGCAAGCGGTCCTGAGCGGACCGCTCTTTCCTTCGTCGCCCGTTTAACAGGTGTAACTTTCCCCCGGTTTAAGGATGATCGCCTTGCTCCCGGTTTCATCGGCAACCCGTTTGGCCCAGCCGACGGCATCCTGATTGAGCAGCTCAAAAGTGTTGTAATGGATCGGGATGACCGCTTTCGGTTGCAGCATCTTGACTGCCCGCAGGGCATCGTCTGGCCCCATGGTGTAATTATCACCGATGGGAATCACGGCCAGATCCAGACCTTCCTCCCCGATCAGTTTCATATCGCCGAACAGCCCGGTGTCCTGGGCCAAATAGATTTTTTTACCGTCGTTGCAGGTGAGCAGAAAGCCGGCCGGGTTGCCGCCATAGGAACCGTCCGGCAACTGCGAGCCATGTAGCGCCAGAGTCAGTTTCAGATAGCCGAAGGGATACTTGAATCCGCCGCCGAGATGCTGGCCGTGAACTTTTTCCACCCCCTGCTTGCCGAGCCAGGTGACAATTTCATGATTACTGATCACCGTTGCACCGGTGCGCTGGGCGATCGCCACGGTGTCGCCGATATGGTCGCCATGGCCGTGGCTGACCAGGATAAAGTCGGCAGCGACCTTGTCCGCGCTGGTCGATGCGGCCGGATTGCCGCTGAAAAATGGATCGATAATCAATTTGAAACCGGCTGTTTCCAGACCGAGAGTTGCGTGACCAAACCAGGTTATTTTATTCATCATTAAGACTCCTTCCGGTTATTTTTTTAGTTGGGCAAGATTGTTTGGTTTCTTATCCGGTCAGCTCTGCAATGCCAAGAAAAAGGGGCCCTGCATGGACGAGAACTGTCGCGGATGGGGTGCGCGGAATTTATTATAACAAATCTTCCGCTCCGGTGGCGTTGCTGGCCAAGCTGATTCCGTGAAGATTTGGTACCATTATATATGTCAGTCTATGAGCAATGCTTATTCTTCCAAAATTATCGGAAGCGAATGGAGTCGGGCAGATGACCTTCAATTGGCAAAGAATCCTTCTTTTTTTCGCCCTGATTTTGGGGCTTAATGCGGCCTTTCTGTTTTTTTATCCCCCCAGCCAGCCGGAGTCGGTCGTCAGTATTCCTTACAGCCTGTTCAAACAGGAACTGAAAAACGGCCAGGTCAAAGCGGTTTTACTGCAAGGCGAGAAGCTGTCCGGTCAATTCGCTGCGGAACAGGAATTGACGGCCGCCCAGGCGATCGATGCGCAGTTCAAGGGAAAGCAAAAATTTACCCGCTTCAAAACCATTCTGCCCCCTGTTACGGATGCGGAATTGATGCCTTTGCTGGATAAATTCAAGGTGAGGGTCAGGGCGGAACCGGTGCAAGGGACCTCACTGGGATCGCGCATTCTCATCGGTGTGCTGCCCTGGGTGCTGATCATCGGGGTCTGGTGGTATATCATTCGCAAAGCACAGCAAAAAGGTGGCATCGGTGGCGGTTTGCTGCAACGATTCAGTAAATCGGGAGCACAGCTCTATGCCCGGGAGCATTCCCGGGTTACTTTTGAGGATGTCGCCGGGCTCGCCGAAGCGAAACAGGAACTTCAGGAAATCATCTCTTTTTTGCGCAACCCGGAGAAATTTACCAGACTGGGCGGGAAGGTCCCTCGCGGCCTGTTGCTGACCGGCCCGCCCGGAACCGGAAAAACCCTGATGGCGCGGGCGGTTGCCGGAGAAGCTGAGGTCCCCTTTTACAGTATCTCGGCTTCGCAGTTTATCGAAATGTTTGTCGGGGTCGGGGCCAGTCGGGTGCGTGATCTGTTTACCAATGCCAAGAAAAATGCGCCCAGCATTATTTTTGTGGATGAACTGGATGCGGTTGGCCGAGCACGGGGAACGGGACTGGGCGGGGGCAATGACGAGCGCGAGCAGACCCTGAACCAGTTGCTCTCGGAGCTGGATGGGTTTGAAGATCATTCGCAGGTAATCGTTCTGGCAGCGACGAACCGGCCGGATGTCCTCGATGCCGCTTTACTACGCCCGGGCCGGTTTGATCGTCAGGTGGTCATCGAACGGCCGGATTGGCGCGACCGGGTGAAGATTCTGCAGGTTCATACCCGAACGATGCCGCTGGCCGACGATGTCGATCTGGAACTTATTGCCAAGGGCACGCCCGGGATGGTCGGGGCGGATTTGCAAAGCCTGGTCAACGAAGCCGCGCTGATCGCTGCCCGGGAGGATGTGCAACAGGTAGCGATGGTCTATTTTGACCGGGCCAAGGATCGCCAGCTGATGGGGATGGAGCGCAAGCTGTTTCTCTCGGAAGAGGAAAAATATATGACCGCTATCCATGAGGCCGGTCACGCTTTGGTCGCCAAAGCCTTGCCCGGTTCGGATCCGGTGCATAAAATTACCATTATCCCGCGCGGACAGGCTCTTGGCCTGACCCAGCAGTTGCCGGAAGATGATCGCTACCATTATCAACGCAGCTATCTGCTGGGGCGATTAAGCGTTATGCTCGCCGGCAGGGCCGCGGAGAAGCAGTGCTTCGGGGAGTATTCGACCGGCGCTCAAAATGATCTCAAGCAGGTGATGTCCCTGGCTGAGAAGATGGTCTGTCAATGGGGGATGAGTGACCGGCTCGGACCTCTCAGCTATCCGCGTGGAGAGGAGCATCCGTTTCTGGGAAGGAAAATGGCCAGCGAAAAGAATTTCAGTGAAAAAACCGCCTGGATCATCGATCAGGAGATTGAGCAGCTGGTCAATACCGCCGATCGCTGTGCCAATGCCGTCGTTGCCGGCAATCGTGAGATTCTTGACGCTTTGGCGACGCTGCTCAAAGAGGAAGAATCTCTGGATCGGGCAGCTTTCGACCGGTTTCTTGACGAACATCCACTGGTTCTTCCCAAGCGGGAGTGCTGTGACGTCAGTTTCAGAAATCCGCCCGAGGCAACCGAGGAACCGACCCTCCACGGTTCCTGACGGTCTGCCGAGACAGCTTGAAGGACACTAGCTCTCAGGCACAGCTCCGTGCTGCTGCAAAATATCGGCAACAACGGTTGACAGCTCGGCATATTCAAAAGGCTTGCTGATGACGGTTTTGCACCCCTCGGCCAAAATGGTTTGGGCCAGGCCATCGGTGCTGTAGCCGGTCGCCAGGATGGCAAGCACCTCCGGGTTGACGGCGCGTAAGCCCTTGAAAGTGTCATAGCCGTTCATTTTCGGCATGATCATGTCCAGAATGACCAGATCTATTTCCTGCCAGTGTTTCTGGTAATACTCAAGCGCTTCGGCGCCGTTAACGCAGGTGAAGACCTTATAGCCGAGAGTGGTCAGCATTTCCGCCGCAACGTTACGGACCATTTCCTCATCGTCAACAAGGAGAATTCTGCCTTGTCCTTTGACCGGAGCCGCCGCTTTTGAGGTTTTTCCCGGATCACTTTCCTCCGCCGTGGAGAGGGGAAGATAGGTCATGAATGTGGATCCTTCCCCCGGTTCGCTTTGCACCTTGATAAACCCGCCATGGCGCTGGATTGTGGCATACGCGCCGGAAAGTCCCATGCCGGTTCCCTCGCCGATTTTTTTTGTGGTGAAAAACGGTTCGAATATTTTGCTCAGATGATTTGGGGCAATCCCGATGCCGGTATCCGTAATGCTGATGTTCAGATAGCGACCCGGGGCGATCTTCTCGGGATGCCGGCTGCAGAAGTCCTGGTCCAGGTCGACCAACTCGGTGGTCAGGATCAGTTGTCCACCCTCGGGCATGGCGTCGCGCGCGTTGATGGCGATATTGAGCAGGGCCGACTGAAGATGAGCTGGATCGCCGCTGACCGTATCTGCTCCCGCGTTGAAGTGATGCTGTACTTCAATTCGCTTATCCAGACTATGTGCCAGGATCATCTGGATATCCTTGAGCAGCTTATGGATCTGGACCGGTTGCTTGATGAAGGATCCTTTGCGGCCGAAGGCCAGCAGTTGCTGGGTCAGGTCGGCTGACTGCATGGCCGAATATTTGATGCTTTGCGCATACCTGGACAGCTCCTGGTTATCCGCTTTGCTGATGATTAAATCGGCAAAGCCGAGGACGCCGGAGAGCTGGTTGTTGAAATCATGGGCAATGCCCCCCGCCAGTTGGCCGATGGCCTGCATCTTTTCGGCCTGACGCAGGCTCTCCTCCATTCTTTTCAACGGGCTGACATCGATGAAAGCGGCAACCGCACCGCGCGGCTGTCCTCGTTCATCCAACAGCGGGGTGGCGTTACCGTAAATGGTGATGTGGTTGCCGTCCGCGAAGAGAATATCCTCTTCAAAGCCATGAATCGCTTTGCCGTTACGGGCCGCCTGCTGAAGGGGCAGTTCTTCCGGGGCCAGTTCGCGACCGTCCTGGTAGATTTTGAAATTGGTTGGACCTCCCCCCGGAGCGCTTTTGGAGGGATTGGTGCCACGCTTAAGCCGGATCAGCTCGAAAGAGGTTCGATTTCCTGTGACCTCCCGGCAGTGCGGATCTTTGGCCATCCAGACGGCGGCCGGAACGGCTTCCATCAGCGCTTCCATTTCTTCGGCGCGGCTGCGCTGCAGGTGTTCGCTCTCCGCAAGTTGCTGCAGGTGCTGCTTTTGCATGGAGATATCCCGGGCAATGGTTGCGGTGGCGACGATTTCATGCTGCCGATTATAAATCGGCGAAATGCTCAGGGACATCTGGACGTGACGGCCGTCCTTGCAGATCCGTTCGGTTTCCAGGTTGCGGATCGGTTCGCCACGCTGCAGGCAGCTGACGATGTCCGCGCGCTCCTGGCGCAGCTTGGCGGGGACCAGGCGATCTATGCGGTTGCCGATCATTTCAGCCGCACTGTAGCCGTAGATTCTTTCCGCACCGGCGTTCCAGCTGGTGATTATCCCGGCGATCGATTCGCCGATGACCGCGTCGTTGGTGACTTCGACAATGGTCGCCAGCTGCGCCCGATTTTCTTCGGCCAGCAGGCGGCTGGTGATATTGATAAAGGTGATGACAACGCCGTCAATCTGGTCTTCAGCAGTCCGATATGGGAGCATTCGCATCATAAAGTGCTTTTTGCCATCCACGGAAGACAGCTCTCGCTCAATCGGGGTGAGGGTGTCCAAGACCGTTTCCGCGTCTTGTTCCAGTTCCGGATAGCTGATTCTGCCGGTCAGGTGCCGTAAGGGGCGGCCGATATCGGAATCAAGCAGATTGAAAAGATCGGCCAGGCGCGGGGTAAAGCGTTTGACCTGGAGTTGTCGATTGAGAAAGATCGTGGCGATTTCGGAGCTGCTCAGCAGATTCTGCAGGTCGTCGTTGGTCTGTCCCAGTTCTTCGATCTTTCTTTCCAACTCGGCGTTGACGGTCACCAGCTCTTCATTGAGAGCCTGGAGTTCTTCCTTGGAGGTCTCCAGCTCCTCATTGGTTGACTGGAACTCTTCGTTCATGGACATCAGCTCTTCGTTTGAGCTTTTCAGCTCTTCGTTGGCCGATTCCAGACGTTCAATGGTTGCCTGCAGTTCTTCCTGGGTCGCATGGAGCTGGTCTTCCAGCTGGGCAATAATCTGTTCCTGGTCGGCTGGCCGCGGCTGGCCGGGCAAGGCTTGTGCTGCGGAGGGCGCTGCTGAACCCGGCTCTTCCCGTTCAAAAATGACCAGGGCCAGTTCCTGTGCCGCCGCAGGCTTCAGGATCGGCTCAACCCGCAGGCGAACACTTTCCACCGTGTCGGCCGTGTGCATGGATAAATCCCGGTATTCGACCGCTTCTTGAGCGGTCTGCAGTTTGTGGATGGCGGCTCTAAGCGCAGGGCGTAGGTCTTTATGGACCAGCAACAGGATGTCATGGGTCGGTTCTCCTAACGGCGGTTCCAGGTAGCGTGCCGTGCGGGTGGAGTAGTAGAGGATTTCGTGTTTATTGTTGATGACGACGCAGGGGGGGGGAATAACGCTGAATCAGCAGTCGTTCAGCGATCTGCCCCGGACTTAAGGGGGTGTTTTTTGCCCCGTTTTTTTCAGGGGAGGACAGATCCGGCACCGCCGGGGTCGCGGTGATTAGATTATAATGCAACTGTGGACCGTGGTGCCTGCGCACGAAAATTTTCCATTTTTTATTGAGCACACGGAACAGATCGGTATGCCGGCCGACGGTTTCCGAGGTGCCTACAAAAAGGTAGCCGCCCGGTCTGAGAACCTGATAGAACAGGCCGATCGCGCGTTTTTGGGCGTCCGGGTTGAGATAAATCAGCAGGTTTCTGCAGATGACCAGATCGAGCCTGGAAAACGGCGGGTCTTTGATCAGGTTGTGGCAGGCGAAGATCACCATTTCGCGAAGTTGTTTATTGATCTCGAAGTGATTGCCGGTCCGGGTGAAGAAGCGCTTCAGCCGGTCTTTGCTGATCTGGGCACTGATCCCTTCCGGATAGAGGCCCTTGCGGGCGGAGTGGATCGCCTGCTGGTCGATATCGCTGGCAAAAATCTGGATTTTGCAATTCTCCTGCTGTTCGTCAGCATGCTCTTTCAGCAGGATCGCCAGGGAATAAGCCTCTTCCCCTGTGGCGCAGCCGGGCAGCCAGATGCGGATTGGCCGGGCTGGATCGTGCTCTTCGAAAAGTTTGGGGATGATTTCGCTTTCCAGCCACTTGAATGCTTCCGGATCGCGGAAAAAACCGGTGACACTGATCAGCGCCTCTTTGAACAGGGCGCGGCATTCCCCGGCGCTTTGTTCAAGGAGTGCGACATAATCTTCGACTGTGGCAATGTTGTTGATATACATCCGCCGATCGATCCGCCGAATCAGGGTATTGGTTTTATAGGTACTGAAATCGTGGCCGGTTTTTCTTTTGACCAGCTGGAAGATTCTGCCCAGATTTTCGGCAATTCTCTTGGTCGGATCAGCCTCGGTGCCGCGCAGCAGCGATGGTTTGCTCTCCAGCTCCAGAAGCTTTTCCCCCATGGCTTCGGCGGGCAGGATCCAATCAACCAGCCCGCTGCTGATGGCGCTGTTGGGCATGCCGGTAAATTTGGCGCTGTGCTCCGCTTCGGCAATGACCACTCCGCCGGCGATGTTGATATCCTTGATCCCGATTGTTCCGTCAGTCCCGGTTCCCGAGAGGATGACGGCCACGGCCCGGGAACCGGCGTCAGCAGCCAGGGAGATCAGAAAATTATCGATGGTATGCCGAACGCCTCGCTCTATCTGCTTCTCGTCAAGCCGCAACTGTCCACCGCAGATGGTCATTTCGCGATTGGAGGGAATGATATAGACGGTGTTCGGGACGATGGTGGTTCCGTCTTCGGCCAGGCAGGTGGCCATTTGGGTATAGCGTGCCAGCAATCCGGGCAGCAGGGTTTTATGCTGCGGATCAAGGTGGACGACCACAACAAATGCCATGCCGCTGTCGGGCGGAATATTGAGGAAAAATTTTCCCAGAGATTCCAGTCCGCCGGCAGACGCTCCCAAGGCAACAACGGGAAACGGATCGTTGCCTGTTCCGGGGGGGCCGTCCGGGTGCTTATCATCCTCTCCCCTGTTGTTGATCATGATGGTCTCCTGGTGAGTTGGCTCAGATCAAAACCATGACCCGTCGATGCTCTTTCTTCCCGCGGGAGCGCTCTGGTGGATCATGCGAGTGTTACATAATTGATAGCATAAAAGAATTATCTCTGCAGGCAGACACCGGGCAATACAGAATTGCTGGAAGTCGGCTGACATGGCGTCGGGCAGGGCGGTTTTGACCGCACGGCAGCTGGCGCGTGTTGGGAAAAGACTCTCTGGAAGGCTCTTTGGCCGGCCCCTGCAAAACCGGTTTGCAAGGGCCGGGTAATTCTTTGCGGAAAAGTCGCTTATCGCGCCAGGGTGATATCGACATGCAGTTCATCGGCCACTGCGGCAAGCTCATCTTCAAGCTGATCGAAGGGCAGCTGTTCCGGGACCTGAACATGGATGGTCATGCTGTAGACGGTCGCGCCGCTCTGCGGTGAGGCACTGGCCATAGAATCAAGCTGCAGGATATTCAACTGATGATCAGCGAGGAATTGGCTGGTTTTATAAACGATTCCGGCTTGGTCCAGTCCTTCAATCTGCAGGGTACAGGTTTTGTAGCTGGTGGGGGTTTGATCACGCTCACTCTGCAGCGGGCGGACAAACGCGGAAATCCCTTTGTCCAGCTCAAGGCGGCGGCATTCTCGTGCCAGCAGTTTTTCAATGTTGCCGTCGGCACTGGAGAACAACAGGCTCAGGGTGAATTCATCCGCCAGCATCGACATGGTGGTATCTTCCAGATTGCAATCATTCTCATAAAGCAGGCGGGTGACATCGGCGACAATCCCGGTGCGATCTTTGCCGAAGGCGGTCATGATAAAACGAGGTGACATTGGGCTTTCCTCCTCCGTCCGCGAGGTGTCCGGAACGGTTCCTGGGTGATTCGGTCTGGGCAAGCAGGCAGGCTCCCGGTTGCCGGGCTGCCTGTCTGCATTAAAGCACAGATCTTCAGCCCGAAAAAGGGCTGTTGTGCGGAGGTGAGGCAGCGTTGGCGAAAACGCTCAAACAACCGGTAACCGTTGACGTTTATCGGTAAACGCAAAGACGGTCATCGCCAGATTACCATAGCTGAAACTATCGTGGAGGACCTGGGCTTTTTGACCTTGCGCAGCCCCCGCGGCGACAAACAGGGGCAAAAAGTGCTCATCGGTCGGATGGGCCATGCGGGCATAAGGGGCCAAGTGAAACTGTTTGAGATTGACCCAGGCGGCGCTGGTCAGTTGTTGCTTGACCCAGGCGCTAAAACTCACCGCCCAATCCGCCGGTGGCGTGCCTTCGGTTGCCAATTCACGGAGGTTATGGGTCACGGCTCCCGAACAGAGAATCAGGTTGTCTCGCCGCAGTTCCGCGAGTCCGCGGCCGAAGGCAAAGAGTCCGTCAAGGTCGGCACTCATCGGCAGGCTGACGGCCACGACAGGAATATCTGCCTGCGGGTAAAGCAGCGACAGGGGCACCCAGGCTCCGTGATCAAGGCCGCGTTTTGAATCGGTGTCAGCACCCAGGCCCTGGCGCGCCAGCTGGTCCTGAATGGCAGCGGCCAAAGTTTTTGAGCCCTGAGCGGGATATTCGATTTGGTACAGCTGCGGCGGAAACCCGCTGAAATCATGGATAGTCGTGTAGCTGTCCGCAGTGCTGATCGTCACCTGGTTGGTCAGCCAGTGGGCCGAGATCACAATGATCCCTTGCGGGCGTGGTAACTTTTTGCCGATTTCCTGCCAGGCATATTTGGCTGGATGTTCGGTCAACGGCAGGTCCGGGGCGCCATGGGATAAAAAAAGGACCGGATTTAATGAGTCATTCATGGTTGTCCTCTTTTCTTTATCAGATCAATCGTTCCCTGCCCTGCCCGGGCACCATTGCTTCAGGCAAAGGGCAGGGAATGAGAATTGTCCAACCGAAGTGTTGCTTGTGTTACTGCTGGGCGACAGCTTCGACTTCCAGGCCGATTTCAACCTTGTCGCCGACCAGGAACCCGCCGGCTTCCAGGGCTTTGTTCCAATTCAGCCCAAAATCCTTGCGGTCAATCTCACCGTTCGCTTCAAACCCGGCCCGCTTGTTTCCCCATGGATCAACGGCTGTGCCAGCAAAGGCGCCTTTGAGCACCACTTCTTTGGTCACACCCTTGATAGTCAGGTCTCCGACCACAGTGATGTTGTCGCCGCTGCCGGTTATTTTTTTGCTTTTGAAGGTCAGCTCCGGATAGTCGTTAACGGCGAAAAAGTCTCCGCTACGCAAATGCTCATCACGTTGCGTGTTCCGGGTGTCGATAGATGCTGTTTTGATGACAGCCTGAGCGGAGGTCAGTTGTTTGCCCTGAGTGTCAATATCAACGGTACCGGTGAAATCATTAAAATTACCGCGGACCTTGAACGCCACCAGGTGGGGGACCGTGAAATGAATCTGCGTGTGGGCCGGGTCGATGTTGTAAATCTCGGCAGACGCGCCGCTTGCCAACAGTGGCAGAGTGGATAATAACAAGCTCAGTTTTTTTAACATGGGAAGGCTCCTTTAATGGCTTTATGTTGTCTGTTGTTCGGGCTGTAATCGAATTGAGACTAATATAGTTCTATTTTATATAGAATAAAAATACTTTATAAATATGATGATTATAGGTATTTTCTATAGTTGTCTGTTGAGATTGCTCCCGCTCAATTCTGCTTTGCAACAGGATCCGACAATGACTCTTGATCAACTCAAAATTCTGGTGGCTATTGCCGACCGGGGAAGCGTTCTGGGGGCCGCCCGGTCCTTACACAGGACCCAGCCCACTCTCAGCGTGCTCCTGCAAAAACTCGAAGAAGAACTTGGCGTGCAACTGCTCGATCGCAGTAGTTATCGGGCCATGCTGACCCCGGCCGGATGGCAGCTGTATAAAAAGGCCAAGGGGGTTTTGGCGCAGGTTGACGACCTGGCGAACTTGGCCCACTATCTGGCGGTCGGCAATGAACCTTCGTTGGCGCTTGCGGTCGAGGCGAGTTGTCCTATGCCCCTGGTCCTGGAAATACTGCAGAGCAGTGATAAAAAATATCCCCAGACTGAATTCAATCTGCAGGTTGAAAACATTTGGGGGGCTATTGAAAAGTTGCGGGAAGGGGAGGTCGACCTGGCGGTCAGCCCCTGGTTTCTGGAATTGGAAGAATTTGACAGTATTCCGCTGACCAGAACCCGCTTGCTGGCGGTTGCCGTGCCCGGTTTTCTGGCGAACCGGGAAGACTTGGATACGGAAGTGATGAAAGGTTATGTGCAGATCGTTGTTCGCGACAGCAGCAACAACCCGGACAACCGCTCCTATGGTGTGCTGGAAGGGGGGCGGCATTGGGTGGTGGGCGATCATATGACCAAAAAGCAACTGATCCTGGCCGGATTGGGGTGGGGGAAGTTGCAGGAAAGCCTGATCGAAGAAGAGCTCAAGCGCGGCGAGCTGGTCCTTTTGGCGATTGACAGATATCCCTGTTCGGTTGACATTGAGATTCGCGCCATGCGCCGACAGGGCCAGCTGGTGGGTCCGGTCGCCGCTTCACTCTGGGATGATTTCAGTGAATTGGGACGCCGCCAGGCATGGTCGAAAGAGCCGACGGTCTGAGTTGTAGAGCCTACCTCAGGCCGAGTTTGCTGAAGAGTTTGCCCAGAGAGCGGTTCAACAGATGGCTGCGGTCCAAGTTTTGGAAAATTGCCGGTTTCCGAAGGCCGAGTTTTTTGAGTTCAACAATGATTTTCGGGTTGGGGCTGGTGCGCAACCCCTGACGGAAGGTTCTGATTGCCTTCTCCCGATGACCGGACAACAGCAGAATCCGCCCCATGATCAGGTAGTGTAATGAATTGTGCGGATCGCGATCGAGGGCATCGCGACAGAGTTGTACCGCCGCCTGTATTCTCCCTTGTCCCTTGGCCAGGCAGTAGGCCTGATAGCTGAGCACAGCAGGAGAATTGTTGATCTGTGCGGCCTGATCCAGATAGGCCTGGGCGGATGGGATGAAGCCTTTTTCGGCGGCGCTTATCCCCTTGTGCAGCAGATCGTTGTACTCGTCGTGCCCCATAACTGATATTTTCTCCGGATCGCCGGCGGATATTGATAATAATAACAAGTGCTTTATCCGCTCCATAGTGTCGGAAATCAGTTCGCGAGTCAAGGCCGGGGCCCCTTTCAGGCCTTGTTGTCGATAGGGGACTGAAACCGGTTGCCCGCGAATCCTGGCGAGCTTCAAGTGGGGGCTGGCGCCGCGCTGCAGAGTTAACCCGCAGCTTTTAGTGCAGGGCTCGACCGGAATGCTGGCATATGCGGACAGTTGACAGCCGCTCTGTGGGCGAGCTAGTTTGGCTGTGGTTCGGGCTTGTTCTCCAGCGCTTTTGGGATGGGGAGTGCGACCAGAATAGTCACTTCAACAGGTCAGCAGCTCCGGCCATTGTGTCAATAGCTGCTGTTCCACGGCGGCGGCGACTTGCTCCGCATTGAGTCCGTTGCAGGAAATGGTCAAGTCCGCAAATTGCTCGTAAAGGGGGGTTCTTTCCTGGAAAAGCTGCGCAAAGGTCTGCCCTTTGGCCATCACCAGCCCGCGTTGTCCCATGTCGGCGATACGCTGTTGCAGATCGGGCAAGGAGACCTGCAGATAGACCAGATGGCCGGTCATGGCCAGGCTGGCCAACCCTTCGCGATAGTAGACCACCGACCCGCCGGTCGCAATGACGCAACGTTCCAGTTGCAGGTGGTGCAGGACCTGTTCTTCAACATAGCGAAAGTAGGGCAAACCTTTGCTGTCGATGATATCCTGCAAACGTTTTTTTTCGCGACCTTGAATGATCAGGTCGGTATCGTAGAATTGAAAGCCGAGTCGTTTGGCCAGAATAACCCCGACGGTGCTCTTTCCCGCACCGGGCATGCCGATGAGGATGATATTGCTTTTATCCATGAACCTGTTGTCCTTTTGCTGAATTGATCCCCGTTGTGCCGAGAGTTTTTATGGTGGTTGGCAGTACCGGGTGCAGGTCTTTCCGATTACCTTTTATATATCAGATCAAGGAGAATGTTGAATGAAAGTTATTGCGATTAATGGCAGCGCACGCAGAGATGGCAATACTGCAAGTCTGATTCAGCACGTTTTCGTCCCTCTGCAGGAGGCTGGAATTGAAACGGAAATGATTCAGCTTGCCGGACAGCAGATCCGCGGCTGTACCGCCTGTATGCAGTGTTTTGCAAAGAAAGATGGTCACTGTGTTCTGACTCAGGACCCGCTCAATGAAATCGTGCGGAAGATGGTGACGGCCGACGGCATCATCCTTGGCTCGCCGACCTATTTTGCGGATATTACGGCCGAGTTGAAAGCGGTCATCGATCGAAGCGGAATGGTGACCCGGGCCAATGGCGGTCAGTTGCGGCGCAAGGTCGGGGCCGGGGTCGCGGTGGCCAGGCGCGGCGGGGTCATGCATGCCCTGCAGTCGATCCAGAATTATTTTTTGATCAATGAGATGATTATCCCCGGCTCCAATTACTGGAATCTTGCCTTCGGTCGTAACAGTGGTGATGTGGAGACCGATACGGAAGGCGTGGCGACGATGATCAGGCTGGGGGAAAATATGGCCTGGCTGCTCGACAAAATTGCCCGCTGAACCCTGCTGAAAAGGGTTTTTCAGCCTGGAACTTTATCAATCAGGGCCGGGGGTAGATAAAGTTTGAGTTTTATAAAAATTGAAAAAATAAAAAAAATGAACAGAAATTCTTGATTTATGAAAGGTTGCTTTATGGATGAGAAAGAAAAAGACTCCGCTATGCCGATAGCCTTGACTCTGGAACCCGGCGTTTATTTTCGTTGCACCTGCGGTTGCTCGCAAAGCCTGCCGTTTTGTGACGGCCACCATCAGCAAGGCCAGAAACTGCCGCTTCGCTTTGAGGTGAAGGAACGGGAAAAGGTCTATCTGTGTACCTGCGGGCAAAGTCGGAATCTGCCACACTGTGACGGCAGTTGCGGAGTCGATGTTCCCGTAGCCGACTGACCAGTCGGGTTGAATCCGCTCCGTAACAATCGGGGCGGATTCAACCTGAGAATTGCAGGGCTGATCCGGCTAGTAATTCTGTATACGGCCTGAAATTTATTTTTCCAACGGCTTATGGCAGAACCACCAGTCGTAGCAGTCATAAGTTTTCAATCTCGCTTCGGCGGTTTTTCGGTCGGTGGCCGGCGGAACAATGATCCGGTCGCCGATCAGGTTGTTATGTGGCCAGTTGGCCGGAACCGCGCCTTGCTGATCAGCGATTTGCAGAGCCTTGATCGCACGCAAAATTTCTTCGATATTACGGCCGATTTCCTGCGGATAATAGAGGATCAGCCGCACCTTTCCGGCTGGGTCGCCGATGAAAACCGCCCGGACTGTATTACTGCCCTTGCCTGGATGCAACATCCCGAGTTTGGCGGCAATGGCATCATTCGCCGCAATAATCGGGAATTCAATATTGACCTTCAATTCCTCCTTGATCCATTCGACCCACTTGATGTGGGAGAAGACCTGATCAACAGACATTCCGATCAGTTCGCAATTCAGTGCGCGAAATTCTTCATAACGATCTTGAAAAGCAACGAACTCGGTGGTGCAGACCGGGGTGAAGTCTGCCGGGTGGCTGAACAGAACAAACCAGCGGCCGTTCATGTCGCCGGGCAGGTTCAGGGGGCCGGTGGTGGTTTGTACGGCAAGTTCCGGAAAGTTGTCGCCAAGTAAGGGATAAGTTGCAACGTCCATGGTTGTCTCCTTTGCTTTAGGTTAAGGTCTGCTGTGATTAAGATGATATATAGGTTTCTATATCTTTCGTGAATCGTTGTCAAGAATTATTCTTAAGTAGGAAAAATTACTTTATCGAAGGAAAAGAAAAAGCGGAGAAGGAGGATCTCCGCTGGAGTTGTGCCAAGGGCCTGAGTTGGACCCATCTCAACCTGCCACAATCGAGAAGCACGGCAATCAAGATGTCTACACAGTGAATAACATTAATTTTTGCTGAGGGCAGGGTAGAGGAGAAAAATTGAAAATTCAAATAGATAATATTAATTTAGACGATTGATGATATTGGAAATTTCCATCTTAATTAAGAAATATCATGGAAAACAGTTGTTTGTGAAAAGTTAATTACAATAAAATACCGGAAAAATGAGTTTTATAATTGCTTTTTTTGCGGCGATGGAGAAGACCCTGATCGTTGATCTGTGCTAGTCTTTTTTGCATGACCATAGTTGCTCCCGGTTTTTGTATTAATGCGGAACGTTTTTTAGCCGGTCTTTATTCAACAAAAGATTCTGCACCGACAAAAGGCACCCGGGGGTGATTCGCTTTTCGGCGGGACTGCTACGCGTCGTGCTGAAATGGATCGGTTGTGTTGGTCAATATGCAGAATGCAGTCAGCAGCAAAGGAAAGCTTATGTATAAAATAGTTACCCATCCTGGCAGCGCCCATAAGGATGATTTTATGACCGTTTGTGTGCTTCTGGCGACCCTGGGCAAGGCCGAGGTCTATCGACGGGAGGCAACGGTGGAGGATATCGCTGATTCGGACACCTATGTCGTCGATGTCGGGATGCATTACAATCCGCGGTTACATAATTTTGATCACCATCAGGATCGGAACCTGCCCTGCGCTTTTCACCTGGTCATGCAGCATCTCGGCTATCATGAGGCGGCCATGCTGGTTTTCGGCTGGTATGTGCATATGAGCATGATGGATGTCAGAGGACCCTATAAAACGGCCAAGGCGCTCGGGGTCGACAGCAGTGTCCTGTTTGCGGCCTCGTCACCTATTGACGGCTATATCCTGTCCCACTTCTCCCGCTTGCGCGAGATCAATGAACGCGATTTCTTTTATCGCTTTATGAAAGATTTCGGCACCGACATGATCAATATGATCAAGATGAAGATGGAGCGGCTGGAGCGCCTCAAAACGGAAGCCAAGATTGTGCCGGTTGGAGATTATAAAGCCATCTTCAGCCCCATTGAAGACAATCCCAAGCTGTCCATGGAGTTGTATCTGCAACTGTTGAACGACCCTGACATCGTCATGAGCATTACGCCGTCCAATCGCGGCAGCGGCTGGGAGTTGCTGCGCCTTGAAGATCATTATTTTGTCGATTTTCGCACGGTGGCCAATGATCCGAATATCCGTTTCGTTCATGTCAACGGTTTTATCGCCAAAACCAGCCGCCTGCTGCCACTGGCGCAGGTCCTTGATATCGCGGCGCGCGCGGTGCCGCCGAAAGACCTGGCTGCCCATCAGTGACGCTGGCCTGTTTGCGCGACGCTGCCTCCTTTGGGCGGAGCTGACGCTGCTTGATCGTTCCTCGTTGGCGCAGCAAAACCGGGACTGTCCCCGCACGGGGGCTGTCCCAGGTCTTTGCGGTGCGAACCGCTCCAGTTTCATGGCTCGCAAACTCTTGGGACAGTTCCGAGTTTACTGCTAAGTTGCTTAAACGAGCGCCATTCTTCCTTGTCTCTGGTTTTAGGAAGGCCGAGCAGATGCGGCCCGGTTAGCCCGGTCCAGATTGCCGTGCCATCCTCTTGTCTGCATCTCGTCTGTGTGGTCATCACCGACCCGTTCGGGAATCCAGTTGCTCGCCGTCGGGTCCGAACCGGTCAAGAAACCAACCGAATGCGAACATGAGACCTGGGGTCTTGGCGTGGCTTTCATCATAGATGAAGTGTTCCGCGTCCTTGAAGGGAATGTACTCAAGAACAATCTCTTCGTTATGGATGCCGCCGCCGGCATGAACTTTTTCGGCGTCGTCCAGCAGTGCAAAAAACAAATACTGGCGATTGCCGGTGATTCCGACATTGGTGAAGAAGGAACTGATCGGGATGATTTTTGACAATGGAAGATCAAAGCCGCATTCCTCGAAAATTTCTTCTTTGGCAATCTGCTCCAGCGGTAGTTCCTTATCGATAATCCCGGCACAGAGTTCATAAGTGTGGCTGAACTGCGGGTAGTTCATATAGACTGCCGGACGAAACTGTTTGACCAGCAGGAAGGCCTGCCGCTGTCGGTGATAGAGCAGGATCGCGACGCTGTCATGGGCCTGCACCGCCTCCCAGTCGCGGGGCTGGCCATTCTGGATGTAGTGCAGGCGGACCGGTTTCACAAACTGGTTGTCTGCCAGGTCGGTGACGGTAAATGCGGAGATTTTGAACGACATGGGGGCCTCGTGGCAGAGGCCCTTCTGGAAACAGAAAGGCCTCTGGTGGTCAGGCAAAAGTGATTATTGGCGGGGTTATTCCGCGCCGATCTGCAGCACGATTTTTCCGAAATGGCTGTCTTCTTCCATCATCTGGTGGGCGGCAACGACCTCGTCCATGGGAAAAACCTTCTCGATGATCGGGACAATGCTGCGGTCGGCGAATCTCGGCAGGGCTCGCCGGGTAAACTCGGCAATAATCTCCCCTTTTTCAGCAACGGGACGGCTTCTGAGCACGGAACCGATAATCTGCTGGCGTTTGACCATCATCAGAGCCAGGTTCAGTTCGGCTTTAATGCCGCTGATAACGCCAATCACCACCAGTTTCCCTTTATATGCGAGGGAGTTCATGTTCGGCTTGAGGTATTTGGCACCGACATGGTCAAGGACCAGATCGACGCCCTTTTTCCCGGTAAATTCTTTCACTGTATCGGTGAAGTCCGGGGTTTGCGTAAAGTCGATGACCAGATCGACGCCAAGCTCTTTGACGCGTTCTATTTTGCTCGGATGGGCGGTCACAATCAGTTTGGCCGAGGGGGTCAGCGCTTTTGCCAACTGAATAGCCGCCGTATTGACGCCGCCGCCGCCACCATGGAGGATTGCCGTTTGGCCGTCCTGCAGGTCGCCGATCATAAAGACATTGAGAAACGCGGTGATGTAGCTTTCATTGACGCAGGCCGCTTCCTTATAGCTCATGCTGTCCGGGATCGGCATCAGGTGTTTTTCATAAGCGACGGCATACTCGGCGTAGCCGCCGCCGCCAACCAGGGCCATCACCCGGTCTCCCGCCCGCCATTTGCTGACATTGGCGCCGACTTTGGCGATGGTGCCGGCAACTTCCAGACCGAGAATCTCGGAGTCCCCGGCCGGAGGAGGATAGTTGCCCATTCTTTGCACAAGGTCGGGGCGATTGATACTGGTGGCAATAACTTTTATCAGGACTTCATCCGCTTTGGGCTCAGGCGTATCGATTTCGCCAACTTTCATGACTTCAGGGCCGCCGAATTCGTCCATCAGGACTGCTTTCATGACTTTCTCCTTAATGCAGATAAGAAATTAGATTGGAAAAAAAGAGTAGCTTGCTACAATGCCAGGATCCGGGCCACTTCTTAACTTGATAGCAGAAACCGGAAAAGAGTGATGCTTCATCTATAAAATCCGTCTATGGCGAGATTATAGACACAATCAGCAGACTATTCAAATTGCATGTTCCACCGAAGGAGAAATCATGGCAAAAGTTTGGCGTTGCACTGTTTGTGGCCATTTACATCAGGGTGAGACTCCTCCGGAGCAATGTCCGGTGTGCGGCATGGGCAGCGATTCTTTTGCCGTGGTGGCGTCAGAACCTGCCGCGATTACCGCCACGGCGGCGGATGTGGGCCTGTTCAAAGAGCTGTTCGCGGTGTTTATGCCACATGCCGTTGCCGCTCACTTTCCCAATGCCTTGATCCCGACGATCTGGTTGTTTCTGCTGCTGTTTGCGACGACCGCGCTCCCTTCTTTTGAAAACACGGCTTTTTATCTGCTGGTTATGAGTCTGCTTGCGGTTCCGGTGACCATGGCGACCGGCCTGTATGACTGGAAGTCGCGTTTTGGCGGGGTCATGACCCCGCTGTTCAGGAAAAAAATCTTCCTCTCCTGCCAGCTATTGATTTCCCTCGGACTGGCCGTGGGATTGTATTGGTCCAATTCCGGAATTTTGCAGCAGCATGGCGGCTTGTTCTGGCTGTTTCTGCTGCTCTTGGTGATCGCTTTAGCAAGTGTCGTTTTGCTGGGGCACTACGGTGCTGTCTTGGTCTTTGGACCCACGCGGGACTGAGCTGGCAAACTGCAGTTTCAGACTTCGCCCTTGCTGACGAAGCGGTAGCCGCGGCCGCGAACGGTCAGAAAAAACTGCGGCCGGGCGGGGTTTTCCTCAAAATATTTACGCAGCCGGACAATGAAATTATCCAAGGTTCGTGTTTCGGTTTTGGGTGAGACTCCCCAGACCTGTTGCAGGATTTCGCCACGGGACAAAACTTTCCCTTCGTTATTGAAAAACAAAGAGAGCATTTTTATCTCCAATTCGGTCAGTTCAATGGTGCCGTGGGCGGTCTCGGCCTGATGGGTCTGCCAGTCGATCCGGTTGCCGCCGAACCGGGAATCTTTCCGCAGGCGTTCTGGCGGTTGCCATTGGGCGCGACGTAGCAGGGCGGCCACGCGCAGGAGGAATTCCTTGAGGTTGAAGGGTTTGGTCAGGTAATCGTCGGCCCCTTCACTGAGTCCCCTGATCCGATCCTGTTCCGCCCCACGCGCGGTCAACATGAGCACCGGGATCCGATTGCCGCGCGCGCGCAGGGTCCGGCACACTTCAAGGCCGCCGATGTCCGGGAGCATCAGGTCGAGAATCAGCAGCGCAAAGGTTTGCCCGGCTAACAGTTCAAGCGCTTCTTCACCGCTTTCAACGTGAGTAACCAGGTAACCCTCTTCCTGCAGATTGTAGACCAGGCCCTGGGCGATATGGGGTTCATCCTCGACCAGTAGCAGCGGAACTTTTTCACTCATCGGCAGCCTCGTTGGAAATCAATGGAATCATCAGATGAAAGGTGGTGCCCTGATTGTTTCTCGCTCCGCTGATCCAGACCTTGCCACCATGGTTTTTGATGATGTTGCTGACAATAAACAGGCCGAGCCCGGTACCGCGGATGGTTTTGCCGCTCTGGCGAATTCGGTAAAACATGCGGAAGACCTTTTTGCGATCGCGGACCGGAATTCCTCTGCCCTGGTCTGCGAAGCGCAAATGTGCCATTCCCCGCTCACGTTTCAGGCTGATGGAGACGACCGGCGGTCCATCGGCATAAAGGATGGAGTTCTCCAGCAGGTTGCGCATGACGGTCGCCATGGCTTCCGGCTCGATCTTGGCAAGCAGACCACTCTCTATCTCCCAGCCCAGAGTTCCTTCCGCTGGAAAACGCTCTTTTTCACGATACAGGTACTCATCCAGCAGGCGCGACAGGTTGTGGACCTCAAGGTTCAGCTGCGCTCCTTTATGTTCGATTTTACCGGCTGTCAGCAGATTATTGATCAGGGTGTTCAGCCGTTTGGTGTCTTCCTGCATCAGGGCAGTGAATTTCTGCAGCTGTGCCGGGGTCGGTTGACGTAGCTGAATGGTTTCCAGGTGCAGCTGCAATGAGGCCAGCGGAGACTTCAGCTCATGGCTGACCTGGTTGATGAAATGGCGTTGCGCCTTGTTTAATGAGGCCTGACGACGCCAGTAGATGAAGATGACGTAGATTCCGATCAGGATGGCGACCAGCAGCAGGATCCCTTCGGTCAGAATCAGCCAGTCGCTGGAACTGGGCAGCCACTCAGCCTGGTAACGGGTCGCCAACTCCTTAAGCTGCTGATGCCGCCCCAGAAACCAATAAATCCAGAACACCAGGACCAGGATCCAGAGGATCTGAATGCTGATAAAGGTAATCAGAGGATGAAATAGTCGACGAAACAGTTTCATAGCCCATCTATTACCATTGGATGAAGCGTCGGACAAGCCGGATTCATTATCATAATCGTTATTTTGGGGGATTCTTCTGCCTCTAGCCTGGTCCGCGCCCCTGGTGGTGTCCTGTTCTTACCGATTTCCTGAGTCGTTGTAGGTATTTTTACACAAGTATTACATTTCCAATGTTGGCTAGCTGTTAAAATTCCCCATCACAGTTTCAAACAGGAGTTGTTTCTATGGTGGAAGGTTTGACAATCGGAAGACACAGTGTTCCCTATCCCGTGATTCAGGGGGGGATGGGTGTACGTATCTCTGGTCATCGCCTGGCTGGCCATGTCGCCTTGAACGGCGGGATCGGCATCATTGCTTCAGCGGGACTTGCCTTAGCGGATGGGAGTTACAACGGGCGGAATTTTTTCGCTGCGGATCGCCACGGCCTGTTGGAAGAATTGCGTAAGGCCTACGAAATTGCTCCGGACGGGGTGATCGGGGTCAATTGCATGGTTGCGGTGAGCAACTATGATGATGTTGTGCGGACCGCCTGTGAGGGGGGCGCTAAACTGATTATCAGCGGCGCGGGCCTGCCTATGAACCTGCCCGAGTTGACCCGGGATTTTCCGGAAGTCGCCCTGGTACCGATTGTCTCCTCGGTCAAGGCCGCCGAACTGATCGCCCGTAAATGGCATAAAGTTTACAAGCGGTTACCCGATGCGGTCGTCGTCGAAGACCCCGATACGGCCGGTGGCCACCTCGGTGAAAAACTGGAGCGCATTGGAACCGGTGCGTACGATCAATATGCGACCGTCCGCGGGGTTAAAAATTATTTCAAAAATGACTGGAAACTGGACATCCCGGTCATCGCTGCAGGAGGAATCTGGGATCGCAAGGACCTGCAATACGCGTTGGCCCATGGGGCCGATGGGGTACAGATGGGAACCCGCTTTGTCGTGACCGAAGAGTGCGATGCCGATGATGCCTTTAAGCAGGCCTACCTGTCCTGTACCCAGGAAGATATCGGGCTGATCATGAGCCCGGCCGGGCTGCCGGGAAGGGCCATTAAAAAGAATATCGATCAGGTTCGGCAGCGCGATGTTGATCTTGACGTCTACTGCCCTTCGGGCTGTTTGAAAAAGTGTGCTTACAAAGCCAATAGAGACCGGTTTTGTATTGTCCATGCTCTGGATCGTGCCCAGCGTGGCGATACTGAGACCGGTTTGATCTTTTGCGGTAGTAACGCCTGGAAGGCGGATCACATCGGGACGGTCAAGGAAATTTTTGAAGAACTTTTTCCCGAGCGTGAGCGCGCAGCCTGCTGAACCGCTCGTTCACGCTTGATCCGAAATCGCCGCAGCAAAGAAAAGTCGGCCCAGCAGGGCGGGGCGGATATCTGTGCCGCGGGACAGCCAGGATAACAAAAATGCAAAGGCCGGGATTGAGAAATCCCGGCCTTTGCATTTGGGGCCAACGAAACCTTCCCGGAAGGGCGTTGAAAACGTCCAGCAGTCCTGCTAAAGGTTCTTGCGAACTTCGTTGAGAAATCCGTCCTGAGTCTTTTCGTCGTCGATTTCTTCCATCATGATGCGGGCGAGATCTTCCAGCCCTGCACGATTCGGTTCGCCCTGTTGTAGCCATTGTCTCACCGCGCTTTCCAGAGCCAGATTAGCGACCGGGCCGATGCAGCGAGCCAGGGCTTTTTTCATCATATCGAGTTGAGGCGCCAGGGGCCCGTTGATGATGTCCTGCGGACTTTGCGTCTCGGCGACCGGTTTGGTCGGTTGGGCGGTCGCTGCTCCAGTCGGTTGGGCGGCCGAGCCGGATTCGATGGAATCGACCAGATCAGAGGTCAGCATGCTGGTGGTCATATTAATCAGATGGATATTGGCGTCAGGCTCGCAAAGAACGACCAGTGAAGAGTTGTCACCGAGTTTTTTGACCAGAACCAGAGCCTCATCATATTGGACTTCAAAAGAATTGACGTCCAGGCTGGCGGTTTCATTTAGTTTGAAGATCCGGTGCAGGACGCTGACGATACGTTTTTGCGTTTCCGCTTTGAAAATGGAAGGGAGATTTGACGCCAGTATCCCTTGTCTGCTGGTATACACACATGATCCCATGACCCCGGGCGACGCTTTGATTTCTTCCAGAAGTGCCTGCATAAATTGCCTCTTTAAATTTAAGGTTGATCGGTGAAACAAGCTGATTCATTGTGAATCAACAGCCGCTGAAATGCCAAATGTAACGATCTGTCTCTGCTCGAAAACAAGGCTTCCCCCCCCCCTGGGTTTCAGACGTATTATCCCGTCGTTCAACATCGCTGGCGGCAGGCTGCGGGTGGGAGAAACGCGCCTTGCTAGCACAACAAATTGCTGTGCAATCATACCAAGCTTAAAGATCTCCAGAGTACTCGCGCAGCGTTATCATAGCAAATCTCGCTTGATCAGGGCACAACTTTTCTGAACTCGACCCGTCGGTTCAAGGCCCGGTTTTCACTGGACGTATTCGGCACGGCAGGGCGAGTATCCCCATAATAGGCCACACTGAGTTTGTCCGCGGCGATCGCAAAATTGGTGAGCAGATAACTTCTGACCTGCTCGGCACGCTCTTTGGACAGCTGCAGGTTTGCCTCCGGACTGCCCGAGTCGTCCGTGTGCCCGGCGATTTCAAACGCCTGGCCGGCCAGAGCTTGGTTTTCCAGGGCTTGCCCCACGATCTCCAGCTCCTCCTTGGCCTGCGGAGTCAAGTCTGCGGATGACACCGCAAACTGAATCTGCATGCGCAGCAAGGGACCGTCGATGGCTCCTTCTGTTGTGCTCCGGGAGTTGCTCTCCTGCATGACCCGGATAAATTCGCCGGAAGAAATCCGGTCACCGGATGCTGCTTTGTGCTTGATTTTGGCCAGCTCGAGGGAGGCCCTGGCTCGTGTATCCGCAGGCTCCAGTGCCAGCCCCTGCTCATAAGCCCGGATTGCTGCCTCGGCATTGCCGAGCACCATATAGATATCGCCGAGTCCGAAGTATGCTTTACTGAAACCGGAGTCGATGGCAATGGTTTCCAGATAGCTCTTCAGGGCATTATCGTATTTTCGTAAACGCTCCGCGCTGTACGCATACATGTAATGGAGCTCTGCGTCAGCGGGGCAGCTGGCAATTGCTTGGGTTAACATTTGCCGTTTTTTTAGCAAATTGCGCTCTTTGTGGAGCTGTTCTTTTAAACTGGTGCAGTTCGCCTCCGCCGCAGCAACCGCCGGCAGGATCAGGATGACAAGGGCGAGCCCGAGCAGGCATTTTGCGAACATGACGGCCCCCTGCTATTCAATTTTGAGTAATTTCACCAGACTGATTCTCAGCCGCTCGATCGCGCTGGCCAGGGTGCCGATTTCATCCTTGGTTCTGCGTTGAATCGGCTCGGTCAGGTTTTCCCCAAGACTGAAATGTTCTGTCCGTTCAGCCAGGTTAACGATTGGTAGAACCACCGAACGATCCAGGAAAACCCAGAGGATAGCGAGAACCAGAATGATTCCGCCGGCGCCGATCAGCACCAGGGTCTGAGACAGTTTTTTCGCCGCAGCAATGGCCGCAGCGGTCGGAATATAGATGACGAACGCGGCTACGGTGTCATTCATTGTCCAATGGTAACCGGCGTTCGCTCCGTAAATTTCTATCTGGTCCTTTGGGGCGTCAGCAGGATTTCCATGACAATGAAGACAGTTTTTGCTGTCGACTTTGATGGGTTGGGCAAAATAGAAGACTTCGGTACCGTTTTTGACAATATGACCTTCCGAGGATTTCAGGTTCGGGTTGGCCTGGAAATTTTTGATCAGCTCGACTTCGTTCGGATCGGCCTTGTTGTAAGGATTGAGCGGATCGAGGGTGGCTTGCTTGAAAACATAGCCCGGATAGCTCTTGTGGAAAATCTCAAAGGTCCCCCGGGCGCTGACGAAGCCAGACATCAGCTCCGGGTAGAAGCGGTCTTCTTCGATCAGTTCCGTGACCAAGGGTTTCTGGACCTGCTTCATATAGGTTTTCGTGGCCATGGCGTAGTTGAGGATGATGTTGCTTTTGATCTTTGCTTCTTCCAGCGCATTGTTGACGCTGAGTTTATAACTGGTATAACCGATAACTCCTATTGCCAGTAAACCCAGAATCCCCATGACCAGAACTGACCTCAAGCGAATGCCCATGTGCATGCTCCCTTCCTGACGCCCGGTAAAATATGAGTGATTTAGATCGTGCTGAACAAATTGAATTCGGTAAGCAAAAACAACGATCATTTGATTTAGATCATTAGATTAAAATTAATACATTATTTGATTTTTGTCAAGAATTATCCTTGATGGTATACATAGCGATTCAAAGATTGACTATTTGAATGTACGAATGTTTATATATCGCTGGAAAATATAAGCTTCATATATTCTGGAAGCGACCGGCCAGGGCAGTGAAATGCAAGGTGACATCCCGGTTGATTCCGCTTTGCTGCGGCTCACTTTGGCAGCATTTTTTTATTGGCAGTACCAAAGGAGATAACCATGTTACATTCTGTCGGCCGAATTGTTCTGAGCCTGTTGATGTTTGCTGTTTTATTGCAGGGGTTTCATGCCATCCCGGCTTTTGCGGATGAAAAAGCCGAACGGATCCAGTCCTTGCAGGAAAAAATGGCTCGGTTGAAAGAGCTGCTGGCGGACATGCAGGAACAGGAATTACGCAAACAACCACCTGGTGAAATCCCCTGGGAACCGATTCTGCAGAGCGGGCAAGAACGGCCGGCATATGCTCAATACGCCTATTTATTGGCCCCACAGCTGGCTAAGGAAAATTTGGACAGTATTTTGCAGCAAATCTATTTTCTGGCCGAGCAGGACCCGCTGAAGGAGCGCGGCAATTTGTTTGTTATCCCGGCCTTGCCCCTGGATCAGGGAGAGGCCTTCAGTGTTGCTCACTATAATCGGGCTTTTGCCGGTGAGATGCTTCGGGAACTCGGGATTCCGACCGCCGTTGAGGGCGGTCTGCTGCTCGCTCCTGAGCCACTGTCCAAGGAAGGGACACTAAGTGGACCGCTGCTGTATATTGATCTGCACGGCGTTGGGCGGATTTTACGGACACGTCTCTTTGAACTGTTGCAGCAGCAGCGCTTGTTTATCGAAGATGGCAGCATCCAGGAGTTTCTCTGGAAGCTGCTGAACAACGCCCAACCGGCGGTTTTTATGGTTCATCAGGAAAAAAATCTGACCTGGTTGGCGGTTGCTCCAGAGTAAAGTTCTCTTGATTGACGAGCGAATCAGTCGAGAATTCTTGAGCCTGGGAGGGGACTGTAGTACTCTGGCACAAATAACTCTGACCTGGAAACAGGAGTGAATATGGCCTCGAAGAAGGAAGAATTTATTCCCAAATGGATTGCCTGGGAAACCACCCAGCGTTGTAATTTAAATTGTGTGCATTGTCGCTGCTCTTCAGACATGTCTGCCGCAGCCGGTGATTTCAATACCGAAGAAGCTTTCAAGCTGATTGACGACATCTGTGAAATCAGCAAGCCGGTGCTGGTTCTGTCCGGCGGTGAACCGTTGCTGCGTGAGGATATTTTCGATATCGCCCGCTACGGAACCGGCAAAGGGCTGCGGATGTGCATGGCGACCAACGGAACGCTGATTACCGATGCGGTCTGTGCGCAGATGAAAAGCGCCGATATCAAAATGGTGTCGCTGTCGCTGGATGGCTCAACCGCGGCCATTCATGACGACTTCCGCAACTCGGAAGGAGCCTACGCCGGAGTCATCCGCGGTGCCGAAACCCTCAAACGCAACGGTATCCCGTTTCTCATCAACTCCTCTTTCACCAAGCGTAATCAACATGACGTCGGTGCAACCTTCAAGCTGGCTAAAGGGCTCGGTGCCACGGCCTGGTATATGTTCATGATTGTGCCCACAGGGCGGGGAGAAGAGATCATGAACGAGTTGATCTCGCCGGAAGACTATGAAGAGATCCTGGCCTGGCATTATGAGCAGGAAAAGCACGAGGACGATATCCTCATGCGTCCGACCTGTGCGCCGCACTATTATCGCATTGTTCCGCAGATGGCCAAGGCCGAAGGGGTTGACTTCAAACGCCGCAGTCTGACGTTTTCAACCGGCGGCGGCAAGGGTTGCATCGCCGCCCAGACCATCTGCCTGATCGACTGCTTCGGCAACCTCAAGCCTTGTTCCTATTTTCATTCCTCGGTCGGCAATGTCAAACAGGTGCCGTTCAAAGAGCTCTGGTTCAATTCCAAGGTCTTTAACGATCTGCGGGATTTCAGCAAATATCAAGGCAAGTGCGGGGAGTGCGAGTTCATTAATGTCTGTGGTGGCTGCCGCGCCCGCGCCGATGCCGTGTATGGAGATTACATGGCGGAAGAACCGTTCTGCAGCTATATTCCGCGACGGACGCGTCAGCGGATGGAGCAGGAAGCTGCAGCGCATAGTAGTGAATAACGACAACCCGGATGCGGGTCCGCACCTGGTGCGGTTATGACAATCTTCAGGTCAGTATTCCAGAGGAGGCCAAAACTTTATGTCTGATGACTACAATTTTCTCAAAGCCTGCTGGCGCCAGCCGGTCGATCGGGTTCCGGTCTGGCTGATGCGGCAGGCCGGGCGTTATCTGCCCCAGTATAAGGCTGTTCGTGCGCAGGGTGGCGGGACTTTTCTGGATCTCTGTAAGGATCCGGCGCGGGCTGCTGAAGTGACCATTCAGCCTATCGACATCCTTGATGCCGATGCCGCGATCTTGTTTTCCGATATCCTGACCCCCATTGAACCGATGGGGCTGGAGCTGGATTTTGTGCCCGGCCCAGTCTTTGCCAACCCCGTGCGCACCGCGGCGGATGTCGAAGCGCTGGTGGTGCCCGAGGATATGGCTGCGGCCGTTCCTTATGTCCCGGAGATCATCAAACGGCTGCGGGTTGCCTTTAGCGGGCGGGTGCCGCTGATCGGTTTCGGCGGGGCTCCCTTTACCCTGGCCTGCTATATGGTCGAAGGGAAGGGGAGTAAGGATTTTGCCGCTCTCAAACAGATGATGTATGCCGATTTTCCTCTATACGATGCCTTGATGCAGAAAATTACCGAGATGGACCGGCGTTATCTGAATATGCAGATTCAAGCCGGAGCCCAGGCGATTCAGATTTTCGATACCTGGGGCGGGTTGTTGGCGCCGCACGATTTTGAGCGCTATATTCTGCCTTATGTCAAGCAGTTGATCGACGGCCTGGAGCGGGATGGTATCCCGGTGATCTATTTTGTTAAAAACGGCGGGACCATGCTCGACCTGGTCAAAGCGGCCGGAAGCGACGTGATCGGCCTCGACTGGCATGTCAACCTGGGCAAAGCGCGAGATATTTTGGGGGACGATGTTGCGGTCCAGGGGAATCTCGACCCGACTGTTCTCTATGCGCCCAAGGAATATATTGAGAAAGAGGTCCGGCGCATTCTCGCCGAGAATGATAATCGTCCGGGATTTATCTTTAATCTGGGGCATGGTATCCTGCCCACAGTTCCACCTGAAAATGCCATTTTTATGGTTGACTGTGTCCATCGACTCAGTCAAAAGTAATTGCTCAGGATTGACCACGGGGGACAGAAATCGCATCTGTCCCCCGTTTTGTATTATCCTCTTGTGCTGCGGAGAGAATATGCGTTATGCCTGCTGACCAACCTGTTGCGCTGATTCTTCTGAATATGGGCGGCCCCGATTCCCTGGCGGCAGTGGAGCCGTTTCTGTTTAATCTGTTTGCCGACCGGGAATTGATTCAATTGCCGGCCGGGCGCTTGCTGCAGAAACCCTTTGCCCGCTTGATTTCCCATTTTCGTGCCAAGAAGGTGGTGGAAAATTATCGCCAGATCGGCGGTCGCTCGCCTCTGCTCGAATGGACCGAAAAGCAGGCTGTGGGTATCGCTGAACGACTTGGTGAACGGTTTCGGCCCTATGTCATCATGCGTTACTGGCAGCCGCGCGCCGAGCAGGTGCTGGCAGACATCAAAGCGGCCGGGATCCAGATCGCGGTGGTCGTTTCCCTTTACCCGCATTATACCGGAGCGACTACCGGCAGCAGCGTCAATGACTTTAAAAAAGCGGCGGCCGCGGTTCACCCCGAGCTGGAATACCGGCTGATTGAAGAATGGTACGACTGGCCGGGTTACCTGGACGCGCTGGCCAACCGGGTCAACGAGGGGCTGGACACATTTCATGATCTGCTCCGCGACGAGGTACAGATCCTTTTTTCCGCCCATGCCTTGCCGCAAAAATTCATCGATCGGGGTGACCCCTATCAACAGCATGTCGAGACAACGGTTGAGCAGGTGATGGAACGGGTTGGTTATTACGATTGGTCCATTGCTTACCAGAGCCGGAGCGGGCCGGTTAAATGGATGGAACCCGGAACCGAGGAGACTATCGCCCAACTGGCGGATGCCGGGCACCGGGCGCTGCTGATGGTCCCGGTCTCTTTTGTGTCCGATCACATTGAAACCCTGCAGGAAATCGACATCGAGTATCGTGAACTGGCGGTCCGGCAGGGGATCGTCAATTTCCAGCGAGCCCCCTCCCTGAACGATCATGCCGATTTTCTTGATGCCATGGCAATGCTGGTTCGCGAGCATCTACACCGATGATGACCTGTGCCTTATGTTCCCGGGAGTTTTCTGCGGACGAGCCGCTGACCGAGCCAGTCCAGCTGGCCGGGCAGTTATTGGCGGAAGAGGAGTACGGCGATGCCGGAGCCATCTGTCCCGCCTGTCTGCTCAGCCGGGGGACGCTGGCTATGATGTATCGTCCGGACTGCTTCGATTGACCCGCCGGCATGGCGGGTTTGCCTCGTTGATCAATCAGCGCCGGTGGTCCAGGACCGTGCGGACCGTTGTCAATAATTCCGCCATATCCAGAGGTTTCATGCAGAACGCGCAGGGCTCGGCCAGGTCCATCTCTTCGCCGGCGGCTTTGTTGCTGTAGCCGGTGCAGAGAATAACCGGCAGGTTCGGGTCGATCCGGCGGGCGAGGCGGGCGAGTTCAATCCCGGTGAGCTCCGGCATGACCTGATCGGTGATCAGCAGATCAAAGCGTTCTCGACGATCGGTGAGCCGCTCCAGGGCTTGACGGCTGTTGGTTTCAACCTCGACCCGGTAGCCCATTTCACCGAGCATGACACTGTTGACTCGGGCCAGGCTTGCTTCGTCGTCAACCAGCAATATTCGCTCCACTCCACCAGGCAGACTGGCGGGCTCCTGGTTGTCCAAGCTGTCGTGTCGTTGTGCTTCTGTCACCGGAAAGAACAAAGCAAAGGACGATCCCTGGCCGGGGCTGCTGTGGACGTTGATCATCCCGGCATGCTGCTCGACGATTCCCTGTACTGTCGCTAGCCCCATGCCGGTTCCCTGATCAACCTCCTTGGTGGTAAAAAACGGATCGAAAACCTTTTCCAGGGTAGTCCGGTTCATTCCCATTCCTAAGTCCTGCACCTCGATGCGGGCATAGGTGCCCGGCTGGCAATTGTATTGCGCAGGGATGTCCTGTTGTACCAACTCAACTTTGTTCAGAGAGATCGTCAACAGGCCTTTGTCTTGCATGGCATGGACGGCATTGGTGCAGAGGTTGATCAGGGCTTCCTGAATTGCGGTTGGATCGGTGTTGATACTGATGCTGTCCGGCGCGGGCGGCAATTGACAGCGCAGTTCAATTGAGCTCGGAACCGTCGAGCGTAGCAGTTTGAGGGTCTCTTCGATAATCAGCGCAGGTTGGACGGTGGTTCGTGCCCGGGATTCCTGGCGACTGTAAGTCATGATCTGTTGGATCAGCTCGCGCGATCTACGGATACCGATGGTCGCATTGTGCAGATATTCCCTGATGGTGGCATCCGCCGACAGGTTTATCTTGATCAGATCCAGATTGCCGAGAATGATCGCCAGGTTATTGTTGAAATTATGGGCAATTCCTGCCGCCATCAGGCCGACAGCTTCCATCTTGTATTTCTGGCGTAGCTGCTGCTCCAGCTTCAGGCGTTCACCCTCTTCGATCTTCTGTACTGTCAGGTCATGCTCTATGGAGAACAGCATTGGCTGGTTGCCCATTTTGATCAATCTGACCAGGGACTGCACCGGGAAGGTTGTGCCATCTTTGCGCCGGTGGACCGTGTCGCGACTAAGGGTCTGGCCGGCCTTGAGCCGTTCCATATCATTTGCGAGCTCAGGAAAATCATGAACAGTCGGATCGATCAGTCGAATCGACTGGCCGAGGAGTTCCTCACGGGTATAGCCGTGAAAAGTGCAGGCGGAGTTGCTGAGGTCCGCAATGATCAGATCGTTCTGCTCCGGGGTGAGGACCAGCGCGTAGTCAGGGACATGTTCGAACAGGGTGCGGAATTTGTCCTTTTCCAATTGAAGGGCTTGCTCGGCTTTTTTGCGCGCGGAAATATCGCGGGTGACGCCGAGCAGGCCGGTCGGCGTTCCGTCTTTATCGCGCAGAAATCGGGCCAGGATTTCCGTATCGATGATGGAGCCGTCTCTGTGGTACTCCTGCAGTTCAATCAGCCCATATTGCCAGGAATCTTCAAGGGGATCAAAGGGTTGCTCCCTGATCTCGGCGATGCTCTGGCGAGCTCGTTGGCAGGATTCCGGTGTCAGTGTTTCGGTTAACGACATCTGCAACGCATCTGCGGGGGTGTAGCCGCGCAACAATTCGACTGAAGGACTGAAATAGGTAAATTTTTCGCTGGCAAGATCCATGGTCCAGACCACATCGGTGACGTTTTCAGAGATCATCCGGTAGCGCTGTTGCGCTTCGCGCAATTCCTGTTCGGCATGCTTTCTTGCCGAGATATCCTGGATGATGGCGAGCATGACCTTCCGGTTTTCCAGGGTGAATTTCTGGGCATGGATTTCAACATCCAGCAGTCGGCCTGTTTTGGTGAGCAGTCGGTCTTCCAGGACACTGCCGGGAAGCTGGTCCCGGTGGCGGATGAAATTGCGGCTCAAATGGCCGGTTGCCACCTTTTCGGCATGAAGAATGGCTTGGGGCTGACCGATCAGTTCTGCGGGAGAGCGTTCGAGCATATCGGCCAGCGCTTTGTTGCACTCGAGAATGATCCCGGTCTCGGCGTCGGCCAAGGAAATGGCAAAGTGTGCTTCTTCGAGTAGATCCCAGTATTTGCGTTCTGAAAACTCTCTATGCGCAGTCCGGGCAAGAGTTTCTTTCTGCTGCTGGCGGAGCTGGAAGAGCTCGTCCTCACTTTGCTGGCGGGCGATAATGTCCCAGCTGACATCGGCCAGTCCGTGGAGCAGATTGATGTCGTCGCTATCGTAGCCAGAGGGTTTGTTCCCGACGCCGAGGATGGCAACAATTCTATCTCTACGGATAATCGGCACGATCAGCTCCCTGAGAATGGGGGCGTGCCCCGGGGGCAGGGACTGACGGCCAAGGTTGGGGCCGCTATTGTGGACGACCGGTCGCCGGGTCTGCGCGCATTCTGCCCAGAGCCCGGCCTGGTCGATGGCCGCATGCGCCAGATACGGGCCGACCTGACAACGATTCTGCAGCGTGTTGGTTGACCACATTTGCAGGGCGATGCGGTTTTGGTCTTCTTCCAGACAACAAAAAAAACCGATTCGGCTGTCGGTCAGTTTTTCGGCTTCATCAAGAAAAGCCTGCATCAAGGCTTGGCCGCTACGCGTTTCCGAAAGGCGACATAACTTGCTGCGGGCGCTGAGTATTTTGTTCAGGGTCCGGCATCCGGGACCCCCAGGGCTGTTGGACATATGTGATCCCATCTGGAAAACCTGCTAAAGTTGGCGTCGGGACTGCCGCGGATCTGTATCGGCAGCTGTTCCAAGAGTTCACGAGCCATGAAACTGTCGCGGTTAGCACCGCAAAGACCTGGGACAGCCCCGGTGCGGGGACAGTCCCGGTTTTGCTGCCAGCGACTCTTGAACGAGCGCCATCCTCTTAATCTTCCATTTTTTTCAGGCGCTGATTTAAGGCCTGATGAGTAATGCCGAGCATTCTGGCCGCAATGGATTGGTTGCCTTGCGCCCGTTGCATGGCTTCCTCAATCAGTAACCGGCTGACCTCCTTCAGGGTTGGCAGGGTGTCGCTGAAGCGGACCTTGACCTGTTGGTCGACAGGGGTAACAGCGCTTGGACCCTGTTCCTGGAGATCGCTGCCGATGGCCTCCTTGAACCTCTGCATGGAGAGCACCCCTTTGCTGTGCACGCTGACGGCGTCGTGAACCATGGCCCGCAACTCGCGAATATTGCCTGGGAAATGATAGGTTGCCAGAAGCGTAATCAGTTCCGCGGGATAGGTCGGCACGGGTTTGCCCAAGATCGTTGCCGCTTCCTGCAGGAAATGCTCAAGGAGCAGCGGGAGATCTTCTTTACGCTCGCGCAGCGGAGGCAGCTCAACCCGATGGGCATGCAGCCGATAGAGCAGGTCCCTGCGAAAGCTGCCCTCTGCTTCTTTCTGCGCCAGCTTATGATTGGTTGCCACCAGGATGCGTGCTTTGCTCAGCCGCGGTTGATCACTGCCGAGGGGATAATATTCGCCTTCCTGCAGCAGTCTCAGCAGTTTGACCTGCGAAGCCATGGAGAGATCGCCGATTTCGTCAAGAAACAGGATACCGTCGGCGGCTTTTTCGATCATCCCCATCCGGGTTTGTTCGGCGCCGGTGAACGCCCCCCTGATATGGCCGAACAGGGTATCGCTGAACATCATATCGTCAAGGCCGGCGACGTTGACGGCGATCAGCGGCTTGTCGGGGTGACAGAGCTGGTGTAAAGATTTGGCAATCAGTTCTTTGCCGGTGCCGCTCTCCCCACTGATCAGAATCGGCTCCACACTGCTGGCAACCGCCTGCAGGTAGCTGAAGATACTATGCATTTTAGCACTTTTAGTGACGATTGAAGCGAACGCGGGGTGCTGTTGCCGTTTGCCCTGGAGTAGCGAATCCGAGAGTTGGCGGATTTCCTGCTCCAGGCGATTCTGTTTCAGGACTTTCTGGATGCCGTTGATGATACGTTCCCGCTCATCGGTCTTGACATAGAAATCATCAGCACCCTCCTTGACACAGCGGATTGCGGTTTCGATCTGGTTCATTCCGCTGATGATGATGACCGGTGTTTGCGGGTAGGTCTCGCGGATTCGCCTGAGCAGCTCTTCACCGCTGGTATGGGGCATGGTCAGATCCAGCAGGACCAGGCTATAGCTGTCCTGGGTCAGCAGGTTTAGAGCCTCGCGACTGTCCTGGCATTGGCGGATATTGGTAATCCCGGCTACAGATTTCAAAGACATGGTCATACTACGCAGCCAGGGTAACTCGTCATCAATCATCAACACGGGCCGCTCAGGGTAGAGCGCTTTAGTCTTCGCCATGAAGGTTTTCTCCTGCAGGTAGTTCGACAATGGCTATGGTGCCTTTCTGCTGGTTGGGAACAAAACGCAACCTGCCGTTATGGGCCTTGATAATCCGGGTGGAGACGGACAGACCGAGTCCGGCGCCGCCTTTTTGGCGTTTGGTGGTGACAAAGGGCTCGCAGATGTGGTCCCGTAATTCGCTCGGAATGCCGCTGCCGGTATCCATGACCAGAACCCGCACCAGTTCCTGGGGCCGATCGTATTCGGTGGCGATGGAAATACTGTCCCGAGGGCTTTCCAGGGCCTGGGAGGCATTGATGAGCAGGTTGATGATGACCTGTTCCAGCCGGGTCGGAATACCGCAGATGGCAGGCAAATCAGGGGTCAGTTCGACCTTGAAGTCCGTGGTTGCCTGTTTAAGTGTATTTTTCACCAGGTGTACCGAAGAGCGCACGACCTGATTCAGATCAACCATGTTCAGCGGGTCATTGTTGTCGTAACAGGAGAAGTCCCGCAACTCGGTGACAATATGCTTGATCCGGCGGGACGCGCTGTGGATATCGTCGAGCATCTGCGGAACCGAAGAGAAAATATCTTCCCTGTCCAGTCCACCGAGAGACTGCTCTTTTTCCTCGGGTAGCTGTTTTTCCAGAACCGGCAGCAGGTCCCGATAAACATCCATAACCAAGCGACTGTTGTGGAGAATCAGGCCGTTGGGGTTGTTGATTTCATGGGCGACACCTGCGGCCAGTTCGCCGATCGACGCCAAACGGTTGGCCCGATTGACCTCTTCCTGCAACCGGCTGTGTTCGGTGACGTCGCGGGCGACATGAATCAGATAGGAGGGGCTGTCCGGTTTCCCTTCCAGCAGGGAGCAGGAGATATCGAAGGTCTTCCCCAGGTAGTCGTGGGTCCGCGTTTGCGAACAGACCGCAAATTCCTGCAGGGTGGTGACGGCCGGACAGTCGTTGCAGATTGTATCCGTACCGCTGAACAGCTCGTGACACTTTTTTCCGGTGAGGCTGTTGTAGGGGGCTGCAAATAGATCGTGGGTCGCTTTGTTGGCTCGAATGATGCGCAAGTCGCTGTCCAGAATGGTGACGCAGTCAGCCATGGCGTCGAAGGTCTTTTCCCACTCTTCTTTGGCCTGGATGATCTTGGCTTCAACTTCCTTGCGTTTGGTGATGTCATCGAAAATACCGACCACCTGGCCGGAAGGGAGTTTGTAAAGATAGCTGTCGATCCACAGGCTCATTTGCCCGGACTGGTAGCGCTTGGCCGGTAGCCGTTCCGCGTTTCCTGAGGTCCACACCCGGCGCATTGCGAGCAACAGGCCGACTTTTTCAGCATCCGGGATCAGTTCGCTTAACCTGCTGCCGATAACCTCCGGCAACTGTTTGCGAAAAACGCTGACGCCGGAGCGATTCAGGTTACGAACGATGAATTCGGCACCACTGTCCAGGGCGTCACAGACGACCACCGCATTGCCCATGTTATTGAACAATTCCCGGTAGAGGGCCTCCTGCTGCAAGGCGCGCTGTTCGGCCTGCTTGAGTTTCTGGGTTTTTTCCGCAACCAGCAACTGCAGTTTAACCCGGTAGCTTTTCAGTTCCAGATGCAACTTGATCCGCTGCAGCAAAATTGCCGGCTGGAACGGCTTGCCGATATAATCGGCCGCGCCGAGTTGCAGGCCCAGGGCCTCGTCCTCTTCCTTATCCAGGGCCGACAGGAAGATGAACGGTACCCCGTTGAGTTCTTCCCGGGTTTTGAAGTGTTGGCAGAGTTCATAGCCGTTCATGACCGGCATGAGGATATCGAGCAGGATCAGATCCGGAATGAAGCCGTTATCAATCAGCGCCAGGGCAGATTTTCCGTCGCTGGCCACGCGCAGATCATAGTCGGCGCCAAGCAGGCCGAGCAGTGCTTCAAGGTTAACCGGGTTGTCATCGACAACCAGAATCTGACTTTTCAAGGTATCTTCCATAACGCCCGCAGAACCTCACTGAGGTTTATGCTGTTCCTCATGTTTATCATCCGGCCAGCTGTGGAAAAGAGTACTGATCATATCTGTCGCAGCAGAATATTGGAAGGTTTCTAATTGTCGCTGCAGTTCCTGGAGCTCTTCTGTGTAGCAGAGGGGCCAGTTCCTCTGCTGCAATTTGCCAAGGCACTCCTTCACCTGCCGCGCTTGGTGGTTAAGGGCCAGCGTTTTTAGTTGCGTCAGCAGGGCGTGCAGTTCAGCGGAAGTCCCGGCCGGTAATGAGCTCACCGCCGGAGTTGCTGCTAACGGGGGGAGTTGATCGAGCCGGGTACAAAGTCTTCGGTGCTCCTGCAACAGCGCTTCCAGTCCAGCCGGGTTTTCCAACGCACCTAGCTGCTTCTCGAACTGGCGGGATAGCTCATACAGCCGGGTTGCCCCGAGTGTTCCGGCAACTCCTTTCAGGTTGTGAATTCTCCGCCTGGCGTCGGTCAATTCGTCGGCCTGCAGCTCCTGGCGCAGGGCGGATTCAAAGCTGTCGAAATGTTCGCGATAACGATGCAGCATGCGCAGGTAGGTCGACAGTTTTCCTCCGGCTCTGTTCAGTCCGGTTGTGATGTCGAGATGATCAGCCAGCAACTCCAGAGGGGGGAAGGGGGGAGTCGCCGGGTCCGTTGTGACGGCTTCAGACAGGTTGATCCATTTGCCCAGCTCCCGACGCAAGCTTTCGATTTCAAAGGGTTTGACCAGATAGCCGTCGGCACCGGCGTGAAAACTGTTGCTCCAGCTGCTGTCGGCATTGGCGGACATGGCGACGATGGGCAGCGCTGCCGGTTTTAGTTTGCGGATACGGCTGATTGCCTCTATTCCGCCCATGACCGGCATGAGAATATCGGTCAGCAGCAGGTCAAAATCCTCCTGCTCGGCCCGGGTGACTGCTTCGGCACCGTTTGTGGCTTCAACGACCGAACAACCCAGTTTTTCGAGCAGCGTTCTGGCCATAAGCCTGCCAATGTCATTGTCTTCGACGAGCAGGATGCGGGGCTGCGGCCGGAGCTGCCCGGCTGCTGCTCGTTCAGCTTTGGCGATGATCTGATAGAGGGTTGAGCCGAGGACCGCGCTGTTCGTAGTATCGCTGACCGGAACCGCGTAGGCGTTGGCTATACCCAGGTTCGAAAAGCGCTCAATGTCGAGCTGGTGGTGGAAGAAGATAACCCTGAAACGGTCTGCCTGCTGTGCCTGCAGGAGTGTTTCCAGGAGGGAGCCGGAGAGATCTTGGGCGTTGCTGTTGATGAGCAGCCAGGAATAAGTCATTGAAATTCTTCGACCGGCAGCCAGCATCATGCTTGCGGTTTGGAGCGATTTGCAGGAGTGGACCTCAAAGCCGCAGGCTTCAAGCTTTTGTTTGAGCAGTTCGGATTGTTGCGGGTTGTGGAAAGTAAGCAGTATTTTTTTTTCCTGACCTGGCAGGTTTGCCACTGAGCGCCCCTTGGAATACTTTCGTCAATTGTGTCTTGATCGCCAGTTTTTGAAAAAATTAATAATATTAGCTTATCCGGAAACCGCATCCAGGTCAATCAGTTCCCTGTTCAGATCGATGCGGCTGATCTGAACAGGGATAAAGCAGGTCAAGGCTCAGAACCTGCCGAAATCATCATCGTCCAGGGAAATCTGTGGTGCCGCCGAGCGCATCGAGCGGGGCTGCGGAGCGGGGCTGCCCCAGCCGGTCGGTGCGAGGGTTGCCGGTTTGATCGGTGTGGGCACCGGTTTCATGGCTGAGCGGTTCAATTTGAACTGTGCCAGCATGGTGTGGAGCTGTTGTGCCTGACTGGCGAGTTCTTCTGCCGCGGCCGCACTCTCTTCGGCACTAGCCGTGTTTTGCTGGGTAACCTGATCAATCTGGGTCAGGCCTGTGGTGACCTGGCCGATCCCTTGCGCCTGTTCGTTGGACGCCAGCGCGATCTCTTCCAGGATATCGGAGACCTTGGTCGTTCCTTGCATGATGTTCTTGAGCGCTTCGGCGGTTTGTCGCGCGGTTTGTGAACCCCGCGCGGTGAGGGCTACCGAGCCTTCGATGAGTTCGGCGGTCTCCTCCGCAGCCTTGGCGCTGCGGGCGGCAAGGTTGCGAACCTCTTCAGCGACCACGGCAAAGCCCTTGCCGTGCTGACCGGCTCGGGCGGCCTCGACTGCAGCGTTGAGCGCCAGGAGGTTGGTCTGGAAGGCGATTTCATCAATAACTTTGATGATTTTGGAGATGTTTTGGCCGGCACTGTTGATCTCGTCCATGGCCCCGACCATTTCCGCCATTTGTTGGTTCCCTTTTTCAGCGGCCAGTTTCGATTCGCTGGAAAGCTGGTTGGCTGCCGAGGCATTTTCCGAGTTGACGCGAACCTGTTCCGTCAGTTGATTCATGGACGCGGAGACTTCCTCCAGGGAACTGGCCGATTCGGTTGCCCCCTGGGAAAGGCTTTGACTGGAGTCGGCCACCTGGCCGGCGCCGGAGGCAATCTGCTCCCCGGCGAGCTGAATCCCACCAACGATCTCGCGCAGATTCTCCACCATGGTCTTGAGGGCATGGCCCAGGCGATCCTGCTCGGAAGCGGCCTTGACGTCCAGGGTCAAATCACCTTTGGCAATAGTTTCGGCCATATCCGCCGAGGAATTCAGACTATCGACCATCCGGTCGAGGGCGAGGCTGAGCTGGCCCACTTCATCTTTCTGGTTGAGGTTAAGTCGCTGGCGCAGGTCACCCAGAGCGATCTGTTCGGCCAGAGCGACCCCTTTTCTGATCGGGGCGGCAATCGAACGGGTCATGAAGAAAGCCAGTGCCAGAGCTGCCAGAATGGCTAAAGACACCATAATCAGGATGCTGACAAAGACGCCGTGGTGAACTGCGGTAGCGTGGTCTTTGGCTGCGGCAATGACCGCATCGTTAATATCCTGCACTGTATTGATATGCTCACGCATGGTCTCAAATGCACTGCCTGCCGCGCCCAGGGAGAGTGCAATAGCTTGCTGCCGATCACTGTCCGTTCCGGCTTGGCAAAAATTGATAACCTGGCTGGAAAGTTTTTCCCAGGCTGCCCAGTCTTGTTTAAAGGTTTGAGCCACCTTTTTACTGTCTTCCTGTGTGAACAGGGCCGCCGCTTTGTCCCAACGTTGTTTGGCCTGCTCTTTGTTCTCCTGGTAGTCGTTCATCTGGGTTTTAAACTGCTCTGAGCCCGGGGGAGCAAAGATCAGCGACCTTTCGGCGACCAGCATCTGCTGAAGGTCGCGATCGGCCGACAGGATCAGGTTGGTGATCGGTAACCTGGTCAGCAGGGCTTCTTCAAGCAAACCCTCAATTTTTTCGGTGCTGTAGTAGCCGTCCACGGCAAGGCCGGCCATGAGCAGAATCATAATCGCGAAACCCACCGCGAGTTTGAGGCCGATTTTCAAATTTTTAAACCAGTTCATTTTTTCTCCTTCTCCCTGATGTATTCACAGGGTTTTCTGCCCCCCGACGCTGTTTGTCCGTCGTGCGGCTTCGGCCCGCACTTATTCAATGAGATATTCTAAACTCAAAATGAAAGCACAATAAGTGCCAACTAATAATTTTGATCTAATTGTTTGATTTAGGGCTTTTCGGGGCATTGCGCGGGAAGGTCTTGAACTGGAGAGGGTGCAACTAAAATTGAAACTAAAAAAAAGACAGAGCTTAACATTTTGAAATTAAAGTGGGATTGACAGAGCAAGTAAACTTGCAGTTGCAATAAAAATTGCAACTGCAAGTTGTGAGACCCGGGCTGTTTCCGCCGCAGGTCGCCAGGGGTTGCAAGGATTGGCGGGAATAAAAGTCAGTGGCGCATGGCAGTTACGGCTGAACTGCCCTGCGCCGCTGGAGATTGCTACGCTGAGCTTAGGCTCCACCGTAAGAGTGGAGACCCGAAAGAACCAGGTTGACACCAAGATAGCAGAACAGGGTTGCGGCAAAACCGAACACCGATAACCAGGCGGCGCGGCGGCCAACCCAGCCGCGGGTAAAGCGGGCATGGATGAAGGCGGCATAAATGAACCAGACGATCAGACTCCAGGTCTCTTTAGGATCCCAGCTCCAGTAAGTGCCCCAGGCATAGTTGGCCCAGGCTGCTCCGGTGATGATGCCGAGGGTGAGCAAGGGAAAGCCAACCATGATCGCCTTGTAATTGAGGTCGTCCAGAACTTTGGTCGGCGGGAACATGCCGAGGATTCCACCCAGCGGTTTGTCCCCCTGCTGCTTTTCTTCCTTGCCGATTTTTAGCAGATACATGACCGAGACCCCAAAGGCGATAGCAAAGCCGGCGTAGCCGAGGAAGCAAGTGATGACGTGGTAGGTCAGCCAGTTGCTCTGCAGGGCCGGGACCAACGGGTCAATGCTGGAGTTCAGGCTCATCTGAGCCCAGAGCATGCTGAACAGAGCGATCGGCATGACAAAGGCGCCGATGGTCCGTTGTTTGTATTTCCAGTCGATAATCAGATAGATCAGAACCGTCGACCAGGCGAAAAACACCACCGATTCATACAGGTTGGACAAGGGCGCGCGGCCGTCGCTGCCCAGGATCTGGTAGGATTCATACCAGCGAAAACCGAGGGCCGTGGTCTGCAGCAGGAACCCGGCCAGGGCGGTAAGGGTCGCGATCAGGGCCACGGTTTTGTTCTTGGTTGCGATAAAGGCAAAAAACAGCACCATTGCCGAAAAGTAGGCAACGGTTGTCAGATTGAGTAATTGTCCGCTATCCATGGATTATCCCTCCTTCTTTTGGGATTCATTTTTGACGACTGATTCAAATTTCTGCTGCAACTCCTCAAAGGCCAGCGCAAAGCCTGGTTGGTTGCGGTGGGCGTTGCCGGCCAGCTGGACTTTGGTCTTGCCGCCTTCGTCTTGCAGGCAAACCCAGAGGCGTTTATGGGAGAAGAAGAAGGCGGTCAATGAGCCGAAGACCATCAGGAAACAGCCTGCCCAGACGATATTGACGCCCGGGTCTTTGGCGACCTGCAGCCCGGTGAACTGCGGCTGGTCAAAACCGAGCAGGGCAAAACTGAAGGTGCCGCCGCGTTTGACGTCGAATTCAGGGAAGTTCTGCCAGACCACGAAGGGGGAGCCGTGTTTGCCATCCGGGGTGTTGACATGGAGCTGCATGGCCGGGCCGAAGTTGCGGTCATTGTCGGTAAAGTTGGTCACTGCAAAAGAATAGCCGTTGGGCAGGTTGATATGCTGTCCTTGTTTGGCATTGACTGTCATAGTGTCGCCGCTGCCGTTATCGGTGACCCGAACCTTGAAAACAGCCGTTCCCGCGGGACCGTAACTGGACTGATAAAAGGTGATGCCCTGGTAGGTCAGAGGATCGTTGACTTCAATTCTCTTTTTCAGGACTTCCTTGCCATTTTGGATAATGACCAGGTCACTGTTGTAATCCTTGGGGCGATTGCTGCCGGGGTAATAACTGACGTTGAAATCGTCACAGCGTACTGTGAAGCCAAGATCAATCTCCCCGCCACTGCGCAGCTCGACCTTGTTGATTGACGTTCCTTCGACAATATTGACCCAGGCTTTGTAGCCCCAGAAATTGCCAATAATGGCTCCGGCCATGATGATCAGAATGGACACATGGGTCACGTAGGCGCCGAAGCGTGAATAGATTCCTTTCTGGGCAAAAAAGCACAGCTGGCCATCTTTTTCGGTCATGGTCGGTTTGGCAAATTCCTTTTTCAGGAATTCGGTCACTCTCTGGGCGACCTGCTGCCGGCTTTCCTTGACGGTAAACGCGGTGCTGTTAGCCGAATTTTTGAACAGCCCGGGGCCGGGAACCAGGGTGGGTTCCTTGATAAAGCGCCAGGCCCGGGGGAAGTTTTTGATGGAACAGCAGATCAGATTAACGCTGAACAGGGCCAGAATGCCGATAAACCAGGTCGAATGATACATGTCGATGAACTGGAGTCTCTTGAACAACTCATAGTTACTCTGCCCGTACTCCTGGATGTATTCGGCGGCAGGGGCGTTCTGCTGCAGCACGGTACCGATGATTGAAGTGACCGCCAGCAGCAGTAGCAGGATAATAGTCAGTTTCAGGGAACAGAGGAAGTCCCAGACGCGGTCGGTAAAATCTTTTTGTCTTTCAGCCAAAGTTGAAATCTCCTACACAGAATTGATCCGCCATATAAATATGACAGATTCGGTCAATATAGCCAGTCGTCCTGGCCCGGTCAACCGGTACTAAAGCAGGAGATTCAATGCCGCAGGACAACAGTGCGTAAGTTGCTGAGGGATTGCAGGGGGGCGAGTGATGCGGTCAGGTAAAAAAGCTGCGGTTCAGGCATAACCGTCAAGCTTGCCAAATCTGCAGAGGTGCGGAGCTGTGGAGTCAGCGGCCGGGAATCATGAATGAGCAGATGGGCGTTGGCGGATTGAGCCCGGTATTCCGGGCCACCCAGTGCGCGCGGCAAGGTGGCCGACCTGTGGCAGGATTCACTCTGACAGCAGAACGAAGAAGCAAGCTGCCGGAATGTCTCCGGATGACAATCATTGACCCGCGTTGCTACGGCTGAACACTGTCGGGCGCATGATTTGCCGGTCTGCAGACAGGCCGATGCATTGGTCAGCCCGCCGACGACCAGCAGGAACAACAGCGTCAACAAGGTCAGGAGCAATTTTTTGCTTGAGCAATACTGTGACACGTTCGGCTCGCTTCCGAAAGTCATTGACCGGGACCCAGTGTGAGCCATTAACGGTTCGGGCTCCGGTTATGGGCAGTTATTGCAAACAAAATGCCGATAACGGCATTCCTTCTGTGGCCGGCAACTCTCCGGCTACAAAGCGGCTCTATACTATTCCAAACCTGCTCTGTCAGCCTAGTAAAAAATGCGCTGGTTCGGACGGGTCCGGGTCGCTTATTGCGCCGCTCCGGCCTGATGCTTGTGCGAGTTCTTCCGGAGAAGGCTTGTTTTTTCAAGTTCTTATGAGGCCAATGTCTGCGTAAATTGGTCTTGGCTTTGTCCATTCTACTGTGGCGTTACCAGACGGAATTAACGAGGACTGCTAAAGGTCGACATCCTGCAAACGTTCCAGCAGTTCCTTTTGCTCCGGGCTCAATTTGCGGGGAACGGACACTTCGATAACGGCATAGAGATCGCCAGCTGGTCTTTTCCCCGCAGCGGCTACGCCATATCCCCGCAATCTGATCTTTTGTCCGGGTTGGATTCCGGCCGGAACCTTGATGCGTTTTGGGGTGTCCAGCGTCGGAACCTCAATGGAAGTTCCCAGGCAGACGCCGCTGAACGGGACCTCAGCTCTGACCAGCAAATCATTGCCGTCGCGGGTAAAGACCGGGTCCGGTTCAATATCGATATGCAGGAACAGGTCGCCGGGGGGGCCGCCGGCCGGGTTCGCTCCGCCTTTACCGGAAACCCTCAGTTTGCTGCCACTTTCGATCCCTGCTGGAATGCGCACCTTGATCTGTTCGACCTTCCCTTCGGATTGATAGTCGATGCGGCGTTCTCCGCCCTGCACGGCCAACCGAAACGGGATACTGATTTGCATTGAGTAATCCTGTCCTTTGACCGGCCTTCTGGACCTGCGGCCGCCGCCGAACAGCTGGCTGAACAAATCTTCCCCGTCGAAGCCATTGCCGAAAATATCGCCGGGGTTGATATTGCGGAAAATATCCTCCTGGCTGTAGCGCTGCTGAAATCCCGCTGCCCCGAACTGATCATACTGCCGGCGCTTGTCGGGGTCGGAGAGAACGGCATAAGCTTCGGTGATTTTTTTAAACTGGTCCTCGGCTTTTTTATCGCCCGGATTCTTGTCCGGGTGATATTTCTGAGCCAGTTTGCGATAGGCCTTTTTTATTTCTGCGCTCTCGGCGGTTCGTGCGACCCCCGAGGGTATGATAATAGTCTTCTGCCATGGGTATGGATCTCCTGGAAATGACTGAACAGCGTTAATATAAAAGTGGCGATTTAAAGCGTCAAGAGGCTGCCGGGGATAAAGTTTAAATAAATACAGGCGAGGATAAAACTTATACACAAAAAAACCTTGAAAATGGTAAAAAAGAAAATAAACTGAGTGGTTGCGTAGAGAGCCCACCTGAAATGAAAAGTAGGAGTACTCCAGATGTTTGCACAAGATCACCCGGCCCCGGTCGAGAGCGTCAGCATTGCCGAAGGGATTGCTGCTGTTGAACAGGGCAATACCGCTTTGGCCATGAACCTGTTCAGCCGACTCAAGGCTGCCGAAATGACCCCGTTACTGTTGTCTTATCAGGCCTACTGCCTGGCCTGTGAACGAAAAACCATGCAAAAGGCGCTCAACTTGGCGTTGCGAGCACTCAAAGCTGATCGGACTCATCCGCTGATTTATTTGAATCTGGGGCGGATTTATCAAGTGGCCGGCTATGAAGCGAAAGCCCTGCATTTCTATCAACAGGGCTTGCATTATCAGCGCCATCCGCTGTTGCTGCGCAAGATGGAGTTGCTCTGTCCGCGCCGCCGCTGCCTCTTTCCGTTTCTGAGTCGTTCCAATCCCCTGAATATGTTGACCGGTAAAATTCTTTCCAAGATCTTTTAACCATTCGATTTCATGTGTTAAAAATCTATGGTATGGTCTTGCGCGGGCGGCAGCTGAAAAATCAGCCCGTCCGCGAGTCGCAGGTAAAGCGGCCGAAATAGAGTCTATGAACTGCTTTTTTCTGGAGCTTTTATGACCCGTATTGCTGTAATCGGAGCCGGTATTTCCGGATTGGCGACGGCTTACGCCATTGAACAACAGGCGCTGAGTGCCGGTTTGACCGTGGAAACCCGTGTATTTGAGAAAGACTCTCGCAGCGGCGGGAAGATCTGGTCGATTCATGAGGATGGGTTTATTTGTGAGTGGGGGACCGAACGGTTTTCTCGATAATAAACCGATGACCCTGGATTTATGCCGACAGCTGGGGGTTGACAACTTGCTCCTCCGTTCGGATGACAATGCACGGAAACGGTTTATTTATTCGGGACAAGAGCTGCATCGTCTGCCGGAGAACGGCCCCTCGTTTCTGAAGTCGGGATTGATTTCGTGGCCGGGGAAATTGCGCCTGGCCGGAGAAATGCTGGTCCCCAAGCGCAAGGACCAGGGGGATGAAACCCTTGCCGAATTCGGTCGCCGGCGCCTGGGCAGCGAGGCCCTGGACAAACTGATTGCGCCGATGGTGTCCGGCATTTTTGCCGGTGACCCGGAGACCATGAGTCTGAAAAGCTGTTTCCCACGGATTTACGAACTGGAACAACAATACGGCGGTTTGCTGAAAGCGATGCTGAAATTGGCCAAACAGAAGCGGGCCGAACAAAAGGCCGGCAAAGTGGTGGCCAGTGCCGCTGGTCCGGGCGGCGTTTTGACCTCTTTTAACGGCGGCATCCAGGACCTGACCAACGCTGCGGCCGCGGCTCTTCAGGGCGAGTTGTTGCTGGACTGCACGATCAGTGAGTTGGCGCCCAAAGACGACGGCTTTATCCTGACCGCTGCCGGGGGACAGCAGTACGACGCTGAGATCGTGGTCACTGCGGCTCCGGCTTTCGCCGTTGCAGGGATGTTGGAGCGGTCTTGTGGCGCTGCGGCTGAGCTGCTTAAAGAGATTCCCTATGCCACGATGAATGTCGTTTGCTTCGGCTACGAGCGGGAGCGGATTGAACGTGATCTGGACGGTTTCGGCTATCTGATTCCCAAGGCCGAAGGGAAAAGTATTCTTGGCACCCTGTGGGATTCAAGTATCTTCCCCAATCGCGCTCCAGCCGGGAAGGTGTTGCTGCGGTCAATGATGGGGGGGGCGACCAATCCGGCGGCCATCGAGTTGAGTGAGGAAGAGGTCAAGAGCAAAACCATGACCGATCTGCGGCAGATCATGGGGATCACATGTGAGCCGGAATTCGTGCGGATCTTTCGCCATCGCCATGCCATACCCCAATATACGCGGGGGCATGGCCGCCCGGGTTGGAGCGATCAAGGAGCAGCTGGCGACCATGCCCGAGCTGATTCTGACCGGGAATGCCTTTGGCGGTGTCGGTCTTAATGATTGCGTCAATGCGGCCAATCAGGCTGCCGCCACAGTCATTGAGCGGGTCCGCAAGAGAGCCGGCTGAAAGAATTCCCACCGGAATCAGGTCGCTTCCGGCTCTTCTTCCAGCAGCTTCTCAGCTGAAACCTTGAGGGGGGAATAAGTCAGGAAGCGCAGCCCGCCGGCACTGGTGTTCTCGATGATGGAGGTGGGGCCGGAAACCTCCATCATCGATTCCTCGCTACTCTCGCCGAGGTTGATCACCACGCGTTCTTTCAACGATCCGAGGACATTGATCTTGGGATTGGCGGTCTTATGTTCCGCCACTTGAAAGCTTAACAGTTCCTCGGAGAGATCTTCGCGTTCCTCGTCCAGGTTGACCTGGCGCTGAGTCAGAATGCCGATGCGCAGTTCGATGGCTTCGCGCAAGGCACTGCGCAACGCGGACATTGGCTTTTTGTTCAAGGCAGACAGGGTTTCACCGATTTTTTTGATCTGTTCGATGACGCTTTTGATACGGGTTCTAAGGAATTTCAAGCGGTCGGTTTCAGGGAAATAAACGCCTGAGGTGACATAGGTTTTCGCCCCGGCCCGGGCGCCGAGAGTTTTCACCTCGATGCCTTCCAGCGCGACCGCTTCACCACCGGAAAGCAAACCTTTCGGGCACTGGATGCTGCCGGTCGCTTTCAGAATGGAGTTGCGGACTTCATGCTCGACATGAATGTCGCCCCAACATTCGATCTGGACCTGGTTAAGGTAGCGGCTGCGGAACGTCCCTTTGCAGGTGACCTTGCCGATGCCCTTGCCGGCCATGCTGCCGAGGGTGACCGGCCCATCCGCTTGAATCTGACAGGCGCCGACGGTTCCGGTGACATTGATCCCTTTGGTGGCCGTGATATGGAAATCATCCAGCACGTCACCTTTGATATCGACGAAGCCGTTAAAAGTAATATGGCCGACCGTCAAGTCGACGTCACCGGTGACCACCATCTCTTCGGCGATGCTGAGGACGTGGTTGTCCAGCACGGCTCGCCCGGCTCGTTCCGCGATGACCTGGGTGCCGTCGTCACTGATTTTGATGCCGCTGCCCGCAATCAACCGGCTGGGCAGACCGGCTTTGGCCGGAATCGGTTTTCCGGTCACTGTGAACCCGGCTACGCCCGGGGTCGGCGGATAAATGACCCCAATCTTCTGACCCGGTTCAATATTTGAGAAACTCTGGACGGACTTGAAATCGACCCGGCCGGTTTCATCTTCGATCAGGTCGCTTTTTTCCTTGCCGGTGTTGACGATCAGTTCGAACCAGCCATCTTCTCCGGGAGTGGGCGCCTGCCCCTGGGCCAGGGGGAAATACTCCAGTTTTTGCCCCTGGGCGGCCTGGGAGCAGAAAATGGCGACCTGTTCCAGGTCGACTGTGGTGGTGATGCCCTGTTTTTGCAGGATGGTGATCAGTTCGGCGGGGGGGAGGCTGTCGTTCGTTTCATAGACAGTGATCGATGCACTGCACTCGAGTTCGCTGTTGCGCAGATAAAGGCTCAGGGCATATGCATCGGTGATAAATTCACCGAGCTGCTTGGTGCCGACCTCAACGCGTTGTTCGACTTTCTGGGAACCCAATTTATTATCCGCTCAAATGGAAATAGCCATTGTTTCGTTTTGTCCCGGCATATCGTGGAGGTAGTATTTAGCTCATATCGGATTTCGAGCCAGTTTCTTTAGTCCTTTTCTGGGGTTCTGCTTTGCCCTGAGCCATTGCCGCCGCACCTGCTGCTGGTTTTTCAGAGATTGATAATTAAAATATTTTTTTTGTTGTGAGTGTTTATGACAAATTTATTAGATAATTTCAAGCATGATCTGGCCGAGGTGTCATGGCGGGAGTTGCGTATCCACCTGCAGCGCGATGCTCTTATTCTGGTTGCGGCCGAACTGGATCTGGTCACGGCGGCGGTTGCCGTTGCCGAAGATGATGCCGCGCAGGTCCAGCAATGGATCGCTACCGGGTTGCTTGGCAAGCCCTCGGCCGAGCAGCTGCAGGACTGGGAACGGGAGAGTTCCCGACCGTTTCGGATGTTGATCGTCAAACCTTTTATTTTGATTCAGGATATCTGCCATGCCTGACCGATTTGTGGCCTCGTTGGCCGATTATCGCGGACCGGCGGTTTTCAATCCCTGGGGTGAGAGCGATCCGCTGTACGATCTCGGTCCGCAGGGAGTCGAGATTCGCCGGCGCCAGCTTCACAGTTATCTGCAGGAGCGGATCGGGGTTGCGGACAGCCTGCTCTGTGCCGAAGCGATCGGCTACCAGGGGGGGCATTTCAGCGGGATACCGATGACCTCCGAGCGGTTACTGCTGGGCGGCTTGCAGTCCAAAAACCTGCAACCCGAGATGGTGTTCAAGGGGATTGCGGCGCAACGCACCAGTACCCCGGAGGTTCGTCCATTGGGCTTTACCGAACCGACCGCCACTATTGTCTGGGGTTTTTTTGCCGATCAGGGGATCGATCCGCGCCGGGCGGTGCTCTGGAACGCTTTCCCCTGGCATCCCTATCATCCGCAGCGGGGGATGCTCAGCAATCGAACCCCGACCGATGAAGAACTGGTCGCCGGACACAAAGTGTTGCGGCAGTTGCTGGAGCTGGGCAACTTCAGGCAGGTGATTGCCATTGGCGAAAAGTCAGCGGCCCAGTTGGAACGCCTGGGGATTAGCGCTACCAAGGTCCGTCATCCGGCCAATGGCGGCGCCGGTAAATTCAGATCTCAGATGCAAGCATTGTTCGCCAGTTAGTTTCCATCCGGAAACTCCGGTGGGGTACTGTAACGTTTCTGATCTGGAAACCAGAAATTTTTCGCAAGGTCAAGGAAATCAAGCATTTGTGCGGAGGTGTAGTGCTTTACGCCGCACAATCAAATGCGTAGATTGACGCCGAGATTACGGAAAAGGGCGGTTTCCGGACAGAAACCAGTTAATTCCGAATCATAGCCGACCCCTTTGTCCAAAAGGGGAGCCGGCTTTTCCGGCTGCCAACCCAATCCGGCAGCTGCATGAATTGATGAGGTGTTATGTCGATTGAGGTCATTTCGCAGCAGATCAGGCGTTTTCTGGCCAGCGAAGCGCCTGAAGTCATGTCGATCAAAGGGGCCTGGGGAGTCGGCAAAACCTATGCCTGGAACACGTATCTGCTCCAGGCGAAAAATCAGCAGAAGGTCGCGTTGTACAAGTACTCCTACGTTTCCCTGTTCGGGATCAACAGCCTGAGCGATCTGAAATTTTCCATTTTGAAAACCTGGTCGAAGATAAAATGATCGGTCGCAAACCGACCATTGAAACATTCCGAAACAATGTCGACGCATTAACGCGCAGCATCGGGCAGCATTTCCTCCCCCTCATCCCCGCTCGATGGCCCCGGGAAGCTTACCACAACGTCTTTTCTTCGCTGCTGTTTCTTTCCTTGGAAAAAGCGCTTGTCTGTATCGATGATTTTGAACGTAAGGGGCACGGCATTGCCGCGCAGGATATCCTGGGGCTGATCAGCCAGCTGAAAGAACAAAAAAAATGCAAGATCATCCTGATCCTCAATGACGAAAGCTTAAGTGGCGACTCTTCCCTCGACTATGTCAAGCTGCGCGAAAAAGTGATCGATACCGAGCTGCGTTTTGCGCCGACCGCCAGAGAGTGTGTCGGCATCGCCCTGACCCGGGACCGGGTGGCCCGGCTATTGGGGGATGACATCGTCACGCTCGGCATCAACAATATCCGCATTATCAAAAAGATCGAAAAACTGGCGCTGGCCGTTATTCCCGTGCTTAACGATTACGAGGACCAAGTCCTGAAGCGGGCCCTGCATTCCCTGGCCCTCTTGGCCTGGTGTTATTACAGCCGAGCGCAGGATATTCCGGATTATCAGTTTGTGCTCGGCCGCAACAGCAGCTTCAGCGATCTTGACGATACCGCCTTGACCACTCAGCAGCAGAGTTGGTGCGCCGTCTTGCGCCGTTACGATAATTATTCCTTCGACGATTTTGATGCCCCGATGGCCCGCTTCGTGGAAAACGGTTACCTTGACGAAGCCTGGTTGCGCAAAGAGGCGGAGGTGTTTAACGAAAAGTTACGGGCCGACCGGTCGCAAAGCTCCTTTCAGGCGGCCTGGCGCAAATTCAATGAGTCCTTTGCAGACAACAGCCGGGAGGTGATCGGCTGTCTCTCCGAGAGTTTCAAAGACAACGCCAGGTTCATCAGCCCGGCTAACCTGGACGGTGCGGTCCGCCTGTTGCGCAACCTGGGCAAGGATGCCCTGGCGACCAGGATCATTGATCTGTATATCGAGAAAAGAAAAGCGGAAGTGGAGCTGTTCAATCTCGATTCCAGGCTGTGGGCGGGAGCGATTAAAGACGCCGAGGTGATCACCAAGTTCGAGCAGACCTTCCAGGCCCGCAAAGGGCTCCGTTCGCTGGAGGATACCTGCCGCCACCTGCTGGCCGGTGATGCCCCTGCCGACGAGGATGAGGCGCTGCTGGCGCAGGGTTCGGTGGCCGAGTATGTGGCGCTGTTCAAAAAGCTCAAGGAACCGGAGCTGTCGCGGATCATCGACCTTTGTCTGCAGTTCGGCCGGCTTGGTGGCACCACCGCCTGTCAGGAGGCCATTGCCGATCGCGCCGCCGAGGCGCTCCGCCGGATCGGTCTTGAGAATAAGCTCAACGCCAGTCGGGTCCTGCGCTTCGGCATCAAAGTCGATTAACTAGATCTTGCCTTGCACGGAGTTTTTGTTGTGGCTTACTCTTTTCGGTCATCGACAGCTTGCCTGGGCCTCTGGCTTTTGCTTTGCCGTGGCAAAGCCGGTTGCTGCTGATCCAGGCCCATTTGGTTACGGCAACGAGCATAATTCTAAACGATTGCTTCCGGCATCTTCTCCCGCTATGGGCAGCGGGAACACAACGGTTCCGGGCCGTTTGATGTTTCCTTTGTCTCTTCCCTCCCTTTTGTGAGACAATTCAACAAATTTTCAATATCTTTTTATCCGTATCCCTGCCTGTGAGGTGATCTCATGAAAGCGGCCGCGTTTCTGACCTTGATCGTAGGGGTGGTGAGCCTGCTTCTGCTGTCTTCATGTGAGCGGAAGGAGCCGATCAAGATCGGTTTTATCGGGGGGCTCTCCGGCCGGGTTGCCGATTTGGGAGTCGGTGGCCGCAACGGCGTTCAATTGGCGGTGGAGAAGGTCAATGCGGCAGGAGGTATTGGCGGCAGATTGATTGAGCTGGTAGTGAAAGATGATCAGCAAAACCCGGCAACAGCGAGGCAGGCCGTCAACGATTTGCTTAGCCAAAAGGTCGAACTGATCATCGGCCCGATGACCAGCGCCATGGCCATGGCGGTATTGCCGCAGATGAACAAGGCCCGGACAGTCCTGCTCAGCCCCACGGTGACCACGAAAGAGCTGTTCGGGATCGATGATTTTTTTGTGCGGGTGACCGCAACCACCCGGGAGTATGCAGCGAAAAGTGCCCGCTACCAGTTTCAGCAGCGAGGGGCCAGGACAGTCGCGGCCATTTATGACCGCAGCAATCTTGCTTACACGGAAAGCTGGTTGAATGATTTCCGGGCGACGTTTGAAGGTCTCGGCGGCAAGCTGGTCGATATCCGGCCCTTTGAATCGGGGCAAGACACGGTTTTTTTGCCGTTGGTGAAGGACCTGGTGGCTGCTGATGCTGATCTGGTGCTGATTATCGCTAATGCCGTGGATGCCGCACTGATCTGCCAGCAGGTGAATAAACTTGCTCCCGGTCAGAAAATCGCCATGTCCGAGTGGGCTTCGACGGAACGTTTTATCGAATTGGCGGGCAAAGCTTCCGAAGACGTTGTGGTTTCTCAATTCATGGATACCATGGACCGTTCCCAGGTCTTTATAGATTTTCAGAGCGCTTATCTTGAGCGTTTCCACCACCCGATCGGTTTTGCCGCCCTTGCCGGGTATGATGCTGCCCAGGTGGCCATTGCCGCAATCAAAGCGCGCGCTGATGGGGAATCTTTAAAACATACCATCTTGAGAATGAGCCGGTTTCAAGGGGTTCAGCAAGAGTTCAAAATTGATCGTTTCGGAGATTCAGAACGGGAAGTCAATATTTCCGTGATCCGTAATTATCACTTTGCCAAGTTGGAGTAGCCGATGGCCAGCTATTCCTTGCGCAGAATCCTGGCCGGTTACCTGCTGGTCGCCATTTTCCTGCCTTCTGTCGTCCTGGTGGTTTTTGGAGGCATCTGGATTCCTCCCCAGGTTCGTGCCGATATTGAACAGCGCCAGGCCGAATTGGCCCGGGCGGTGAGCAAGCAGGTGGACAGTTATCTGCAGGAAGGACCCTCCATGGTTCAGCTGGCCGCGGCCATGTATCGGGATTTTGCCGCAGACTCCGGGCACTGGCGGCAGCTTGACGATCTGCTTGATACGACGAAGAGCATCAACAGTATTTATCTGATTGGTGCTGACGGAACCGTCATTGACGTGGCCTTGAAAGGGGAAGGAAAAAAACACCGCCAGGACCTGGCTGCCCTCGATCTCTCGGCCAATCCACTGTTCCGTGAATTGGCGCAGGACGGTCACCCGCATTGGTCGAAAACCTTTCTTTCCGTTATTCATGGTGGCCTGGTTTCCGCTTATGGCCTGCGCAGTGACGGGGTGACCTTTATCGGCGAAGTTGACCTGGATTTTCTCACCCGATTCCTTCGGCAAATCAGTCAGAGTGACGATAACCTTATTTTTGTAGTCGATCATTATGGCCAGATTGTTGCGGATAATAACGGGGTCTATACCGCTCAACAGCATAACGTTGCCAATCTGCCACTGGTTAAATCCAGCATTGCCTACGAAGACCAGGTGACCGAGCTGTTCAATTTTGCCGGCAAAGACATGATTGGCACCGTGCTGCCGATTTCCGGAGTCGATTGGCATATTCTGGTCGCCAGACCGACGGCGGTCGCTTATCGCACTATCTGGAACCTCGGCAAAATAGTGCTCAGCGGTGTGGTTGCTGCTTTTGTGGCCGGGCTATTGGCGTCGTTTCTGCTCGCTCGCAAACTGGCCCTGCGCTTCGCGGCATTGACCGATCATGCCCGGAAAGTGGCTAAAGGGGATCAGGGCGGAGAGTGGCCTGTTTCTTCCATCGATGAGATCAACCGCCTGTCGGAAAACCTGCAGGAAATGGCCCGCCGCATCCAGGACTCGGAGCTGCTCTACCGTACTCTGTTCGAGCAGTTGCCCGATGGGGTGGTCCTGTTTGAGCAGGACAGCCTTAAGCCGTTTCAGTTTAATGCTGCCGCTTGTGGCCAGTTGGGGTATAGCCGCGCGGAATTCGCTCAACTGTCGGTGCCGGACTTTTTTGTGGCCAGCGCTGCTACCGATGCTGAGCGCTATCGGGCCATTCTGCGCAAAGAGGGCAGAGTGCGTTTTGAAGCGGTGCATCGGAGCAGGATGGGGGAACGGCGGCATATCTTTGTGTCTCTGCAGCGGATCGAACTGCAGGCCCAACAGCCGTTAATCCTGGCCATTCACCATGATGTCACCGATTTGAAAATGGCGGAAACGGAGCGGAAAAATACCCATCTTCTCCTCGACACGTTCATGAAGTATTCCCCTGTCTACACCTTTATCAAGGAAGTGACTCAGACCGAAAGCCGGGTTTTGCGCGCCAGTGATAACTGCAAGGAGGTGTTTGGGTTGAGCAGTGCCGAGGTGGTTGGGAAAACCATGTCCGAATTGCTGCCGGCGGAGGTGGCGGCCAAGGTGACGGCGGACGATTGGCTGGTTGTTTCTGAAAACAGGGTCCTTGAACTTGAAGAAGAATATCAGGGGCGGACGTACACCTCCATCAAGTTTCCGATTCCCCAGGAATCGGGTAACCTGCTGGCGGGATATAATATCGACATTACTGATCGGATCGAGGCGGAAAAAAACCGCCTGCAGCTGGAAAAACAGCTACTGCATGCGCAGAAACTGGAAAGCCTCGGGGTGCTGGCCGGGGGGATTGCCCATGATTTCAACAATATCCTGATGGCAATCACCGGCAACACCGAGATGGCGTTGCGGCGGATTCAGAAAAATGCTTCACCGGTTGACCATTTAGAGCGCATCAAGCAGGCTGCCGACCGAGCCGCCGCGTTGATTCGGCAGATGCTGGATTATACCGGGAAAGGGCAATTCCAGGCGGAAACTCTGGACCTGAATCATCTGCTGCAAGACAGTTTGGACATCCTTGAGGTTTCCATCGGCAAAAAAGCCGAGTTGCGGGTCGATCTGCAACGACCGTTGCCACTGATTTCCGCGGATGCCGCCCAAATCAGGCAAATCATCATGAACCTGGTGATCAATGCTGCGGAGGCGATCGGTGATGCCGGGGGGGTGATCAGTATGACAACCGCCAGTCTTTACTGTGACAAGGCCGAGCTGGCCAGCGATTTAATCGATGGTGAGCCCCAGGCCGGTGATTATGTCAGCCTGGAGGTTGCCGATTCCGGCTGCGGAATGGACGCGTTGACCATGTCCAAACTTTTCGATCCCTTCTTCAGTACCAAATTTACCGGGCGTGGTCTGGGCCTGGCGGCCGTGCTGGGGATCATCCGCAGTCACCGCGGGGTTATCAAGGTGACCAGTGTGCCGGGGGAGGGGACGTTGTTCAGGGTCCTCTTGCCCGTCGCCGAAAAGCTGCCGCTGCTTCAATCCAGACCAGTACTACAAGCGGGCTGGCAGGGCCGGGGCAAGGTTCTGCTGGTTGACGACGAAGAGGCTATTCGCGATATCGGCACGGAGCTGCTCAGGGAACTTGGGTTCTCCGTCCTGACCTGCAACGACGGCAAAGAGGCCCTGCAGACTTACCGCAGGGAAGAGGATATCGATTTTGTTATCCTCGATCTGACCATGCCGAAGATGGATGGTGAACAATGCCTGCAGGAACTGAAAAAAATCAACGCAGATGTCAAAGTGATCATTTCCAGCGGCTACAATGAGCTGGCCATTGCCAGGAAATTGGCGGATCATCACGCTGGCGCTTTCCTGCAGAAACCCTACCTGCTGGAAGCGCTGAGCGAGTCCATCCGCAATCTGCTGGGCTGACTCTATTCCTGAATAAACAGGATGTGCTCCAGATCGATCAGTTTGTCCTGAATGAAGGTCTGGGCATCGGCAATCGCTTGGTTGTAGATTTGCGGGCCAAGCTGTTCCACGAAAAAATCGATAAGCAACCCCGCCTTCAGTTCACCAATCGGGTCATCGAATTCAGTGCGGAAATAGGCCTGGATCTTGTCCGTCAAATGCTGCCGACGTTGTTCATGCAGTTCAATTTTCATGGTTCTTCTCTATTCTTGTTCTCTCGGGTGAAAAGTTCAAGCCAGGGCCGTTCCGGAGTCAGGGGATATGGATGACCGCATATCCCTGCATCTGATAGCCGATGATGGATACGAAACCGTTGTCGACCTGATTGATCTCCGGCATGAGCTTAGCCTTGTCCAGGCCAGCAAGTTTGACAGCATACAGGCAAACCTCCAGGGTCACGCCAGCCTTTTTCATCTGCCGTAGCGTTGCCTGGAATTTTTCCACGGCTTCCTGCTGGTCGGGGTCAACGGTATTACGCTCGGTGGAGATCAGTTTTGCGGCCGGTCCGCGGAAGACGACGGCAATGTGCGGCGGTGTTGCCAACTTATTGACTGACGCATTTTCATAGGAATTCCTGACCGCCCAAAAAACCGCTTCGGCAGCACGCGGGTTCCCTTGGCTGACATCATAGACCGCCGCGAAGCTGTTGACGCTGTGCAGGGAGTTTGCATAACCCTGCGCTCCGGCATGTGTCGGCATGATCCCGGAACAAATCGTGATAACTATGAACATGACCAGGGCGTGACGCAGCTGTTGACGGGTGATCATAAGGCTCTCCTTTCCGCAGGGATGGAACTTTTCAGTTAATCGGGCCAGAAAAATAAGTTGATGCTGGTTTTTGCGAACAAATCCGAACAGCTCGGCAGTTTTGAGAAAGGACAAGGAGAGAGCTGTTATTGTCTTCCCGCTATTATAGCGCAATAACGGCAAGCCTTCGAAGTGAGGGGAGAGTGCTCCTCTTGCTTACTGTGATTGTTCGCTCCCGGCCGGGGATGGCCCGGAGCCGCGCCGCAGGGTCGTCTCTGGGAAAATGACTGCCCGCTTGAAATAGGGGACTTGGGACCAAAACAATTTCATTTTGACGTGTTCGGTAAAAAAGGGGTGTAAAAAAGTTGAGTTTTCGATAAATATAATATAATTTTAAAAATCTAAGCTTAGATTTGTTTTATTTTTCTTTGAGGTCAAGCATGGCGGTTCCCCAAAGCAAACTGAAGGTGCGTGTCGATATGGCTCGGAACCGGTTGTACTGCATCATCGGCGGCGACATCACCAAAGCTGATCTGGAGGGTTTTTTCACCGATGTGCGCTTCGGGGTCGCGGATCTCAAACCGGGCTTCGGGGTTATCACGGATCTTACCAACTGTCATCTTAGCCATCTGGCGGCCATTCCCACTTTTCGCAGGGTGATGCATTACCTTGCCGGCTGCAATGTCGGCAAAGTCATCCGGGTCGTTAATACCAAAAACCTGATTTATCAGCAGGCTATCAATCTTGCCTCCCGCTTGCCCGGGTACAGTAGCATTTATGTCAAGACGATGGCGGAGGCCGAAGAGTTTCTGGATGGGTCCTGTCAACGGGAGGGTCTCCGCTATATATTGCTGGACAAATCGATCGAGCTGCGTACCGAGATTGGCTCTTTGATGGGGACAATCATCAATATCTCGGTGAGCGGCTGTGCGATAAAATGTTCGGAACCGCGCCCCGTTGTCGGGCAGGAGGGGGCGGTGGCGTTCACCTTGGCCGATAAAAAATCTGCGCATCGGGATTTTGAAATCGAGGTACGGGTTGTTCGCTTGTTTGACGACGGCTTCGCTGTCGCTTATCAGAATATTACGGACGCAGATAAGAGTGGTTTGCATAAGTGTCTGGTGCAGGAATCGAAACTTGACGTCTCGTCCGATCGCCTTATGGAAAAGATTTTTTCTCCGCCGGCAGCTTAACGCCATTCCCCTTGGGTCAGGACCAGGTTTCCTCCTGCGTCATTTTACTCATTTTTTTGTCAGTTGCCCCTGCAGTATGAAACTCCCCAGGTATTCCGATGGGTTATGCATTTCCCAGCATCAGGGAGATTTTTCCGGCTGTGTGCAGGAGCCTGGTCAGGACCTCCTTTTTATAGTCTGAGGTGAACCGATAGGCCGGGCCGGCGACAGCCAGAGCCGCGGACAGCTTATTCTCGTAATCGAAGATCGGGGCCGCAATAGCAGCTATGCCATCCTCCAACTCCTGATCATCGATACCGTAACCTTGTTTCCTGATCTGCTGGAGATCCTTTTTAATATCTTCAATCTTGGTTTTGGTCCGCGACGTAAAGGGCGTTTTCGGAGCCGCGGCCAGGATCCGGTCAACGATGGCGGGATCGGAAAATGCCAGCAGAACCCGACCGGCAGCGGTCGGAGTGGGTTCTGAATAATCTCCTTCGCTGATGGAAAAGATCAAGCGGGATGCCCCCATTTCGCGGGCAAGACACATGCACTTGTAATTGTCCAGCAGATAGAGGACCGTTGATTCACCCGTTTCTTCGGCCAGCTGTTTCATATGAAAAGAAGCAACCGAGCGCAGGGAATTGGTTTTTTCGTAGGTTTTTCCCAAGGCCAGGACCTTGGGTCCCAGGCAATAGTTGGTGCGTGACGACCTGACCAGATAGCCTGCTTTAAGCAGGGTCGCACAGAGGCGGTGGACCCGGCTTTTATAGAGTCCGGTTTGAAGGCACAATTCTTTCAGCGGCAGCTCAGCGGTCCTGCTGGTAAAACAATCCAGGATTTGCAACGCTTTGCTGACGGAATCGACCTGGGGTACGGAGATTGATTGCTGTTTCGGCATGAATTTGTCCGTCTTTTTAGGCGCACAGCGGTGCTCGCGGGTCACGTAGGGTCAGGCGGTGCTACCGGTAAACCTGACCAGGGTTTTCATTCGGTACGGATCGCTGAAGCTTTCCAGCGTTGTCCGCAACTGCTCCAGGGAGGTCTGTCTGGACGGCAATGGTTCGGTTTGCAGAACAGATGTTGCGCAGGCCCTGTTGATACAGAGCACATTCGCCACAGGAGCAGTTGGGGGGAATGGTCACCCTTTGCCCAAACTCGAATCTGTTTGCGACGGATCCGGCTGCAAGCACTCTGTCGACGGCTTCATGGCCTGGAATAATGGGGCAGGGCTTGTCATATTTGCCGTGGAAGATAAACCCATCCGAGCTGCATATGCCGACCAATTCGACCACGATGAGGACTTCACCCGCTTTGATCTTGGGCTGTTGGACCTTTTTGATTTGAATTGTCTACTGAGTGGTTAAGACCGCTGCCTTCATTTCTGCTCCGTCATTCTGATTATGCTTGACACTGATGCGGTCCGGGGTAAGGCCGATCACTGCTACAAGAATTCACCGCAGTGCCTTTTAGGGGCTTCCGATGAGCGGGAACTTCGGGAGCGGAGCCTGGCTGATTGTATCCTTTTAGTAAATATTGAATATTTTCTGATAGGATTTTGTGTCATATTAATCTTCGCCTTGGGAAAAGACAAGGAAGAAAATAAAAATGATGCGACAGGTCAGCGTACCTTGCCAATCAGAAAGTGCTCTCCACATTTTATCCATGAGGACTCGATCTTTTGGGGAGATGAGAATCTTTCCGGCGGAATGGAATTGACCGTGACTTTTGGACTTGATAGATCCAAGGCGTTATCTTCTTGACATTTTTATCTCAAATCAATATCCTTTCTGTGAGTTTTATCGTCCTACACAGAAGGACATATATTTTGCGAGAAAGGTTCAAGCGGTATTCGTTGAGAAGATTTTGAAGATGTACAATCAGTGACAACCTTTTGTCGTCACAGCGTTATCTGGAACTTAATGTAATGCACAAGCCCGTGCTGATAAGGCGTACGTTTATTGTAGAGTTTTACTGCCGCAAGTCTGCTACGTCAGTCCCTGGCAGTCAAATGAAGGTCAAAACGTTCACGATAATTGAGAGCTGAGAAAAATTTCGACCTGAAGTCTTTGGCTTGTTTTTGTCGGATAGGTATTTCCTCTATTTCGGCTTGGCTGGTTAGGATCAGTTTGGTGATTTTTTCTCGCCTTTCCTGCATTTTGTAAAGGATGAAACATGACCGAACATGGACAAGACGGCTCGATAATCTCTGATCACGAACGCCCCAAAGGCGAATATAAAATGATGCTGGTGCTATTTATTATCAGCGCGGCATTGTTTGGTGATTCGTTATACAGCGAAGGATTTTTCCAGGGGGTGAGTGCAGGTCCGGGCAGTATCCCTCAGCTTGCCGGAGCGATGACTTTGCTGATGATTGCCGGGCTGGCTATCCAATTTTTCCGCAAAGGCTATAAGGAGGGGACTTTTGCTGACCTGATGCACCACCTGTTTGATCGCGAAGTCGTTATCCTGCTGGTAACCCTCACTATTTACGGTTTCATTGTTGAAACTATTCATTTTGTTCCTGCCACATTCTTATTCCTCGTAGTCACTATGTATCTGCTTGAACCGAAGAAGCTGCTTTTGAAGATTGTGGTTTCAGCCGGAGTTCTTGCCGTTCTGTATCTGATATTTTCGACTTTGTTCCAGGTCGTTCTGCCGTAAGCGTTACAGGAGGAACTGTATTATGTACACAGGGTTGGAAGGACTTCTTCAGCCTTTTATGAGTCTAAGCCTGGTTGGCTGGATTGCTGGAGGAACATTGGTCGGTCTCTATGTCGGGGCAATCCCGGGATTGTCTGTGACCATGGCGGTGTCGATCCTGATTTCTTTTACTTTTTCATGGGATGTCCTGCCAGCTCTCGCCGTGATGGTTGGGATCTATACCGGTGGAGTTTATGGTGGAGCCCGTGCCGGGATTCTGCTTAATATTCCAGGAGCTCCAGCCGCTGTAGCCTCAACCTTTGACGGTTATCCCCTGGCCAAAATGGGGATGGCAGGGCAGGCCATGGGGCTTTCCACAACGCAGGCTGTTATCGGTAATTTTCTTGGTATTTTAATTTTAGCCCTGTGTGCTCCACTGATTTCAAATCTGGCTCTGGTTTTTCAGGCCCGGGATTACTTCCTGCTGGCGTTCATGGCGTTGTTTCTTGTTGGTAACCTGTCTGAAGGCAGCATGGTCAAGGCCTTGATTGCCGCCTTCTTAGGCATTGTGGTCGGTTTGATCGGGATGGATCCGGAAACCGGACAGGGGCGGATGACTTTCGGAACCCTGAACCTGCTGGGTGGTATTCATTTCGTCATTGTTATGATCGGCACTTTCGGGATTTCCGAAGCGCTGATGCAATTGCAGACCAAAGCCGTTGCCGTTAAACAGAGTATCTCACGAATTACCCCGGAATGGACGGCGGTCTGGGATAATATGTTTCTGACGTTGCGTGCCTCCGCCATCGGTGTCATTGTCGGTGCCCTGCCGGGAACCGGTGGTGATATCGCCGCGCTGATGGCTTATGATCACGCTAAACGGACAGTCAAGAACCCTTATCCCAAGCCTTTCGGTCAGGGCGCCTATCAGGGCTTGATCGCCCCGGAAGCGGCTGCCAATGCGGCCATTGGCGGCGCCTTCGTGCCGATGATGACGCTGGGCATTCCGGGCGATTCAGTGACGGCGGTGTTAATCGGGGCGCTTATTATCCATGGCCTGAGGCCTGGCCCGATGTTGATGCGTGAGCAACCCCAGTTTTTCTGGTTTGTCGTTGGTTCGCTGCTTATTGCCAATGTTTTCCTCTATGTCTGGGGCATGACCGGTATTCGCGCCTTCAGCAAAATCGTCGAAATTCCCAAACCCTATATCATCCCCATTATCGTGGTGCTGACCTTTGTCGGCGGCTATTCCATCCAGAACAACATCACTGATATTTATTGGATGATCGCGTTTGGTATCCTTGGCTACTTTATGAAACGCTATGACTACCCGGTGGCACCATTGGTGCTGGGGGTCATTTTAACGCCAATTATCGATGAAAATTTTCGGCGGGGTATCCAGCTGGCCCACGGCAGTGCCCCCCAATTTTTCCTGGGCATGGTGAGTAATGTCGTGCCTTTGGTCATTCTTGCGATAATGATCTTGACGGTCATTGTTTCGAGCCCGAAGCTTATGGCCCGGATCAAGCGTCTTTGGGGAAAAACAGACGCCTGACCTCATTTCAGGAGAACACGTGAACCTGCATATTTCTTGGTTTTTGGGCTTCGGCTGGATCTCGGTTCTGATCCTTGTTGGCTGTGCTGTCGGTATCAACCTCTTGACTGGTCCGGTGGTGTGGCTGCTCTATATACCGTTTTTGGTTGTCGCTATTTACATGACGGTCCGCTTTCGTCTTTACACCATGCATCCCTGGCGACGCGTGCATAGCAAAGCCATGATCTCTTTCGCCCGGTTTGCTGCAGCGGAGTATGATGAGGCAAAAAAAGCCGGCCGGGAATACGATGTCACCGTGCCTTGCCGGAAACTGGCCCGGGTGATGTTCAGCGCTGACAATGGCAATGCCAGTCACTTACTGACGGATGCAGGACGCAAAGACTATTACCGGGAATTGGTCAAGGAGTTTCCGCAGGTTTTTCTTAAGGGGCTTGCGGCAGAGCAGCAGGAGATTGTGTTTGAAAAAATTCAACGGGATATTGACGCCAGCAAACTTGGCCCAGATATCCTTATTGCCAGGGATATCGAAATAAGGTATTCGCGCAAGGAAGCGGCAGTCTACCTTCAATCGCTGATGCTTGGTGCGGTTCAATAGCCGCACCAATTAATGGACTAACTGGTTTCCATCCGGAAACTCCGAATGGAAATAGTTAAGTTTTCAGATTGGAAACGAGCAGTTTTCCGTTGTGGCAAGGACATCAAAGGCTTGCGCGGAGGCGTACACCGTTACGCCGCACAAGTCAGCCTGCAGTTTGAGGCCGCTATAGCGGGGAAAAGCCGTTTCCGGATGGAAACTAACTGGTTGTTGTGTGTTTCATCGGGTGTTTTTTCATCAAAGGAGATCAAACATGAAGAGTTTGAAATGGTTAGCAATGGTTCTGGTTGCGGGACTTTTGTGGACTGGCACGGTCAGCGCGGCAGACTATCCTTCTCACCCTATCAACGGTTACATTGCCTGGGGCGCTGGCGGTGGTACTGACACGGTTTCGCGGCTGGTCACGCCGCTGGCCGAGAAAGCACTGGGCCAATCAATTGTTTTGGCAAATAGAACCGGAGCGACCGGCGCCATTGCCACCCAGGCTGCTTATGCCGCTAAAGCCGACGGTTATACGCTGCTGTTTCACGCCGAAAACCCGCAGCTCTATCAAGTCCTTGGTCTGTCGACCTTGAGCTACGACGAATTTTATCCAATCATGCTTTTCGTGCAGGGTTCAACGGTCATTGTTGTGCCGAAGGACTCTCCTATCAAAACTTATGCTGACCTGATTGCCGCTGCTAAAGCAAAACCCAGCCAGCTGTCAATCGGCATCAGTGGTGTCGGTGGGCAACCTTGGGTGACCTCAAAACTGATCAAAAAAGTTGAAGGTGTTGATTTCAACCCTGTCGCTTTTAACGGTGACGGCCCCCTGATCACGGCCTTACTTGGAAAGCAGCTTGATGTTAGTGGCCTGGCTGTCGGGGCTGCGGTTCAATATGTCAAAAATGGCGATTTGCGGGCACTGGCGATCATGAAAAACTCGCCCAACGATACCCTGAAAGAGGTTCCCTATATCACCGAACTGAATCCGGCCTTTAATGACATCATGAAAGCTTCCGGATTCTTCTATGGCGTGTTCGTAAAAAAAGGAACGCCTCAACCGATCATCGATACCCTGACCAAGGCTTACCAGCAGGCCATAACCGATCAAAAGTTCATTGACTATGCCAACCTTAACGGCCTTTCAATTCTCGGCCTGACGGGAGCAAAAGCCCAGGAGTTTATGAACAACTGGCGTTCACAAATGTCATGGCTGATCTGGGATTCAGGTGCCGGTAAAAACAATCCTGCAGATTTTGGCATTCCGAAGCCCTAAGGCTCAGTTGAGGTTTTTAGTTTCAGATTAAGACACCAAAGCGAGCGGTTTCAACCGCTCGCTTTGGTATTATTGACAGTCCTTCCGGCGCTGAGACCGGCTCGTTCGGGTTTCTCGTCCTGGCCATTATTGACCTGCGGGGCGCACTTCTGGATGAATCGTAGCGGCAAAAGTTTTTTACGCCTTGGCGAGCCAAGGCGTTCGTCATTTCAGGCTGATTCCCCGTAACTGCTCAGCTTGCGGTAGAGGGTGGTGATGCCGATTCCGAGGACTTCCGCCGCCTTGGTTTTGTTCCCACCGGTACACTTCAGGGTCGCGAGAATATGCTGCTTTTCGACCTCTTCCAGGGAATAGCTGTGGCTACCGGATAAGGCTTCTTTGCATTTTTTATCGCAGAGGTCTTCCGGCAGGTCCTCGATATCGATCCGTTCCCCTGGACTCAGCGCTACAGCGAATTCAATGACATTCTGCAGCTCACGAACATTGCCCGGCCAGGTATGACAGAGCAGATGATCGGCGGCCTTGGTGGTAAAACCGGTGATTCGTCGGTTACTGCGGGCTGCGGTTTCATCGAGGAACTTTCTGGCCAGAGGGAGAATGTCTTCCCGCCGGTTCCGTAACGGCGGCATTTTCAGCTCGATAACCCGCAGTCGGTAATACAGATCCTGGCGAAAATTGCCCTGGGCGACTTCTTCGGCCAGATTGCGGTTGGTTGCCGCAACCAGCCGAAAATCGACCGGCCGCGAGTTGCTATCGCCAACCCGTCTGATTTCCCTTTCCTGCAGAACCCGCAGGATCTTGACCTGCATCCCCTGGGAAATCTCGCCGATTTCATCAAGGAACAGGGTGCCGCCGTTAACCGCCTCGAAAAAGCCGGCAGTGTTTTTATAGGCACCGGTAAACGCACCCTTGACATAGCCGAACAGTTCGCTTTCCAGCAGACTTTCGGTTACTGCGCCACAGTTGATGGCGATGAACGGTCGATCCGCCCGGTTTGATTCCCGGTGAATCAGGCTGGCGATCTTCTCTTTGCCGACCCCGGTTTCTCCGCTGATCACGATGGACGAGTCGACCTTGGCAATCCGTTTGGCAATATTGACGGTTTTGCGCATGACCGGGCTATGGCAGACCAGGCCGGTCTGTTCCTCGCTGTCATCCAGGCTGGAGAGTTGCTTCTGTTTTGCTTTTAGATTGCTCTCCACTGACTTTAATTTTGCGGTGAGTTCGGACAGAACCTTGTCCGGTGATTTCAGCTCGTAATAGGGGAGTAGCTCTTCTATCTCGGCCCCCCAGTCCTCCTTGTAACGACCTTCCACTCGGCAGACCGGATCGCCTTTGGCGCAGCACTGGACTTCCCGAAAGAACACATCCCGACCGGTTCGTTTTGATACATAGCCGCTGGCAAAGCCGGTCAGAGTCCAGCACACCGGCTCATCGGTCTTACCGAAATGGAGAGTATGTTGCTCGGCTTCATAGGAGTCCTTCCAGGAGCCGGAGACCAGTGGATTATTGTCTCTTCCATCCATGCGGATATTACTGAGAGGGGTCATCAGCCCATGCAGGGCGTGCAGGTGGGGACCTGCCCAGCTGTCTTCGAACAGTTCCGGGGCCTCCCGCCAGAGTCGTTCGGCGGTGCGCCAGCCATGAGCATAGCCGAATTTGGTCAGGATGGTTCTGGTGACATTGCTGCCGAAGGCGTCGAGCAGTTCCTTGCGAAACAGACCGTGGGCCAGGGCATCGAAGAGCAGAACCCGGCGGCCCATAAACTGAATGATGCCGGTGTCCGGTACCCGGTTCAAGAGTTCTCTGAGATCGAGATCCAGTGCTTGCATAATGATCCTTTCGAATTGATAGGGCACTCTACCATTTTGAAAGGATCTGTCAATGACTAGAATAATTATCGACTGAAATTCAGGTGGTTAGCACTGGCATGCATTATGTAAGTAAAAGGTTAGGCTCGGCGTTTGACTGTGCCATAAGCGTTGGCCCTATCACGATTCTGCCACGATGACAGGGCGGTTTTTAAGCGACTTCTTGCTTTGGCAATGTTGACGTCGGGTGCAGTCAGAACGTTTTGAACTCTTATTTTTTACCTGTCATGACAAGACGTTGTCCTCCTGCTCGGGGGGTCGGCGCGTCATGACCCTTCGATGGAAAAGGAGTAGAAGAGATGAGCAAAGACAAATCACCGGAAGAAAAAGCAGCGGAGCAATACACTGCGAATGTCCTCCAAAATGGTATCTCTCGACGCAGCTTCTTGTCGCGGACAGCTGTTGGAGCAGGGGTCGGCCTGATCGGCCTGTCCGGCCTGTCCGGGACCCGGGCTGAGGCTGCCCCGATTGACGAGTGTGGCGAATTTGCCAAGAGCTCGGATGGCGGCGCAACCCTGCAGTTCATGCCTAAGCCCGAACTGATCACGGAAAAGGATATCGCGGCGACCAAAACCTTTGATGTGGTTGTGGTCGGTGCCGGTGCCTCCGGGGTTCCCGCAGCCCTGTCAGCCGCGGAAAATGGTGCCAAGGTTGCCGTGCTGCAAAAACAGTCGATCATTGTTGCTCAGGGAAATACCGGTTCCGGTATCGATCTGAAGACCAGTGACCAGGCCGGTATTGAAGCATTGGTCTCACGTCTTATTGGCGACAATGATCATCGTGCCAATCCGGCATTGATTCGGTCCTGGGCCTACAATTCAGGTGAGGCGGTTTCGTGGGTTATCGATCGCGCTAAAAAAGGCGGCGCAACTGTCGTTAACCAGGGAACAGCACCCCAGCATGGTATCAAAACCGTCAACGGTTATACCATGAATTATGTGACCTCTTTTTTCGGTCCCAAGCCTTACACCACCGGTGACGGCATGCGTGCTTTGGGCAAAACTGCCGAACAAGCCGGGGTCAAGTTCTTCTTCAATATGCCGGCGACCCAACTGGTTCAGGAAAAGTCCGGGCGAGTGATCGGGGTTATTGCCAAATACCGCGACGGTAAATACTACCGCTTTATGGCCAAGAAGGGCGTTATCCTGGCTTGCGGGGATTATCAGAACAACGAAGCAATGTGTAACTATTTCATCCCCGACCTGAAACATTTCCTGCGCAAGCAGATGGACCGGACCGGTGACGGTTTCTCCATGGCTTATTGGGCCGGTGGCGTCATCGAGCCGATCGGTCACACCAAAATGCTGCACGACTTCGACGCCGGCCCGGCTTCCATGTGCGATATGCCGTTTCTGGCCGTCAATCGCAAAGGTGAGCGTTTCGTCAACGAGACCGTTGCCATGTCGCTGCTCAACAACTACCTGCGTGACGCCGAAAATGCCGGCCACTATTCACAGGTGTTCGATTCCAACTACATGACTCAGGCTGCGAAATGGCCGGGCAAGCTGGTTCCGCCGGAAGGCCTGAAAAACTATATGCCGGAGGATCCCTCTCCCAAGCATGGCGTGTTTCCGTCCCAGACGAATACCTATGTCGCTGATACCCTGGAAGAACTGGCCAAAAAGCTCGAATGCGATCCGAAAACTTTCGTCGCCAGCGTCAAGCGCTACAACGAACTGTGCAAAGCAGGCAAGGATGATGATTTCGGCAAGCCGGCTGACAAAATGGCTCCGGTCGAAAAAGGACCGTTCTACGGGATTCACCGCAGAGTGCGTATTTCCGCCATTACTTCAGGTATGTTGGTCAACGAACATCATGAGGCCCTCAATGCCGATGGTCAACCGATCGGCGGTCTGCATATCGTCGGCAACCTCGGCGGTGGCTTCTACGGTGGTGTCGACTATCCGCTGACCGTCTTCGGGCTGTCGCTGGGCAGATGTTATACCTTCGGCTACCTGACCGGCAAGCGAGTCGCCAAGCTTTAGGCCTCAGCTCTTACGTATACCGGATGATGGAGCGGTTACGGCCGTTCTTACTAAGATATGAATTATACGGGAGAAACCATGAATACGAAAACTCTACATATGCATAAGCTCGTGTTTGCCCTGGCATTGCTGTTGATTCTGGGTGGTGTCTTTGCCAGTGGCGCCTTTGCAAAAGATGCCATGCTGCTGGATCAGTTCCATGCCAGCCAAGGCGTGACCTGTGCGGATTGCCACGGCGCTGATAGCCAACGGGAAGCTGTGCCGATGATCAAATGTCTGGACTGTCACGATACCAAAGAGGTGGCCAAAGCTACCGCGAATCTGCAGCCGACCAATCCCCATAACAACCGGCACTTTGCGACCGAAACCAACTGTAATTACTGCCACCATCAGCACCGGAAGTCAGAGAACTACTGTACTCCCTGTCACTTGAGATTCAAATTCGTTGTCCCTTAGGGAACTATTGTTGGAATGGCTGCGAGCGGAGTTTTCCGCTCGCAGCGAAACTTCAATATTGATCCATTTTCGATATCAATTGTGGAAGGATAGGTTATGAAAGCTAAATTATTTATCGTGGCGCTGCTCTCTTTCGGGCTGGCGAGCACGGCTATGGCCGCAGAAAACTTGAAGGAGATGTTCGCGCAAGGCTCGTTAAAAGGTGAAATCAGCCTGATGAACTTCACCCGCGATTTCAAGAATGGCACCAAAGATAATCAGGATACCGCCCTGGGTGGCGCTTTCTATTATAGAACTGATTCTTTCAAGGGGATCAGTCTCGGACTGGCCGTCGGTACCACCAACGGTATTGGCGACTATGAAGATAAAGGCACTTACTACGGCCTGACCGCACCGCCGAATCATGCCAACGTCACCCGGCTGCAGGAGTACTACCTTCAGGCTCATTACTTCGACACCACCATCAAGATCGGTGCCCAGGAAGTTAATACCCCCTTCCTGAACATTCACCCGATCCGGATGATCCACAGATCCTACCGGGGTCTGTCCGTGGTCAACAAATCGGTGAAGGACCTGACCCTGATGGGTTACTACCTTAAGGACAACCTCGGCTGGGTTGACGAAGAATTCGTCTCCTTTACCGACGATGTCTATATTGCCGGCGCTGCTTACAAACTACCGGTCGAAGCCGTCAACACCAAGGTTCAGGCCTGGTATTTCACCATGCCCGACAGCTTTAACCAAACCTATTTCAAAGTTGATTTCAGCAAAAAAATGGACGCTTATGTGCTGCATGCCGCACCGACCTTCTTTACCCAGAAATCTCAGGGTGACGAACTGGACGGTGAACTGGATACCTACCAGTACGGCTTTAATGCCGGCGTCAGTGCCTTTGGTTTTGACCTGACCGGCTTTTATGCCAAAACCGGTGATGATTCCATCCGCGATCCCTGGGGTTACGGCAAAATTATCATCCAGCAGGTCGTCAACTCTGGTGATTCTCTGTCTGGTGATCGCAGCGACGAAGACGCGTATGCTCTGCGGCTGTCCTATGACTTCAGCAAGGTCGGCGTCAAAGGCCTGGATGCCTATGTCTTTTATGCTCTTTATGATGCCCCGGCCAGCACCATCAACGAAACCGACTTCAGTGTGCAGTATGCATTTTCCGGCGCCCTGGATGGCCTGAGTGCTCGTGCTCGTTACGCCATGGTTGATAAAGACAATGGCCAGGAAGACCTGGACGATATCCGTTTGTACCTCACATACAAATTTGCTTTCGACGGTAAATAATCTGTTGATTGGTTTTTGTTTTAATGTGTGATTGAGATTGACCGGCCGCTGCCGCTGAGCTCTTCTGCTTCAGGACGGTAGCGGTCGGTTATTTTCCAAAATCGGATCAATCAAAGAAATGCCCTCTTCGAATCATCACGGAGCAGGGCTTTTCATCGCCAAGAAAAAAACTTCACCTGTCCTCACCCCAATCGTCTGAAAACATAGAAGCTGGTGCGTATTTTCAACCGTTGCAAAACCTCTCCCAAAAACAAAAAATAGCGCTGGCTACAATCTATTCAGCACCAGCGAAGCAAAGCTCAAGACAAAGAAGAAGCCGCACATATCGGTGACTGTCGTCAACAAGGGGCTGGAGACCAGCGCCGGATCGAGTTTCAGCCGTTTTAACACCAGCGGAATCAGCCCGCCCAGAGTGACGGCGACGATGGTGTTGACCGCCAGGGCGCCGCCAACCACCAGCCCGAGGAAAAAATTCCCTTTCCAGAGCAGGGCCACGCCGCCCAGCATAATGCCCAGGGCCAGGCCGTTCAAAACTCCGACGCTGGCTTCCTTGGCGAGCACCCGCAGCAGTTCGGTCGGCCGGATCAGACCCAGAGACAGCTCCCGTAAACTGACGGCAACGGCCTGATTGCCCGAACAGCCGCTCATGTCGCTGACCATGGGCAGGAAAACGGCCAGGGCGATGACCGCTGCCAGGGTATCCTGATAGAGGGCGATGACACTGGCCGAAACGATGTTGAGGACAATATTCAGCGACAGCCACGACAATCGCCGCCCGGAGCGGGCCAAGAGCGGCATGGAACGAAATTCCTCACCGCCGATAATCCCGGAAAAGCCAAGAAACTGGCTGACGCTGCGCTTACTATTGGCCTCTTCCACCGCTTCAGGAAGCACCACGCCGAGCAGTTTGTTGTCATGGTCGACGACCGGCGCGCCGAACAGGTAGTGTTCTTCGAAAAAATTGCTCAGCTCATCCAGACTGGCAGCCACGGAAATTTTATAGGGATTGCGGATCATCAGTTTGCCGAGCTTGGTTGACCGGAGCGGGAACAGCAGATCGCGCATGCGCAGCACGCCCTCCAGACGATCCTGATTGTCGGTGACAAAGAGGTACTGGACATTGTAGGTGCTGTACTCGTCGCGGTTGGCCTGAAAATCATCAAGCACGTCCTGAACGGTCTGCTCGCTGTGATAGTCGAGATATTCCGAGATCATCAGCCCGCCGGCCGTATCGGCCGGGTACTGCAGGAACTGCCTGGCTTCTTTGGCATCTTCCGGGGCCATCTGGCCGATGATGGCATCGGCATCGGCGGCATCCAGTTCTCCAAGCAGGTCGACGACGTGGTCGCTGTCGAGTTCTTCGAGAATGGCTGCGGCGTGAAGCGGATGCAGGTCTTCGATGATTTCCGCAGCCTGGGCATCGGAGATATCTTCGATCACTTCGGCGGCATGCTCGGGGCTGAGCAGGGTCAGCAGCGCACTCTGGGCGCCAGCATTCAAACGTGACACGGCCAGCGCGGTGTCCGCCGGGTTGATGCTGTTAAGAAATGCCAGCACCTGATGCGCATCGTTGGATTCGATCAGGCTGGCCAGCTGTTCCCAGGGTTTTTCAAGTTCTTGTGCTTCCATAAAATCAATGTCCAGGGACGGGCAATGGGTTAGGGGATTGTTGTCGGTGGACAACGGATTATCGCTTGCACTGTTGTAGAGTTATGAGGCTCCGGCCATTTTGGGGCTGAAGAAGATATCATGAATTTCCTCGCCGATGTCATTTAAACGCGTCTGGGTATCATCCAGGTATTCATGCAGGCCGAAATCGAAAATTTCCTTCATGGAGCTGTATTCGAATTGTGACAACAGCCGACCCAGGCTTTGCTCGGCCCGGTTGGCGTAAGTCCCGCGCTGGCTGCCGGTGATCAGGTTGAGGGAGCCCATGGCGGTGGCCAGGCAGTAATGGATCGCCCTGGGGAAGTTGCGATCCAGAAGCAGGAATTCTGCGATCTTTTTGGGGTCGATGCGGCCATGACGTTTGCGGTACATCTCGAACGCACTGGCCGAGCGCAGCAGGGCCGCCCAGAGGATATTGTCATAAGGGCTGCCCACATAATCGACGGACGGCAGCAGGATGTAATATTTGACATCGAGAATCCGGCTGGTTTTGTCGGCCCGTTCGAGCATCCGGCCGAGCCGGCCGAAGTGCCAGCCTTCGCCGTGGTTCATGGTCGAATCGGTAATGCCGATGAAGGCATGGCTGGAGGTCATGATATCGACGAAAAAATGATGGGGAATATCCATGGCCGACTCTGCGGCCGCGGCGTTCATCATCAGGTAAAAGGTGTTGAGCTGTTCCCACATTTCCGAGCTGATGTACTCGCGGATCGAGCGGGCATTCTCCCGAGCGGACCGCACGCAGGAGTAGATCGAGTTGGGATTGTCCCGTTCAAAGGCCAGAAACTCGATGGCGTTTTCACGGGTGGCGTGGCCGTGCAGTTCGGCGAACAGTTCATGGTCGCCGGTGGTGTTGATCAACGGCTGCCACTGATTGCTGGCGCTTTCCGGAATATCCAGGGTCATATGATAGTTGGCATCGATGAAGCGGGCGACGTTTTCGGCCCGCTCAATATAACGGTTCAACCAATAAATGGAATTTGCGACTCGACTCAGCATCAGATATCCTCCTGCATTTGGAATGAGGATTCCGGGGATTGTTCGCCGGTTTCATTGAGCACCCAGGTGTCCTTGCTGCCGCCCCCCTGCGAGGAATTGACCACCAGCGAGCCTTTTTTCAGGGCCACGCGGGTCAGGCCGCCGGGCAGGACATAGATATTCTCTTTGCCATAGAGGATATAGGGGCGCAGGTCGACATGACGGCCTTCGAAATGATCATCGGTCAGCACCGGCACCCGCGACAGGGCCAGGGTCGGCTGGGCGATGTAAGTCCGCGGGTTGGCCTTGATCCGGCGGCTGAACTCTTCGCGTTCGGCAGCGCTGGCATGAGGGCCGATGAGCATGCCATAGCCGCCCGACTCATTGACCGCTTTGACCACCAGTTTATCGAGATTCTCCAGCACGTAGCTGCAGTCGTCCGGCCGCCAGCAGGCATAGGTTGGAACATTGTTGATAATGGCGTCCTCCTGCAGATAGTAGCGGATGATCTCCGGGACATAGGCATAGACGGCCTTGTCGTCGGCAACGCCGGTACCCGGCGCATTGGCCAGGGCGACCCCGCCCCTTGCTGTAAGCCTCCATCAGTCCGGGGACCCCGAGCATGGAGTCGGCGCGGAACACTTTCGGGTCCATGAAGTCGTCATCAATGCGCCGGTAAATGACATCGACCCGTTCCAGGCCGGTGGTGGTGCGCATCATCACTTCGCCGTTGTGGACCACCAGATCGTTCCCTTCCACCAGCTGCACGCCCATCTGCTGGGCGAGGAAGCTGTGTTCGAAGTAGGCGGAATTGTAGATTCCGGGAGTCCAGACCGCCACGACCGGGGAACGGACTCCGGACGGGGCCATCTCCTGGAGCATGTCGAGCAGGCGACTGGGGTAGTCGGTGACCGGCTGGACACTGCAGGCGTCAAACACCATGGGGAAGGTTCGTTTCATGATCAGCCGGTTTTCCAGGACATAGGAGACCCCGGACGGGCAGCGCAGGTTGTCCTCGAGGACATAGAACTGGCCGTCACTGTTGCGCACCAGGTCAGTCCCGGTGATGTGGCACCAGACCCCGTGAGGAGGTTTCAGCCCGATGCAGGGTTTGCGGTAGCCGTCGGCGGAAAAGACCAGTTCGGCCGGGATGATGCCGTCCTTGATGATTTTCTGCTCGTTATAGACATCATTGATAAATGCGTTCAACGCCCGAATACGCTGCTGCAGACCTTTTTCCAGGACCTGCCACTCATGGGCTTGAATGATCCGCGGAACGATGTCGAAGGGAAAGATCTTCTCCGTTTGCGCTTCATTGCTGTAGACATTGAAGGTAATACCCAGATTGAGCAATGCTTTTTCCGCGGCGATCTGGCGCCGTTGCAGCTCCGATTCGGGCAGCGAGTTGATGCGTTCAATCAGCAGGTCGGCGCCGGGACGGGCAACGCCGTCGGCGGTAAACAGCTCATCATAAAATCCTTCGCTGTCATAGCCATCAAATCTCATGGGCAGGGTCCTTTCCGAAATATATTCTGCTCTGTAAATCCCTCAACCAGTCTTTCGTTGCGGTCGTGAATTATCCTTTTCCTCCGGACCGAGCATCTGCCGGGCGACATCGACGGACACCGTTACGGTATGGGCACCGCCACCCAGCGCCACGCCTTTGAGAGGGGATACATCGGCATAATCCCTCCCCCAGGCCACGGTAATATGCTGCTCGCCCTGGCGCTTATTGTTGGTCGGATCGAAGGCGATCCAGCCGCAACGCGGCGAGTAGGTCGCGAACCAGGCGTGGGAGGCGTCAGCGCCGATCAGCCGCTGTTGCCCGGGCGGTGGCAGGGTTTCGATATAGCCGCTGACATAGCGGGCGCTCAGACCGATGCTGCGCAGGCAACCGATGGCGAGTTGGGCGAAATCCTGGCAGACGCCGCGCCGGGTCTGTAACACTTCGCTCAACGGGGTGGCGATGGTGGTCCCCTGCGGAGCGTAGGTGAAATCGTCAAATATGCGCTCGGTCAGTTCCTGAACCGCCTGGCCAAAGGGGCGGCCGGGGGTAAACGAGGGCGCTGCATAGGCCTGGAGCTGGCGACTGGTTTTCACCAGCGGCGAATTGTAGCAGCAGGGCATGACATCCAGCAGCTCAAGCACTCCGTCACTGGTCATGAAGGCGCGGACCTCTTCCCAGGATTGTTCGTCAGCTGCGGCCAGGTCGTTCGCTGCGGCATTGACCTGGACTTCGCTGAGCGCCGTCACCCGCAGCAGATCATGAGCCTGCTGCAGGGCGAAATGAGCGACCGGGTTGCCGAAATAGTCGTTGAAGGTATGCAGCACGGCTGGAGTGGGGGAGATCTCCAGGCGGCTGGAGAGGCAGCTCTGCTCAGCGGTCGCGCGCGGCTGCAGGCGGGCTTCGTTATGGCACAGCTGCACCGGGTCGCTGTAGCGATATTCGGTGATATGTTTGATCTGATAATTCATAAGCCACTGTCCCGGCGCAGATTCCCGAGTTGCTGCAAAGCCAGGCTCGGGGTAAAGAAATGTTCAGTCAAGGCCGTCGAGAGCTGCTCCAGATCCTCCTGCTGGGTGGTCAGCATTTTCTCCAGCAGCGGATAGTGGCCGTCACTGCTGGTGATCTGAATCAACTGCTTGGGGTCGGTCTGGCGCAGGTTGTCCAGCGCCCGGTCGATGAGCAGCACGTCGCGATGACTGCCGGGCCCGGCCGCGTCCACCGGCAGGTCGCGGATATAGAATTGCAGCTGGCGCAACTGACTGGCCAGGGCGCGGGGGTAATTCTCGTCCATCAACAGCAGTTCGAGAATCGTCGACAGCTCCATGAATGAGCGATAGCGGCGGCGGTACACGATCAGGCTGTTGCAGATGTTCAAAACCGTCTCCAGCATCTGCGCTTCCATGGCCGGGCCGAAGCAGGGCACCAGAGTGGCGCGCAACAGCGCGGTCAGGTTGAGGGCCCGTTCCAGGCGGCGGCCGATATTCAACATCAGCCAGGCGGTCTCGCGCGACATGTTTTCGTAGGCCAGCCCGCTGAACGCGGACAACTGCAGAATCAGGTTGTTGATGCTTTCATGCACGCGGCCGCCGCTGAGCTGTTGTTTGCTGATCCGCGGGTTCCAGTGGCTCTTCATGTTGTCGATGACCCGCCAGGCGTCCGCCGGCAACAGGTCGCGGACCACCGAAGCGGAGCGTCCCAGGCTGAGCAGCGAAGAGCGCAGGCTGCCAGGGCGGTCGCTGGCGCTGATCAGGCTGGACAGTTCGGCCCGGGGATCGGCCAGTTTCTGCCTGGCGTCGTCACCGGTAAAGCCCGGATAGGTCAGGGTGACGTGAGTCAACGCCCGCAGCAGATGGTGCAGGCTCATGCGATCGTCGTTATCGTGAAATTCTTCGACTTCGCGCAGTTTGGCCAGGATGGAACGCAGCAGGCGCGCGGTCTGTTCGGCTCGCTCGGCATAGCGCCCGGCCCAGAACAGGTTCTCAGCGGCCTGGCTTGGCAGCGGACTCACCAGCGGCTTGATCTGCTGGTTCGGTTGGACCTGACGCCACAGGGTGACCTGTTTGTCCGGTTCGCTGGTCAGCACCCAGGTGTCCTTGATCTGCCCGCCGGCCTGTTCCGCCTGCAGCAACTGCCCGCTGTCAGTATGCGCCCGGCAGAGCCCGCCGGGCATGGCGACATAGGAGCCGCTCTGGGCGGTGAGAAACAGGCTCAGAGAGCTGTGGCGCGCTTCAATGCGATCGGTTTCAAAGGCGGGGAAGGTGGCGAAATTGATCCGTTCCTGGCCGACAAACAGGTGCGGGGACTGACGGATCAGCTCTTTCCAGCGTTTTTTACCCGCTTCACCGGCTTGCTCGACAATCATCGCCGGCAGGTTGGGGAGCGGATGGATCGGTTTGATGACCAGCTTGTCGAGGTTTTCGAGGACGAACTCCCGTTCCTCGCGCTGTCCGCACCACCAGGTCGCCACCGAGGGAAGCAGCAGTTTGCGCTGGAAGAAATGTTCGCAGAGAATTGGTAAAAAGGCCATCAGGGCCGGATTCTCCAGAATCCCGCTGCCGATGGGGTTGGCCACGGCGACATTGCCGCAGCGGACCGCTTCGAGCAGACCGGGGATGCCGATGAAGGAATCGCCGCGCAGCTCCAAGGGGTCACAGAGGTTGTCTTCCTGGCGGCGCAGGATCACGTCGACCTGGCGCAGGCCGTCCACGGATTTGAGCCAGACACAACTGTCGCGGACGATCAGATCGCCCCCCTGGACCAACGGATAGCCCAGATACGAGGCCAGATAGGCATGCTCGAAATAGCCCGGATCTTCCGGCCCCGGCGTCAGCACCACGATCCGCGGCTCGGCGCAGTTGTGTTTGGCCAGCAGGGTCAAGCCGTTGCGCAGGGCCCGGTAGTACATAGCCAGCCGGTGAACCTGAAACTTTTCGAACAGCTGGGGAAAGCTCCGGTTCATGATGATCCTGATCTCCAGCGCATAGCCGGAGCCCAGCGGCGGCTGAATATGATCGTCCATGACCCAGAAGCTGCCGTCCGTCCCTTTGGCCAGGTTGGCGGAATAAAAGGTCAGCGGTTGCACCAGTCCGTTGTAAGTTCCGACACAGGGGTAGAGGAATCCTTTGTGGCTGAAAATCAGCTCCGGCGGCAGTATTCCTTCCTTGACCAGGGTCATGGGGCCGTAGATATCGGCCAGCACCAGGTTGAGCAGCTCGGCCCGCTGCACCAGCCCCTGTTCCAGCACCGCCCACTCTTCCGGGTCGAAGATCAGCGGAATCGGATCAAAGGCCCAGGGGCGCGGCGCGTCCGGTGCGGAAAAGACATTGTGAATGGCCCCGTTTTCCTTGAGCAGCCGTTGCGCTTCCTTGCAGTGCTTCTTGAGCCGGGTATTGCCCTGACGATAAAGACTCAGCATGAGCTGCTGCCAGACCATGGGCAGATCACCCGGAGAGCTGAAAAAGTCCCGGTACTGACCGGTCAGCGGGCTGGGCTGAGGAATTAATTGGGTGTCCATTTCAGTCTTCACGGTCGTCATGCCTCAGTGTGGACAAGCACATTGTTGGTGATGCTGACTATTCTCACAGCTGGCGTTCCCGGCGCAGGTCAAGGGTGTAAGGGAATTCAGGGCCAGCTTCTTCCGGCGGCGGCGCCATCGGTCCGGGTGGTGTGCCGGTGGGGAAAAAGCGACCCAGGGTGTTGAATTCCGGTCGCCGTGGAAGCGGCCCCGGAGTGTGTTCGGTGGTGGTGAACAACGAGCCGCGGCGCGATTCCGCAGTCACCGCATTGACCGGGAAGTCATCATAACTGCGTCCGCCCGGATGGGCGACATGATAGGTGCAGCCGCCGATGGAGCGGCCGGACCAGCTGTCGATGACATCGAAGACCAGCGGCGAATGAGGTTTGATGTTCGGATGCAGGGCCGATGGCGGTTGCCAGGCGCGGTAGCGAACCCCGGCGACAAACTCGTCCTTGCGGCCAGTTTTACGCAGGGGCAGGCGGCGGCCGTTGCAGGCGAGCACGTGGCGGCCTTCGGTCAGCCCGCTGGCATGGACCTGGAGCCGTTCCACCGAAGAATCAACGTAGCGTGAGGTCCCCTGGCTGGAGACCTCTTCCCCCAACACATGCCAGGGTTCGATGGCGAAGCGCAGCTCCAGTTCGATATCGTCGATCTGCACCGTGCCGTAACGGGGAAAGCGGAACTCGAAGAACGGATCGAACCATTCCAGGGCGAAGGGGTAGCCGGCCCGCTGCAGGTCGTCCATGACCCCCTTGAGGTCCTGGCGGACATGATGGGGGAGCAGGAAGCGGTCGTGCAGCGCGGTTCCCCAGCGGACCAGGCCCTGGCGGTAGGGCTGTTTCCAGAACCAGGCCACCAAGGTCCGCAGCAGCAGATTCTGGACCAGGCTCATGCGGGCGTGGGGCGGCATTTCGAAGGCGCGCAGTTCGAGGAGGCCGAGGCGTCCTGCAGCACTGTCCGGGGAGTAGAGTTTGTCGATGCAGAATTCCGCTCGGTGGGTGTTGCCGGTGACGTCGATGAGCAGGTTCCGGAGCAGCCGATCGACCAGCCAGGGCGCGGCGGTTTCCCCCTCGGGCATCTGCTGGAAGGCGATCTCCAGCTCGTACAGGGAATCGTCGCGGGCTTCATCGATGCGCGGCGCCTGACTGGTTGGACCCATGAACACCCCGGAGAACAGGTAGGAGAGGCTGGGATGGTTCTGCCAGTAGCTCACCAGGCTGCGCAGCAGGTCGGGCCGGCGCAGCATGGGGCTGTCGGCCGGGGTCGGGCCGCCCAGGGTGATATGGTTGCCGCCGCCGGTGCCGGTGTGGCGACCGTCGAGCATAAACTTTTCCGTGCCCAGCCGGGCCAGGCGAGCTTCGGCGTAGAGCCGGGTGGTATTGGTGACGATTTCCTGCCAGCTGGCGGCCGGATGGATATTGACTTCGATGACGCCGGGATCTGGGGTGACATTGATCCGTTCGATGCGCCAGTCGCGGGGTGGCTCATAGCCTTCGAAAATAACCTCGATCTGCAGCTCGGCAGCGGTCTGCTCAATAGCGGAGACCAGCTCCAGGTACTGTTCCAGCGCCGGCAGCGGCGGCATGAACAGGTGCAGGTTGCCCTGGCGGACTTCGCAGCACAGCGCGGTGTGAATGACCTCGGCCGGCTCTTCGGGTGACGGCTTCTTCCGCTCTTCCCCGGGCTGTTGGCGGAGCGGTCCCGCCGGAGCGCCGGACTGGGCATAGTCGTTCAGCGGCGGCAGCGGGATAAACAGGCTCTGCTCGTAAAAGGGTTCGCGCTTGTCCGGCGCCACCCAGGGCAGGGAATCAAGGGGCAGGCGCAGGCCCATGGCGGAATCACCCGGAATCAGGAACATCTGCCCGTTGCGAAATTCCCAGCTGCTGCTTTGCCAGCGGCCGCCGAACTGGTCCCATTTCAGGGGCAGGGCAAAGCCGACCGGCTGGTCCAGGCCGTGCTGCAGCACCCGGGCCAGAGAGCGGCGTTCAAGGGGATCTTTAAGATCGGCCTTGGCCGGATCGAGGTTGGCCGGAACCGTCCCTTCTTTCCACAGCCAGTAGAGGTGGTCTTCAAAGCCGGGAATCAGGTAACTGCGCTCGAGGCCGAGGCGATCGGTCAGGGCTTCGGCAAAACGGCGGGCGTCTTGTCCGGTCAGCTGTCCGGTGCGGTGGATTTCCGCCAGCAGCTGCGGGTTGTGCCAGATCGGTTTGCCGTCTTTGCGCCAGAAACAGTTGTAGGCCCAGCGCGGTAACGGTTCTCCGGGATACCATTTGCCCTGGCCGAAGTGCAGCAGTCCGCCGCGGGCAAAGGCATCGCGCAAGCGCAAGGTCAGATCATAAGCGAGTTTGCGCTTGTGCGGGCCGTCGGCCTGGGTGTTCCATTCGGCTCCGTCCATATCGTCGATGGAGACAAAGGTCGGTTCGCCACCCATGGTCAGGCGCACGTCGCCGGCGCGCAACTCCTCATCCACCTGCTGACCCAGGGCGTCGATGATCTGCCACTGGTCGTCACTGTAAGGTTTGGTGACGCGCGGGTCTTCATGAATCCGCTGCACCGAGTTGGCGTGGAAAAACTCAACTTCACAGGGGTCGGTCGCGCCGGTCAGGGGCGCGGCGCTGGCCGGGTGGGGGGTACAGGCCAGGGGGATATGCCCTTCGCCGGCCAGCAGCCCGGAGGTCGGGTCCAGGCCGACCCAGCCCGCGCCCGGGATATAGACTTCGGTCCAGGCATGGAGATCGGTAAAATCGGCGTCCGGACCGGATGGGCCGTCGAGGGACTTTTCATCGGCTGTGAGCTGAATCAGGTAGCCGCTGACAAAGCGGGCGGCCAGCCCGAGATGGCGGAAGATCTGCACCAGCAGCCAGGCTGAATCACGGCAGGAGCCGATGCCCCTTGCCAGGGTCTTTTCACAGCTCTGCACCCCCGGTTCCATGCGCACCGAGTAGTTGATGTCCTGCTGCAGGCGGCGATTGATTTCGACCAGGAAATCGACCGTGACTTTAGGGCTGCGGTCAACCTTGTCCAGCCATTTTTTCAACCGTGGACCGGCGTCGATCTTCTGGAAATAAGGCGTCAGCTCCGCCCGCTCCATTTTTCCGTAAGTGAAGGGGTATTTCTCCGCGTACTCCTCGATGAAGAAATCGAATGGATTGTAAGGGGTCATGTCGGCTACGACTTCGATCTCAATGCGCAGCTCCGTGGCGGGCTCAGGAAATACCAGCCGGGCCAGGTAGTTACCGAAGGCGTCCTGCTGCCAGTTGAGGAAATGCTCGGCGGGCAGAATCTTCATGGAATAAGCCCGGATCGGCGTCCGGCAATGCGGGGCCGGGCGCAATCTCAGCACATGGGGGGAGAGGGCAATGGAACGATCGAATTTGTAATGGGTCAGATGGTGGCAAATGACTCGAATCGACATGGACAGTCCTTCCGGCTTGGATGGAGAGCTGTGCGAACAGCGGAAATCGGTCGCTTTTGGCAGACAACAGTTAAAAAACAGTATAGCAGAGGAGCCGTTGCGACACAGCGCGAACCCCGTTTGCCCCACGCCTTGGGACGAGCGGTCAGGCCCCTCCGGTCCCAAAACGCGCCTGCCACAGAGCGCTGAAAAAATGCCGGGCGTTAATCCCGATACTGCGGGTTCGGTAGCCGCCTTCCTGGACCAGCAGGGTCGGTGCGGTCATGCGGCCGATGGTTGCGCCGACCCGGTCAAAGTCTTCGGCGGTCAACGGCCAGGTGCCGGTCGGATCCCCTTTGGCCGTGTCGAGACCGAGGCAGATCACCAGGTAGTCAGGCTTGAAATGGTTGATCTTTTTCACGGCTTTGTCCAGCGCAGCCAGATACTCGGCAGCGGTCAGAGTCTCCGCCAGGGGGAAATTATGGTTAAAGCCGAATCCTTCCCCCTCGCCCTTTTCATCTTCGAAACCGCTGAAGTAAGGGTAGGCAAAGCTGGGATGGCCATGCAGGGAGACGGTCAGGACATCGCTACGGCGATAAAAGATGACCTGCTGGCCGTTACCGTGATGATAATCGATATCAAGGATGGCGACCCGGCCGTACTCGGCCAGCAGCTGTGCGGCAATAGCGGCATTGTTGAAATAGCAAAAGCCGCCGAAGGCGCGCTGTTCGGCATGATGGCCGGGTGGGCGGACCAGTGCGTAGGCGAGTTGAAAGCCTTCGAGAATGTGGTGGGCCGCGCTCAGCGCGCAGTCGACGGCCCCGCGGGCGGCATGCCAGGCATTGGCGTTCAAGGGGGTGAAGGTATCGATGCAGTAGTAGCCGGCCCGCACGGCCAACTCTTTGGGTGGGCGGGCACTGTTGCGAATCGGAAACACATAGGGGTAGAGGGATTTCCCGGCGGCCAGGTTATGACAGACTTTACGCAGGTAAGCGACATAGTCTCGATCATGGACGCTGGTCAACACCGACTCCGGGAAACTTTGCGCGGGAAGCAGTTCAAAGAGCGCGGTTTTCTCCAGTTCCTGGCGGATCGACCTGATTCTGACCGGGGATTCGACATAGCCGCGTTCGCGCACATGGTGGATATCGTGGCGTTCGTTGATGAGCAGGGCGATTTTTTGTTTGCGAGCCAGCTTCGGGCGGCCATCCAGAACCTTGTTGCGCAGATATCTCGGTGCTCTGAGGCGGACCGGATCCTCTGTGAAGGAGGCGACCACCATGGCGATGTAGTCCGGCGAACAGACCGCACCGTAGCGGCGTTCGAGAATCGCCCGGACAATCTTGCGGGCCAGTTCCAGCGGCAGTTCCGGGGTTTGACCAAGGGGGTCGAACACCAGGTAGGGCGGGTTGTCGTCGCCCGCTTGCAGAGGTGTTTCGTAGGCCGTCCCGGCGATCGGCCGGGCCTGATAGCGCTCGTAGAATTTCAGCCGGGCCCGGTTCTGCTTGAGAATCTCCGGATCGCCACAGAGGGCCGGATCGTCCGGCAGGCACTCAAAGAATATGCCGCACGCGTGCAACGCCAGGGCTTCCTCACGCAGGTGCTCATAGAGTGCGCCGCCGATGCCACCGGAGGTAATCCGTTTGGCGGTGGAGATATAATCGAGAAAGCAGAAACCCAGTTTTTGATCGTGGGACAGCAGGGCAAAGCCCTGGACCCGATGGCGGCCGTCTTCGGCAATATAGAGAATGGAGCGGAAGCCCTGCTTGAGAGGATCGCGCAGCAACTCGGGAATTTTGGCAATATCGTCTGCGGCGAGGAGCGGGAACTGGTCGCGGAGGATCTGCTGCACCTCGCTGACCGCCGACTGATTGAGTGGCCTTAAATCATCATGAATACGCCGAATCCGGAACACTCTGGGACCTCCGCAGCGGAAAGAGAGAACCGCCTGACAGCGGGCCTGGTAAAGGCCGGGACGGGCTTTGCCAGCAACCTGCTTATACGCTTAATTTTGGCCTTGTCAACGGCAAACAATGGGGCTTGGAAAATACTTTGGACAACCTTCAAGCTGCTGATATCCAGAGATTATTGGACCCCTTCTCCCAGGGCCAGCGCCGCATAGACCCGCGCCGCCGCCTCAACCTCGGCCAGGCTGGTCTGCTCTTCCGCGGTATGGGCGGTTTCCAGGGAACCGGGGCCGAGGATCAACGGTTTGCTGCCCGCCTGGAAAAACAGGTTGCCATCCGAATGGGAGCGAAACGGCACAAACTCCAGCGGCAGGTTGAGGCGCGGAAATACCTCTTCCAAGGTCACAGATAATGGATTGCTGCGGTCCAGCTGGTAGCCGCCCGACTCAAAATCAAAGGACACCTCCAGTTGCAGGCCTTTGATGAGGCGCCGGGTTTTGACCAGGATCTTCTCCAGTTCCTGGCGAACCCGGGCCGGATCGGTATCCGGAGAGAGATGCAGATCGATCATCGCTTCGCAGCGATCCGGGACAACAAATCCGGCCCGGGATGAACTCATCTCGCGGATGGAGTAGATCAACTTCGGTTCTTCGGTGTTGTCGAACAGGGGAGCCTGTTCGATCTGCAGCAGAACCCTCAGCATCGATTCGATGGCGTTATGCCCCAGTTCCGGCAATGATGAATGAATGCGCCGCCCCTGGGTGGTCAGGGCAATTTCCATATAGCCGAAATGGCTGAACGCCGGCAACAGCGAGGTCGGTTCGCCGATGACCACCCAGGCCGGGCATTCCTGCTCCAGAAACCGGGCGCTGCCGTCGCCGTTTTCCTCTTCTCCGACCACCAGCAGCAGCCCGACGGAGGGGCGTTCGGCTGCGGGCAGTCTGGCCAGGGCCAGCCAGGTTTCGACCATGGCTGCGCAGCCGCCCTTCATGTCCGCGCTGCCGAGGCCGCGCACCACGCCCCATTCCTCCTTCGCCGCATAGTCGTCAATATCCCAGGCGGCCACGGTGTCGACATGGCCGACCAGGTACAGGCGCGGCGGTTCCGGCCCCATCCGGGCCACCAGGTTAAAGCGTTCCTCTTCGACCTCCTGGCGCTGCACCGGGATGCCGGTCGCGGCAAGGAGTTCCTCCAGATAGAGCTGGATATCCTCCTCTTTGCCGGACGGGGAATAGATATCGATCATCTCCAGCAGGGTCCGGCGCAACCGCTCCGGATCGATGGCCGCCCAGACCTGTTCCAGCCGTTTGTTCATGCTTTTCCTTTCCGGCGTTTTTTATGCTTTTTGGACAGGTTCAGCGTCATGTAAACATGTTTCTGGATATGGCCGAAGCCCTGCTTTTTGAAAAAGTGGATCCCGGCCTCATTGTCGGCATCGGTGTCGATGAGCATCATTCGCACCCCCTGTTCGACCATGCGGTGTTTAAGTTCGGCAAACAGCTGGGCGCCGGCGCCGGCTTTCTGCAGCCCGGGTTTGACCCCGATCCAGACCAGATAGCCGTATTTCCAGGGGGAATTCTGCTTTTCCACGGTCGTGCCCAGGGCAAAGCCGACCACTTCACCGGCCAGTTCCGCCACCAGGCAGAGTTCATTGTCGGAGTTGAACATGGTGGTGATTTCGTATTCGTCCCAGGTTCGGTACATGCTGGGGGAAAACTCAGAGGTGAACAGTTGCTCACCCAGGTGAAAAACCGCCGCCAAATCATCGATGGTCATGGAACGGACGTCAAGCTGCTGTTCGTTGTGCTGTTGGGCCATGGGATACCGTCGCTGGCAAAGAGTCTGGGTCCTATTGAAAATGCAAACCGAAGTAGTGTTGAATTGTATACTGATCTGTAACAAAGTTCCAGTTCAGGGCCGATTTTGGCCGGGTCAGCGGGGCCGGGCACCGCTTCTGCAGGCACTTGAGTTTTTTTCCGGTTGGACTTGATGCGGATGGGGAAAGGGCCTTAAGGTAATCTTAACCGCCCTGCCACGCAGGGAGAAGGGGTGATCCTGACCGTTTGTCGCAAGCTCAGCCGAGGAGATCTGCCGCCATGTTGAATAGAAATCAAGCGCCTTATCTGGCCCATGTCTTTGTCTGCACCAACGATCGTGGCGGGGCCAGAAAATCCTGTGCGGACAATGACAGTCCGCGGCTCAAAGCCGCCTTGAAGGAGCTGGTGAATGAGCAGGGTTGGCAGGGCCGGGTCAGGGTCTCCACCGCCGGCTGCCTTGGCCTTTGCGCCCAAGGTCCGAATGTGCTGATCTATCCGCAACAGATCTGGTTTGCTGGAGTGTCTCTTGCAGACCTGGACAAGATCATGGCAACCCTGGAGCAGTTGGTCGCCGGCCGCTGAGGCGCTTCGCTCAGTCGAAGGCCAGGACCCCGCTCATGCCGCTGTCCGCCGGGCGGATAAGCCGCTCGAAGGCGGTCTCTTTCAGCGCGGCCATCTCCCCCAGGGTGATGGTCTGCAGAGTATCGATTTCGCTTTCGCAGGTATTGTAGGTGGTATTGTAAAACGCGATCCGCTTGTTCTTGTCCAGCCCCATCTGCAGCAACTGCTGCGCGCCCTGGCGGAGCAGCTTCAATTTGTCGTACAGGTCCTCCCGGCTGGTCACCGACCAGACTCCCAGGTAGATGGGACTGTTGACGTTGCGGACATCCCCGACCAGTTCGCCACGCAACAGTTCGTCCCGACTGCGGTTGAGATAGGGAACAAAATCGAGATGTTCGGCGAGCTTGCGGTCAGTGGCTAGAAAGCGGCCGTTAACCGGGTCAAGGGTAAAGATCATGGTGCGGTCGGTGGCCTGTCCGTAGCTCTGGAAGAGAACATCCTTGTAAGCCTGGAACGGCACGTTACGCAGGATGCAAGTCTCGTATTTGTTGATCCGCCGGGTAATCCCCAGTAGCCAGGAGCGGATCGAATTGTTGTCGATGCGACATTTCCCCAGCTCCTCTTTGAGGAAGTTGAAGCTCTGGTCGCCAAAGCGGTACAGCAGCACGTTCTGGAAGATATCACGGATGTTGTTGTAGCGGCTGAAGTGGTAAAGCAGATCATAGCTGAATAGTTCCATCTGGCGCAGTTGCCAGATGAAGATGGTGATCTCCTTGCGGCTGGTCTCCGGGGTCAGCCGGGCCTTCTGGGTGGCTTTGATCATTCTTACGTAGCGGGTGCTCAACTCGTCCAGCAGGCTGCTGTCCCGGGTGGTGCTTTTTTTCAGACGGATAATCCAGGTGGTGGAGAGCCCAGGCTCACTGGTGACCTCAATATGTTCACTGCCGAAGGTTGCATAGATCTGCCTGGTGCCGACCCCTTCACCGGCCGCCGTTTTGTTTTTGGTCGAGTTGCCGACAAACAGTGGCAGCTGGTCCGCCCCCTTTTGCAGGCGATCGGCAGCGATGCCGATGCCGTTATCGGTGATACTGAGGGTTACGGTATCGTCCTTTTGGTCGAGGAGAAATTCGATGCGGCCGCGGCGGCCGGCCGATTTGATGGCGTCCAGGGCATTGGCGACGATATTGATCAGCGCCCGGCTGCAACTCAAATAGCTGCTGTTGACCGGGTCGATCTTCGACTTGAGGATCAGCTGCACCTCGCAGGTGCTGTCCACCGCTTCGATGAAGGGGATGACCCGCTCGGTGATCAGCTCCTGAAAGGACACTTTGTGCTCCAGGTGGATCTTGTCTTCATAGCGATTCAGGGTGTTGAGCATCGAGGTCGTTTCGCGGTTGATGTTCTCCGCGACCTGATTGAAGTTGTCCACCGACAGCATGGCGGTCATGTCGAACAGGACCCGGAGGGATTTTTTAACGTCGTGACGCACCCGCGACAGTTCCTCCACCACCGAAACTTCCGGATGGGTGGCGGAATCGAGCTTGTCCAGCAAGGTGGCGGCGGTGACCGACATCAGGTGAAAGCGCATCCTTCTGAACACGGTCAGGTCGGTGATGGTAAAGCCGCGGGTGGTGAAAAAGTCGATGGAGCTGAGCAGCTTTTCCCAGACGTACAGGTAGATGTTCGCATCCGGAGCGACTTGGCTGGCGAGGATGTGCAGGAAGGCCGAGCCGATTCCCTTGCCCCGGCCAAAGGGGTTGGTCACCAGCTTGTAGATATGAAAACTCTGTTGATCCGGGGTGGCGTAAACCAGCAGATAGCCGAGCAGTTCCCCTTTTTCTTCCCAGACCAGGCTGTGCTCGTAAGCGATATCGATGGTGCGATGCTGAATATAGGGTGAGGGGATCACCAGGGTGTCGATATTCAGTAACGCGGATTGGCGGATGGCGCGTTCGTAAGCAGGGGTCAGCTGTTTGATGTAAGGATATTGCTGAGGGCTCCACTCCATAACTGAGGCCTACCTTTGTCTTGAAAAGGGGGGGGTGCGCAGGGTCAGGATGTCGCCATCTTAACAAAACCGAGACCGTTGGGGCTAAATTTTCAAGGGGGATCGTTTTTTTGCAGGATGCAAACAGGATCGAGGCAAGCTCTGTCTCCGCTGTCCAGAACGCTCTGCTGCTGGGGACAGAGTTGATACCGACCGGATCGGGACGATCCGGTCGGCGAAGAGTTAGGTCGGGGTGGAATCAGTCGACCTTTTCGACCGGCAGGTCCGCACCTTTCCAGGCGAAGATGCCGCCGGGATAGCGATAAACGTTTTTATAGCCCAGTTTTTTGGCCCAGACCGCACCGTTGTGGCTACGGGTACATTTGACAAAGCCGCAGTAAATAACAATGGTGCGCTCTTTGTCAGGGCCCAGCAGAGCGGCGAAATCCTGCTCTGATTTGCCGTTAGTCTCTTTGCTGTCCCAACTGGTCATATCCGGAATCGGAAACAGGAACTGCACGGCGCCGGGAACATGCCCTTTTTTATAGCTGGCTTCAAAGGGCATGGTATCGACGATGAGCATATCTTTGCCTTCATCCTGCCATTTTTTCAGCTCTGGCGTGGTTACCACATCATAACCGCCGCGCTGTACTTCACGGACCAGTTTGACTGCGGACTGCTCGGTTTTGACTTCAGCTTCGAACTTGTTGCCGAACCCGAAGGCCATGGCTGACCCCGCCGTCGCCAGCAGAAACAGCAACAGCAGCGGGAGCATAATCAGTTTATTGCGAGACATCGGTTATTCCTCCTTGGAGAAGGCCTGTCCCGTGCCGGTTCGCAACCAGGGCACGGGGCGCAGGCGGTTCTGAATGCGCCATGCATAAAGATATGCAATGGCCGATAAAAATCCACAGTCGCGGAGCAGGGCGCCACGCAGATCATGAAATGCGGCTGCCTCGGGATCGTTCGGGCCAAAACAGCCGCAGTCGATATCAAGTCCCAGGCTGATTCCGTAGCCCAGCACCGCCATGAATAACAGCAGCTGCAGGGTGAGCAGGAGCAAGGCTCCGCGTTTTTCCAGCAGCAAGCCGCCGGCGGCAATGAGTTCCAGGGCGATCAGCAGCACGGCTGCCCCGGCAACCAGATTTTCGGGGAGCAGGCCGTAAGCGGCAATGGTGGCGGCGAAATCTTGCGGGGCCAGGGCCTTGCTGAGACCGGACCAGAAGAAGACTCCGACCAGCAGCAGGCGCACCAGTTGATAGATGCCGCGGCCGGGGAGACTGCGCAGGAAGCGGGGAACCATGGACTGCAATGACTGTGCTGGCATGATCTGCTCGTGCTGGTTCGAGGATCACACCGGCTGGTTACGCAGCGCTTTGAGTTTGCGATAAAGCAGCGGTAGCAGAGTCCAGCCGGTGATAACGGTCAATGGGTCGCAACACCAGTCGTGGTATCGCCTGTCCCCGCGGTGGGCGGGGCACCTCTTGAGGATGGCCGGAAAAGGTCCGTTCCCGGGTGACGGCGGCAGCCACATCTTTGCGGATGCGGGCCTTCAGGCGCAGGCGATTCCAATAGGTCAGCGGTCCCTTGGCCACCGCTGCTTTGCCCGCGCTGGTCAACTCCGGTTCGAAAAGCAGATCCAATACATGGCTGGGACCGGGTCCGGGCGGCGAACACCTGGGTGCAACTGGCGCAATAAACTGACCACATGATCGGTCTGCACTTGCTGGCAATGTTTGTCCTGCCAGGCCGCGGAGCGCTCTGGATAGCGGTAGCTGACCGCGCCGCCGGCACCGCAGCAGAGGGTGGTTTTACCACTTTGTGGGGGGTCAGACAGTTGCAGTCCTTTTTTGCCGAGCAGGGGCGCGCACTGCACTCTGGCTGCTGTGATTGAAGCGGGCGACACAGGGGTCAATGGAATATCGACCGATGCGCTGATTGCGGGCGTGGCCGGTAACGGGAGTTCGTTGAGCAGCTCGTAAACCATGCGGGTGGTCAGTTCCGGGGCGTAGGTCGAAAACACCCGTTCGCAGCTGGGGCAGGCAACCAGAACCTGATTGATCCCCTGCTGAAGCAGGTAATTCTTCAGCTCCCCGAACATGGCCGAGAAATAGTCCTCATCGCCAAGGTCATGGGACGGTTTGGTACAGCAGTCCAGGACAATGCCGATAGTGGGGATTGTTTGGCGGAGATGGGCGAAGGTTTTCCAGGTCGTTTCCGGGTCGCGATCCAGCCAGAGAACAGCCGGGGAAAAAGATCGTCTTGCAGTCCTGAGGCAGAGCATACCAACTGAAGCGCCGCGAGGTGCCGACCCGTTCGTAAACGTCTCAGCCCTTGGTATTCCCGGTGTGCGGCCCTGCCTTGGCGGAACTCAGCCTGGCGCAGCGCCAGAAACAGCCCGGCCGGATCAACCTGATGCGGACAGAGCGCGGTGCACAGACCGCACAGGTGACAGGCAAAGGGCTCGGCGCAGTTGCTGCCCTGCTGGAGTTGATAGCTGCGGGCCTGCTGCTGCGGGTTGCCATGTTTTTGCAGAAATCCGCACTGGCGTACACAGAGGCCGCAACCGGTACAGTTTGCTGTCACCTCGGCCAGTCTAAGGTGCAACGCCTCCGGGAACGGCAGATCGTCTGTCTGCATCGGCATTGCGGGGTGTTCTGAGTTCATGGTTAAGCTTGCGCCCCTCACTTGGTTGAACCTGTCGGGCTGTTGAAAAACGTCGTGCCGAGTCCATGGCCGGACTTTTTCAACAACCTGCTATTTGTAAACTGAACATTTGCCCCACAAGCGTCCCAGGCGGAACACAGTGTGGGGGCAGGTGGTTACGCAAAGGGCAGCACTGTTGTTGCTGCCTGCAGCGGTGCAGCTGCTATTGGGCCGGAGCCAGCAACTCCGGGAACGGCCAGCCGCCTTGCCCCTTGCTGAGGATGAAGAGCCGGGTTTCCGGAATACCGGATTCGACCAGGTAGTCGTACGCCCGTTTTGCGCCGCCGGCACCACGCGGGCAGATGATAACCGCGCTATCCTGATTATTTTTGAGGGCGGCGACGGAGGCGTCCAGCTTGGCGCGATCGGCTGCTGATTTGACCGGATAGGCGTAGGTGGCAACAGCGCCTTGAATATGGTGCTGGGTGAATTCATCCTCGACCTGAATATCGATCAGGGACATGGAGGATTGCGCAGCCAGGTTCTGTTTGACCTGTTCCGGGGCAATATAGTTGTAAGCAAAGGCCCCGGCGGGAACTGTTACGCCAGAGAACCAGCAGGACGAAAAAACAGGAAACGATTTTGTTCATAAAAAGCCTTAAAATTGGGAAAGAAATAAAAGCTGACAATGTGGACTCGGTTGACCTTAAGTTATCAGAATTAAGTGATTGACAAGGACAAGTCAAATGGATAATTTTAATAAAATTAATGGTACCTATTTGTAAAGTCGATGGAGGGTTTTATGACCTTACGCCAGCCTCGAACTCTTGATCGCGGTGGCCGAAACAGCCAGTTTTTCGCGCGGAGCGGAATTAATGACCCTGACTCAGTCAACCGTGAGTCAGCATATCGCCGCTTTGGAAAGAGAATTGAACACTCGTTTGCTCGATCGGACCAGCAAAGGGATCTATCTGACCGCGGGTGGAGAGGTGTTTCTCCAGCATGCCCGACGGGTGCTGGCGGAACTCGACGTCCTGAAGCAGGCGATGGCCGGTTTTTCATGGTTTGGAAAACGCCCACCTGACCATAGGAGCCAGTAATATCCCGGCCAATTACCTGGTTCCCAGGTTGTTGCCGCTGCTCAATCAGCAGTACCCGGGGATTACCGTGTATATGAAGATCGGTGACAGCCAGGACATCCTCAGCGACCTGCACAACGGCAAAATTGAACTGGCCATTGTCGGCGCTCGTTTTGATGAAGAGAACTTTTCTTATCAACCGATCCTCAAGGATCGCCTGGTTCTGATCGTGGGCCCGGATCATCCGCTGCGGGGCAAGCTGAAAATCAGCATCAAGGAACTGGTCCGGCAGCCATTGATCCTGCGTGAAGATGGTTCGGGAACCTATCAAACTCTCCGGAAAGCCTTTAGCGGCGCCGGAATCGACACCTCTTCATTGCATGTGGTGGCCCGGCTTGGCAGCAATGAAGCGGTCCGCCAGGCCGTAGCCTCTGGTTTCGGCTGTGCCTTTGTTTCTGATCTGTCTGTCCACAGCAATCTGCAGCACGGGGAACTGTTCAAGGTGGAAGTCCGTGATCTGGTCAATTGAGCGAAATATCTGGCTGGTTCGGCTCCTGGAACGGACCCCTTCACCCGCTTCCCTGGCCGTATCCGAACTGTTGCTGCAGACGACGGGAGCGCTCGAAAATTCCCAACTAGCCGTGAACTAAAGCCTTGACTGTGTCCACTACGGAAAAAGCCTGGCGACGCCCCGAGATCCCTGTTGTATGTGATGGCGTTTGCCGTGCCTTTAAGCTTTGCTGCATGGCAGGCGCTGCTGAACAATTTTGCTGTCGAACAGGCCGCTTTTACCGGTCGGGAGATCGGCATCCTGCAGTCGCTGCGTGAGATCCCCGGATTTCTGGCCTTTGCCGTGGTCTATGTGCTGTTACTGCTGAGTGAACAGCGCCTGGCCTTGCTCGCCCTCGGGCTGCTCGGGATCGGCACGGCCTTGACCGGCTTTTTTCCCAGTGTGATCGGGTTGTACCTGACGACATTGGTGATGTCGACGGGATATCATTATTTCGAAACCATTGCAGACCTCGCTGACCCAGCAATGGATTCCCAAGGGCGCAGGCCGCCGAAACCTTCGGCCGGATCATCGCGGTCAGTTCCCTGGCCGGGATTCTGGCCTTCGCCCTGATCTGGGCCGGGTCGAACCTGCTGCAGATTGGACTATCTGTGGCTGTATCTGCTGTTCGGCGGGATGACCCTGCTGTTTGCGCTGGTTGGCCGGGGGTGTGCTGTTTCCGCAGTTTCCCGCAACAGACGGTGCAGCACAAGAAGATGGTGGTGCGCAGTCCGTTATTCCCTCTACTATGCGCTGGTCTTCATGTCCGGAGCGCGGGCGGCAGATTTTACCGTCTTTGCCGGTTTCCTGATGGTGGAAAAATTTTCCTATTCCGTCAGCGATATCTCACTGCTGTTCCTGTTCAACGGAATTTTAAATGTTTTATTTGCGCGGCGGATCGGTCGTTTGATCGCCCGGTTCGGGGAGCGGAATACCCTGATCTTTGAATACAGTGGGCTGATCCTGGTATTTTGCGGTTATTGCTCTGGTTAAAAGCGCCTGGCTTGCCGCCTCTCTCTACATTATCGACCATCTGTTTCTTCGCCCTGGCCATCAGCATCAAGGACCTATTTTCAGAAAATCGCCGCGGCCGAAGATATTTCCGCCACCGCCGGAGTCAGTTTTACCATCAAACCATATTGCCGCCGTGGGCATTCCGGCCTTGTTCGGGCTGATCTGGCTGACCTCCCCCGGCACTGGTTTTTTACCTTGGTGCAGGGATGTCCCTGGTTTCCCTGCTACTGTCATTGCTGGTTCCGCGTCATCCGGAACCGGGGCAGGAAACCCGCCTGAAAAAACAACCAGCACAAGTCGCTGCTGAATCCCACCGTCTAACGGTCTGAGCCTGGTCGCTATGGCGATAATCCGTAGCTGCGGGCTGGTCTTAAGATAGAGAAAAATCCACCTGTTGAGTCTGCCCGCCGAGGCGGACGCTGGAGACGGCGGGAGCCGCTTCGGCAATGACTTCACCGCGCCGGATAACCGCAAGGCGTGGGGCCACGCAGCCGGATCGCCTCAATGGGGTCCTGCC
>CAXXJU010000031.1:0-164488 GCA_963668145.2 Geopsychrobacteraceae bacterium
TAGAAAGTGGTTCTTTCCCTTTAATTTACAATGGATTATTATGCGCACCTCTCGATTTCAGCTGATTTTCTGGGCCTACCTGACGGTCCTGGGATTTTTCACCCTCACCCGACTCGGTTTGCTTCTGATCAGTTGGTCCGATGCTCAGGTTTCCGCCGGCAGCCTGTTGGAAATTTTCACCACCGGACTGATTTTCGACAGCGGTTTTTTCAGCTATGCCCTGATTGTGCCGACCCTTTACCTCTGGCTGTGTCCGCAGAAGCTGTGGGCGCATAAGCTGAATCGTGGCTGGGTCAGGTTGTCTCTCTTCATAGCCCTCTATGCCAGCAGTTTTATCGCTGTCGCAGAATACCTGTTTTGGGATGAATTCAGCGTTCGCTTTAATTTCATCTCCATCGATTACCTGATCTACCGTCGCGAAGTGACGGACAATATCATGGAATCCTACCCGGTTGTGCCGTTGTTTGCAGGCATGTTCGTGGTTGCCATGGTGGTTTTTTACCTGTTGCGGCGGCCCCTCAAACGAGCTCTGCTGAGCCGGGAATCTTTTTCCCGGCGCAGTCTGGTTGCGGCGGTTCTGCTCTGCCTGCCGGTTTTCAGCTATATGCTGTTGGGGCAGCCGTTACGGCAGATCTCCAAAAATGTCTATCAGAACGAATTGGCCAGCAACGGTCCCTATCAGTTTGTGGCCGCATTTCGGAATAATGAACTGGATTATCAGCAATTTTATGCCACCTTGCCGCCTCGGCAAGCGTCAGAGCTGTTGCGCCTGAATGTTGCCGAGCCGAACAGCTCCTATATTGGCGATGACCTGTTTGATATCAAGCGGGACGTGAGCAATCCCGGCCCGGAACAACATTTGAATATTGTTCTGATCATGGTCGAAAGCCTGAGCTCCGATTTCCTCGGCTATTTCGGCAATCAGGATGGCTTGACCCCGGTGCTGGACGGGCTGATCGACAAGAGTCTGTTTTTTACCAACTTTTACGCGACCGGAACCCGCACTACCCGTGGCCTGGAGGCCGTCACCCTGTCGATCCCACCGACCCCCGGCCGCTCTATTGTCAAACGGATCGGCCGGGAAACCAATCAATGGTCCCTCGGCAATGTCCTTGATCAAAAAGGTTATCAATCTTATTTCATCTACGGCGGGCGCAGCTATTTGAAAACATGAATGCGTTTTTCGGCGGTAACGGTTACCAGATCGTCGATCAGTCCAGTGTTCCGAGTGACCAGGTCGAATTTTCCAACGCCTGGGGGATGTCCGACGGTGACCTCTATAACCAGGCTCTGCGGGTCGCCGACCGGGCTGCCATGCAGAAACAGCCGTTCTTTATGCATCTGATGACGACCTCGAATCATCGCCCCTATACCTATCCGGACGGAAAGATCGATATCCCCTCCGGGAGCGGCCGCAAAGGGGCGGTCAAATATACCGACTATGCGATCGGGGAATTTTTACGCCAGGCCCAGGCAAAGTCCTGGTTTAAGGATACGCTTTTTGTTATTCTCGCAGACCATCAGGCTGGCAGTGCCGGGAAAAGCGCGCTGCCCATTGAGCGTTACCATATCCCGCTGTGGATCTATGCTCCAGAGCAGATTCAACCCGGGAAAATCGATACCCTGGCCAGTCAGATCGATCTGCCGCCGACTTTGCTCGGGATCCTGAACATGAGCTATGAGTCGGTCTTTTTCGGCAAGGATATTCGGCGGCTGCCGCCGCAAGACGGGCGAGCCTTTATTGCCAATTACCAGAATCTGGGGCTGTTTAACGGCCGGCAGATGGCCATTCTGGAGCCGCGCAAGATCATTCGTGAACAATCCGGTCTGGCGCAGGGGCAGGTCGACGAAAAATCCGTCAGCAAGGACAATCCTTTGGTGAGAAGCGATATCAGCTACTATCAGGGGGCGGCTGCGGTTTTCAAACAACATCTGAACGCATGGAGCAAAGTGAACTAAAGTGAAAGGGAATACCGGATTCAAGCGGATCGTTCTGGCCGCGGGTTATTCTGCCAAAGGGTTGCGGGCCGCTTTTGTCAATGAAGCGGCCTTTCGCCAGGAGCTGCTCCTGGCGTTGGTGCTGGTTCCTCTGGCCCTGTGGCTCGATGTTGAGCCGACCCAGCGGTTGCTGATGATCGCCGCGCTGGTTGTGGTGCTGATCACCGAATTGATGAATTCAGCCATCGAGGCCGTGGTTGATCGGATCGGCGCTGAGCGCCACGAGCTGTCCGGGCGCGCCAAGGATATCGGTTCGGCCGCCGTTTTGCTGTCCCTGCTCTTATGCGCTTATATCTGGATTTCAATCCTCTGGCCTTTGCTGATAAGCTGACGCCATTGTTCCCATCCCATAGCAGGCTCCGTCACCTCGGCGGATAACCCGCCGCTGTTTTTTTGCTGCCGCAGTTGAGCACCTGTGTTTAAATGGCGCCCATATGGCGACCAAAAAACATTACAAAGCGATAACTTCATCCCCCCTGGAAACCGGAGTCTTGACCCACAGCTGGCGTGAGCAGCGCCTGCGGGTGGCGCTGATCTATCCCAACAGCTACCACTCGGGAATGAGCAACCTGGGCTTCCAGACCGTTTATCAACTGCTGAATCAGCGTGACGACTGCTTGTGCGAGCGCTTTTTCCTGCCAGATCGGCAACCGGGGCAGGGTGTATCCTCGCAGTTGCTGTCCCTGGAATCCGGGCAGCCGCTGCGGGCCTTCGATCTGCTGGCCCTGTCCGTCTCCTTTGAAAATGATTACCTGAACCTGCCGCCGATTTTTGCCGCCGGGGAGATCCCCTGGCTGGCCGAGCAGCGGATCGAGCAGGACCCGCTGGTGTTGCTCGGCGGAGTCTGCGCCTTCATCAATCCCGAGCCCCTGGCCCCGGTCGTTGTTGATGTGGTGGCGGTGGGGGAGGCCGAACCGTTGTTGCCGGGCTTGCTGGCAGTTTTGGGCAAAACCGCTCTCGGCAGGCAGGAGCAACTGGCCGAACTGGCCCAGCTGCCCGGAATCTATCTGCCCGGTCTGTATCAACCCCGCTATGCCGAGGACGGGACCGTTGCCGAAGTCACCAGGAGTGCTGCCGCCCCGGCTCGGGTCAGACGCCAGTACCTGGCCGATCTGGATCTTTCGCCGAGCCGTAATTTTATTCAGACCGAGGCGACTGAATTCGGCGATATGGCCCTGACCGAGATTTCCCGCGGCTGTTCCCGCGGCTGCCGGTTCTGCGCTGCGGGCTATGTTTATCAGCCGCCGCGGGAGCGCGGCCTGGAGAACCTTCTTGAACAGGTCGAGCAGGGCTTGTGCGAGCGCCGGCGGATCGGCCTGGTAGCGGCGGCGGTGGCCGATCATTCCGCCATCACACAGCTCCAACAAGGGATTCTCGATCGCGGCGGGCAGGTCTCCGTGGCCAGCTTGCGGCTTGACGCCCTGACCGCCACCGAAGTGGAACAACTACGGGAATCGGGGCACAAAACCGTGGCTATCGCCCCGGAAGCGGGGAGTCAGCGCTTGCGTGATTTCATCAACAAAGGGATCGATGAAGAGCAGATTCTCCATGCGGTCAAGTTGTTGGCGAACGGCGGGATCATCAACCTGAAGCTGTATTTTCTGATCGGTCTGCCGACGGAAAGCGTAGCGGACATTGATGCTATTATCACCCTGACCGGGCGGATCAATGATCTCTGGCGTGAAGCCGGGCGGGCTCGCGGGCGCCTGGGGAGCGTAATTCTGAGCGTCAATCCGTTTATCCCCAAGCCCTTTACGCCGTTGCAGTGGGCGGGGATGGCCGGTGAAAAAGAGCTGAAAAAAAAGCTCCGCCGCCTGCAGAGCGGTATCGCCCGTATTCCCAATACCCGGCTTAATCATGAGTCAATCCGGGCCGCTGTTCTGCAGGCCTTCCTGTCTCGTGGCGACCGCCGGATCGCCGCACTGCTGCCGGACCTGGCCCAAGGGATGAAACTGAAACCGGCCTGTCAGCAGGCTGGTCTTGACAGCGATTTCTATGTGACCCGGGAACGCGACGAAGCAGAGCTGTTCCCCTGGGAGATTCATTGACCAGGGCGTTCGTCGCAGCTATCTGTGGCAGGAGTACCAGCGTGCCCGGCAGGGGCTGCTAACTCCCCCCTGCCGCCCCGGTTGCCGGCGTTGCGGCATTTGTCACTGAGGCAGGCTCAGCCCGCGGCGCTGCATTTCCAGGCGAACCTGATTGCGGCGTTCGCGCAGGTCCTGGCTTGGCGCTCGGCTGGGGCAAGTTCGAAGAAAGGCCGACTCCGGTGCCGCTGTGGCGGCCGTAACTGCCGAAACCGAAACCCAGGCTGACCTGCGGATTGTCGGCGCTGTTGTCAACGATTTCAATCTGATCCTGCAGCTGATAATAGTAGATGGTCAGGTCCTGATCGGTCATGGTTTGATAATCGCGCTCCAGAAGTGCGTTGGTTCTGGCCGTGTGACTGGCGCAGCCCAAAGGGAGCAGCAAACTCAGTAGCAGAGCGGCCCTGGCAATGCGCCAGAGACCGGGGAGGGTGGCGTGTGCGGGGCGGTTTTGGAAAAAGGAAGCAGCCATGTCTTGAGTCCTTGCTCGTTGGCGGTCATGCCCCTGCTGTTTCTGTGCGCAGGGCTTGATTCGTTTAAGTATAACGAATTTTCCCATCCTGAAGGAATGATGCGATGAATAATCAAGCTGAGCAGGTGGTTCTGGTGACCGGTGGCGGGCAAGGGATCGGCAGAGGGATCTGTCGGCAGTTGGCTGTAGAGGGATGGCAGGTGGTGGCCGTGGATATCGATGGCGAGGCGCTGGACGAACTGGAGCAGGAGCTGCACGAAAAGATTGCGGTCTTTTGCGCGGACGTGGCTGATGAAGCGGTGGTTCAAGCGGTCTTTACTGCCGTTGGGGAGCGCTTTGGCCGGCTTGATACACTGATCAACAATGCCGGGCTGACCGGGACCCTCAGGGTTCCGCTGACTGAACTCGCTCTGGCCGACTGGAACCGGATGCTGTCCACTAACCTGACCGGAACCTTTCTGTGCTGCAAACATGCGATCCCCCTGCTGCGACAGAATAAGGGCACCATTGTCAATATCGCCTCAACCCGGGCGCTGCAGTCGGAAGCCCATACCGAGGCCTATTCGGCCAGCAAGGGGGGGATTGTCGCCCTGACCCATGCCCTGGCGGTCAGCCTTGGCCCGGAGATTCGCGTCAACTGCGTCAGTCCGGGCTGGATTGAGGTGGCTGAGCTCAAGAAACAGAGTCGGCGGCAAACGGTGCAGCTCTGTGCCGAAGATCATCGGCAGCATCCGGTCGGCCGGGTGGGGGAGGCCCGCGACATTGCCGCCATGGTCAGCTACCTGATTTCGCCCGCTGCGGGATTTATCAGTGGACAGAACTTCATTGTCGACGGCGGCATGACCCGGAAAATGATCTACGCCGAGTAAACGCCCGGTGCGGAAGTCTCCTTTGTCCTTGCTGTTGTCCGCCTGTTCAACCTTCGGCAACGTGCCTTACTCGCCGTAACTGAGCCGCAGCAGGATGATCCCGCTCAGGGTCAACAGCGTGGCGACGACCTTTCCTTTGCTCAGGCGTTCCTGCAGAAAAAACGCTGCCCAGCAACAGGGCGAAGATGATGCTGGTCTCGCGCAAGGCGGTGACCAGGGCAATGGGGGCGCGGGTGAAAGCCCAGGTCACCGCCGCATAGGCGGCAAAGGACAATCCGCCGCCGAGCAGGGCCAGGGGCAGGTTTTGCAGGGTGACTTTTTTAATGATCCCGGGTTGAGCTTTTGCCACCAGCGCACCGAATATGAGTGCATTCAACAGTGACATCCAGCCGTAGTAACCGACTGCCGTTCCGGCCATCCGGGCGCCAAGCCCGTCGGTCAGGGAATAGGCGGCAATAAAACCTCCCGTTATCAATGCCAGCAAGGCCGGTTTAAGGTCTTTCTGTCCATTGTCTTTGCGCATCGCGGAGAGGCTCATGATCCCCAGACCGATCATCGCCGTCGCTGTCAGTTGCCGCCCGGATAAACTCACGCCCAGCAGCAGCACTGAGGTCAATGTTACCAGCAGCGGAGCAATTCCGCGGGCCAGTGGATAGACCTGGGTCAGATCGCCGATGCGATAGGCATTGAGCAGAAACAACTGGTAACCGGTGTGGAGCAGGGCGCCGAGTAATAAATAAGGAATGGCGGCGGTATCGGGCAACGGATTAAAGCCGATGGCCGCCAGGCAAAAAGGGATGTGGCCGAGAACCACCGCGCTCATGCTGATGAATTTGTCCGGGAGTCTTTTGACCATGAAGTTCCAGGCGGCGTGGAGCAAAGCCGCACAGAGAACGATGGCCATGATGGAGAGAGGCATAGGCAGCTCGCTACAGTCATGTCGATTGAAGGGAAGTCCCGTCTGGAGACTTTTTCAGACGGGTGGAAATCATGCGCTTTTCTCCTGAAAATGATCAATAAACGAGAAAAGCGCCAGCAATTTTGCTCTCTTCGCCACGGGCTCAGTAAGCTTTTTTTCAACGGCCTGCCAAGGATGGAGGTTCCGGCGACAGGCCGCTGGCTGGAAATCGGGATTATTTAGTTTTCTGTCTGGAAACCGACCCTTTTCCGCAATGTAGCGGCGTCAATCTGCGGGTTTTCTTGTGCGGCGTAAAGGACTACGCCTCCGCGCAACCCCATGATTTCCTTGACCACAACGAAAAACTGCTCGTTTCCAGATCTGAGCACTTGATTATTGTGACCCCACCAGAGTTTCCGGATGACAACTATTTAAAATGTATTTTGTGAATTCCGCCCAGGGTGGCGATTTCGCTGCTGAGGTCGCGACCGATCCGACGTTTATGCCGAGTCAGGACAAAGCGATACTGAACCTGCTTGTCCTGGAGGTTGTGATCGACCTCAATGCTGGAGATGCGAAGAGCCCTGTTCCTGAAAATCTCCTCCAGTTGCGGGAAAATGTCCGGTTCTGCCGCTGCCGTAATGTTTAGGTGCAGATAGCGGTCCTTATTGATATGCGGTTCAAGTTTTTTCAGGATCAGCAGGGAAAACAAGGCGATCACGGTGCCCGGTCACCCCGCCGCTGACCAGTCCCATGCCAAAGGCCATACCGATGCCGGCCACCATCCACAGGCTCGCTGCCGTGGTTAGCCCGCGAACCATGAACCCTTCCTTGATAATGACCCCGGCCCCCAGAAAACCGATGCCGGTGATGATCTGGGCTGCGGCCCGGCTAGGATCAAGGCGGACCACGCCGGTGCCGGGCAGGTCGCCGTATTTGAGGAAAAAAGCTTCGGAAACGATCATCATCAGACAGGAACCGGCAGCGACCAACAAGTGGGTGCGCAGCCCGGCCGGGCGGCCGTGACACTCCCTTTCGAGCCCGATAATCCCGCCTGCTGCAGCAGCCAGTACAATTCTGATCAGGATAACGAGTTCATAGCTGCCAAAAATTTCCGGACTGAATAGCATAAGCACCTCAATTTTGTCATCGTTCCGGGCAAAAGAGATTGCGCCGCTGAATACAAAGAATTGTTACTCAAGTTCCGCTGCCACCAGTTAGTTGTCATCCGGAAACACTGGATGGCGATAATTAAGTTTGCAGATTGGAAACGAGCGTTTTCCGTTACGCCGTACAATTAAGCCTGCAGATTGACGCTGCTACAGCGGGAAAAAAGCCGTTTCCGGATAAAAACCAGTAAGGCCGCTGATTAAACCTTATCTTACGCTTTATTCATCCATACTGTTTTCTGGTGTTGTTCCGGTTGTTGTTGCGGCCCGCTGGCGTTTGTAAATCTGATAAACCGGCGGGGCCAGCAGCAGCAGGATAATCACCCACAGGGCAATGGCCTGCGGCCGGTCAAAAAAGATCGCATAGCTGCCGTGTCCCATGATCAGGGCCTGGGCGAAGCCCGTCTCGGCAATCGGACCAAGGATCAGTCCAAGAATCAGCGCGCCCAGGGAAAAACCTGTTTTCTGTAACAGGATGGCGACAAAACCGCAGATCAGGGCGACAAAAATATCCAATACGCTGTTGTTCATGGCATAGGAGCCCAACACCGAGAACAGGCACACCACCGGGATCAACAGGGCAATGGGGGTTAAAGCGATTCTGGCGAAATAAGGCGCCATGAAAAGTCCCAACACCAGGAACACCAGGTTGGCAATGAATAGAGAAAGAATAAAGGCGTAGGTCATGACGCCGTACTTGGTGAAAAGTTCGGGCCCGGGAATCAGACCGTGGATGAGCAAGTCCACCCAAGCAGCGCGGCGGCAACACTGTTGCCGGGAATGCCGAGGGTCAAGGTCGGGACCAGCGAGCCACCGACGCAGCCGTTGTTGCCGGCCTCGGCCGCGGCGATCCCCTCCGGATTGCCTTTGCCGTACAATTTCGGGTTCTTGGAGCGGCGGCGGGCGATATTGTAGGAAAGAAATGCCGCGATGGTCGCTCCTTCGCCGGGCAGAATACCGACGATGGTCCCTACCAGTGAACCCAATCCGATGGGTTTAAAGATCCCTTTCGGCAGGGGTTCGCTCTTGATCCGAGTAATTTTGGATGTATCGGCCACGATGCTTTCAGCGCCGGTCAGTTCCAACATCTGCGAGATGGAGAACATTCCGATCAGAGCAGGCATAAAAGCCACCCCGTCAAAAAGATCGGTCAGGCCCATGGTGTAACGTAGCATCCCTGACATGGGGTCGGTGCCGATCACAGCCAGAATCAACCCGAGTAGTCCGGAAATAAGCGCCTTGACCAGGCGGTTTTCATCATCGGCCATTGAGACGATGCCGGCCAGGCCGAGAATCGCCAACAGGAAATATTCGGGCGGGCCAAAGGTCAGGGCAAAGGTGGCCAGGAGCGGGGCGATCAGCAGCAGGACGAAGGTGGAAAAGATCCCGCCGGTAAAACTGGCGACCACCGAGACCTTCAGCGCCAGTCCGCCACGCCCGTTCTGGGTCATGGGGTAGCCTTCCATAGCCGTGGCTACGGCCGCCGGGGTGCCCGGAGTGCGAAGCAGGATGGCCGGAATTGACCCGCCGTACATGGCGCCGCAGTAGACCCCGCCCATGAGCAGCAGGCCGGTCAACGGTTCCAGGGCAAAGGTGATCGGGATCAGCAGCGCCACGGCCATGGTGGCGGTCAATCCGGGCATGCCGCCGACGATGACCCCGGACGTGGTGCCGATGAAAATGGCCAAGAGTGAAAGGGGAGTGAATAACTCCTGCAGAGCTTGTAGAATCATAGCTTCCAGACCTTTTAGAACAAGGAGCCATCAGGCAGCGGAACCTCCAGCAGCTTTACGAAGACCAGAAAAACAAACAGCAGCACGCCTGCTGTGGTCAGACTGATGGAGAGCGGTTTGCGTGATCCCAGCAGCAGCATGGTCAAGGGCAGAAAGATGGCCGAGGCGAGATAGAACCCTGCCAGGGGCAGACTGCAGGCATACCCCACCAGCAGAATCAGCAGGCCCCAGAACTTGACCGGAGCAACGGCCAGCTGCATTTTCTCCGCTTTAGCCCGGGCCCGGGTTTTCACCCAGAGCAACAACTCCAATGCGCATAGCAGACCCAGGGCCATCCCCAGAAAGCGGACGTACATGGCCGTGGAGCCTTGCACTGAAGCCGGGTAGCTTGCTGTGCTGCGGTAAAGCAGCACAGCAAGCACCAGAAACAGGCTGAGAATAAAGAATTCAGCAAGTCGTTTGGTCATGATCGGTTACCAGGGGGTCTTGTCGTAGAATTTCTGGGTTTCCGCCTGCAGGTCGGTCAAATAACTCAAGTACTCGGGACCGCTCATGGGGAGGCGGAACATCACCCCTTTGTCGCAATCGGCGATGAATTCGGCATCGTTGTTCACTTTCTGTAGCAGATCATCAAGCTTGGCGAGGATGGCCTTGTCCACTTTAGCCGGGGCCACGAAACCGCGGGTCGCGGTCATGCTGACCGGATAGCCCTGCTCTGTGGCGGTCTGCACATCCGGCAGAATGTCCGAGCGCTTGGTGTCGAGGATGGCGATGATCTTGGCTTTGCCGGATTTATGCTGAGCCTGGAGCTGGGAGAGGTTCATGAAACTGGCGTCGATATGGCCGCCCAGGATCATGGCTTTTTGCTCTGTGGAACCTTTGGTTGGCATCAGGTTGAAGGTGACGCCGGTTTGCAGCTCGAACTTTTTGGCAGCAACGAAGTCATCGGAGCCGATCCCGTTGACCGCTGCGGTCAGGCTGTTCTGCTTGGCGGCAGCGATGAATTCCTTAAGACTGTTATAGGGGCTGTCAGCGGGGACGGCAACGATCAGCGGATCTTGCATGGCGTTCCCCATGACATGGAAACTGTCCAGGGTATAGCGAGCCCGTTTGGAGACGATGTGAGCGACGATTTGGGTGGTGAAAACCATACCGATTGTATAGCCGTCCGGCTTGGCTCGGGCGATTTCCTCAAATCCTTTCTGACCGCCGGAACCACCAACGTTTTTAATGACAAAGTCGGCATTGGGCCAGTAGTTCTTGGCAGCTTTGGCGAACAGCCGTGCCGAAGCATCGGTTGAGCCGCCCGCTTTGGAGGGAACGATGATGGTAATGGGTTCTTCCGGATAAGCGGCGAACACATAAACGGGAACAATCAGACTGAGGGCCATGGCGAGAACGATAATCTTGCGCATTTTTTTCTCCTGTTCCAAATGAAAGGTTTGATGACCTGCCTGACCGGCAGCAACGCAAAGGATCAACAAGTGCGCGCAGAGAGATTCCCGCTGAGCGACTCCCTTGTCGACGCTTGACCTTATTCATTAACAAGGATCGTACCAACTGGGACAACCTTGTGAATTGTCTGAATTACGGGAGGTTGAGGGGGGCTGAGAAGACATGGTCCCGGGATATTTGGGTCAGTTTTGACCCATTGTGTTCCTCCTTTGACCCGGTCTGTGGGCCCAGACCGGGAGCGGGAATCTCAGCTGCGGCGGAGGTTGAACTTTTGCATTCGCAGATAGAGGCGCTTGCGGGGGATTTTAAGCTGCTCGGCGGTTTTCTCGATGCGGCCGTGGTTGGCGGTGAGAGCGTCGCTGAGCAGTTTTTTTTCAAAGGCCCAGAGCTGTTCGTCAAGTCCGTGCTCGCCGCTTGGCACGGTGCCCTGCGCGGTGTCGCCCTGCAGCTCAAGAGGCAGGTCGAGGAGTAATTGCTGGGCGATGTTTTTCAGTTCACGAATATTCCCCGGCCAGGAGTACTCCAGCAGCCGCCGCTGGTGGTCCTCTGTGATGTTCGGGACTGTACAATTGAATTTATCCGCCCAGCGCACCATGAAATGCTCAAGGAGCAGCAGCAGATCTTCGCGGCGTTCCCGCAGGGGCGGGATTCTGACCGGGGCCACATTAAGGCGATAGAACAGATCGGCGCGGAAACTGCCCGCATCAACCACCTGGCGCAGCTCGACCTTGGTCGCGGCAATGACCCGGAAATCGACGGGAATCTGCCGGTTGCTGCCGACCCGTTCGATGGTTCGTTCCTGCAGAGCCCGTAGCAGCTTGACCTGGGTGTCGAGGGGCATGGCCTCGACCTCATCGAGGAACAGGGTACCGCCCTGGGCATACTCAATTTTTCCGATCTGCTTATCCGCTGCGCTGGTAAAGGCGCCTTTTTCATGGCCGAAAAGCATGCTTTCCACCAGACTGGAGGGGATCGCCCCGCAGTTGAGGGCGACAAACTGGCCGGCACTGCGATGTCCGAAATCATGCAGGCACCTGGCTGCCAGTTCCTTGCCGACGCCGGTCTCACCGATCAACAGCACATCGACATCGATGGTCGCCAGGGAGATCAGTCGCTGCCGCAACTGGCGTGTCGCTGCTGCATTGCCGAGCAGCCGGCCTTCGATATTCCGTCCGGTGGCCAGCTGTTCCTTGAGGGCCCGGTTTTCCAGGGTCAGGCGTCTGCTTTCCAGGGCCCGCCTGGCGACATCGACCAGGTATTCCGGCGGGGCTGGTTTCTCCAGAAAGTCATAGGCTCCGGCGCGCATGGCCCGCAGCGCCATGGGAACATCGCCGTGTCCGGTCAGAATGACCACCGGGATCTCCGGGGCGGTGGCGTGAATTTTCCCGAGCAGGGTGATGCCGTCGATCTCCGGCATCTTGACATCGGTAATGACCACCCCGAGCCAGTCGGGGCGGATCTGGGTCAGGGCCTGGCGCGGCTTGTTGAAGGTGCGGATGGCGTATCCTTCCAGCTCGAAGGTCTGCCGGCAGGCCTCCAGAATTTCGACTTCATCGTCAATCAGGTAAATTTCTCCAAGCGGTGCGGTCATGGTCTCAATCCTCGGCTTTGCGCAGGGTCAGGCTGAACCTGGTTCCGCCGCCCGGGGCCGGGCCGGCTTCGATGTGTCCCTGGAAATCTTTAATGATATTGTAAGAGATGGAGAGGCCCAGGCCCAACCCCTGGCCGACTTCCTTGGTGGTATAAAATGGGTCGAAAATCGAATCAATGGAGCCATCTGGAATGCCCGGTCCACTGTCACTGATATGAATGACGATCTGGTCCCCGGTGATGCTGGCGGCGATGGCGATGTTGCGCTGCTCTTCGGGCATGCTGCTGACCGCGTCAATCGCGTTGCCGATGATGTTGACAAAGACCTGTTCCAGGCGGATCGCTTCGGCCATGACTTTCCAGCGGCAATCGAGGGGGGGAACAATCAGCCGGATCTGCTGGTTGTCGATCCGGGTGGCGAGCAGGGCCAGCGCTTTTTCCAGCGCGGCCGCCAGGACCACAGGCTCCAGGGTGTTGGTGGTCCAGCGGGCAAAGGTTTTCAGGTGATTGATCATCTTGGCCATGCGTTCGATCAGTTCGGAGACCTTGCCCAGATTTTGCTGGTGGGTCGCCAGGTCGTCCCGCTCCAGCAGCAGCCGTGCGTTATGCAGATAGTGGCGAATTGCCGCCAGCGGCTGGTTCAGTTCATGGGCGATCCCGGTTGACAGCTGCCCCAGCGCAGCCAGTTTACCGGCCTGGACAAGTTCGTCCTGAACCTTTTTCCGTTCCTGGACTTCCTGTCTGAGTTTGACGTTGATGCGGCTTAAGTGATCGGTCTTTTGCCTGACCCGTTTTTTTAGCAGTTCCTGAGCTTTGGCTCGTTCGCTGACGTCATGAACGGTAATGATCAGGCTGCGCTGGTTGCGTTGCCGGACCGGATGGATCGATACATCGATGGGGAAACCGGTGCCGTCGCTTCTTAAGCCCTGAAAGGTCTGCGCCGGTGCGCTCTGCAGCTTGCCGGTATAGACGTCGCTGCAGATGCGCAGCAACTGCTCGTGACCGTCGGCAAGGATCAGGGTGAACAGGCTGCGGCCGACCATCCGCTCCGGTTGCACGCCGAACAGCTTGACCGCCATGGCGTTGAAAAATCGGATCGTGCCCCCGGCATCGGCGATAATCAGTCCAACATCGGCGTTATCGATAATCGCCTGTGCCTGGGCGTCCTCCATGGCCTGGGCGGTATCGCGAAACACGGCCAGGGCTCGGGTCATGCGGCCGATCTCATCGTCTTCAATGGGGGGAATGGGATGCTGCAGGTTGCCACCGGCAATGGCCTGCATGCTGGTGCCCAGCCGATTCAGGCGTTTGACGATATTGCCGCGGACGTAAAACCATGACACCGAGGCCGCGGTCAGCAGGCTGAAAAACCCAAGCAGAATCAGCAGCAGACGGGCTCTGCCCAGGGTTGTTTTGGTTCCGGTCACTGCAGCGAAGGCATCGCTCCGGGTCTGGTTGACGACCTGATCGATGACCTGGCGCAGTTGATTGACCAGAACCCGGTTCTCGGCCAGGATGATCTGGCCGCTGGTCTCTTCGGCAATAATTTTCTTTTTGATACCGAAGACCGAATTGTCCCCTTCGGCGAGGGCGAAGATTTCAGCCAGCACCTGGCGCAGGGTCACAGAGCTGGCCTGACTGGTCAGCCGTTCCATGCTGTCACGGAGTACGCCCAGGGCATCGTCCGACAACGCCAGCAGGTAATCGACCTGGTCCTTGCTGACCGAGGTCGGTGCCTGCAGCAGCAAGCTGACCAGCAGCACCCCGTTGTCGCCGATTCGTTCAATCGCCTCTTTGTCCAGGCGGTTGTCCCTCAGCCGCCGGGCGGAGAAGGTCTTGTCGCCGCTTAAGGAAGCGCCGATCAGGCGCTCTATTTCGGCATCCAGGTTATAGTTCAGATCCTGATTCAGCGGTTCGATTTCATCGATTAGATCCGCATAAAGCCAGCGCAACCGTTCCATCTTTTCGGTCAGAGTCTGTTCGTCGGTCAGGCGCCTGCTGACAGTGCTCTGCAACGCAGCGAGGTTGGCTTTGAGTCCCTCGACCAGGACTTCAACACTGTTTCTGAGTTGCGGCGAATTGATTTCCATTTGGCCGATTTGCCGATTGATGCGTTGCAGCAGGACATCCAGATCGCTGGCGATGCGGTCCCGGCTGGGAACGTCGGCCGCGGAAATGAGACTGGGCGCAACAGCGATGATCTGCCCGCCGATCTCGGCAAAGTCGGCGACCTGGATCACCTCGGGGAGGTGCTTGTCCATAATGGAGGTGAACAGGTCGTTGGAATGATTGAGGATCAACAGACTGATCAGACCGGTGACAACGGTGATGACCGAAATGATCCCGAAGGCCAGCAGTAGGCGGGTCCAGATGCCGAATTTGATGGCCCGCTTCATGGGCGGTCCGCCCGCTGCCGGGACGTATTTTCCGCCTGATCGAGCAGCTCTTTGGCTTGGGCCAGGTTCTGTTCGATGAACGCATCCCAGCGGTGGATGGTGGCGCGGTGGTCGGGCTGGGAAGAATCTCCGCTCAGGTCCAGTCCGAGCCTGGCGATGAAGACCGGATCACGGCTCTGTGCGGCAGAGACCGGCAGGGCGACGAGCAGGGCTATGACCTTTTGTTTCAGGCTTTGCAGTTGCTGGTGATCCCGCTGCCAATTCTTTTCCAACTCGATCAGCCGGCGCCACAGGGGCCGCCTTTCCCGCAGTTTAAAAGTGATCATGCGGTCGAACAGCTCATTGACCAGGTGATAGCGCTGGCGGGACAGGGTCACCGCGTACGCCCGCACCTGCTGGTGCCCTAACAGCTCCTGCAGGTTCGAAGTCCGCGCTCCGGCCGGGGGGAAAAGCTCTTTTGCGACGGGCAGGCGGCTGATATCGGGCTGCAGCAGGATGCGTTGTCCGTCCAGGCTGAGGATGAAGTCCATGAACAGATCGGCTTCCCGCTCATCATGACCACCTTTCAGTCGGGCAATGGAAGCCGGCACCGGGAAAACCGGTTCTCCGTAGCGAAAGCGGATATTGTCTGACTGTCTGGCCAGGGCCAGGAAATCGATAACCAGGCCAATGCCGAACCGGCCGCTGCTGATCCCTTCCGGAACACTGAAGCTGCGGGCGGTGACCGTGGCAAAGTTACCGGACATCAACAGCAGTTGCTGCCAGCCTTTTTCCCAGCCCAACTCCTGCAGGAAATTTTCGACAATCATATGGGTGGTGCCGGAGCGGGCCGGGGTCGACATGGCGAGATGGCCGTAATAGATCGGCCTGGTCAGGTCGCCCCAGCTTTGCGGGATCGGCAGTCCCTCCTTGCGCAGGTACTGATTGTTCCACATCCAGCCGACGCCGGAGAGGGCGAACCCGTAAAAGAAGCCGTCCGGGTCGTCAAGCTTGATATTGTTAATAGACAGCAGCGGAAAATCGCGCCGATGAGCGGTTTTTTCCAGAGCCTGTTCCGATTTCAGCAGATCAAAGGCGTCTGCGGAAGAGGACCAGAAAATATCCAGGTTGCGGGTGTTGCCACGGTGAATTTCGTCCAGGGCTGCGGTGGTTTTCTTATTCAGGACCGAGACCTGAATGGACGGGTAAAGATGTTCGAACTGTTCCACGAAAGGGGTGTAAAAGCGTGGCGGAAAGGAGGTCAGAATCGTGAGATTCCGGGTCGGCTCAGCCGCTGCCGGGCCAGCCAGAAGCACCAGGAGAAGACAGGCCCACCAGAAAAGAGCGTACCCGGAAAAACGATATGCATGCCCCATGGACGATTCCTCGTTGAAAAGCGCTGTGAAACATGACCTCCGGACCGCTTGCCTTCGGGTCGGGAGTTTATTGTGAACTCCTGATTCTGCAGGGTGTTGAAATGACCCAGGCTGATCGATCGAGCCGCCCCGGGCGGCTGGTGGCGTTTATCTGTTAGACAATACTTTCCAGCGGTTGGCATTGCAAGATTCAATTTAACGGATAGAGACGGGCACCTACGGAGCGTTCTTGGTCGCAGCTGTTTGCTGCCGGAATGAGCGGGCAGGCAAGTTCAGCCGTTTGTTCAGTTGCCCTGGCTTGGTGCGGGGACACTGCCCCGCGGCAGCGCCAGGGACAGACCTCCGGCAACCGCAACGAACAGCGCCGACACCCACAGACAGCCGCTGAGGCCGGCCAGTTGAAAGACCAGCCCCGACAGCAGGGTACCGAGCAGACGGCCGGCGGCGTTGGCCATATAGTAGAAGCCGACATTGAGGGCGGCCTGATCCTCCTCGGTATAGGCGAGGATCAGGTAGGAATGGACCGCTGAGTTGACCGCAAATACCACTCCGAACAGGGCCAGCCCGGTGACCACCGTCAACCAGGGGGAGAGCCCTGCGGCGACCCCGCCGGCAAGCAGGGCGGTGAGGGCGGCAAGCAAAAAGGCTCCGCTCGCCGCGGTGCCACCGCGCGGACTGCCACCGTGCAAAGTCTGTTGCAGCAGCCGGGGAGCCAGGGCCTGCACAGCGCCGTAACCGATCACCCAAAGGGCCAGAAAAGCGCCAACCTGGGTGTTGTTCCAGCCGAGGCTGGCCGATAGAAAAACCGGCAACCCGACCACAAACCAGACATCCCGCGAGCCGAACAGGAACAAGCGTGCCGCAGAGAGCAGGTTGATGTCGCGGCTTTTAGAGAGAATGGCACTGAACTTGGTCTTTTTCCTGGCCATGCCCATGCTGCCGGGTAGCGCCAGCACCGTGGCCAGCAGCACCAGGGCCAGGCCGCCGGCCATCAGCAGCAGCGCTGTCCGGAAGCCGACTGTTGAGAGCAGCAAGCCCCCCAGGAAAAAGCCGGCTCCCTTGAGGGCATTTTTCGAGCCGGTCAGCAGGGCGACCCATTTGAACAGGATATTGTCCTGATCTCCCGGAACCAGAACCTTGATGGCGCTTTTGCTGCTCATTTTGGTCAGGTCTTTGGCAATCCCGGAGAGCGCTTGCAGCAGCATGACATAGCCGACCGAGAACAGCACAGGCCAGGCCGGGTTGAGCAGTGCCAGGGCGATCAGCGCGGCAATCTGCAGGGCCAGACCGGCAAACAGAGTCACTTTCAGGCCCAGGTGGGAGCCAATCCAGCCGCCGATCAGGTTGGTGACCACGCCGCAGAATTCATAGAGCAAAAACAGCAGGGCGATCTGCGCCGGGCTGTAGCCGAGCCGGTAAAAGTGCAGCAGAACCAGCATGCGCAGAGCGCCGTCGGTCAAGGTGAACCCCCAGTAAGCGCCGGTCACCAGGGTATAGTTGCGGATGTCGCTGGTCATTCGTTAAAGACTCAATGCCACCTTGCGGCACAACTCCATGAGCCGGTTGGCATAGCCCATTTCATTGTCATACCAGGCGTAAACTTTCAGCTGGGTCTCATTTACGACCATGGTCGATGGTGCATCGATGATGCAGGAGCGGGTATCGCTTTTGAAATCGATGGAGACCAAGGGCCGATACTCGATGCCGAGAATCCCTTTCAGTTCGCTGCTGGCGGCCTGCTCGAACAGGGCATTGACCTCGGCGGCGCTGATTTTCCTGGTCATCTCGAAAACCGCATCGGTAAGGGAACCGGTCAGCAAGGGAACGCGAATGGCGTGGCCGTTGAGTTTGCCCTTGAGTTCCGGGTAGATCAGGGTGATGGCAGTGGCGCTGCCGGTGGTGGTCGGGATCAATGACATGCTGCCGGCACGGGCTCGGCGCAGGTCGTTGTGGGGGGCATCGACGACCACTTGGGTGTTGGTCATGTCGTGGATGGTGGTGATTACTCCGTGTTCGATGCCGATTTGTTCGTGAAGAACCTTGACCACCGGGGCCAGGCAATTGGTGGTGCAGGATGCGGCGGTCAGCAGGTGATGCTCGCCCGGTTGATAGAGATGGTCGTTGACCCCCATGACGATATTGAGGGCACCCTCTTTGACCGGTGCGGCAACGATCACTTTTTTGACGCCGCCGGCAAAGTAAGGCTCCAGGGTGGCAGGGGTGCGAAATTTTCCGGACGCCTCAATAACGATATCCACACCGAAGTCGGCCCAGGCGACGGCGTTGGGGGTGGCTGCGGCTGAAAACCCGATCCGGCGCCCGGCGATGTTGATGCTGTCGGCAGTAGCCGAAATCTGTCGGTCCCAGCGACCGTGGACCGAATCGAATTCAAGGAGGTGGGCCGCCGTTTCCGGCCCGCCTTTGACTTCATTGATATGGACAATCTCGATCTCCGGCCAGTCCCAGGCGGCACGAAGTGCCAACCGGCCCATGCGACCGAAGCCGTTAATACCGACATGAATACTCATTTATTGCTCCTATAGCACAGCACGAATCGATCGTTGTGGCTGGTTATAATAGCAGATTGTGAGCAGTTGATGAGTTTTTCCCTTAACAACAAAAAATACTCCTTTGCCCGGGTGAGCACGGTCCGGCTTAGCAAACTGCGACGATTTCAAACTCCCGAGTCGGATCGCCTGGCATGGTGACCACATCGCCGCAGCAGCAACCGAGCAGTTTTTTCCCCAGCGGGGAGTCCGGGGTAATGACCCTGATCTCGGTCCCCTGGCAAAAGAGCAACTGGCCGCCGGCCGCCGGCGCTAAAAACATGGTTCGGGTCTGGCCGGTATCGTCTTCAAGGGTGACGACTGCACTCAGGCGAATGCTCGATTCGGCGTTGAATTCTTTGAGCTCCATCTGTTTGAACTGGGCCAGGGCCGAGCTGATTTCATTGGCCCGATCCGCCTGCCCCTGGGCAATGTAAGATGCTTCAAGGGCCAGGGTGGCGTATTTATTGTCAGGAATGTTTTCTTCGTGGGTCGCTGCCGCATGGGCGGTTTTGGCCGCCTGCAGCAGCAGGGCATGATCGGCCTGGAGTTTGTCGATGATTTGTTGGCGTAGGTTTTCTTTGTTCATGCTCTGACTGGAAAAAGCGCTAAAGGGTTAGTGGTTATCGGGCTTGTCCACTTGCTTGCGGGCGGTTTTCTTTTCCGCCACCCAGACGGCATGGCGATAGCCGCCTTTGCCGGGGCGTTCACAGCGCACCGCAAAACCGGCTGCGGCCAGACGTCGTTCAAAACCGGCATCGGGGTTTTCGCCCCAGACCGTCAGGACTCCGCCGATTTTCAGCCGTGTTCGATAATATTCAATGGCCCGGCTGCCGTAAAGCGGGTCGTTACGCTGGTCGGTCCGCGGGTGGGGCCCGCGATAGAGATCAAGAATGATCGCATCGAAGCTGCCGGCGGGGGCGGCTTTGACCAGCTCCGCGACATCGGCAATCTGCACCTTGACTCTGGGGTCGGCGCTGGCATGGTTGGTCAGTTCGGCCAGAGGGCCGAGGCACCACTGGTACACCTGCGCGTTCAGTTCGGCAACGGTGATTTCGGCGCTGGCGGGCAGCGCATCCAGTACCGCGCGCAGGGTGATGGCCATGCCCAGACCGCCGACCAGCACCTGCGGCGCGGGATGCTGGCCGATTTTACTGCAGCCGAGTCGGCCGAGGGCCAGCTCGGAACGTTGCGCCTTGCTGTTCATCAGGATCTGCGGGCCGATGCTGATCAGGAAATCGTCTTTGCCGCGGCGCCGCAATTCAAGATCCCCTTCGCCCGCAACCGCAACCCGGTCGAGTACCTGCCAAGGTAGTGCCATAGTCTCTTCTCCCGTCGACCGGTTAGAGTTTCAGGTCCGCTTCGCCCTGATAATGCTCGGCGCGCATGCGCTCCACCTCGTTGCTGGCCAGGTATTCGTCAAAGGTCAGCATCCGGTCGATAAAACCGGCCGGGGTGAATTCGATGATCCGGTTGGCGACGGTTGCCAGGAACTTGTGGTCATGGCTGGTGAACAGGACCACTTCGGAAAAGGCCATCAGTCCGTTGTTCAGGGCGGTGATCGATTCCAGGTCCAGGTGGTTGGTCGGTTCATCAAAGACCAGGGCGTTCGCTTCCGTCAGCATCATCTTGGCCAGCATGCAGCGAACTTTCTCGCCACCGGAAAGGACCGTCGCTTTCTTCTTGGCTTCATCGCCGGAGAACAGCATCCGGCCCAGAAAGCCACGGGCGAAACTTTCTCCCTCGGTCGGCGCAAACTGCAGCAGCCAGTCGATGAGGCTGAGGTCCTTGGTAAAGTAGCTGCTGTTGTCGATGGGGAAAAAGGCCGGCGTGATGGTGACTCCCCAACGGAAACTGCCGCTATCGGGCTGCAGTTCCCCGGCCAGGATCTGGAACAGGGTGGTTTTGGTCAGGCTGTCGGCGCCGATGAAGGCGACCTTGTCCCCCTTGTTGAGAGTCAGGCTGAAGTTGTCCAGCACCTTGACTCCGTCCACGGTCTTGCTCAGGTCCTTGATCTCGAGAATGACATCGCCGCAGGCCCGTTCCGGTTTGAAGGTGACAAAGGGATACTTGCGCGAGGAGACTGGCATGTCCTCGATGGTCAGTTTTTCGAGGAGCTTTTTGCGCGAGGTTGCCTGCTTGGCCTTGGAAGCGTTGGAGCTGAAGCGCTGGATGAATTCCTTGAGCTCGTTGGCCTTGTCGGTGGTCTTGCGATTCTCCTCCTGGCGTTGTTTCAGGGCCAGTTGGCTGGCTTCATACCAGAAATCGTAGTTGCCGACATAGACGGTGATCTTGCCGAAATCGATGTCCGCGACATGGGTACAGACCTGGTTGAGAAAGTGCCGGTCATGGGAGACCACAATCACGGTATTCTGAAAGCGCGCCAGGAAATCTTCCAACCAGTTGATCGATTTGAGGTCAAGGTGGTTGGTCGGCTCATCGAGGAGCAGGATGTCGGGGTTGCCGAACAGGGCCTGAGCCAATAGAACACGGACTTTTTCTCCCCCCTCAAGGTCTTTCATCGGTTTGTGGCGCAGCTCTTCCGGAATTCCCAGGCCGTTCAGCAACACGGCCGCTTCGGCTTCGGCTTCGTAGCCGTTCAGTTCCGCAAATTCGGCTTCCAGTTCCCCGGAACGAACCCCGTCTTCATCAGTGAATTCGGCTTTGGCATAGATCGCTTCGCGCTCGGCTTTGACCTGGAAGAGACGTTCATGCCCCATCATCACCGTGTCGATGACGCTGTGCTCATCAAAAGCGAAGTGGTCCTGGCGGAGCATGGCGATGCGTTCGCCGGGGCCGACCGAGATTTCCCCTTTATCGGCTTCCGCTTCTCCGGCGAGAATTTTCAGAAAAGTTGATTTCCCGGCACCGTTGGCGCCAATCAGTCCGTAACAGTTGCCGGGGATAAACTTGATATTGACATCTTTGAAAATGACCCGTTTGCCATAGGCAAGGGCCACGTTATGAGCACTGATCATTGATATAATGTCCTTTAAAACAAAGAAAAACCACAGGGAGGGTCCCTGTGGTGGGTGCGCGCTGGTTGTAGCATTGTTCGGCGCTTGCGGGCAAATGATTTTTCAGTATTTAAGTCGCTGAGGGTTGCGCAGGTTGGCGATGCCAGGCAAGCTTGCCTGGTTCCAGGCGGTTGTTGCTGAGGGATGTCAAGCCGGAACGTTTAGGGCTTCCAGGCTGATGGTTATCCCATACCCGACCCCGGCATCGGAGTGGCCGCGGAACAGGGTCGGGCGGGAACTGGTGACGCGGATCGTCAGGAGTGCTTCAGCTTGTGGCTGGCCCGGGGAAAAGAATGTTCCGCCGCTACCGGAACACTGGTTTTGCCGAACAGGCGGCCGAGCCCGTCAAAAACGGCTTTGGACTGCAGTTGTCTGCCGCGTTCAAGGCGTTCTTCCAGACTTTCGTAGGGGTGAGCGGTCAATGCTGCGCTGTGTTGCGTCTTCATGGCCTCCTCCTTTGCCAACCTGCGGACGATCTTTGTCGTTCTGTTTTTTTGTTATTCAATTTAGAATAAGTATTATTTGTCAGGAACAGGAAAAAGAGGTCACGTGCTGTGCATTTATGCTCAGCTCAAGGGATTGCTCATATTAGAAGGGAGTCGGGGGGCGATATGAATCAAAACTGGGACGATATGAGGTATTTTCTGGCCCTGAGTCGCACCCATTCGTTTGTGGCCGCGGCTAATGAATTGAAAGTGACCCATAGTACGGTGGCCCGGCGGATCACCGCCCTGGAGGAATCTCTCCACACCCTCCTGTTCCAGCGGACCGAAAAGGGCTGCCGGCTGACTCCCGCGGGAGAGCTGCTGCTACCCTATGCCGAGCAACTGGAGAGTACGGTCATCCGGCTGGAGGAGTCGGTTTCGGGAAAGGACAACCAACTGGCCGGGGCAGTGCGGATCGGCGCTCCGGACGGGATCGGCAACAGCTATCTGGCCTCGCGACTCTGCAGGTTTCAGAGTCGTCATCCCGCTCTGGTCATTGAACTGATCGCCGTACCCATGTATTACAGCCTGGCCAAGCGTGAAATCGATATCTCTATTACGGTCAGAAAACCGACCGCTGGCAATCTGATTGTCCGCAAGCTGACCAATTATCGGTTCGGCCTGTTTGCCTCGCAAAATTACCTGGCTGAGCGCAAACCGATCACCAATAGGGAGGATCTGCATGAGCACCGCCTGATTGGTTATATCGATGATCTGCTTTTTGACCAGGATTTGAGCTTTTGGAGTGAAGTCACCCCGGGATTGACCACCAATTTTCGCAGTTCCACGATGCTGGCTCAGGTCAACGCGCTGCTCGCCGGCGGTGGCATCGGTGCGATCCCGTACTTTCTTGCCCATGGCCAAAAGGAGGTGGTGCCGGTCCTGCCCGAGTACAGCATTCAACGGGGATTCTGGTTGCAGGTTAATCCCGATTCCAGGCAATTGGCCAGGGTCAGGACGACCATCGATTTTATTGTCGGCCAGATCGAAGCCGATAAAGAGCTGTTCCTGACTCTGCCGCAACCACTATCCGGCTGTTAAGAAACAGTCTGCTGGGTCCGCCGCTGGGCGATCAAAATCAGTGGCGGACTTTTAAGTCATCGATTTTGTAAAGTGGAAGACATCGCACTTTGCTCCACCGGACTTGAAAAAGGCCAGGGATGGACTTTTTTAACTATTTATTTGCTAGAGCTTTTTTACGTGACCTTCCGCCCCGAGAAGGCGGTTTTTTATTCCAGTGGAACATGCATTTTTCATATCTGCTTGAAACGGATTCACCATGAGATTTTTTATTCGAAGCATTGGCTGCCTGACGCTCGTGGGGGTGTTATTTCAAAATGTTGTTTTTGGAGCCGCCTCTCCGGACTACAAAACGACCCAAAACCTGCTCGATACCAGCCAGACGGTGATCGGGGAAGACATTCTTTATCCCGGAGGAGGACAAGCCCGGATCAAGGCCATGGTTGTGGTTTTGGAACCCGGTGAAAGAACCGTTTGGCACCGGCACGGTGTTCCCTTGTATGCTTATCTTTTGGCCGGCGATCTGGAACTGGATTACGGACCGGCCGGGAAGCGGATTTATCACCGCGGGGACAATTTTATGGAAGCGATGAAGGAATTCCATCAGGGACATAATATCGGTCCGGATCAAGTCAGAATCCTCGCCGTCTTCATGGGCGGGGAAGGACAGCCCCTGGTGATTCCGAAAGAATAGTTCCGTCCTTGTTGCCAGAAAAAAGGGTGCCTTTCGGCACCCTGGATGAAATGGTTGCAATGTTGTCACTCTGGAGCCTGACGCTAACGGGTTCTTGAACACGTGCAGCCGTGGGCATAGCAGGCTGTATTTCAACAGCCTGCTGATGATAAAGATCAGTATCCTTTGAGATAGTCGATATACTCCGGCAGGAACAGTGAAATCTGTGGGATATAAGTGATCAGCATCAGGAACACCAGCAAAATCAGCAGCCAGGGCAGGGCCGCCTTGAGGACCCAGGTGATACTGTGGCCAGTGATCCCGGCGGTGACGAACAGGTTGAGACCGACCGGCGGGGTGATCATGCCGATCTCCATGTTGACCACCATGATGACGCCCAGGTGAATCGGGTCGATCCCCAATTTGACTGCGATAGGGAACAGGATCGGCGCCATGATCAGCAGGATTGCCGAAGGTTCCATGAAGTTTCCGGCGATCAGCAAGAGGATATTGACGACAATCAGGAAGCCCCAGGACGGCAACCCCCAACCAACGATGATCTCCGCCAGGTGATGCGGAATCCGTTCCGTGGTCAGGACGTGAGCAAAGAGCATGGCGTTGCCGATGATGAACAGTAACATGATCGACACTTTGGATGCATCCCGGAAAACTTTATGAGTATCCGGGTGAACCACAGATTTGGGAATGGCCAGCAGGCACAGATAGAGGTTGCGAACAGCTATTTTGCTGATGGACTCATTCTTGTCTTGTCGCCAGGGGATTCCCTTCAGCGGCCCCATGTCACGATAGATGAAAATGGCGATGAAATACGCATAGACCGCCGAGACCGCCGCTGCTTCGGTCGGGCTGGCGATGCCGCCGTAGATCGAACCGAGCACGATAACGATCAACATCAGGCCCCAACCGGCGCTGATACTTGACTGCACCAGGCTTTTAAAGCCCACCCAGGGTTGCGCGGGGAGTCCTTTGACCCGGGCGACGATGTAAATGACCAGCATCAGCATCGAGCCCATCATCAGGCCGGGTAGAAAACCCGCCATAAACAGTCGCGCCGCTGATTCTTCCGTTGCCGCGGCATAAACCAGCATGACAATGGATGGCGGAATCAGGATGCCCAGGGTTCCGGCATTGGTGATAACTCCGGCCGCCAGCTCTTCCGGGTAACCGGCTTTGACCATGCCGACGATAACGATGGAACCTATGGCAGCCACGGTGGCCGGAGATGATCCGGAAACCGCGGCAAAAATCATGCAAGCTAAAACTGACGCCATGGCCAATCCGCCGCGAATCCAGCCGACACAGTCGATGGCGAAGTTGATGATTCTGGTGGCGACGCCGCCGGTGGACAGGAAGGTCGAGGACAGGATGAAAAATGGGATGGCCAGCAAGGTATAGTGGCCGGACTCCGCCGAAAACAGTTTCAGGGCGATGGAGGCCAGTGAATCGCTGGAAAAAACCAGGATGGTGGTAATACTGGATAGTCCCAGTGCAAAAGCGATCGGCATGCCGGTGAGCAGGCAGAGTAGAAGGATTAAAAACAGGGCTGCAGTGGTCATGCCGGGTTACCTCCCTTGTCTGCGTCGGTTTTTGCTTGCTGGATCAGATGCATGCTCTCTTTTGCCTCATCCGCAAGATTAAAACCTTCAGCCTTACCGGTGATGATGGCCCAAAGCAGAATGAGCAGACGGATGGCCATCAGGATCATTCCGATCAACAGGATGCTGTGGGCTATCCACTTGGGAACAGGCATATCCTCCAACTCAATGCCGATTTTGTACATTTTGGCGAGATAGACCCAGGCACCCTTTGAAAACAGGCCGCAGTAAGTCAGGCAGGCCAGTACCGCGATCCCGCTGACGATTCTGCGGGCAGTCAGCGGCAGCACTTTGACCAATGCGTCAACGCCGATATGGGAACCAACCTTGATGCCGTAGGAGGCGCCAAACAGGACCATCCAGGCAGAGATGTGCAGGGTTAACTCCTGGGCCCACATCAGCCCTTGGCCGAAGCCGAAACGAAGCACGACCTCCACAAAGACCAGCAACGTCATGGCGGCCAGAAGCAGAGCAATGATCGACTCTTCCAGGCTGTTGATTATCCGGTAGAACATAGTCAGACCTCATCAAATTAAATAAACAATCACGGGCCTCAAGAATGAGGCCCGTGAAGTGAGCTGCGGTTTAGTTGGAAGCCGCGGCGGCTTCGATATACTCTTTACCAATGGCTTTTTCGAATTTTTTCCAGACCGGTTTCATGGCCTCAACCCACTGCTGACGCTCGGCATCGGTCAGCTCGATAACTTCCGAGCGCTTGGAATCGATAATCTTCTGGCGATCTACAATGGCTTTTTTCTCGGAGACCTCGTTGCCGAAAGCAATCGCCTCGTCGAGGGATTTTTTAACTTCTGCGCGGATGTCGTCAGGCAGTCCCATCCAGAACTCGGTTGAAGTCACAACCAGATAGTCGAGGACGCCGTGATTGGATTCGGTAATGTAGGGCTGAACTTCATAGAATTTTTTGGAGTAAATATTGGACCAGGTGTTTTCTTGGCCGTCAATGGCTTTGGTCTGCAGCAGGGTGAACACTTCCGAGAACGGCTTCTTCAGCGGCATCGCGTCGACTGCTTCAAACTGAGCGGCCAGCACGTCGGAAGTCATGATACGGAATTTTTTACCGGCGGCATCGGCCGGAACCCGCAGGGGACTGTTGGAGGACAGCTGCTTGAGGCCGTTATGCAGGTACCCCAGCCCGATCAGACCCTTTTTCTTCATTGAAGAAAGCATCTCCTGGCCATCTTTACTTTGCTGGAAACGCTCGACCGCGGCCATGTTTTTGAACAGGAACGGCAGGTCGAAGATTTGCAGAGAGCTGGTGTATTTTTCGAACTTGGAAAGGGCCGGAGCCGCCAGTTGAACGTCTCCGAGCAACATGGCTTCGAGAACATTGTCATCACCAAACAGCTGGGAGTTGGGGAAAACCTCAACAACGACTTTTCCAGGCAGGCGTTTTTCCACCAGCTCCTTGAATTTGTTGGCCATTTGCCCTTTGGGTGTATTCTCGGCGACAACATGGGAGAATTTAATGACGATCGGTGCGGCCGAAGCGAGCGTTGCTGTCGCAACAAAGGCGACAGCAACCAACAGACTTACCAGTACCAATTGACTTTTTTTCATCTTGCTCTCCTCTTTAATCGGTTAAGTGTGCAATGCCACCACCATGGTGACATGGGAAATGTAAGTGGTTTCAACGACCCGTAGTACCGCTCTGGAAAAACGCCTCCCGGGCTCAGTAGACAGCCTGGTAGAGCAGGCTTGCATCGGTCGGACCGCAGCATTCAGCGATGTATTTCAAGACTTTTTTCTGCCAAAGCTTGCGAGAGTCCATGCCGACCGGGTGGAGATTGATCCGCTCCTGCTGGCGGAGTTTGGCATAGGCATCCTGATCGGCTTTGTCTGCCATTTCCGTCGCGTATTCCGTTGCGTTGACAACAGCGTCCTGAATGATGATTTTTAAATCTTCCGGCAGGCCGTTCCAGAAGCTGCGTTGCACCAGCAAGGCATGTCCGGATAGCCGGTGATTGGTCAGGGTAATGTCTGAAAAAGCCTGTCTGCCGATTGCGCTTTCGATTTCGCCGAGAGTTAATTCCTGCCAATTACCGGAGGCTTGATGCCCGACTTCCGGGGGCAGGCGGTGGCTGGTGAGGCAGCACTTTTCAGCAGGGTCGGCGAAAAACAAGGCCGAATCCGCGGGTAGCTCGCTATTTCCGGCAATCTGCTCAGATCCTTCATCCCAGATACCGAGAAACTTCAGGTCGTTTTGCTCTAAGCTGGACAACAGCTGTGAACCGATATTACTATCAATAATTTGGTGGAGGTGTTGCCGACTGCGATAAAGGAATGGTAGCTCCAGGGTTTTTAATGCCACCGCCTGCTCATGCAGTTTGTTGATCTCCGGGATGGCCAGTTGGATTTCAGCAGTCTGCAGGGACTGTACTAGCTGATCGGCGGTCAGCCCGGGATTATTGATCAAGTGGACCTGGATCCGTTTGTTTGATCTTTCTTCCAGCAGTTTTTGTAGATAAGCCGTCACGGTCGCTTTGGTTGAAGAGCCTTCTGCCATGGTGCTGATGGCTATCTGGATGGGTTGGGCGGCCTGTACGGATGTTGTCAGCATGAGCAGAATGAAAAATATGAAAAGTCTGTCCATTGTTTTGAAAAGTCTCATAAGTGGTAGTTTTTGTGTTTTGAGAAATAGTGTTTTTTGTCGATAATGTTTCTTTACAGGCAAATGCTGTGCCATTTCTATAATACTGTTATTTTTATGTGCAGATCTAGTGTTGATGGGCATTCCTCGAATGCAAGCTCTATTTTAAGGGATTCTCTATATACGGGATATGGCCAATATTGGCCAATTTGTGGCTAAAAGCAGCCTTTTTGTGAATCTTTTTTGTGTTGATATAACCTGGTTCTGGTTTTGCGAGGTTTCTTTTGGTGGTTGAATATGAAAAACTGTTTGTATTTCTATGAAGTGTCTTGGGGCGGGGTTGCTCCTGGGAGGGGTGTCGCTTGAAAATGAAAAAAATGTTTCATGCTCCGGCAAAAATAAATCTTTGTCTCCATGTTCGTGGTCGTTTGAAGAGTGGTTATCATGAGTTGGCGATGGCTATGCAACGGGTGGATTTGTATGATGATATTGTTATTGAGTTGCGCCCGGCGGGAGGGATCTCTGTTTGCTGTGCCGGTCTGGAACTGGCTGATGGGGAGGAAAACCTGGCGGCTCGTGCCGCGGGGCTGATTTTGCGGAGGGCCGGTCTTGATGCCGGAGTGACAATTTCGATTGTTAAGCGGATCCCGGTAGCCGCGGGCCTGGGGGGCGGATCTTCGGATGCTGCTGCGGTCCTGATTGCTTTGAATGAAATGCTTGCTATCGGTTATAGTGAAATGCAGTTGCGGGAGATGGGAGCAGAGCTGGGTTCGGATGTGCCATTTTTTGTCTTTGCACGGCCGGCCTGGGCAACCGGGACTGGGGTGCGGTTGGAGGCTCTTCCGCCGCTTCCGCAGGTTTCGTTTGTGTTGGTCAACCCCGGAATAGCGGTATCTACTGCAGATGTTTACCAAAGTTTACGGTTGACAAAAGGGGGTGAACTGGCTAACCTTCCGAGGTTTTCAGCGGGGACCCTTGAGAGCCTGTGTAATTCTTTGCATAATGATCTGGAACAGGTTGTTTTGCCGAGGTTTCCGGTTGTGGCAGAGGCGAAGCAGCGACTGGCGGAGTTGGGGGCGGCCGGCACTTTGATGTCTGGTAGTGGGGCAACGGTTTTCGGAATTTTTGCTGATTATACCGATGCTTGTCGGGTCGCGGATGCTTTGGCGAAGGACACGGACTGGTTTGTTTCTCCTGCACGCCCGTTATGACAAACATCTTGATGGCTATTCTTTTCTTACTTATTTAATAGAAAGAGGCTCTGACCTCCATTCTTAATTAAGTAGAGAAAGTTTTTTAAGGCAACAAGTTTGATGGGGCGTCGCCAAGCGGTAAGGCACCGGATTCTGATTCCGGCATCCCCAGGTTCGAATCCTGGCGCCCCAGCCACCAGAATTAGCAACTAACCGCTTCACCAGGATTCGAAGCGGAACGAGCGCTGACTGGATCTCGGAAGGGCTTTAGATTTATATAATTAGTTGTCATCCGGAAACACTTGGATGGCAATAAAATCTTTCGTTGTTTGATGGGGCGTCGCCAAGCGGTAAGGCACCGGATTCTGATTCCGGCATCCCCAGGTTCGAATCCTGGCGCCCCAGCCACAAAGCATAGCTAAAACTGCTTCACCAGGATCCGAAGCGGAACGAGCGCTGACTGGATGTCAGAAGAGCGGCAGGGTGGACCGGATAGACGGTTCGTTTGTTATTGAAAATTTTCGTCGGTTGGGCGGCTATATGAAAAAATGCAGTCCGGCCTTTTTATGTTTCGTTACCATTCGCAAACCGATTTAAATCCAGATAAGGTATGAGATCTGTGGGTATGATCAAAATATTTACCGGCAATTCCAATGAGCCTCTCGCTCAAGCAATCTGTCAACATCTGTCTGTTGCTCTGGGGAGTGCAAAAGTCAGAACATTCTCCGATGGCGAAGTGATGGTGGAGTTAGGCGAGAACGTGCGCGGCCGGGATGTTTATGTCATTCAGTCCACCTGCTCTCCGGCCAACAATAACCTGATGGAGTTGTTGGTCATGGTTGACGCTCTCAAGAGAGCTTCGGCAGCGCGGATCAATGCCGTTGTCCCGTATTTCGGTTATGCCAGGCAGGATCGCAAAGTTGCCCCGCGAGCTCCGATTACGGCAAAGCTGGTCGCAGATCTGATGTCGGTCGCGGGGATTGATCGACTGCTGACCATGGACCTTCATGCTGGACAGATTCAGGGTTTTTTCGATATCCCGGTCGATCATCTGTATGCCGCACCGGTCATGCTGGAAGAGATCCGGCGGCAAAATCTCGGTGAGATGGTGGTTGTTTCTCCGGATGCAGGGGGCACCGAGCGGGCCAGGGCTTTTGCCAAGCGGCTGGATGCAGGCCTCGCCATTATCGATAAGCGCCGGAGTGGACCGAATGTTTCGGAGGTGATGCATATCATCGGCGATGTCAAGGATAAACCTTGTGTTATTATTGACGACATGATTGATACGGCGGGGACTCTGTGCACGGCTGCCAAGGCGTTGATTGAAAAAGGCGCAACCGATGTTTACGCCTGCGCCACCCATGGTGTCCTTTCCGGGCCAGCGCTGGACCGTATTTCCAGTAGTGAATTAAAAAAAGTATTTGTGACCGACACGATTCCCACGGCGGATAAACTGAAGCAATGTGATCGGATGGAGATGCTTTCCGTCAGCCATTTGCTTGCAGAAGCAATCCGGCGCATTCATAATGCGGAATCGGTCAGTTCGTTGTTTGTGTAGCAGCATAAATTAATAACCGATTTTTAAATACCCATTGATGGAGGAAAAATAGATGGCACCAGAAGCTGAATTGAATGTTGAGTTAAGAGAGAAAACTGGTAAGGGCGTTGCACGGAAACTGCGGGCAGCAGGCAAAATCCCGGCGGTGGTTTACGGCAAAGGGCTGGAGCCCAAAAATATCGTGGTTGACCCCCGTCAGCTCGAAGACGCTATTGCCGGTGAAGCTGGTTGGAACACTCTGCTCACGCTGAGAGGGGCCAATGGCCTTGAAGGCAAAGTCGTGGTGCTGAAAGAGGCAGATCTTCATCCGTTGCGGCGGGATATGATCTGTGCCGATTTTCATGTGATCAACCTCCAGGAAAAATCCACCTTTATGGTTCCGGTTCATATTGTCGGGACTTCTGCCGGACAAAAAGCGGGTGGCTCGCTGCAACTGATTCGTCATGAACTTGAAGTCAGCTGTTTGCCCGCCGACGTGCCTCAGGCTCTTGAAATCAATGTTTCCGCCTTGGAAATCGGTGATACGGTTCACGTCGAAGAAGTCAAGGCTCCTGAAAATGTGGAAGTGGTCTTTGATGTCAACTTCACGGTTGTGACTGTTGTCGGTCATAAGGCCGCTGACGATACCGACACTGCTGAAGAGGAAGAGGGTGCCGCTGAATAAGCGAGCTGATCTTCGGGATTGATGTGAAATTACTGGTTGGGCTGGGAAATCCCGGGGCAAAGTATGAAGCGACGCGCCACAACGTCGGCTTTATGGTGGCTGAAACGGTTGCACAGCGACATCGGGTGGCCTTGAAAAAAAAAGGCTACCAGGGGCGTTATGGTGTCGGAACCGTAGCTGGTGAACAAACCACAATTCTGCTGCCTCAGGAATTCATGAACAATAGCGGATCCAGTGTGAATGCCGCCTATCAATCCCTCGGTGTCGTGCCGGGGGATTTGATTGTCATTTACGATGACCTTGATCTTCCTTTCGGTCGACTGAGAATTAAGCAGGAGGGCGGTCACGGTGGCCACAATGGTATTCGCGATATCCTGGCGATTCTTGGCCGCAAAGATTTTATCCGACTGCGCGTTGGGATCGGTCGGCCTGAGTTCGGTGACGTGACCGGGCATGTCCTCGGCAGCTTTAGCGCCTTGGAACAAAAGCATTTGCCTCAGCTTCTGGATGCCGGGGCCGATGCGGTAGAAAAAATTATCGTCGCTGGGGTTTTGGAGGCGATGAATTTATTTAATGGCTTTAGCTTGATCGACTAACTTTCAACACAAACAGACAGAGAGGCAGGGAACAGATGCAACTGCAAATGTGGGCTCCTATCTTCGGGGTGGTCGGATTTGTGATCGCGCTTGTGCTTTACAACATTGTCAAGGCACAGCCGGTCGGTAATGAGAAAATGCATGAGATTTCTGATGATATCCATGCGGGTGCTATGGCGTTCCTTGGTCGCGAATATCGCGTCCTGGCTATTTTCATTGTCTTGGTGTTCGCTCTGATCGCCATTGCCATGAATCTGCAAACCGCTCTGGCCTTTGTGGGCGGCGCCATTTGTTCAATGACCTGCGGTTTCATCGGCATGAAAGCTGCGACCCGTGCCAACGTGCGGACCTCTGAAGCGGCCCGTGCCCATGGTCAGGCCAAGGCGCTGGAGGTTTCCTTTAACGGCGGTGCCGTTATGGGCCTGGCCGTCGCTTCGCTGGGCCTGGTCGGGGTTGGCGTTGCCTTCATCTTCTTCGGTGGAGATCCGGAGACTGCCAAATATATCAATGGTTTTGCCATGGGTGCCTCTTCTATCGCCCTGTTTGCTCGGGTCGGTGGCGGTATTTATACCAAGGCGGCTGATGTCGGTGCTGACCTGGTTGGCAAAGTCGAAGCCGGGATTCCGGAAGATGACCCGCGTAACCCGGGTGTTATTGCCGACAATGTCGGTGACTGCGTTGGTGATACCGCCGGGATGGGTGCTGATATCTTTGAATCTTATGTCGGTTCCATTATTGCCACTATCGCCATTGCTGCAGCAGCAGGCCCTGAATTGCTGGCCAAACTGGGCGTCGGTGCTGCTGTCCAGGCCAATGCCATGCTGCTGCCTCTGGCTCTGGCCATGGTCGGGCTGGTTTTCTCCCTGCTCGGGATCGCTTCCATGAAGCTGCTCAAAAGCATGGACCCAGCCAAGGCTCTGCACTATACCACCTTTGTTGCTGCTGCCGGTTTCCTGGTGGCTGCTTTTATTTATATTCGCTTTGCTCATCTGGATAACGGAATCTTCTGGGCGATTCTTGCCGGAACCCTGGCCGGTATCGCCATCGGGCAGGTCACTGAATATTATACTGCACATGCACCGGTTGCCCGTATCGCCAACGCCAGTAAGACAGGTCCGGCCACCAATATTATTCATGGTTTGGCTGTTGGTCTTGAATCGACTGCGCTGCCGATCATCATCATTTGTATCGGTATTTTTGTAGCGAACTACTTTGCCGGTCTTTACGGTATCGGTATTGCTGCTGTTGGGATGCTCGCCACCGTCGGCGTCACCATGACCGTTGATGCTTACGGCCCCATTGCAGATAACGCCGGGGGGATTTCGGAGATGGCCGGGCTTGGTCCGGATGTCCGGAAGATTACCGATGGTCTGGATGCGATTGGCAATACGACTGCGGCGATCGGTAAAGGTTTCGCTATCGGTTCAGCTGCCTTGACCGCACTGGCGCTGTTTTCCGCATATGCAACCACCGTCGGTCTTGACTCGATCAACCTGATCGATCCGATGGTTGTTATCGGTCTGCTCATCGGTGGCGCGCTGCCGTTCTTTATCGGTGCGTTGACCATGACCAGCGTCGGCCGTGCTGCCGGTGCCATGGTTGATGAGATTCGTCGGCAGTTCCGGGAAACCCCCGGATTGCTGGAAGGGAAAGAGGGCGTCAAGCCGGATTCCCAAAAATGTGTCGATATCTCGGCTAAGGCTGCCCTGCGGGAGATGGTCTTGCCGGGTGTGGTTGCCGTCGTCGCTCCGGTGCTGATCGGCTTCCTGCTCGGGAAAGAAGCTTTGGGTGGAATGCTGGCCGGTGCAACTCTGGCCGGGGTGTTGCTGGCGCTGATGATGTCCAACGGCGGCGGTGCCTGGGATAACGCTAAAAAATACATCGAAAGTGGCCAACTGGAAGGCGAAAGCAAGGGCGGCGAAGCACATGCCGCTGCGGTTATCGGCGATACCGTCGGCGACCCCTTCAAGGATACTTCCGGACCGGCAATGAATATCCTGATCAAATTGATGAGTGTTGTCTCTTTGGTCATCGCACCGCTCCTTGTCTGATCGGCGCGATTGACATTACCTGTTTCCGATAGCCGGGGCGCAGTTGCCCCGGCTATCGGTCTTTTTAAAGGACGTTTATGGGCTTCAAATGTGGAATCGTCGGCCTGCCGAATGTAGGAAAATCGACAATCTTCAATGCTATTACTTCGGCAGGCGCTGAATCGGCCAACTACCCTTTCTGTACCATTGAGCCAAATGTGGGCGTGGTGGCCGTGCCTGACGAGCGCCTTAATCGGCTTGCCGAGATTGTGCATCCTCAACAGATCCTGCCGACCAGCATGGAATTTGTCGATATTGCCGGTCTGGTTCGGGGAGCCAGTAAAGGGGAAGGGTTGGGAAACCAGTTCCTCGGCCACATCCGCCAAGTCGATGCCATAGCGCACATTGTGCGTTGCTTCAATGACGATAACGTGGTTCATGTTGACGGCTCCGTGGATCCGTTGCGTGATATCGAGGTCATTCAGACCGAACTTAACCTGGCAGATCTTGATACCGTCGATAAGCGCATCCTGCGCGGGAAGAAACAGGCCAAAAGCGGTGATAAGAAGCTCCAGGCCGAATTGGAGGTGCTGGAAAAAATTGCTGCTGCGCTGAATGAGGGTCTGCCGGCGCGTGCCGTTCAGCTGGAGCCTGAGGAGCGCAAGGCCATTTCCGATCTGCACCTGATCACCATCAAGCCGGTGCTCTACGTTGCAAATGTGGCTGAAGACGACTTGGCCGGAAAACATCCCTTTGTTGACAAGGTTCGTACCCACGCTGTTGCCGAGGGGGCGGAAATGGTCACCATCTGTGGCAAGATCGAAGCGGAAATCGCCGAACTCGACAATGAGGAAAAGCTTGAGTTTTTGCAGGAACTCGGTCTGGATGAATCCGGCCTGGATCGGATGATTCATGCCGGTTATAAACTCCTCGGTCTGATTACCTATTTCACCGCCGGGGTGAAAGAAGTTCGCGCCTGGACCATTCCGGACGGAGCGCTGGCTCCACAGGCTGCCGGGGTGATCCATAGCGATTTTGAAAAGGGTTTTATCCGCGCTGAAGTGACTGCTTACGTTGATTATATCAACTCCGGCGGTGAGACCGGCGCCAAGGAAAAAGGTTTGTTGCGTTTGGAAGGGAAGGACTACCGGGTCATTGACGGGGATGTCATGCATTTCCGATTCAATGTCTAGCCATCATGGCTGACAGTTAAAAAAGAGAAGACCTGCCCCTTGCAAACGTGGGTTATGCTGGAGTTGTTAAAACAACCGGCACAGAGCCATAACCAAGGAGACAGGTCATGACAAAGTCTATCACTTATGTTGGTCTCGATGTTCATAAAAGCTCGATCGATGTCGCGTTAGCCGATACTGGCCGCAATAGTGAGATCCGCTATTACGGCACCATTAACGGAGACCTCGCCTCACTGGACAAGGTAATCCGTAAACTGGTCTCACGGGGAATCAGACCCTCCTTTGTTTACGAAGCCGGTCCCTGTGGCTATGAAATTTATCGGCATCTGACACAGCAAGGCTACGATTGCAAGGTGGTTGCCCCATCGCTGATTCCGCGAAAAAGTGGTGACCGCATCAAGAATGATCGCCGCGACGCTGAGATGCTGGCGCGGCTACATCGTGCTGGAGAACTGACGCCGGTCTATGTCCCTTGTCTCGAGGATGAGGCGATGCGCGACTTGTGCCGGGCCCGAATTGACAGCAAAAGTGCGGAACGCAAAGCGCGCCAACAACTGGGAGCCTTTCTTCTGCGCAGCGGGTTCCGCTACAGCGGGAAAACGCCCTGGAGCAAGGCTCACTGGAACTGGATCTCTTGCATCAAGATGCCGCACCCGGCCCAGCAGATCACCTTGCAGGAATATATTGATGCCGTACGTTCCTGCACAGAACGAGTTGAACGCATGACCGAACAGATTCGTCAACTTGCCGAGCAGTGGCGCATGAATCCTGTCGTAGAGGCGATTCAGGCCCTGCGAGGCGTCTCCCTGATTGTTGCGACAACAACGGTTGCCGAGCTGGGAGACTTGACGCGCTTTGATCATCCTCGACAGCTCATGGCGTACCTGGGATTGGTTCCCTCGGAACACTCCAGCGGCGAGACGGTCAAGCGCGGCGGGATCACCAAAACCGGTAACGGACATGCCCGGCGCATGCTGGTCGAAGCAGCTTGGTCGTATCGACTTCCGGCTCGGGTCAGCCGTCGGTTACATGAACGGCAGAGGCACCTGCCGCAGGCGGTCTGGGAGATTGCCTGGAAAGCACAATTGAGGCTCTGTGCCCGTTATCGACGACTGATCGGCAAAGGAAAACGCAGCCAGGTTGTTATTGCGGCCATCGCTCGGGAGTTGTCAGCGTTTATTTGGGCGATCGCCCAAACGGTGCCACGCCCGGCATAGCGAAGGAGTCAAAGACACACAACCAGCTTCTGTCGCGAAAAAGCGCGGCCTCGGTATCGGAGAATCCTCGGGCCTGTTATGGGATCAGGCATTTGCCAAACTCCCGGCTCTAGCGAGAGGCAGCTCCACGACGTAGCCAAGACAGGCGGTAACCAACCCGCGGATATCAGCGTGATCTACCGTCGTAAAAGTGGCCCCGTTTTTTCGTGACAGAGATTTAACAACAATTTTCAAGGAGCATTGCGTTTACTGTTGTAATTGTCAGCCATATCAGCATGCTGTTGAAAAACAGCCTACTAAGCCTTCTGGGGGGACTTGCCGCCGGCTTCGGTTAACGCCTGGGATGCTTTCTTCCGGTAACCCGACGCGGTTTGAAAAAGCTGCTAAAAAGCTTGAAACAAATGAACTCTTATGTTAAAAACTTTTGTTTGATCCGGAATCGATGGGATTCCGGATTTATCGTCCTTGCTCCGGAACGGATTCGGGGCTGCATACCCACGAGGAGAATCACAGATGAGAAACTATGAATCACTCTACATCATTCACCCGGATATTGTCGGCGATGGTCTGACAGCCGTGGTGGAAAAATTCCAGACGGTTTTGACCGATCAAGCGGCCGAAATCTATAAGCTGGATAACTGGGGCGTCCGTAAACTGGCGTATCCCATTAAAAAAGTTGAACGTGGCTGTTATGTTCAAGTTCTTTTTTCCGCTGAGCCGGAGGTCATTGCCGAATATGAGCGGCGCTTGCGTCTGGACGAAAATATCCTGCGTTTTTTGACCGTTAAAATCGAAGGGGATTTCGCCAGTGCCGAGCCTTCTGCCGAGGCTTCCGCCCGGGTCGAGGATGACGACGACGAAAACGCGGATGAAGAAGAATAACCACATAACAATCAGGAGATAATTCCCATGGCATATGAAAATTCAGGTCGTCCTTCAACATCATCTGCGGCACCCCGTCGTCGTTTTGGCCGGCGTAAAATCTGTCGCTACTGTGCTGATAAAAATCAGAAGATCAATTACAAGGATATCGACAACCTGCGCTATTATCTGACGGAACGGGGCAAGATTGTTCCGCGGCGGATTTCCGGTACCTGTGCGGCACATCAGCGGCAGATCGCTGAAGCGATTAAAAACGCCCGGCAAATTGCACTGCTGCCTTATACCGCGTCGCATTCCCTGTAAGTTGTCAGTTTCAATAGCGAAGAGATGAAAGCACAGGCAGTATTACTTACCGCAATTGGTATCGGAATCACCCTGTTTTGCCTGCTGGGAGTCAGTTGGCTTGGACCGATGGGGGCTTTTCTGAACCTTTTCAGTGCGCTGCCTGCTGCTTATCTCACGCTGCGGTTTGGAATTCGTAGTGGTGTGGTTGTGGTCACGGTGGTCTGCCTGATTTTGGCGCAACTGACCACGACCTATACCCTGATGGCCTACCTTGGGTTATTTGGGGTTGGCTCTTTGCTGTTACCATACTGCCTGTTGCGTCGCATCCCCTGGGATCGGGCTGTTTTTTACGGCACGGTCGGCGCAGCGGCAGCAACTGCTGTGATGATGATTGGAACGGTTGTCGCTCAGGATCTCAATATGGCGACGCTTGTCGATCAGATGGTCCGTTCCGAAGTTGATCAGGCCATGCAGGTTTATCGTAACGCTGGCTTTAACGACAGCCAACTGCAGGATATGAAGGCGGCCGTCGAGAGCATGGCCGGTTTTATCAGCCGAAGCTTTTACGGTCTTTATCTAGCGGTGCTGTTTGGTGTTCAGGCGCTGACCATGGTTTTTTTGCAGCGCTTTAAACAAAGCAAAGAGCAGATTGTGGGCCCATCATTTGCGCGTTGGCGGCTGCCTGCACCATTGATCTGGGTTCTGATCGCAGGAGGCTTTCTCCAGTTGGTTCCGTTGGCCGGGTTGTCTGCGATCGGTTGGAATCTGCTGGTGGTGGTTTTGCCGTTTTACTTTTTTCAGGGGATGGCCGTTGTTCATCATTTTTTACAACGGAAAAAGTATCCCTCACCGGTTAAAGGCGTTATTTATCTGCTGCTGCTGATATTCAACCCGTTGCCGGTGATTGTCACCAGCGTCGGGGTCTTCGATCTTTGGATCGATTTTCGCCGGCCCAGGCAAAAACAAATTTGAAACTCGATCCGATACGGAGGAGATAGATGAATACCAATATTATTTTAAGAGAAAATGTCGATGGTCTGGGAACGATCGGCGATGTCGTCAGCGTCAAGGTCGGCTATGCCCGTAATTACCTTGTCCCACAAGGATTCGCCAGCATTGCTGACGAACGCAATGTCAAGGAACTGGAGCATCAAAAACGCCAGCTGGCTCGGAAACTTGAAAAAGTCACCAAGGATGCCGAAGCTGTCAAAGCCCGCATCGAAAAAGTGACCTGCGAGTTTACTCAACGCGCCAGTGAAGAAGGAAAGCTTTTCGGTTCCGTTACTTCGATGGATATTGAGGCCAAATTGAATGCGGCCGGTATCGACATTGACCGTAAGAAAATTCAGTTGAGCGAACCGGTAAAATCCCTTGGCGAGCATACAATTTCAGTCAAACTTGACGCTGGAGTGGTTGCAGAGCTCAAAGTGGTGGTGAATAAAGAAGAAGAATAATCGTTTTTTGAGCGATTATTGAGTTGCAATAAGGGCGGCAGAACTCCTTTCGGAGCTTTGCCGCTTTTTTATTGATGATCCCTCGGCAGTTGTTTGTCTCTCTGCTTCGATTTCTATGGAATGTGTTGTAGCTGCCGCTTGAAAGCCGTTTGTTGCTGTTGCAATTAAAATTTAAAAGTTGTAATAAATTGCTGCCAATAGTATGGTTTATTTGAATAGGTTAATCATCGAAAAGGGCGACCGCTCCCGGAGGAGCTGTATCTGTTCATAACAGGTTATTTAGCTGGTTTTCATCTGGAAACGGCTTTTTTCCGCTGTAGCAGCGTCAATCAGCAGGCTTACTTGTGCGGCGTAACGGTGTACGCCTCCGCGCAAGCCCTGGATGTCCTTGCTCCAGCGGAAAACTGCTCGTTTCCTATCTGAAAACTTAAACATTGCCATCCAGTGTTTCCGGATGACAACTAGCTAATTGAAATGTCCGATAATTTTCTGGCCGAACTGTTTTTCGGATTGATTCACTGATGAATAATTCCCCAAAAAATAGGATGAGTCTGCACAACATTCTTGTCCTGGCTCTAGTTTTTATTGCGATTATAACCCAGGCTGTCTGCCACAGCCTGGCCACTCAGCGGCAAGAGCTTTTTCAATACCAGCAACAGGCCGGGCAAAGCCGGCTGGAATCATTGCATTCTCTGCAAAATAAACTTCTTAACCTAAGTCTCGCTTTACAGTCGTTGGACAGGGTCCGCTCCAGCGTGGAGATCGATGCCCGGGTCAGCAGTCTGGAAAAGTCGGGCCGGGAGCTCTCTGGTCTTTGGGACGGGGTGAGCGGAGCAGGGGATTTTCCGGGTGCAATGACGACCGAACAAGGGTCGCATACCGGCCGGGAACTGCAGGCTGAAATAATCGCCACTCAGGGGCTGATCAAGCAATTCGAACCCCTCGCCAGCGCTCTGGTTCACGCTCAGGACTCCGGGGCTGTCGCCGCTATGCACGCTGCAACTGCCGAAGCGCAGCAATACCTGCGCAGTGTCGATTCCATTTTTAACGACCTCACCAGCCAACTGGCCGGACTGTACCGGCAGCAGTCGCTGCGCTTGGAGCAGACTAGTGCATCCGCCAAATCTTTGAATGCATTGGTTAGTCATGTCGAAATCGGTATTGTTGTTGCGACTATGCTTCTCCTTTTGCTGCTTGGCTGGCAGCGCACCCCAAAAGGGCGGGGTTTTTTGTCCCAGGCGTCTCTTGAGTCCCTGGCCAGTGCGCAGGCCCTTGAACTGACCCAGGTTTACGATCAACTTGAAACCCAGGCCAGGGAACACGCCACTGTCCTGGAAGAGCTGCAGGACCAAAGGGAACAAGCCAGGATTAAGCTGAGGATGAGCGAGCGGCATTATCGCCGTCTCATGGAAAACATCTCTGATGTGATCACCATTACTGACGCGCAGGGGACGATTCTTGAAATCAGCTCGGCGGTGAATAGAACCCTTGGCATGGAGCCCGGCACTCTGGTCGGCAGGAACATCCGCGAACTGGTATCTCAGCAAGATTTGCGAGATATTTCCATAGCCGAGCTGGCACAGCAATATGCGCAAACCGGGCCTTTTGAATACCGGGTGCCGATGGACAATGGCCGCTACCTGGTATTGGAATCCTCGATTCAGCAATTCAAAAACGATACGGAGGAGGTTCGGTATCTGTTCAGCTCGCGCGATATCACATTGCGGAAACATGCCGAAGAAGAATTGCATAAATTGAAAATGGTTGTTGAACAATCCCCGAGCAGCGTCGTGATCACCGATACTGCGGGGCGGATCGAATATGTTAATCCGGCGTTTGTTGAAATTACCGGCTACAGTATCAGTGAAGCTCTTGGTCAGAATCCCAGAATTCTCAACTCTGGATTAAATCCGGCTGGGATGTTTGAACAACTTTGGGATACCATCAGCGCAGGGCATATCTGGCAGGGTGAATTTATCAACCGGAAAAAGAATGGTGAAATTTATTCTGAAAATGTTCTGGTTATTCCGATTCGCAATTTTAACGGCGACATTACTCATTTTGTGGCAGTCAAGGAGAATGTCACCGAGCTGAAACTGGCCCGGCAACAGGCCGAAGAGGCCAATCGCGCCAAGTCAGTATTCCTCTCCCACATGAGCCATGAATTAAGAACCCCCTTGAATGCTATCAACGGGTTTTCCCAATTGCTGCTGAAAAGTAAAAAGCACAGCCTTAACGACAAACAGCAGGGTATGGTGGGGCAGATTCATAACGCCGGGCAGCATTTGTTGCAGCTGATCAACGAGGTCCTGGATCTGGCCCGTATTGAATCGGGGCAGTTTTCCATGTCTATTGAAAATGTCGAACCCAGTTCTTTGATTGAAGACTGCCTTGCTCTGTCACGTCCCCAGGCCGAGCAGTACGATGTGCAGTTGATTTACGGCGGTGAGCAGGTCCTGCCGCAGTTACAGGCCGACTTGACGCGGGTGAAGCAGGTCCTGCTGAACCTGCTGTCAAATGCCATCAAATACAATCGCCCCGGTGGCAGGGTTGAAATTACAACCCAGCCTGAAAACGATGACTATCTCAAGTTTATTATCAATGACACCGGTATCGGCATCCCACTGGAAAAGCAGCAGGATATTTTTACCCCGTTTACCCGGGTCCTGGAGAATCCCGAAATGATTGAAGGGACCGGGATCGGGATGACGATCACCAAAGAGCTGGTCGAAGCCATGAACGGTAGCATCGGCTTTGCCAGTGAGTTCGGCAAGGGGAGTTCGTTCTGGTTCGTATTACCCGTTGCAAAGGACGGCCAGCAGCTTGAGGTGGCCTCGCCTGCTGCAACAGATGGCGGCAGGCCTGGTTTTTCTCAATCGGGTTCTGTTGCCAAGAGGGTCCTCTATGTTGAAGATAATATTGTCAATGCAGTGTTCATGGAGGGTCTCTTTGCAGAGATGTCGGCCTATGAATTACTGGTGGCAAATTGCGCTGCCACGGGTCTTGAAATAGCTGTTCGGGAAAAACCGGATCTGATTCTAATGGATTTAAACATGGCAGGAATGAACGGCTTTGAAGCCTTCAGTCAGCTTAAAACGACCCGGGCGACGCAGAGTATTCCGGTTGTCGCCATCAGCGCCGATGCCATGGAGAGTACGTCTAAAAAAGCTGAAAAAGCAGGTTTCAAAGGTTTCCTGACCAAACCTGTTGATGTTGATATCCTCAGAAAAACCGTGACCGATTTATTGGAGGCAGTATGTTAAACACTAGTGTCGATTTAAGCGGGCTCGGCACAGTCAATGCCCTGGCCGATATCCATGATGCAAAAATCCTGATTGTGGATGATAATATGGCCAATGTTGCCCTGCTGGAAGCTATTCTGGAAGAGGATGATTTCACCCAGTTGTTCTCTACCACCGACCCTCGTCAGGTTCTGCCACTCTACCGGCAGCATCATTTTGATTTGATCCTGCTCGATATCCGCATGCCGGAGATGTCGGGCATTGAAGTCCTGGAGAAGTTGTCCGAGGTCCTCCGGAATGATTTTGTGCCGGTTATTGTCCTGACCGCGCAGACCGACCAGGAAACCAGGCAGCAGGCCCTGGCCTCCGGGGCCAAGGATTTTGTGACCAAGCCTTTTGAAGATTGGGAGGTCCTGCTGCGGATTGAAAACACCCTGCAGTCGCGTATGTTCTATACTCGCCAGGTGATGCGGGCCGATCTGCTGGAACGGGAAATTATTAAGAGCACCCAGGAGATCAGGGAAACCCAGTTCGAGATCGTACAGCGGCTCGGAGCGGCCGGAGAGCTGCGCGACAACGAGACGGGGGCCCACGTCAAACGGATGAGCCATATGTGCTCGCTGCTGGCGTCGAAACGGAAGCTCGGTCAAGAGTTTGCGGAACTGTTACTCTATGCCAGCACGATGCATGATGTCGGTAAAATAGGCATTCCGGACAGTATCCTTCTCAAACCCGGGCGACTGAGTGCTGAAGAATGGCAGATTATGAAACAGCATCCGTTGATCGGGGCGCGGATCATCGGCGACCATAAATCCAAGTTGATTTCCCTGGCGCGGGAGACGGCTCTGTTTCACCATGAAAAATGGGACGGCAGCGGTTATCCTCACTGCATCGCCGGTAACGCCATTCCTATCGCGGCCAGAATTGCCGCAATCTGTGATGTTTTTGATGCTTTAACCTCCGAGCGCCCCTATAAGAAGGCCTGGAGCGTGGAGCAAGCGGTTGCCGTTTTGGAAGAGGAATCCGGTAGACATTTTGAACCGGCTATGGTGGAGCTTTTCATCGCTAACCTGCCGGAGATCTTGGAGATCAAAGAATCCTATCTGGACACCGAGGTTTATGATGGATGGGTAGAACCGCAACACTAAAAGGGGTTCCGACCTGGCCTTAAAGCTGCAGGCGGAGGAGCTTACGGAGGGGGCTTTATTTATACTTTGCTGACCATCGTTGCAGGAGCAGGATATGTTGATCATGAAATGCCCCGAATGCCAGAAATATATCAGCTCGGCCCTGCTGGCGGAGATTCCCAGGATTGTTTGCGAACATTGTGGCAGCGAGGTTGCTGTCAAGAATATCCTGGTATCGTCCAATGGCTTCACTTTCGATCGCGATGATCTGCTGAAGCGCTTTTTTCGCTATCGCAAGCTCCTTGACGAGGTGATTGATGAACGTAATACCCTGGATGAGAGTGCTGCGGTCTCTGCAGAGAGCAAGCGCAGTATGCAGCAGTTCCTGACGATTCTGCAGGGCATGATGACCGGTGCCAGGGATAATTTCCGCTGTCTGTTTGCTGACCCGATCAGGGTTGAGCTCTTTTATGAGCATAACCGATCGGCCTGCGTTTTTCATAATCTCAGCATGACCGGTGCCTGTGTTTTGCTGCCTCTGCCCCAGCCGCTACCACGGGTCAAAGGGGAACTGGGGCTGAAGTTCCAGTTGCCAGGGCAGAACCGCAACTATGAGCTGGGTGGCCGGGTCTGCTGGACCCAGAGGTCCAAGGAACATAATTCTTCCGGCCACCGGGTTGGTATCAATTTTTTTCCGCTGGATCAGGCAACTCGCAACGACTTATGGCTCTATATTTCTCAGGTGGCCACCGAAGTGTCCGTTTAACCGTTTGTTAAAAAGTCACTGCACGGTTAAACAGTCTGTTTTTTAACAACCTGCAGTGTTCAATAATTGATGCCAGCCGCCTGAATACTGGCCCGGTCATGAGCGTGACAGGGAGTCACGCCGTAAACCATACCACACTGGGGGCAGCTGGCCTCCAGGGTCGTCATGGGGAACGCTTCGCCACAGCCTTCGCAGTCGATCTCGACCGGGACCGGCAGGGCCATCTGGCCGAATCCCATTTGTCTCAGCTTATCGACAATCTGCTCACCATCGGTAAAGTGCCCTGCGCATCCTTCATGCATTCTGTATTTCTCCCTATTTTTCAAAGCTGTTCCAGCGTTTCGCCGGAACGAATACGGTTTCTGAGCGCCAATAGACGGTTGTCCAATTCTTCCAGCTGCTTCAGGTTGATCCGTTCTGCCTGACTCGATTCGATAATTTTGGCAATGGCGCCGTTTTTAATCACCAGTCGGCGGTCGCCCATCAGGGCCAGAATCGGGTCGTGAGTGGCCATGAGGATGATTTTTTCTTCCTTGACCAGCAGTTCCAATGCTTTTTTTCGGTCGATCCCGGCATTTTCGATCTCATCGATCAAGGCGATGGGCGATTTACTCAAAAACGCCATATCCGCGATCATCAGGGCGCGGGACTGGCCGCCGCTGAGTGAGGTGACCGGGGTCTGCGGAGTAAAGCGCTCTCCGGCCAGTTCGTTGGCCTGGTCCAGGATTTGCCGGACTTTTTCTTCCGGGTCGGACACCAGGCGGCTTTCCGCGTGCATGTGGATGAACTCTTCCGCACTTAGGTCCATGACAAAGTTCATGTTCTGGGACAACTGGGCGACCAGTTTGTGTTCGGTGGAAAAACGCCATTTGCTGTCCGGGATTTCGCCGTTGATGAGAATTCTCCGCCCGGTCGGGGTGTCGCCCTGGGCAACCCACTCAATATCAGCGAGCAGCCGGCTCTTGCCGGACCCGGTTGGCCCGACAATGCAGATCACCTGACCCGGTTTAAGAGTGATTTCAAGGGGTTCGGGCTGCCCTGATTTGTCGTGTCCGCCGATAATAGTGAGGGTTTCGACCCGCTCGGCAGGCTCCTGCAGGGCCAGCATACCAGCCAGAAAATCATCCAGACTCTGCCGCAGGCGGACCAGATCGATGCCGAGATCTTCCAGCTTGTCCGGATCAAGTTCGTGCAGATATTCCTCAAGACTTTGCGGGCCATGGGCAACCTCAAGGCCGAAAGAGGTCAGGAAATCCTCAATATAAGGATGGTCTGTCAGCAGTTGCTGCAGCGATTGTTGGTACACGGAGGTTTGTTTCATGGTTGTCTTTCCTGTCAGATATCCATTTTGCGGACATTGCCGGTCTGATGCTCTTCACCGATGCGGGTTTCTCCGAGGCAGTAGGAACAAAGTGCCGACGGCATGGAAAAACGCAGGGTTTTCCCCTTCAAGGTGGCGATATCCGAGGCTTCTTCAAAGAGGCTGGTCAGTTCGAACGCTCCCTGCCCGGTGATCCCGTTGACGTGCATGATCAGCGCACCGGGATTGACCTGTTTGACGCGCGAAGCGAACACTTCGCGTTCCGCCTGGGAGACGATGTCCCCTTTGGTGATGACGACAATATCCGCTGATTTGAGCATCGGCCCGATCTTGCGTGGCGTGTTGATGCCACTGAGGTTGTCGATGACGCAAACCGCGGTGATCTCATTGATATGCGGAGAGCAACGATTGCAGAGTCCGGCGCTCTCGCTGATCAGGTATTCGCAGTCGTGTTCCAGCCCCCATTTGACACAGGATTCAATATTGCTGACAAAATAATGGTCGGGGCAGAGCGCACCGGACAGGCCTTTCTGAACCAGCACTCCCTTCTGGGCATAGCGCTGGTCGTCTTCGGTGAGCAGACAATCAAATTTGACCACGCCGATCTTGCGCTGGCGAGCCTGCAGAGCTTCAATGACCCTGAGAATGACGGAAGTTTTACCGGACGACGGTGGTCCGGAGACAGTCAGAAAACGCATATCCTATCCTTTTGCAAATGGCTGTTGCCGAGTACTGTTCAGGCGGCGTTCATTGAAGTTTCGAACAGAGCATTCGTCTGCCTGATCAAAGCCCCGATATCGTTGTTGTAAATGTAATCCCAACCGATCCATTTCCAGGGGTGGGGAAAATCCAGCCCATTGTCGACCGCAGGGTGCAGGGACGGGAATAGCCCCTTCTGGGCGAGAATCTCTCCGACCTGCTGTCCGCACAGAAACTCGGCAATCGGCTTGACCCGGGCCAGGCTGTCTTGCCTGGTCAACATGAAGATGGGACTGACAATGGCCCCGTCTTCAGGCCAGATAATCTCCAGGCTTTTGACCATGCGGGCCATTTTGGTGAAGAAGTAGGGCATGATGGTGACATAGGGTTTCTCTTCCGCAACCCGCTTGGCGTTCTTGACCATTTGCGAGGGGTGCATTGATTTCAGCATGCAACGGCCCAAGGCCTCGACCCCGGCCTCGCCATGCTCCTTATACAGGGCCAGCAGAATTGCGTTGAACAGGTCGAAATCACCGACCGGCAGGGCGACTTTCTGGGTAAATTCGGGCTGCAACAGGTCAGACCAGCGGCGTGGAATCGGCAAGTCACCGCGAACCTCATGATTGACCATAAACACTGCTGGGACGGCCGCAATGATGGAATAGTCCCGTTTCGGGTCTTTGATGTCGATCCCGCTGAAATCGTTGTTGACCGCAGTCGGGGTGATGTCGGTAAAGACGCCCTGTTCCTTGAAGCGGCCGATGGTCTGCCGGTCAAAAAAAGTTTCGAAGCCAGCCGAGACAAAGATATCGGGTAACTGCTTGGCGTTTTCGATCCCCTTGATATTGTCCTCGATCCAGTCGGCACCGACTGAAGCCGCTTCCAGCTTGTAGCTGACCTGGTGACCGGTCTGGCGGGTAAAGTCTTCGATAAAGGCATCGAATCCTTCCAGCAGCGGCAACCGCACCGGGCAGGGGAGCAGCCCGCTGACATTGATCTGACTGCCGGCTTTCTGGGTCTGCTTCATGGTGACATCGGCCTGGTTCTGCTGTTCCGAAATCTTCTGCTGCAACAGCCCGAGAAAGTTCTCTAAATCATAGTTTTTGGTCTGCGCGGCCCGTTCCAGTTTCAGAAACGCGGCAACAGCGTTACGTTGCCGTTCATCACGGAAATTGGCAAAACCATTGGCGATAAACACGTCAAGGGTTTCCGGCCAGCGTTCAAGAACCTCTTTGACTGTCATGTCTTTATGGATGGTATCCGTTGTCATGATTTTTCTCCTTGCTTGTGACGCTGACTATAAGGCCGCTTGCTTAAATTAAAATTGATCCAGGTCAAAATTGACATTTTAATTGTAACTTTTACGGTTACATATTTAAAGGTCAGGCTGACGGACTGTAATGTCGGCAGGGTAGTGGTTTGCCGATCGGTGCGACGGTCGAAAGGAAAGAAATGTTACTTTTTTCCTCCGATTTGATCTAGGTCAATTTTTTCAGCAGCGACCTGTGCGACAGTCGGGCATCCCAGGAACCTTAACCATTACCCAAGGAGATCGATTATGAGCATGTTTTGTTTTCAGTGTCAGGAAACAGCCAAAGGAACCGGCTGTACCATAGCCGGGGTTTGCGGCAAAAAGGAAGACACCGCCGGATTGCAGGATCTGTTGGTTTATAATCTCAAGGGCCTTGCTGTTGTCGCTGAAGCCGCACGGCAGCAGGGACAATCTGATTTGGAAACCGGACTGTTCATTTGTCAGGCTCTGTTTGCCACTATCACCAACGCCAATTTTGACAATGCTCGCATGATTGAGTTGATCAAGGCCACGATCAGCCGCCGCGATGGCCTCAAACTGGCCACAGGCTTCAGCAGTGACCTTGACTGCGTCAACTGGAACGGCAGTGAAGCCGACTATGCCAGTAAAGCAGCCGAGGTCGGGGTGTTGTCCCAAGCCAACGAAGATGTACGCTCTTTGCGTGAACTGTTGATCTATGGTCTGAAAGGGATGGCCGCCTATACCGATCATGCCGCCATGCTCGGCAAGCAGAATCAGGACATTTATGATTTCATGATGTCCGCCCTGGCCACCACCACCCGCGATTTGAGTGTCGAGGAGATGGTCGGACAGGTCCTCAAGTGCGGGGAAGTGGCGGTGACCGCCATGGCTTTGCTGGATGAGGCGAACACCTCAGCATACGGCAATCCGGAAATCAGCAAAGTCAATATTGGCGTGCGCAACAATCCGGGCATCCTGATTTCAGGACATGACCTCAAGGATATGGAAGAGCTGCTCAAGCAGACCGAAGGAACCGGTGTCGACGTCTATACCCACAGCGAAATGCTCCCGGCCAACTATTACCCGGCCTTCAAGAAATACGACCATTTTGTCGGTAACTACGGCAATGCATGGTGGCTGCAGGACAAAGAGTTCGCCTCCTTCAACGGACCGATTCTCATGACCACCAACTGTATCACCCCGGTTAAAGAAGCCTACCAGGATCGTATCTACACCACCGGTATGGCGGGCTGGCCGGGCGCCAAGCATATCGGTGAGCGCCCCGCAGGCGGCAGTAAGGATTTTTCCGCGCTGATCGAACAGGCCAAAACCTGTGCGCCGCCGGTGGAAATTGAAACCGGGGAAATTGTCGGTGGCTTTGCCCATGCACAGGTCATGGCCCTGGCCGACAAGGTGGTTGACGCGGTCAAGTCTGGTGCCATCAAGCGCTTTGTGGTTATGGCCGGCTGTGACGGTCGCCAGAAGAATCGTAGCTATTTTACCGATGTCGCCGCAGCGTTACCTCAGGACACCGTTATTCTGACCGCCGGTTGCGCCAAGTATCGTTATAATAAGCTCGAGCTGGGAGACATCGGCGGGATTCCACGGGTGCTCGATGCCGGTCAGTGTAACGATTCCTATTCGCTGGCTTATATCGCTCTGCAGCTTAAAGAGGTCTTTGGACTGGACGATATCAACGATCTGCCGATCTCTTACGATATCGCCTGGTACGAGCAGAAGGCGGTTGTGGTCCTGCTGGCGTTACTCTCTCTGGGGGTTAAGCACATCCGCCTGGGACCGACATTGCCGGCCTTCCTGTCCCCCAACGTGGCTAAGGTGCTGGTGGAAAACTTTGATATCAAGCCGGTCGGAGATGTCGAAAGTGATGTGGCTGCCATCATGGCCGGTCACTGAACCGCACATTTGCAGTAGCAACAACAAAACGGAGAGCCCTGGGGCTCTCCGTTTTATTTTGTGGCCAATGCCTGCTAGGCTGTTGAACTGCCCGCTGAGCGCAGGGAAGAGCCTTTATCGTCAGGCGTCTAAAATTTTTTGGCCGGGTTGCAGACGTCTTGGAACGAACTTTTTTGACATCCGTTATTTTCGATAGTCCGGGCCGGGATTGCTCCGGCAGTCATAGTTGTTCTGCACCTCATCGAGATAGTACTGACTCAGCGAAGGGGCGGCCAGCCAGGTATCGATGACGTCCGGTGCGATGCCGCAGTACTGGTAGAAATTGCCCTGGAAACTGACCAGCAGATAAGCGTTGGTCGGATCGTAAAACATTCGGGAGATCTGACTGGATGATTTCATTTGCTCCTGCAGGTCGATGAAATGTTCCGTATCGACTTCCACCATTCCCCAGTCCTTGACGTAAACCTCACGGGCCAGGCTCGGCGATGCCAGAGCGAGTCCGGCCACCAGAAAGATCAGTCCTGCTTTCATCCTTTGCCCCATCTTTCGCTCCTTTATGTCGGCTGCTTAGCATGGCCGCCTTTGCCAGATGAACTTAAGTGCTGTTGATAATAGCATAGCGCAATTGCGCTCCGGATCAATCGAGCCGCTCAGCGTGGATTCTGCCCGGCTGTGCGAGGCAACGAGTTCCATGTTAAGATTTATCAGACAGTTGAACGTTGGCCAAATTTCATCTCTGCGTTTAGCATCTGCGGCACTGCTGAACTCACTTCGGTCGCCAAGGTGGTATGATGCGTATTGCAACTCTACTGCTGCTGTTCGTGATTTTGCCCCTGGCCGGCTGTTTGAAGCCGCTGCCCAATGATCCGCATCTGCTGGCACAATTTCAACAACGGCCGCAAAACCTGATGCTGGAATTTACCACCGAGCAAGGGCGTCAGGTCGCCTATTATCTCCCCCCCTTGCAGGCTCCGGAAGCTCCTCCGCAGCGCATTGCCATCCTCTATCCGGGGATCAACAGCCTGGCTCTCGGCTGGTTGCGTTTCATCAACCTGGACGACTATCCGACCACAGCCTATCTGCTCATTGATTATCCGGGGCGCGGCTTATCGGCAGGGGTGATGCGGCCGGAGGAGAATTATCACAACAGCCTGGGCGCCCTCAAAGCCCTGGCCGAACATTTTGGCGTGACGCAACTGACGGCCTCCCTCAGCCTGTTGGGGCACTCCTTCGGTACCGGTGCCGCCTTGCAGTTCGCCTGCCTGCGGCCGGTGGAACGGGTGGTTTTGGTTGCCCCTTTCAACGACCTGAAACAGGCAGTCAGGAGACAGTCCTGGCTGCTCTCTCTGCTTATGCCAAGCCAGATCGATAACCGCCAACTGATCAGGCAGCTGCTGTCCGAGCCGCAGCCACCGCGGATTATTATCTTACATGGCGGACAGGATACTACCCTGCCCATCGCCATGGGGCGGGAACTGGCCCAACTGGCCCCGGGAAAAATCGTATTTCACGCCTTTGCCGAGGACGATCATGTCGATATTCTCACTCGCCGCCGCAAGCTGATTTTCCAGGAACTCAGTGGCCAGGTCGAATAAAACAGTGGCCCCGGCTAGCTGGTTTTCATCCGGAGACGGCTTTTTTCCGCTGTAGCAGCGTCAATCTGCAGGCTTACTTGTGCGGCGTAACGGTGTACACCTCCGCGCAAGCCCTTGATGTCCTTGCCACAACGGAAAACTGCTCGGTTCCAATCTGAAAACTTAATGATTGCCTTCCAGTATTTCCGGATGACAACTGGCTGGGGACAACCTGAAAAGCGCTGGGGTTCTGGCTGCCCCCTTTTCATGCAACAGTCCGCCATGCGACAATCAAAGCTGATCTGGCAAGTGCTTGTTAAAAAAATCCGGTTTTTTTTCAAGCAGGGCGAGAAAGGCCGCTTTTCAGTGCGTCCCAAAGTCAATGCGGGAGCAGGTCAGTGGCGATTTTGATCGCCCAGCCATGGACTCAGCAGGCTGTTTTTAACGGCCTGATAATGAATCTGGAGCAAGGATTATGGAACTGGCCAAGTACTCAATCGGTACCGGAGATCGTTTCGGGCGCCAGGGGCCGGCCCAGTTGGCCGCGGTGCAGCAGGCTTGCTCAGGCGGGGTCGATCTGGCCATTGTCTGGAATAAATCCCACCGCGAGCATCAGCTTATCAAAACCGATCCTCGCGACCAGCGTGAGGCTGCCGAGCGGGCAGTGCAAGCTCTGGGTTGGCAAGGACAGTATTGGGTTGATGCCGACCATATCGGCCTGGAAACCGTTGATCATTTTCTCCCTTATTGTGATTTCTTTACCCTGGATGTCGCCGATGCCATCGGCCAGCCCGCGGCAGAGTCTGACCTGAACGCTTTTGTTGACAAATATCAGGCATTCAGCGGGGACCTCGTCATAGCCGGCTGGCCCCGGCCGCTGTCGATCAGCCTTGATCTGCTGCGTCATGTGGCCGAGAAATACCTCTTCGCCACGCAGCAGGCTGGCAAAATTTACCGGCATATCCGCCACGGCAAAGGTGCCGGTTCTTTTGTTGCCGAAGTCTCCATCGATGAAACCGATGATCCGCAAAGCCCTGCCGAACTGTTCTTCATTTTAGCCGCTCTGGCTGATGAACAGATTCCGCTACGGACTATAGCTCCGAAATTTTCCGGCCGTTTCAATAAAGGGGTCGATTACAGTGGTGACATCGGACGGTTCAGAGAAGAGTTCGAAGCCGATATCTGTGTCGTCAAATACGCGATCAAGACCTTCGGTCTGCCGGCGACGCTCAAACTCAGTGTTCATTCCGGCAGCGATAAATTTTCCATCTACCGGCCGATCCGCGAACTGATCCGTCGCCACGATGTCGGCCTGCATATCAAAACAGCCGGAACAACCTGGCTCGAAGAACTGCTCGGTCTGGCTGAGCATGGTGGGAAGGAGCTCGACCTTGTCAAGCAGATCTATGCCGCAGCTTACAACCGTTCTAGCGAATTATGCGCACCTTACGCCGCGGTTCTTGCCATTGAATCTACGGCGCTGCCGCTGCCGAGCCAGGTGCAATCCTGGTCGGGCGAGCAGTTTTCCGCCGCGTTGCGGCATGATCAAGCCTGTCCCGAATATAATCCGCATCTGCGCCAGTTGCTGCATGTCGGCTTCAAGGTTGCAGCAGAAATGGGGGATACTTACTTGGCGGCCCTGGACCAGGCCGCGCCCAGGGTTTCCAAAAATGTGACGGAAAATTTATTGCAACGACACATCATGCCCCTCTTTTTGTAGCGCTCAGGCCGGTGAGGAAAGGGAATGCCTTGGGTCTGGTCAGGTTTGCGGGCCGACGGTCGAAAAAAATGACTGACTTCAGGTCAGACCGTATTCCTTGAGTTTGTTTTGCAGGGTCTGCCGGGTGATGCCCAGGATTTCGGCCGCTTTGGTCCGGTTTTCGCCGGTTTGCCGCAGGGTGGAGAGAATCAGTTCTTTCTCCATGTCTTTCAGGGTCAATCCCGGACGGATGGCAAAGGGGCGTTCGGTCGTATCGGCAAAGGCCTGGCGGACCTGCTGCGGAAGGTGCTGCAGAGCGATTTTTTCCTCCAGGCAGAGGATCACCGCACGTTCGATGGCATTTTCCAGCTCGCGGATGTTGCCCGGCCATTGATAGGCCAGCAGGGCCTCCATGGCGTCGGCTTGGATGCTACGGATATCCTTGCGGTTCTTGTGGCTGAAGCGGTTAAGGAAGTGTTCCGCCAGGGCCGGGATGTCCATGGTGCGTTCCCGTAATGGCGGCAGGTGCAGGGGCACAACACTGAGGCGAAAGAAGAGATCCTGGCGAAAGCTTCCGGCGGCGACCATCTGCTCCAGGTCCTTGTGGGTGGCCGCCAGCAAACGGATATCGACCTTGATGGTTGTGCTGCCGCCAAGCCGTTCAAACTCCCCTTCTTGAAGAACGCGCAGGATCTTGGCCTGGGTGGTCAGGCTCATATCCCCTATCTCATCCAGGAACAGGGTTCCTTGGTCTGCCAGTTCAAAGCGCCCTTTGCGCTGTTCGGCGGCACCGGTAAACGCACCTTTTTCATGGCCGAACAGTTCGCTTTCCAGCAGGTTCTCGTGCAGGGCCGCGCAGTTGACCTTGATAAAAGGGGCCTCTTTGCGCCGGCTGTTGTGGTGGACCGCTCCGGCGACCAGCTCTTTGCCGGTCCCCGATTCACCGGTGATCAGTACGGTGGCGTCGGAAGGTGCGACCAGGGCCAGGGTTTCAGCCAGTTCCTGCATTGGTTGACTGCTGCCGATCAGGTTGCCGAGATCAAAGGTTTCTCCCAACCTCTGGCGGAGGGAAACGTTTTCCTGTTCCAGGGACTTGAAGTCGAGGGCTCGCTTGACCGTCATCCGCAACGCATCGCTGTCGACCGGTTTGGTGACATAATCGAAGGCCCCTTGCTTCATCGCCGCTACGGCATTTTCCACCGAAGAAAAGGCGGTGATAATAATGACCGGCAGCTCCGGTTTGTGCTGGTGGATTTCCACCAGCGCTTCCATGCCGTTCATGCGTTTCATTTTCAGATCGAGTAGGACAAGGTCAACCGCTCGCTCCCTGGCCAGATGGGCGCCGACATCGCCGTCATCCGCTTCGATGATGGCATATCCCGCTCCCGCGAGGTGAGCTTTCAGCATGGTCCGGTGAGCGGTATCGTCATCGACCAGCAGCAGAGTCGGCTGAACCTGTTTCATGACTGTTCCTTCCGCCGGGGCAGCATAATGATAATCCGACAACCTTGGCCGGGTTCGCTGACGACCTCGATATGCCCCTGATGCTGTTCAATGATCTGCTGTACCAGAGAGAGGCCGAGGCCGGTGCCATCTTTTCTGGTTGTATAGAAAGGATCAAACATTTTTGCCTGCTCCTCCTGGGAAAGACCTTTGCCGGAATCTTCGACCCACAGCTGAATCATGTCGGCCATCTCCTGTCCGCCAAGCACAATTCTGCCGCCGGAGTCGGTAGCCGCCAGGCTGTTTTGGAGCAGGTTGAACAATACCTGCTGCAAGAGATCCGGGTCCGCATAAAGGCGCAGGTCCGGGGCGGCTATCTGCAGCTCCAGCGCAATCCCTTGACTGTCCGCTTCCTCCTGGATGAAGGTCAATGATTTTTCGGCCATCCTGAGCAGGTCAATTTGCGCATATGTCACCTCGCGCGGCCTGGAAAATTGTAGCAGGGCTGAAACCGTTCGATTGAGGCGGTCAACCTCGCCAACCATCAGTTCCGCATATTCTTTGGCCTGGGGATCCTCTTTGGCGCTGCGGGAAAAGTATTGGGCAAAACCGCGCAGGGTGCCGAGGGGATTGCGGATTTCATGGGCGACTCCTGCTGCCATCCGGCCAAGGGCGGCATGGCGCCGGGAGCGTTCCAAAGCTTCTTCCATGGCTTTGATTTCACGCTGGTCTCGCAGAATCAGTACCATCCCACGCAAGCGTCCTTCCCGATCACGCAGCTGTGACGCGCTGACTTTCAGGGGAATCGATTCACCGTTGCGGCCCAGGCAATCCAGGGGCTGTTCGATAAGTTCCCGGTCGGAACTTAGCAGGGAGCTCAGGTCGCCTGCTCCGGACTCATCGAGCTGAGTAATGTTCTTGCCACGGAGGTCGGCCTCACTGTAGCCGAAGATTGTCAGGGCGGCGCTGTTGGCGGTGACGATCCGCTGCTCCGGATCAAGACTGATCAGTCCGGCCGGCATGCTGTTAATCACATTGTTGGTGTAGAGTTCCATATTCTCCAGAGCTTCTTTGGCTGCTCGGGATTTGTTGGCCAGCAGCAGGGCGTACAGGCCGCCGCTGCTCAGTAGAAAAAGGATTCCCAGCAGGAGCAGACTCTGCTTGATATCTTCCTTACGAGCGGCATCAAAACTTTCTGTATACAGCCCAAGGTAGATGACCTGGCGGCAGTTACTGCTGGTGCTGCCCGGTGAATTACCGCACCAATTCTGCCAGCGTGACATCATGCCCATCCGCTGAGACATCATGGCCAGGGGATTGAACTCCTTGGCAATTTCATAAATCCGCTGGCCTGCTTGACTGGTCAGGAAACGAACCTGGGGGGTGCTTGTTTCCAGTATACTTGCGCCCGCCGGCAAGTGTGCGCGGTTTGGCAGCTGTCCGGCGCTGGCAATGGTCTGCCCCTGTTCATCCAGAATCAGGATGTAGGCGACATTTTTTTCCCGGGTGGTTTCCGTCACCAGGGTGGCCAGGTTGCCGTTGGCAGAATCCATCATCATTGACGCACGTGCCCCGGCTTCGAAGGCTCTGACCAAGGTCTCTGCTTCCTGGAGCAAGAACTTTTCCATGAACTGTTGTTCACGGTTCAGATTAAGCCCGGTCAGGACCGCCAGCACAGAGGCGAGTAACAGGCTGGCCAGGATAAAGCCGAGCACCGGGAGGGACAGTGCCCTCTTTCCCGGGCTGATCGGAGCTATCGGTGTATGGCGATCAGATGTTGACATGTGCTGACCAAACCCGTGCTTTATTTAAATGGCTGAATACTGAATATCTGCGTGTTGACCGGTGTGCCACGGACCGGCCGGTTTGTCAAGCTTCCCTGGCTGCAGCGGCAAAGCGGGCTGCTGCGTGGACGAAGCAATGTCCAGGGGAATCTGTCGTTGTGGTTTTGCCGGCAAGCTGGCAAAATGTGGCGGGTTCCGTTCATATTAACCTAGTTGTCATCTGGAAACTCTGGATGACAACTAATTAAGTTTTCAGATTGGAAACTAACCTAGCCGTGCGGTTGATCGCACTCGTTCTGTTCCCTTGTTTGCTGACTTTGTTGCTGCTGTTGGGTCTGCTGTCAGGCCCGACCGTGCCTTGCCGGTAATCCAAAGTGAACAGAATGAGTTGCTGCAACGGACCGCAGCAGAGGCTAGCCAACTCAAGAGGATGTTGCCATGCCGTATGGGAAGGAAGACGGGGTGCTCTATTTTGGTATCCCCTCGGGAAGTCTGAACGATCAGGTGCTGCGCCTGTTGGAAAAATCGGGTCGGCCGCTGAAAAAAGGGCGTCAGTATGAAATGATGGGGCCTTACGATAAGGACGTGGTCTTTCGGGTCCTAGATCGTAAGGAGATGCCGCAGAAAGTGCGGGACGGTATCGTCGACTGCGGGATTACCGGTAAGGATTACGTTTTTGAAGCCGGGATGGAGCAGGACGTCGAAGTCCTGGGTGATTTTATCTTCTCCAAGTACACCAACCAGCCGTCGCGGTTGGTGCTGGCCACTCGGCCGGAATCGGGCATTGTCAATCCGCCCGACTGTGCGGGGAAAATTATTGCCACTGAACTGCCCAACCTGACCCGGCGGCGGATGGCCGAGTTGTACGGGGTCGAGGATCTGCGCATTCTGAAAAGCGAAGGAAAAACCGAGGCCAAGGTGATGATGGGCGAATCCGATGCCTTCACCGATATTACCGAGACCGGCGCGACTCTCAAGGCCAACGGCAATATCATTGTCGGTGAGCTGTTTACGTCCAATCCCCAGTTGATTGCCAACCGGGAGGCCATCAAAAATTCGGCCAAGCTTGAGAAGATGGAGGACATCCGTATCTGTATCGACGCCGTGCTGCAGGCTGAGCGCGAGCCGGTGTTCATGGTGTTTATGGATGTTCCGACGCGGGTGCTGGGGGAGGTGGAACAATTGCTGCCGTCTGTTGTTTCGCCGACGGTCAGCCCAGTGGTCGATGCGGCCTGGGTCAGCGTGACCGTGGTTATCCGTGAATCGGAATTGAATATTCTTGCCCCCAAGCTGTTGCGGCTCGGCGTGGACGGCATTGTGCCGATTCCGGCACCGAAGGTTTTTACCCAGGATATGATCCGGGCGCGGCATTTCTGATTGTGGCGGCGCTTTGGCGGCCTCCATGTTTTTTGCTTTGTGACATTCAACAAGGAGATTGAGAATGGATAAAAAGATGCTGGAAGAGGGGAGTGTGTTACAGATCGATTTTGTCAAGCGTGGCGGGCTGGTGCCGACCGTGGTTCAGGATGCGGCGGATGGTCGCATTCTGATGCTGGCCTATGTCAATGAGCTGGCCTTGACCACGACCCTGGAAAAAGGAATGGCCACGTTTTGGTCGACCTCGCGCAATGAACTCTGGACCAAGGGCGAAACCTCCGGGGATTTCCTCAAGATTGTCGAGATCCTCACCGATTGTGATCAGGATGCCCTGGTTTACCGGGTCGCCCCGCAAGGCGGTGGCGCTTGCCACACCAAAGATCCGGTCAGCGGGAAAACGCGGCCGAGTTGTTTTTACCGCAGCCTCGATCTGACCACAAAAGAGTTGAAATCGGTGTAAGCGCCAGTTTCTGCACCCTCATTGATTTTGTTATACCCCAGAAAAACAGCAGAGCCCTCCCCGACGATTGTCGGCAGGAGGGCTCTGCTGTTTTTGTTACTGCGGTCCAGGCAGACAACACCCGGCCGGTTCAGAAATCGATTAACCCAAGGACAACAGAATATAACCGACGGCGCCGGCGATTACCCCGTAGATGACCATGGGGATGGCCGTCCGCTTGAGAATATAACCTTCCGAGTTCTTTAAGCCCAACACTGAGCAGACCGCGACGATATTGTGAATACAGGTCATATTGCCCATGCCGCCGCCGACCGACTGCATGGCCAGAACGGTAATCTTATTGAGCCCAAGCTGGTTGGCAATGGAGGCCTGGATGCCGCCGAAGGTCAGGTTGGAAACCGTATTGGAGCCGGAGAAAAATGCACCCAGCGCCCCAAGGTAAGCGGCCAGGAACGACCATGCCCCACCGAACACGTCTGCGAAAGCGGTCCCGATAATGATGGTGTTGGCTTTAACTTCAGGGGTCCCGAGCATCAGCAGCTTGACGAAAACCAGCGCTCCGAGCAAGGCCAGGGTGGGGTTTCTCATCTGGCTGATGGACTCGGAAGACACCCGCTGAATCACCTCACCTTTAGCCTGAAAGACACAGAAGGCGACCAGGGAAATGAAGATGAACGGGATCAGGAAAGGAATGTACAGGCTGGCGAACGAAAAGTTGACCCCGGTTCCGAAGATACCGCTGACATTGATCACCAGGGCCCGGCTGACATCCAGATCCCCGAAGGAACCGAGGCCGGCGTGGAACATCGGTGCGTTGCTTTTCAGCAGAGCATTGATACCGATGGGTTTGATCCGGGTGATAAGAAGCATGGCGACCGTTCCCCAGAGCGGGAAGGAGGCCTTGAAGATTTTGCCGAAGGGGATAGCACTGTGCGGTGCGCCGACTCCGTCTTCCTTGCACAGACCGTAACCTTTGACGGCGAAGAAGATCGAGGCAACGGTACCGATTGCTCCGGCAACAACCGACGGAAACTCATAGTTGACCTGAGCTGAGACATAGTAGGGAATGATCGTTGCGAAAATGCTCAGATAGACAAAGCCGAGGTTGCGTTTTACCATTCTCCAGTTCAGAGCGAAGGTCAGGGCGATTACCGGAATAATCAATGCTGCGACCCCGTGAATCAAGGCGGCCTGTTGACCAACGGCCAGCAATTCCGGATCGGTCAGGTTGGCGCCTTTGCCGAGGCCGAACCAGCCGGGGGTACCGACCGCTCCAAAGTGGACCGGAACCGAGTTCATGATCAGGCAGAGAATCGCAACCCGGACCGGTTTGAAGCCGAGGCCGACCAGGATCGGTGCAGCAATGGCAGCGGGGGTGCCGAATCCGGAAGCGCCTTCAATGAGGAAGGCAAAAGCCCAGCCGATGATCATGGCCTGGGCAACCTGGTTGGTGGTGATACCGTTAAGCCAGGTCCGGATGGTGTCCATCGCGCCGGTATATTCCATGGTTTTGAAGAGGAAGATGGCGCCGAACACGATGGAAATCGGCACCCAGGCCGTCAACAGACCATTGACCACTGTTGCGTTGACGAGGTTGGCATCAATGTCAAAATAAACCAGTTTGACAACGTACAGGATCAAGGCGACCAGGGGGAGAGCCTGAAACGAAGGCATACTGCTTTTTTTTGTCATCAGCCAGATTAGCAAAATAATCGGGAACAGGGAAATCGCGGTTGCCATTAAGTAGCTCCTTCAAGGTGAAAAAAGGTTTCCTCCGACCGTATTCGACCAACGAAAACGGTTATAGAAACTGAAAACAAGAACGGTTACTTAAAAGAATTCAAAGCTCGCGAGAAGCCCTGAATTACATTAATTCCTTATTCTTCTTCCGAAGCATATCGGAAAGAGTTCCTCTGTTGCCGCCTGAATCTACACTGGTTTGTTTGGCCACAACAGCCATCCGCTTCATGTTGTGCTCTCCGGGAAAGCACGCTTTACAATTTATCTATCAGCTGACCGCTCTGAATGAATTTGTTTGGCGAAATTTGTGACCTCTTACGTTGCTGGTGTCCTGTGGGGTTAGTTCTGTAGTCTAATTCTGGCCCTTTTTACTGCTGTCTACGTTCTGCCTTCTCGGCTTGGCTTTGGCCAGGCCTGCGGCGGCACGCCTTGGCAGCAGAAAAAATGACTCAGAATTTATACAAACAACTCACCGCTCAGGACACTAGACAGATATTTTCACTCAACCCTGAAGTTACCGCAGGTGGCTTGGTGTCGTGAAAATGAGGAAGAGGGGAAAATCTTTCAAACAGCACTTTGCCGATGCCTGATTTCAACCCCATTCGCGAGGCTTCCCAAATATTGTTCACTCCAGACCTGGAGACCAAAAGCCCTTTTAAATCGTTAGAAATTGGTCTGACCTGCCATACTTGAAAAACAAAATACCTTATCGCACTGGTAAAATAAAATACCATTACTGAGCTGGGGATTTTTTACACGAAAGCGAATTTTTTTGCTAGTAGAAAATGGATTGACCATTTTTTTTATTATAACTATTTGATATAATTAAATAATCATAAAAGCTTGACAATTTCCTGGATAAAATCATATTTTATAGACCAGCATAGTGGTAAGACCAATTTATTTATCGCTCTGGTTTTCCGGGCGTTTTTTTGCAGGTTTTTCCTTGTTGTCGCGAATAGCGTTTGCGCTGAAGAAGGCCGTACACGCGAGGACCTAACAATGTTCGATTCACTATTTCGAGTCGACGGGGTTAGAGAATGAAGCGAGAGCAAAAGTTAGCTGTTGCTATGGCAGCAGTGACGGTATTGATTCAGAATCAAGAAAAACAGGCTGTCTTGCATCAAGGCCGACATACTCAGCTATGGAGACGCTCTGGTCGCCTGCTGGCGATGGAGCAATGCCAGCTGATGCAACGGCTGCCATGGGGAATAGGCAACGGCAGATAATCCCTCCCATATTCGTTTGGCCGGGTTTGTCGTGGTAATGTGCGGCGCGACCGATTTTAGGGGGATCGCTGTAGTTTTTTGTTGGTAGCGGGTGTCATCCGAGCCCGGTTTTACCGGGACAATCGGAACACCATTGGCAGGTTGTTGAAAAATAGCCTGTCGAGCCCATGGCTGGGCAATCAAAAGCCATGAGTTAGAGAGGATTTCCAGCACAATCATGCTGTGGTCAGAGCGGGCACAGCATTAAACATAAGGCCGTCAAACAGGTTTCATCTTCGGTTTCTACTCGCCATTCACGCAAAATTATTTGCAAAATACGATAGGTTATCGACAGAAAGGGGTTTGGGATGATTGCGAAAGATGTGTTGGCAAAGTTCAAAGGAATTGTCGGCGAGGAGGATTATTGGGATCAGCCGACCGACCTGGTGCTGTACAGTTTTGATTCTTCGGTCGAAAATCCGGCCCTACCTGATGTTGTCGTGCGTCCGGAAAGCACGGACGAAGTTGCCGCTATCTGCCGGCTCTGTAGCGATCATGATATTCCCCTGATTACCCGCGGTTCCGGGACTAACCTGGCCGGTTCAACCATCCCCGTCGCCGGCGGCTGTGTGCTGCTGATGACTAAAATGAATAAGATTCTTGAAATTAATACAGATGACATGTATGCGGTGGTGCAGCCGGGGGTGATTACCCTGGATTTTGCAACCGCAGTGCAGGAAGCCGGGTTGTTTTATCCGCCCGATCCGGGCTCGCAGAAAATGTCCACCATCGGCGGCAATGTGGCTGAAAATGCCGGTGGTCTGCGCGGGCTTAAATACGGCGTCACCAAAGATTATGTGATGGGCGTGACCTTTTGCGACATGGCCGGGAACATCGTCAAGGCCGGGGGGAAGACGGTCAAACTCTGTACCGGGTTCAACCTGACCGGGCTGATGTCACAATCCGAAGGCCAGCTGGGGGTGATGACCGAGTGTATCCTCAAGCTGGTGCCGCCCACTAAGGCCCACAAAGCGATGCTGGTCTCCTTTAAGGACATCATTGATGCCGGCAATACGGTGTCCGGGATCATTCGTGGCCATGTGCTTCCCGCGACCATGGAGCTGATGGACAATTTCACCATTCGCACCGTCCATGAAGCCACCGGCGTACCGTTGCCGACGGATGCTGCGGCGTTGCTGCTGATCGAAGTCGACGGCCATCCCGCCGTGGTCGAGGAAGAGTATGCCATCGTGCAGAAAGTCTGCGCGGCGAATAACGGCGAGATCAAACTTGCTGCTACCGCTGAGGAGCGGGAAGCACTTTGGGAAGGGCGGCGTAAAGCCTTATCGTCATTGGCCCGCCTGCGTCCAACCCTGGTGCTGGAAGACACCACGGTGCCGCGGACCAAAATCCCCGATTTTCTCATGGCTCTGGATGAGATCAAGAACAAGTACAAGCTCGATATCGGTACCTTCGGTCACGCCGGGGACGGCAACCTGCATCCGACCATTCTGTGTGACAAGCGCGATGCCGAAGAGATGCAACGGGTTCATGCCGCGGTCGCTGATATGTTTGCCGCGGCGCTCCGCCTGGACGGCACCTGTTCGGGCGAGCACGGCATCGGTCTGGCCAAGCAGCGTTTCATGGTTGATGAAGTCGGTGAAGGGACCATCAATTACATGAAATCCATCAAGCGTGGGGTCGACCCGAAGAATTTGTTGAATCCGCACAAGCAGTCCATTTAAGGGGATCGAGCCATGAATCGTGATGCGGTAGCAAAATGTGTCGAAGAGCTGAAGGAGCTGGAGGAGCTGCTGATCCAGTGCAGTCGCTGTGGGACTTGCCAGTCAGTCTGTCCGCTGTACAAGAAGGACTGGCAGGAATCTGCGGTTGCCCGCGGCAAGATGTATCTCATTGAAGCTCTCTACGAAGGGAAGCTAGATAAAGCCGAGGAAATCTTCAAATATATCGATTATTGTCTGCTTTGCGGACGCTGTAAAAAGAACTGCCCCTCCGGAGTGGCCACCGATCAGATCTTCCTGAAGGCCAAGGGGATTCTGCGGCAGGTGAAGAAGATGCCGGCCTGGCAGAAATTAGCCCTGAAGATCGCCATGGGTAAGCCTCAGTTCCTGGCGGCCATGAGTCCGCTGTTTCATATCGGTCTGCGTTTGGGAACCCGCAAAGTTGATAACGGAGTTTTCAAGCCCTACGGCCTCTACAGCCCGTTTATCGGCGATATGACCAAGCGGCATGTGGTGGACATGCCGAGCAAGGCCCTGACCAGCCTCTACGGTGGCTTCAATCAGGCGGAAAATGAAAAACACCGGGTCATCTTCTACCCCGGCTGTGCAACCACGCTGATTTACGTGCACTGGGGCGTGGCCATCGTTGAAACCCTGCTCCATTACGGGGTGTCGGTTTATGTTCCAGAGACCAACAAATGCTGCGGGATTCCTTCGGCAACCATGGGCGAAATGGGCATCTATCGCGATCAGGTCAACAGCAATTTCGATTACTTCGATTCGATCAGCGATGCCGACACCGTGTTGATGTGTTGCCCGACCTGTGAATACGGACTGGGCACTATGGGTGAGCAGGAAACCGGCCGTTCCGGCGGTAAAAAAGTCATGGATGTGGTGCTCTATCTGGCCGAGGTGTTGAAAGTCAAATTGCCGGAAAAAATACCCTTGGTCGGCGGTTCTTCCCTGCATGTCCCCTGTCATTACAAAACGGGGAAAGAGGGGGTCCTGCGTGACTTCATCCGGTCTAACTTCGACACCGATTTCCAGGAGCTCAAAAACCAGAGCTGCTGCGGGTTTGGCGGGACTTTCTCGATGAAGAATTATGCCCATACCAAGCAGATCGGCAAGTTGAAGGCCGAGGAAATCAAGCAGCGCGGTTTCGCCAACCTGTTCACCGCCTGCCCCGGCTGCGCGATGAACCTGACCGACGCCAACCTGACCGAAGGCAATCGGCTGCAGACCACGCACCCGGTGGTGGAGATTTACGAGCGCTCGATTAAGCCGGCGCAAAAGGCCAGGAAAAAAGCTTAGCTCGTTTCCATCCGGAAACTCCGGATGGAAACGAGCCATCGGCAACCAGCCTGTTGGCCTTCATCTGGCAATAACCATCATCCGGGTTCGGCGGGGAGGAAGCTTCCCGCCGAACCCGGTACTTTTTCCCTCTTCTTTACTCTCCTCATGTCGTGCTCCTGCGCAAGACCACGGCCCTGTAATTCTCCCCTGGCTTTGGGGAACAGAAAAAAACGTTCCACTCTGCTAAAATAAACCATCATGAACGTTCACCAGCGACATTGACGGGGAGGATCTATGGCGGAGACCATGACAGGAGCATGTCTGTGCGGGGCAGTGCAATATCAATTGAATCAGCCGGTCAAGGCGGTGGCCAACTGTCATTGCAATACCTGCAAGAAAATATCCGGGGCGGCATTTCAGACCGTGGTCATTGTTGACCGCGATGCCTTTGAGATCACGGCCGGGAAAGAGACCCTCAGCAGCTACCAGATGACCGAGAATGCTCGCAAACATTTCTGTCGCAACTGTGGCTCGGCCGTCTATGTCCTGCATAAGAAATTCCCGGCCAGTTGCCTGCTACAGCTCGGCTCCTTGAGCGACCCGACAGCCGTGCAACCAACCATCAACGTTTTCTGCGAAACGATGCTGCCCTGGGTCAAAGATATTACGGCACTTCCCTCCTTCGACCAGCGGCCGGAAAAGGGGAACGCCTAACAGGCTGTTGAAAAACTATCTGCGTTGCAATGACTGCGTTAAAAATAGCCTCAAAATGCTCATTTACTGAATGTAAACTGTGCTTCTTCGGCAATTTTTGCCTTGTACTTGCTGCCTCGAAAACGTTTTTCAACACCCTGCTAAGTGGACGCAGGCCTGCCGTTCAGCAGCCGCAGCCACAGTTGTGGCAAACCTTGCGGTGGGCGTCTTCGGGTTGAATGGTTTCCGGGGCAAAGGCCAACCTGCTGACGCCTTTGCGAATGTCGGCGAGCAGCTCACAGTCTGTGCTGGCGCCGATGATGTGCCCCAGGCATGGGGTGCCGCTGCCCGGTTCGGATGAGCGCAGGCGCACGGCATTCAACAGGTCACCGTAGCCACGCACATCGACGCCGGTTTCCGCTTCTCCGGCAAAGTTGACACCGACCCCGGCCGGCCTGAATTCCGCGTCCAGTTCGCTGGCCAGAGCCGCCAGCTCCTCGCTGCGGATGGCGTAGCGCCAGGTGCTGGTAAAGTTTCTGCGATACAGAATAATGGTAATTTCTTTGGTCATCGGTCATCTCGGAGGCAGGAGCTTCAGCTCCGCTCGGTCCGGCACGGCCCCCCGGCCGGAGTCAGGATCATTTGCGTTTGCCCAGGGCCAGACGCGGGAACAGGGTACGTTTCGTCAGCGCTGGCAGGTAGGTTTCATTGACAAAGCGCATATCTTCAATGGTGTAGAATGCGTTCGGGTTATATTTTTTGATAATCGCGAGAATCTTAGCCAGATTTTTCCGCTTGGCGATGGTGAAAATCAGCTTGACCGGGCCTGATTCCCCCAGTGCGTCGACGCTGGTGACCCCGTATCCGGCCTGCCAGAGAACATTGACCAGTTCATCCGCCTCTTTGCGGGTGATCACCCGGATCAGCATATTGCCGATGGCGATTCTCTCTTCCAGCGCGACTCCGACGTAGTTTCCGGCGGCAAAGCCCAGCGCAAAGGCGACATAGGTTTGCCAGGAGTTGAGGTTCTGCATAACCTGGGTTACGGCCAGCAACCAGATCAACGACTCGAAAAAGCCCAGGATTGCAGCAAAGTTTTTCAGCCCCTTGGAAACGAATATAATCCTCAGGGTGCCGATGGAGACATCGATGATCCGCGCCAGAAAGACCAACAGCGGAAGTATCAGCAGAGGAAAGTACGGGTTATTGGTTAAAAAAGTCATGATTTTCTGCCTCTTGTCAAAAACAGCGCTGGCTGGCGATGGTCCTGCTATGTGAAATGTTAACAAAAGGATACAGGTATAAACGGTTTTTTTATGAATGCAACTGTTTTCTCTGCCGCGCTCCCTTCTTCCCGGTGGCTTGGGGCAAGCGCCGCAATAGCCCGTGCGGGGCGTATCCGTTTGCGAGTTAATGAAGTATTTTTCAGCGGCTTTTTGTTTCCGTGCCGGCTCAACTCTGCTATCTTTTCCCCTCACAACGATTGATTGGAAAGAGATCTATGTCGGAACATCATACCCATCGTTTGCCACCGCAGAATCTGGAAGCTGAGATGTCCGTGCTCGGTGGCGTGTTACTGGAAAATGAAGCCTTGAGTCGAGCGCTGGAGTTTCTTACTGTCAGCGATTTCTATCGCGAAAGCCATCGTAAAATTTTCGGGGCTCTGTTGGCCCTTTCGGAAAAAAATGAGCCTGCCGACTTGGTGACCCTGACTGCGGCCCTTAAGGACCGAGGTGAACTGGAAGATGCCGGCGGTAGTACCTACCTGGCGACCCTGGTCGATTATGTCCCTACTGCGGCTAACATTGCCTACTATTGCAAACTGGTCAAGGAAAAGTCGGTTGCGCGGAAGTTGATCGAGGTCTCCACGGATATTGCCACCCGGGGGTACGAGGGCGGTGATATGGAAGAGATCCTCGACCATGCGGAAAAATCGATCTTTGAGATCTCCGAAAACCGTATTCGGCCATCCTATTACCCCGTTCGCGACATTCTCAAGGACACCTTCAAGTCGATCGAGAAGCTCTATGAACGCAAGGAGCTGGTGACTGGGGTGCCGACCGGCTATCACGACATGGATAAAATGACCGCTGGTTTGCAGCCGAGTGACCTGATCATTCTGGCCGGGCGCCCCTCCATGGGGAAGACCGCCTTCGCCCTGAACCTGCTGGAAAATGCCACGACTCACTCCGAAAAGCCGGTGACCGCGGCGATTTTCTCCTTGGAGATGAGCAAGGAGCAGCTGGTTCAGCGGCTGCTCTGTTCCATCGCCAGAGTCGATGCCGGTCGCTTGCGGACCGGCCATCTCGGCGAGTCGGACTGGCCCAAGTTGACCATGGCCGCGGGGCAGTTGACCGAGGCGCAGATCTTTATCGACGATACCCCTGCCATCACCGTCCTCGAACTGCGCTCCAAGGCCCGGCGGCTGAAGGCCGAACACGGCCTGGGGCTGATCATTGTCGACTACCTGCAGTTGATGCGTGGCAGTAATCCGGAAAGTCGGCAGCAGGAAATCTCGGAAATCTCGCGGTCTTTAAAGGCCCTTGCCAAGGAATTGGACCTGCCGGTGGTGGCATTGTCGCAGTTGAATCGCTCTTTGGAGAGTCGGACCGACAAACGGCCGATGATGGCCGACTTGCGTGAATCCGGTGCTATCGAGCAGGATGCCGACGTGATCATGTTTGTCTATCGTGACGCGGTCTATTGTGACGACTGCAAAAGCCGTGAAAAGACCTGTGATAAAGGGCATGATAAAGACGCCGAGATCATCATCGGCAAACAGCGGAACGGCCCCATCGGCACCGTTCACCTGACCTTCCGTGGTGAATTTACCCGCTTCGAGAACCAGGCGAAACGGGAAGAGGGGTACTGAACTCCCAACGGGAGTTCAGTTTTCAGATCACAAATTTCAAATCCCGCGCCCCACTGGGGGCGCGGGCTATTCACCGTTGCCGCGTTTGACCGGGATGTTCAGGGTGGTGATTTTTTTGCGCAGGGTGTTTCGGTTGATGCCGAGGATCTCTGCGGTGCGAACCTGGTTGCCCTTGGCTTTTTTGAGGACGATGTTGATCAGCGGCCGCTCGACCTGATGCAGAACCATCTCGTAGAGATTATTCATTTCCAGCAGGTTCATCTGAACCAGCGAATTTTCCAGTTTCCGTGAAACCAGCGCTTCCAGTGATTCGTCCTGACTCTGGACTTTTTCTTCCGTATCGATCAGCCCGGGAAAGTCAGCTGGGGTCAGGACGTGGTTGGGGGAGAGCAGGGCGGCGCGTTTGATGACATTTTCCAGTTCTCTGACGTTCCCCGGCCAGCGGTAGGTCTGGAGCATTTTGACCGCTTCCGGACTGCACTCCATGGCATCGATGCCAAGATCCTGTTTGGCGCGCTGCAGAAAGAACTCGGCGAGCATCGGAATATCGTCCTGTCTTTTCCGCAGGGGCGGCAGGCTGATAGGAACCACGTTCAGGCGGTAGTAGAGGTCTTCCCGAAACTGCTTCTGTTTGACCAGCTCGGCGATGTCCTGATTGGTGGCCGCAACAATCCGCACGTCCACCCTGATCGTTTGGCTACCCCCGGTTCTGGTGATCTCTTTCTCCTGCAACACCCGCAACAGCTTGGCCTGCAATTCCAGCGGCATATCGCCGATCTCGTCAAGGAACAGGGTGCCGCCGTCGGCCTGTTCGAATTTTCCGCTTTTCCGATCCGTTGCCCCGGTAAAGGCCCCGCGTTCGTGGCCGAACAGTTCGTTTTCCAGCAGCTCATGGGGGATGGCGGCGCAGTTGATCGCAATAAAGGGTTTGCCGATACGCTTACTGTTGATGTGGATGGCCCTGGCGATCAGTTCCTTGCCGGTGCCGCTTTCGCCGGTGACCAGCACGGTCACATCCGATTCCGCGACCCGACCCAGAGTCTTGTAAACTTCCTGCATCGGTTGGCTGTTGCCGATAATGGAGCGGCCGAAGCTGAATTGCCCCTGCAGTTCTTCCTTGAGCTGATCGATCTGCTCAGTGACTTCCGCGGCTTTTTCTGCCTTGAGGATGATCGCATCGAGAGCCGCCAGGTCGAAAGGTTTGGTCAGGTAGTCGTAGGCGCCGTTCTTCATGGCGGTCACCGCATGCTCCATGGTGGCTTCAGCGGTCATGATGATCACCAGGGTGTCCGGATGTTCAATGCGGAACTGCTTGAGCAGGTCAAGTCCTTGAATACCGGGCATTTTGATGTCGAGGACCGCGAGGTCGTAATGATGCCGCCGGGCCATGTTGCGGGCCTGTGCCCCATCTTCCGCCAGATCGACGGAAAATCCCTGTTTTTTAAGAGCCTTGGACAGGACCCAGCGAATGCTTTCTTCGTCATCGGCAACCAGGATGCGTTCTATTGCCATGTAGTTTTCCTCTTTCAGCAGATGTCGCAAGCAAGCGCCGGCTGCGTATTCTGCAGGCGGGCAATCAGTGGCGACCGGATTCCCATGATCATCCGGTTGTTGACCAAGTTCTTACGAACGATTATTGAACAAGGGTAAGGAAATATTTACGGTCGTACCGCCTTCAGAGCGTTTTTCGAAATGCATTAATCCGCCGTGATTGGTGACAATCTTCTGGCAAATCGGCAAACCGAGACCGTTTCCTCCGGTTTTAGTCGTATAAAACGGGGTGAAAATTTGTTCCAGTTCATCCTGGCCGATTCCGGGTCCCTGATCGCTGATGCTGATGAGGACCATCGGAGTCGGCCTTGAGCCGGGAAGAGATAGATGATATTCAGCATCAATGCGGCTTTCAAGTAAAATTTCCGTATTGTCGGGGGTTGCCTCGCAAGCGTTTTTAAGCAGGTTCAGGAACAGCCGGGTGAGCAGATCAGGGTCCCCGGGAATTTCCGGGATGCTGGGGTCGAGCTGCCATTTGAACTGAATCCCACGCTCGCGGACGGAATTATTTTGCAGGGTCACGATTTCATCGAGCAGTCTGCTGACATTGACTGATTGGAAGCAGGCCTTGCGCGGTTTCGCCAGGTCGAGGAGTTCTTCGATGATCCGGTTGATCCGCTCCGTTTCGCGGACGATCAGGCTGGTGTATTCATGGAGGTCATTGGCCTGCCCCAGTTCCATTTGCAGCAGTTGGGCAGACCCCTTGATCCCGCCGAGGGGGTTTTTTATTTCGTGGGCCAGGCCGGCGGCCATGGTACCAACCATGGTCAACCGATCGGCGTGGCGAACGGCGTCCTCCAGGGATTTGACCTGAGTCAGATCATGCATGATCAGCACGGCTCCCTGCTGCGGTCCCGGGGTCGAAAAAATAGGTGACACGGTTACACTGACCGGCCGCGCCCGCCGGGTTCCGGTCGGTTTCAGGGTCACTGTTTCGTGGTCGGAAATGGAACGCCCTTCATCAAGCGCCTTGCGGGTCAGATAACAGAGGGTTTCCTGCCAGTCAAAACATTCGAAAAAAGATTTCCCCAGGCTGGTTTTTTCAGAGCGGCCCGTGAAACTTTGCGCCGCCGGGTTAAACAGGTTGATGACTCCGTTCTGGTCAACGGCGATGACGGCATCGTCGATATTCTCCAGAATCATCAGGTATTCTTTCTGGGTCAGTTTCTTTGCTTTGCTCATGCCGCTTCTTCAGTCTGGGTGAAAAACGCTTCGGTGAGTCTGATCACATTGGTCAGGCAGTCACACTGTTGCAGTTCCTTGCGAAATTGGCTGGCACCCTGCAGCCCGCGGGCATACCAGCACAGATGCTTGCGCATGTCGAGAACGGTTTTCCGATCGCCGAACATCTCCTGGTGATACTGCAGGTGCAGCAGGGCCACCCGGAGTTTCTCGGTGGCGTCCGGTTGCAGCACCGACTGGTCGGCCAGCAGCTGATTGATCTGTTCAATCAACCAGGGGTTTCCGTAGCCGCCTCGGCCGATCATCACCGCGTCGCAACCCGTGTCGGAGAGCATCTTCCTGGCCTCTTGCGCGGTGGTAATGTCGCCACTTCCAAACACCGGTATATTGACCGTGTTTTTGAGCTCGCCAATCAACTCCCAATGGGCCTGCCCGGCAAAGGCCTGACTGCGGGTTCTGGGGTGCAGGGTCAAAGCATCCGCACCTTCCGCTTCGGCGATGCGGCCGATCGTCAAAAAATTGATGGATTCTTCGTCCCAGCCTGAACGGATTTTTATGGTCAGGGGGCCGGAGTAGGCCCGGCGAACCGTACCGATGATCCTTTTAACCCGCTCGGGAGACCTTAACAAAGCACTTCCGGCGCCACTGCGGATAACTTTTTTGACCGGGCAACCCATGTTGATATCGAGCAGCGCGCCGGCATCGGCAACCAGCCGTGCCGCTTCGCCAAGGACCTCTGGATCGTCCCCGAACAGCTGAATTCCTAACGGAAATTCACTTGCATGAGACTCTAGTAACTGTCTGGTTTTCTTGCCTTCCCGGATCATGCCGTTGGCGCTCACCATCTCCGTATAGACCAATCCGGCACCGAAGGATTTCATAATTCTACGGTAGGGGAGATTGCTGATTCCTGCCATAGGCGCTAAAATAACCGGACTGGTTAACTTTAATGATTTTATCAGGAGAGACTTTTTTTGCATAATATTTAGGCATCTTATCAGTATCTTGCTGAAGAGCAAGAAAAAAATGGTGTTATCGGGTCTGTTTTATTCCCCTGGTCGAGTTCGTTTTCTGGGATATTGTATACAATTTACAGCTTGACAAACAGGGGGTCGAGTTGCTAGAACGATATTTGGAAATTTAAGAGAAGGAAGGTTTTTAAGGATCGTTTTTCCCCTGTTTCTTACTATCCCGGCACTGCTTGCAGGGATGAAAATAAAATGTCGTTCGGGCGGGCGCTTTTTGTTTTTATCATTTCCTGTATTGCTGCAACATTGACCGGTGTTGCAGGTTTCTCATTTCGGCTCGACAGGGCCAATGACTGTGTCAACACCCATTTTAAAGGAGAGAGATTATGTCGTCATTAAAAAAAGTACTGGCTCAAAAGATTGCTGAACATCGCCCTCGTACGATGAAGCTGGTCAAGGAGTATTCCGATGTCAGTCTCGGCGAGGTTACGGTTGGTCAGGCCATCGGCGGCGCCCGCGGCATCAAGTGCCTGGTGACCGATATCTCCTATCTGGATCCTTTTGAGGGGATTCGTTTCCGCGGCAAAACGATCCCGGAAACCTTTGCGGCTCTGCCCAAAGTGCCGGGGAGCGATTATCCCTATGTCGAGGGTTTCTGGTGGATGCTGTTGACCGGCGATGTGCCGACCATGGAGCAGACTCTTGAGGTTGTCGAGGACTGGAAAAAACGCTCCCAGGTTCCGGCCTATGTCATCGATGTGCTGCGCGCCATGCCGCGCGACTCTCACCCTATGGCCATGTTCTCATCCGCCATCCTGGCCATGCAGCGGGATTCGATTTTCTCTCATACTTATTCGGCCGGCAAGTTCAACAAGATGACCTGCTGGGAAGATATGTTTGAAGATTCCAGCAACCTGATGGCCAAGCTGCCTTCCATCGGTGCTTACATCTACCGGATGAAGTACAAAGGCGATACCCATATCCCGGCTGACCCGGATCTGGACCTGGGTGGGAACTTCGCTCGGATGATGGGCATCGATAAGCCGTATGACGATGTCGCGCGGATGTATTTCATTATTCACTCCGATCATGAATCCGGTAACGTGTCGGCCCATGCCACGCACCTGGTGGCTTCCGCTCTGTCGGATGCCTACTATGCCTACAGCGCCGGGATCAACGGTCTGGCCGGTCCGTTGCACGGTCTGGCCAACGAAGAAGTGTTGCGCTGGACCCAGAATTTCATGTTCCATCTGGGTGGCGAAGTTCCGACCGAGGAAAAGCTGAAAGAAGCGCTCTGGGCAACCCTGAACAGCGGGCAGGTCATTCCGGGTTACGGGCATGCCGTGTTGCGCAAAACCGATCCGCGCTATACTTCGCAACGTGAATTCTGCCTCAAGACTCCGGGGTTGAAAGATTACCCGCTGTTCAAGTTGATCAGCATGATTTTCGATGTTGCTCCGGGCGTCCTGCAGGAACACGGTAAAGCCAAGAACCCCTGGCCGAACGTCGATGCTCAGTCCGGTGTTATCCAGTGGTATTACGGGGTGACCCAATATGAATTCTATACCGTCCTGTTCGGTATCGGTCGCGCCCTTGGCTGTCTGGCCAATATTACCTGGGACCGCGCTCTCGGCTACGGTATCGAGCGGCCGAAGTCGGTGACGACGGCCATGCTGGAAGACGCTGTCGGGATCAAATGATGCCAATCTTTTGAAGTTACTGTTTTCTGTTGTTGCGAATGGGGAGGTCCTTTGGACCTCCCTTTTTTTATTCCTTGGCTGTTGATTTTCCCTTAACCCGGATATAATCTTGAAAGAATTTTTATCTTAATCTGTTTTCAGGAGTAAAAAATGAAACGTGATCCATTGCTGTTAGCTGTAGTGCTGTTCCTTGTCGTCGGTCTGAGCGGCTGTGCCACCAATACAACTCATGAAAATACTAAGAAAGGGGCCGGGATCGGCGCTCTGGTGGGGGCTTTATCCGGGGCCATTATTGGCTACCAGAACGATCATTCCGGAGGCGCGTTGCGCGGGGCTCTGATCGGTGGCGCTGCCGGTGGCGCCCTTGGTGCCGGGGCCGGCGCTTATATGGACAAGCAACAGACCGAGTTTGAGCAGCAACTGTCCGCTGAACAGGCGCAGCACCAGATTGAAATTGAGCGCCAGCAGAATGAAATCCTCAAGCTGACCATGAGCAGCGAGGTCTCATTCGACTTCAACTCGGCCAGCCTGAAGCCGACATTTTACTCATCCCTGAATAAAATTGCCGATATCATGGCCCGTTATCCGCAGACCCAGATCCTGGTGGTTGGCCATACCGACAGTGTCGGTTCCGAACAGTATAATCTCGACCTGTCGTTGCGTCGGGCCAATGCAGTTGCGAACTATCTGATCAGTCATGGTGTGGCCCAGTACCGACTGGGGACTGAAGGACACGGTGAGATGGAACCAATCGCCAGTAATGATACCGCGGATGGACGAGCCCGGAACCGCCGAGTTGAAATCTTCGTGGTCCCGAATAAAAACGCCGGAACCAATTAGTTTCTGTCCGGAAACCGCCCTTTTCCGCAATCTCGGCGTCAATCTACGCATTTGCTTGTGCGGCGTAAAGCACTACACCTCCGCACAAATGCTTGATTTCCTTGACCTTGCGAAAAAATTCTGGTTTCCAGATCAGAAACGTTACAGTACCCCACCGGAGTTTCCATCCGGAAACGGTTTTTTTCCGCTGTAGCCGCGTCAATCTGCAGGCTGACTTGTGCGGCGTAACGGTGTACGCCTCCGCGCAAGCCCTTGATGTCCTTGCCACAACGGGAAACTGCTCGTTTTCAATCTGAAAACTTAATGATTGCCATCCAGTGTTTCCGGATGACAACCAATTAATCGGCAGACTTGCTGGTTATCTGAAACTGATACTTCAGGAAAGAGCCCTCGCGCGGGGCTCTTTCTTTTTCCAGCAGGCTGACCTGGCCGTCCTGGTCGATAAGGAGCAGGCAGGAGCTGCGGGTTCCGTAATTGGGCGTGTGGATAAACGCCGGGGATAGCTGGCGCTCCAATTCCAGGCTGATGCCGGTGGTGGGGAGCTGTTGGTCCGGCGCGATGTCCCGGTCCTCGAGGATAGTCAGCAGTTCTGAGGGATCTGGCTCCGGGTGGCGGAGCGCTTCGGCAAGGCGTTTTTTGCCTTTGGCGACCTTGGGCCAGGGCGTATCCAGAGTGGCGTTGCTCAGCCCGTGAATTCCGGCCTGCAGCGGAGTGACGGTGTCGGTGGCATTGGAATAGTGCTGCAGCTGAGTGTAATGGCCGAAGAGGAGATTGTAACCGCGATAAGCGGTTCGGGACTCCTGCAGCCGGGAGACGAAGCGGAGGGTGGAGAGTTGTTGATCCAGAAACAGCAGGGGGAGCTCGCCGCGGCTGCGGAACTTACCGGCCGGTGGAGTACCCGAACGAACATTGGTCAGGGCGGCGAAGTCGCCGTTGCGGGTGATGCCGAGCCAGGTGCCGCCGCCTTCAAGATCTTTGCCGGCGAGCAGCGCTGGGCGGTCAGACCACCAGTGGACCGGTTGCGTCGGACGGCTGAAGGCTTCGTCACGATTGGCCGCGACCACCAACGGATAGCGCGGGTGGGCTTTGTAGGCAAATAGAATCAGGCACATGCAGTTAACAGAGAGGGTCTGGTGCCGGGCCTATTGCGTATAGAAACGGGCGCGGCTGCGGGTTATTTTTTCTCTTTCTCTTTGCGGGTGGCATAAATCAGCAGTTTCTGGTCGGTGTAGCTTTCCACCTCGCCGGCAAAAGATTCGATCTGGAAAAAATCGTGGACTTTAGGCGAGGCATCCATGAAAAATTTGTTCAGTTCCTGGACCCGGGCACGGTTGAGTCCGGCGGTTTTGACCCATTCCTGAAAATCATGGGTTTTCGAGATGATGATGGTTTCCTGCAGGATCAATTCTGCATCTTCGACCATTTGCCGCCATTCCTGCTCGCTGTAGGCCCTGATATGGGTCGGGTTGCGCATTTTTTCCATGGTCTGGAAAAAATCGGCAATTTCGGGATCGGCAGGCATCAGGGTATCGATGATCGCCATTCGACCGCCACGTCTGAGCACCCGATGGAACTCACGTAACGCCCTGGGTACATCCGGAAAATGATGAGGAGCGATGCGACAGGTGAGCAGGGTGAAAGAACCGGCCGGGAAGGGCAGGTCTTCGGCGTCGGCCTCGCGAAAGATGACGTTGTCGACGCGACCTTCTTCCGCAATGTGTTCCTGCGCCTTCTTCAGCATCTGCATGGTCAGGTCCGATGCGACCACCTGCCTGACCATGGGGGCGAAAAATAGCGCCATGTGACCACCGGCACAGGCAACATCCAGCAAGTTGTCGTCGTGGGTCGGCTTGAGCAGCCTGGCCGCCTCTTCCAGGTCTTTGCCACCTGAAAAATGTGTTGCTTCGACATAGGCGGCGGCAGTTTTACCGAACTGTTCGCGGACCTGGTTTTTAAACTTGCTATCCATGCAAACTCCTCAAGAGATTTTGCGGGTAGTATACATTTAAAAATAAAAGTTTTGGCAATTTTTTACCTTTACAGTATTTTTGTCTGTTGCTGCGAAAGTCAAGAGGCGATCGGAAAAAAGCGGCCGATGACCAACTTGGAGCGGACCGGGAACCTGGCCAAGGGACAGCCATCGTTCCGTAGCGAGAAGGATGCTGTTCGACCGGCCAAAAGTGCTACTATAGCATTTCTGTTACTCTGAGGGTTGCGATTGCACAAAATTGGCGATCCTCAAATTCAAGGAGAATGTATGGACGGATACCGGGTTGGCCCGGAGACGGAACGGATGCTGGATTTGGGCCATCCGTGGATTATTGCGGATCGTTACACCAAGGGCTGGACTAAAGGCGCAAGCGGAGACCTGGTGCTGTTGCAGAATCAGGCCGGCAAGCCTTTGGCAACTGCTCTGCTCGACCCTGGCGACCGGATCGTCGCCCGGGTGCTGGCGCGTGGCCAGGTCAAGCTGTCAGCTCATTGGTTTGAGGAGAAATTTCTCGCGGCAAAGGCTCTGCGGGAACATGCCCAACTGACGGAAACCGATGTTTACCGCCTGGTCAACGGTGAAGGCGACGGCCTGCCCGGATTGACCGTCGACCGCTATGGTGATTATCTGATGCTGCAGCTTTATACCAGCGCCTGGGATCGTTATCTGGAGCTGATAACGTCAGCCTTGGTCAAGGTTTTTACCCCGCGCGGGATCTACCGTAAGCTGCGGCCGCAGGAAACCCGTGCCTTGGAGGCCAAGGCGAACAGCAAAAAATACAGTCGTCTGTGCTGGGGGACAGCGGCCCCGGTACCGTTGATCGTGCAGGAGCACGGCATTTCCTATCTGGTTGATTTGAGCGAAGGGCTGAACACCGGTATCTTCCCGGATCAGCGCAGAAATCGTCTTGAACTCATGTCGCGGGTTGCCGACAAGCGGGTGCTGAACCTGTTCGCGTTTACCGGGGCTTTTTCGGTAGCGGCTGCGGCGGCTGGCGCTGCTGCGGTCACCAGTGTCGACGTCTCTGCGAAATATCTTGGCATTGCCGAGGACAATTTCAAACTCAATAAGCTGGCCAGCGGTCGACATCGCTTTATTGTCGCCGATGTTTTCGCCGAGCTGGCGAAAATGCAGGCAAGCGGAACCCGGTTCGATGTTATTCTTTTTGATCCGCCTTCATTCTCTACCACCCGGAAGAGCCGTTTTTCCACCCAGGGCGGGACGGCAAAATTGGTGGCGGCAACCTTGCCCCTTTTGGAACCCGGCGGGCTCCTGGTGAGTTCGTCAAATCATCAGAAGGTGTCAATCGAAGACTATCTGAAGGAACTGCGCCGGGGTGCTTTACAAAGCCATGACGAGCTGCGGACGATTTTTGTCGGCGGCCAGCCGGAGGATTTCCCCTGTCCGGTGACGTTCCCGGAAGGGCGCTATCTCAAGTTCGTGATCAATGTCAAAGGGCTCTGAGCAAAACAGGACTGCTGCTGAACAATCGACTGACGGTGATCTTGGCGACAGGGTAAGTATGGAAAAAAAGCGGAAAGTTCAGTTACATAACCGGATCAGGCCGGTCTGGCTGGTGCTTGCGGGCCTGCTGGTGGCCGCTGTTATTGTCTGGCGGGTTTCGACCTGGACCTACGCTGAAGCGCTGGACTCCTTTGTCAAGACCGGTGAAGAACGACTGACCCTCTATTCCAGCACTCTGCGGGCTGCATTGAGTCGCTACGCCTATCTTCCCTATGTCCTCTCCAATAACCGGGCGGTGCGCTCACTGCTGGCCGGTTCCGGTGCCGTGGACGGGGTGGATTATTATCTGGAATCGCTGAACCGGGAAGCAGGTTCGGAAGCTCTTTACGTCATGGATATCGACGGAGACACCCTGGCGGCCAGCAATTGGCGGGACGAGCATACCTACGCTGGGCAGAATTATGGTTTCCGCCCCTATTTCCTGGACGCTAAAGCCGGCCGCAGGGGGTGGTATTTCGGCATCGGGGCAACCACCGGGCAGCCCGGCTATTTCATGTCCCATCCCGTCTTTGAGGACTCCGAATTCCTCGGCGCGGTGATCGTTAAGGTTGATCTGGCCCCGTTGCAGGATGACTGGCACCAGGGAGGGGAGACCGTGCTGGTCAGCGATTCCAATGGTGTACTCTTTTTGTCCAGCCGGGCGGACTGGCGTTACCGTACTCTGACGCCTCTCGGGCAGGAACAGATCGCGGCAATCCGGGCCGGCAAGCAATACGGCAACCAGTCGTTGGCTCTACTTGATCTGAAACCGCTCCAGACTCTGGCGGAAGGGAAGCGGATCGTTCGTTATCAGGGCGAAAAGTATCTGATGCTGTCACGGCCATTGCCGGATCAGGGTTGGCAGATTCACCACCTGTTGCCCTTGGCGGCTGTCGACGAACGGGAAAAATCGGTGGGCGTCATCGGTTCGGTTCTGGCGCTGCTGTTTTTGGCTTTCGGCATGTATGTCCGCGAGCGTCGGCAAAAGCAGATTTCCAGGCGCAAAGCCAGGAAGCGGAAGCGATCCGCGAAATGAACCTGCGACTGCAGGATGAAGTGGCCGAGCGGATCCGGACCGAGAAAGCTTTGCGCGCGGCCCAGGATGAACTGATTCAAACTGGAAAGCTGGCGGCTCTTGGCCATATGGCGGCAGGGATTGTCCACGAGTTGAACCAACCAATTGCTGCCATTCGGACCCACTCCGCCAGTTGTCGACTGCTGCTGGAGCGGAACAATATCGAGCAGATTCGGGAAACCCTGGTTTCGGTGTCCAGAATAACTGATCATATGGCTTCGATAACCGCCCAGTTGAAAATTTTCGCCCATAAGGCCCCCAAGCGGAAGGAGCAGGTGGTGTTGCAGGATTGCCTGGATGAGGTGCTGGGCATCACCGGGCCGCTGCTGACGGCCAACGGCATCAAGCTCCATTGCGAGCTTCCCGAAAGTCCGCTGGTGCTGGCCGGGGAACGCGCCAAGATTAAGCAGGTATTGGTCAACTTGATCGGCAATGCCGTTGATGCGATGCTGGAATGTCCGGAAAAAAATCTCTGGATCGAAGTGACAGCGGATAATGTCGATGTGGAACTCACCATCCGCGACAGTGGCCCCGGAATTGCAAAAGAGTATATCGAAGAAATTTTTACGCCGTTTTTTACCACTAAGGATGTTGGGGAAGGGCTGGGCCTCGGTTTGTCGATTTCCTACCGCATCGTCTCTGATCTTGGTGGAACGATCCGGGCTCAGAATCTGGCTGAAGGCGGTGCACGGTTTGTGGTTCGGCTGCCGCGAAGGAATCTTTAAAAGATGAGTACAGAGGATAAAAAGAATATTTTTCTCGTCGATGACGACGCCGATATGCGCGCGGCCACCGGCCAGTGGCTGGAACTTTCCGGCTACACGATTAAAAGCTTTCCTGAGGCCCAGGCGGCGCTTCAGCAGCTGACAGAGGCTTTTCCCGGGGTGGTGGTGAGCGATGTCCGGATGCCGCGGATGGACGGTATGGCTTTATTGGGCCGGATCACGGCCCTTGATCCGGACATCCCGGTGGTGCTGGTGACTGCCCATGGCGATGTGCAAATGGCAGTGGATGCTATGCGCCAGGGTGCCTACGATTTTATAGAGAAGCCCTTTGAACCGGAACAATTACTTGATGTGGTGGAACGGGCTTGTGAAAAGCGCCGGCTGGTCATGGAAAACCGCGAATTGCGGCGCAAGTTGTCGAATGATGGCGGCATTGAGCGGAAACTGATTGGTAACAGCGCCCCGATGCGGCGGCTTCGCGAAGAGATTCTCGATATCGCGGAGACCGACGCACCAGTCCTTATCCTGGGGGAGACCGGCACCGGGAAAGAGATTGTCGCGCGTTGTCTGCACGATTTCGGGGCTCGCAAGGACGGCCGCTTTGTCGCGGTCAACTGCGGTGCGGTTCCCGAGACGGTTTTTGAATCAGAGCTGTTCGGTCACGAAAAAGGGGCTTTTACCGGCGCTGACCAGCGCCGCATCGGGCGTTTCGAGTATGCTCAGGGCGGGACACTGTTCCTGGATGAGATCAGCAGCATGCCGCTGCCTCTCCAGGTCAAGGTCCTGCGGGCGCTGCAAGAGAAGGAAATTGTGCGGATCGGTAGTAATGAGGCGCACATCCTTGACCTGCGGCTGATCAGCGCGGCCAACACGGATTTGCTGGAAGACTGTGCCGCCGGACAGTTTCGGGAGGATCTTTACTATCGGATCAACGTGGTCGAGCTGCGCGTTCCACCCCTGCGCGAGCGCAGTGAGGATATTCCGCTGCTGTTCGACTACTTTGCCGCTCGAGCCGCCGAGGATTACCATCGTCCGCAGGTGTCCCTGCAGCTGGCTGACATCGGCCCGGTGATGAGTCATGAGTGGCCGGGCAATGTCCGCGAGCTGAAGAATATCGCCGAGCGCTTTGTGCTCTCATCTTTGCCCCTGGAACAACGGCTCAGCAGCATCATGCACCATCCCCAGCGCAATGCTGAAGAATGCGCGGGCGGATCGTTGCAGGATCGCTTGCGTTGCCATGAACGGATGTTGCTTGAACAGGCTTTGATCCGGTTCCGGGGTGATGTCCAGGCGGTCATGGATGAATTGGATATTCCGCGCCGGACTTTGAACGAAAAAATGTCCCGGCACGGTCTGGACCGGAGGAGTTATCGCTAAAGCCAATCGGCAAGATCTTGCCGATTGGCGTCAACTTGTCGGCATGATCTTGCCGAAATTTCCTGTCTTTCTTTTTAAAACCCCGTTTTTTCAGCCTTTCAAAGATGGCACGCCCTTTGAAGAAGCTTTCCAACAGGATCATTCTCAACGGGGAGTTCTTGATTGACGTCACTGCCACGAGCCTGAGCCGATCCGCTCCGACTCTTTCGTCTAACCCCGCTTCGATCCGTTTTCCAAAATCTTAGCTTGATGAATGTTCCGGCCGGGCGGCTGCCTTTGGATAACCGTCGTTGCTCCTGCCGGGGCGATCTTTAGGATGCTTTTGGCCGCACGTTTGACGCGTGCATAACCTCTCTGGGAGCTCTGCGGTTGCCATTCCGGTCTTGCCGGGTTGAATCGTATTCTTCCGGTACGCTCACTTAAGGAGAAAAAGTATGAAGCGTTTCCTGTCTGCAATCTTTATCACCCTGCTGCTGGTTCCCTCGCTGTCCTTTGCTGCAAATTATCGTTTTGTTTCGGGCCCGCAGGGCGGCAACTGGTTCGTACTGGGTGGGGCGATCAGTTCGTATTTCAGTAAAGCCGGCATGAATACCTCCAGCTCAACGGGCGGCGGAGTCTCCAACGTCATGAACGTCGACCGCGGTAAGGCAGATCTCGGCTTTACGGTCGGTTCGCTGTTGGGCGCAGCAACCAAAGGGAAAGGCGTTTTCAAAAAGCCGATCAGCAATGCCGTTGTGCTGTCGAACCTCTATCCTCAGATCACCTATTTCATCGCCCGCAAAGATTTTGTGGAAAAAAATAATATTAAAACCCTGAAGGATGCCTTGGCTGTTAAATCGCTGCGGATCGCCAGTCTGAAGCCCGGTACCTCTTCCGAATTCGTGGTCAGCTCCCTGCTGGACCTCGGTTACGGCATGGACTGGAAATCGATCAAAGAAGGCGGTGGCCAGGTTCAGTTTGCGTCTTACTCTGACGGTGCCGGTCTGATCTCTGATGATCATATCGACATATTTGCCTTCTCGGTCGGCAAGATCGCCTCCATCATCATGAATATCGAAAGCCAGACCAATATCGTGATCCTGCCGGTTGACGATAACGCTCTGCAGGCCCTCAGTGATGCCTATGGTACCGGAACCCACTACATTGAACCCGGTATCTACAAAAGTGTGACCTCCAAAATCCCGACTGTCGGCGATTACACGGTTTGTATCGTCCGCAAAAACATGCCTGATGATGTCGTCAAGAAAATGGCTGCCACTCTGCTGGAAAACAAAGACAACCTGGCAACCACCATCAAAGACTTCGAAGCCTTCAATGCGACCAGCGCCGTTGCCAAGAAACTGCCGATGCACCCTGCTGCAAAAGCATTTTTCGAAGCTCAACAGTAATCAAAATCGCACAATATTTCGGGATCACGACCATAGTTGGGCGTGATCCCGGTTTTCCCCTGAGTAAGGAGCTCCTGCATGAGGGAATTTAATAATAAAACACTGAACATCCTGCTTGGCCTGTGGTTGGTTCTCGGCGTTTGTTTTCACCTGTATACGGCAGCGTTCGGGGTTCTCGAAGCCTGGATGCAACGTATGGTCCACTTGTCCTGGGTTTTCCCGATTGCTTTTATCTACTGGCCGTTCAGCAAAAAGTCGCCTAAGGATAGAGTTCCTTTTTACGATTATATCATTGCTTTCATCTCGATTCTGCCAGGGGCTTACGGCATCTGGAATTCCGATCTGATTCTGTTTCGTATCGACCAGGTCGACCCGGTTACCAATGCCCAGTTGATCCTGGGGATTATCCTGGTGCTCTGCCTGATTGAGGCGACTCGTCGCCTGCTCGGCTGGCCGCTGACCATCATTAGTTCCTTTTTTGCCTTTTACATGGTTTTTGGCGCCTATTTCCCAGGGATCATGCGCGGTGAGGATTTCTCGTTGCGGGAGGTGATCGAATCCTTGTTTTTGACCCAGGACGGCATTTTTTCCATGCCCCTGGGAGTCTCTGCAACCTACGTGGTGATTTTCCTGATCTTCGGAGCCTTTCTCGAGGTCAGCGGGGTCGGTCCCTGGTTTATGGAGTTTTCATCGCGGGTGGCCGGTAAATCCATCGGTGGTCCGGCCAAAATCGCCGTGGTAAGCTCTTGTCTGTTCGGGTCCATTTCCGGTTCGGCCGTGGCCAATGTCTATTCGACCGGGAACTTTACCATTCCAATGATGAAACGGACCGGTTTTGCGCCGGTGCTGGCTGGTGGGATCGAGACCATGGCGTCCACCGGGGGGCAGTTGATGCCGCCGCTGATGGGGGCCGGGGCCTTTGTCATGTCCGCCTATCTCGGGGTGGAATTCAAGGTAATTATGGTTGCTGCGCTGTTGCCTGCGCTGCTCTATTACGGAACCGCGCTGCTGATGATCCACTATGTGGCCAAGCGAGATGGTTTCGTCGGGCTGAAAGAGGCGGATTTGCCGCGCTGGTCCCATGTGCTGAAGCGCAGTTTTCTGCTCTTGCCGATTCTGGTGCTGGTGGTCGCCCTGCTGATGGGTAAGACCCCGATGCTGGCCGGCTTGGTTGGCATTATCCTGGCCTGGGGCGTGTCCCTGTTCAATCGCGGTTACCGGATGGGACCCAAACGTCTGGTTGAAGCCCTGATCATGGCCGGAAAATCCGTTCCCGTTATTGCCATTGCCTGTGCCTCGGCCGGTATCGTCATCGGTTCCATTGCCCTGACCGGGATTGGGTTCAAAATCGGTGCACTGATATCGACCCTGTCTGGCAACTCAAGTTTCATGGCCCTGTTCCTGATTGCTATCCTGGCGGTTATCTTCGGGATGGGTTTGCCGACGACTTCGGCCTATATCATCGCCGCGGCCCTGGGGGTCAGCAGCTTGACCAAACTTGGTTTTGCCCCTTTGAACGCGCACCTCTTCGTGTTCTATTTCGCGGTGCTGTCCAATATGACTCCGCCGGTGGCGCTGGCGTCCTTTGCGGCAGGAACAATTGCCGGAGACAGTCCCATGAAGATCGCTGTGACCGCGATGCGCATCGGCGTGGTTGCGTTTATCGTTCCCTTTGCGTTTGCCTATGATTCGGCGCTGCTGCTGCAGGGGAGTTGGCTGGAGACCGTGGGGGTCATTGTTTCTGCCACGGTGGCCGGTTATCTGTTATCGGTCGGTTTTGCAGGCTTTTTCCAATCCAAACTGGCCAACTGGAGCCGTGCACTGATCATCGCTACCGGGGTGCTCTGTTTCTTCCCGCACTGGCCTTACCGGCTGGCCGGCCTTGCGATCGGGATTGGAGTGCTGGTTCTTCTGCAATTTAAAGAGGCGGCCTTTAAAAAGACCCTGCCGGTGCAGAACTGAGCCTCGCTCCGGCGTTGTTGCCACCCTGAATTTATTTTCCTGCCTGTCTTTGAGGCAGAACCATTGATTGCTAATGCTAATGATCCGCAGAAGACTGCCCGCTTCTGCGGATTTTTTTTCCTCGGCTAAGTGCAAGCCTGCAGGAAATGGTGGTTTCTGGGCTTGAATATTCGGTGTCCGATCGTATATTCTGCGGCATCTACAACCTCTTCCGGTAAAAAGGAACTGTCATGACTTTTGAATATGCGTTGGTCCGTCGGCCCGGGCGCAGTATCAGCAACGGACTCTCCACCGCTAACCTTGGCCAGCCGTCTTATCCGCGGGTGCTGGCCCAGCATGATGCTTATATTGAGGCCCTGCAGCGGTGCGGACTGGAGGTGATCTGCCTGGACCCGCTGGAGGAATTTCCCGATTCGACCTTTGTCGAAGACACGGCGGTGCTCATCAAAAGTTGTGCGATCCTGACCGTACCGGGAGCCCGTTCGCGTCGTGGGGAGGTCGCTGCCATCGCTTCAGTGCTGGCCGATTTTTTCCCGGAGGTCAAAAGGATCGAGGCTCCAGGCCAGTTGGACGGCGGGGATGTCATGGCGGTCGATTCCTGTCTTTATGTCGGGCTCTCCGGGCGAACCAATCAGCAGGGGATCGAGCAATTGGGCGAGATCGTCGCCGAGCATGGTTTGCGGGTGAGTGCAGTTCCGGTTAGCGGCTGCCTGCATTTGAAAACCGGCGTAACCAGGATCGCCGAGCGGACCCTGCTCGGCACGGAAAGCCTACTCGGATTTCCGGGGTTTGCCGAGTTTAAAAAAATCAACCTCGGAGCGGATTGCGCTGCCGCGGCCAATTGTATTGCGATCAACGGAAAATTACTGATGCCGGCCGGCTTTCCGGCGCTCAAGGAGATGCTGAGCAGTTGCGCTCGGGAGGTGATTGAAGTCGATATCTCCGAGTTTGCGAAAATCGACGGCGGCCTGACCTGCCTCTCGCTGCGATTTTAATCAGCCCAGACTCCCCCTCTGTACACCCTTGTCAGCCGTATAATCTTCGCTCATACGGCTTTTTCTGTTACAAACCTATAAAACAACTATAAAACTATGTTATTTTTGGTATGCTTGCAGCTGTTGGAAAGGATTATAAGCCTGTTGAACGGACAAACATCGTCAGGGACTTTTCCCTGATTACCACCTACCCCCCTACTGTCGAGGAGGATGAACATGTCACTTGCAAGATGTTTCAGGAAGCTGGTGTTTGTTGTTGTTGCGACGACTTTTGTGTTGGGTTTCGGCAGCGGTGTACAGGCCGCTCCGGCAGAACGGAATTATCTGATGGCCACCGCCTCAACCGGTGGAACTTATTACCCGGTCGGGGTTGCTCTGTCGACTCTGGTGAAAGTCAAACTCCAGCCGACGGAAAAGATCGGTATGTCAGCGATCAATTCGGCTGGTTCCGGTGAAAATATCAAGCTGCTACGCGAAAACGAAGTCCAGTTCGCCATCTTGCAGGGGCTCTTCGGTTCCTATGCCTGGAACGGCACCGGGCCGATTGCCAGTGAAGGTCCGCAAAAAAACCTGCGCTCGGTGACCATGCTCTGGCAGAATGTCGAACATTACGGGGTTCTCAAAAAATTTGCCAAAACCGGGACAGCATCGGATCTCGCTGGTATGAAAGGCGAGACCATGTCAATGGGGAAAAAGAACTCCGGCACCATCGGCTCCAACAAGGTTATTCTGGGCAACCTCGGCATTGATATTGACAAGGATTATAACCTGATCTATGTCGGCTATGGCCCGACGGCCGACGCCCTGCAAAACGGGCAGATCGCCGGCTTCGGCATCCCGGCCGGAGTGCCGGCCAGTGCCATCACCAAGGCGATGGCGAACCTCGGTGATGACATGGTCATCCTCGACTTTACCGACGCACAGCTTAAACAGGCTGATGGCGGACTGGACCTCTGGACCCGTTATATCATCCCTGCCGAAACCTATCCCGGCCAGAGAAAAGACATCAACACCATCGCCCAGCCGAACTTTCTCGGGGTTCGTGCCGATGTTGATGAAGATGCCGTTTATAAAATCACCAAGACGATCTATGAAAACCTGCCGTTCTTGAATGCGATCCATGGCGCGACCAAAGCCATGGCCATTGAAAAAGCGATTTCAGGGCTGCCGATGCCACTGCATCCGGGCGCGTTGAAGTATTACCAGGAAGTCGGCATCAAAGTTCCCGCCCGTCTGATCGCCAATTGATCGTTACCTGATTGCCGGTTTACCCGGCCGCCTGCTCAAGGGTGGCCGGGTTTTTATATCTGGAGCTTACTTTCTTATGACAGCCACAGAATCCGAACCGTTTAAGACTGAATCAAAAATCCTGCTTATCCTCGGGGTCGCGATCGCACTGGTTCATATCTGGTTCAATGTATTCACCGTGCTCTCGTCCCTGTGGCAGAATGCCCTGCATTTTGCCGGTTTTGCCTTGATGGCCGCCTATGTCTATCCGTTGCGGAAAGACCCTTCCTGGGCGTGGCGGATTCCCGACATCCTTCTCGGGCTGGCTGCGGCAAGTTCGGCCATCTACATGATAGCCATGGAAGATGCCATTTATGCCCGAGGGGTGCGCCTGGCTACGCCCGAATGGATCGCCGGAATCGTCCTGATTCTCTGTGCCCTTGAATTTACCCGCCGGGTGGCCGGCTGGTTTATCCCCGTTCTCATCATCACCGCCCTGACCTATGTTGGCTGGTGGGGGGCGGATATTTCCGGGGTGTTCAAATTTGCCGGGCTCAGCACCGAAACCATCCTGTTCCGCAGTATTTATGGCGATGATGCCCTGTTCGGCACCATTGCGCTGATTTCCTCATCCTACGTCTTCATGTTCATCCTGTTCGGCGCTTTTCTGCTGCGCTCCGGGGCAGGGGAGTTCGTTATCGACCTGGCTCGCGCCGTGGCCGGCCGGATGGTTGGCGGACCCGGGTTGGTCGCGGTGCTGGCTTCCGGTCTGATGGGCACGATCTCCGGTTCTGCAGTTGCCAACACCGCCTCGACCGGGGTCATCACCATTCCGCTCATGAAACGGGCCGGGTTTCCGGCCAAGTTTGCCGCCGGGACCGAAGCTGCTGCCTCGACCGGAGGGCAGTTGATGCCGCCGATCATGGGGGCCGGGGCCTTTGTCATGGCCACCTATACTCAGATCTCCTACAATACCATTGTGCTGGTCAGTATCCTGCCCGCCATCCTCTATTTTGCGACGGTCGCCTTTTTCGTACGGATCGAAGCGAAAAGAAGTTATGTGACCGCCCTTGACGATGAGAAGGTTGCCGCCCTGGAGTTTTGAAAAAGGGCGGGATTGTTTTTCTGCTCCCCATTGGTGTGCTGATCGGACTGTTGATTTACGGTTTTACCCCCACCTATGCGGCCGGGCTCAGTATTATTGCCGTGGTTGCATCGTCCTGGCTGACCGGCAACCGGATGGGGCCGAAGGCAATAATTGAAGCCATGGCGCTGGGCGCTCGGAATATGGTGATGACCGCTATTCTGCTCTGCTCCGTCGGACTGATCGTCAATGTTATTTCAACCGCGGGTATCGGGAATACCTTTTCGCTGATGATCAACCAATGGGCCGGTCACAGCCTGGTGATAGCCATTCTTCTTATCGCGCTGGCCTCCCTGGTGCTCGGCATGGGGCTGCCGGTGACGGCGGCCTACATTGTTCTAGGGACCCTGTCAGCGCCTGCCTTGCACGGACTGATCGCCGATGGTCTGATGGTCAAGGCGCTGGTCAGTGGGCAGATTCCGGAAGCCGCCAAGGCGATTTTCATGCTCGCGGCACCGCAGCATCTGGCGGAGATAGGCAACCCCATGAATACGGCCACGGCCAGGGCCATTGTCGACGCCATTCCCATGGACATGGCTGGTATGGTGCGCGAAGCGGTTCTCAGCCAGCACAGTCTGACCTTTGCCTTGCTCTCGGCTCATCTGATCGTGTTCTGGCTGAGTCAGGATTCCAATGTGACCCCGCCAGTGGCATTGGCAGCCTTTACCGGTGCGGCCATTGCCGGCACTAAACCGATGGCGACCGGACTGCAGGCATGGAAACTGGCCAAGGGGCTTTATGTGGTGCCGCTGCTGTTTGCTTATACGCCCTTTATCGGTGGAACCTGGGCTGGGGATCTGACCATATTCTTCTTTGCCTTTTTCGGGTTGTACGCTTTTGCCGCCGGGATTGAAGGTTTTATGGAGTCCAAGCTGAATCCGCTGTTCCGGCTGCTCTCGCTGGCCGCTGCCGCCGCGTTGCTGTGGCCTGCCCCCTGGTTGGTTCACCTGGCTGGGTTAGTCATTCTCATCGGTCTGTTCATCCTGAGTAAACGTAAAGACACAAGCGGCAGTCCATTGCAGCAGGCTCCAGCCTGAAAGATCTTTGCCGGAGGCCTGTTGAACGGCATAAGGGCTGTACCGGTCCAAAACCCGAAAACCATAACAACATGACCCGTAAATAAAGAAAGTCCGGCTTTTTTGCCGGACTTTCTTTATTATGATTATTTTAATTTCATTATATTTATGTTAAGTTTCTGTTGTAATTTTTGGGAATTTACAGGAATGGGTGCAATTTTTGTTGCAGTCACAAGTTTTTTTAAATTAATGAAAACCTATCAATTTCAGTGGGTTGTGCAGAAATTGTAGAAAGGAGATCAACTTAGATTGAAACCCGGCCCTTGAGGTGTGTCAAAAATCTTCAATAAAAACAGCAGCATATGGGAAATATTGGTTGGTACTTATTTTGCAGTAAATTGGCGGTGTTTAGCCCATGCAACCAGGCCAATCATAAATGTTGAAGAGAGGAACTGACATGCTGAAGAGACTGAAGATTAACTACAAGATGTTGCTGTTGACCGGTTCGATTCTGATTCTGTTGCTTGTCACGCTGCTCTGGGGGATCTCCGGTCTATCCAGGACTGTGGCTAACGGCAAAGAGATGGCTTCTGGCAACAAGCTGCGGGGCGAACTTCTGGCCCGGGAAGTTGATCATCTGAATTGGGCTAAACAAGTGTCAACCTTTTTAACCGATGCCAATGTGACCGATTTGAGTGTGCAGATGGACCATACCCAGTGCGCCCTTGGCAAGTGGTTGTATGGCGATGGTCGGCAGCAGGCCGAAGCGTTGGTCCCTGTTCTGGCCAGCGATTTTAAAGCATTGGAAAAACCGCATCAGTTGCTGCATGAGTCCGCGCGCAAGATAAAGGAGGCCTTTCAGCCGGCCGATCCTTATTTGCCCCAGTTTCTGACCGAGAAGGAACTGGATCATATGAACTGGATCTATCAGATTCAAAGCGCCATTTTGGCAAAAGCGGATTCGGTTGCGGTTCAGTTTGATCCGACCAAGTGCAGCTATGGCAAGTTTCTGTACGGAGAGGAGGGCGAAAAGCGCGCCGGAACCCGGAGCTTGGGGCCATTTTGAGCGCTGCCGAAGAGCCTCATAAACGGCTGCATGAATACGGCAAAAAGATCAATGATCTGCTGGCTGCAGGGCGTTTTGACGAAGCTTCCGGTTATTTCTCCGAGGTGGTTATCCCGACCTTGGAGGAAACCAAACAGGCACTGGCTGATGCAACCAGGACCGCAACCGCGGTATTGGATGGGCAACGTAGGGCCAACCTGATTTTTGCCGGAGAAACCCAGCGCTATCTGCAGGAGGTGCAAGGTGTTCTGCACGATATGATCAAGGTTTCGACCGATCATATCATGACCGATGACAAGATGATTGCAGCCGCGGTCGGAACCCGGACCGGGATCAGTGTGATCGGGATTGTGGCGTTGTTTGTCGGGATGGGGCTTGCCTACATCATCTCGCGCAGTATAACCAAACCGCTGCACCATGCCTTTGCCGTTATCAGTCAGTACGGTAAAGGAGATACCAGGGATCAGGATCTGCCTATGGGGGATCAGGTCAATTGTTCGGCTATCAATAATTGCGGTCAGCAACACTGTCTCAGTTTCGGTAAAGAAGCTCATTGCTGGGTCGATACCGGAACCTTTGGACCCAATCCGGTCTGCCTCAAGTTGACCGATGGGACTTTTAAAGATTGCCGCGAATGCAAGGTTTATAACGCCAGGGATGAGATCACCGAGCTGGGTTCGGTCCTGGTCGGAATGGCGAAGAGCCTGCAGGGGCGCAGCGAGTTGGCAGAAGCCATCGCCAGAGGTGATTTGACTCAAGATGTGAAAGTCGCTTCCACGCATGATCAGCTCGGTCATGCATTGAAGACGATGCTCGAAGGTCTGCGCGAGATGGTCGGCGGTATTCAGTTGGCCGGTGATCAGATCGCCACCGGGGCCGGGCAGGTGGCAGATGCCAGTCAGGCTCTGTCGCAGGGGGCCACCGAATCGGCCAGTTCCCTGGAAGAGGTCACTGCGTCCATGGATGAGATGGCCAGCCAGGTCAGAATCAATGCTGAAAATGCCGGCACCGCCAACCGCCTGTCCGGCGAATCGAAGCAGGCGGCGGAAAAGGGCGACCGGCAGATGGCGGAGATGGTCGGGGCCATGGGAGAAATCAATCAGGCCGGGCAGAACATCAGTAAGATCATCAAAGTCATTGATGAGATCGCTTTTCAGACCAACTTGCTGGCCTTGAATGCGGCCGTGGAAGCTGCTCGGGCCGGGCAGCATGGCAAAGGGTTTGCCGTAGTGGCTGAAGAGGTCCGCAATTTGGCCGCCCGCAGCGCCAAAGCAGCCAAGGAAACAGCTGAATTGATCGAAGGTTCGGTCGCATTGACCAATCGTGGTAACCAAATGGCACAGCAGACCGCCAGCGCCCTGAAGGAGATCATGAGCGGGACCAACCAAGTGGCTGAATTGCTCGAAGAAATTGCTGTGGCCTCCAACGAGCAGGCCCAGGGGATCAGCCAGGTGTCCACGGGATTGGCCCAAATCGATCAGGTGACTCAGCAGAATACCGCCAGTGCCGAAGAGAGTGCCGCCGCCGCAGAAGAACTATCCGGCCAGGCGCTGCAGATGCAGGAGATGCTGAAGCGGTTTGTGCTGCATAAACCAGGGCGAAACGGCAGAATTTAATTTACCGCCTAAGCCTGCCTCTGCGGCGGGGATTGGGCAGTTGAGATTGTTCAGCGAAGCGGGCGTCATATTTAAGCACCCTTGGTGGTCAGGGGTTGAACAGTATTTTTTTTCACCCAAGTGTCCAAGCATCGAATCCGGGAAAAGGGCGCTGTTTTCGACGGAGAGTTCTGCATGAAGATAAGAACGAAATTTGTTCTGCCGATTACGATTCTGGTTCTGGTTTTTGCTTTGGTGACAGTTGTTGCCATCAACCGGACAGTGGAGGGGCTGGTGACGAGCCAGGAGGACGCCTCTCTGAGTTTTGCCCGGGAAAACCTGGAAAGCAAGGCGGAACAACGTAAACTCAATATTTACACCAGTATTGATCAACTTGGAACCAAAGCCCTGGAACTCTCCTCGATCTTTACCGAAATTCCTGATGTACAGACTGCTTATCGGTTGGCGCTGCTTGGCGACCAGAATGACGAAAATGATCATGAGATGCTGATGGCGCGTGAGCATCTGCGTAAAGTCATGGCACCCTACATAGCCGGCTATAAACGGCAGACCGGACAGAAATCTCTGCAGCTCCATTTTCATACCCCCAGCGCTCGCAGTCTGGCCAGATTGTGGCGAGACGGCTGGCAGGTTCAGCGGGACGGCAAAAAGCTCGACGTGTCAGATGATCTGTCTTCGTTCCGGAAGACCGTGGTCGAAATCAACCAGGGTGACCATAAGCCGATCAAGGGGATTGAAATCGGTCGTGGCGGTTTTGCCCTGCGCGGCCTTTCCCCGATTACTTCCCGGGAAGGAACGCATCTGGGCTCCTGCGAGGTGTTAATTCCCTTTGCGGATGTCATTACCGCCAATCATACCGACGACAGCTATCAGATCGCCGTCTACATGCTGGCGGATTTTCTGCCGATTGCGAAAAAACTACAGGATCCGGTGAAGAATCCGGTTCTGGGCGGAAAATATGTCTTTTTGTCGTCAACCCGGCCGGAAGAGACCGCACCACTGCTGACGGCAGCAGTGCTTGACCAGGGCGGACAGACAGAACCGCATCAGGTCATTGACCACCATTATGTCAATGTCTTTCCCATCAACGATTATTCCGGAAAGATCGTGGGCATGATGGCTTTAGTCTACAATATGAAGACTATTGAACAATTGTCGACCGACATCAAAGAGGCTGGGGCGGCGACCATTGGCAAGCTGAATTGGCGATTCGGTAGCGGCGCCGCAGTCCTGGTCGTGATCATCTTTGCGACCGTTTTCCTGATCACGCGGCGCGTCATTGGTCCGTTGCAGGGGATTGTGAGCGCGGCCCATGGGGTAGCCGTCGGCGATCTCAGTCAGACCGTTGCCTATCGGAGTACGGACGAAGTCGGTGAGCTTGCTACCGCCATCAACGGGATGATTGATAGCCTGGCGGCCAAGGCCGAAGAGGCCGGACAGATCGCTGAGGGGAATTTGCAGGTTGACGTGCTGGTCGGCTCCGACCGTGACCGCATGGGACAGGCATTCAGGACCATGGTCTCCAATCTGAATGAAGTCCTGCACGATGTCGCCCAGGTATCCCAGCGGATTGACATGGGCAGCCGTCAGGTTTCGGATACATCCCAGCAGATGTCGCAGGGGGCCTCGCAATCGGCCGCGTCCCTGGAGGAAATCGGCAGTTCCATGAACCAGATCGGTGGACAGACCCAACAGAGCGCAGAAAATGCCGGTCTGGCCAAAGAACTGGCCAATGGGGCGCAGAGTGCCGCAGCCACCGGCACTGAACGAATGGCAGATATGATTTCCGCCATGGGCGAAATTAATGCAGCAGGGCAGAATATCAACAAGATCATCAAGGTGATCGATGAGATCGCCTTCCAGACCAACCTGCTGGCTTTGAATGCAGCTGTCGAAGCCGCCCGAGCCGGTCAACATGGTAAAGGTTTCGCCGTAGTTGCCGAAGAGGTACGTAACCTTGCGGCACGTAGCGCCAAGGCTGCCGAGGAGACCGCCCAACTCATCGAAGGGTCGGTGGAAAAGGCTGCCAACGGTACCCGGATTGCCGAACAGACCTCTGCCGCTCTGGATGAGATCGTTGCTTCGATCACCAAGGTCACCGATCTGGTAACGGAGATTGCCGCCGCCAGCAACGAACAGGCCGAAGGGATCAGCCAGATCAATCAAGGTCTGGGGCAGATTGATCAGGCGGTTCAGCACAGTACTGCAACGGCTGAGGAATCCGCTGCTGAGGCCCAGGAACTGGCTGGCCTGTCGACCCAGCTTAAAGACCTGCTGAGCCGTTTTGTGCTGGCCCAGGGAGTGGCTGCAAGCCCTGTTCCGTCGGCTTCCCAGGCGGTGTTGCCGAAGCCGCAGAAACAACCGGACCCAAGTGGGGACTGGGCTGCTGTGCAACGGGACAGTGCAAAAAAAATAATCCCTCTGGATGATGAAGAGTTCGGCCGTTTCTAAGTGGCTGGGGCAACGCACAGGAATAACAATCGGGCCAAAAGCCCGCAAATGAATAGAGGGCGGCATGAATAAGCAGAGGGTTTGGCGCGGAGGATAGTCTTCAGGAACCATTGCATTCAATCAGGATCTGGCCATGGCGATACGCAATGATGAAAAGAAACCGTTAGCAGCTGATACTGACATTCTGTTATGCGAAGAAAACGCCGCGTTCAAGGTCTGTCTGCGGCTGCAGCAGGATGGGATGGAGTGTGTTGCGGATTTCAGCTTTAAGGAACCCGAGGCCAAAGCCGAGCCAGCTGACCCCGTAGCCGGAGACTCTGGTGCCGGTGAAGCGGATTGTCATTGGGGGCTTTGCCCGGTCGAGTTGATCCGCTTGCTGAATCAGGTCGGTATTGTCCAGACCATCGATTATGAAGCGGTCTACGAACTCTGCGCGGCTATCGAACTCGGCCAGAAAATAGAGCCTGTGGTCATCGCCCGCGGCATTCCTGCCTACAAAGGGACCGATGGCTGGTTTGAACTGCAGGTCAAGACTGGCAAAGAGGGGGCCTCTTTCGTTGAAGACGAAAAAGGGAGTGTCGATTTCAAACAGCTGAATACCTTCAGCGAAATCGAGCCCGGCCAAAAGCTCGGCATCGTTCATCCACCCACCGCAGGAATCCCGGGGATGACCGCCCACGGCCTGCCGATTCCTGGCGAAAGCGGACAGCCATTTGAATTACAGGCCGGTGAAGGCGTTATCCTCAAGTATAACGGCCGGGTGGCTTTTGCTGACAAGTCGGGTCGCGCCCTGCTGGAAAAAAAGACCCTGGCCGTGGTGGACCAATGGGTGATCACCGGCGATGTTGACCTGAGTGTCGGCAATATCGATTTTCACGGCTATGTCGAAGTCAAGGGCGATGTTCTGGATGACTTCAATATCGTTGCCAAAAAGGGGATCAAGGTGCACGGTCATGTCGGCGCCAGCCTGCTTGAGTCGGACTCCTCCATTGAACTGGTCAGCATGGCCGGCAAGGGCAGTGGCAAGATCATCTGTCGCGGTGATCTCAAAGCCAAATTTCTCAATCATGTTGAGGTTGTCAGTTTCGGACATATCCAGATCGCCAATGAAATCCGCAACTGCCTGGTCAAGTCGACCGGCCGGATCATGGTCGAAAAAGGGGCTATTATCGGTGGTCGCTGCATTGCCCTGGAGGGGATTCAGGCCAAGACCCTGGGTAGCAATTCCGCCCTGCGCACCGATCTGACTGCCGGGGTTTATTTTCCGGACGCGGATCGTTTCGAGTATCTGCGGGAGCGGCAGATGAACATCAATCAGCAGCTGCGGAAATTGACCGAGGGGATCTCCCAGCTGCAGGCAACCTTGGCCAAAAAGACTTCCTATGCGGAAACCGCCCGCAAACGGCTGCATATCCTCAATGAGCATCTGGCCAAACTGGAAGAGGAAAAAGCCCGTTTAAGTTCCGAAATCGCCGCCTCCAGACCGCAGGAATTCAACAGCCGCAATCCTAAGATCAATGTCCAGGGGCAACTGCTGGAAGGGGTGCTCCTCACTCTCGGCAACAGCTGCGAAGAGATCAAAATCGCCCGCAGCGGACCGATCTCCATCATCGAAAACACCAGGGACGGGGGGCTGCGTTTTCTCTCCATGACGCCGATGACGCTGTTGGCGGATGAGATCGAGCAATCATTGTGGGAGGAAGAAGAAACGGGTGAGGAATAGACCGATAGCAGGTAAGCTGTTCATCGTTTATTCGCTGATCTTGATTCTCCCCGGCCGTTTGCCGGTCCTTCATGGCATGCCGTATTTTTTCATTTTTCGCCACAGGGTTGTGGGATGGATGTTAAGCAACTGTGCGGCTTCACGCCTGTTTGCGGTACTGTAGAGCGCAGATCGGATGGCCTCCTGTTCCTGTAGTCCGGAGAGGTCGGAAAGGCTGAGCTCCTGCTTTTGTTCCGGGGGAGTGAAGACTGGATGTTCCATGCAGAGGCGGACTGCGTTGGTGTCAGCCGTTTCGGACTCGGATAGAACCGACAGGCGCTCGCAGAAATTGCTTAATTCCCTTACATTACCCGGCCAGCTATAGGTCATAATCAGTTTTTCCGCTTCCGGGGTCAGACTTCTCAGGCGGGAGCCAAAAACCGCTTTATTGACCTGGATAAAGTGGCTACACAGGGCAGTGATGTCATTAGGACGCTCCCGTAATGGGGGGAGGGACAGTTTGAGAACATTCAACCGGTAGAACAGGTCTTCCCGGAAACTTCCCTGTCTGACCAGATCCTTGAGGTTTTTGTTGGAAGCCGAGATAATTCTGATGTCGATGGGGATAACCCTGTCGTGTCCGATGCGCATGATTTCACGTTCCTGCAAAACTCTCAGCAGCCTGCTTTGCAGTTTCGGCGAAATATCACCAATCTCGTCAAGGAAGACGGTCCCTTTGTGGGCCAGTTCGAAAAGCCCCTGTTTCCCGCCTTTTGCTGCTCCAGTAAAAGCTCCATCAACATAACCGAAAAGTTCACTTTCCAGCAGGTCTTCGGCCAGCGCTGCGCAGTTGATAGCAATGAAAGGCTGGTTTTTACGGCTACTTTCATTGTGAATACTTTGAGCAAATAGTTCTTTGCCGGTACCCGTTTCACCAAAAATAAAGATATTGGAATCAACCTTACTGAATTTCTGGGCGGTAAGAATCGTTTCCCGAATGGAATTTTCTGCACCGATGATATCCCTGAAGCGGTATTTTGCGATCAAGCCCTTATGGTGAAGCTTCGAACGGATCTGTCCTTCAAGCTCCTGGATCTTCGAGATGTTGGAAAAGGTGATGACCGCACCGGCATCCCCCGCCGGCACACAGTTGACGGTATGCACCAGCTGATTGATCGTGACCAGTTCGTCGAGAATTTTTTCTTCTTGTTGAAGAACCCTGCGGATATCAATCTGGGGCAACACCTTGCTCAGGCTGACCGGTTGGCCGGGGTTGCTCAGTTCGGTAAACATTTTTCTGACATAGTTATTGGCAACCGTGATATCCCCCTCGCGATTAACCGAGATAATTCCCTCAAAGGTATAGTCCATGATGCTTTCAAACCGTTCAGCTCTTTCCCGCTCCTGGCGCATTAGGCGAACTGAGCGAATTGCTTCGTCAATTGCCTGAAGGACGGTTTTTTTGCCGCTTTTGATCATCACCGACGGCACTCCCATCTGCTGGCAGAGCGTGTATCCCGTTCTGCCGGCAATGACGGCATCAGCGCCTTCCTCAAGAGCCTGCAAAATTGTGCTTTGCAAACGGTTGGGGTCATCGACCTGGTAGCTATTCAGCGAGCAGGGAAAAGCGTCTTTGATTTCTTCGATGCCGTAGATGGTGTTCAGCGGGCCGATCACCGCAATTTCTCGCGGAGAGTAGTTTCTGATGCAGGTGGTGAGGGCGGCAGTAATATCAAACCCGGTGACCGTCATATCGATCAGCGGGACAGCGGACAATTGCTGGATCTTATCGGCAGAATATCCCCGGGCAATCACTATGTCTGTCTCCTGTAAATCCTGTTCACTGATCTCATCGACTGTTCTGGTCAGTATTGACTGTGATAGGGCCGCTTTTTCGGGATGTTGGCGGAAAATTTCCGCAACGGTCTGGTTTATGGAACGGTAGGGCACAATAAATGTGATACGAATCATAATCGCCTCGCACGAGAAGATTGCAAAAGTGAAGATGAGTATTGCATTAATGCAATATCAACTGCAATTGTTCTTCGCGGGAAAAATAATTTTCCGAGACGACGATATGAGTTTTTTAGAACCATTTTCTAGCTACTTTCAAAGGATGTTGCTGTATTTTTTCGAGATCGTTTTCCCACCTTGGTTATTGGTATCCTTCTTGCTCAAACCCCAACCAAGCTATGAATTCAACTCGACAGGAGGATGTTGTGAATTATGATCTGCTGTTTGCTGGTGGGGACAAAAAAACTGTAGAAATAGCCATTATCGGAGTTCAGGGATTTAACCATTCGCTGTTTGTATACGGGTCCAAAAATAACAGGGTTTCGATCCGTGTCCTGTGTGGAAGGAATACGCAAAAGTGTGTTGACGCTTACCTGTCCATCGGTATTGACGAACAGAGTATTATCCATTGCACCTCGCCGTCAGAGGGGCTAGATGCTTTTTCTGCCGGCAAATATCTGGTTTTCAACGATGTCTCTCTGGCTATGCAGATGCCCATTGATCTCGTTGTGGAAGGAACCGGCAATACCGAGGCCTCGGCCCGCTATATTCTGGCCGCTATTGAGCACGGCAAACACGCCATCATGGTCACCAAAGAGTCCGATTCCGTAGTTGGTCCGTTGTTGGCCAGGAAAGCCCGCGATAAAGGCGTGATCTACTCACTGGCCGAAGGAGACCAGCCGGCTCTGCTCATCGGTCTGGTCTCTTGGGCCCGAACCGCCGGTCTTGAGATCGTCAGTGTCGGTAAGGCCAGTGAGTACGATTTCATTTACGACCCTGCGGATGAGACCGTGCGGGTCCTCGACCAAAAAATCAAAGTGGATGGCTTCGCCGAGGTCTGGTCGCTTGGTGACGATGTGGCCGGAACTGTTGCCAGGCGCAGTGAATTGCTTGCCGAATTCAGCCAGCGGGCCATCCCGGATCTGGCAGAGATGGCCATTGTATGTAATCATCTGGCTGGCATCCATCCTGATATCGAGGAGTTCCATTACCCGGTCGCCCGTACGGTTGAGGTTCCTGATCTGATGTGTCCGCAAACAATGGGTGGCCTGTTTGCCGGGGACTCTCGTATCGATGTCTATAACTGCCTGCGTCGTCCCGATGAGCAGAGTATGGAGGGAGGGGTCTATGTGGTGGTTGCCTGCAATGATGAAGAAACCTGGCAGGTATTGCTGGAGAAGGGTGTGCCGTTAAGCCGCAACGGGAAGACTGCCCTGATCTATTATCCGGCCCATTATCTGGGGTTCGAAACCCTGTTCAGTGTGCTTTCCGTGGGCCTGCTCGGGTTGCCGACCAGTTCAACCAACCCTGAGCCTCGCTACGATGTGGTTGCACGGGCCGCCGTCCCGCTGTCCCGGGGCTCACGTCTGGAAGCAAAAGGGCACCATCATGTTATCAATGGCCTTGAAGGCGTCCTCTTGCCAGCGCAAAAGGTTTCCCATAATACCCAGCTCCCCTATTATCTCGCAGACGGCTCAGTTCTGACCTGCGATGTCAAACCCGGAGAGTTGATCACCGCGGCAATGCTTGAAAAGCCTGCGGACTCAATTCTTTGGAGCTTGCGAGTGGAACAGGATGAAGTGTTTTTGAGCGCATAGGATTAAACCAGTTCGGTGACTCTTTTGCCTATGGCACACCTAGGTCTTGCCAAGCAGAAGAGCGTTTATTGATGATTTCGGAGAGAATGATATGCCTGACTGCGGGTCGCGGCGGTTTAGCAAGGCCGCCTGGCTACCCCCACTTTCTGCCAAGAAAAGGAGATGAAAATGAGGAAAACGGTAATCCTGATTGTTGCATTGACATTTTTCGTGGGCGGCGTTTGTGTTCAAAATGGCTTTTCTGCAGATTATCCCCAAAAGACGGTTGAATTCGTGGTCCCTGCCAGTGCTGGCGGGGGGAGTGATACCCTGGCCCGGTTAATTCTGGATATCATTCAAAAAAATAACCTGGTCGATGGAACCATCGTGGTCGTCAATAAACCGGGGGGAGCAAGTGCCGCCGGTCATGCCTATATCCAGGGCTCCCGCAACGGTGATCATATCATCTTCACTATGAATGCAGCCCATGCTCTGGCTGCCCGCTCCAATCCGGCAATCGATAGCGAGGCTTTTACCCCGATTGCCAACCTGGCCATGGATAATGTGCTGTTGGTTGCCAAAGCTGATGGCCCTTATAAGACCTTTGCAGAGGCGTTGCAGGCGATAAAGGCCAATCCGCAGAGTATTTCCGTGGGGGTTGCGGACAACCTTGATAAGCTGTGCGTGGCACAGGTGAACTCGGAAACCGGCAGCGAATTCTCAGATGTCTATTTTGATGGGGCGGGTGAAATCGCAACCGCTCTGTTGGGCGGACACATTCAACTGGGTATTTTTAATCCCAACGAATGCCTTGGCCATATCAAGGCTGGAACCATGATCCCGTTGGCGACCTTTTCAACAGAGCGCCTGGCCGCCCCTCTTGCTGAGGTGCCGACCTTTAAAGAATTAGGCTTTTCCGGAATTGAATTTCAGATGTTCCGTTCCATTATGGGCGGGAAGGGGATGTCACCTGAAGTTCAGAAATACTGGAGCGATGTCATAGAAAAGGTCGTGGCCACCGATCAATGGAACGAAAATTATATCCAAAAGAAGGGACTGGAAGCCAAGTTTATGCCGGCGGCACAATATGCGCCCTATCATCATAAAACCGCGGAGCGGCTCTACCAGGCTGGTAAAAAGATCGGTATGTTCGAGTAACCTTTGATCCTTCCGGCAGGGGAGTCCGCTTGCCTGAATGCGGACGTCCCTGCCGCGATCATTTGCTCTTTTCGGCAGGAGAAGGAATGTAATGGAGTTTGTCATTGCTGGTGGCAGTATTCTGGTGGCGCTGTTCTGGATACAGCAGGGATGGTTTCGGTATGGTTTCTGGATCAAGGGAACTCCCGGCGGCGGGTTTCTTCCGGTTATCTTTGGTCTGATCGTGTTGATCTCTTCCATCGTCGTTATGCTGAAAGCTCGAAAAGCTCCTTCCCGTTCCGTTGCCATATCCCGCTCATCCTTTATCCCGATCGGGTTTGCCGTGATCGGGATTGGACTGATCCAGATATTCGGAATATCCGTCGCCGTATTCGCATTTACCTTGGTCTGGATGAAATTTCTGAGTCGTTATTCATGGCTCAAGTCAATTTTTGTCAGTGTTGTTTTTACCGGGTTCATTTATGGAATATTTCGCCTGTGGCTTCAGGTTCCGTTCCCTCCCGGGATCTTTTCTTCATTGTAATGGAGGGCTGTTGTGAATAACTTTCATTTGCTTATGCAGGGTTTTGATACGGCGTTGTCTCTCTCCAACCTGTCGGTTGCCGTGATCGGGGCTTTTCTCGGTCTGATCGTCGGGGCCATGCCGGGGATCGGCGCGGTAACAGGGGTTTCTCTGCTGCTGCCACTGACCTTCAAAATGAACCCGACCACGGCAATTATCATGCTGGCCGCCATTTACTACGGCAATATGTACGGAGGCGCCTATAGCGCGACCCTGCTGAATATCCCCGGGGATTCGCCGGCGGTCATGACGGCCCTTGACGGTTATCCGTTAAGCCGCAAAGGCAAAGCCGGCAAAGCCCTGTTTACAGGAAACATTGCGTCGTTTTTTGGTGGAACGGTCGGGATTATCGCCCTGACGATTTTCGGTCCAATGCTGGCTCAAATCGGCCTGAAATTTGGCCCGGCTGAGATCACCGCCCTTATTTTCCTGGCCCTGACTTCGATCGGCTGGCTGCTGGGGGACGATCCGCTGAAAGGCGTTGTGGCTTCCAGTCTCGGGATCCTGGTATCCACTATCGGTATGGATTTGATGGCTGCCGGAACTCCGCGTTTTACCTTTGGCAGCATCGATCTACTCAGTGGTATCTCCTTTATTCCGCTGGTTATCGGGATGTTTGGCATGAGTCAGGTCATGGAACTGATGTCCGGCGGCGAAAGCGATTCGCTGACGACTGGCCGCAGACTGACAATTAGGGAAAGCATTCTGGATTGGGGTGAGATCAAGCGAATCTCTTTGCCGACCCTGAAAAGCTCTCTGCTAGGAAATTTTGTCGGTTTTCTGCCTGGCGCAGGAGGGACGACAGGTTCTTTTCTTGCCTATGTGCTGGAAAAGAAAACCGGTCGTAATCGAGGGGAAATGGGGCATGGTGCAATCGAAGGGGTGGCTGCATCTGAGTCTGCCAATAATGCTGCCGCAGTCGGCGCTTTCGCTCCGCTTTTGTCCCTGGGAATTCCCGGTTCGGCAACCTCTGCGGTGCTGCTGGGTGGGCTGATGATGTGGGGATTGCAGCCCGGTCCGCTGTTGTTCAGTGAACAGCCCGATTTTGTCTGGGGCCTGATCGGCTCAATGTATATCGGTAATGTGGTCTGCGTTATCGCCGGACTGATCATCATACCGTTTCTCATGTCAATCCTCAGGATTCCACGCGGCATCATCGCGCCGATGATTGTTATGATCTGTATTGTCGGTGCGTATTCTGTCAATAACAATATGTTTGATGTCTGGTTTATGATCGGAGCCGGAGCGGTGGCTTTTGTCATGAACAGGTATGGTTATCCGATTGCCCCCATTCTTCTTGCCTTTGTTCTGGCTCCACGTTTTGAACAGTCGATCCGCCGGGCATTCTCTATTTCTCACGGCAGTGTCGATATTTTCCTGAAGAGCCCGATTGCGTCTTTTTTGCTGGTATTGACGCTGTTTTTCGTTCTGGCGCCAGTTGTTCACAGGTTTGTTCAGAAACGTAAGGCTAAACGTTCCTAACGCGGCCGGAAAGAAACGGGAGGTAGACATCATGTGGAAGTTAGGGGTCATCGCAGATGATTTTACAGGCGCAACGGATATTGCCGGGTTTCTGGCCGCCAATGGTGTGGCAACCATTCAGGTGAACGGGATTCCCATGGAAGATTTCGAAGCCGAGGCCGGCGCCTTTGTCGTTAGCTTGAAATCCAGGTCATGCGCCAGCAGCCTGGCGGTCAAGGAGTCGCTGAAGGCCTTGGACTGGCTCAAAACAAAGGGTTGCTCGCAGATTTTCTTTAAATACTGTTCAACCTTTGACAGTACGCCGGAAGGGAATATCGGACCGGTGACCGATGCTCTATTGCAGGCACTGGGCGAAAATATCACAATTATTTGCCCTGCCTTGCCGGTCAACGGCCGCACTCTTTACCAAGGCTACCTGTTTGTCTATGACGAACTCCTGAATGAGTCCGGGATGAAGAATCACCCCCTCAACCCGATGACCGACGCCAAAATCGCCCGGGTCATGGAAGCTCAGGCGCAGGGACGGGCCTGTAACCTGTATGCTGATCTTATCGATAAGGGACCTGACGTCCTGCGCCAGGCGATTTGGAAAGCCCGGACAGAGGGGTTTCGTTATGTCGTTGTTGATACGCTCAGTGACGACCATCTTGATATTATAGCCAGGGCCTGTCGTGATCTGCCGCTGGTCACCGGCGGTTCAGGGCTGGCCGCCAGCCTGGCAAAGCTGGCAGGAGATGGGGGCGGAACCGTTGAAGCGGCCATTGCGACGGGCAGACCTCGGAAAAATCCCGGAGTGGTTTTTTCCGGTTCCTGTTCCACGGCCACCAACCGGCAGGTTCAGCAGTATCGGCAAAAAGCAGCCTCCCATTATCTAAACGCTGAGCGATGTCTTGATGACCCGGATTATATAGAAGGTTTGTTCGACTGGACTGTGACCCATCTGGAAGATTCTTATGCCCCGTTATTGTATGCGACCACCGATCCCGGCGAACTGGACAAAATAAAAGCTTCTCATCCAGGGCAGAACATTGGCCTGGCGATTGAGAAAGTCTTTGGATCTCTGGCTCTCAAGCTCAAGAATGCCGGAGTGAAAAATTTTATTGTTGCCGGAGGAGAAACGTCCGGGATGGTTGTGCAGCGCCTGGGCCTGAGCGGATTTCATGTCGGTCCGCAGATCGATCCGGGAGTTCCCTGGGTCAAAGCCGTTGGCCAGCCGATTTACCTGGCCTTGAAGTCGGGGAATTTCGGATCGGATGATTTTTTTGCCAAAGCACAGGAAGAGCTGGAATGACAGAAACAGAACTGCGTCAAGCATTGGTTGAGTTCGGCCGGTCCCTGTTTATGCGTGGGTATGCTGCCGGAGGTGCCGGGAATGTCTCCGTGCGACTTGATGAACAACGGATCCTGGCAACTCCTTCAGGCTCCTGCCTGGGCCGGCTCAATGAGGAAACGCTCTCTGTCGTGGATTTTTCAGGGAGCCTGCTCTCCGGGGCTAAAGCCTCAAAAGAGGTGATGTTCCATCTGGCTTTATATCAGGGCGACCCTTCCTGCGGCAGCGTTGTTCATCTGCATTCGACCTGGACGACCCTGCTCTCCTGCCGGGCGGATCTTGATCCTGAACAGGTCATTCGTCCCTGCACTCCTTATTTTGTGATGAAGGTCGGCAAGGTTCAGGTCATTCCTTATTATCCGCCAGGGGATCTCCGCATAGCCGCGGCCCTGGCCGAATGGGCCGGGCAGCGGAGTGCCTTTTTATTGCAGAACCACGGCCCCGTCGTGGTCGGTCCAACCCTGGCCGCAGCCGTTGACCTGATGGAGGAATTTGAAGAGAGCGCTCGCCTGGATTATCTGTTGCGGGGGAGGGATGTCCGCTTCTTGACAGCAGAGGAGATATCACATCTTGAACAACGCTGATTCCCTTAAAAGATCTGATTTATGCGTTGACACTATTTTTTATGTTTGACCGTCGGAGGCCTGATTTATGATCGCTGTCCCCTTGCTGTTGACAATAATTTCCATTATTTCTCTGACGAATGCGCATTCACAAAATGCATCGCATCTGGCTAAATTTTTTTCGTCGATACAGTATCGAGGGCATTCTTCCGAGAAGGCTTTGTTTTCTTTATAAATTGGACCAGAATAAAGTTTTCGAAAATCTTCAATCATTATTGTCATTGTAGAATGGCAAGGCTCTATTTTATGGGTAAAGAAAAACATTCCGTATTCAAGGTCTTTAAAGTCGGCTTTATAGCCGTTTAATTCCAGACTTGGGTCGGAGACAAAATCTTCCATTGTTTTCCATTTTTTTGAACAGGCAGGGCAGGTTTTGAATATTTGTTCAACTTTCATGCTGTCCCTCCTTTCCATTTAGCCTTGCCTTTTATAGACAGTTTTCATCCAGAGGCGGTTTTTTTCGTTGTAGCAGAGTCAATCTGCGAACTTACTTGTACGGCGTACCGGTCTACGCCTCTGCGCAAGCCATCGATTTTTTTACAACAACGGAAAACTGCTAATTTTCAATTTGAAAACTGAACTATTGCCATCAGGAGTTTCCGGATGGCAAGCAACGACTTCGAAAACCGAACAAGCCGATTGTCTCTTGATTTTCCAATGTATTCTTGTCTCTGTGGGTAAAGTCGTACCTAGATCCCTACATGACCGCGCCAAGTCGCCAGGGAATGAATTCGGAATCACCGTAATCGAGCAGTTCACTCTTGGTTCTGGTGCCGGAGGCTACGCTCAGGATCTGGCGGAAGATCTGTTCGCCGATCTCGGCCAGGGTGACTCCGGAGTCAATCATCACGCCGCAGTTGATGTCCATGTCTTCTTCCATCAGCTGATAGGTCCGGCTGTTCGAGCAGAGCTTGATGGACGGGGAGGGTTTGCAGCCGTACGCTGAGCCGGCCCCGGTGGTGAAGCAGATGATGTTGGCACCACTGGCCACCTCGCCGGTGATGGAGCAGGGGTCATAGCCCGGACTGTCCATCAGCACCAGGCCGCTGGCGGTAATCGGCTCGGCATAGTGGTAGACATCGACCAGGTCCGAAGTGCCCCCCTTGGAAACCGCCCCCAGGGACTTTTCCAAAATCGTGGTGAGCCCGCCGGCTTTATTGCCGGGTGACGGGTTGTTGTTCATTTCCCCGCCACTGCGCCGGACGTAATCTTCCCACCAGTGAATCCGCTCAATCAGCTTTTCTGCGACCTGGGGAGTGACTGCGCGGCGGGTCAGAAGATGTTCGGCGCCATAGATTTCCGAGGTCTCGGCGAGGATCGCGGTGCCGCCGTGCTTGACGATCAGATCGGAGGCCGCACCCAGGGCCGGGTTGGCGGTGATCCCGGAATAAGCATCGGAGCCGCCGCATTGCAGGGCCACCTTGAGATGACTGGCCGAGACCTCCTGGCGACTGATGGCATTGGCCTGGGGCAGCATCGCCTGAATGCATTCAATCCCCGCGGCAATGGCCTTACTGGTTCCGCCCTGGGTCTGAATGGTGAGTTGTTGGATCATCGCGCTGGTGGATTGCTGGCCAAGAATGTCCTTGATCTGAAACACCTCGCAGCCAAGGCCGACCAGGAGAATCCCGGCAAAATTTGGATGATGCAGGTAGCCCCGCAGGGTGCGCATCAGCGTGTCATAGCCTTCGCCGCTGTTGGCTATGGCGCAGCCGGTGGTGTGCACCAGGGGTACGATGCCGTCGATGTTGGGATAGTCTGCCAGGGCCGCGGCATTGAAATGGGCGGCTATGCGGCGGCAGACCGTTGCCGAGCAATTGACCGTGGATAAAATGCCGATGTAGTTGCGGGTGGCAACCCGGCCGTCGGCCCGCACGATGCCTTGAAAGGTGGCCCGTTCCTGTTCCGGGAGAATGGGCAGCTGGCGGCGGTCGGAACCGATGGCGTAATCACGCTGAAAATCGTGAACTTCGCAATTGTGAACATGAACATGGGCACCGGCGGCGATCTCGCCCTTGGCAAAGCCGATAACCTGACTGTACTTGTAAATGGGTGCTGCGGCAGCAATGGTTCTGGTCGCCACTTTGTGGCCGGCCGGTATCTCTTCGCTGCAGGTGATCTTTTCCGCCGCAATGGTGGTTCCGGCCGGCAATCTGTCGGTTGCAACCACAACATTGTCGTCAGCATGCAGGCGAATAACTTGGGGTTTTGTCATGGTCATCCTTTGTCACTGGTCACTGGTCATTTGTAATCCGTCATTTGTAACGGGCTCTCTTTATTTATAGCACTCTTTGGCTCCTGAAGTTCAGTGGTAGATGAGATTCGGCAGCCACATGGAGAACTGCGGAATAAAGGTCACCAGCAGCAGGACCAGGATCAGCGGAATCAAAAATGGCAAAGTCGCTTTAGTGCATTGCTCAAAGGACACTCCTGACACTCTGGACAACACATACAGCACCATGCCGACAGGCGGGGTGAGCAGGCCGATCATCAGGTTGAGAACCATGATCACACCGAAATGGACCGGGTCGATGCCAACCTGGGTTGCCACCGGCAGCATCACCGGCACCAGAATGGTGATAGCCGCGATGGTCTCCATAAAAAATCCGACCACGAACAGGATGACATTCAGAATCAGCAGGACCAGGATCGGGTTATCGGTCAGGCCGGTCACCATGGTGACGAAATGTTCGGTCACTTTGTTGCTGGTCAGAATCCAGGCAAAGATTGACGCCCCGGCCACGATCAGCAGGATGATGGCGGTGGTCTCGATGGTCTCCATGGAAACCCGAATAAAGCGGCGGAAATTCAGGGTCCGATACCAGACCAGTCCCAGGAACAGGGCCCAGGCAACCGCTGCGGCAGCGGCTTCGGTGGGGGTGACCGCACCGCTCAGAATTCCGCCGACGATGATCACCGGCGTCATCAGGGACATGAAAGCCCGTTTGAAGGTGAACCAGAGGACCTTGATGGAAAAGGCCGCGTCACGGGGGTAGTTCCGCTTGCGGGCATACCACCAGACCATGACCATCAGCGCCCCGGCCATGAGCAGTCCGGGAAGAAACCCGGCGGCAAACAGCTGGCCGATGGAGGCCGAAGCCATGACGCCGTAGATCACCATCGGGAGTGAAGGCGGGATAATCGGGCCAATGGTTGAGGATGCCGCGGTCACGCCGACGGAAAAATCCGTGTCATAGCCGGCATCGCGCATAGCCTTGATTTCGATGGTGCCAAGCCCGCCGGCATCGGCCACTGCCGCACCGGACATCCCCGCAAAAATGACTGAAGCGCCGATGTTGACATGCCCCAGCCCGCCGGACATCCAGCCGACGCAGGCGGTGGCAAAGGCAAAGATCCGGTTGGTGATGCCCACGGCGTTCATCAGGGATCCGGCGAGGATAAAGAAGGGGACAGCCAACAACGGAAAACTGTCGATTCCATTGACCATGCGGTGAGCGACCACCACGTCCGGAACCTTGCCGGTGATCAGGACAAAGAGCAGTGACGACCCGGCCAGAGCCAGGGCGACCGGAACCCCGGTGATGAGGAACAGGAACACAGACGCAAACAGGAATGCGATCGATTCACCGGCAATCGCCAGGCCGATGGTGCAGAGGGCCGCCAGAATGATTAAAAATGCATTGAATTTAAGACCAAAACGTTTGGACACAGATGCCTCCTTGTCAGTCTGTCGGGGGGCGAAGGGCATGTTGAGCATGTTCAAGGCTGATTCGGCTGCCGCCCTGCTTGATATGCTTGATCAGAACCTGGATCGAGCGGATGGCCATCGCGGCCAGACAGATGCTGACCATGTAGTACATGGCGCTTTTCGGAAACTCGATGGAAACCATCATCTGCCTGGTTTTTCCGGCCAGTTTGAAGCAGGTCAGGGCCAGTAGCGCGAAGAAGGCAATGCGACCGATATCGGCGCAATAGGTCAGGATAGTGCCGAATTTGGGTGGTACGTAGCGGAACAGAAATTCGACCATGATATGGGTATTCTTGCGAACCGCCATGATCGAACCGATAAAGCCGACCGAAATCAGCAGATAGCGCGCGATTTCTTCGGTCCAGCCGATGGAATCATCCAGCACATATCTGGAAAAGAACTGGACGAAGATGTCCAGAGCCAGGATCCAAAACACGAAAAAAAACGACATAATCTTCAATTCCAAAGGATTTCCAGTCGATCGGGGCATCCATTTCATCATCCAGGGAACTTGCGTCGATCGATGTTTTGTTAGGCTCTGTCATCTTCGTCCCTTTCATGGCTCAGTTGGTCGACGACCGGTTACAGGGCTTGCAGACGATCCCAGACATCCTTAGGCCAGGGGACTTCTTTGGGATGGCTGTTGTAGTACGCTTCGGTGGCCTTTTGCATGGCCGCAACATCAACTTTCTGATTGACGATATTCCCCTGTTGTTCAAACCAGCCGACCAGTTCCTTCTCTTTGTTTTCCACGTCCGCGGTACAGTTGTTGGCCGCTTCCATGAGCACATCATGGAACAGTTTGCGGTCGGTATCGTTCAGTCGGTCCCACAACGGACCGCCAACGATCAGCAGCAGGCTGTCGGTAATATGACCGGTTAAGTTGATGTACTTTTGCACTTCATAGAATTTCTTGGCCTGGATGGTCGGCAGGGGGTTTTCCTGGGCATCGACCGTCCCCTGTTGCAGGGCCAGGTAAACTTCGGCAAAAGCGATCGGAGTCGGGTTGGCACCAGTCGCCTTGGGGAAAATGGTATAGGCCGGGGCATTGGGGACGCGGATTTTCAGCCCCTTCATATCTGCCGGAGTGCTGATCTCTTTTTTCGCAGTCACGTGACGCTGGCCGTAATAGGTGGCGGTAATAACTTTGTGGCCCGAGGCTTTTTCATAGCCGGCGGCAAGATCCCTGAACAGGTCACTGGCCATGAATTTTTTTCCAGTGATCGAGGCTACGGAATACGTAAGGATAACCGGCGATGGAAATCGGCCCGTAGGTGCGGCCGGCAAACTGATTACCGGTGTAGATGATGTCGACAGTGCCGAGGGAGAGGCCCTCGTTGATGTCGACTTCCTTGCCCAGGGAAGAGGCGGGGAAGACTTCGATCTCATATTTACCATTGGAGCGCTTTTTGATCTCGTCGGCAGCCCAGAGTGCCCACTTGTGGTAGGGCTGACTACTCTCATAGACATGCGCCCATTTCAGTTTTTCCACGGCAAAAGCATGGGTTGGGGTTAAGGTCGAGACGGCAATGATCAGAGCTAACAGTAGTGCGAAACGTCTTTTCATCTTACCTCTCCTCTTCTGGTTTTAAGTGTTGTTCTTATCCTGCTCCTTTAGTCCTCCGGGTGAGGATCCAGTGTGTTTTGATAATTGAATGAGGATTCAAATATTTTAAGATATTACAATGACTTGTACCGATTTTATTATAGCAAACGATGGGCAATGTCAATAATTGGTGACAGGGTTTTATAAAATTGTTGCGCAATAGGGTCGATTGTTCCGGATTGTGAAACTAGTAAGGTGTCGCAACCAAGTGATATGACGCTGGGGTGTCATCAGTAATTTTTAAAAATTTGACTAATTGGTTATATGACGGAGGCTGCTTTTGTTGCAGGCTGTCGAAAAACAGTCTGTCGAGCCTATGAACGAGCGATTAAAAATAATAACGGTTTTGTAACCGATTGATTTTGTGAGGTGGGAAAATCGCGATTTGCTCCACCGGGCTTGAAAAAGGCCAGGACAAATTTATCAATAACCTGTCAGTGATTGATTGTGAAGAAAAAGAATGCCAGGCAAATGGCTATCGTAAATCCGCTAAAAATAATATTTATTTTTCTTGAGTATTTCCATTTTGGAGGAATGATTGCCATGTTCATCCATTCTTTTCCAAATATTAAAGAAGATAATCCAATAAATATCGCAATTATGAGAGGGAAGAACTGCTCTAAGAGGACAGGTCTTTTATAGTTGATCAAGTCATAGATCAATAAAGATGAAGTGATGAGATAGCCAAGAATGTTTGTTGCGTACAGCAATTTTTGTTTGTTCATAAAACAATCCTCATCGACTGACAGAGGGGGGAAGCAAAATAACCTGGCCTCCACAAGCTCGATTCATTCTGCCGTGAATACAGCGCGTGGGGCGCGCTGTCAGTTCCAACCGTCCGGTTATACTGACGTTACCCCTAAAAACTGAGCCATTGCAAAGTTAGTGATTTCGGTCTATTCATCCTCAAACAGGAGATAGGCATGAAATCGAAACGGTTCACCGAAGAGCAGATCATCGGCATTTTGAAACAGGCACAATCGGGCATGAAGATCGTTGACCTTTGTCGCCTGCACGGTATCAGCGATGCCACCTTTTACAATTGGCGCACCAAGTACGGCGGCCTGGAAGTCTCCGAGGCCAAGCGCCTGAAGACTCTTGAAGCGGAGAATCGTAAGCTCAAGCAGATGCTGGCTGAGACCATGCTTGAGAACCAGGCGATCAAAGACGTTCTTTCAAAAAAGTGGTAACGCCTGCCGCTCGTCGCTGTGTGGTTGAGTTCCTGAAGGAACATCACCATGTCAGTGAACGACGGGCCTGTAAGATTGCCAGGCTGTCCCGGAGCAGTTGCCGGTACCAGGCGAAACCCACAGACGATACGGAGATCCGCACCCGACTGCGACAACTTGCAGAGCAGCGACGCAAGTTCGGTGCACCCCGCCTGCATGTTCTGCTGCGGCGTGAGGGCTTCCTGATCAACCACAAGCGCACCGAGCGTCTATACCGCGAGGAAGGGTTATCTCTTCGACTCAAGCGGCGCAGGAAACGGAGCAGTCATCTAAGAGTTGTGTTAGCGGTTCCCGAGCGGATCAACCAGCACTGGTCCATGGATTTTGTATCGGACAGCCTGCACAACGGCCGTCGTATTCGCATTCTCACTGTGGTCGACGATCTCAGCAAAGAGTGCCCCGTGCTGGAAGTTGATCACTCGCTGACCGGGCAGCGCGTCACACGGGTTCTCGATCGAGTTTCACTGACGCGAGGCCTACCCGACGTCATTACCGTCGACAACGGGCCGGAGTTCGTTAGTAAAGCAGTTGACGCCTGGGCCTATGCGAACGGCGTCAAATTACACTTTATTCAACCGGGGAAACCGACACAGAACGCCTACATCGAAAGCTTCAACGGCAAGTTTCGAGACGAATGTCTCAATGAGCACGTGTTTACCAGTCTGCACGATGCTCAGCACAAGATCGAGACCTGGCGACAGGACTACAATGAAAATCGACCACATCGGTCGCTGAACCAACAGACGCCGGAAGAGTTCGCAGCACATTTTAATCGGCATTCAAAGATCGAAATCACTAACCACGAGATGGAGCTATCCGTGGGGTAAGGTCAATACCAGCGGCTTCTCTGCGTTGAACTTCTCCCACAACCTCATTCTTTTTTATCCTGCAACCCGTAAGACGAAATCGTTTTCATGGTGTCGGCGATGTTTTCGTCAGACAGGATGACCGGGCCGCCGATGAGCAGGGCCTGATAATACTGGCGGCAGAGAGTCTCCAGCTCCTGGGCAAGCCACATGGCTTTTTCCAGACTGGGACCGGTCACCAACATGCCATGATTGGCGAGCAGGCAGGCATTCCGGTCTGCTAATGCCTGCAGGGCATAGTCAGAGAGTTCCTTGGTGCCGTAGGTCGCATATTCGGAGCAACGGACACTGTCCCCGCCGAAAATGGCCACCATATAATGGGCTGCCGGGATATCGCGGCGGGCCATGGCCAAGGTTGTTGCGTAAATGGAATGGGTGTGGACAACCCCATTGACCTCAGGCCGGGCTCTCATGATGTCCAGATGGAAGCGCCACTCGCTGGACGGCTTGAAAGGACCCTCCCAGGTTCCGTATTCCCCATCGATCGGCATTGAGCTGATGGATTCCGGCTCCAGGCTGTCATAAGGGATGCCACTGGGGGTAATGAGCATGCGGTTTTCGTAGCGTGCAGAAATATTGCCCGATGTGCCCTGGTTGAGGCCGGAAGCGTTCATCCACAGTGACTTGCTGATGATCTCGGAGCGAAGCTCTCGTTCAATCGTATTCATGCCATTTTTCCTCTTTTTGCAGACCAGTTGATTTAGTGTTTAACCTGTTTTGCCCTTCCAGCAGATTAGCCTGGCCCGACAGCATCTTCCCTCATACGTGGGGCTGCGCCGTCTGAATCGCCAGAAAAATCAACATGATAGCTGTGCGGGGAGATTTTCAGGAGCCGCAGCTGTTCGGCCAGGCCGGTGCGCATTTCGCTGGCAAGCATCCAGGCGTCCCCGGGGGAATCCGCCCAGGCCGCAAGCCAACAGCGGAACCCCTCCTTTTCCATTCCCATGACCCAGAAACTCGGATCCTCGTGGGGGGCAAAATGAGGAGATTCACTTGCAATCCGGATCGCATGGGCTTTGACTTCGGCAATGTCAGTATCCGGAGCAACCCAGAATTCGACATAAGTCCAGCGAAAGTTGTCCCCCAGGGTCAGGCTGATGAATTCCTTGGAAAGCATATCCGCGTTGGGGGATCACGTACCGCCGCCAGTCCCAGCCTTTGACGATGGTATAAATTGGCGTGATGTCTTCGATGGTTCCGTAATGCTTGTCGATATCGACGGTATCGCCGATGCGCAAGTGGCGGGAAAAGGTAATCACGATACCGGCAATCAGGTTCTCAATGAACGGACGGGCCGCGATTCCGAGGACAACACCGAAAGAAGCGACAAACATAGACAACAGGGTCGCGGGGATTCTGTCGAGGAAGGAGATGCCGATTGCAAAAACGACCAGCAGAGCAATGAGCATGGTGATGGCATGACGGATGATACTGAAGCGGAAATTGACACTTCGGGCCCTGGCTTTCTGAGCCTCCCTCAGCGGTTTGTCGATGGGAGAACTGGTCGGCACCGCATGCATGTAATCATCTTGCTTGATGGCGGTATGACGTTTTTTCTCAACCTTTTTCAGCAACCAGCGCAACAGGACAAGCAGGCCGAGACCGGCAAAAACCAGAATAACGATATTGAGTAATTGACTATATGACATCATAGCCCCTCGAACCTCTGTGGGTGCGTCAATGACACCGGACGTTGGTTGACCTTCAAAAGCACGATTTCACTGAAATTTTAACAGTTCTTGCAGGAGATACTCCGAACGCTGTCAACTTATGATTATGTTGATGGTTTCTGATTCAAAAGAATATCCCTGGCAGTATTGATTTTCGCGGCCAGAAAATCCGATCCCCCACTATCAGGATGAACCCCTTTCATAAGGCGCCTCCAGGCTTGATGGATTTCCTCCTGTGATGCGTTTTCTTCAAGACCAAGTATCTGGTAGGCCTCCTGCCTGGTCATATTGTCAAAACCTGATTGATCCTTCCGGTTCCCGGATGCATCAGAATCAGCCTGATCGTGCCAATCGGGGTAGTATCGGTCAAGAAAAGATTCAAGCAAGGAAAGACTTTCCGTGTCGGAACGAAAATCAGAGTAGAGCGACAGCAGCTCTTCCTCACTCAGCGAAGACAAACGAGCCCCCTGTAATCGACCAGTCAATATAGTGCCGTCCATTTCTCCAGTATCGTGATCAAGTTCCATCTCAAGGTTTGCCGAACGGACAGTCGATTTTTGTCCCTCAGCGGAGCGGAGCGGTCGTTTCGAACGATTTCTCCGCCACCATGAAACGCCCAGAAGAATCAAGGGGACTCCAATGGCTCCACGTCGTAAAAGAGTCAGCAATACCCCTATCACGATGACAATGACCGGCCCGGCAGTCGACAAAACAGCAGCCCTTTGTTTAGCCGGTAGGGCCATCAACTGGTAAATGCCGATGACCGCAAATAACATCAAGAAAAGATACAGAATCATTTATCTTCCAGGAAGAGGGGGATGAAAAATCATTTTGTCATCTGATCCAGGAGCAAGCGGGCCTCTCGTTTGCCACTGTTTGAAAGTGCTTTCAACCCGCCGCGCGCATATACGGCAATCGCACCAAGCAGTTCGACGAGCTCTTTTGCCGAATCAGGCCCGAGGTGAAAATAAGCCCCGTTGGAAAGCCGAGCCATTTCTCGAAATCCCTTTTCGACCCTGGTATCCTGGCCATCCTGAAAGAAAAAGCAGCGGACTCCTTTTAGCCCGAGCTCTCCCGCTTTCTGGCAGAGCACGTCGATATCCTCCTCGATGGAATCTCCGATGAAAACCAGTGCAGCGACTTTTGCCTTGGTTGTTTCTCGATTGGCGTGATCAAGGACCCTGGAGATCTGTGTCTGTCCACCCAGGCACTGAATGCCGAGCATCAAATCGCGCAGCGCGGCAGCATTAATGACCCATTTCGAAGCTCGACATTCATCGATACCTCGAAAATACACCAGTTGAACCGACAACCCGCCTGCCTTGCCGACCGCATCGAACATGGAAGCCTGGATAGTGACAGCCTGGTCCCAGGTTGGCTGCCGGCTCATGGTTGCATCCAGAGAGAAGATCAATCTTCCGCTTTGAGCGACCGTTGCCTTAGCGGCGGCCTTGAGAAAAGCAGCTATCTCGCTGGAGGACGACTTCTCCCGAAGTGCGGGAGACTTTTTTTCAGTGGTCGCCAGTATTTTCTTTTTCATAGATTGTTCCCTCTGACAAGATGGGCTTATTTTTTCCTAAGGTCATAAAAAGATGATGACTTTGCCGGTCCAAAAAGGTGTCATGATCTTATCATATTTCAGGTTTTTTCTACGACATCAACGCTTCAGGACAACTGGTGGAGGCACTACAAAATTTCCTTGATGTCGAGTGGATGATGGTTTAGTGTGATCAAACATTGTTATTTTCGAAAGGATGTTCGTTTTAACGGCATCCTGTAAATGTAAAGTCGTGGCGCCTGTTATTAAAGGAACTGCGGCTTTTTTTTGTTGGAAAAACAGACTGCAGGGGGGGGCATGAAACTCATCGCTGAAGCTTTTCTTATCCTGTTCTTTCTTGTCAGTTTAGTCCCTTCTTCTGTTTTTGCTACAACACAGCAGTGTGTCGATGAAGATGACACTGCAAATGCGGTTCTCTTTGTTGACAAAGAGATGAATAAACCGATCGAGATAAAACTCACGGCAATTAACCCGATTTATCAGGTCGATGAAAAACGCGGTTGCTGCTCGCATCATGGTGGTGTTGCTTACTGCGGTTCCAGTGGTTATTGGATTTGTAATGATGGGACGAGGAGTCCGACCTGCCGTTGTGATTGAGATTGTATATTTGCCTACTAAGAAGCTTCGGTTTTTTGTGGCCTACGGATTAGAAGTCCGTTGCTTCCCAGGTGAGGATCTATTGGCTACGTAAGCTTTCCTATCAAGTAGACAGTTAAAAGTAGAATTTTCAGCGTTCTTTGACGGCGAATTCACGCAGGAAAAAAATATGGGAAGTGTTTGAATGCATAAGTAAGAAAGCGGAAGCCTCCAACTGGCGGACGGCTCATAATGAGCGGCAGGGTCGAATAAATCGCCCCGAGTCAGACCCAGAGAGGAGGCTTCCATGGAAAGTATTCACTACATCGGCTTAGACGTCCACAAGAAAACCATCGCTTTCTGTATTAAAACCCTGAGCGGAAAGAACGTTCGACAAGGGGTTGTGAACGCAGAACGAAACGCGCTACGACATTGGCTGGCGGAATTGTCTTGTCCCTGGATGGGGGCCATGGAGGCAACGCTGTTTACCGGCTGGATTTACGATTTTCTCAAGCCCCACGCCGTTGAGTTAAAAGTCGCGCACCCGGAAATGCTCAAAGCGATTACCGCGGCCAAAAAGAAGAACGACCGGGCTGATGCAGAGAAGTTGGCAGATCTTCTGCGCGTCAATCTTCTGCCGGAATGCCACATGATGTCCGAAGAGCTACGGGAATTGCGGCGCATTCTTCGCTATCGGAACATGGTCGTTCGCACGGCAGTGCAGATGAAGAACAAAATGGCCGGGTTGATGATGGAGGTCGGCGCGACCTACGACAAAAAACGGTTGTATGGGCGTAAATATTTCAACCAACTGATGGGGCGGGTAGACGATGTGCCCGATTCGGTCAAAGAGCTGTTACAACTGAGCCGCAGCAATCTTGAGCTGTTTACCGCCATCCAGAAGAAACTGGTTCGGACTCTTCGAGAGAATGAGCTGATTCGACGGAGGGTTGAGCTTTTGATGAGTATTGCCGGGGTTGGAGAGATCATGGCTTTGACCTGGGTGTTGGAGATCGGTGATCCAACCCGCTTTCACTCCAGTCGGGAAGCCATCAGCTATTGCGGACTCTGCAGTGCACAACGGGAATCGGCCGGGAAAGATCAACGAGGGCCACTCTCCAAAAAACGCAACAAGCACCTGCAGACCATGCTCATTGAAGCCGCTAAGCTAGCCCCACGATGGAATATTCAACTGGCGGAATTGCATGAAAAAGAGTTGACCAAAGGCAATCGCAACCGAGCCACTTTAGCTGTTGCACGCAAGCTGGTTGAATATCTGTTGGCCGTTGATCGACGTGGTACTGCTTTTGAGGAGAGACAATCTCAGGTCGCCTGAGTTGAAGAAAAACAGATAATCTTTACATCAAACGATCTTTCCGCCGGGCCTTGCGGACTAGGGACTACGTGAGCTTCGCTGCACGACATTGGGAGTGTTTCAAGGCTGGCGGGTTGGCCCAAACTCAATCTTCTGTGAAGGGATGATGTCCCGGAGACAGCACATGGATGTCTGGTCGCTGATTTAGCGGACCAAAAGAACAGATCAAAAAGATCGAAGGATGCAAGGGACAAGGAAAAACAGAGTCGCCACCGGGAGTAGGCCCGCGAGGTAAAGGGAAACCTCCGCTTTCCCCTTGACTTTACTTATCATGGATGTCCCAGGTTTTCGAACAGTTTCAACAATGGGTATCTCAACAATCGTAAATCTGGCCTCTGGAGATCTTGCTCACCAAGAGAAGGCACTCAGCGAGCATTTGGTTCATCTCCCGGAGTGGAAGCGGCTGGCTGATGGTGCCAAGGGCTAACCTCTCATTCCACCGGACCTGCGCGAAAAGCCGCGCAGACCGGTGAATTCAAACGTTATGCACTCAGACATCGCTTGTCGTAGAAAGGATACGAAATGAAGATAGATAAGATAATAAGTTTTTTAACCTATCCCGGAAAGCATGCTGAGGAGCAGCCAGAGATTAGCGGCGCTACGATTCCCAAAAAGGGAAAGCTTTTTAATATGTTGTCAGGGTTATTTGATAGTTCAGAGTCTGATTGCAACATACCGATAATATTCTTGACTGAAGATGATTCCCAAAATAATTCTGTTAGAGATGAAATTGTTCAGCTAGCTACATCAAAAAGCATCGGTGATGGCAAGATACTGGCTCAAAGATTGCAACTTGCCACAACTGAAAAGTCCGGCATGGGTCTGATATTTTTCACAATTGGTAGTGATGGAGCCAACCATAAAATAGTAATTTCTAGATTTCCTGCAGATGAAGGTATCGTGGCCGAAAGATCCTCAAATACTCTTAAAGTAGAATTTGTAGAAGAAGTATTCTTGAAGAGCGCCTATTCGTATAAGGCAGTTATGTATCAATTTCCAATCCCAAATCACGATCTATGGACGGGGTTTGCCGTGGACAAGCAGGTAAATCATGGTGCAAAAGAGGTTGCCGCTTATTGGATAAGTGATTTTCTTAAGTCAGACTTTCAAACAACTCCGAAGCAAGGCACTAAAAGATTGGCGATGGCATTGCGAGATGCAATATCAAGTTGTCAAGATACAAATATAAAACATGAAATTGTATCGAGCGCGAAGCTCGCAAAAAACATTCCAAATAAAGCTATGTCAATTGAGGAGTTTTGCGACCAATTTCATTTGTCCGACGATGCCAAGGAGCATATTTGTTCTCAAGTTAAACCTGCACGCCTACTAAAGGATAAGTTTGTTTTCGATAGAGGGGAGTTTGATAAACATCTTTCTTACAAAATGGTTGAACTAGATAATGGAGCTATTCTATCGGCTCAAGCCTCGAAATTTGATGATTGTTTTGAGGCTACCAGTACCGACAACGACAATAACGTCCTATTTGTTACCTCTGGCCGAGTAATTGATGAGAAGTTAAGGAGGTCAAAATAGATAATGGATATCGATGCAGAATATAGGCAGCGATGGGAGCAATACCTTAAGCCTATTGCTAACAAACTCCAAGAAAAACTTCTGGATGAGCTAAGGGGCGTGCCACGAATCGATAGGATATCTGCAAGAGCTAAAGACCCTATTAGATTCATGAATAAATCCCAGAAAACTGCAGATGGCAGACCAAAATACGATGATCCTCTAGTTCAAATACAAGATCAAATAGGCGCAAGGGTTATAGTCTTTTATGTCGATGACGTTCTAGTTGTAGAAAAAGCGATTGAGGATTACTACAGGCATATCGAAAAGAAAGATTTGGTTCCAGAATCAGATAGTGAATTTGGATATGTAGGGAAGCATTATGTATTGAAGTTACCAGAAGATGTAATTGAAGACGAAGATGATAAAACCAAGATACCAAAATTTTTTGAACTTCAGATAAAAACGCTTTTTCAGCATGCTTGGAGTGAAGCTAATCACGATCTCGGCTACAAGCCAGATCAGGAGCTTACGAGCCATCACCGTAGAAAGCTTGCATTCACAGCTGCTCAAGCTTGGGGTGCGGATCAAATATTTTCTGAATTGCTGAGAGATTTAGATGCATAATAAGGCGCTGCAAGAAAAAGAAAAGGGGTCAAGTCTCGTTTTGACTTTTAATTACTGACTGCTATGCTCTGTTCATGTCCAGACCTCTCCGAATAGAATACCCCCGGTGCCTGGTACCATGTCATGAACCGTGGCCGCCGGAAAGAAGATATCTTTTTTGATCAGGATGATTTCCAGCTATTCCTGGAGATTCTGAAAGATACCGCGCGCATGTGGAACCTGCGTGTGGCGGCCTATTGTCTGATGTCTAATCATTATCATCTTCTGGTACAAACAGCGGGTGGTAATCTCGGGCGTTGCCTGCGGCATCTTAATGGCGTCTATACGCAACGATTTAATCGCACGCACCGACTTGATGGGCAGTTGTTTCGAGGTCGCTATAAGGCCGTACTTGTTGAAGATGATGAACATTTATTGCAACTGCTTCGGTATGTCCACCGTAATCCCCTTGAAGCCAAAATGGCCGAATCGCTTGAAGCATATCCGTGGAGCAGTCATTGTGCGTATCTGCCATCACGAAAGGGTTGGGAGTGGGTATTTAGGGATAAATTGCTGGCGATGTTTTCATCTTCCCCCAAAGAGGCCTTTGCTGGATATCTTCACTTTGTTGATCAGGACAACACTCCAGAAGTGCAGCATTTTTATTCTCTGAAAAACCTTCCTTCCATATTTGGGTCAGCAGGGTTTATTGATAGGATTCGCAGCCAGCTTGGTTCGTCACCTCGCTCTAAAGATGTTCCACAATCTGCAATACTGTCTGTTGAGTTCACTGATATTGAAGCAGCTGTGTGCCGAGTTTACTGCATAACCAGGGAGCAGCTGCTGACTTCGCGGCGTGGTGAAACGAATCAACCGAGAGATTTGGCTATGTATCTATTGCGCAAACATTCACGTAAGACTTTGGCTGAAATAGGGCAATGCTTTGAAATTGCCAATTACAGCACTGTCAGCAGCGGCATTATCCGAGCGCAGAAAGCGCTAAAAACAGATCATGTTGTGCGTAAGATCTTTGGAGATATGGAACAGTGTCTTCGCAAAAGTCAAAACGAGACCTGACCCCTTTTCACGCACTGGCTCAAAGAACGCACCGATATAATGAGCAAAATCGAGGAGTAGTTTTTTTATCTCTGTGCAGACTTTTTCCCTATTGATGTCGGAAGAAAATTGGGGGGCGATTATCTCTATTCTACCTGCCGCTGGATGCATATCTGCTCCTGGTTTTGGAACCCCTGTGGCCGTGGACAATTCTTTATCGTGGTCCATATATGCAATCAATTTGACTATCCCGTTTTTGTGAAAGTCTCATGGAATTAATTTTGACAATATACTTCTGTCTGGGATGAGTCCGTTTCCTTTCTTCAACTTGCTAGGATTGCGCAATCCAAGCAAGTTACTTAGTTGTCGATAAAATGAGCAATGATCGTGAAATAATTCTATTGTAGCGCCCCTCTCGGAAGGGGAATGAAAAAAGGCTTAAAACTTAATTATTAACGATTCTGACAGCTTCGGGAGAAGGGACTGTTAATCGGCATTGAAAATGCCCCCCTGGGGGTGCGTTCAATATTGACCCGGATAGTTAAATAAATTTTCTCTATTTTGTTGGGCAATTGGCATCATTTTGGTTGCTTCTTGCCCCTCTTATTCGCTAAATCGGCAAGGGGCCAGTCAGGATTCAATATGATTCCAATTCCCCCATAACAGGGCGTTGAAATACTAACCGGGCGGCGTCTCATTTTCTGTTTAGGCAGACATCTACTAAATATTCACCTAAAAGCACATCTCCATCCCGTCTATAGATAGCCCAATATTCAGCATTGGGAATCATTTTAGTCTCCAAGTTTAGTTGACGAATACCGTAAAAAGCGAGAGAGCCTGGATCTACGACTGTCGACATGACCAGTCCTACTCCCAGTCCTTTAGAAACCATGTGCAAAATTGCATCAGTGGAGTTACTACCACATAATTCGACACCATTCAGTCCGTTGTCCTTTAAATATTCAGAAAGTGTGCGAAATGCACTTGATGTTTTTGAATACGTAAAGATATGGCCAGTTATATCTGAAATGGATTCTAATTTTCCAGTTTCTGAGGTTTGTTTATTTGTAATCCAGCAGTAGCCGTAGCAAGCAATTGGTATGGAAATCAAGTTAGGTACGTCCACAGGACCTATAACTAATGCAAAATCAATTTCGCAATTTTCTAGTGCTTGGCGAAGAGCGTTTGTTCGGTCAATAAGCAGTTCAACCTTTGCCTGAGGATTGTCTTTATAGATCTCAGACATAAGAAGGGGGCCCCATTTTGAAACTAAGGCACTTGGGATGCCGATTCGTGCGATGCTGATTCTACCAAGGGCTCCACCAACAACACGGCGAATATCGTTTGCAGAATCTAGGATCTGTTCTACATATCTCAATAATCGATGCCCTGTTACAGTAAGACGTGCAGGACGAGATCCTCTATCAAATAATTCAGCTCCCAGCTCAATTTCGAGAGCTTGGACCCTTGATGAAATCGCAGGCTGTGTTGTGTGAAGCTTTTGGGCTGCAGCCGAAAAACTTCCAAGAGTAGCGATCGCTCTAAATGCTTCTAATTGACGAAATTCCATTCCCTATATAAGCACAATCTATTTAATTTAATCAATATTATTAATTGGACAAATGAATGAGTAAAAATTAATAATAAGGGCGTTTTATAGCGGCGGCTGTTAGGAACCTCATATCTGCGGGAATATTGTGTTTTTTAATTAAGAAAATAATTGTGCAATTTGAAAAGTTTAAATTTCTTTAAAATAATTATTTTCTATGAAGGAGTCTATGATGCTAAATCTGACATTTAAAAGAAAGATGTGGATAATATTATTATTGTCAGTAATAGGTTTTATATTATTAACGACACTAGCAATTTTGAGTCTTAAAGAAATGAGTAATACCTTAGAAGAATCGAGAATAGTATCGAAAATTGTCAGAGAAGCATCAAAAACACAAGTAATATTACTTAAAATTGTTGATGATAGTAGGAAAGTAACAGAAAAAAATGTGAATAAATTTTTAGATAATGTTGATAAAGAGATTGATATTCAAAATAAAGGCATAGATAATCTAATTGAAAATATATACGGAACAGAACTTTATAGAGATATTTTATGGTTAAAAGAAACAAGCCAAAAGTATAAATCTATATTCTACAGATATTCTCATTTGAAAAAAATATTATTTTTCTCAAATGATGGGGGGTTGAAAAATGAATTTTATAATAAAGGAACTGAAGTTAAAAATGAAATTTGGCTTGCGACCGTTAGATCTGAAGTTTCAAATTTAATAGAAGAAGGAAAGAAATTTATAATTGATGGTAGCCCTGAATCAAGTAAAAAATTTGAGAAATGTTTTAAAATACTAAATTATAAACTTGATGAGATAAATATGTCAGGAACCTTTAAATCAGTTTTAAATCAATATTTTTATAAATATGAAAAATTAAAACAAATTCGCTTAGATTTATGGAAATTAGAAAACGAAATCGACGAGTCAATCAAAGAAGTTAAGAGTAGAAATGATGTTATTGAAAAAAATGGGAGACTGTTGCTAATTAATGTTCAGGGAATGGCCGAGAATTCCAAAAAATATTCTTTGGTGGCGATGATAACTGGTTCCATTGTAATTGGAGGGCTTATTAGTTTAATTCTGTTCTTTACCACAAATGATTTTTTAAGATCATTGAAAATGGTTATTTGTTTAGTAGGGAAAGTTGCTGATGGAGATCTTGATATAGAGTTAAGTATGAACAGAAAGGATGAAATAGGAAAACTTTTAGAGGCCTTAAATAATATGGTTATTAAGCAGAAACAGGTTTGTTCTGCGATGGGACTTCTATCTAAAGGAGATCTTCGATATGAAATAGAGGTTGATAACAGTAAAAAAGATGAATTGCGCAAAGCAATGGTAATGGTCCGCAATGATCTAAGCTTATTGATATATAAACAAATCATTTCGAGCAAAATAATATCTTCCGGAAGCGCCAACGTAAGTGATTTTTCAAAGGCGTTATCACGGGGGGCAACGGAGTCCGCAGCGTCACTAGAGGAAATTTCAAGCTCACTCAGCGAAATGTTGGAACAGATCAAATGGAATTCAGAAAATGCTTACCAAGTTAATCGTCTGTCTTCAGAAGCTTGTGAGGCAGCAGAAAAGGGTAATAAAAAGATGGCACAAATGATTTCTGCTATGTCAGAAATAAGCGAAGCAGGTCAGAATATAAACAAAATAATCAAAGTTATTGATGAAATAGCTTTTCAAACAAATTTACTTGCTCTAAACGCTGCGGTGGAGGCGGCTAGGGCTGGCCAGCATGGAAAAGGTTTTGCTGTGGTTGCAGAGGAGGTGCGAGGACTCGCTGCTAGATGCGCAAAAGCTGCATCTGAAACAGCTGAATTAATTGAAGACGCTGTGGTTAAAACAGAAACTGGTGTCAGTATGGCTAATCAAACCTCAGATTCTTTAAAATGCATTTTTTCTAAAGTTTCTGAGGTTTCGGATCTTGCGAATGAAATTGCGGCGGCCTCTAAGGAGCAATCAGAGGGAATTTCTCAAATTAATATTGGGTTAGAGCAAATTGATGAAGTGATACAACAAAATACAGCATCTGCCGAGGAAGGTGCTTCAGCAGCTAAAGACCTTTCTGGGCAAGCTGTGGAGCTAATGGAGCTTATATCCAAATTCAAAATAAGCGAGGGTGTTCAAAATTCTGTGCCAGGTTCATAGGCTGAGGTGTTTCTCCAGCCGTCCGGGGAAATGGATGGTCCGCTGAGCCAGCGTCAGATTCCAGTTCTGAATCGGATGCGTCCAGCGCTCCGAAGCCTTGAGTATGTCAGCGTAAAGCAGCTTCAGCAAACTGTTTTCATTGGCGAGGCCTCCCTTAGTCTTGGTCAGCTTACGAAATTGCCGGTGAACAGCCTCGAGACCGCATTGGTTGTATAGATGCCCGTCCTGACATAATCGGGATACTTGAAATAGTTGGATAGGGTCGGCCATTTGTTACGCCAGGACGTGATGACCATGGGATATTTCTCCCCCTCCCCCCAATGCCGTTAACTTAAGAAAGCCTATCTACCTCCGAGCCAAGTTGCATAGCCTGGTTGATGATGCGACGCAGGGATTCGCCGAGAGCATTAAAGCCATCATCGGCGAGCAGTTTCACAACATCCTGAATAACGCTATACTCCTCTGGACGGGTCACGGTGTCTCTTCTCTGGGTGAGTTTGGCGATTCAACCAAAAGAGGATAACCGTGGCCTGTCTTCTTGTCAGGCCCGGTGCAATTTATAGAAACAATGATGCCCTAACCATTCGCAAACGAGCCCTGGTTCCCAGTCTTTGCAGCGAAATGTTGACCAATTCGATAGCGTTGGTCGTGCAGATTACTTTGTAAAACTGTGTCAGGAAAACACCGGCTTGATTAGTTCTCAGTCGGGCTGTTAGGGCTCTCGGATAGCTGGCGTTCCACTTTTCCTCAAGCAGTTCCAATTGAAAATCTGGCACATCGAGGATAAGGGCCGAATAGATCGACTTCCGATCTGCAGCGGCCTTTATGCGTTGCTGCCAAGAAAAGTAATCCGCGCTGTGTCGCACCATTTAGACGATGCAGAGTCAAACCTCGGTGTTAGGGAAAACCATTTCACTTCTAAGCCAAACAGCTACTGCCCCTATCTAGTTTATTAAGTTCGCATCTATTTTTGACAATGAATTAAGCATCCGAGATGCAACGAAAAGTCAACTTGGATTGGTTTGTGTCTCCCCTTGTAGCGCTATGAGAATTAGGGGAGCGATGAAAATAAATAAAATTTATATAATATGATAATAATTATCAATTGGACAAATTTTATTGGAAGACTAATACTGTTTTAAAAATTAATGCAGCTGGTAATTTGGTGGCTATCTTTTGATGGAGGGGGGTACGTGCGAGAAGAAAGCATTAAAGAAGTATCAAAAAAATAAAAATTATAAAATTTGAAGCAATATAAATTTAAAGATAAATTTTTTTAAAATTAGATGAGGAGAGGCCTAGAAATGAGAGAACGACTAAAAAACAAACCAGCAGAAGAGATGATAAAGTACGTTTTTTCACCGTGTATTGAAGGTGATTTGGAAAAATCATTTTATGCACTTATGGATATCAATTTTGCTCATGTCTTAATGCTTTTAAAACAGAAAATAGTATCATATGAAGATGCTAAGTTGATTTTATCTGCTTTAACAGAATTAAAAGATAAAGGTCCTGGAGTAATAGTTAAAAATATAAATTCTGAAGATCTTTATTCAAATATAGAAGATTATATTGTCAAAAAAATTGGTCCAGATGTTGGAGGTCAATTACATACAGCTAGAAGTAGAAATGATTTATTCGGAACTGTTACTAGGATAAACTCACGTTCTTTTTTGCTCAAAGCTTGCTCTCAGATAAACTCTCTTCGTGAGTGTATCTTAGAGTTGTCTAAAGAAAATATAAGTACTGTTATGCCGGGCTATACCTGCATGCAGCCTGCTGAACCGATAACTTTGGGTCATTACTTTGTGGGGCATTTGTCTGTATTTGAAAGAGATTTTTTGAGGTTAGAAAATGCTTATAAGAATTTAAATCAATCACCGCTTGGGTGTGCAGCGATGGCTGCAACTACATTTGATATAGATCGAGATTTTACCTCTAAGTTATTGGGATTTGATGGGAGTAGCAAAAATTCATTAGATGGAATTGCGTCAAGAGATTACATTTTAGAAATATTGTCCGGGTTAACTATATTTACAATTAATTTAAGTCGCTTATGTCATGATCTTTATATTTGGTCGACGGATGAATTTTCATTTATTGAAGTAAGTGATTCTGTTGCAATGTGCAGTAGTATTATGCCGCAAAAAAAGAATCCAGTTACTTTTGAGCACATTAAAGCAAAGGCCGCTCATTTGCAAGGCGCTTTCATCTCAGCTTCAAGTTGTTTAAAAAACATACCATTTTCCCAATGTAGGGATTCGAGTGTTGAAAGTGTTAGATACTTTTGGAATTCATTTTTTGAAGTAGAGGCTTCCATTTATTTGCTTATTAAGACATTGGGAAGTATGAAAATTAATAGCAATCGCATGCTAGATAGAACGCGTATTAATTTTAGTACTGTTTCAGAGTTAAGCAATTCACTCGTGAGGGAGAGTGGACTGTCTAACCGGTTGTCACATAAAATCGTGGCTAATGTTGTGGCATATATCATAGACAATCATAAAAATATTGAAGAAATAAATAGTGAGCTTATCGCAAATGTATCAAAAAAAATATTGGGAGAAGAGATAATAATAACTGATGAAAAAATAAAACTTTCTTTGGATCCAATCTTAAATGTTAAGTCGCGTAAAGTTCTTGGAGGACCAAGTCCTTCAGAAGTAACAAATCAAATATTAAGACAAGAAAAAATAATTGAACATGATAAAAGTAAAATTTTAAATCTCAATAAAAAAATTATTAATTCTAATGATCTGTTATTTAAAGAAGTAACAAGTATATTTAAAAATTAAGAATAAATTACTTTTAAAATAGAAGGAGGTGAAGTAAAAGATAAATAAATTTAAAAATATAAAGATTTAATTATGAATTAAAGAGCTTATTTTGAGAAAAATTTAAAGAAAAAGGGGTGTCTGCTCTAACCATAACAAAATACATGGAGGAAAATATTATGAGAAAATCATGCTTAGCTATTATGATATTGACGTTTATCTTTTTATCAGTTGGTAATAGTTATTCCGCTCAAAGAATTTCCCTCGGAGCAGGTCCTCAGGGGGGGTCTTATTATGCTTGGGGAGCGGCGTGGTCAAATATTATGAATAACGCAATCAAAAACACTAGCTTTGCGGTGGAAGCTACGGGTGGTCCTAGTGACAATATAAAATTGATCCAAGCAGGGGATATTGATTTTGGCTGGGCTACGACGTGGGTTGCGGGGGAAGGATATAATGGAAAGGGCTGGGCTGATAAGAAGTATGATAAAGTTAGGGCAATTTTCCCTATGTATTTCAGCGTTTTATACGTTTATGCGCTTGAATCAAGTAATATTTCGTCCCTCGCTGATTTAGAGGGCAAGAGGCTGATCACTGGTAATGCTGGAAGCACCAGCGATTTAGCGGGCAATGGCGTGCTTAATGTGTTGAATATTCACCCAAAGAGTATTAGCCCAATATCTACTAGTATTGGAGTTAACAATTTGAAGGATGGTTTAGTGGATGCTGCCATTGGTGTGTCGGGTGTTCCTGCTCCGTTTTTGCTGGACCTTGAAACTACCCATGACATCAAATTCATTGACCTAACCATCGATGAAATTAATAAAATTAAAGAAAGATACCCTTTTTGGACAGTTGGTAAAATCAAAAAAGGTACTTACAAAAATTTAAAAAATGATCTTAGTGTAGTCCAGTTTTGGAATATAGCTCTAGCATCAAAAGATTTACCAGATGATTTTATCTACAATGTTGTAAAAACAACTTTTGAATCACGTAATAAAATGATTGCCTCCGATATTTCTGCAAAAAATCTATTAGAGGAAAATATTCTTAACAGCAGTGTTCCTCTTCATCCTGGAGCAATCAAATATTATCAAGAGGTCGGAATTCATATTCCTGAGAAACTTATTCCCTAGGACAAGAAGGCATTTTTTGTAATAGTTTCCCCTTATGGTTATGTATGCATGAGGGGAAACTATTTTAATAAGGAGTTCGATCTTGAAAATTGGTAATAATTTTTTAAATAATGTTGAAATAATTGAAAAATTAGAAAGTAAAAGTATTTTTTCAAAGTGGTCAATATTGATTTTTTCTATTTTTATCAGTCTATACCATATTTATGTACTTGGATTTCATCCAATGGTTCCATGGATTTTTTATACTATTCATGTTTCAGCTGCAATCATATTAATAATTGGTATATATCCAGGAAGGAAAAAAGTTTGCTTATTTGATAAGATAATTGATTTTGTATATGTTGCGTTGATGGTTTGGTCTTCTGTGTACTTAATTAGTCAAATGGGTGAGTTGGTCAAGCGAATGGCGACATCACCTACCAATTTAGATGTTTTTGCTTCCGCTATCTTAATAGTATTAACGCTCGAAACAACTAGGCGTACCTCAGGTTGGATTTTACCGACATTGGCCATCTGTTTTATCCTTTATGCTAAATTTGGTTATTTCTTGCCTGGCATTTTAGGGCATCGCGGATATAGCTGGGCTAGGATATTTGGATACCTCACTGGATTTGACGGGATTTTTAGCTCCCCAATTAGTGCAACTGCAAATTTTGTTTTTATTTTTGTTGTGTTTGGCGCGTTTTTAGGTTCGTCAGGGGCGGGGAAGTTTTTCATTGATTTTGCTTTAGGGGCTGCTGGACAAAGGCGTGGAGGGCCTGCAAAAGCAGGCGTTTTCGCTAGTGCTTTAATGGGGACCGTTTCAGGGACTTCAGTGACTAACGTTGTTACCACCGGTGCATTTACGATCCCATTAATGAAACGAATTGGTTATTCCTCTGGATTTGCGGGTGCCGTTGAGTCTGTCGCTTCGACAGGGGGGCAGATAATGCCGCCAATTCTGGGTTCTGCCGCATTTATAATGGCATCATTAACGGGAACTCCATATCTTGATATTGTTGTTGCTTCAGTTGTTCCCGCATTGCTGTTTTTTGTCGCTGTTTATGTCATGGTTGATTTAGAGGCCGCAAAAATCGGTCTAACGGGATTGGAGAAGGGTGAGGTTACAAGCCCGATTGAGACCTTGAAAAAGCAAGGTTTTTTAGTTACTCCATTGCTAGTTCTTATTTTTGTTTTGACTGTTTTGAAGTCAAGTCCAAATAAGGCAGCATTGTTGGCTATCTTATCTGTTTTAATTGTTTCGTCATTTTCAAGAAACACAATAATGAACCCTAGTAAGATACTTAGTGCATTAGTTAATAGTTCAACCTCAGCCATTGGAATTATTTCTGCCTGTGCTACTGCAGGAATTATAATTGGTGTATTGAATTTAACTGGTGTTGGGTTGACATTTGCTAGCCTAATTATTTCATTTTCTGGAAATATCTTAATTGTTGCATTGTTTCTTACGATGATAGCTTGTCTTGTGCTTGGGATGGGACTGCCTACTGCAGCGGCATACGTTATTACTGCTTCAGTCATGGCACCTGCTTTGGTCGAAATGGGAGTGCCCTTGTTGGCGGCCCATATGTTTGTTTTTTACTATGCTTGTTTATCCGCAATCACTCCGCCAGTTGCATTGGCCGCCTTTGCAGGTGCTGGCGTTGCGGGGGCTAAGCCTTTGGAGGTTGCTTTTCTATCAGTGAAATTAGGTATTTCTGCATTTATTGTTCCTTTTATGTTTGCGTATAATCCCACATTACTGTTGAAAGGATCGATTGTGGGGATCGTTATATCTGTATTTACATCACTTGTAGGTACGTTTGCTTTAGCAACTTCTGTTCAGGGCTGGTTTTGGGGGAGAAAAATAAATTATTTTTTCAGGGGTATGTTTTTGTTCTCTTCATTTGTACTTATTAAACCTGGTATTGTTACTGATATAATTGGTTTTGGAATTTTTTCAATAATTATAATTCTTACAAATAGAAATAGATCAAAATCAGAAATTGTACATATTGATTCTTAATTTTTTTAATATTATTAAAGATAATTATTTATTTTATGTTGATTATCTTAAAAAGCCCGCCTGATATTTCAAGCGGGCTTTTTAAGATAAAAAATAATAGTTAAAATATTTAAACCTAATTTAAATAATGTTGAGAAGAGAATATTGGCCTTTGCAGTTACTCTGATTCCCTATGGCTATTGTTTGATTTACTTACTTCTAAGGTATGAAGGTTGTTAAGTCGCTTATCGTATCTATTAAGGAGAATTGAAGTTTAGCCTCGGATGTTTTCGCAATTTCGTTTCTGCTGCACGCTGAATTGAGCGACCCAAGGCCTCCCTATGCATTAATGCTGGTGCGGGATTTTGTCGCGGATACCCTGCTTAGTGGGCGCCAAATAAGGCCTTAACTGTGGTCAATGATTTTAGTCGTGAATGCTTGTCGATTCGTGTTGATCGGGGCATACAAAGCAAAGATGTGGTTTCGGTTATGGAATAACTTCGGCTTTTGAGAAATCTTTGCCCAGAGCGAATGCAGGTTGATAGCGTCAGAGAATTTATTTCCATGGGTCTTGACCGTTCGGGCTATGAGAGCGGAGTGACTTTGGCTTTTTGCTGGACAGGAAAGTCGGCGGGCAATGCCTTCATGCAATCGCTCAATGGTTGTTTTCGGGATGAGCGTTTAAAAACACTATTTTTTGTCAATGGCCGATGCGCATCCAAAAGTCGAAGCACGGCGAAGAGATTATATTGGTTTTAGACCCCATTTCATTGCTGGGTCAGTTAAGGCCGGATCAGTTTCGGGAGAAACATAACGTAAACTTGATTCTAAAAATTAGCTGATCTGGGTTCTGGGTAGAGACCACAGGATGAAATATTTCAACTGAGGTGTGCCTACTAAAGAAGGCGGGATGCATCAATGCATTTTTGAGATGCGAGCAGGAATCTATTAAAATTTATATTTAATATGATTGGATCATTATGAATTCAATAGATTGCACTTTAAATAAAGAGCTAGATGCTATTATAAACTCATCATCTGATGGTCTATTTGTTTGTGATTCTCAGGGAATTGTGATTCGGATGAACCCTGCCTCCGAAAAAATTCATCAAGTGAAAGCAAGAAAAATAATTGGAAGAAATATTCGAGATCTCGTCGAGAATGGGTTTATTGATCGCTCAGCCGCTCTTGAAGCAAGTATTTCTAAAAAGAAAATATCATTATTGCAGTGCAAATATAATAAAAAACTTATGTCAATAGCAACTCCAGTTCTTGATGATGATGGGGAAATATTAAGGATAGTTGTCAGCGAAAGAGATATAACTGAAATTGACAGATTACAAAGAGAACTTGAAGAAAAAGATGCTCTGAATAACAGATTTAGACACAAAATACTCGAAATGCAGTCGATAGAAATAGAGGCACGCAGAGTTATTGCGAAGAGCCCCCCAATGATACTAGCATTAGAGCAAGCAATTAAAGTAAGTAAGGTGGAATCATCTGTGTTGATTTTAGGTGAATCTGGTGTTGGTAAAGGAATGATTGCTGATTTAATTTATAATCATTCAAAAAGAAAAAATTTCCCTTTGATAAAAATAAATTGTGGAGCAATCCCGGAGTCACTCATTGAGGCAGAGCTGTTTGGTCATGAAAAGGGAGCATTTACTGGAGCTTTAGAGAACGGTAAGCCTGGATATCTTGAACTAGCTGATAATGGGATACTTTTTTTGGACGAAATAGCTGAATTGCCACTGTCATCACAAGTTAAATTACTTAAAATATTAGAGGATGGGAAGGTAGCGAGGTTAGGATCGAGTCAAGAAAGAAAAGTCAATGTTAGAATTATAGCTGCTACTCATAGAGATCTTGAAGGAATGATAAAGGACCGATTATTCCGTCATGACTTATATTATAGATTGAATGTTGTGCCGATTTATATCCCATCTGTTAGGGAGAGAAGAGAATGTATAATTCCATTGTTGAGGCACTATATAGAATATTTTGGAAAAATTAATGGAATTAACAAGCGTATTAGCGGAAAGGCACTAGATATTTTAGAATCATACTCTTATCCAGGTAATGTTCGAGAACTCATGAATATTTGTGAAAGGCTCGTAGTAATGACTGATTCTGAACTAATAGATCCTTCAGATTTACCTTCCCAAATCAATACAATTGAAAATCAAGAAATTAGCGAACTGAGTACTGACTGGATAAATGGGAAAACTTTAGCCGAAGTAATTGAATTTGCGGAAAAACACTGTCTCATAAATGCAACCAGAAAATTTACTAACCAATATAAAATTGCTAGATATTTAAATGTCAATCAATCCACAATCGCAAGAAAATTAAAGAAATATAGTCTAAATTAAGTAAGTTCATAAATACCTTTCTGTTTGGCGAATCATGCCCAATTGCATGATTCGCCTTTTTTGTTGAGGAATATCAAGTTTTCTAATAATTGTTAATCTCGTAACTATATGAAATAAAAGGGGAAAAATAATAGTTTTAGATTGGCACTCAAAGTGCAAACCGAGTGTCCTTGATTGCATGGTTAACATCCGTTTTTCCCATTATTGAAAGAAGAGGATGAGTTATGAATCTTTTAAACAACGCAGTAATCAATGTTCCTATCCCTAGCAATGAACCGGTTTATTCCTATGCACCAGGCACAATTGAACGGTCACGGCTCAAAACAGCTCTAGCGGAAATCAAATCTAAAACGATAGAGATTCCATTGATCATTGGTGGCAACGAAATTTGGACCGGCAGGACTGCAGAGGTAGTTATGCCCCACAATCACAACCATTTGATGGCCAAATACCACATGGCTGGTGAAGAAGAGATCCAGATGGCAGTGCATGCAGCTATGGCTGCAAAGCAGGAATGGGAAGCGCTTCGTTGGGAAGAGCGAGCCGCCATATTCCTGAAGGCAGCCGAGCTTTTATCTGGTAAGTATCGTTTTGAGATGAATGCCGCCAGTATGTTGACGACTGGCAAGACGGCTTTCCAGGCCGAGATTGATGCCGCCTGCGAGTTGATCGATTTTTTACGCTTTAATGTTAATTATGCCCAGCAGATCTACAGCGATCAGCCACCGATCTCCCCTAAAGGGGTGTGGAACTATGTGCAGCAGCGTCCACTAGAAGGTTTTGTGCTAGCGATCGCGCCGTTCAACTTCACTGCAATAGCTGGAAACCTGCCAACCGCGCCGGCAATCATGGGCAATACGGTACTGCTCAAACCAGCATCGAGCTGTGTCTATACGCCTTACCTGTTTATGAAAATTCTGAAAGAAGCAGGTATGCCTGATGGTGTTATCAACTTTATTCCTGGCTCAGGACGCCAGATCGGCGATATCTGTCTGCCACACAAAGACTTGGGTGGTGTTCACTTCACTGGCTCGACTAGAGTGTTTCAGGATATGTGGAAAACGATAGGTGAAAACATTGCTGGCTATAAATCCTATCCACGAATTGTTGGTGAAACTGGTGGCAAGGATTTCGTTGTTGTGCACAATTCGGCCAATTTACGCAAGGTGACGACTGCATTAATTCGAGGCGCTTTTGAATACCAGGGGCAAAAATGCTCTGCTGCGTCCCGCGCCTACGTTCCTGCAGGGATGTGGGATGCCCTGCGCAAAGAGCTTGAAACCGATATTGCCAAAATCAAGATCGGTCCGACTGAGGACCTCAGTAATTTCTTCTCTGCAGTCATCGATAAGGCTGCCTTTACTAGTATCACTTCATACATCGACTACGCGAAGGCATCATCTGAGGCTGAGGTGATCATCGGTGGCGGTTACGATGACAGCGTTGGATACTTCATTGAGCCGACGGTTATTCTTGCCAAGGCGCCAAATTTCCGCACCATGGAAGAAGAAATATTCGGTCCTGTCCTGACCATCTACGTTTACCCTGATGACGAGTATGAACTGGTCCTGGATGTTTGTGACCAGACCTCGCCGTACGCTCTGACTGGTGCAGTTTTCGCCACCGAGCGCAGTGCTGTTAGCTTGGCCATGGATAAACTCAAAAACGCGGCAGGTAATTTCTATATTAATGATAAGCCGACCGGTGCCGTGGTCGGTCAGCAACCGTTCGGAGGCGCCCGGGCATCGGGCACCAACGACAAAGCGGGTTCACCTCTCAACCTCCTGCGCTGGGTTTCCTCCCGTACCATCAAGGAAACCTTCGATGCACCAGAGAACTTCGAATACCCATTTATGGATGAGGAATAAGTATTCTGAATCTAGCTGGACAGAAGTGATTTTGGTTCACTTGCCTAGGTTTGTTTATAGCTACTGAATCGGAGCAAACATGTCTATATTCAACTACTTGGTTTCTAAAACCATTATGTATGTCCCTGGACCAATCGTCGGTTTTTTTGCCAAAGGCTACATTGCCGGCAAGCAGCTCGGTGATGCCGTTCGAGTTGGTCGCCAATTGAACGAGCAGGGGATGGTCCTGACTCTGGATATTCTTGGGGAGTTCATCAAAACTAAAGAGGAGGCGGTTTTTTTCAAAAATCAGTGTCTGGAAATTCTTGAAACCATCAATCAAGAAAAACTGGATGGAAACCTATCACTCAAACCGACCCAGATGGGCCTGTTGCTGGATGAAGATTTTGCCTACAGCAACATTCACGAGATTGTCTCTAAAGCTGCTGAATTTGACAATTTCGTACGGATCGACATGGAAGATATCGAGTGTACAGATAAAACATTAACGTTTTATCGGCGGCTGCGAGAAGAATTTCCAAAACATGTTGGCGTTGTTTTACAGGCATATCTGCGGCGAACTCTGCAAGATATTGATGATCTAAGCGATAAGCCGATGCACTTCAGGCTTTGTAAGGGGATTTATAACGAACCGCGCAGTGCTGCCTGGAAAGACATGACGATTATCAATCACAGCTATGTTGAATGTTTGGACCGTATGTTCAGGTATGGGGCTTATGTGGGCATCGCGACCCATGACGAGAAACTTGTTTTTGAGGCGTTGCGCTTGATCGACAAACACGGTTTGAGTAGTGAGCAGTATGAATTTCAAATGCTTCTCGGTGTCGATCCTGAGCTGCGAAAGATTCTGATTGATCGGGGGCATCCCCTGAGGATTTATCTGCCTTATGGTGAATCCTGGATGCCATATTCGCGACGTCGGTTGAAGGAAAACCCCGACATAGCCCGTCACGCCTTGATGCAGATGTTCCGTAGGAAAAGTAAATAAAAAGTAATAGTTGAGATGAGCTCATGGAAAACATATTCAAGGTTGAGTTATGTCATTTTTCCAATATAGGATAATTTAAACTATGGCTGATAATACCAAGCAACGTTTCGCCGATGGGGTGCTAAGAGAGATCGAATGCAGTTTAAATCGGTCAGCCGCCAATTTGAACTGGTTGCTCAAACAGATGGGCCCCTATTTCTCAATCACTATGCAGGACGAACCGAAAGCAATTGCATCCCTGGCAATTAATCTGCACGCGTTGGGAACCGATGAAAAACTGGTGCTGGTCGATAGGGAAAAGCGCCTGATTGTCGCCAGTCTGAACCGCCCCGGATCGCTCTACCGCACCCTTGATGGGCTACCGGAGCGGGATATCTCCTACGCACAGTTCACCCAATCGGGACAACCGCTACCAGGACAGGAGGGCGGGTTGGAACTGCAGCGCTTCGAGTTTGACCGCAAGGATCACCGGGAGATCAGCGAGGCCCGGGATATCAAGATCCCGCAACGGATCCGCAGCCATATCCGGAAAGTGCTGAAGCAATCCTATCCGCGCTTCAATTTTGCCCGGCTTTCTTACCTCCTGCAACTGCTCTGGCTCAACAACGAGCAATATGTGCGGGTGTCCCCACCCAAACGGGTTGCCCAACTGCTCTGGATGTACGAACAGAGTAGTCTTCAGGGAGGAATCTACTTCGATGTCGAAGCGGCCACAGAAATCGCCCCGGATGGAGAGCCGGAATACCGGGTGATGTTCGCTGCGGCCAATCCGCCGCAGATCGATTTCCTGGCCCAGGCCATGGAGGTGTTCAACCGGCTCGAACTTGGGGTCCGGCGGGCCTACTGCCTGACCATCAGTAACGGTGTGCATCCCTACTTCCTCGGGACCTTCTATATTCGCAGCCGGAACGAGGAACTGGTTGACAAGGGGTCGGACGTCTACCTGCGCCTGCAGTCGGAACTCTACAACACCCAGATCCTGTCGACCGCCTCCGCCCCTTACCGCAAGTTATTGCGCCGTGGGCTGATGACCGGGGAGCAGGCCGCCCTGGTCAACGCCATGGCGAGTTTCTGTCACACCAACATGGCGCACAACCAGCCGGACCGTTTCAGTTTTGCCGACGTCATGTATGCGTTCACCCAGCATCCGAACATTGCCCTGCAGCTCGTCGAGCTCTTCCATGCCCGCTTCGATCCGCTCCAGGAAAAACGCGAACAACGCTATGAACAGCTGTTGGAAGAGGTGAACGGTGCGATCGAAGCTTATAATACCGGTCACCGGTATCTTGACGAAATCCGCCGTAGCGTTTTCCGGACCGCCCTGCTGTTTATCCGCTACACCCTGAAGACCAACTGCTTCGTCGCGGAGAAACAAGCTCTGGCCTTCCGCCTCGATCCGACCTATCTTGAGGAACTCGGCCCCGAGTTCACTGGCGACCTGCCCCCCGACCGGCCGTTCAGGATCACCTTCTTCTACGGCCGCCACGGCGCCGGTTACCACATCGGCTTTTCCGATATCGCCCGTGGCGGCTGGCGTACGGTGATGAGCCAGGGATGGGACGATTTTATCACCATCTCCAACACGATCTTCCGCGAGAACTACGTACTCGCCCATACCCAGCACCTGAAAAACAAAGATATTTATGAGGGTGGATCGAAGATGGTGGTGGTTCTTGACGCCGCGGACCTGTCGGATCGTGAGCTGGTCACCCGGCGTCTCTACAAGCTACAGTTCGGCTTCATCAATGCCTTCTTCGACATCTTCGTCACCGAGAACGGCCGGGCCAGGGACCCGCGGGTGGTCGACTATTACGGTGAAGATGAAGCGATCGAGCTCGGGCCCGACGAGAACATGCACGATTCGATGGTCGAGCTGATCGCCCGGCAGTCGGTGCGGCGTGGCTACCTGCTCGGGGTCGGCGTGATCTCCAGCAAAGAGGTTGGTATCAACCATAAGGAGTTCGGTGTTACCTCGACCGGTGTGGTGACCTTCGCCGAGATCGCCATGCAGCATCTCGGTATCGACATCCGCAACGATCCCTACAGCGTCAAGTTCACCGGCGGCCCCAATGGCGACGTGGCCGGTAATGCCATGCGCCTGCTCCTCGAACGTTCGCCGCAGGTTGAAATCCGGCTGATCATTGATGGGACCGGGGCGCTCTTCGATTCGGCCGGAGCCGATCACGCAGCCTTGAATCGAATTATTTTGAGCGACGACGTTGAGGGATTTGATCCAGAGGCGCTGCACGAAGGGGGCTTCATCATCTACCGCAACCAGCACAAGAGAGAGGGGTTGCGCCAGCTCTACCGTAAAATGGAACGCCGTGGGGGAGAGCTGACTGAAAGCTGGATCACCACCGATGAGTTCTTTCGCGATTACAATCGCCTGCTGTTCAGCGTCGAGGCCGACCTGTTCATCCCCGCGGGCGGGCGTCCCGAGACGATCGACGCTGACAACTGGGAGCGTTTCCTGCTGCAGGACGGGCGGCCAAGCACCCGGATTGTTGTTGAAGGGGCCAATTCCTTCATTACCCCAGCGGCGCGGGTCGAACTGCAGAAGCGAGGGGTGGTCATCCTGCGCGACTCTTCGGCCAACAAGTGCGGCGTCATCTCTTCATCCTACGAGATCATCGCCAACCTAATCCTGAGCGATAAGGAATTTCTGCTGCACAAGCAGCGCTACGTTGCCGAAGTGCTCGAAATTCTGGTACGACGTGCCGAAGAGGAAGCCCAGCTGATCCTGAAACGGGCGGCGGAACCGGATAACAGCCAGCTCTATACCGAGATCTCAACGGCGATCAGTACCGAAATCAACGGTCACTACGCCCGGCTCTTTGATTATTTCCAGCAGCACCCTGAACTCTGCGACGATCCGTTGTTTGTCCGGGCGCTTGAGGAGCACCTGCCGCGCCTGCTGGTGGCGACCAAACGCTTCCGGCTGCGGCTAAAGAATTTGCCGGCCAAATACCGCTACGCAATCATCGCCAACGAACTGGCCTCTTCGCTGGTCTACCGCGGTGATTCCGAGGCGAACTTCCTGGAGATGCTGAAAGGACATGCCAGGCGCTGTCTGGCGGCCTGAGTTTGGCCATTATCAAGACCAGGTTCCTCTTCAAAAAGTTGTAGCCAGCTGAACTCTCTCTCCGCTGGTTGTTGACCGCCTGAATCTTCTCCTCTTTTCAGGCGGTTTTTTTAGCGTTTTTAAGGCTGCTAGAAGCGCGGGGAGGGGGGGCGCTATTATATGATCTGATTCGAAGTCCCCAGGGATGCACACGTTTGAATAAATCAGAAAAGGGAGGATATTCTGGATTGCACAATCCAGAACGTGTCAGCTAAATGAATAGAAATGAAGTTGAATAGATCGAAATCAAGTTGGCATGTAACGCATGGGCATTGTCAAGTTAATAGCCCGAGGAAATTTTTCTCCAATACCGCTTCGATCAAATCACCCCATTCCACCCTGTCTGCTGGGTACACGTATCCTGTTGCCAAATGTTGAATGCCCGGTCCCGAAGGAAACGATAACTCTTAGCGCTGAGCAAGTGACGCTGCTGACGGAAGATGTTGTTGACCAATCCATGGAATGAAAGAAACTGCTGAGCTTGCCTCTGCGATTTGAATCGCCGCATCTTGCGCTCTTGCTGCCGAGTTGGTTGGTGAGAAACCTCGGCACGATTGTTCTGATACTGACTCGTTTCGTGAGGTGTATTGGGAGCTAATTCTCTTAAGGCAGCACTGTAACTAGGAAGTTAAAGTAAAGGGGGCAAGTCTCGTTTTGACTTTTAATTACTGACGCTATGCTTTTTTCATGTCCAGGCCTCTACGCATAGAATACCCCGGTGCCTGGTACCATGTCATGAACCGTGGCCGCCGGAAAGAAGATATCTTTTTTGATCAGGATGATTTCCAGCTATTCCTGGAAATTCTGAAAGATACCGCGCGCATGTGGAATCTGCGTGTGGCGGCTTATTGTCTGATGTCTAATCATTATCATCTTCTGGTACAAACACCGAATGGTAATCTCGGGCGTTGTCTGCGGCATCTTAATGGTGTCTATACGCAACGATTTAATCGCACGCACCGACTTGATGGCCAGTTGTTTCGAGGTCGCTATAAGGCCGTACTTGTTGAAGATGATGAACATTTATTGCAACTGCTTCGGTATATCCACCGTAATCCCCTTGAAGCCAAAATGGCCGAATCGCTTGAAGCATATCCGTGGAGCAGCCATTGTGCGTATCTGTCATCACGGAAGGGTTGGGAGTGGGTATTTAAGGATAAATTGCTGGCGATGTTTTCACCTTCCCCCAAAGAGGCCTTTGCCGGATATCTTCACTTTGTTGATCAGGACAACACTCCAGAAGTGCAGCATTTTTATTCTCTGAAAAACCTTCCTTCCATATTTGGGTCAGCAGGGTTTATTGATAGGATTCGCAGACGGTTTGGTTCGTCACCTCGCTCTAAAGATGTTCCACAATCTGCAATACTGTCTGTTGAGTTCACTGATATTGAAGCAGCTGTGTGCCAAGTTTACTGCATAACCAGGGAGCGGCTGCTGACTTCGCGGCGTGGTGAATCGAATCAGCCGAGAGATTTGGCTATGTATCTATTGCGCATACATTCACGTAAGACTTTGGCTGAAATAGGGCAATGCTTTGAAATTGCCAATTACAGCACTGTCAGCAGCGGTATTATCCGAGCGCAGAAAGCGCTAAAAACAGATCATGTTGTGCGTAAGATCTTTGAAGATATGGAGCAGTGTCTTCGCAAAAGTCAAAACGAGACCTGACCCCTTTTGATTCTGTCTTCGACCGAATAAAATTTCTATTGTTCAAATAACAGTCGCTATTAATTCAATCTAAAAATTATTCTTAAGAAGATTCTTTCATATCTATAATATATGCTACCAGTAGAGCAGAAATAAGAATATAATAGTCATATTCTGTCCGCCAAATATTATATACCATTCCGTTTATTATTTCATATGTGAATATTGAGATAGATAATATTTTTAAGAATTTAATCATAAATTTTCCGGAAATCTATTTATCGTAATATTTTTTTGTCGTCTTTATAATGTCAAGTGTTATTATTGTTTTTGCTTGCTTACTTGTTGCCCCAGGAGGTCGAGCATATATTCTTTCAAGAGTTACACCTAGACATTTCAACGCCCTCAGGGTAGAGCCGGGGGAAATAATATCCAGCGACACTTGCTGGGAAGGAAAGTCTTACCGGACCTTTTTCGGTGTCGTGTCCTCAGCAGGTCCAGCTGAATCACCGGTAAAACGGGAGAGGATGCTGGAGCTCAATACCATGAGGATTCCCAGCCCCTTGAACAGACTGAATCCTTCCTGCAAAAACAGCATGCCGAGAACCACGCCAAAGATGACCTCGAGATAGGTCAGGGCTCCGTACTGGAACATCGGCATCCGCTTCATCGCGTAGAACATGCAGCCAAAAGCCACAATTCCCACCAGCAGGCCATATACGGCAGTCACTCCCGTTTCCTCCGCCGCAGTAACTGGCAGCTCTGCCAGCATAAAGGGCAAAAAGACAACCGCTCCCAGGGCATTCTGGAAGTAGAGAACTTCCACTTCGCTGTGATCCGCCAGCGCATCCTTGAAGATCAATGCGGATGCAGAAAAGATAAACGCTGAGGCAATCATGCAGATACTTCCCATAAGATCATTCGGAGAGAGGGAGAAGCCTTTCTCCAGGTTCAGGCAGATCACTCCCAGCAAGGCCAGAAAAAGAAGGCCGATTTCTTTAAGCTTAAGTTTCTTTTTCCGGACTGCTGCTTCCAGAAGCAACGCGAACAGGGGCCACAGGTAGAGAAGAACCACTCCGTTGGCCATGGAGGTGAGTTTGTAGGCCAGGATATAGAGCAGCATCCGCACCGCATTGAACAGAGAGCCGAACCAGAGCTTTTTCCGGCACACCCCGCGGGCCCAAGACCAGGCCTTTTTTTGATCATCATGGGGCAAGAGGATAAGAAAAGGCACTCCCATCCGGAAGCCGCTGAAGGCCAGGGCGCTGAACGAGATGCTTTTAATAAACAAACCGCTGGAGGCACCGATCAGGGTCCCCAGAATAATTGAGACAAGAGGTTTTTTTCGATTTCATGGCTGTCAGCACGATCTGATGGGTCACTTGGATAGGGTGTGGTTTTTTCGGTGATCGCGCCGGTGGCGCCGTGAACTGCTCCCCTCCCGAAAACCGAGCTGTTTATCGTTGTAGGAGACAGGGCACGCAACTGTCAATCAAAAACCACGGCCGACGCGGACCATTTCGCTTAACGTCCGATTCTTTGACTGGTTCAATTCACGCCACTCACAGGAATCGGCAGTGCCGTAGAGCAGGGCGTTGAAAAAGTTCATTCCTGGCCATTTTCAAGCCCGTCCGTCCATGGGCTCAACAAGCTGTTTTCCAACAGCCTGATAGAGTTTGGAGATTCTGGCGACACATCGCTTTCGCACAGTGCTATAGTGGTAACAATATGTTATAGCGGTCTTGTTTCGGAGCAAAACATTCTGCAAATCCCCAACACCATCAACCCTGCCAGACCTGTGTCGACCTAGGAGGCATTGCAAAAAAATGAAACAGCGAAATTTAGGGAATATCGGGACGACTGTTTCTGCCGTCGGAATAGGCGGCATGTCGTTTTCCGACTTCTACGGGCCAACGGATACAGAAAAATCACACGCCATATTGCGCAAGGCGTTGGACCTTGGCATTGATCATATCGACACATCAAACGTATACGGTCAGGGGGTGTCGGAGGAACGTATCGGTTCGTTTCTTAAAGATCAGCGTGGCAATAAAAATGATTTTTTCAAGATTGCGACAAAGGCCTCTATCAAGCGCGATAAGGATGGCCGCAGACATTTTGACAACAGCTTCAGCCACCTGCAATCGGAACTGGATAAATCCCTGAAGCGTTTGGGGGGTTGAGCAGATCGAACTTTTTTATGTCCATCGGCGCGACCCCGATTGCCCTATTGAAGAGGTCACGCAGACCCTGGCGGAATTCGTCAAATCCGGCAAGATAAAACAATTCGGCCTCTCTGAAATCGCTCCTTCCTCACTCCAGTTGGCGGCAGCCATTCATCCCGTGGGTGCTGTGCAATCTGAATATTCACTTTCGACGCGCTCACCGGAATTGGGCCTCGTGCAGAGGACCAGAGAACTTGGCACCTCTCTGGTGGCGTTCAGCCCGGTCGGGCGCAGCCTGCTGACCGATGATCCGCACTCATTTGATAAATGCCAATCGATCGATTTTTTAAAAAACAATCCAAGATTTCTGAAACCCAATTACGACCATAATATCGCCGCGACGGACCGCTTCCGTTTACTCGCTAAGGAGATGGGCTACAAAACCGCGTCTCTTGCCATCGCCTGGCTCTTGCATCAGGGGGACCACATTTTGCCTATTCCCGGCACCCGATCCGTCTCTCATTTGGAAGAATTAGCCGCAGGCGCAGAGATATCGCTGAGTGGAAGCGATTTGCAGGCGATAGAGAGTTGCTTGCCCATCGGGTGGGCGCATGGCGATCGGTATTCTGTCGCGCAATGGGTTGGACCGGAACGATACTGCTGATTTGATCACCGTTGCTTTTGTAGGGGCGAGTCACTCTGGTGTTTTTGCACTCTGTTGATCGCGTTCCTCAGTCAGTTGCTGTTTGCGTAATTGACAGATAAGTACTGGTTTTCCATCCAGCAATCGATACATCCGATAACCACAACTACCGTAGCCGCTGCAAGCGTGACATTTTAAATCCTTTATATCAAAGCCCCCAAGATCTTCTGGTTTGAGTTCGAGGTCTTTAAGATTAAGAGCTTTGCGTGTGGACATGAGTTGATTCCTCCTGAGTGCATGCAGTCGGTTGCCGTAGTTATGTACAAATTTGGTACGAAAGGAATCCTCCTGGCTTTGCCGGGGGACCCGAAAAGTTTGACAGTTCCTGAAGTCATTGAAAGCCTCTCTTCTTTGAACCCCTCAAAGTTTACAGAAAAGGAGGCTTCCGTTGAACAACATACAAAGCTTTATGTCATTCGGTATAGTATTGCAAGTACCATGCTACATTTTTGGATTCCGACGTGCCGCTGGAAAATACTTTATGGTCGAATCCGGCAGCATCTTGGAGAAGTCATTCGCGACCTGGCTCGGCAGCGAGAAAGTATTGTTCTGGAAGGTTCTGCTCAAGTAGCCGCCTTCAGGTGGCCCGGGGGGGAGCCAACCGCATTATATGTGAACCATTTCGTCTAGGTTGACGCTGCGCACCAATGCGTTGAATCTGGTGGAGGAAATATGTCGAAAATCAAGACTGCTCTCATCGTCGGAGCTTCAAGAGGACTTGGGTTAACTATTGCAGAAGAGCTATTAAAGCGAAATTGGAACGTCATTGGAACTGTACGTGAGGGTAAAAGAACTGAGCTCCATAATCTGGCTGAAAAGTGGGATGGTAAACTTCAGGTCAAATATCTCGATATGACAATCCCATCTCAAATTGAACGCCTTAAATCCAATTTGATTGGAGAATCATTGGACCTCCTTTTTGTTAGTGCGGGTGTCGCCAACGAAAAGGGCATGAAAGAAACCATCGGTGAGATTTCAACAGAAGAGTTTGTTCGAGTCATGGTGACGAATACGCTTTCCCCAATGCGGGTGCTTGAACAGCTCACAGAGAATGTTCGTCAAGGTGGAATTGTTGGCGTGATGTCCTCGGGACAGGGAAGCATTGCCGACAACGAAAACGGTGGTAACGACGTTTATAGGGCAAGTAAAGCAGCACTGAACATGATTATGAGAAGTTTTGCTGTTCGGAAGGGAAAAAATCGAGCACTTCTACTTTTAGCCCCTGGCTGGATTAAAACAGACATGGGCGGCAAAGAGGCTAAATTTACCGTTGAAGAAGTGATCGGGGATATCGTTGACACTATTGTTGCTCAAGAAGGGAAAACTGGCCTTCGTTACCTGGATCGTTTTGGTAAGCCTGTTAGGTGGTAGAATGGTGCTCTATATAATGTTAACTGTTTGAAATTTTGAAGGAAAATGGTTCAGGTCTTGTTCGGATCTTTGATTGTTGGCGACTATGTTTTTTTATATCAATTTGGCCATGTCGCTATTGCGAATACATTCACGTTAGATTTCGGCTGAAATAGGGCAATGTTTTGAAATTGCCAGTCACAGCACAGTCAGCTGCGGTATTGACCGAGCGTTACGTTGCCCCCGGTTATCATGAACCGTGAGGCAGCCTACTAAATGGAGGGGACATGAATTACCCATCGATTCTACGTCGGTACATGGCAACATTTATCGACGGCTGCTTCATCATGATTGTGTTCTTTGTTGCCTCGTACTTTCTTAACCAAGGCAACGAAGTTACCGACTATGCCCGTATCGCAGTTATTTGTTTTATGTTTTTTGCATACGAACCAATTTTCACAAGTCGTTTCTGCACCATAGGCCAGAAACTCGCGGGCATTCGTATTAGAAAAGTGTCTAATTTTGGAAAAATATCAATTCCGGCGGCGTATGCACGTATCATTGTCAAGATAACCTTGGGAATCTTATCCCTTTTTGCAATTTCATTCACAAAAGACCGAAGAGCTATTCACGACTTCGCTGCGGGTACAATCGTTGTTTACAATGAATGAGATGCTTAATCCCAGAATCAACGCGGACGGAAAGTAGCTGCGCAGATATTCGTAAACTTCGGTGCTACTCATAAGTTCGCATCGCCGCCGGTACCTCAATCGTTAGCGGAAATGTAATGTCATGACGAAATTGAAATCATTTTTACGGAAAGACATCTTAGAATTTAAAGTGTTTAGAATTTTGGCATTTCCAGTAGGGGCTTTTTTTCTTCTCATCGGAATTTTGTATATTTGCAATGGCGGGTTAGATTACGATTTCAAATTTACGGTATCTATTACCTTCTGGGGATTATTGATATTGTTTTATGCAGTAAAAAAACAAATTCAGTTGCGTAAAGTGCAAAACGACGAATAGATAGCAAATGAATCGCCCCTAGAATCCTAGACACTCCTGAGTTATAAAAAATGACTTCAGGAGGAACATATGAGCAACCGACGCTACACCGAAGAATTCAAGATCGAAGCCGTCAACCAGATCACTGAAAGAGGCTATTCCGTCCAGGAAGTTGCTGAACGCTTGGGCGTAACAACTCACAGCCTATATTCCTGGCGCAAAAAATATGGTCAAGGTCCTCAGCATGCAGCCCAAATGGATGACCAGCAGACTGAGATCAAGCGTCTTAAGGCTGAACTACGGCGTGTCACCGAGGAGCGTGACATCCTAAAAAAGGCCACCGCATACTTCGCCAAAGAGTCCCAGTGAAGTATGCCTTTATCCGGGCACATCAACAGGAATTTGCAACGCGCAACCTGTGCCGCATGATGAAGGTTCATCGCAGTGGCTACTATGCCTGGCTCAAACAGCCCAAGTCAGCAAGGCAAATCGATGACGAACGGCTCTTGGGACTCATCAAGCAGCTCTGGCTGGAAAGTGGCTGCGTCTATGGTTACCGCAAGATCCACGATGATCTACAGGAACTTGGCGAAACCTGCGGAGCTAATCGCGTCGCTCGATTGATGAAGCTCGCTGGCCTAAAAGCCCAGATCGGTTACAAGAAGCCACGCTACAAGAGTGGTTCACCTGCGATATTGGCTGAGAACCATCTCAATCAAGAGTTTGACGTCCAAGAACCCAATCAAGTCTGGGTCACGGACATTACCTATATTCGTACTTACGAAGGTTGGCTGTTTCTTGCCGTTGTCCTCGACCTGTTTTCTCGTCAGATCATCGGCTGGTCAATGCGGCCAACAATGCATGTTGATCTGGTTCTGGATGCGCTCATCATGGCAATCTGGCGACGCAAGCCGAAAAATGAAGTTCTGATCCACTCCGATCAGGGCAGCCAGTACACCAGCAGCGATTGGCAGAGCTTTTTGAAGTCGCATAATTTGGTGTGCAGCATGAGCCGCCGCGGCAACTGTCACGACAATGCTGTTGCCGAGAGCTTTTTTCAGCTCCTCAAGCGTGAACGGATACGGCGTAAAATCTACAAAACTCGTGAAGGCGCCCGACAGGACATCTTCAACTACATCGAAATGTTCTATAATCCAATTCGGCGGCATGGCTATAATAACCGCCTGTCTCCGGTTGAGTTCGAACGGCGACATTCCATGAAAGCAGGGAGTGTCTAGGATACCGGGGGCGATTCAAAACAACAAAATGTCATTAGCAGGCTGTTGAAGAAAAGGGGTCAGGTCTTGTCTTGGCCTTTGATTGCTGGCTGCTATGTTTTCTTCATGCCTAGACCTCTACGCATAGAATATCCCGGTGCCATGTCATGAACCGTGGCCGTCGGAAAGAAGATATTTAGGGCTTATTGATAGGATTCGCAGACGGCTTGGTTCGTCACCTCGCTCTAAAAATGTTCCACAATCTGCAATACTGTCTGTTGAGTTCACTACATAACCAGTGAGCAGCTGCTGACTTCGCGGCGCGGTGAAGCGAAGCAGCCGAGAGATTTGACCTGCGCATACATTCACGTAAGTCTTTGGCTGAAATAGGGCAATGTTTTGAAATCGCCAATTACCGCACTGTCAGCAGCAGCATTGTCCGAGCCCAGAAAGTGCTAAAAACAGATCAGGTTGTGCGTAAGATTTTTGAAAATATGGAGCAGTGTCTTCGCAAAAGTCAAAGCGAGACCTGACCCCTTTTGCACCGGAAACGGCCCTTTTCCGCTGTGGCGGTGTCAATCTGCGGGTTTTCTTGTGCGGCGTAAAGGACTACGCCTCCGCGCAACCCCTTGATTTCCTTGCCACAACGAAAAATTGTTCGTTTCCAATCTGAAAACTTAGCCGTTGCCCTTCGGAGTTTCCGGATGGCAACTAGTTACCGAAAGGGCACTTCTGATGGCAAAAAACGACTCTAAACAACGCTCTATTGAATCCTTCAGCAAAGTTGGCGATGCTTATGTAAAAAGTGAAACCCATGCCAAAGGGGATGACCTTGCTCGCTTAATCGCCATAGCAAATCCTCAAAAATCCTGGGAGGCCCTTGATGTTGCAACAGGAGGGGGACATACTGCTTTGGCTCTCTCTGCACATGTAAAGAGGGTTGTTGCTACGGATATCACTCCAAATATGCTTGCATCCGCAGAACAATTTGTACGCAATCAAAAAAATGTGACTAACATTGAATTTAAACATGCGGATGCCGAAGATCTTCCTTTTGACGATAAAACTTTTGACCTTGTCACCTGCCGGATAGCTCCTCATCATTTTCCCGAATGCCAAAAATTTGTGAATGAAGCCTATCGGGTGCTCAAACCGGGTGGCCTTTTTGTCATGCAGGATCAGGTATTACCGAAAAATAGAGCTTCAGGACGACTTATAGATGAGTTTGAACAACTTCGGGATCCAGCGCACAACAGAGCGTACTCAGAGGATGAATGGTGTAAAATGTTCAGATCGGCAGGATTTATAATTGAACATACTGAATGCTTAACCAAGCGGCACGAATTCGATAAATGGGCAAGGAGGGTGATAGATTCTGACGCAGTTGTACAGAATTTGATTCAGATGGTAAAAAAGGCTCCAGTTGAAATGATAGATTGGCTGGCCCCACTTCCTGATGTCGCATCATTCCATCTTCCAGGCTCAAGTTTCATAAATCACCACCTGATTATCGCTGGAAGAAAATAAAAAATAGCGATCTGAAATGAGTTATATTGATCTTGGGGCTGGGTCAGGCTATATGCTTAATTTATAAGGGAATTATGGCGTGAAGGAGCAACTGTCTTGCTTAGACTTAAAAATCAGAGGAGGGGGCCTCTGTGTCTCTCAGTTGGATCTTTGAGCCTGTAGCGCCTCAACGATAGGATCGAAATTATTGCAATTTTTTTCAAATAAAGACGTTAACGGACGGCCGTTTACCTCGATATCAAGATCCATCTCGACCTGCTTGCCTTCTTTGTTGTCTGTTCGGTTTCCGTAGACTTGCTTGTTGTGCAAAATGATTTCATAGATCTCTTTCTTGTTGAAAACCCATTTTTCCTGATGCTTTTGGGAGACCAGGATAAAAAAATCGCATTTCTCTACTTTGTTTTTCCATGCGTTTTCTGCGCCCAGGCCTGCTTTTGAAGCTCTTTCTCTCTGGGCTTTCGTAGTTCTGAGCTGAAACCATCTGTAACGCTTGTTTTTTTGAACTGCACCGCGGCCTTTGATCTGGATATTGATGAGATTTTCAGGATCGCCAGGAAAATGAGCAACTAAATCAATTCCTCTGTCAGGCGCCGGCTTGAATGCTACCAGGCCCTTCTCTCTGAGTTCGTTAGCAACTATTTCTTCAGTGTTTTTACCAGTCGCTTGCTGAGTTGTGTCATTCATTTCGGCTCCTGCGTGCTTGTAGAAAATTGATTTTCGCCTTCTCTCCAGTTTGAACCGTAGCTGCTTTCTGGGAATGATTTGTGATGATTGCTCTTTCTTTTTTGAAAAAAGATATCCTATGTTGGGCTGGAAAGGCACTGCTGAATTGATCACTGTTACTTCAGAATAAGAAAAATGTGGTGAGTGTCCCGGGTTTCCTGGTTCAAAGGGTCTGATTTGTGAAAAATCGATTATATTGCCCCAGAGAGTTCATCTAGGGTCCTTGTTTGATGTTCGACATCTTGTATAATTTCTTTTAAAAGCAGTACCTTTGGTGAACTTTTGTGTTTGAAATGGAAAAGAGATAACAACTTCTATCCTTTCAGAGGAGGCACAAAAATGTTACCCATCATTCAGCTTTTAATTGTTTTGGCTTGTCTTTATTTTGGAGCTCGGCGAGGAGGGGTTGCTCTTGGCGTCCTTTCCGGCATAGGACTTGCCGTCTTAGTGCTCATCTTCCAGATGAAACCAGGTTCTCCTCCTACCACCGTTATCTATATCATTATCGCGGCCGTTACCACCGCGGGAATCCTTCAGGCTGCTGGTGGAATGGACTTTCTTATTCAGATAGCTGAGCGGCTTCTTCGCAAACACCCCACCAGAATTACATTTCTTGCACCGTATTGTACTTTTTTTCTGACTGTCCTTTGCGGGACAGGGCATGTGGTATACGTTCTGATGCCGATTATCGCCGATATCTCTTTGAAGGAAGGTATTAGGCCCGAGAGACCGGTTGCGGTGTCCTCAGTGGCTGCTCAAGTGGGTATTACGTGCTCACCGATTGCTGCGGCAGTCGTGGCCTTTGTCTCCATGACGGTTTCAAACAACGCCGGCGTTTCTATACTGCAAGTACTCGCTGTCACGTGGCCGTCCTGCATGATTGGTCTCTTTTTCGCAGCTCTTTACTCAAGTCGTAGAGGCAAAGAATTGACTGATGACCCAGAATATCAGGCGCGACTGGAAGATCCCGAAATTACAAATTACATGTTTGGTGAATCAATCACTTCTCTAGGCAAAACCCTGCCTAAGTCTGCAAAAAATTCTGTATTAATATTTTCGTGCGCACTGATTTTGATAGGGATCTTTGCACTGTTTCCTAGCCTTCTCCCTGCGTACGGCTCGCCACCCAAAACACTTAGCATGACCCTCGTGATACAGATTGTCATGTTGCTCATTGGCGGCCTAATTTTGCTCATCTGCCGGGTTAAGCCCGTGGAAGTTGTCCGAGGAACTGTCTTTCAGGCAGGAATGGTCGCGATTGTGGCTATTTATGGCATTGCCTGGTTGTCCGACACATACTTCGGAACCTATATCGGCACAATGAAGGAATCGATCAACTCTATTGTTCAGGCCGCCCCATGGTCTTTTGCTTTTGCATTATTTGCGGTGTCAGTTTTGATTAACACGCAAGGAGGCACAGTCCTTGCTGTCATGCCTCTTGGATTTGCCCTTGGTATTCCCGTGGCGGTTCTGGTAGGGATATTGCCTTCGGTCTATGGTTACTTTTTTATTCCGAACTATCCAAGTGACATTGCTTCCATGAACTTTGACCGGTCAGGAACCACTAAAATTGGCAAGTATCTCTTAAACCACAGTTTCATGTTGCCGGGGTTAATTTCTGTAAGCATATCTTGCATTATTGGTTATTTCTGGGCGAAGTTGATCATCTGACAATTGCTAGTGATAATAACCTTTACGCATTGCCACATAAGTATGAGACACTGCTATTCCTCTAACAAAATGCCCCATGGTCGATCAATCTGGGGCATTTTTTCGTTTATAAAACTTTTTAAGAAGGAGTTTTGCCTCTACCCCTATGATCTATCATTAATAGGAAAAACCCGGGACACTACCCAGTTTTCTAAGCTTTTTGTTTAATGTAGTTTAAGGAATAATCGTAAAATTTTTAGACAAATTAGTGCCCGACCTGATTTTACAATCAAAAAGTCCTCAGCATCTCCAACCCACCAAACCATAACCTCATTCACACACCTGCCGGTTCGCCAGTTCCTCTTCCGTCAATTCCGGTGCTCCTTCACTTAAGGAGATACCGCTAAGCAGAACATCCTCTCCCATTTTTCCCAGCAGCTTCAGAAAATTCATGACCAGGTAAGGGTTGAGCTGGGTGCCGGCGATATTCAGCAGCAGGCCGCAGATTTTTGGCAGGTCCCAGGGTTCTTTGTAGGACCGCTTGGTCCGTAGGGCGTCAAAGGTGTCTGAGATCATGGTCATCTGGCTGCAGACGTTGGTCTTCCAGGTCTTGGGCATTTGGGGATAACCGGTCTGGTCATAGCGCATGTGATGTTCAAAAGCGGTCAGAATGGCCAGTTTGGGGATTCCATCCTGGCTCATCAGGTATTGTGCGCCACGGGACGGGTGTTGTCTCATCTTGTTCCATTCTTCTTCGGTGAGCTGACCGGGTTTGCGAATGATTTCCTTATCAATGAAAATTTTTCCGGCATCGTGCAGCATCCCGGCAACGCCGACATCGCGCAGCAGGTCTTCGTCCAGGCCGAGGGACATGCCCTGGGCGATGTTGAGAATGGCGACGTTCAGGGAATGGGTAAAGGAATATTCGTCTTCCATGCGCAAAGGTACCAGGGCCAGCAGGGGATTGGCCTGCTGCTGGAAGGCGGCGACAAAACCGGCGACGATCTGTACGGTTTCCTTGATGTCGCACTCATCCTTGTTACTGAGACTGGCATAAAATTCCTCCAGGCTCTGCAGCTCTTCCGGAGTCAGCTCTTCGAACCGCGCGATCGGGCGTGGCGCATCGTTGTTGTCCTGGATATCGATGAGTCCATAGCGAATATGCGGTGCCTGCTGGTCAAGATCCTCTACCGCTGCAACGCCGAGAGCCACCTGGAAAAACAAGATGATTTCATCATAGTTTATCCCTGTGTGGAAGCTGATGAATTCTATGTTTCGAGACTGCAGCCTGCTGGCAATGCGTTGGGTATGCGGGGTCCCTGGTAACGGCTTACCGTCGTAAAGCAGGTCTTTCTTGATGCTGAAAAAGGTTAATTCCTGCTGGCTGTTCAAGAGTGAAGACAGGGTATCCTGAAATCTCGGCAGCAGCAGTGCGACCCGATTATGCTCAAGCGAATAAAGGGCCGCGGTCGCCAGAATGGACGACATCTGTTGCAGGGCATTTTCGATCGAATAGCGATCCAGCGGCTGACTCATGCTTCACTCCGCCCCGACAGCTTTTGCATGACCTGTTTCGCCTGCAATTTTGCGTCTCCTGTTCCTTCCTCAAGCTGTTGCTTCAACAATGGCATGGCCTGCTCGGCGGAATAGTTTTGCAGGGCTTTGACGATTTCCAGTTTCAGTTGGTTGTTGGTCCGAGCATGCAAAAGTTTCTTATTTTTAAGTAGCTTGGCAAAGATTGCCAGGGCGCGCTTTTCCCGGTGTTTGGCGAGGCTATGAACCACGGCCTTTTTGATTTCAAAATCAAATTTAAAGAGTTTTTCCTCTTTGAGTAATGTCAGCAACGTGTTAATCAGTTCCGGTATATGAACCAGTCCAAGCAGAGAAATAGCATACAGGACATCCTCGTGATTTGCAGAAGACAGGTTTTTCTCAAGCTGCTTCAAGGACGACACGTCTTTGAGTAACAGACAGGTTTTTAGCGCTTCCTGGCGGACCCGTTGGTGCTTGTGCTCACGAAATGGCCTGATTTGCGGCAGGTCTTCCTTGTTGCCCAGACTTCCCAGCAGAAATAACATGTTGCGAACGACATACCAGCGCCGGTCAGCAAGGTAAGGGCTGATTAATTCCGAGATGTTGTCCACGGATGCCCCGATTTTGCGCAGGTTGTTCAGGAACAGCAGCCGCGCGGCCCGGTCTGCCTCGATGTTGACTGCTTCCAGCAGATGGGGGACGAACACCGGTCCGAACAGGCCGATCAGTTCATTGAGCAGCGGGTGGCAATTTTTCCCTAACCGCGCGACGTCTTTAAGAGCCTGAGAGTAGAAGGTGCTCGGAAGCAGGTTGGCCAGCGTGGCGATTTCGTCTGCGCTTTTGCCTGCCAAAAAACGGCGGCACAGGTCGACCAGGCTACGATAATCGGCTGACCCAAGGAAAAAGCCGATGGATTCTGCCAGCTGTTTGTGAAGCACCGTCAGGTGCGTCTGATCCGCACTGTGTTCCAGAATATATAATGCAATGTTTGCGGTCTGCTGCTCAATCCGGACATCTTCCAGATCGGTTTTCAGCTTTTGTAGATGCGAATTCAGCGCTTGCGGAATCTGTTCACTGGAAAGGATTTGCCGGAGGGTCTTCTGGTAGCGTGGTGGGACGTATTTATCGAATTGGTCGCCAAGAAGAAGTTCTTTGGTCTGTTTGATCCGTTCTTCACGGGTTGCCTGAACGACGGCAAGTTCCTCCGCTGATGCCAGTTTCCTGGAGCCGGCGAGTTTTGAGATAAGCGACATGACGATCGGTGAAGCATGGCTGTTCTGCTGAGAAACCTGTTGGAAGGCGTCCAGAATCGCATCGTCTGAAAAGCCGTTGAAGAACAATTCGGCATTGTTCTTCAGCAGTTGCAGATTGCAGACTCCGGCCAGGAGCCTCTTTCTGGTCTTTTGATCAAGATGGCTGACAAAGCTGGCCAGTTTCACGTAGGTCGCTGCTTTTTCGTTCTGAACCTTTTGCGACTGGGCGGCGCTGACGGATTGGTTCACAAGCTGTGACAGGCGTTCTTGCCTGGCGTTGCGATGGTCCTCCTCTCCGAGCTTGAGCAGAGCGGATATCTTTTCCGCCAGCTCGGCTGGAGAAATGCTGTCGCTGTCAATCTCTTCCTCGCTGTCCTCTGCAAACACGGACAGCAGTGCCCGGGCAAACTGCTGCCAGAATTCGTTTGCTGATTGGATATGTTCAAACAGTCGGCTGTCTTTATGTCCTTCCAGAAGATTGAAATCCTCGCGGGACATTTCCGTGACCTGCACCCCGGTGATTTCGAGCTGCTTCAAGCAGGCGCGAATACCGCCTTGATCCCAGGTTTCGGAGGGTTTTTCCATGAGCAGGCGCAAGAACGCGTAGAGTTCGTTGACCGTCAGGTCCGGAGTCAGGTTGAAGGTGGCGATGCCGTGCTGAAACATGCAAAAAGCAAAGTTGGTAAAGAGCTTGTTCTGCGGGCTCAGCGGTTCCCCTTTGAATAAGAAACTGTACTTTGCCACGCTGACCTGAATGATTATTTCCTGATGGAAGCATTCCGTCAGTTGCCTCACCAGCTTATCTGTTGCATCCCGGACGATGGCATTCTTCTCGTCGTGGAGGCTCAGGTGTTTGCTCAATATGAAGAGATTGTGCAGAACATCGGCGACCCGCGCACTGGATGAGAGATTGTTGTTCATTTGCCCCTGTTCTGTTGGCGTTCTGGGAAGAGACACATCAGGTAGCTGGTTTCCAATCTGAAAACTTAATGAGTTTCTGTCCGGAAACCGCCCTTTTCCGCAATCTCGGCGTCAATCTACGCATTTGCTTGTGCGGCGTAAAACACTACACTTCCGCACAAATGCCTGATTTCCTTGATCTTGCGAAAAATTTCTGGTTTCCAGATCAGAAACGTTACAGTCCCCCACCGGAGTTTCTGGAAGATAACCAGTTCGGTATTGTATTTCAAAATATCACAATCATTGGGGGATATCTATATTGGGATGGGCAGGGGGGGGATTTGGAAATCGACCCGAAAAACAAAAGGCTTAGCCGGATTGGCTAAGCCTTTGTTTTGTCAAGTGGTACCGAAGGCCGGAGTCGAACCGGCACGCCGTGAGGCAACGGTGTTTGAGACCGTCGTGTCTACCAATTCCACCACTTCGGCACGAGAAGGACGATTATAGTTCTGCAGCGCGGTTTGTCAACCCTGTATTGTTTGCCGAAGCAAAATAAATAACATTTTCCAGCTGTCCCCCTGGGGCAGGGGCTGGCCGTCCAGGCTGAGCAATGGGCGGATGTCGATGAGCGAGTTGGTGATGAAGGTTTCATCCGCGTTTTGCAGCTCGGTCAAAGACAGATCGCGTTCCACCACGTCCAGATCGAGCATGGTCCCGAGCTTGAGCAACTGCTGGCGGATGATGCCGTCAAGCACCAATTGACCGCAGGGCGGGGTGATCAGGGTGCGTTCCTTGCGAATGAAAATGTTGCTGGTCGCTCCTTCCAGAACCAGGCCTTTCTCATCGACAAAGATCGCCTCGTCGGCCTGCTGGCTGCGAGCATAATTTTTGGCGTAGAGGCAATCGGCATAATTGCCGCGTTTAAGCTGGGGCAGGTGGCTCAGCGGATTGACCCGGCGGTTTGGCGCAATGACGGCGCTGAGCCCGGCGGGCCATGTTTCTTCCGGCAGGCTGGGGTAGTCGCAGGCGGTCAGGCAGAACCAGCCTTGCTGCTCCGGGAAATCGAGCCCGGCAAACTCTCCACGGCCAAGGGTCAGGCGCAGGCGCGAGCAGGGGGCCTGCAGGCGCTTGGCAACCTGTTCCAGGGCTGCATCCAGCTGGGGGCGGTCGCAGGGGAAGCCAGTCAGCCAGGCGGCCTGCTGCAGTCGGTCGAGATGTTCTTTGGCAAAGGCCACGTTCTGCTGGTTGGCCTTCATGGTTTCGAACAGGCTGTCACCAAACAGGACACTACCGTCTTGCAGGGAGACTCTGGCTTGTTCCGGTGTGACGAATTCACCATTGAAACAGATCAGCATGGTTCAGTCCTTCCTTGGCTGGAGAACGGTCCGCAGCGCTTCGCCTTTGGCCAGGCATTCGTGCCATTCCCTGGCCGGGATGGAATCGGCGACGATCCCGGCCCCGGTCTGGTAATTGAGCAGGTTACCGAAGCGTTGAAAACTGCGGATCAGAATATTGAGGTCCATGTCCCCGGTGACACTGATGAAACCGGCGCTGCCGGTGTAACTGCCGCGGCCGACGGGTTCCAGTTCGTCGATGATTTCCATGCAGCGCTTTTTTGGGACCCCGGTGATGGTGCCGCCAGGGAAGGCCGCCTTGAGCAGGTCGAAGGGGCCGCTCTTCGGGGTGAGCCTGCCGCTGACATTGGAGACGATGTGGGTGACATGGGAATAGGGTTCCAGGACCATGAGCTCGTCGACCTCGACGCTGCCGAACTGGCAGACCTTGCCCAGATCGTTGCGCGCCAGATCGATGAGCATCATGTGCTCTGCTCGTTCCTTGGGGTGGCCAAGGAGTTCCTGGCGGAGTTGATCATCTTCCGGCAGGGTGAAACCGCGCGGGCGGGTGCCGGCGATGGGGCGTGCTTCAGCCAAACCGTTGCTGAGGGAAACCAGCCGTTCCGGTGAGCTTGAGATGATCTCCAGGCCGGGGAAATTCAGGTAACAGGCAAAGGGGGAGGGGTTCAATTCGCGCAGCTGGCGGTACAGCTCGGTGGAATCGCCCTCGATGGTTCCGTCAAACCGGCACGACAGATTGACCTGATATATGTCGCCGCTAAGGATATACTCCTTGCCCCGTTCCACCATGGCCATAAACTGTTCCTGGGACAATATCGGCTGAGGCTGCTGGGTTACCGAAAAAGAACCGACCGGCGGGTTGCCGGAAAAGTTTTGAATCTGCTCTTTCAATTCCGGCAATTCCGGACCGCCGGGCAAGGCGGCAAGGATCAACCTGGCGGAACGATGATCGTAGACCGCAGTGGCGTCGACCCAGTAGAGGTCAAGATCCGGGGTGGGCAGGTCACGGATTGCCTGGTGCGGAAGGGCCTCGATCGAGGCGGCGAGGTCGTAACTGAAATAGCCGAAAAAACCACCCGGAAAGGGAGATTCGCACTCAATCGGCAGGCTGCGCTCGGCAAGGATGGTGGCCAGGTTGACAAAGGGATCGCCGGGCAGACTATCGTTTCGGTCGCCCTGGCTGCGCAGCAGCTGGCCGTCCCTGAGCTGATAGCGTTCCTGCCAGCTTAGCGGCACAATCGAGTAACGCCCGGTCTTGGGACGGGGATTGAGGGTTTCCAAAAAACCGGGACCGTCCGGGCAGTGGTGCAGGTATAGTTCCAGCGGGTCGAACTTGGGCAGATTGAAAGAGCAGCTTCTGATCATGCCGGTTTCCGCGCAAGCAGGCCCACCAGAGTGCCGCCTTTTTTGGAGGGTTCCAAACCCTCTTCATGCACCAGGATCTCCCAATCGGCAAAAACCTGCAACAATTCCCCCGGTTCCAAGACCATTTTCGGTTCCAGTCGGCAGGGTTCGCCGTGGCCGGCGCTGGTAAAGGTGCGGATCATGATCAGGCCGCCGGGTTTGACTTGCTCCCTGAGGCGGCGCAGCAGCGGCCGGTACAGGTAAAAAAAGTTGATCACCAGGTCGAACTGTTGCTGCGGTAACTGCGGGCTGTTTTCCAGATCGGTTTCCAGGGTGGTGATGGCGACGCCGCGTTCAGCGGCCTTTTCGGCCAGCTGGCGGAGGGCCACTGCGGAATAATCGAGAGCAGTGACGCTGAACCCCTTTTCGGCCAGGAACAGAGCGTTGCGACCGCGGCCGCAGGCGACATCCAGGGCGCTGCTGCCGTTGAGCAGGTGGCGCTGCTGCAACAGCCAGGAATCAGCCTGCCAGCCGTCGCTGAAGTCTTTGTCGCTCCAGCGTTCATTCCATGATTGACGTTCGTTGCTCATGATCAGGAATCCGTGGTCATTGTTTCATCAATAACACCGCCAACAAGGTCAACAGCACGGCTGTCGCGCGCCGTGGGGTGAGGCGTTCGCGGTAGACCAGCACCGACAGGATGATGGCGATGACAAAATGCATTCCGGTCAACAGGGCAATAGCCGACAGCGGACCGGTCGCCATGGCCTTGAGCAGGGCGTAGAAGCCGAAGAAGTTGAGCACCCCCATGAACAGGCCGATGAGCAGTGCTTCTTTGCGTTGGCCGCCGGGCGCGGTTGTTTTCCAGTGTCGATTGATCAGGACGGAGAACACAGTCCCCAGGCTGTAAGTCAGGGTCATGAATCCAGCGGTATCGGCGTGCATGGCAGCCAGTTTGCAGGACACCGAAGAGATCGCGCCGCAGAGGATTGCGGCCAGAACAAACCAGAGCCCGCTGCCGGCCCGGTGGTGCAGGGTCTTGTCCCGTTTGACATCACCGCTGAGCAGAGCAGCCACGCCTAGTCCGACTGCGACGCCCAGCCATTGCCAGGGGCGCAGGGTTTCATGAAAATAGACCAGGGAAAAAAGAATGACCAGCACCAGGCTCAAACGGGTGAGGGGATAGATGATCCCGGCCGGAAGGCGCTTGAGCGCTTCGATCTGGGCGATGGCGGCGCAGGCAAAGGAGCTGCTGTTGAGCAGGGCCAACAGCAGCAGCACGCTCAGGCGGCCAGTGCTGGGGCCGCCGCTGCCGAGATAGGCGACGGCGCTTAACAGTGCGACCGTGGCCATGAACACCGCCGTGGTCAGGGCCGAACCGGCCCCGCGTTCCGCAGCAACCTTGTATAAAAAGCGCTGTGTTCCCAATAAGAGCAACGCGACCAGGCTGTTGACGTACCAGGCGGCCATGGGCAGCGGTTATCCTTTGCCGGAGCTGCTGTTCTCCGTGGCCAGAATCCAGTGAATGACCCGGCGCGGGCCGTGCACCCCGACGGTCATGGTCCCCTCGATATCGCCGGTCCGGCTGGGGCCGGAAATCTGCGTCAGCCGGGACGGGGGTGTGCCCGGGTTGGCCTTGAAGTAGGCTTTCAGATCGGCAAACAGGGCCTCTTTGGAACTGATCGCCAGATGGACTTCCGGCAGCAGCGAAGCCAGGGTGCCGTTGCCGGGACCGGCGGCAAAGACCATGGAGCCGGTTTCGGCCAGGAAGGCGTTGCACCAGGTGACGCCGAGGCGGGCGTTGATCAGGTCATCCAGATGCCAGCCGTTGCCGTGGACATTGTCCTCGGTGGTGGTCAGATGACTGTCGCTGGCTTGCAGGATGGCGGTGACCTGCTGCAGGATATCCGGCGGCCAGTTGCCGCTGGGCAGAGCGGTGCAGGACACTGCTTCAGCTTGGATCAGGGCCTGCAGTTGTGCGGCCAGTTGCGCCGGCGTAATTTCAGCCAGTTCAACGCCAATGGCGGTGGCGCGCTGGCGATACAGGTCGAACAGCTCCTGCTGACTTGGCGAGGCCGGAACCCGGTCGGCACCTGGAACGGTCGCCGGTTTGGCCGGTTGTTCCTCGAGGATCAACTGCGGCGGATCCTGTTGATTGGGAATCCGCTGCTGCCACCACTGGCGGAACGACTGCTCGTCGGTCGGCGTCGGCAGTTCGCGGCAGCTCAGCCAGTTGGCTGCAGACTGGTTGGTGGCTCGCAACAGCGGCGCAAGCGACTTGTTGCGCAACAGTTTGCGCGCGGCAGCGATGCCACGCCGATAGGAGCCGGGGTAAGCGGCCAGCCGGGCCGGCAGCAGGTTTTTAAAGGTCGCCTGGCGGTTGCGGTTGCGCAGGGTGCGATGGAAACTGCGCAATGGCACCTTGACCGCACAATAATCGACGCAGCGACCGCACAGGGTGCAGGCGTTGGCCAGATCCGGATAGATGTTTTCCCCCCAGATCAATGACGACAGCACCGTTCCCATGGGTCCGGAATAGGGGGATTCATAAGCGTGGCCGCCGACCGCATTATAGACCGGGCAGTGGTTGAGACAGCTGCCGCAGTGCAGGCAGTGAAGAATCTCCCGCCAGGGCCCGGCGGCGATGTTGGTGCGGCCGTTGTCGAGGAGCACCACATGGACTTCTTCCGGTCCTTCGCACTCCCCGGCTCGCCGCGGCCCGGTCGTCATACTGATATAGCTGGAGGCGCGCTGGCCGGTGGCGGAACAGGTCAGCAGCGAGAGGAAGTCGGGCAGATCCTTGATGCTGGGGATAATCTTTTCCATACCGACCAGGGCGACATGGACCGGCGGCAGGCTGGTGCACATGCGGCCGTTCCCCTCGTTGGTGACGATGGTCACGGTGCCGGTGTCGGCGACGGCAAAGTTGCAGCCGGTAATCCCCATGCCCGCTTCTAAAAAGCGATGGCGCAGCACCTTGCGAGCGAAGCGGACCATCCCTTCGACATCAAGGTTGTCCGGGGCGCAGAGCTTCTCTGCAAACAGGCTGCGCACTTCGTCCTGACTGCGATGAATGGCCGGGGCGAGGATGTGGGACGGATGCTCACCAGCCAGCTGGATGATGAATTCACCCAGGTCGGTTTCGGTGACTTCTACACCGGCCGCCTGCATCAGCTGGTTCAGGCCAACCTCTTCACTGGTCATGGATTTGGATTTGACCGCGACCTGAACGCCGTGAGCCTTGGCGATTTCGGTGATAATCCGCCCGGCGTCGGCGGCGTCTTTGGCCCGGTGGACAATACCGCCCTGGCGTTCAACGCTGGCGGCAAATTGATCGGCCCATTTTGCCAGATCTCCGGAAACCTCAATCTTGCGGGAACGGCCCCAGTCGCGCAGGGCGTCGAAATCTGGCTTACTGGCCACGGTTTTAGCGCGCATGTCAGCCAGGACCCCGGCAGTCTTGCGCACCGCGGCACGCAGGCGGGCGTCGGGGATGGCGCGGGCGCTGGCCAGACGGAAGCTATGGCGGGTCAATGATCTTTTCATGCCCGGCCTCCCTGTAGCGCTTCGGCCATCAACTCCGCCAGGTGGACAAAGCGCTGCCGGTTCATGCCCAGGCGCTTGGCGCCGTTACTCAAATGGGTCAGGCAGCTCAGGTCAAGGGCGGTGACGACCTCGGCGCGGGTGGCGACGATGGCATCGAGCTTGTCGTGCAGCAGCTGGCCGGACACCTCGGGCAGCTTGACGCTGAAGGTGCCACCGAAGCCGCAGCAGGTATCGGCGTTGGGCAGGGGAATGAATTTGTCGCCGCACAGTTGCTGGAGGTATTTTTCCGCCACCCCGACCAGACCGATGCCGCGCAGGGTTCGGCAGGTGGAATGGTAGGTGGTCAGTACCGGTGCCGGTAGCGCTGGCAGCTGGTGGATTCCGGCTTTATCGAGGAATTCGCAGAACTCAAAGGTCTTGCTGCCCAGGGCGACAAAGCGTTTGTGCAGGGCCGGGTCGTCGGTAAACAGTTCCGGGTAGCCGTTGCGGACGGTGTCGACGCACGAGGAACTGGGGGCGACGATGGCCGGGGAATCCTCGAACACCTCGAGAAAATGCCGGGCCAGGATCCGTGCCTCGGCCGGTTCGTTGCTGTTGAACCATTTCTGGCCGCAGCAAGTCTGGCTGGCTGGGAAGGCGACTTCGAAGCCGGCAGCTTCCAGAACGGTGACACAGGCACGGCCGACAGCCGGGTAAAGGGTTTCTGCGGAACAGGTCAGAAATAGAGCTACGTGTGAAGGCAACAACATGTCAATCACTTCCAAACTGGCGATGAACTTATCGGTTGTTGAAAAGGTCCAGCCACGGATCTTTTCAGGCAGGGGCGGGGAAAATGATGCTTTCCCACCCTTGCGCAAATTAAAGAGTCAGGAACCTGTCTTGGTTGATAATCGTCCATTCCTGGGCTCTACAGGCTAAAGGACACAGCCGACATAAGGCCCTTCAGGGACGATATAAATGCTTTGACTTTGCGCGCAGAGTTCGGGCAGCACCGCCGCCGGGTCCGTGACCAGGGTCATGCCGAAGGGGTCGATGTCCTGCTGGGTCAGGTGCGGGGAATAGAGCAGAATTCTGCCGCAACGTTCAAGAGTCTGAAAATAGACCTGCGCTCCCCACTGGTCAATAACGAAATTGTCAGGATGACTGTAATGGGTGCGAAATTGCTCCGGCGAGGCCTTGGCCGAACGGATGATGTCGCAATAGCTGCGGCTGCCGAGCCCTTCGCTGCAGCCGGCAATCATCAAAATGGTGCCGCCCGGGCGGACGATATTCCCGGCTGCGATCAGCCCTTTGCTCGACTGATAAAGGGTGGCGTCGAGAGGGGAACCGCCGCCGCTGGTGATGACCAGATCGGCGGGGGGTGCCGACATGAACCACAGCATTGCTCTCCGCCTGGCGGCAACCGGCGGTAAAAGCGCTCTGCGGATCACCGCTGAAGATGGCCACCGGCTGTTTGGCGTCGTCGATCAGGACATTGGCGATGAAATCAACCCCGGCGGCAGCGCTGACCGTATTGATATGGTGGCGGAACGGGTTGTCGGCAATCCGCGCGGTCGCCACATCAGGATGATCGACCAGGGCGAAGGAGTGCATGAATTTCATGGTCTCGAAACTGGCCAGCCCGGGCAGGATCGATTTGCCGCCGCCGGAAAAACCGGCAAAGGGGTGGGGTTCGATCAGACCGGTGAGGATCTTGAATTCGGCGTCCAGGTAATGGCGGTTGACTTCGATGGGCGCACCGTCGATGACCGCTACCTGGCGCAGGTTGTCACGCGCGTGGCAGTCGTGATTGATGATCCGGTAGTTGGCGGCGGTCTCGCCACCGACCAGTTCTTCCAGCTCGCTACCGAGGTTGGGACGATGCATCCCGGTGGCAATCAGGATGGTGATGGCGTCGCGGGGGATTCCGGCCTGTTCCAGGCTGCTCAGCAGCGGCGGTAATAGCAGTGGGTTGGGCACCGGCCGGGTGATATCGGAAATCACCACGCAGGCCGATTGCTTTCCCCTGGCCAGTTCCCGCAGCGGAGCGCAACCTAAGGGTTGCTCCAGGGACCTGGCGATATCGGCTGAGCTGAGGATGGCCGCACTGGCTTTTCGGGTTTGCACCAGCCGGGTTTTCTGCGCCGCTGTCGCAGGCAGCTGCAGGGTGATTTTGTCGCGAGAACAGGGGATTTCAACAGACAACATCGGTTTTTACCTCAAAAAAAGTTTGGGCAGCAGCAGGGAAATATCCGGTACATAGGTCACCAGCAGCAGACAACAGAGCAGGATCGCCAGCAAGGGCAGTACGCCGCCAACCACGGTGCGCAGCTTCTCGCCGGTCACACCCATGGAAACGAACAGGTTGAGCCCGAAGGGCGGGGTTAGCATGCCGAACTCGATATTCAGCACCATGACGATGCCGAAATGGACCAGGTCGATATGATACCCCTGCAGGGTATCAAGGAACAGCGGCGACAGAATCAACACCGCACTGACGCTGTCCATGAAACAACCCAAAATCAGCAGCAGCAGGTTGATGGCCAGCAGGAACAGCCAGGGGCTGTGGATATGCTCCATGACGAAGCGGGCGACCATGGCCGGGATCTCCTCGGCGGTCAGCAGCCAGTTGAAGGTCATGGCCCCGGCCAGCAAAAACAGCAGGCAGGACGCCATAATGGAGGATTCCCGGCAGATTTCGGGAATTTCCCGCAGGGAACATTCCCGGTAGATGAACAGTTCCACGAACAGGGCATAGCCGACACTGACAGCCGCCGCCTCGGTCGGCGTGAAAACCCCTGAATAGATTCCGCCGAGCACCACCACCGGCAGCAAAATGGCCCAGAATCCCTCTTTCCCCGTGCGGATGACTTCGGCCAGACTCGGCCGGTCACCGATCTTCCAGTTGTGGCGCCGGGCGCAGAGGACGGTGTAGATAACCAGCGACAGCCCGATCAGCAGGCCGGGCAGGATTCCGGCCATGAACATCTCGGCCACGGATACGTTCATCACCAGGCAGTAGAGGATCATCGGAATCGACGGCGGGATGACAATTCCCAGCGAACCGGAGGTGGTGATCAGACCGATGGCAAAACGTTTGTGGTAACCGGCTTCGACCAGGGCCGGAATCATGATCGAGCCGATGGCGACCACCGTGGCCGGGCCGGAGCCGGAAATGGCGGCAAAGAAGATACAGGCCAAGACCCCGGACACGCCGAGGCCGCCGGGAATCCAGCCGACCAGGGAGTTGATAAAGGCGATCAGGCGTTTGGCAATGGCGCCTTTGGTCATGATCGACCCGGCCAGGACGAAGAAAGGGATGGCCAACAGCACAAAGGAGTCAAGGGAGTTGAAGAGCTGCTCCACCACGGCCTGCTGGGGAGTAAAGGAGAACAGCTGCAGGGCGATCATGGTGACGATGATCAACATGAAAGCCAGCGGGGACGCCGGCCAGCATCAGGGCGGCAAAGCCGATGGCGACGGTGGTCATCATGACAGCTGTCCTCCGCAATCGGCTTTCGGCGCCTGGAGCCGGCCGCGCAGGGCGCTCCAGGCAATCCGGTAAAAACGCAGCGCCATGATCAGGGCAAAAAACGGAATCGGCAGATAGGCGATGTACATAGGCATCTGCATAGCCGCTGAGGTATTGCCAAAGTTGTAATTGCGCACGACCAGGCGAAAGCCATAGAAAGCCAGATCCAGCATGGCGCAGCCGCACAACAGGCCGATGCCGCAGTGGAGGGCTCTGCGGACGCGCGGTTTGGCTGAACTGATCAGTAGATCCATGGAAAAGTGGGTGGCGTATTTAACGCCCAGGCTGGCACCGAGGAAGGTGGCAAAAATACCGACATAGCGCCCGGCTTCCTCAAACCAGGTAAAGCTGATGTCCAGGGCATAGCGGCAGAAAAACCTGAATAACGGCGACCAAAGCCAGACCCAGGAAGGTCAGGCTGAGGGTTAATTCCTCAATGCGGCCGAGCAGGCCAAACAAGCGCTTCATTGGTGCTCCAAGCGGGCATGGCAAAGGGAGGGGTGTTGCCCCTCCCTCGCAGGTACTGAAAAGTGAACTGCCCGCATCGGGCAGTCACCGGATTATTGCTTATGCTCCTTGATCTTGGCCAGCATGAAATCGAAAATATCATCGCCGATGAGGCCGCGATATTTGTCCCACACCGGGATCATGGCGACGCGGAAGGCTTCCCGCTCCTCGGGAGTCAGGTTGATCAGTTCAACCCCGTGCTGTTTGCAGTACTCCTCGATGGACATATTCAGCTTCGGCAAATTCTTTTTGATCTCCGCGTTGCGGGCCCGGTTGGTCTGGGTGGCCAGATTGGCGGCTTCGCGGAAAATCTGCTGTTCCTTGGGGCTTAACCGCTCCCAGAAGTCGATATTGACAAGGATGATGCATTCGGTCAGGGCGTGCTGGGTATTGGTGACGTACTTGGTGACCTCGGGGAATTTCATCAGCACGGCGGTCATCAACGGGTTTTCCTGGGCGTCGATCACCCCGGTCTGCAGGGCACTGTAGACTTCGGGGAAGGGAATCCCCACGGTTGAGGCACCGAGCTGATTAAAGGTGTCGAGGTAGGCCGGGGAGTTCATCACCCGAACTTTCAGCCCTTTGATATCGGCCGGAGTGCGGACCGGATGCTTGGTGTTGGAAAAATCGCGGATCTCGTTTTCAACCCAGCCGATACCGACAAAGCCCTTTTTCGGCAGATAGGAGAAAATTTTGTCCTTGACGGCCTGGTCATCCAACACAGCGTAAGCCGTGGCCCGGTTGGGAAACAGAAACGGCATATCGAGGATCGCCACTTCCGGGGCAAAATTCTGTAGCACCGCGGTGGTGATGGCGGCGATCTGCAGACTTCCCGATTGAACCTGAGAGGCCATGGAACGTTCGTTACCGAGTTGTCCCATGGGGAAAGGTGGCAATATCGTATTTACCGTTGGTTTTTTCGCGGACGTAGTCGGCAAAAACATCGATCCCTTTGGACATCCCGTGGAAGGTCGGGGCAATGTGACCGAATTTGATCTTCGCAGCAAAAGACAAGGGCGGACGGCCGCTGTCAATAGCAGCAGGATGGTAAGGCAACCGAGCAGTTTTCTCATGGCAGTATTCTCCTGGCAAATAAATCAATCAACAGACCGCGCCATTTTGACCGGCACGGAACAAGACCAAAATTCCTGTTTTGGATACCTGAAATATACAATCGTAGAAGACTGTTTAGTATGGCTGAACTGTGTTTGGTGAATCTAAATTTTTTTTGTGAGTTCAGGGGGTTGCAAGATAATATGCGGCCAGACAGGTGTCAAGAACCTTTGCCGGAACCGTTGCTGCGGGTGCTGTGGCC
>CAXXJU010000032.1:0-11765 GCA_963668145.2 Geopsychrobacteraceae bacterium
CCCAGTATAATAGCGCTTCGTCTTTTTATGGCGACTACGCCTCTGCCTGCACTGGTGATCATAAATGCGGAATCATCGATAAAAAAGGAACAGTCATCATCCCGATGGATTATGACTATAGCAAGGTTGTTGGTCCGGATTTGTTTGTTCTTAATAAAGGTAAAGAGGGGCTGTTTGACCGCAATTTAAATGAGATCCTCCCTTTTCGCTACAGTCGCATTGAAGCATTCGGGGGCGACCATGTCGCTGTAAGCGAACTGAGCAGTGACTATGCAAATTTTGCTTTGGTCGATAGTAGCGGAACCTTTTTGACCGATTACGACTACGATACTTTTTCGACATATGAATTTGGTGACGAAGATTTTGGCGGTCAATATGCCGCGGTCTGCACCGCTTACAACTACTATCACCCAGAAAACAATCGTTGCGGCATCATCGACGAACAGGGGAAAACTGTTGTTCCTTTTGATTATAAATACACTAAGGTCGTCGGGCCGGGACTCTTCGCTGTTCGCAATGGCAGATATTATTACGGTGTGCTCGACAGCAATCTCAAGCAGATTTTTCCCTTTAAATTCTATGACATTGAACCCCTCGGAGACTCCCATATCACATTGCGAAACACGGATGAAAAATATGCTTTGGCAGATCATCAGGGACATGTTTTGACAGGTTTCGATTTCAGCGAACTCGAGCTTTTTTCAGAGGGCTATATCCGTTTCCAAATTGAAGGTAAAAAAGGCCGCAAGATGGGGCTGTTGAGCACGGCAACGGGAAAAGTGGCTGTTCCTGCCAAGTTTTACGCGATCAGGGCACTTGATCAGGATCGCGCTGAAGCGACTATCTCTATTCATACAAAAGGGCACTGCAGTGCATATCGTGAATATACTGAATCCGTTGTTATTGATATGCATGGCACCCAACTGGAAGCACCGAAAACAACTTTAACAAGAACAGGGGAGTTGTGCCTGAACAGGGAGTAAAGCTCCCGCAGATTCCCTGGCAGGATGTTAAATACCTTTTCGAGATGACAACCTTGATGACCGGAAAATAAACTTATAATCGGCGGGCCTCGTCCCGCTTGACGAGTTCCTTTTCTGTTACGAGACAGAAAAGGAACCAAAAGAACTCGCCCCACTGTTTCCAGCCTCATCAACAAACCGATGGGGCAACCTGCGTTCCAGCATGATTTCCAGGCCGTTCCCATGCGCTACGCTTAACCTCACGGCAAAACTCCGGAAATCAAGCCTCCACTCCGGTGGAAACAGAGGGGGATGCAATCGAAAGCTTAACGCATACAGCTGCGTTTACCCATGTGACGCCGCTGGAATGAAGCTGCGGCTTTGTGGAAAAAAGGGAACAGATTTATTTTCTGGGGATTTTGGGGTTGGCTAAAGTGGAGCCGATATCAACTGAGCGATCTTGGCCGCGACAATTCAGAGTTAAGAAACTTCCCTTGCTTGAAGCTGTTGTTAAGTTCAGTGTCTGATGCGGGTTGAAAATGAGGCCCCGGAATTTCATCTGGAAAAATAAGTCTGTCCGTATTTTCTTTGTGAGAGGGGTTTGACGGCTCTTAAGGATAAGGATGCTCCGTCTTTGCCGGTGAGGCCCTGAGCTTCACACAACGCCTCTTCTGGTTCAAAACCCGGATCTGCGGCTGCTCGGTAACCCGGCCTGACGGCAGCGGTGTGGACTGGGACCGTGCTACTGGTTTATATTCTGACCGCACTCTTCTTTGTCATGTTTCCAGGCCTGAAAAGTGCATAAATCCCTTATGAAGGCTATTGCACAACAGCAGAGGTCTGAAGAGATATCGGGGTATACCTGATGGAATACGACAATCGTATTCGGCCACATGGATGGAATGGTGGTTTGTCGTGTGTGGCTGCCGAAGCAAAACTTAAATCTCTGTCTGAAATAAGTTGGCCACAACATAATTACTCACAGGTGGAGCTGTAAAATGTTTAAGAGGTTTGTTCTGAGATATATAGCCCGTGTTTTTACAATATTGTTTTTTTTAGTGGCTAGCATAAGCAGTTCCACTATGGCAGAGGAGAACCAGACGCCTTTTATTTTTGCTGTTTCCGCAATGACTTCACCGGCAACGACATTCAAGCATTTTTCGGAACTTAAAGATTATCTTGCTGCAAAACTTCAGAGGCCCGTAGTCATGAAACAGAGGCGAACCTATGAAGAAATAAATCAGTTGCTGAAGAACAACAATATTTCGATGGCGCTTACCTGCACCGGGGGATTTCTTGATGGCCACCAAGCTTTTGGGTTGGAAGCATTGGTAGCTCCGATAATAAATGGGGAAACACGTTACCAGTCGTTTATTATTGTCGCAAAGGATGAAACCGCGCAAAGTTTAGCGGATTTACAAGGTCGTGTTTTTGCATTTACTGACCCATTGTCTTTAACCGGACGCGTTTACCCGACAGCTAAAATCAATGAGCTGGGATACAAAACGGATCAGTTTTTCAAAAAAACTTTTTATACTGCCAGCCATGACAAATCTATTGCTGCTGTCGCGAACGGTATTGCTGATGCCGCCGCCGTTGACAGTTTGATATATAAGGCCTTGTTAAAAGACCCACAGTCAGCTGTTCACAAAGTAAAGGTGATTGAGGTTTCTGAATATTTTGGCATGCCTCCAATTGTAGTTTCCCCTTCAATGCCAAAAGATGAAAAACTCTCTTTGCTGAAAATTCTGTTGGGAATGGCTTCCGATCCGGAAGGCCGGCACGTCTTGGAGGCTTTGGATTACAATAGATTCACAATTCCCGACCCGGCAATGTACCATTCGGCTTTGAGATTGATTAAACAGGTTTCGGAATAACGCTGATATCTTTTGAGGCAAATCAGTTCAGTTTTCAGAAGAAAGGTATCATTTTGAGGTGGCCTAACAGTATTGCATTTCGATTATCGGCGTCAATTGCTGTGGTGGTTATTGCAACGGCTTTAACAATTGCCAGTGTTATCCTGAGCGAAGAGCAAAAAACGCTAGAAAATCTTCTCGAGATCAGGGCGTTACAGCTGGGAGAAATCATGAGCCGGCAGATGGTGGAGCCGCTTCTCTATGAGGAACGATATTCAATTTTTACCCTTTTTCAATCCTACATTAATTCTGCTGACAGCATCATTATCTATGCCGAAGCTTATGACCAACAAGCCAAATTTCTTCTCACCTCTTCTCAGCAATTAAATATAAAACCGCTTCCAGTTGAGTTGTCTACCTATCAGTCCAAAGCAGGTTTTATCCATCGCGCGAAAGCTATCCAAGACAGGAACGCTTTTGATCTTATTTTTCCGATAACAACTCCGAGTTTAGGCCTCATCGGCTATCTTAGATTAGGCATTACACCAGAGCATCTCATTGAAACCATAAGGGATATCAAAAATAAGGTGCTGACGTTAACAGTAGCGATTGTTTTTTTAGGGATTTTGGCCGGACTGTGGATGGCTCGACGTATATTGAAGCCGATTTTAACTTTAAATCGTGCGGTTCTTCAGCTTGAAGGAGAGAATCTTGGGGAAGATATTGAAGTCCTCGGCATTGGCGAGATCAGGGAATTGACATTGTCTTTTAATGCCATGTCGAAAAAGTTGAAAGAATCAATGATGGAGATAAAAAAAACTCAGGATGCACTGGTGCGAAAGGAAAAACTTTATGTCCTGGGCGAGTTTTCCGCCGGGCTGGCGCATGAGATCAAAAATCCTCTAACCCCGATAAAAATGTTGATACAAAGAGCATATGAACAGAACGAACCCTTGGAGGGGACCGACCTTATTACTATTAACGACGAATTGAGGCGCATTGATAAGATTGTAAGCCAGTTCCTTGGATATGCACGAATGAACGCTCCGCAAATTCAAACTGTTGATATTAATATACTTGTTAAGGACGTTATTGCTCTGACCAAACGAAAAATAGAGAAATCCGGCGTTGATTTGGCAATCAACATAGATGACACTCCTCTGAAATGTGAAACCAGCGCCGATGGCTTGCAACAGGTTGTCATCAATCTGGTGCTCAATGGTTTACAGGCCATGCCGAACGGAGGAGTATTGACACTGTCCGTTAAGCGCGATGACAATTATGTAAAAATAGCAATCAGCGATTCCGGTGTTGGCATGACTGAAGATCAGCTGAAAAAGATTTACGACCCATTTTATACGACAAAGCAAAATGGAACCGGCTTGGGTCTTGCCGTCGTTTGGAATATTATCGAAACATTAAATGGGAATATCGAATTTTCATCTGAACCGCAGATGGGAACCACCGTTATCGTGAGTCTACCCTATGGATAAAGTTCTGATTGTTGATGATGAAAAAACCGTCCGCTATGCGTTCAAGCGTACTTTTGAAGATGAGTATGAAATTCTTGAAGCTGAAAACGGCGAAGAAGCACTCTCGATTCTGAAAAGAGATATTCCTGATGTCATTCTAATGGACATCCGCATGCCGGTTATGGATGGCCTGACCGCTTTGAGGACTATCAAGCAAAGGTCATCGGATATTCAAGTGGTGCTTATGACCGCTTATACCGATACCGGGACAGCCATGCAGGCAATGAAAGAAGGGGCTTTTGATTATGTTATCAAGCCATTCGAAAATGCAGAGATCCGGCAGGTCCTCCAAAAAGCTTGTCACTTGTCACGCCTTCAGGGACAAGTGCGCGAAGCCGATGATAAGGCGACGCCTTCGTCTAAAACGGATTACATTGTTGGCTGTAGCAGGGCGATTATCGCTGTTAGTAAGCTTATTGGGCAAGTTGCCCCGACAGAATTTCCAGCGCTCATTCTTGGCGAGACCGGTGTAGGCAAAGAGCTGGTTGCACGAGCAATTGTTCAGCACAGTCGTCGAGCGGCGGGACCCTTTATGGTTGTCAATTGCGCATCGCTCCCGGACACGCTTATTGAAAGTGAACTGTTTGGTTATGAATCAGGAGCATTTACCGGCGCAGTCAAGCAGCGTGTTGGCCGCTTTGAGCAGTGTCAGGATGGGACCATTTTTCTTGATGAAATAGGCGATTTGCCGGCACCTATGCAGGCCAAAGTATTGAGAGTTCTTCAAGATGGCTCATTCGAGCGCTTGGGCGGAAAAGCAACGCTCTATACAAATGCCAGAGTCATTGCTGCAACGAACCGCGACTTGCTGGAAATGGTGGATAATGGTGAATTCCGACGAGACCTTTACCACCGCCTGAACGTCTTTCCTATACACATCCCTGCGTTGCGTGACCGGCGGGAAGATATCCCTTTGCTGGCAAAATATTTTATCTCCCGTTTTGGTCAAGCAATCACCCCCCCGGTAACAGACATTACCTCTGAGGCACTCAACAAACTTCAAGACTATTATTGGCCGGGCAATGTTCGTGAGTTGCAGAATGTTCTTCGCCGGGCAATTGTTTTGGCCCGTTCCGCAACTATCACAGCAGACAATTGCCAGTTGGATATTGCAGTTTCCGTTGAAAAAAGTGAAAGATACTCAATCAGCGCCCTGATTGATGAATCGTTCCTGGAAGGCGACGATTCTCCATTCCATCAGGTCATTTCCAAGGTTGAGTGTGTCTTGATAAAAAAGGCTCTAGCCCTTTCTGGAGGAAACCAGGTCAAGGCCGCTAAACTTCTCGGCATCAATAGGGTGACCTTAAGAAAAAAAATGGAATTATACTCCTGTTAGAACACAGACCCACCCACACACCCTCTCTCAAACGATCTGTATAGCAAGCATACAGGTTATTGTATAGCAACTATACAGTCTTCCTGCTTTTCTATATCGAACCTCCACTAATTCAAGTTTTTCTGCTTGGCAAACTTATTGCTCTTAGACGCTCTAGAGCAATATGCGCCAACCTACGTAAAGGAGGACTTGATGAATCCAAAGATGGAAGACCCGGTTGTCACAATGTCAGATGACTTGGCCAAAGCATTGAAGCGCCCACGAAGTGCGCGGAGATGGGGCATGGTCATCGACAAGAAAAAATGTTCGGGATGCTTTGCCTGCACGGTCGCTTGCGTTGCGGAATACAAACTCCCGCCGGGAGTTGTCTACCGCCCTGTCATGGAAGAGGAAATCGGCAAGTTTCCTAACGTGACCCGTGAATTTACCCCCCGTCCCTGCATGCAATGCGACAATCCTCCTTGCATCAAACCATGTCCGGTGAATGCAACCTTCAAACGCCAAGACGGGATTGTTGCCATTGATTACCACAAATGCATCGGTTGTCGTTCCTGCATTGTCAATTGTCCTTATGGCGCGCGAACAACCGACCTCGGAAAATATTACACAGACAACACGCCTCAGCGGCAAGAATATGAAGCAGCTGAGATTTATGAATACAACAAAAGCTGGAACCGTAAAGAAAAAGGTGCATCACCGATGGGGAACGCCCATAAATGCCATTTCTGTACGAATCGTATAGAAGAAGGCCTGCTGCCGTTGTGCGTTAGCACTTGCCTGGGGCGCGCTACCTACTTTGGAGATCTTAATAACCCCGATGCGCTGGTCAGCCGCGTACTCCGGGGAAGAAATGTCGAGATCCTGAAGAGTGAGCTTGGCACTCATCCTAAAGTCTATTATCTGACCTGATAAAGGGGGTAGTTATGAAGATAGTTTTAGCATTATTGGCTCTGGGAGGCGGCGCTCTCGCCATCGGCAAAATAGTTGTCTGGGGGGACAATTCCGTCGGTTACGGAAGTTATGTGCCATGGGGCCTCTGGGTTGCCTCCTATGGATTCCTGATTACTTTGTCGGCAGGGTCGGCCCTGGTGGCTAACATGTATTATGCTTTCGGTCGCGAAGGATACAAGGCCTCTGCCCGACCAGCACTGTGGCTGGCAATTATCAGCCTGATTACGGCGCTCCCGATTATCGGGATGGACCTGGGACACCCGTTTCGCGGGATCATGGTTCTTTTTACTCCCAATTTTAAGGCCTTCCTGCCATGGGCCGTCTGGAGCTATGTCCTGTTCCTGATTGTTTCATTTTTGCTGCTCAAAAAAGATAAGGCAGGAACCGATACCCGCATGCTCGGCAAACTTTCTCTGCTTTTTGCCGGACTTTTCACGATTTTTGAAGCCCTTCACTTTGCCACCGTCATTGCTCATCCGGTCTGGAACTCGGCGATGACGATCCCGTTGTTTTTTGCTACCGCGGTCGCACTCGGTTATTGCGTACTGGCTCTTCTGGGAGTAGGTGAGCGGGAGTTTGTCCGCACGATGCTGCTGGCCCATCTTTTGATCGTCGATATTATGGAACTCGGCAAGTTTACTGTGGAATGGTATTCCTCAACCCCGGCAATGAGTGCGTCGGCAAGCGGGACTTTAGCCTCTCCCATGTTCTGGATATTCATTGTGTTGGCTGTTTTGTTGCCACTTTTTATTCTCTCACAAAAGAAACTTTCCTCCTCCCTTGTCAAGTTTGCCGCGTTGTCAACAATAGTTGGTTTGTTTGCTGCGAAATATGAATTTGTGACCAGCGCCTTCTCTTTGGCACAGTTTGCTGAGCTTCCAGGCGCATTCAGTGGACCCGGCCTGACAACCCACTATGTGCCATCCCTGCTGGAAATCGGTTTGTAACGATCGGATTTATGGCTGCTGGATTGTTGGTGTTGATCTGGACTGTGCAATCGAAGAAACAAGCCCAAGAAAACTAACTTCATTTACGATTGCCATATAAAATCTGCAGAGGAGAAACGAATGAAAGAAATATTCGATAAAAAGATATCCAGACGCTCGATCATGAAAGGAGCGGTTATTGCCGGCGGTGGCGCTTTCCTGGGAGACAAACTGGGGTTGGTGCAACAAGGTTCTGGCTGCAGTTGCTGACACCAACACCTACCCCTTGGGCAGCGCGGAATCCATTATTTACTCGGTCTGCCTGCAATGTCATACAGCTTGCCCGTTGAAGTGTAAAATTCAGGAAGGTTTGTTGGTCAAGATCGATGGCAATCCCCTATACCCCGCAGAATATGCTGCCTCACTTGCCCCACAAAACTTCGCCGCTTGATGCCGCCAAGGTCGATGGCAAAATCTGCCCCAAGGGGCAAGCCGGCATCCAGAGCCTTTATGACCCTTACCGGATCGTCAAAGTCCTGAAGCGTAACGGACCCCGAGGTGCGAATAAATGGAAGGTGATTCCCTTTGATCAGGCCATCAAGGAGATTGTTGAAGGGGGAAAACTGTTCTCCTCCATCGGCGAAGATCGTCATGTCGAGGGATTGAAAGACATTTACGCCCAACGGGATTCTGCTGCTTCGTCAGCCATGGCCAAAGACTGGAAGTCGGTGGCCGGAGGCAAGATGTTGGTGCAGGAATTCAAAACCAAGCATGCCGCACACCTTAACTCCCTGATTGACCCGGATCACCCGGACCTGGGAATGAAAAATAACCAGTTTGTTTTCCAAGCCGGACGGATTGAGCACGGGCGCAAAGAGTTGGGCAAGCGGTTCATAGGCAACAGCTTTGGTTCTGTCAACTTTTACGAGCACACCACTATTTGCGAGCAGTCCCATCACATCGCGTTCTGGGGAGTGTCAAACAAATATAAAGACGGTAAATGGGGTGGAGGCAAAACCCATATGAAACCGGACACTCTGAATTCCGAGTTCAACATTTATTTCGGCACCAGCCCCTTTGAGGCTAACTTTGGTCACCGCCGATCATGACCGGTAAAATTACTGACGGCATTGCTGATGGTCGCCTGAAAATTGCTGTTGTCGATCCCATGCTCAACAAAACCGCAGCCAAAGCCTGGAAATGGGTTCCGGTCAAACCGGGTGGGGACGCGGCTCTTGCACTCGGAATGACCCGCTGGATTATTGAAAATGAACGCTATGACAAGCAGTTTTTGGTCAATGCAACGGAAAACTGCCGCACATGAGTCGAATGAGGTCTCCTGGACGACGGCAAGTTTTTTGGTGAAAATTGATGCGGAAGGGCCAGAAGCTTATCTGCGCGCCTCCGAGGCGGGCATTGGTGATGAGGATGCCTTTGTTGTCGCCGTTAACGGAGTACCAACAAAGGTTGATGAAAAACAAGCAATTTACGGTGATCTTGAGTTTGACGGGATCGTTGCTGGAAACAAGGTCAAGAGCAGCTTTACTCTGCTGAAAGAATTGGCGTTTTCGCAATCCCCTCGAAGGTTGGTCGGAGCTGGCCGGATCCTCGGTTAGAGAGGTTGCTGAACTGGCCAAGGAGTTTACCGCCCACGGCAAACGTGCGGCAATCGACTTTTATCGCGGTCCGGTTCAACACACCAACGGCTATTACAACGGACAGGCCATCATCACCTTGAATATGTTGGTCGGCAATATCGATCACAAAGGCGGACTGCACGCTGGTGGAGGCCACTGGCTACGAAACTTGTTGATAAGCTGCATTTCCCATTTGACCTGACGAAACTTCATCCGGGCAAATTGAGTCCATTCGGCCACAAAATTACCCCGGGAAGGTTCCAGCTACGAAAAATCGACCCTGTTCAAAGGGTATCCGGCAAAACGCCCCTGGTTTCCCTTTACCGGCAGCGTCTATCAGGAAATCATCGCGTCCAGCGGACGACCAGTATCCCTACGGGATCAAGGCTCTGTGGCTGCACAAAGGGACGCCCGGATTTGCCGCACCAGCAGGTCATACGGCGTTGAAGATCCTGGCCGACACCAAGAAGCTGCCGTTGATTATCGCTGATGACATCGTGATCGGTGAGTCCGTCCATGTATGCGGATTATCTTTTCCCGGACACGGCTATCTGGGAACGCTTCGGGTCACCACATACGACTCCTGATGCTCCGACCAAAGCGTCCAAATTCCGCCAGCCTACAGTGACGCCACAGACGGAGCTGGTGGAAGTCTATGGTGAAAAGATGCACTGCTCCATGGAAGCGGTCATGCTGGCTATTGGCGAGAAACTTGACTTGCCGGGATGCGGCAAAGATGCCTTCGGGCCTGGCCTGGACTTTACTCGTCCTGAAGATTTCTTCCTGAAACTTGCCGCTAACCTCTCATGGGGGGACAAAAAGGATGATGATCTCCCGAGGCCTCCAAAGAAGAGATGCAGTTGTTCCTGAACGCCCGCAAGCATCTTGAAAAAACTGTTTTTTCACCTGAGCGCTGGGAGAAAGCGGCGGGCACTGAGAGCTGGAAAAAGGTTGTGTATTTCCTGAATCGTGGCGGTCGTTTCGAAGACTTTGACGAGGCCAAGCAGATGGGTCATGGCGGTTTTGTCGAACATCAGACCAAGCAGCGTTTCAATATGTACGTCGAGAATGTCGGGACGCAGCGTCATTCTCTGACCGGAAAACGCTTCAGTGGGCTGGGAATTTACGAACCTGTCACGGATGCCGCTGGTCATCCGATAAGTTCAAACGGCTATGAACTGGACCTGAGTACCTACAAGGAGATTCTTGGTGGGCAATCAAGAACCCTGCCTGGGAACTACTGGCTTTCATCGATTCTCCCAGAGAATCACATTATGATCAACGCGGATACGGCCGCCAAACTTGGCTTCAAAAATGGTGATCGGGTCCGCGTAGCGTCTCCGACCAACCCTGACGGTGTTTGGCCGGTGCCGAATAACAAACCGGTGCCTATGGAAGGCCGTCTGAAAACCATTGAAGGGATTCGCCGGGGGTTGTTTCCGTCTGCTGGAGTTACGGTCACTGGGCCTATGGTGCGGCCGATGTCGATGTTGACGGTAAGATCACCTCTGGGGACAAGAGGCGTCGGGCAGGTTTATGCGCGAACGCAGCTTGCATGGTTGACCCGGTTTTGCAGAATGTCTGTATGAGTGATCCCATTGGGGGCAGCGCCAGTTTTTACGACACCAAAGTTAAATTGATCCGGGTCTAGCTAAAATGATCAGAAAACTGTGCTTTGTTCTCATTTTTATTCTGATGGCAAATACGGTTACGTGTCGGGCCGAGGGGCAGCCTGGAGGGGATTCTCTCACTCCAGCTGACCCTACGGCCACCGCGACGTTGAAAAAAAATGAATCACAGAGAAAAAGCTCAGCATCGCAGGAAGATAAGCGGGGAAGTACCGCTGAAGATGAGGGCGAAGATAACTCCGTTTATGACGACGAGCACGGCTGATAGAGCGACCCCATCAGTTTGATGGGCAAATACATTCCTGGCAGGTTCAGCATAACGGACCTGCCAGGATTCAATCAAAATTTGTGACCGGTTGAAGTCTAACTGTATCCACTTTTCTTTGGTCTTGTCTATCGTGTTCAAAAATGACCTCAAAATGCATAGGTCTCCCCTGAAAGTGTTATTATTAAAACATGTTTGCAGCGCTCATATGCGCCAGAGATCTGGTGTCATTGCTGATATTGACTCTCTCAATAACCCCTTACCACCCGGAAAGAAGTCATGCCTAAAGCCCCGGTGATCTTCTGGTTCAGACAGGATCTGCGGCTGAGACAGTGCTGCCGTTCTTTTCTTGCTGGCGAGAACGCAGTGGGTGTGGGTGTTTTCGTTTGTGGCTCAAGTCCCAAGCTACTGTTTACTGCTCAAGTAATTTTCTGGCTAAGCTATGCAACTCCGAGTTGGCGAGTGCAACCACTTTCTTCTTGACCGTTCGTGAGTAGTATTCCTGTTCGGTTTTGGTTAGGGCATCTCCTTCCAATTTCTTTTTAAACAGTTCTTTTTGTTTTGGTGAGAAAAGCTGCGATAAAGCATATTCTAAAGAAAATTCTTCGTAGCGGTCTTTTCGCCTGCGATCTTTCTCGATTTTTTGCTCATAATACAGTTCGAACAGACCTC
>CAXXJU010000033.1:0-123084 GCA_963668145.2 Geopsychrobacteraceae bacterium
GTTGTCCCAGGTTTTCAGCGTGGTCGGAAAATGGGGTTTCCGACCGCAAATCTGGAAACCGACAAGGAATTGCTTCCTGCTCCTGGGGTCTATGCAGTCAAGGTCCGTTTTGATCAACAGGAGTACAGTGCTGTTGCAAATCTTGGAAATCGGCCGACATTTTCCGACGGCTTGTCAACCATAGAAGTGCATCTGCTGGACTTTTCAGGAGACCTGTATGGGCAAAAAATGCGAATGTATTTTGTCGAACGGCTTCGTGATGAAAAAAAGTTTGCTGATCTCGGTGCCTTGTCCGAGGCCATTGCCGACGATGTATTGGGTGCTCGACAGATCCTCCAGGAAACCCGGATAATTCAATATCAAGAATATCTTTCTTTGCGATAGGCTTTATATGTTGTTATCAGGAAAAAGTAAGGTTTATGGGCTCTTTGGCGACCCGATCGCTCACTCATTGTCTCCGGCAATGCAAAACCATGCCTTCCGGCATTACGATATCGATGCTGTTTATGTGCCGTTCCATGTTCTTCCGGAACAGCTGCCAAAAGCGGTTGAGTCTTTGCGGGTTCTCAATATTGCCGGCGTCAATGTGACCGTTCCTCATAAAGAGAAAATAATTCCGTTGCTGGATCGGATCGATCCGGCCACCAAATTGATCGGTGCTGTGAATACTGTGGTGAATGAAAAGGGTGTTTTGGTTGGTTATAATACGGATGCCAGCGGTTTTATCCGTTCCCTTAAAATCAACATGGATTTTGAACCATCCGGGAAACAGGTGCTTATACTCGGAGCGGGTGGTGCCTGTCGAGCAGTTCTGGTCGCATTGGCTTTTGCTGGTGTTCAATCGATCACGGTCGCAAACAGGCATCCTGAACGGGCAGAAAAGCTCATTGATACAGTGGCCAGACATTTTTCAGATGTTGTGCTTTGCGCTACCGGGTACGACGAGCAATCTTATCAAGATGCTCTGGCCAATGCAGATTTAGTTGTCAATGCGACCTCTGTAGGCTTGCATGGAGAAACTCTAAATTTTTTACCATTGGAGCGTATTAAGGGTAGCGCGTTCATATATGATATGATATATTCGCTTTCTAAAACGACTCTTATTAAGAAAGCGCGTGATTTTAATCTACTTTGTGACGACGGTCTGAGTATGCTAGCTGCTCAGGGAGAAGATGCGTTTGCTCTTTGGACCGGCGTTCAACCATCCCCGGGGTTTATGAGGGATTTTCTGATTCGGCGCCGTACAAATATATAAAATGTGAAGAGAAGGGATCGATAAATAGATGAGTGTCAGTCGCCTTGGAGAACTTCTAGTCCGTAACCAACTTATCTCTGACGACCAACTGGCGAAGGCGATTGCCGAGCAGAAGAGAGAAGGCATTCGGTTGGGGGCAGCACTGGTCAAGCTGGGTTATGTCCAGGAACATGACTTGGCGTCTTTTTTATCAAAACACTACGGTGTTCCTTCTATAAATCTGGCCGAATTTGATGTTGATCCGGCTGTCGTCAGTTTAATTCCCGCCGAAGTCTCCCAGAAATATCAGCTTGTTCCCATCAATCGTGCCGGTGCGACCTTGATTGTCGCCAATGGCCGACCCGTCCAATATTTTCGCCATTGATGACATTAAGTTTATGACCGGTTTCAATGTCGAAGTCGTTGTCGCCGCAGAAGCCGCCATCAAAGATGCCATTGATAAGTATTATGACCAGAGCTCTTCTATGGCTGATGCTTTGGAAGGATTAGAAGATTTCGACGATCTGGAACTGGTTGATGATGTCGGTTTTGAAGATGTTAACGAACTGGAGCGTGCCAGTGAAGATGCCCCGGTGGTTAAACTCGTCAATCTGATTCTGACTGATGCCATCAAAAAGAAAGCTTCAGATATTCATATTGAACCTTACGAACATGCCTTTCGCGTGCGCTATCGGATTGACGGCGTTCTTTATGAAGTGATGAAGCCGCCACGCAAGTTAAAAAACGCCATAACCTCGCGCCTTAAAATCATGGCATCTCTCGACATCGCCGAGCGCCGTCTTCCTCAGGACGGACGGATTAAAATCAAGCTGGGACGAGGGCAGGAGATGGATTATCGGGTCAATTGCCTGCCGACACTGTTTGGTGAAAAGGTTGTCTTGCGGTTGCTTGATAAAAGCAGTCTGCAACTGGATATGACCAAGCTTGGTTATGAAGAAAAAGCTCTCGAATGGTTTAAAAAAGAGATTCATAAGCCCTTCGGTATGGTGCTGGTGACTGGGCCGACCGGGAGCGGCAAGACGGTTTCTCTGTATTCGGCGCTATCAGAACTGAATAAAACGACCGAAAATATTTCGACTGCGGAGGATCCCGTTGAATTTAACTTCGCCGGGATCAACCAGGTTCAAATGCACGAAGAGATTGGGCTGAACTTTGCCGCTGCCCTGCGCGCTTTTTTGCGCCAGGATCCGGATATCATTATGATTGGAGAGATTCGGGATTTTGAAACCGCTGAAATTGGAGTCAAAGCGGCATTGACCGGGCACATGGTGTTATCCACCTTGCATACCAATGATGCTCCCAGCACGGTTAACCGTTTGCTAAATATGGGGATTGAACCTTTCCTGGTTGCTTCCGCAGTCAACCTGATTTCAGCCCAACGTCTTGGCCGCCGGGTCTGCAGTGAGTGCAAAGAGCCGGAGAAGCATTCGCCGGAAGCTTTGATCTCAGCAGGTGTGCCTGAGGATCAGATTGGGAAGTTTACCACTTACAAAGGTCGTGGTTGTCCGGTCTGTAACGATACCGGATACAAAGGGCGGGTCGGTTTCTACCAGGTCATGCCGATGTTTGAAGATATTAAAGAGATGGTTCTGTCAGGCGCTAATACGGCTGAAATCAAGGAAGAGTCGATGCGGTTGGGAGTTAAAACCATGCGCCAGGCCGCCTTGACTAAAATGATGGAAGGGGTGACCACCCTGGAAGAAGTGTTGCGTACGACCATCTCAGACGATTGAATCTGTTGTGTTTTTGCATGAAAAGGGGGAAGGACTACAATGGCTAATATGCATCAACTCCTGAAGACCATGATTGAACAGGGGGCTTCAGATTTACACGTCTCAACCGGGTCTCCTCCTCAAATCAGGATCGACGGCAAAATGACTCCCCTGCCCGGGCAGAGTCTGTCGTCCGCCGAAACCAAGCAACTCTGTTACAGTGTCCTTACTGACGCCCAAAAACGAAAATTTGAAGAAGAAAATGAACTGGACCTGTCTTTCGGAGTCAAAGGGCTTTCCCGTTTCAGGGGAAATCTTTTCGTTCAGCGCGGAGCTGTTGCCGGAGCATTTCGGGCCATTCCTTTTGAAATCCGGGGTTTTGATGAATTGGGATTACCTCCGGTTGTCAAAGCTTTGTCGAAAAAACCACGAGGTTTGGTCTTGGTCACCGGCCCAACCGGAAGTGGTAAGTCGACAACCTTGGCCGCCATTATCGATGCCATTAATCGCGAGCGCAGTGAGCACATCATCACCATCGAAGATCCCATCGAATACCTCCACCCGCATAAAAAATGTCTGGTCAATCAACGTGAAGTCGGTGCGGACACCCAATCCTTCAAAAAAGCGTTGAAATATATTTTGCGGCAAGATCCGGATGTCGTTCTGCTTGGAGAACTGCGGGACATTGAAACAATCGAGGCTGCTCTGACCATTGCCGAAACGGGACACCTTTGTTTTGCAACCTTGCATACCAACTCCTGTGTGCAGACAATGAATCGGATTATTGACGTTTTCCCGACCAGTCAGCAGTCCCAGGTCAGAACTCAATTGTCTTTTGTTCTGGAGGGGGTGTTATCGCAGACTCTCATGCCCAAAGCTAATGGCAAAGGGCGTTGTATGGCGCTGGAGGTCATGGTGCCAAATCCAGCGATCAGGAACCTGATCCGTGAAGATAAGATTCACCAGATCTACTCGCAAATGCAGATCGGGCAGGATAAGTTCGCTATGCAGACGATGAATCAGTCGCTATTCCTGCTTGCCCACTCACGGGAGATCAGCCAGGAAGATGCCATGATGCGCTCCCATGACCTGGATGAGTTAAAGCAAATGTTCGCTAATCCGAATGCTGTGTTAAGTCGGAAAAAGCATATCAATCCTGGTAGGGCTGTTTAACCGATAGCTATACAGAGTTCTTTTGAATTAATGGAAGGAGGAACAAAATCAACGACTGGTTTTTTAGTTGTTGATTTTGTGAGGTCGGAAATACTTCTTTTTCGATCGTGCTTGAAATCAGCTCCAGGATAGAATCTCAACAATCTGTTAGCAACGCTCAGAGAAAATGTAAATTGAAAGGGGAGGACAATGCCAACGTTCGCATGGACTGGTCGGACAAGAGATGGGAAAACTAGCAAGGGGACAATGGACGCCGGTAGCGAATCCATTGTAACTGCTAACCTGCGGCGTCAGGGCATTCAGGCAACAAAGATCAAAGAAGCCGGAAAGGGACTGAATGCTGATCTGAAAATCAGTTTTCTTAAACCTAAAATAACCACAAAAGATATTGTTGTTTTTACCCGTCAATTTGCGACCATGATTGACGCCGGTTTGCCGTTGGTCCAATGTCTGGATATTCTTTCTTCGCAACAGGAAAATAAAACCTTTAAGGAAGTGCTCACCGAAGTCAAAGAAGACGTTGAATCAGGCTCTACCTTTGCGGATGCGCTGAAGAAACATCCCAAAGCTTTCAATGAGTTATATGTAAACCTGGTTGCCGCCGGCGAAGTAGGCGGTATTCTGGATACAATTTTATCCCGGCTTGCCGCTTATATTGAAAAAGCTCTCAAATTGCGCAAGCAAGTCAAAAGCGCCATGACCTATCCTGCCACGATTGTGGGTATTGCTCTGGTGGTCATTGCCGTCATCCTGATATTTGTCATTCCGGCATTTGAAAAAATGTTCAAGGACTTTGGCGGCGCATTACCAGCACCGACCCAAATTGTTATTAATCTGAGCAACTTTATTCAAGATTACATCCTGGTGATTGTTGGGGCAGTTGTTGTGTTGATTTTTGCGGCCAAGAAAATTTATGCAACGGAAAAGGGGCGCGATAAAATCGATAATTGGGCGCTGAAACTTCCCGTGTTCGGGATCTTGATCAGAAAGGTGGCTGTCGCCAAATTTTCCCGTACTCTGGCAACAATGATCTCCAGCGGGGTGCCGATTCTTGATGGCCTGGATATTGTCAGGAAAACAGCGGGAAATAGGACCGTTGAAAAAGCAATTGCTAATGTTCGATCCAGCATCAGTGAAGGAAAAACAATTGCGGAACCGCTGAAACAGTCAGGTGTTTTTCCGCCAATGGTGTGCCAGATGATCGAAGTCGGTGAACAAGCCGGGGCGCTTGACACTATGCTCAGCAAAATAGCTGATTTTTATGATGATGAAGTTGACGATGCCGTGAATAATCTGACTGCGATGATGGAGCCTTTGCTCATGCTGTTCCTTGGGACCACCGTCGGTGGTTTGGTTATCGCAATGTATCTGCCAATCTTCAAACTTGCCGGAACCGTTGGCGGCTGATGGAACCAGCCGATCAGTTTCAATTTTTACCGAAAACGACTGATAACCGCAGCTTGACATGGTATTTGATATGTCGGACTGCGGTTATTACGTTTCTTCTCGGTGGTGCTTCTGTTTTTTATTTAAAGGGTACGGTCGATCACGGAATCATCCAACCTCTGTTCGTACTGATTGGTGTTTCTTACGCAGAAGCTCTTGTCTCGGCAATAATTCTTAAAAATCTAACAAAAACTTTTGTTTTTGCTCAAGTTCAGATCGTCTGGGACCTGCTGTTCGTGACGGCATTGATATTGATGTCCGGCGGAGTTGAAAGTGTTTTCTCCTTTGCCTATCTTCTGGTTATTGTGTGGGCCAGTTTTCTTTTTTCCCGACGGCTGACAGTGCTGGCTGCAGCGAGTGCAACGATCCTGTTCGGTGGTATTCTTGACCTGCAGTATTTTCATTATCTGCACTATCTCAACCTTTATCGAACGGTTTCCGATGGGAACTTTTTTTCAGTTCTGTTTGTCCATTCGGTCGCTTTCTTTCTAACAGCCATATTGAGTGGAACTCTGGCCGAACGTTGGCGTAAGAGCGAAGCACAGTTGCAAAAGAAATCGATTGACTATGCTGAACTTGAAAAGATGAATCGGACCATACTGGCCCACATTAGTAGTGGGCTGATGTTGGTCAATCCACAGGGCCGTATTCGTTCCTTTAACCGCGCTGCTACGGATATCACCGGTTTTACCTTGCAAGACGTGTATGATCAGGATGCGGGGCTTTTTTTCCCTGAATTTGCAGGAACGTTCTCTCCTCAGGAAAAAAAACTCTCTCGTGCCGAGGGGCGCTTTCAAAATAAACTTGGGCAAAACTTGATTCTTGGTTATGCAACAACGACTGCCAAAGGGCCTCGCGGAGAAAATTTAGGTACGCTGGTCACGTTTCAAGACTTGACCCAGTTTAAAAAAATAGAAGAAGACCTTATGCGGGCTGATCGTTTGGCCGCGGTAGGCAGACTGGCAGCTGGCATGGCTCATGAGATTCGCAATCCGCTGGCATCAATAAGTGGATCCGTTCAGCTGTTGATGGAAGCTGAGCATGTGAAAAAAGACGACCTTCATTTGATGAAAATTGTTGTCAAAGAAGCAGATCGTTTGAACCATCTATTGACCGAGTTTTTAACCTTTGCGCGACCGAATATTCCGATTAAAGAAAAGACGAATATTTCTGAAACGCTGGATGAGTTAGAACAGATGCTCAAATCTGATAGCCGATTTAACGGGATAGACGTCCGGTTGATCAAGCCGGGTAGCGAAGTTTTTCTTTCTTTGGATAAGGGACAGCTTTACCAGGTATTATGGAATTTAGCCATTAATGCCGCGGAAGCCATGAATGGTCGAGGTTCATTGTTATTGATGATCGATCCAGGCTTGGAAGGCGGAACCAAAATCATCATTGAGGACTCAGGTCCAGGTATTGATGAAAGTATCTCTGAGAAAATTTTTGAACCTTTTTTTTCAACCAAAGATCATGGTACCGGTCTTGGCCTGGCAGCAGTTTATTCGATCATTGAAATGCATGCAGGGACCGTACATGTTGAGCGTAGCGAGCTGGGTGGAGCTCGGTTTATTCTGCAGTTTGAGGGATAGGAAAAATAAAAATGGAAAAGAGAAAAGAGAGAATACTCATTGTTGACGATGAGTCGAGCCTGCGGGAAATGCTGGCGATACTGCTTGAGCGTGAAGGCTACCAGATAGAAGAGGCGGCAAACGGACAAATAGCTCTAGGGTTAATTCAGAGCCGCGATTTTGATTTGATCATTTCTGATATGAAAATGCCGTGTTTGGGCGGCATTGGTCTGCTGCGTAAAGTTCGCGAGCAAGAAATAAAAACTCCAATGTTGATGATTACAGCTTTCTCCTCAACAGAGGAAGCTGTTGAAGCCATGAAACTTGGCGCCTATGATTATATTACCAAACCGTTCAAGAATGATGAAATCAGGCTGGTTATTAAAAACGCTCTTGAACGCAGACAGCTGGAAGCTGAAAATTTCCAATTAAAACAGCAATTAGGGGTTAGGTTTTCGTTTCAGCGTTTGATTGGCGATAGTCCTGCAATGAAGAAGCTTGTCGCATTGCTGGAGCGTATAGCTCCCAGTCAGGCCAATGTCTTAATCACCGGGGAAAGCGGAACCGGCAAAGAGCTTGTGGCCAAAGCGCTTCATCTGAACAGTGAACGGAAAAAAAATCCTTTTGTGCCAATCAATTGCGGCGCCATCCCGGAAAATCTATTGGAAAGCGAGTTGTTTGGGCATGAGAAAGGTGCTTTTACCGGGGCCGATCGCAAAAAAGAGGGGTTGTTTGAATCCGCCAACCAAGGGACTTTATTCCTTGATGAAATCGGCGAATTGCCCATGGGAATGCAGGTCAAGTTGTTGCGGGTGTTGCAGGAAAGGGAGTTTCGGCGAGTGGGCGGAACCAGGACTTTGCCCCTTGATATCCGTCTTATAGCTGCAACAAACCAGGATTTGACAGAAATGATTCAGGCTGGTTCTTTCCGGGAAGATCTTTTTTATCGATTGAATGTTGTTTCTGTTGAATTGCCCCCTCTGCGGAACCGGAAAGAAGATATTCCCATGCTGATCGACAATTTTTATCAGCAACGAACTAGTAAACAACACTATTCCATTAGTAGAGAAGCACTACAGATTCTCCTCAATTATGATTGGCCCGGAAATGTGCGCGAGTTGGAAAATCTTGTTGAGCGCTGTATTGTTTTGGGTGAAACAGAACAATTGACCACAGACATTCTTCCTCTTCAAATCAGCACCTTTAGTAAAAAGAGCTCTGATGTCCTGAGTGAGATCCCAGAAAATTTTAATCTCGAAAAATGGCTGGAAGATATGGAGAGGTCATTGCTCTTGACCGCATTGGAAAAATCCGGGGGAGTCAAGAAAAAGGCGGCTGAACTGCTTGGAATTAGTTTCCGGTCCATCCGTTATCGCTTGGATAAATTAGGTGTGAGTGACGATTCATGACAGCGGGACTGACAAAAAATGTCACTTTTGAGGGGCTGCAAAACAATGAGCAGGGCGATTTCCCTCATATGTGAGAAGAGTTTGTCTTTCAAATTTCTTTTTTGATGTAGAGGATGTTTTTAAAATCCCGAAAGGTTTCTTTCAATTTCAGATACTTAGTTGTGCTTAATCTTTAGTCGAGCTATGCTTCAACAATTCAAGGTGAGATTGTTAGTTGAAAAATGAACTGAAAAATAAGCTTGGTATGGTCATTGCTTATCTCTTAGCTATGGTAAATGAAAAAAAATGAATTTAAGAGCATTTCGCTCAAAATCCAAACAACGGAAAAGGAGATGTACCTATGTTGAAAAAATTCCGTAAGAACGAAAAGGGTTTTACCCTGATCGAGCTGCTGATCGTTGTTGCGATCATCGGTATCCTGGCTGCAATTGCTATCCCGCAGTTTGCTTCTTATCGGCAAAAAGCATTTGATGCAGCGGCACAGGCCGACATCCGCACGATCAAGACCAACTTGGAAGGATATTATACCGATAATTATTTTTATCCGTTCAATTAATAAACCGATTAATTTAGAGGAGTTCGATATGAAAAAAATTATGCTCATCTTAGTAGCCCTTTTGCTTATAGCAACAGGAGCTTTTGCCGATCAAACAAAAGCAACAGGCACTCTAACCATTGGTGGCGGCAATAAAAATGATGGCACTGCCAGTAAAACATTGACTATGGGCCTTTCGAATAGTGTTGTCGCAGTGTATGAAGATGGCGACACTAAGCAGACCCAGTGGTATGCTATCGCGACTGCCCATCCCGGCGGTAAACAGACCTACGGCACAGCCCAAGATGTTTCGAGTCTTTATAAACTCAAAGATGAAAGAACACCTGGAGACACTCCTGATTTTACCGGCATGCCGGCTGACGATAGTGCCTCAAGTACTTGGTCAGGAGATAAATGGGAAGCACTATAAGTCGTTTTTAAGTAGTTGAAAAGCCCCTCATATGGAGGGGCTTTTTTTTTCTAGGATATTTTGAAATGGCTGATCGCAAGACATTGTATGTTGTGTTATTTGTTATAGGCGTCTGCCAATTCCTTGTAGTTCCTTTTTTCTCAAATCAGCCTTTTGGCGGGAAATTACTATGTTTCTCGTTGCTTGTCGCTGGACTGTGCGTACGGTTTATCTTTAGAGACGAGTGGTTTCTACCAATTCTGCTTGTTCCTCTGATTGCTTTATCTGTAGTTTTTTCTTTGTCTCTGTGTTTTTCGTCAATGCCTCAACTCGGTTTTGTGGAATTAGGGGCGTTGATTGCAGGAATCGTGTTTTGTGGCATGATTGCCAATTTGAAGTGTGGGTCTAAGGATCTGCAAGAAGGTCTTTTTATATGGTTTCAAATTGTCGGTTGTATTATAGCTTTACTCTGCATTTACCAGTACGTCGACTGGTTATTGTCTGGCCAGAAGACCACAACGTTGATTCCTTATCTTCTTCCACCTGGTAGCTACAGGGCTAATGGCGTTTATGGACAATCCAATCTGACAGCACTCCTGATGGTCTTGGCGATCATTGCGCTACTGACACGTTACCAACCAGGAATGGATCGGCGAGGTATTAAGTGCAGGCTCTGGAATGACTTGGGCCTGTTCTTAGTGAGTGTGGCCCTGTTTTTGACTGGTTCGAGAGGCGGTTTGCTCGCCTTAATCGTTGTTGCCTTGGCCTTGGTTGTTTTGATCAGGAAGCAGCCAAATGTGTGTCATGCTCGTTCGTTTTTAAAACCGCTTGTAATTTTGTTTATTGCGTATCTCGCCACCCAGAGCCCAAGTTGGTTGGAACATTCTCGCTCAGCTACAGTCCATTCCTCCATTTCGATTGACGCGCGGCTGTTATTCTGGGTCGAATCTTTGTTGATGTTCAAGGATTTCCCGATGTTGGGAGTCGGCCTTGATCACTTTAAATTGCTTCTTCCCTCGTATGCCCTGCAGGGGCATGACATGCTCGGATTTGTTGAGTATGAAGCGATGGGGTACACACAATGGTCCCATAATGAATTGTTGCAGATCCTTGCGGAGTCGGGGAGCGCTGGTTTCCTATTGGTCTGTGCTTTTTGGGGTATGTTGCTGCATAAGATGAGAACAGAGATTTTTCAGGAAAAGGTTGATCCCGGTCGCATTTATGTTTTTTTATTAATGCTTGCATTTTTCACCATGGGGATGTCTTCCTGGCCCTTTAGACACCCTGCTCTGCTATTTATATTTTTTCTTGTTTTGGGGGTAATTCTACACGGATCTTTAGCCTTAAGAATCCAGCCTTCCCACAGTCTAAAATTTATCGTAATCGTTTTCCTGGCCATGAGCCTATTCGCAGGCGGCTATCTTGGCTATAAGGATTATTGTTTTTTAAATTTAAAAATCGCTGTCAAGCTCAAAGGTTGTGATTCTCCTGCCATCCTATCCGCTATGGATGATCCTTATTTCTCCTTCGGAATGATGCGGGATATTTTGCCAATATGTGCTACGAATGAATCATTTTTGAGGGATCGCACCTTGCTTCTGAAATATTTACCTTATTTTGAACAGATCGCTAAACAGCAGGGAACCTATCAGCAGTGGTATAATCTTGCAATTGTCTATCAAAATCTTGGGAAATACAAATTAGCGAAACACGCGGCTCAAAAATCTGTTGAGCGACAACCGGTTTTTGAATTAGGCTGGTCTTTTTTGCACAGCTTGAATATTGACAACGCAGTCAGGGACACTGGGCAACCAAAGAGTGATTTCCTGCCACCAGAAAAGAAATTATCAACGGATTACTATGATTTACTATTCCAGCATAAGCAAAACGTACAATCCGGGTCTTTTTAAAAAAAAAGTACAGGCCGTCCATGAACTAACTTTGGAAATCCAAGCAGGGGAGGTTTTTGGCTTGATCGGACCGAATGGTGCAGGAAAGAGCACAGCGATCAGGCTTCTTCTTGGATTGATTAGACCTGATTCCGGTCAGATAATGTTTCGTGGGAAACCGTTGCAGAATTCAGAAATGCAGAAGCAAATCGGTTATCTACCTGAGAATCCATATCTGTATGATCATCTGACACTGATTGAATTGCTCCGCTTCTGTGGGCGAACCTCTGGTCTTACGGCAGAAATTATTGAACGACGCTGTCAGGAGTTAATGGAGATGCTGGGGCTGTCTGCGGCACAAAAACGTCCTTTGCGAACATTTTCAAAAGGGATGCTACAGCGAGCTGGCATCTGCTTCGCGTTATTGCATGATCCTCCAGTGGTCATTCTGGATGAGCCGATGTCAGGCCTTGATCCGATTGGCCGAAAAATGGTATTCGATCTGGTCATGGAATTGAAGAAAAGAAAGAAAACTGTTTTTTTCTGTTCCCATATCTTAAACGACGTCGAGCGGTTATGTGATCGAATTGGTCTGCTGGTTCAGGGGCGGCTGATAGGTGTTTACGGACAACAGGACTTTGCTCAAAGCACCGAAGAGCCTGCTTTACATCTTGTAATAGATTCACTGACGGTTGACCAACAGGAAAAATTGCAACCCCTGATAACCGACCTTAGGCTGATGGCTGGGCAGAAGCAAATTGTTTCATTGCATCCTTCAGAACTTACGGCTGTTAGTAGAGCCCTTGACAGTTTTAATGTCAAAACATATGGCAGCCGCAGTGAAAGCGTATCGCTGGAGCAGTTTTTTATGAAAATTGTTGAGGAAAAAACCCAATGATCCGGATTTTGGCACTTACTAAAATTACTTTTCTCGAGGGAATTCGCAACCGTTCTGCCTTTGGAATTCTTCTATTCTCTCTATTTATTTTCGGCCTCAATATTACTGTGGCAGGACTTTTTATGCGTGATATCGGCAAGGTATGCTCTGATATGAACTTGAGCGCAATTAGTTTTGCTGGTCTGTTACTAGTCCTGTTTGTTGGTATCAACCTGATTGCTAAAGATATAGATAAAAAAACTATACACTTGGTTCTTTCTAAACCGATTTCTAAAGTTGAATATATCTGCGGAAAGTACCTTGGTATCCAACTTTTTATTATTGTTTCCTTGATATTTTTAATTGTTATGTCTGCTTCTACGATGTTAGTACTGAAGACTATTTATAGCGATTATTTTGGACAGTTCTCTTGGTCGATTTTTTTTATTGCCTGCTTTTTTATTTTGGTAAAACTGTCTGTTTTGAACTCTGTAGTAATTTTTTTTAGTGCAATTACAACAAGTTCATTTATTACTTTGATTTTTTCTATTTGTACATACCTTGCGGGCGTCTCGATTGAAGAAGTCGTTTTTTATCTGCGTTCTCATTTTGCGGTAGACGGCCTGGCCACTTCAATGCCGTTGCAGAAAACAATAAATGTTATCAGCTACATCATCCCGAATTTTTCCGTTTTTGATTTTAAAATTGAAGCAGCATACGGGCTGGCAATTGGTTGGGATCGCATTTGGATCTCGATCAGCTACGGTGTTGTGTACTCTATTTTGTTATTAGTCTTTTCTTCTATCCTTTTTCAGCGGCGGGAGTTTCATTGATGGGCAGAGCCCTTATTTTTCTTATTACCGTTGTGGTTTTTTCGTCTTATATCATTGTATGTGGCATGATGTGGGGTGAACGTACCCAAGTTCGTTTGGAAACAAAGGCCGACTATGTTCTTCCGAGTCGATATTCTCGCATATTGTCGTTTGGGAATAAGGGGTTACTGGCCGATTTCCAATTCTTAAGACTGACGACGTTTCTGGGAGGGCGATCACTACTTGGGAAGAAGTTATCTGATGAGGACTGGCACTATTTTATCTCTAGTGTCGATTCAATTACTGACCTTGACCCTTATTTTGTAGACCCCTACTTTCTGTCAGAAGGTTTTTTAACTTGGGAAGCTGGAAAAATCTCGGATGCGAATCGCCTTCTAGCGAAAGGGGTGAAGTATCGTGATTGGGATTGGCGCTTACCCTATTTCGTCGGTTTCAATTATTTCTATTTTCAAAAGGATTATAAAGCAGGAGCTGATTATATTATGAAGGCCGCTAAAATTCCTGGCGCGCCGAGCTTTCTTCCAACTTTGGCAGCTCGACTTGCTTATTACGGGGGGAAATCCAGAACAGCTATTCTTTTTATTAAGGGAATGCTTGCAGAGACCTCTGATATTGGCTTGAGAAAAATTTTAACACTTAGGCTTAAAGCGCTCGAAAGCGCTGAACTGATTGAAAATGCTGTGCAAAATTTTAAAGAAGATCATGGTCGATTACCTAAATCTCATGAACTGGTTGATCTGGGTTATCTGAAGGAGTTACCGCAAGATCCATATGGTGGGAAATGGGTTATTCTGGAAAATGGGCGTGTTTTCAGTACGAGTAAGTTTGTTATGGGAATCCCAAATAAAAAATAAACTTCCATGGATTAATTTTTCTAAGATTTAATGATGTTTTTTATTCGCTATGATCCGTTTTACTCGGTTTTTTTTCAAAAACAAGCACACTACTTCTAAAGATCCCAAATACCCAGACTATAAAAGAAAAATTTGATAAGAATTTGAAAAAATAAGATTGATGATTTTTCAAAATATAATCTGTTCTATCGGACAAAAACGATAACCCATTTGATTCAAAAACTGAAATTATCTCACTTTTCGATCTATAGAATGTGTACATATTGATATAACCATATGCTTTTTGGGGATTCTTATAATATTCTTTGCGACATAATCCAATATAGCAGCAGGCAATGTAGTAATATTTATTTTTAAAGATTCCGCCAAATGGTATTCCTATATGAGGTTCTACGATTGACATTTTACAGGGGAAATAGTGAATGCATATCCCCCCATTTTTTAAGTTCGATTTGCTTTCTGAAACAAACTCATCAAGATTGTTTACATGTTCTAATACTGCCCTTGATGAGATTATATCAAAATAGATTCCAAAGTTAGGCCATTTGTATAATCTATTGTTTTTTCTAATATTTTTTCTTTTCGTTCCACCAATAATGATTTTTCTAATTTTTCCTATTGAAATTAAAAATTGTAGATGAGGTCCTTTTTTGTACTGTACATCAATTCCGTAAGCATCAAAACCTTCTTTTCTTAAGTAATTAACACTATCTCCATTTCCACAACCAACATCTAGTACTTTTATATTGGAATGGTTGTGGTTAGGAAAAGATTTTATAATTTTTATAGCCTTTCCAAAGTTAGGCCATTTGTATAATCTATTGTTTTTTCTAATATTTTTTCTTTTCGTTCCACCAATAATGATTTTTCTAATTTTTCCTATTGAAATTAAAAATTGTAGATGAGGTCCTTTTTTGTACTGTACATCAATTCCGTAAGCATCAAAACCTTCTTTTCTTAAGTAATTAACACTATCTCCATTTCCACAACCAACATCTAGTACTTTTATATTGGAATGGTTGTGGTTAGGAAAAGATTTTATAATTTTTATATATAATGACATTTTTAAATATCTAGTTTTTATTTAATTTGTATGAAATCTGTATGTTTAGTTCCATAATTTAATAATTCTCAAGTTACAGCATGTTTATTTAAAGGTTGAGAGATATTGCCCATTGACTGGATATATTTTTCTGCCAAATTTTTCACATTAAATTGTTTAGCATGTGTAAGTGTTGAACAGGTAAGCCTTAATTTTAGGCTCTCAATGATGGCATTTGCCATCAATTCATCATTCCCGACCGGAACCAGTTTGCCCCATTTGCCATTTTCTAGAATCTCTGCCGGGCCGAAAGGGCAGTCTGTACTAACAATGGGGATGTTAAGAGCCATTGCCTCGACAATAACATTGCCAAACCCTTCATAGATCGAAGAGAGGACAAACAAGTTCGCCCTAGACAAAAATTTGTAAGGATTGACATCAAAACCCAACAATTCAACCGTGTCTGATAAATCAAGTTGTTTGATCTGATTCTGCAGTTCATTGCGTAATGGCCCATCTCCGAGAATAAGTAGTCTTGCATTTTCAATTTTTTTTGAGACTTTTCTAAATGCAGAAATCAGAGTTTTAAAATCCTTCGGTACTGCTAATCGGCCTAATGAAACTACAGTTTTATATTTTTTATTTAACCATTTATGTTCAATAGGTTCTTGCGATAATACATGTATATCTCTTGAGTATGCCGGATTGTGAAAAACGGAGATCTTCTCTTTAGGAAGATGAAATTTTGTTATTAAATCATCAGCAACTCCTTGTGAAACTGCTACAATTAAATCCACTTTTGGAGACAATAAATAATAAAGGCTAAACATCTTGACGATAATGCTTTTGTCGTGCTTTTTTGCACTGCTTAAACTTGTAACAATACGCCATGAAATTTTAACATTTGTACGAGAAAATAGTTTTGATATAGCTAGAATCCAATTAGGTAAATGTAAGGTACTTAGGATGAAATCAGGATTTACATTTCGCATATACCTTAATAATATAAAAAAATCATTTATGTATGATTTGTCAATTATTATTTGATTTATGGAACAAGAGACCAAACTTTTTAGAGGTCCTGTATTCCTGTGAACAATTAGATCTACACTATAGCCTTTAGAAAGAAACTCGTTTGCTAGATAAATCATTTCTCGCTCTGCCCCCCCCCCGGAATACGAAGCAAGATAAAGGCCTATTCGATTATTTTTCAAAAGGAACTCCGTTTCTTTCCCAGATCTGACGACTGTACTCTTCCATCTTGGAGAATTGTTCTTGCTTGATTATTTCCACTCGGGAGACAATTCTACTGACGATGGATTTATAATTTTTCTCAATAAATTTAACTTTTTCCATGATTAAATCTGTTATTTCTGTTCCCCACAGTATTTTATTGCTTGCTTCTATAATTAATTCAGGTAGGCCCATGTCTGCACCTATGACACCCGCATATTTGGCGCTATAGGAAAGGGCAATGGTTGGTTTGCCCGTCTGTAGAGTCGAAACTGCTGAATGCATACGGCAGGTAATTGAAAAATGTGCCGCAGACAAAATGGCCCTGCATTCGGAGGGTAAAAGCATGTCATGAATCTGGATGATACCTTTTAACTTATTAGGAAAATTCATAATTTCCTGTATGGTCCATCTATCATCTTTTTTTGTATGGCTAAAAACGTGAGGCATCAAAACAATCCGATAACCCTTTTGACTCAATTTTTCAAGCAGATGTCTCCATGATGTAAAATAGGCATCCGCACTATTTGCATAGTGATAAACTAAAGCAGACGGTACGATGACGATAAACGCATCCTCCTGAAGACCATATTTGGTAAGTATTATGTTTTTGCGTTTTGCGGACTGATTTGGTAGGTCAAACCATGCTAGATCATGACCCTGATCACAGTGTTTGTGTTTGATCTCTTTTTTACAGTACTTTAAGGAATACTGGTCTCGTGTAACAATCCGGCATCGATACATTAAAAACCTGAAGGCAGGTTTTCGCCAATGATAAAAAGGGCCAATCGTATGACCGATTAAATAGACAGGGAGTTTACGCGTAATCCGGTACATAAGGAAAAATAAAATGACTATTTTGTAACCAGAGTAGTACTCGCTGAAATCGTCTCCACCCAACACTACTACGGCTAGAGGCTGTTGCTTACCAATAATATCAACTACTTCTTTAATCCACCTTAACCTGTTAAAAAAAGAAGAGAGCAAATTTGAACCACGGTCAAACTTTGGGATTGCAAGTGTACAAATGCTTATTTCCTTTCGCGATTCTGAAATGATTCTTCTTTTATCTTCATCTGTTGCAAAGTCACAGAAAAACTCAACCCTATTTTTGAAATTGCGATTAAAAAGATCAATAATATTAATTGCCATCATGGCCGACCCATTGTTTTTTGCGTTTGGAATATGTAGGATTACCATTTTTTTCATTTTATCAACCTTTTAGATCGCGAATAAATTTCAAAAAAGCCCGTTTAGGTAATGTAATAATTCTGTTAATCTTTTCTAGATTTTTGATCTGAGTTGAAATTTCCTGAATTTGATAATTGTAGGTTTTCCAGTTATGTCGATGAGACAATGCTTGAATCTGTTTCTTCCGAGAAACAATTCCTTGCATGATGGGGTTGAAGTTTCCTTTAGTGAACGCCTTCTTGATATAAGCTAGGTTTCTCTGTGAATCATAAACACATTTTTCCGAGACATGCTTTACGGCAATCTGATCTGATGAAGTCAATAATGTGTTCAGCTTGTCAGAGCGAACAATTGCAAGTGAATGACCGCGAAAATCTTTCGAATATTCTGGCAACCAAGCGTCCATAAGAACTACATCTGCACTTAAGGCAAAAGTATCTGAGCAATAATTACATGCTGTTGGAGTAAACATCCTGTTCCTCCAAAAAAAGTTTGGTTGAGCGGACCATTCACACTTTCCATTTATTCCATCAGTGGTTATGAACTCAAAGGTAAAGTTGTTGGCAGTTTGCTCTGCATTCTTCACTCTGTATCTTACCCTTGATAACATGTCAGCCCCTGTAGCGATTTGTCCTAACTCCCGAGTAAACTCTTTGGTTTTCAGCTGCCCGCAGACCAAGCCGATGAGATAGACAATCCGTTTTTGAAGTTTGGCATTATTCTTTTGTGCTAACCTGATAGCTTTAGCAAAACATGGAAGTACTGTAATTGCATATCTCCCGTCATTGACCATGATATGCTCTAGAACTTCAGAAAGTTCGGTCGGATAATAGACTGAGCCTTGTGAACCATTGAGCTCATTGGGAGAATCAAAAACAGAAAATTTAAAAAGTTTTTTTGGATCATCGTAAGGTTCCACTGTTACAACATGGTCAACATAATGTTTATCCAGTAAAGTAGAAAGCAGCCAATGGCCTGCACCACCAGAGGCAGATTTAAGGCGTTCGCTTGTATTTTTTTTATGAATCTCATAAGTATTTAGAAAATATCCCAGTTCTTTGTGATGTCTTATCCCCGAGATGTGGGAGTAGCGTTCTTGAGATAGGCACATTTCATGAACGTTTTGCGGCCCAAAAGGACAAACCATAAGACAATGCTTGCAACCCTCCAGGCAGCCCACCCTTTCATGAGGATAATATGATCCGCTGTTGTTAAACTTCATCGTTAATACATTGGCAGGGCAGATGGCTACGCACGTACCGCAACCAATGCATTTACCCTGAGTGACAACCTTTGATGAGATATTTGATTTCATGACTATGTCTTTAGATCGTTGATGTGTTTTAGGGTTGCCCATGCTCCCGAAAGAAACAGAGCTTTGGTTTGCATCCGAAATGCTTCGCGAGTTTTTCTGCCAGTAGCGTTAAAAAGATATAGTGCCGTGATTTGTGATAATACTGTTGCTATAGCTGCCCCCATGGAACCATAAATGGGGATGAGTAATAGATTAAGAATCAAGTTTGTGAATACTCCGGTAACCCCTCGATACAAAGAATATTTTTGTAAACCCTCAGCTAAGAAGTAACGATAACTTACTGTGCTCATTGTGGAGAATATCCCTCCCCAAATATGTATCATTAATATCCAAGACGCCTGATCATAGGCTGGTCCAAAAACAACATGAATTATGGGGAAGGCTGTCAAGGTCACGCCTATCGCTACGACAATACCGATTATTGCCATCAAGTTAAAAAGGTATTGTGTCCTCTCAAGGTATAACTGTCGATTTTTTAGTTTTGCTTTTAACATTGCTGGAAACAAAGAAGTGGCGATGACAGCTGGAATAAAAAGCCATCCGTCACTTAATCTGACAGCTGCAGCATAAATCCCAACTGCTTCTTGATTCACCATCTCGCCTAACATGATTTGATCGATCCTTGTATAGATGGTGTACAGAGTGCCGGCAAGGATAAGAGGCCAGGACTCAGCAAGAAGATATCGGATTTTTTTAAATTTTGGAGACCAGCTAGTGATTTTGTTCTCTTGGCGGCGATATATTACGAGCAAGCCAATTGCCATGACAATTGATTCGGCTACGACAGCCCATGCAAAAGCTACTAATGGAGCATTGACTAAAATCAGACCTATTTTAAGGGCAACACTCACTGAGACTGCAATTATTTCAATTGCGCTACTGTACATTGCCTTGACATGCGCTTCAAACCAGTATCGAATAATGTCAAATACTTTAAAAAAAAAGCCAATTGAAAAAACGAGAACAAGTATCAATATCATTTTATCATTTGGCCGGATACTAAGGGTGGTTAACGGTACGGCAATAAAAAGAATCAACGTACCCGCCATGCGCAGCACCAATGCAGAACCTAAGGTGTCAACCTCTTGTTCGGGATGATTGAGTAGTTCACGAACTATGAGCTTTTCCAGTCCCAAGCTAATTAAAACGGAAAAAAGCATCACAAGCGAGAGTGCATAGCTGAACACTCCAAACTTTTCTGGTCCTAGATAACGAGCCATCCATACTGTCGAAAATAGCCCTAGAGTAACCCTGTAGACTTTTCCGCCTAAAAGCCACGATGTATTTGACAGGTAACTCATGAATACATGGTCTTTCTCAATTTCTTTGTGGGCAATAAGTTCGGCAGCTGGTTTGAAATAGCATGCCTGCATCTGGGCTTAAGCGGGCCAATCATGGGCGTTTCGAGCTTGCGACCTCTTGGTGATGTAGTACAAATTGAAATGATTGCCTTCTTTTCGTTAAAATTCAAGTTTTTTGCAATCATCGGCAAGCAATAAAAAATTGTATCCAAGCATTTATTGCTAACCTGTCGTTAAACGATTAAGCCAGGGTATTAGCTCCTAGGTTAGGGAAGAGTGCAAGCAATAGAACTTTTCTTTATCTTTATGCCATATTCATGCTATATATTGTTAATGTCTAATGATGCGAAATGACGAAGCCTCTATCTGAATGTTAGCTTTTCCTGAGATTGTAATTTTTAAGCATGAAGACGGTTCTATATTTAAATTCGACACTGCGTCGATCAGGTCCTACACGGCAACTTTTTAATTTAATTAAATATCTTGATCCTTGCCATTTCAAATCTTATATCCTGACTTTGTCTCCTGAGCCTCAAGATAGCTGTCGCGAAATGTTCATTGATTTGGGTGTTAATATTGAGACATTGGGCCTGTCTAGGGTTGGAGGTCTATTCTCAGCTAAAAGAAGAGTTGAAGAAAAAATAGCGCAATTGAGGCCTTCTTTGATCCATTCCCAAGGCGCCAGAGCTGACATGCTGATGTCCGCTATTAAGACAGATATCCCTTGGGTATTGACATCAAGAACTGACCCCTTCTCATTTTATCCCAGTAAATTTGGGAAAATCCAAGGCCGCCTTCTAGCGGGAAAACATGTGGCGAGTATGAAAAATTGTCCAAACGTGTTTGCATGCTCAAAAGCAAATTCCTCCATTTTGAGAAACTATGGGGTTGATTCATTTGTTATTCAGAATGGGACGCAACTACAAATCAATATATCTGGTCCTAGCAAGGTTGATTTAAATACTCTACCTAGGCCAATTTTTATTCATGCGGGTTCTTTTGTGCCGCTTAAAAATTTATCTTTTCTTGTTGACGCGTTCAAGAAGTATGTTTCGTCTCACTCTGGCAGCCTTTTATTGCTTGGGGATGGCCCTGAACAGACACGGTTGAAGGCCATTTCCTGCGATAATATTGTGTTCTGCGGCCAAGTTGATAATGTCGGTGATTACTTGAAACAGGCAGACTTTTTTGTTTCGACATCTCTTTCAGAAGGTTTGCCTAATAGTGTATTGGAAGCTCTTGCTGCCGGGGTATCAGTAATTTTGTCTGACATACCACCACATAGAGAAATAGCAGAGATGTGCCCACGAGCTAGCAAGCTTTTTCCCCTGTCCATTGGCAGGGGAGGGTTGTCTGAGATCCTTTCCAATGCTAATGATTTATTTGATTCTGAGGCTGGTAAAGAAGCCGTTTTTGCTGTGAAGAAGTATTTTTCTGCGGAAGTGATGTCGCAAAAATATCAGGATAAATATCTGGAAATATTGGGATCTCAATGAATTCCAACTATAACTATTTTGAAAAGGCTGCTGCTAGATTCCTGACGCGCTTTCCATTTTTAAAAAGAGTAGCAAAATTAATTTATTCAAAATTGATATATTTTATATATAAAAAAAAGGAAGTCGCTCAATACTTAAAACCTTTCTCCCGAGTGACCTATAGTGATCATGAAAGTTTTTTTGGGTATTATGATAAGACTCCGGAGAACGTTTCTGGAAAAATTCTTTATTATCGTACTGAGAGTGAAACTCGACAGCTTCCTGAGAGTAGTTCTTGTTTGTTTCTTTGCGTCTATTGTCCCGAAGAAAATAAAGAAATTGTCGAAATTCCTCTATTTTCCTATAATTGGCAGCAGGGTGCTCGGGCTCAGTGGCTAGCTGGCGAATTATTTATATTCAATCAATTTGATAGTGATTGGAAGAGATATATTTCAGTCGTTTATTCTGCTGAGAGCTGCTCCGAGATCAAGCGTTTTGACCTGCCGGTCCAAGATTCTTTTCGCACAGATTTTTTTGTTTCTTTAAATTATTCAAGAATCATGAGTTTAAGACCGGATTACGGTTACAGAAATCTTCCCTGTCTGACAAGTACAGAACTACAGCAACTTTCTGATGATGGCTTATGGAAAGTTGATTTTAAAACCGGGAAAAGCAGGTTGTTGGTGTCTTTGGCTGATATTTGTAATTTTAAAAATAAAAATTTTTTTTCTGAGGCCTTTCATGAAATTAATCATGTCATGATTTCTCCTTCGGGGAATTACTGTATTTTTATTCACCGGTATTATCTATCTAGGCGTAGATTTGACCGACTTTTCTTAGTCAATGTCCATTCTGCTGAATTGAGATTGCTGGCTGACAATGAAATGGTTAGTCATTGTTGTTGGGTAGATGCTAAAAATATTTTTGGTTACTTACGAGGCCCTACGGGCTTGGACGGTTATTGGGTAATTGATTGTGTGACCGGTGAATTTTCGCGTTTCTCTAATCATTTACTGGAAATGTATGGGGACGGACATCCCCATTGCCATGGGAATAAATTTGTTACTGACTCCTATCCTGATAAGTCAAGGATGCAGCATCTTTTTTTGGGGGACTTGAAAACAGGGGAGGTGACAGAGTTGGGACGCTATAAGCATGGCTTCGATTTTTCAGGGGAATGTCGTTGCGACCTTCATCCCCGTCTTTCTCCTGATGGGAAAAGGGTGTACTTCGATTCTGTTTTCAGTGGCAAACGGCAATTATACTTTCAGGATATCTCAGGATGAAATTTTCTGTATTGATGTCTGTCTACTCAGGAGACTCTCCCTGTTTTTTTGACCTATCAATAGAGAGCATATGGTCCAAGCAGGTGGCCACTCCTGAAGATATTGTTATTGTTAGAGATGGATTTTTGACAAAAGATCTTGAATCAGTGCTTCTTAAATGGAAATCTATTATTGGTGAAAAACTCAATTTAGTAAGCATTAGTCGGAATGAGGGGCTGGGGCAAGCTCTGAATATAGGGCTGACTCAATGTAAGCATGAGTTAGTCGCCAGAATGGATGCAGATGATGTCGCTGTGGCGGAGCGATTTTTGTTGCAGCTTGAGTGGTTCTCTCAAAATAATTCTCTTGATGTTGTTGGAAGTAATGTGTGGGAAATTGACAGGTCTGGGCGAATCCAAAGGATAAGGGAAATGCCGACTGATCACAATGATATCATAAAGACCCTTTGGGCATGCCCTCTTCTGCACCCGACAGTAATGTTTAAAAAACAAAAAATAATCAGCGCAGGGAATTACAATCCTTCTTTGCGACGAAGGCAGGATTATGAACTTTGGTTTCGTTGTGCTGAAATGGGATATCGTTTTGCCAATATTCCTCAGCCTCTCCTGAAATATCGGTTTGATAGGGGCAGTCATAAGAAACAGTCCCCTGGGACAGCTTGGCAGCAAGGGATCATCGGTTATCGTGGTTGTGAATCTTTAGCAAAATCTCTGAATGTGCAAGTGTCTATACTCAATAAATATGCTTGTTTTGTTCCTTTTTTTAGATCTCTACTCCCTGAGAGATTTCAAAATTTTATGTATGACAAGTTGAGCCCATTTGATCCCCGCTCTAGGGCCCGTCTGGATTGATGAAAATTTTAGTTACAGCTGGAGGAGGTTTTGTCGGCTCAAGCTTACTTAAGTCTTTGAGGGATGTTTCCAAGCTAGATGTGAACGGACTCGTTCGCCGTAAAAGTGCTTTATCTCCACGTCTAATGAATATTACCCAAATTGATGATCTTATCAACGGGCTGTCGCTCTCGTTTTTATCTGGATTTGATCTCGTTATTCATAATGCCGCCTGTGTTCACCAAATGAAGTCAGTTTGCTTGGCTTTGGATTTAAGCAAATATCGTAAAGAAAATACTGAGACGACGCTTAATTTGGCACGACAGGCTGCCGCTGCTGGTGTGAAACGGTTTATTTTTCTTAGCACTATCAAGGTCAATGGTGAAGAGTCCCCTGCTGGGCGGCCTTATTCTGAGGAAACGGTTGTAAACCCTCAAGATGCTTACGCCATCTCCAAATACGAAGCGGAACAGGGTTTATGGGATATAGCACGTACAACAGGGTTGGACGTTGTTATTGTCCGTTTGCCCCTGGTTTATGGCCCGGGAGTAAAAGCTAACTTTTTACGCATGTTGCAATGGGTCGATAGGGGTGTTCCGTTACCCTTTGGGGCTATTGACAATAAGCGCAGCTTTATTGGCCTTGAAAATCTGATTGATTTTATCCTGACTTGTCTGACTCATCCTGCAGCAGCCAATCAGCTTTTTATGGTGTCTGATAACCACGATCTTTCGACTCCGGAGCTGTTGAGCTTGCTGGCCGAGTATTTCGGTCACTCCAGGCGACAAATTTCTTTGCCTCCTGGGATGCTTTTACTGGTTTCCTGTCTATTGGGTAAAAGGGGCGAATATCGGCGGTTATGCGGCTCCTTACAGGTTGATATTTCAAAAGCGAAAACATTACTCGGCTGGGAACCACCGCTGACAGTTGCAGCCGGTCTTCAAAAAACAGCAGAGTGGTTTATTGAGAACAAGCGCAAAGGGTTTCGCCTGTGATTTTTCTGCTTTGTTTTATGCTAGGTTCTGTTGGTTCCTACTTGGTGAGCCGGTACGCACATTGTCTGAATTTGATCGATGTCCCTTCTGCACGTAGTTCCCATCATACCCCTATCGCAAAAGGCGGTGGAATAGGTCTGCTTCTTGCCTTTATTCTGGTTTCCATTCTTTACAATGCTCCCGGTTATTTTTGGCTGCCCGCAGCCGGTTTGTCTCTGCTCAGTTTGCAAAATGATAGGTCGGAACTCAGTACCAAGGTGCGATTGTTTGTGCAATTTCTAGCGGGTATGGTTCTGTTGTCTGGTTCTTATTTGAGAGGAGGGTATGGCTTTGAAGAGCTGTTTCTATTGCAGTCCGCAATTTATCTTCTCTACTTGGTTGGTACTGCCAATTTCTATAATTTCATGGATGGCATAAACGGCATTGCTGGCATCGTTGGCATATCCAGCTTCAGCCTGTTGGGATTTTACCAATATGAGTCAGGTTTTGGTTGGGTTTCTACTCTCTGCTTCGCCATGGTAGCTGCGTGCGCCGGGTTCTTGCCTTTTAATGTGCCCGCTGCAAAGGTGTTCATGGGAGATGTCGGGAGTATTTTATTGGGGTATTCATTTGCGGCAATTGTTGTGCTAACTACCGCGACGGCTGTTGATTTTGTTGTTATGTCTAGCTTCATGTTGTTTTTTTACCTGGATGAGCTGACTTCGATGTGGTTGAGGTTAAAACGTAAGCAAAGCCTGCTCCGCCCTCATCGCAGCCATTTTTACCAGGTGCTTGCCAACGAAGCCGGAATCGTCCACTGGAAAATATCCCTTGGCTATGGTGTTGCGCAATTTATCGTCGGAGCGGCTATTTTATGGCTGGGGCAGTTTGGATTTGTCTGGCCTTGTGTTGCTATAGCGTGTATTTCTTTCACCTATGTCAAGTGTGACTTGTTGGTCAGAAAAAAATTTCAACGCAGCTGATGAGGCGTAGACGAAGTTGTTTCAGGAGTGGCTGTAAATGAAGGAAAAAGTGCTGCGTTATCGATTTACGCTGATTTTTTTTATGACTGCGTTATTGACCATGGCAGCATTGTTTTTGGCCTATTCTATCCGCTTTGATTTTGATATTCCTCTGCCGTTTTGGTTTCGATTCGAGACCCTTCTTCCTGTGGTCATTCTGATAAAGCTACCTTTGTTCTGGCACTTTGGTTGCTTCAAGGGGTGGTGGCGTTATGTGTCCATGCCCGATCTTGTGCAAATATTCAAAGCCAATGTCATTGGGACCTGTCTTTTTGTTATCTATGCAGTGTTAATGTATCGCCTTGATGGTATTCCACGATCGGTCCTTTTTTTGGATGGATTGATCTGTTTTGTGCTTGTCGGCGGTGTGAGGTTCCTGACTCGCGCAGTACGAGAGCAGTATTTTCCCGTTTTGAAATTCAGCGATTTACAGAAAAAAAAGCGTGTTCTTATCTTTGGAGCCGGACATGCCGGGCAAATGATCGCTAGAGAAATTCAATCTAATCCTGAGCTTGGTTTAGGGATCGTTGGTTTTATAGACAATGACCCCTTTAAACAGAAAACAACATTTTTGGGGTGTCCGGTCCTGGGCGGGCATGCCGATGTCGCTACCATTGTACAAGATCGTCAAATCGAGCAAATCATTATCGCAATTCCTTCCGCTAGCGGCAGGACAATTCAAGAAATTGTCAGGTTATGTCGGCAAACTTCGGCAGATTTCAAGATACTGCCAGGAGTTGGTGAACTCATCAATGGTCGGGTTTCGGTGCTTCAGGCGAGGGATGTTGATCTTGAAGATTTGCTTGGGAGGGCGCCTATCAGGCTTGATGAACATGAAATCAGTCATTACTTGCATTCCAAACGGGTGTTGATTTCAGGTGCGGGAGGAAGCATTGGTAGTGAGATCTGTCGACAGGTTTTGCGTTTTCATCCAGCAGAACTGGTTTTGGTGGATATTGCAGAAACCGCAACTTTTAACATAGATAGAGAGTTGGCCCAAACTGCCGGCGACGTATCTGTCAGGCCGATTGTCGGTAGTGTTTGTGATCGCAGTTTGATGGAGGAAGTTTTTGCAGATTTGAAGCCCCAGGTTGTTTTTCATGCTGCTGCTTATAAGCATGTGCCGTTGATGGAGAGTAATCCATGCGAGGCTTTGCGTAATAATATCAACGGGACATGCGTTCTTGCTGATATGTCTGATAAGTATAATGTTGAAAAATTTGTCATGATTTCTACAGACAAGGCAGTTCGTCCCAGCAGTATCATGGGAGTGAGTAAAAGAATCGCGGAGCTTTATGTGCAGGCACTGGATGCTAGAAGCAAAACCAGCTATGTGACCACGCGGTTTGGGAATGTCCTGGGAAGTAACGGCAGCGTTATCCCTATTTTTAAAGAACAGATTGCCAAGGGGGGCGTGGTGACTGTAACCCATCCCGAGGTGTCACGGTTTTTTATGACGATTGCTGAGGCCTCGCAACTTGTGCTGCAGGCGGGAAGCATGGGGCATGGAGGAGAAATCTACCTGTTTGATATGGGGGAGCCTATTAAGATTGTAACTCTTGCAGAAGAGTTAATTCGCCTCAGCGGCTTCAAGCCTTATGAGGATATCGAAATTGTGTTTACCGGACTTAGGCCTGGCGAAAAATTGCATGAAGAATTGTTGCTTGCAGATGAAGGCGTCTTGCCAACCCGGCACGTAAAAATACAAATAGCAAACTCTATATCGCAGCCATATGAGAAATTGAAAGACAAGATCGAGTCCCTTGTGGAGGAATGTCCGGGCCTACATTTTAGCGCTTTGCAAGATAGATTAGTGGCTATTGTCCCGGAATACGCTGCCCCTTTGAAAAATAACGTTAGCAGCGGCAATCAAATGAATCATGCTGGGGCCTGAAAAAGAATTGGATACTTTCAATAAAAAAAGGTTGAAAAAAGTTAAGAATTCTGTATATTCTTGAAATGATATTGGAAAATGTCATTCTGACTAAATGAAAAGTTGCGATAAGAGAGGCTTTTGGTGAGGCTTTTTGATTATTATGTATTTTTTGGAGGAGCCTTTATCTTGGGGGGGACTATTGGTTCTTTCCTGAATGTCTGTATTTTTCGTATTCCTGAAAAAAAATCCATCATTTACCCGCCGTCATCCTGCCCTGCCTGTGGGCAGCGGATTTCCTGGTATCAGAATATTCCGATTCTAAGCTATCTTTTTTTGCGTGGCCGGTGTGGTTTTTGCCATAAACCTATTTCGCTACGCTACCCCGCCATTGAGTTTCTGTCGGGCGGGTTGTTTGTGCTCACCCTTTATTATTTTCGTTTGACTCCGGCGACAGTTGTTTATTGGTTATTCGTGTCGGCACTCGTCGTCATCTCATTCATAGATCTGGACCATCAGATCATCCCTGATGTTATCAGCCTGCCCGGAATCGTCGTCGGTTTTATTTGCTCATTCTTTATCCCCTGGGTTTCGTGGCTCGATTCGTTGTTGGGGATTGTTCTTGGGGGCGGGGTCTTGCTGACGATCGCCTGGTTGTATGAATTGCTGACCAAAAGGGAAGGTATGGGGGGAGGGGATATCAAGCTTCTTGCCATGCTGGGGGCGTTTCTTGGCTGGAAGGCCATTCTGCCAATTGTTTTTATAGCGTCTTTAATAGGGACGTTGGTTGGGGTTCCATTGATGTTGATACAAAAAGGAAATAGCCGCTTGGCAATTCCTTTCGGACCATTTTTAGCGCTATCGGCGCTGGTCAATCTGTTTTGGGGACCCCGACTCATTCATTGGTACTTGGGGCTGATGGTGCACTGAGATTATTTTCTTTGGTAACGATTTATTGGTTTTAACTTAAAAATCTTGACAATGATGTTCATTGACCTATAATTATGCACAATTTGAATATATGTGATAATGAGGTCAATTGGATGCAACAAAATCATGTCAGGGAAATTCGTGAATCTTTGCTGATGAGCAAAGCTGAGTTGGCTCGAAAAGCCGATGTTTCGCCATTAACTATCACCAGGATTGAACGCGGCTGTCCCTGCCGTATGGAAACGATGCGCAAAATCATCCTGGCATTGGGGTTTCAGCTGGCTGATAGGGGCAAGGTGTTTCCGGAATAGTTGATTCAAGAGTGGTTTCTTCAGGATCTTGTTTTGATTGCTACTTTGGGCTCTCTTCGGACTGGATAAGGCATGTTCGCTTCGAAAAAAGAAATTATTGGTATTGATGTAGGCTCCAGCGCGGTCAAGATAGTTCGACTTCGTCCTTCCCGCGGCTCTTATCACCTTGAGAATATCGGGATCCTACCTCTGAGTCCTGAGACCATTGTCGATAATACAATCATGGATTCGGCTGCCATCATCGACGCTATCCAGAATTTGCTGACATCGATGAAAATCAAAACCAAGCGGATTGCAACATCCGTGTCCGGTCATTCTGTGATCATCCGTAAGATATCTCTTCCGCTGATGACGGAAGATGAGCTGGATGCTTCTATTCAGTGGGAAGCTGAACAGTATATTCCCTTCGATATTTCTGAGGTTAATATCGATTTTCAGATTCTTGGCCCGGATGAAAAGGACCCTTCGCAGATGAACGTTATGCTGGTCGCCGCCAAAAAGGATTTTGTTGACGACTACCTGGCGGTTTTTACGGAAGCTGGTCTTGAACCGATGGTCATGGATATTGACTGTTTCGCGGTTGAAAACATGTTCGATTTCAACTATGGCTTTGTCGAAGGTGAAGTTGTTGCCCTCATTGATCTTGGGGCGGCAGCGACCAGTGTGAATGTTTTGAAAGGGGAAGTTTCCGTTTTTACCCGGGACATTCAGGCCGGCGGCAATTTACTCAGCCAGGAGTTGCAAAAGCGCTTGGGCATTAGTAGTGACGAAGCTGAACAAGCCAAATTAGGACGGCGTGACTTCGGGGATGTTGAAGAAGAAACAATTGATGAGATTCTGAATGATGCCATTGAAAACCTTATTCAGGAGGTGCAACGTTCCCTCGACTTTTTTTCTGCGACCTCGAGTGAAGAAAGAATCACTAAAGTGTACTTGACCGGCGGTGTTTCCGGATCGAGTAAGGTTTTGGAAACTTTGGAGGAGCGCCTTGGCATACCCATCGAAAGGGTGAACCCGTTCCGGAATTTGACAATTAATCAGAAGGAATTTGACGCAGAATACCTCGAAGCTATCGGACCGATGTTTTCGGTTGCAACGGGCCTGGCAATGAGGAAGGTGGGTGACAAATGATTCGTATTAACCTGCTCCCGGTTAGAGCTGCGCAGAAAAAGGAACGGCTTCGTACCCAGTTATCAATCTTCTTTTTGTGTATCATTTTGGTCTGCATCGGCTGCGGCGCGTTGTATGTCCAGAAAATGACTGTAATCAATGAGGTTGAGGCAGATATTGCGAATATTAACAGGCAAAATAAAGACCTTCAGAAGCAGATCGGCCAGGTAAAGGATTTTGAACAGAAGAAAGCCGATTTGGAAAAGAAACTGGCAGTTCTGAAAAGCCTAAAAGCTGGCAAGACTGGGCCTGTACACTTGCTTGATCAATTAAGTGCATCATTACCCGATAACCTCTGGCTGACCAAGTTTACGGAAAAGGGAGGAAGGATTAATCTTTCCGGAGTCGCAGATAATGAAAAGACCGTTGCGGTCTTTATGAGAAACCTAGAATCTTCGCCTTACTATAAAAAGGTTGAATTGTCAGTGACTGAGCAGACTAAAGTTGGTGACAATAAGATGCAAAAGTTTAGTTTGGATAGCGACATTGAAGCACCTCCATCTAAATAACATGGGATGTTAAGCAATGAATGCACGCGTCGAAAAAATATTGAATTTGCCAGCCTATCAGCGGTTTTTATTGCTTTTGGTTATTATGGCTCTGTTTGCGGCAGTCTTCTACTTTATGCTTTATCAACAGCAGATTGAGCAATATGACCGTTTGCTCCAGAAGCAGCAAGCGGAGCAGGTCAAGTTGGATAAAAATAGGAAAATTGCACGTAACCTGTCCGTGTATCGTGCCGAATACGAAAAAATGCAGGTGAAGCTTGATGAGGCTCTTGGTGAGCTGCCTTTGGAGAAGGAAATACCGAATCTTTTGACTGGAATCGGCAACCTGGCAAAAGAAAAAGGGTTGGAAATAGTCCGATTTAAGCCTGAAAATGAAGTGCCAAAGGATTTCTATGCTGAAGTTCCCGTTGATTTAAAATTAGCAGGTTCATTCCATCAGGCTGCAGCATTTTTTGATGCTGTCAGCAAGATGGAACGAATTGTTAATATTCAAGGTTTAAGCTTAGACAGGCCCAAAGAAGTTGACGGCAGGACTTCATTGGCTATTGATTGTAAGGCCGTCACCTTCCGTTTTGTTGAGCAGGCTCCACCTGCTAAAAATGGCAAAAAGAAAGGCGGTAAAAGGAAATGAAGTCGAGTTTCTTTGGGGTAAGATCGCTTTTTTTAACGCTGACGATTTTATTGACGTTTTCAGGTCTTCTTTGGGCTCAGGAGCCTACTGGTAAGCAAAACGAAACTCAGACGACCGATATCGAAAAAGATGCTCCTGCTGGGCGGCCTTTTGTTTATAGCCCTCAAGGGCGGCGTGACCCGTTTGAGCCGCTACTGCCAAAAGAACCTCTTATTGGAGAAGTGGTTAAGAAAACTCGACCGGAAAAGATTAAAGGGCCGCTTGAAAAATTTGAGCTCAAACAATTTCGGCTGATTGCAATTGTGGTCGTCAAGGGAACACCTCGGGCCATGGTCAAAGCTCCTGACGGCAAGAGTTACATGGTTAAGGTACACGACTATATCGGAATGAATGGCGGTATTGTTAGAGATATCCAGACAAAAGTCGTTGATATTGATCAATCAGGAATGCGAATTGAAAAGAGCCCTGACCGGATTGTCGTCGAAGAGGCCGGGGTTGATAGCGTCACCGGTAAGGAAGTTAAAGAAGATAACTACATCGTGATGTAGATGTTGAGAATAGTCTATTTTGATTCAGGTCGTTAAGCGAGTGACTTTTTAGGGGAATGAATATGAGAAGAAGCGTTGTGCTCCTCAGTACATTATTAATGATCTTTTCGGTTGCGCCGACTGCGCAGATTTTTGCGGCCGATTCTTTTTCCATCGCAGCAGTGAGTGAAAAAAGAGTCGTTTTGTCGGCGACAACAGGGATAGAGCAAGTACGATATTTTACCCTGGATTCTCCTAAAAGGCTCGTTGTTGACCTTTATGGCGTCACTCCCGGAGAACATGCCGATTCTGTCGCCCTGAGCGATGGATTCAAACAGCTACGGGTCGGTCCGTTGGATAATAGAACCCGTTTTGTTTTCGATGTGGATGGCTCGGAATTTCCTACCTTTAATGTAAAGGTTGAGCCTGACCAGGTTGTCGTGACTTGGGAGGCGTCTCAAAAGACAACAGCAGCCGCTCTCGCTGCCCCAGTTATGAAAGGCAGTGCCAAAATAGTTTCTATTGACTTCGACTCTGAAAAAGGGCAGTCAAAATTGAACATTGTTGTTGATGGTGCGGCTACTGCGACGGAGCCAGTCCGAGATGGCGATAAAATTCAATTTTCTCTGAAAAATACCACATTGCCGAGAGCGCTACGACGTGAATTCGATACCCTGGCTTTCCCTAGTGCTATTTATTCAGCGACCCCTTACCTGGTAAACAGTGGCGGAGTGCCGGCTGTCCGTTTTGTAGTCCAGCTTAAAGCGGATCAGCCTTACCGGCTGGAAAAAGAAGCTACTGGTTATGCGTTCATTGTCGATAATGGTCCTTATGACCGAACGACTCCCCCCATTACCGGTATATTGCCAGTTCCGGCTAAGGGTGAAATAGATGCGACAAGTGCTCCCACGCCAACTTCTTCCCCCGCTTATGAGGCTGCCGCTGCGCAACCCTCCCAGCAGGGTGTGATCATTACCAAAGAGCTGGCCGGTAAAGAGAAAAAGACATATACCGGCGCCAAAACTTCTTTGGTATTCGATAATGCAGATGTCAGAGATATCTTACGGCTGATTGCAGAAATCAGTAATCTTAATATTATTGCGTCTGATGAAGTTAAAGGTAACATCACATTACGCTTAATTGATGTCCCTTGGGACCAGGCTCTGGACTTGATTCTTGACGTGAGCGGTTTGGGAATGATTCGTGATGGGAATGTTGTTCGGGTTTTGCCCAAAGATACAATCCGTTCGATGAAGGAAGCTGAATTGACCGCTGCCAACTCCCAAGAAAAACTTGAGCCCCTGGCAACTGAGGTGGTGACAGTCAGCTATGCTGATTTAGGTGCTGTTGCCGGGCCGGTCAAGGAAATCTTGAGTAGTCGTGGAAACCTTACCCCCGATAGCCGCAATAAATATTTGATTATCACTGATGTGCCACAACGTATTGCAAAAGCCAAGGAACTGATTTCCATTCTGGATACCCCTGAGCGGCAAGTTATGATTGAGGCTCGTATTGTCGAAGTCAGTTCGTCATATAGCAGAGACCTTGGCATTAACTGGGGAATTGATTACAGTTCACCTGGTTCAAAAATTGAAAATGCTGGTGTCGGTATTGGTGGCGATTTCCTTATCGATCTTCCCGACGGGGCTGGATCTGTTGGTGAAGATGCAGGTCTCGCTGCAGGGATAACTTTTGGTGAAATCGGTATTAATAAGCTGGTGCTTGATTTGCGGATCTCTGCATTGGAGGCCAATGGTAAGGCGAAGATTGTCTCATTGCCGAAAGTCACGACATTGAATGGTGAGACTGCCAAAATCAGCCAGGGGACCAGTATCCCTTATCAGACAACAAGTGATGGCGGAACAACAACTGAATTTGTTAATGCTGAATTGAAGCTTGAGGTGACTCCGGTTATCAATCCTGATGACAGCATCATCATGCAAATTGTCACAACCAACGATTCCCCTTCTATCACCAGTGGCGCAACAGCACCAAGTATTGACACCAAACAGGCTGAAACCAAAGTTCTTGTTCATGATGGAGAAACGACCGTTATCGGTGGTATTTTTGTCGAAAATAATTCTGACAGCGAAACCGGTACCCCCTGGTTGATGGAATTGCCCATTTTAGGCCATCTTTTTAAATCAACGAGTAAACAAAGCAGTAAATCTGAATTACTGGTATTTATTACTCCCCGGATTTTGAAAGATAAATAGGTGTGACTTTCATCTTTTAAAAGGGCAGGGAGACCTGCCCTTTTTTTTTCAGCGAGTTAATGATGGTTGAAATTATCAAAGTCCCTTTGGCTGACAGGACCTATCCCATTCTGATCGGCACTGAAATCCTTAGATCTCTTGGCGAAGAGCTGGCTGCAGTAGGCTTTCCCCGCAAAGTTGCGGTTATCTCAAATCCGACTGTTTCCAGTCTGTATGGTGGCCCGGTTAAGTCTTCCCTTGAACGCAGCGGATTCTCTGTTTTGGAATATAATGTTCCTGACGGTGAAGAGTATAAAAATTTCCAAACACTTCAGTCCATTTATGATGTGTTGGTTGGCAATGGCTTTGATCGTGGCTCCGGGATAATTGCTCTCGGGGGAGGCGTCATTGGGGATATGGCTGGTTTTGCAGCAGCAACGTTTTTGCGTGGAATTCGCTATGCCCAAATTCCGACCACCCTGTTAGCCCAGGTTGATAGCTCAGTCGGTGGAAAAACAGCAGTTAATCACCCTTTGGGAAAAAACTTGATTGGGGCTTTCTTTCAACCGGATTTGGTACTGATTGACACTGGAACCCTCAATACCCTTGATCCAAGAGATGTCGCGGCAGGTCTGGCTGAGGTTGTGAAGTATGGCGTGATTAGAGACGCTGATTTTTTCAACTGGCTTGAGGATCATGTCGCCGATTTACTGAATAGAAATCCAAATGCTTTGATCTATGCCGTTAAAAAGGCTTGCCAGATCAAAGCTGATATTGTTGAGGTTGATGAAAAAGAGGGCTCGGTCCGAGCCTTTCTGAACTATGGTCACACATTCGGTCATGCGGTGGAAAGTCTTTCCGGATATGGGCAATGGAAACATGGTGAAGCCGTTGCCATTGGGATGATCGTTGCCGCCAGGATTTCATGCGGGATGGGGCTTTGTCACCAAAATGATGTTGATCGTCTGACGCGATTACTGCACACTCTAGGTCTGCCGGTTTCTGCACCTGTTTTTTCTCTCGAGGACTACCTTGCCGCTATGGGGAGGGATAAAAAAGTCCGTAATGGGAAATTATCTTTGGTTCTCAATTGTGGGCTGGGCGACGCCGTGCTTAAACAGGTTTCTGATCTGAAAGAAATATTCTCTGCAGCCTTGTCATCTTGAAGAGGTCTTTATGGTCCAAAACAATCAGCAAAGTACAATGTTGGGTAAGATTGCCGCATATACAGAAATACTCATCAAGGATCCCGGTTCGACTATTTTTGTATCATTGGCGGAAACCTACAGGAAAATGGGGCTCTTCGATGATGCACTGCAAATTTTAACTAAGGGATTTGAAAAGCATGCTGACTTTTTCCCAGCATTTATTGTTTTGGGACGGATTTATTGCCAGCAAGGAGAATTTGAGAAATCTGTGGAGGCGTTTGCTAAAGCTCTAGAGTTTGACTCTGATAACCTTTCTGCACTGGTCGGTTTTGCCAGGGTGCAAATCTTACGTGAGGAGCCTGAGGAAGCGCGTCAGTTGCTTTTGCAAGCGAGGGCGTTAAGTCCGGCTGATCCTATCATCAATAAACTTTTACTCTCATTGCCGCCTGTTTCTTTCAAGTTGAATGCGCAGATTGAGCATGACCCTGCAGAAAAATCGACTTCGGCTGGTTCGACCCCGTTAATTTCCGCTACTCTTGCAGAATTGTACCTCAAGCAAGGCTTAGCTGACGAAGCGGTCCGTATTTATCGTGAGCTTTCCGCTCTTTCGCCGGAAGATTTATCTTTGCGACGTAAGATCAAAGAGCTCGAAGCTTTCTCTGTAACGCCCTCCTCGGAAATCGTTGCCGATTCGGAAGTTTCTGATTTGACAGTTGCTGATCTCAGCGGCGATGAAGAGGAAGCTGCTTCTGAGGTGATGAGTGACGGTGAATTTAATCAGTTGAATGATTTTGAACCTGAGCCGACTGATCGGGACTCCTTTGTGCTTGAGACCCTGAACCGGTGGCTTGACAATATCGGGCAAAGGAGAAGGAATGTTTAAAGCTATTTTAAAGGACATTGTGACCGGCTGTTCGGGTGGTGTTGGTGCTATTTTGATGGGCTTTGACGGAATCTCCATCGATCAGTACCTTATTGAGAATAATCCAGTTGATTTAAATTTGGTTGGGATTGAGTATTCCAATATAGCTAAAGAAGTTCGGCGGGCAGCAGAAATTCTCAACGTTGGAACTTTGAGCGAAGTTTCTATTAAAACAGAACGGTTCTACATCATTATCCAAGTTGTCACAGATGAATATTTTGTCGCCTTGATTCTGGACCGCTCAGGTAATTATGGACAGGGGCGATACTTGCTGATGCGTGAGGTTCCCCGCCTGCGGATTGACCTTGAATAGATTCATTATTTCTCCCATTTTTTCTCTCAATGGTAACAAGTGAGTCTCTGTTGAGAGGGGACTTGAAACCGTTCTTTCAATGATGTAAATGAGTTCGTTCGGTGAGTCAAAAGTGTAAAATTTTCAGAGATTTATATTTGGATATGACCAAACAGGACGGAGCGTGAACCCAAAGCGACTTTTTTTTATTCGGAATCTTCAGCAAGCAGAGAGACTTTCCGCTACAATAATATTTGGCTTAACCAATATACGCTATCTGTCCGGATTTACCGGTACCGATGGCGTTCTTCTTTTTCTAGGCGACGAGACGGTTTTTTTGACCGATTCACGTTATATTACCCAGGCTCAGGCTCAAGTGAAAGCAGACAGGGTCATCTGTTACAAGAATAAGCTCCAGTCAATCGCTGACGAATTGCTCTCTTTTGGGGCTGTGCGTGTCGGCTTTGATGCCGAAGCTGTTTGCGTGGCTATCTTTGACGAGTTAAGAGGATTATGTGGCAATCAGATGCACTGGCTCCCTTTGAAAGAGCAGCTGTGGTCATTGCGAGGAAATAAAAATACACGAGAACTTGAGTGTTTAAAAGTTGCTGCACAATTAAACCATGACGCTTTTCAGAAAATTATTCCGCTGATAAAACCAGGTGTCAGTGAGAAGGAAATTGCCCTGGAACTTGAAATTGCTCTCAAGCGTTTGGGCGGTGAAGCAAATGCGTTTGAGTTTATTGTTGCTTCTGGGACGCGGGGAGCCTTACCGCATGGTGTCGCCAGCGAGAAACTCCTAGCTAAAGGTGAATTGATCACTATCGATTTCGGCACCTGCGTAGGTGGTTATTATTCAGATGAAACCGTGACGCTCGCGGTTGGGGAGGTTTCAGGAAAACTTCGACAAATTTTTGATATTGTGTTAGAAGCTCATGACCTTGCCTTGGCTGCTGTTCAGCCAGGTATGCAGATCAAAGACCTGGACGGTGTGGCTCGAGGCTATATTGGTAAGATGGGTTACGGCGACTACTTTGGACATGGGCTTGGACATGGGGTCGGTTTGGAGATTCACGAATACCCGACCGTTTCACCTCGATCGACGGACCTTTTATCTGAGGGGATGGTCATTACTATTGAACCGGGGATTTATATTCCTGATTTTGGTGGGGTCCGAATCGAAGATACTGTCGTAGTTACCGCCAATGGATTTCAGGCCTTGACTTCTATTGATAAGCACTACCGTGTATTGACCGTTGAGTAGGGATATTGAAAGTTCTAATCAGTCATTATTTCGGAATCCCACGTTTTTATTTGTTAACCCTTATACTTAGTTACGATTTGAAAAATTTTTCAGGAGGAAAAAATGGAACTGAAAGATCTTAAAGGCTTAATAAAACTGATTACCGAGACCGATATTACCGAGTTTGATCTTGAGAACGATGAAGAAAAAATTCACATCAAACGGGGCTCCGAAAAAGAGATCATTCAAATGACGGCACCAGCGGCTGTTGTTCAACCTGCTCCGGTTGTTGCGACCAATGCCCCTGCTGCCGTTGCTCCGCCGACTGCCGATTCGGCTCCCCAAAGCAAATATGATGCAATCCCTTCCCCGATTGTCGGGTCCTTTTACCGTAAACCATCTCCAGACGCAGAGCCTTTCTGTAAGGTCGGGGACATTGTCGACGCCGGACAGGTGCTTTGCCTGGTCGAAGCGATGAAATTGTTCAACGAAATTGAGGCTGAATTCAAATGTAAAATTATTGAGGTCGTTAAGGAAGACGGCGCTCCGGTGGAATATGGCGAAACTTTATTCCTGGTTGAAAAGCTTTGAGGTTAAGCCTTATCAGCTTCGCTGGTTTGTTGAACAAAGTTTAGATCTTAAAAGATTACTTCCATTGGGAGTTTAAGGACCATGTTTCATAAAATACTGATCGCTAATCGTGGTGAAATAGCACTGCGAGTTATTCGAGCCTGTAAGGAAATGGGAATTAAGACCGTGGCTGTCCATTCCGTCGCTGACTACGAAGCGCTTCACGTTAGTTTGGCTGATGAGAGTATTTGTATTGGGCCGACACCGAGTGCTGACAGTTATCTCAACATGAAAGCGATCATCAGTGCTGCTGAAATTGCCGATGCAGACGCGATCCATCCTGGCTATGGCTTTCTTTCTGAAAATGCCGAATTCGCTGAGATTTGTGAACAGTGCGGGATTACCTTTATTGGACCAACTGCGGATAATATGCGCCGAATGGGTGACAAGATTACCGCCCGTCAAACGGTCACCGCAGCCGGAGTCCCAATTTTGCCCGGGACCAATGAAAGCATTGAAACGATCGAAGAAGCTCATAAAATTGCTGAGGAAATCGGTTATCCGGTGATCATAAAGGCCTCTGCTGGCGGCGGTGGACGGGGGATGAAAATTGTCCACTCACCGGCGTCCCTGGCAAATGCTCTTGCCACAGCGAGAACGGAAGCCCAATCGGGGTTCGGTCGGGCGGATGTTTATATCGAAAAATTCTGCGAGCATCCAAGACACGTCGAAATTCAGATTCTTGGCGACAAGCACGGCAATGTCATTCATCTGGGGGAGCGCGATTGCTCCATCCAGCGGCGCCACCAGAAACTGATTGAGGAAGCACCCTGTCCGGTGATTACACAAGAGCAGCGCGAGCGGATGGGCGCTTGTGCCGTTGCCGCTGCCAAAGCGGTTAACTACAGCAGTGCCGGGACGGTTGAATATCTGCTCGATTCTGATGGCAGTTTTTATTTCATGGAGATGAATACCCGTGTGCAGGTAGAGCATCCGGTTACCGAAATGATCACCGGCGTCGATATTATCAAAGAACAGATTCGCTCGGCTGCCGGAATTCCCCTGCGCTATAGACAGGAAGATATCAAGATCACCGGGCATGCCATCGAATGCAGGATCAACGCAGAAGATCCGGTAAAATTTACCCCCTTTCCGGGCAAAATTACCGGTTATCATACTCCTGGCGGCATGGGGGTCCGGGTTGAAAGTGCTATGTACGACCAATATACCGTATTGCCACACTATGACTCCATGATCGGCAAATTGATTGTCCATGCGGAAACACGTGATGAAGCGATTCGCAGGATGTCCTGTGCCTTAGATGAGTACATTATCGAAGGGATTAAGACGACGATTCCTTTTCATCAGAAAATGATGAATAACAAAGATTTTATCGATGGTCACTTTGATACCAATTTTCTTGAACGCGTCAAAGTTTGAGGCGTCACGCTAAGTTGCTGGGGAGAACGGCAGGGATAGCGTTCTCCCCGTTGGCTTATCCCTCTGGGTAATCTCAACGCTTCTGCTGAAATTCAATGACCAATTTCTATGAATGATACTTCTAAACTGACACTGGGCTATATTTCCTACCTGAACTGTGTTCCTTTTTTTTATGGATTGAAGGATTGCGGTTTTAAAGGCCGTCTGGTGGCGGGGGTTCCCTCAGAACTTAACCGCATGCTGCAAAGTGGAGAATTGGACATCAGTCCTTCTTCGTCGTTTGAATATGCTTTGAATTTTGAAGACTACCAGCTGTTACCCAATTTCTCCATCTCCTCCTTTGGTCCTGTCGGGAGTGTTTTTCTTTTCAGTCCCTGTCCCCCTGAACAGTTGTCAGGCAAGACCATTGCCATCACCGGGGAATCTGCCACTTCGATCAACCTGCTGAGGGTTTTGTTGCTGGAATATTACGGCCTCAAAAAAGTTGACGATTATGTTCCCGTTGAGGATGTCGAAACTGCAATCAGGCAAGGTCGCCCAGGGCTGTTGATCGGTGATCGCGCCATGAACCAGGCAAAAAATCTTCCTGCTGGTGTTTTAAGTTATGATTTGGGGGATCTTTGGTACCAGAAGACCGGCTTGCCCTTTGTGTTTGCCCTCTGGATATTGCGGCGGAGCAGTGCCCGGGAAAAAGCATGTGGTTTCACAGCATTGATCAGGCAGCTCGACACCTCATTAGGGCAAGCCTTGAACGATTTGCCTGCGTTGGCCAGAAACATCGGCGGTGAATACTCTGTTGCAGAATATGTTGCCTATTGGCAGGGGATGGATTTTTTTCTGACCTCCAACCACCTGGCCGGTTTATCTCTTTATTTTTCCCTCTGTCACAAACATAATCTTCTCGCCAAGCCCCCTGAAATCTCCTTTTTTTCTCCTTCCTGAAAAAATTTACATTAAAATCATTCATTTGTTGTGGATATTTTAATTTTTCCTGCTATAAATATAAAAATTTGTAGATTTATAAATCTTTATTTATTAGAATGTGTAAAAAAATAATGGGAAATGTAAACCGAAGGGAGGGTTTTTGTGGCTAAAGTCATTAAACTAGTTATCTTTTTATTTGTCATTGTCCTCAGTGGTTGTGGAACCCAGGGTGGTTCAGACTCAAGTTCGACAGACACCACCACCGATCCCGGGACCACGGAAACAGCGGTAGTTAGTGCAATTATAATTTCAACCGACTCTTCTACGATCGGGACTGGAGAGAAAGCTTCGATTGCTGTGAGGCTTTTGGATAGTAGTGGTGAGGTTGTTACTGGTTCCAAGTCTGTTGTGTTTTCATTGGATAATCCGACTCTTGCTTCAATTCCTTCCCCGGCCACGACATCCAGTGGGCTTTTGACCCGGACTTTGACTGCGGGCAGTACCGAAGGGACAGTCAAGGTGACGGCTTCGGTAGATAGTGCCTCCGCTTCAGTTACTATTCAGATTTCTGACCAATTAACGGCGGCATCAATATCTTTAGCTGCGTCGCCAAGTTCTATTACAGTGGGTGGCACATCGGTTGTAAGCGCTACTGTTCTTGATGGTAATGGCGATCCCATGGCTGATGGAACCACGGTTAATTTTTCTGTAAACAATTCCAGCCTTGGTAGCATTGTCCCCTCTGCAGATATCTCAGGTGGCCAGGGTGTGGCCCAGGCAACATTCTCAGCGGGGACAAGTACTGCGGGAACGGCAACAATTACTGCTTCGTCCGGTGTTGTCTCCCGACAGACGACAATTTCTGTTGCCGGTGCTGCGGCAGGGAGTATTGAGTTTGTCTCTGCTGAGCCTCAGGTTGTGGTTATTAAAGGGTCTGGGGGCACCGAGACTTCAACGATTACCTTCCATGTCAAGGACTCCAACGGAAACCTTGTAGCTAGCAGCGAAAATGTTTTGCTTGAACTATCTGGACCCAATGGCGGTGAATACATTGGCCCGGTCTCTGGTGTCACATCCCTTGAAGTTGGCACTGAAAGTGGAGTTGTTACTACGACATTGCACAGCGGTACAATTCCTGGGACTGTAACGATTACGGCTACGGTAGAAGGTTCCTCTTTGAAAACATCAAGTGGGGTTATTGCTATCGGTGGTGGCGTTCCTTCAGAAGGACATTTTTCATTATCGACTTCAACACTCAATCTCGAAGGCCTGAACTATGATGGCGTGACAGCAGATATTGATGTCCGGCTTGCTGATCGTTACGGAAATTATAATGTTTTAGAAGGAACTTCAGTATCTTTTTACAGCGAGTGTGGTGCCATTGATCGAGCAGTCAATCTTGATGCCGAAGGGCAAGGGACGGTTAGTTTCAGGACCCAGCAACCGTTTCCCCAGAACGTTTCATCTTCCGTGCTTGATAATGCGATTGCAGATGATTATTTTGATCTGCTGGGTATCTTGATTGACGATATCCATAATCCTCGTGATGGTTTATGCACCATTGTGGCAGTGGTCGATGGAGAAGAAGAATTTACTGATGCCAATGCCGATGGCTTGTATAATTCCGGTGAAACTTTTGATGATACTTATGATGACGTTCATTTGGATAAGGATGATGATCCGCTGAATATTCCTTATGGAGGAGTAAGTCCTGGTTATCCCTACGATTCTACCTTTGAGGACCTTATTGTTGATAGGGACCAAAATGAAACTTTTGATGGAATGAATAATGTTTGGGACAGCAATAAGAGAATTTCTCATCAGATTAAATTGCTGTTCACCGGGGTTCCTTCCGTTAGCCTTGGAGATTCTTCCGGTGATCCTATAACGGGCTCAGATACGATTTCAGTGCCGGATGGTGGTAGCCAGCTAATTCACTTCTCGTTGCATGACATTAATTATAACCCACCTATCGCTGGTACTAAAATTACTGTTTCTTCTGAGGTAGGTGTTCTGACAGGGACAAAAAATTACACTTATGTCGATACTAGCGTCCCCGGAGCACCTATTTTTGCGGTTACAATATCCGATTCAAAGCCTGGGGATTCCGATCCTGCTGATGTTGGTGTATTGGAGTTTTCTTGGACATGGAAAGGGACAGATTATTCTTATTCCGTACTTGTCAGTGTTGACTAATTTGTCTGAATGTCTATAATGTCGCGGTCTGCTAGGAAACCTTAGCAGACCGCTTTTTGTTTGAAGAGCCCGGGTGGCGGAATTGGTAGACGCAAGGGACTTAAAATCCCTCGGCATTCGTGCTGTACGAGTTCAAGTCTCGTCCCGGGTACCATAATAAAAACGGCTACTTAACCTTTTGGTTGAGTAGCCGTTTTTTGTTGGTGTCTGACTTCTGTCTATATTCCTGTCTATACTTTGTTTTTTTGATGTATTTCGAATGGTCTTATAGGTCTTTGTTTGATGCGTGTCGGTCCCTCGGTATTCAGGCGCTTTCCAGGCATTGAGGGCCTTCGTGTCTGGCGTTGTTCACGAAGGTGGAGGCAGACCCGGAAGCTTTCTATTTTAAATGATAAGAACAGACTTCCCAGGCTCCATTAATCTGTGCAACGAGTAATACTTCCGCTGCTTTTTCTTTGCGTTCCATTTTTGTTTCAAAATATACCAACATATATTCACCGTCAGGCAAACCAGGATAGGTGGAGATTGACTTGACAGCTTTAAGTTTGCGTTGCAGGGCTGTTCCCAGAACTTCTCGTGTTCGTTCTGTTTCAGATATCCATTGGTCTTCGGGGGACGTCAAATGCAAAAGTTTGGATCCGCTTTGGTACGCAGCCTGATAGTTTTGGGCATCAATGGTTGTCGAAAAGGTCTCAGCAATGGCAATCGCTTGGGATGAGAATGTCTCAGCTGAACATGTAAAGTTAAGCAGACAGGAAAGACATAGTGTAATAATAACAATTTTTGATGTGCGTATCATGATACCCCCCAAGGTTTTTTAATATTGATTTTTCTATATTATAGCTATGGCATCTGACAAAAATGTGAATTGATCAAATTGGATATTTTTCCGGTGGGGTATGTGTATCAAATTTGTTGGGTTTGGCTTTCTGGTGGATTATCCCTCAGGCACTAAGTTGGCCGTCAGGGAGAGTAAAGCAGAGTAAAAAGATCAGCGGTTGTGCTCAACTGGTTAAAATCGTCAGCCATAAGGAAAGGGACAATGCTGAAAAAAGGGTTGAGGCTGAAATGGCGGCAACGGCCAGTCCACTATCGGCATTCATTTGACGGGACAGAACATAGGCCACTGTTGCTGTTGGTGTTCCCAGCAAGATCATTGCCGGCAAATAGTCGGTCGAGGCGATTCCCAACAAGGTGAACAGGCACAGGCCAAGCGCGGGCAGAAATACCAATTTGACCATGGTTGCAGTTATGATTGCCGTTTTATGATCCCAGATGGTGCGGAATGAAAGGGAAGCTCCGATCAGTAATAAGGCTGCCGGAGGGGCCAGGTGTCCGAGCATGCTCAAGGTCCTGTTGATGACATCCGGGATGGGGATCTGCAGGCCGGAGGCTAAAATTCCCAGCATGCTGGCAACAATCACCGGATTTTGAAGTAGTTTGACAAAGATAGTCGACTTTTTTCCGGCATCCGCCCCTGAGAAAGATTGTAAGACACTGACGGACATGATGTTCTGTAAAATCATCAGAAAGCCTGAGATAATGCCTGCCTGGGCAAGGCCGATGTCGCCGAGAAAGTAGAAAGCGATTGGCAGGCCTATATAGCCAAGGTTGCCGTGACAGGAGGTTTGCACAATAACCCCTGCTTTGGCAGGGGTTACCCGGGCGGTTTTGCAGAGCAGCCAGCCTGTTAGATAGAAAGACAGCGCTGATCCTAACGTGATCATTAAAACAGTGACGTTGAACCCCTGGGCCAAGGGGGCGCTGGAAATGGCCCGAAATAGAAAGGCCGGGATTGCAAAATAATAAACCAAGCGGTTCAGGTGGGACTGGACCTCTTCAGGCAGAAAACCGGTTCTGGCCGCCACCCAGCCCAAGGCAAGGATAATGAAAATTGGCGCGATTGTTATCAGTGTCTGCATAATAAGGTGATGCCCTGTCTGCTGCTAATGGAGGATAAATATTAAAACGGATATCAAGATCATGCTGATGGCCGTGGTGTACGAGATGATACTGGCAGCAAATTCCTTGTCGAGCCCTTCCATGGATGCGTAGATCAAGGTATTCATCGCCGATGGGCTGACCGCCATGATAAGAGTGATCGTTTTATTAACTCCGCTAAGGCCGAAAACAGAGGCCAGAAGGTAGCCGAATATCAGTCCGCCAAGCATGCGGATCAGAATTACGGTTAGCAACGGCCCCGGTTTGACAATTCTCGGGCTGAAATATATTCCCAACGAGAGCATGATTAAGGGAGTCGTCATCCCGCCCATAATTTTTAGCAATTCCTGGCCGGCTGGCGGAATTTGCAGCCCACTCAAGTTGATCATTACCGCGACGGACAACGCCAGAAGCGGGGGAGATAACAGGAACTTTTTGTACAGATTGGTCTGTGTTTTTCCTGACGAACCGTAACGACAGGCCAGATAATATGCAAAGGAAAAAGCGATGATCGCATTTCCAAAATCGAACAGATAGGCGATCGCCATGCCTTTTTCACCATACATAACATAGACGAATGGGTAGACGAAAGAGCCGTTGAGGATAATTGCACCGATTAGAAAGACCCCCAAAGATGCCGGTTTGAGGCGAAAAAAGCGGCCTGTCAAGCTGGCGCAGGTAAAACTGAGCAAGAACATCCCAATCGCTAGCAGCGGGAGGGAAATCAATTCCAGAGTCAGGGGCACTCTGGAAATAGATAGCAGAACCACGGCCGGTAGAACCAGGTAAAAGAACAGCTTGAGGAGCAGATCGGCATTTTCCTTGGTCAGGAACCCGAGCCTTTTGCTGGCAAAGCCCATCCCAAAAATTAAAAACAGTGGCAATATGTTATTTGCGATATCCATTTTATTGAGCCAATTTTTCGGGCGGTGACGCTGTCCTGCCCGTATCTATAATGTTAATAATGGTTTTTGCCAGGGTCGGAACGATGGCATCAATAAAGGAAACCGGCCCTTGTTCTTTGTGTCTGACCTTGATGTGCCCAAGCTGCCTACTCGTGTCCTGTGCGGTTCGTTCTCTCATCCAATTCTGGCCCTTTTTACTGCTGTCTACGTTTTGCCTTCTCGGCTTGGCTTTGGCCAGGCCTGCAGCGGCACGCCCTGTCAGCAGAAAAAATGACTCAGAATTAATACAAACAACTCACCAAACAGGGCACTAGTCCGTTCCCCGGGATTTTTTGTATCCGGTCCTGACCGCGGTTACCAGAAATACGCCCAAAAAAATCAGCCCACCGCCAAACAGATGGAACATCTGCAAGCGCTCACCGAGTAAGGACACCGAGATCAGGGTGGTGAAAACGGGAATCAGGTATTGCGATATGGCGACTTCATTGGCCGAAACGTGGGCTAGCGCCCGATTCCAGAAGCTGTAGGCCAGCACCGACGGAAAGATGTTCAGGGCCAAAATCCCCAGGATGTGGGACGGCTCGATCCGTTGTATCCAGCTGAGCCCAATCAGACTGTTTTCGATTATGACCAGAGGCAGAGTTAAAATAACGCCGCTGCACATCATTGCCGTGAAGATCACCCTGACAGGCATTGCCGTTGCTTTCTGTTTATATAGAACAGTATGAATTGCCCAAAAACAGATGCTTCCCAGCATGAACAGATCGCCAATATTGACCTGCAGACTGAATATGCTCAACAGTCGTCCTTTGAAAATAATTGTCACCACCCCCATCAAGGAGAGGAAAAAGCCCAGAGCTTGTTTCCTGCTGATGGGATAGCGATACATCAGATAGCCGGCAAGGGCAATCAGGACCGGGTTGAAAGCATTGATAAACGAAGTATTGATGGTTGAGGTAAAACTGACAGCCTCATAAACACAGATGGAATTGATGGCATAGCCGGATAACCCCAGACCGATAAGTAACGGTATATTTCTCTTTATCAGCGCGATATTATTTTTAACCGAACACCAATTTAAAGTCAGGAAAACCGCTGCTGGAAGCAGCCATCTGAAAAAACTGATAGTGACCGGCGGCATAACCCCTGACACCAGCTTGCCAATAATGAAATTCAGACTCCAGAACAGATTTGTAAATCCGAGGAGGATATATGGGAGAAGGTTACGCTGTTCGGCGTCGTTAGAATCGGAAGCCATGCTTGTTTACCGTCGTTAGTCGTGGCAATATGTCTGCCGTGGAATTATTCTTGCCGGGATTGATGACGTTTCAGCCTTTAATTTTGGCAGGGCTTTGGGAAGGGTCGTATCTTCCCCTCTCAGAGAAATATCATTGTCTCGGTTTGCCTGTTCTTGCAATCGCCTGCCGCCGAGTTGAATACCCATGAAAAGGAATATTCAGCCTGGTTAGCCCTTCTCTTGCTTTAATCATTCTCGGAAGCTCTGATTTGTTTACCCGGTAGGGGTTATACGAATTCAGGTCTGATCGGTGTCCAGGTGTCGACCAGTCTGACCTTAGAGGTGAGTAACTGCACGGAATGGGGAAGCCCCCCTGGGACTGCTACGGTGTCACCAGTGCTCAGATGACATGATTTTTCACCAATAAAGAAAATCACTTCTCCCTCGGCGACATAGACGATCTGGTCCTGAGGGTGGGAATGGTGTGGCTCGGGGCTATTCCAGGGGCCATCGGTAAAATCCCAAACGGCCATCATCAGGTTGTCAGTATGGATGATTCGACGCGTTTTGGCCGGTGTGAGCTGGGTCAGTTTGCCATCGGTTATTTTATTGGTATTCATTCTTGGGCTCCCCTTGTGCTGTTGTTGTTTGTGACTTTGTCCTGATCCGGAGTTTGTTATAGCTCTTTTCGGTATAAAAAGCGGCGGACATTGTTTTTGTTCTCATTTATAAAAAATTGTTAAGTCGGTTATTGGACTTGAGATTTATAGCTAGTTTCCATCTGGAAACGACTCTTTTCCGCTGTAGCAGCGTCAATCTGCAGGCTTGCTTGTGCGGCGTAACGGTGTACGCCTCCGCACAAGCCCTTGATTTCCTTGCCACAACGGAAAACTGCTCGTTTCCAATCTGCAAACGTAATCATTGCCATCCAGAGTTTCCAGATGACAACTAGCTATTTTTATAGTGAATTTATATTCTAGCAAGAAAGATGGTGTTAATTATAGTAGGATAGGATTTTCCAGAATGTGTGTCAATTGATATTCTGAAGCCATATCTGGAAGCGGGCACATTATGACAGGTGCATTTATGCAGAGCAAAAAAGAACCGAAATTGGTCAACACTCTAGCGACGGCAATGGCCATTCTTGAATGTTTCAGCACCCGGGAAGCTGAGTTGTCCTTGGCCCGGATATGCGAAAAAACAGGGCTTTATAAAAGCAGAGTGCACAGGCTGTGCACCACCTTGCTGGCGCTGGGTTATCTGGTCAGGGCTTCCGGTTGCAATTATCGGCTGGGTCCGAAATTGATGGTCCTTGGCAAGACTTACGAAAAGACCAATACCTTACGCTCTATTGCTGTGCCGATCATGCATCAGCTTTCGCAGCAGACAGAATTGTCATCGACCTTGTATGTCATTGACGGTTTCCGCAGTATTTGTCTGGCGCGGGAAATGGGCCCGTCGAGTCTGGTTTATGCGATTAATGAAGGGGACTGTGAAGACCTCTATACCACTGCGGCGGGCAGAATCCTTCTGGCCCATGCCGAGGCCGATTTTGTTGAGGCTGTTCTTGAGCGAGCCAGGCCGGTTCGGTTTACGCCGACCACTCTGGTTCAGGTTGAGCAGATTCGAAGAGAGCTTGAAGTGATAAAAGGGCAGGGGTATGCGCAGAATCATCAGGAGCGCGAATTTGGCATTTCCGCGATTGCAGCACCTGTCTTTGATCATGAAAATAAGGTGATAGCCTCTTTGGCCGTGGCCGGCTCGGCTCATCGCTTTTCGGATAATACCTTTGATGAGTTGGTTGAACCCCTGTTTCAGGCAACTAGACAGATATCGTTAAGGTTGGGGCATTCGAATAACGCATAAAACGCAATTGTTATATGATAAGTACAAAAAGACGCTGTGCAGGTCCTGCACAGCGTCTTTTTGTCATAGTTAGGGCGGAGGACAAAGTCGTAACAAAACTCCCCGGCTATTATTTTATCGGCCCGCTAATGAAGCAGGTTTGGCAAAAAAGTGATGATCGACGGGAAGAAAGTAAAAACCAGCAAGGTCGCAATCAAGGAGAACAGATATGGAAATGATGCCCTCATGACTCGCTCCAGGGGGACTTTGGTAATTGCACTGGCAACAAACAGATCGAGTCCGACCGGTGGAGTAATGCAGCCGATAGCCAGATTGATGACCATTAAGACGCCAAATCCCAGGGGATCAATACCCAACTTCATAGCGACCGGCAGAAAAATAGGGGTCAAGATAACCACCGCGGCCGAGGCATTAATGACCGTACCGATTGCAAGAAGCAAAACGTTCATCATCAACAGGAAAATAATTGGTGAAGAGGTCAAAGAGACAACCCATGCCCCAATGTGATGGGGAATCTGCAGGCTGGTCATCATCCAACCGAAAACCTTGGCGGCACCAACGATAAACATGATCAGGGTGGTCCCGATGACCGCCTTGAAAATAATCTCCGGGAAATCTTTGATCTTCAATTCCTTGTAGATGAAAAGTCCAACAAAGATACCATAGACGGCAGCAACTGCAGCTGCTTCGGTGGGAGTGAAAATGCCTCCGTAGATGCCGCCGATGATGATCACCGGGGTCATGAGCGCCCAGAAGGATTCTTTAAACGTGTTGAAGAACCTTACAAAAGAGAATTTGCCATCAGCAGGAATCTTCTCTTTCTTGGCAATGGCCCAACTGACGATACACATAACCACGCCCATAAGAATGCCGGGAATCAGGCCGCCGATAAACAGATCGCCGATGGAGATCCCTGCAATGACGCCATAAACCACCAGGGTGATAGATGGAGGGATGACGATTCCGACGGTGCCGCCGGCAGCGACAACCCCAGTGGCCAGAGCCCGGCGGTAGCCTTTCGCTTCCATCTGATCGACCATGGTTGAACCGAGCGCTGCGGTTGTCGCTGCTGAAGAACCAGAGATTGCGGCAAAAAACATTCCCGCCACACAAACAGCCTGGGCCAGGCCACCGGTAAAGGAGCCGACAATAGCCTGAGAAAAGTTGACTAGCCGAGAAGTGACCCCACCTGCTGACATGAACGCGCCAGCCAGCATAAAGAATGGAACCGCCATGAAAGAGAAGGAGTCAATCCCCGAGTACATGATCTGGGAGACCATGACCAGGGGCATGTGCATTGATGTTATCAAAATAAGGGAGACCGACAGCGCGAGAGCAAAAGCGACCGGGACTCCAATCATGGTCATACCGAAGAATGATCCGAGCAATGCAAATTCCATGACGTTATCCCTTCTGGCTTGATGCGGAAGATGATGTGAAAAGCTTCATCGGTTCTTCACTCTGCCGCCGAGCGCTGAATGCTTTGAAGATCCTGATAGTGTCTTTTATCAAATACAGAAGCATCAGGAATCCGCTGAACGGAATGACTGCATAAATCCAGCTCATGGAGATCCCCAGGCCAGGTGCTGTCTGAAAGGTCATGGTCGAGGTCATTTTGCCGCCTTGGACAATGAGCAGGAGGATAAACAGATAGCTGCAGACATTGATAAAAATTTCCAGCAAGAACCCGAAGGCGGTGTCTTTAAAATGTTCCGGCAGCATTTGTACGGCTAAATGGCCGCTTTCGCCCATAATCAGGGCCGAGCCAAGGAACACCACCCAGACAAACAGAAAACGGGCTGTTTCTTCAGACCATTCATAGGAGTGGCCGAAAAGATAGCGGGTGATAACCTGAAAAAAAATGATCAAAAGCATGACCATCATTGACGATACTGAAATCCAGTAAAGGACGGATCGCACGCCGTTCAGTAACTTTTCCATTGTTTGTTCTCTTTCTGTCAACGTGTCTTTATCGCAATATTGCGCCTTGGTTTTAAGCAGCTTCCGGTTGATTGGGTTTGCTGTTCAGAGAAGATTGAAACGGGGTGCAGCGGATCTGCTCCACTGCACCCCAAACGAACCGATTCAGTCGGCCAATGCTTCAATTTTGTCAAGATTGTCCTGACCGACCTTGTCGGCAAACATTGTGATGACAGACTTGGTCGCGGCCTTGAAGGGGGCCCGGTCAACTTCAGTCACTTTGATTTTGCCGGAAGCCTTGATCTTGTCCCAATATTCCTTATCCTGCTCTGCTGCGATTTTACGCTGCCAGTCGATGGCTTCTTTGGCTGCAGACTGGATGATCTCGCGCTGTTGATCGTTCAGTCGGTTCCAGGTGATCATGGACATGATCAGCGGCTCGGGAGAGTAGGAGTGAGCGGTGAGGGATGCATATTTCTGGACTTCGAAGAACCGTTTGGTCCAGATATGAGCGCTTGGGTTCTCCTGCCCATCCACTGTGCCCTGCTGCATGGCGCTGTACAACTCGCCGAAGGCCATCGGGGTCGGAGAAGCTCCCAGGGCTTTCATCATTTCGATATAGACTTTATTGTTCATGACCCGGATTTTGAGGTCGGCCATATCTGCGGGAGTTTTGACTTCCCGGACATTGTTGGTCAGGTGGCGGATGCCGTTTTCCATATAGCCCAGCAATTTAATGCCCCTGGGTTCAAGGCCTTTACCGATATCCATGCCGACGGTGTCGAGAGATTTATAGGCATGCTCCCGATCTTTAAAGAGGAATGGCAGGTCGAAAATGGAAATCTGCGGTTGGAATTGACCAAGTACGGCCGTACCGACCAATGCCATATCGACGCCTCCGTAGACCATGCTTTCCACAAGGTCCTTTTGCCCACCCAGCTGAGAGGATGGGAAGACCTGGACTTCAATCGCTCCGTTGGATTTTTCAGCAACGAGTTTGGCAAAATAATCCGCGCCTTTGCCATAGGGATGAACCGGTTCTGCGATATGCCCCAGTTTAAGGACGACATCCGCGGCGAAGGAGGTGCTGGCCAGAGTGAGCACCAGAAGTGCCATGAAGACTAACCTGATCGTTCTTTTCATTACATCTTCTCCTTTGAAATGATGATATACCTATTCACGGCAAGCCGTGGCAGTGACGAAAAGAAGCATTGATAAAAAGTGATGCTGAGGCTGAAACAGTGTTAGGAAACTGTTATTGCGAAGGTTAGGCCCTGACATACAATCCTGTAAATATTTGAGGGATAAAAAGCTTTTATTCTTTTGTGCTGATTGTGGTCATTGTGCTCACGTAGCAAAATTCGTACAGATGGGATGGCTGCTGGAGCGTGTTCAAGGAGAAAAAGTTGGGCTTCTGTCAAGTCGAGGCAGGGGGAACGATAGGTGCAAATCCGGCTGCCTCCTCAAATAAGTGTAGAGGCAGCCGGGCTGGGGCAGGTGTAATAGTCTGATCAGTCAGTACTGACGTGGGATACTTTTTTCCCCGGAGAATAAATATCCAGAATGTTCCAGTGTCCGGTTGTCGGAACAGGGTTATTGATCATGCGAACATCAATCACGGTCGGCTTGTTGGAGGCGATCGCCTTTTCCAGGGCCGGCTTGAATTCTGCCGCCGACTGGATGCTGATCCCCTCTACACCATAAGCTTTGGCGATTGCTGCGAAATCGGTCGGTTCCGGGAAAATGGTTCCAAAAGTTGTTCCATAATGGGCTTTTTCCAGACCAGCGATGGTGCCGAAGGCGTTATTGTTCATAACCACCCAAACGACAGGGATTTTTTCATAGGCAGCGGTGGCAAGCACTGCAGGGTTTTGGCCGAACCCGCCGTCACCGATCAGGGCAATGACGACCTTGTCCGGGCAGGCGAGTTTTGCACCCAGGGCCGCCGGGCCACCGAAACCCATGGTCGCATAGCCACCGGGTATTTGAATGCTGCCCGGCGTATAGATGGGGAACTGTTGGCCGACGCCGTTTTTGTTCCAGCCGACGTCAGTGGTGATAATTGCGTCGCGGGGCAGGGCCGCCCGCACGTCTGCGAGGATGCGTTCCGGCATCATCGGGTAGGCGTCGCTTTGCTCCATGGTCTTATTGCTGTTTTTGAATTCCTCACGGTAATTAGCGATTTCCTTCTTCAGCTCAGGGCGTTGAATCCCTTGCGGGTAGAGCTGCTTAGCGACTTTGGTCAAAACCTTCAGGGCTTGTTTCAGATCTGCAACCGCACCGATTTCAACCGGATAGTTGCGGCCGATCTCGCTGCTTTCGATATCGATATGAATCAGTTTTGAGGTGCCGGGAATATCAAACGTGAACTCCGGATACCAGGAACTGCAGTCCGCCTCTTTAAAGCGGGTTCCCAGGCCCAGGATGTAATCGGCCGTACGGCAGGAATCATTGATGTACTGGGTTCCCCAGAAGCCGCTCATGCCGAGGGTGAAAGGATGGTCGTCGGGCAACGCGCCTTTGCCCATCAGGCTGTGGGCCACCGGGATGTTGGTATGGTCAACGAAGGCGCGCAGTTCTTCTGCTGCATCAGCCAGGATAATGCCGCCGCCGACATAGAGCAGCGGTTTCTTGGCTTCAACCATTCTGGTCACGATCTCTTTGGCGACACCTTCATCCAACGAAGGTTTAGACAGGCTGCGGGTGTTTCTCTTGACACGAGCAAAGCGTTCAACCTCAACTTCTTTGGAAAAAATATCCATCGGCACGTCAATAGCGACCGGTCCGGGCTGGCCACTCTCTGCAAGTTGGAAGGCTTTTTCGAGGATTTCCGGGAACAATTCCGGGCTTTCCACCCGCCAGACCCGTTTACAAAAGGGGCGGTACATTTCTGATTGGGCACCATCGGCATGCAGGTTAACTTCCTGGTGAGGGTGCTTCCCATAATAGTGGGATGGAATGTCGCCAATAATCACCACCATCGGAATACAGTCGAGAGCCGCGTTGGCAACGCCGGTTGCAGCATTGGACATGCCTGGACCCAAATGGCTCAGGACCACAGAGGTGGTCTTCTTGGCGCGGGCGTAGCCGTCGGCTGCGTGGGCGGCAATTTGTTCATGTCGGGTATTGACAAAATGGACAGAGCTCTTCTCCAAGGCCGAAAGTAAAGCAATGTTGGTATGTCCGCAGAGCCCGAAGACATATTCAACTCCTCTGTCTTCAAGGTAGCTGACCACTTGGTGCGCGATAAGATCTTTCACGATAACCTCCTTATGTAGAGCTTGTTATTTAGTCCTATTTGAAAGGATAGAATTATGATAAATAGGATATTTGTAACGCTGCCTCGTGTCAACAGATATTTATAAAAAAAGCCCTTTGAGTCGTTTCAAAGGGCTTTGCAATCTATACCTACGGACCAAGGAGCCGGTCCTCATAAAAGGCCTTAAAAGCCGAAAAATCTGGGAATCCCGAGAACTGTCACCGGCACAAAGGTGATGATGATCAAAGCAAGCAATTCAACCAGAAACAAGGGCAAAATCTGTCGAGTGAGTTTGCCGAGGCCGACGTTGGCAATAGAATCGGCAACAAACAGGCACAAGCCCATGGGGGGTGTAATCAGACCGATCATCAAGTTGAAGACGACAAGAATACCAAAATGGGTCGGGTCGACTCCCATGGACACTGCAATGGGGTGTAAAATGGGGACCAGAACCAGCATGGCGGCGATCCCTTCGAGAAACAGTCCAACTATGAGAAACAGGATCATGGTGCTGATAAGGAACATCCATTTGGCGCTCATGAACTCCATGGCGAAGTCGGTGATCATGTTGGGAATACGATTATAGGTCATTAACCAGTTAGCAGCCGAGACAGCGCCGATAACGACCATGATGACCGAGCTGTCACGCATGGACCGCGCAAAGATCGCCGGCAGGTCTTTTATCTTCAATTCACGGAAGATAAAAATTCCAACCACAAGCGCATAAGCGACGGCAAAACTCGCTGCTTCGGTGGGAGTTACAACGCCAAGCAGGATGCTGCCAACAATAAAAATTGGCATCAGCAGAGGGATGATTCCCTGCAGCAGAATATTGATCTTGGACGCTTTGCTTCTGAACGGTTCGGGTTTTTCATAGTGCCCAGCAAACACCATGACGTAGATCGACAGAAGGATGGCAAGGAGCAGGCCGGGTCCGATCCCGCCAAGAAACAGACCGGGCACCGAAACACCGGTCACCGTCAGGGCGTAGATGATGACCGGAATGCTCGGCGGAATGATCGGACCGATTACGGAAGATGCTGCGGTGATGGCTGCAGCAAAATCCCGCGGGTAACCGCGTTTTTTCCATCTCCGGGATAAAGACCCTGCCCAGGGCCGAAGTATCCGCAACAGCGGAACCGGAGAGGCCGGCAAACACAACCGAGGCCCAGATATTGACCATGGCCAGCCCGGCACGGAAGCGTCCGACCAGGACCGTGGTGAAGGCGATAATTCGGCTGGTGATACCTGATTCATTCATCAGTTCACCAGCAAGAATGAAAAGCGGAATAGCCAATAACGGGAAGGACTTCATCCCTCCATACATCTGTGTGGCGACGAGGCGGAGTGCATAAGGAAAATCACCAACTGCCATGAAATAGAACAGTGCGGCAAGGATTGCAAAGGCTACGGGCAGGCCGACGATAAGGCCGGCTAAAAGGATGATATAGACCACGTTATTATCCCTCCACCTGGCAAGGGGACGGTTCTTCAATAATGCGGCCCATCAATTTAAGCGCAGCAGCTATCGTCAACATGATCCCGCCAAGGATCATGGCCGCCTGGTACGGGTAGAAATGCCCCAACCAGATCATCCAGTCATAGCCGGTGGCTGCTCGCAGATCTTTCGCCAGATTGATCATTCCCGAGGATTCCATGCTGCCACGTCTGAGAACAAACTGCCATCCTGACCAGGCGAGCAGGCTGCCGATGAGGACCATGGCCGCGTCCACCAAAAGGTAGAGCCACTTAGTTAGTAATGGCGGCAAAAAACCGACCAGAATTGTGAATCGGACGTGTCTATCCTGCATATAGGCATATGCCGCACCGAACATAAATCCGTAGACAGCAATGTAAACAGGAAATTCTTCGCCCCACTCAACGGATTTTCCTATCATGTAACGGCGCAGGGAGTTGATAAAAATAATAGTAAAAACCGCAAACATGGAAACTGCAGCGCCACCGGCAAAAAGGCCTGTGAAAAACTTAGACATTCGTTGGACGGTTGTCCGATACATGAGTTTCGCCTTTATAAAAATAATCGGCATCCCGGCCTGTCTTTCGGGGTGCTTTCGGAAAAATGGTCAGGCAGGAACCTATTTGTCCCGGCCTGACCAGATATTATAGGCCTGTGTTATTCTGCTTCTTGAGCTTCTTTAACCGCGGTATCCAGTTTGTCAATCCACCCCGCTTCGGAACCCAACTCACCGCGCAGCCATTTAACAACCGTTGGTTGCGCTGCATCCTTGAATTGCTTAAGCTCTGCTGCCGTTGGCGAGTAAACTTGCATTCCTTCTGCGGCAACCTTGGTCACACCTTCGGCGGTATTAAACTCCTGAATAGCACGGCCCATGAGACCTGCCATACGGGCAGCCTTCTTGAGCAGGGCCTGTTCTTTCTTGGTCAGGGATTGGAAGAATTCGTCATTGATCAGGATAAAGTCTGCTCCGTAGACATGCCCGTCCAGGGTCATGTACTTTTGCAGTTTGTGCAGGTTGTTGTTGTAGATGACACCGACTGGGTTTTCCTGGCCATCGACAACACCGGTTGCCAGAGCATTGGGCAGTTCTGACCACGCGATTGGAGTGGGCTCGCCGCCCAGGCCTTTGACCATTTCAATGTAGAGCGGGATCGGTTGAACCCTGAATTTCAAACCTTTCATGTCTGCGGGCGTTCTGATCTCACGTTTATTATTGGTGAAGTTACGGAAACCAGTTTCTCCATAAGCCAGGGTGCGCAGTCCTGATTTTTTAAGGCAGTATTCAGCCAGTTCTTTACCGAATGGTCCGTCAAGCACATCCCAGGCGACTGGGGCTGAAGGAAAAGTATAGGGGATGTTGAGAACATCCGCGACCTTGCAAACTTTGGCCATGGCTCCGGAGACCATAACCATTTGTGTTGTTCCCTCTTGAGCCTGTTGAACCAGGGAGTTCTCATCACCGAGGGCCTTAGCCGGGAAAAGCTCAACTTTCATGTCGCTTTCACCTTCCACAACGGCTTTGAAAATTGTCGCGGCAGCGCCTTTTTTGGATGTTTGCCATTCGGCCGGATCAACGTGGGCAAACCTGATAGTTGGAGCGGCCAATGCCGACATCGAAAAGAAAAACAGTCCAACAAGTGTCAACCCTAGAATCCTTTTGCTCATATTTATCTCCTTTGCGCTGTGATTGGAATGCCCATGTTTTAATACATGGATATGATTGCATTATGTCGAATTCTAAAGCATTGGGCGCAGTTGTCTAGCGGTAAATAGAAAAGTTTTTGATAAGTCTTTTTATCCTATTAAAAGGGATCAATTGATATTCAATAGGATATTGTGTTGCGAGCGTGTTGTCAAACGTTTTTTTAACGAGGGTGCTTGTTTGCTGGTAAGTCTAGGTGCTTCAAGTAGTGATTTTTTCTTGATCTACTGATCATGATCAGTCGGAAACCAATCGTTTGTGCGTTGATCAATAAAACAATATTATTGATAACTTTTTGAAGAAGAAAAATGGTTACCTTGGTTCTGGCAGGGAGAACAAAAAATGTCGGTTCTGTTACTGCTGCGAGGTCCACGGTTGCAGAAGCTATGGGGCCTTTGGCAAAAGGGTCAAGCTAACAATTAAGGGGATGAATTAAGGTTGCGGACAGGCAGGGACTGCTTATGGACCAACTATTCGTCAATGAGTTCGGTTGGTTTAATGGAGCGGCCGGTTTTACTCGATTCGAGAATAGCCAAGGTTGTTGCCAGTGTCAACAACCCGTCTTCAGCGTTGATGACAGGTTCTGCTTCGCCCTTGACCACCCTGCAGAAATGTTCAAGTTGAGCGGTAAATGGTGCGGCGTATGGTACTGATTCCGTGGTTTTGAGCAGAGGTTCCCACCAGCCTTTGTCCGTTCCGTGCGGGTGCGTCCAGAGTTCCATGTTCGGGAAGGAAAGGGCTGCCCGGGTGCCGAAAAAACGATAGCAGTCCTGTCCGGACCAGAAGTAGTCAGGGTTTTCCCCGGAGGCTAGTTCGTAGGACCATGGTGATGGGGTCGTATCGGAAATAAAGCCCGCGCCCAGGGCGCCATTGGTCATTTCGAAATTGAGGGTTATGGTGTCTTCAACTTCACCCGGGCGAACCAGTTGTTTGGTGCGGGCATGGATTTCGGCGATATCTCCGCAGATGAAACGGAGGCAGTCGATATCATGAATGATATTGATCAAGACCGGTCCGCCGCCTGGTTGTGAGCGCCAGCCCACACTGAAGTAGGAATCCGGCTTCAGTAGTGCCCAGAGGATGGAAATGCCAACGAGTTGTCCCAGTGTCCCACTTTTGACTATCTCGCGAGCTCTCTTGACTAACGGGAAGTGCCGGCGATGGTGACCGACGAGAAGCTTGATGCCATTCTCCTTGACGGCTTTGACCAGTTTTTTGCCATCTTGTAGATTAGCGGCAAGCGGTTTTTCGGTCAGTACATGGATACCCTGCTCAGCGCAGCTGATGCCGATTGACGCATGGAGCCGGTTCGGAGTTGCATCGATAACTCCTGCCAGCTCCGTTTGCTTTATCATCTCTTTGTAATCGGTAAAAAAGGGAAGCCCCCACTGCTCGGCCAGGCTTTTTTTGCGCGGATCGACATCGCATAAAGCAACCAGTTTACCGTTGCTGATCTTCTGCGCAGCGACTAAATGTTTTTCTGCAATGAGCCCGCCGCCGATCAAGCCAATTCTGACCTTCATCAGGGTTCTCCTTGCCTTATGGGTACTTAATGTGGGGCTGGTTCGCTTTGCGTTAATCTCACAAAATTAAAGCTGTCTTGGTCGTTCACTGCCTGCCGTAAAGGGAGACGGGCTGTTTTTTTCAGCCCGTAGCGACCATTTCAACAGTCCAATTTAAACAGAGGCCGGGGATTTTGCAAAACTGTGATCCTGCAGATACTGTTTGGCACTTTCAATACATCTGCGTGCATGCTCTTCATGGCCGAGTTCTTTGACTCTTTTGTTGTTCGGCAGCTCAATCGAAAAAGGAATCTGTGGGATAGAGCTGAAGACTGAGGTAAAATCGATACATCCTTCGCCGATATACAGGCGTTCATCGCGAGCGATGCGGATCTTTCCTTCCTTGGTTTCGGGAACCTTTGCCACGGAGTCGCACAGATGCAGGAAATGGAACCATTCGCGGGGTATTTTGGTCAATTCTTCCGAAGTTAAGCCGGAAAAATGAAAGTAGAGCGTATCCAATAGCAGTCCGCAGTTTGAACATCCTGCGCTACGAATAATGTCCGTTGCTTCCTGTAGAGAGGCAATGCTGGAGAATGATGGAAACTCCAGTTCGACCGTCAGTCCAAAGGGTTTGGCGAGTTCACAGATCTGGGCATACCGCTCTACCATGAAGTCCCGGTCTTTCGGTGCGATATTCCAGGCACTGGAGATCACATGCCGGGCGCCCAACTCTGCGGCAAGCTCCATGGCCGGGACATACTCCTGAGGATCGTTATCCGGTAAAATGCGGGCCAGTTCCAGATCGAGAAAGCGTACCCCGGTGTCGTGCAGCGCGGTTTTAGTCTCCTTGACCATCTGCTTATCCTGGGGAAGGAACGCGCGTTCTCCCGCTACGCCCATGGGAATCAGCCGTAAGCTGACGTAGTCATAACCGGTTCGAGCCGCTATATAGGTCATTTCAGCCGGTGAGCATTCAATGACGGTTAAATGAGCTAACGAAAATTCTTGTTTCATTCTGATTCTCCCGAATTCAGTCGGCATGCAGCAGCATCAGAGGCGCTGATACCGTAAATCCTGCTGGGTTTGTCGGGTCATGTTATCAAGCAAGGTTTTCGCCGGCACCCGAGAACCTTTGGCTGCCGGCGAAGTCCCTATTCGAAGACCAGGGATTGGTCGTTATAGAATTCGCCGAACAGTTCCTCATCCGACGGACGATCCTCGGGAATCGGCCGGCTCACCCAGGTCACGTTCATATAGTGTTTCAGATGCACGTTTTCGTTGGTGATGTTGCCGCCCCAGACACCGCAGCCCATGGAAGAGGTCATCGGCATACCGTTGGTCAACGAACCGGAGTTGGCTTTGGATTGCGGCTGACGCACCATGATCCGGCTCACCGGCATGGCCAGGGCGTGCATGTGGATATGCTCGTCATTGAAGCTGTAGATGCCGCAAGAGTGGCCGCGTCCGCCGACCTTGTAGATCTCCTGCAGCCGCTCAATCGCCTTGTCATAGGTTCCGCTGTATTTGAAAACACCGATGATCGGCGCCATCTTCTCTTTACACCAGGGATATTCAGGACCGATGTTGTCCTCTTCGCAGAGCAGCATGCAGCGGTCTTCAGGTATGCTGAACCCGGCTTTTTCAGCAATCGACTGGGGGGAGCAAGCGATCGTGTCAATGGTCCGATGCAATTCATCATCCCACAACACTTTGGTCAGGTTGGCTTTCTCTTCGGCGTTACAGAGATAGCCGCCTTCCGCTTGCAACGCGGTCAGCATATCGGCGTAAACACTGTCGTGAATCATCAGGTTGCCGTCGGCAGAGCAGCCCGAGCCGTAGTCGGCGGTCTTGCTTAAACGGACGTTCATGGCCGCAGTCTTGACGTCCTGGGCGGTGGTCTCATCAAAACACATGGTGGCGTTACCGGCACCGACCCCGTAGGCGGGCTTGCCCGAGCTGTAGGCGGCCTTGACCATAGCCGGTCCACCCGTGGCGATGGACAGATCTGCCTGGCTCATCAGGTACTGGGAAGACGGAATGCTCGGCTGGTCGATACACAGAAACAGGTCTTCCGGCAGGCCGACCTGTTTCAGCGCGGCGCGCATCACGGCAATGGTCTCGAAGGTGGTCTGCTTGCTGCGCGGATGCGGCGCAAAGATCGTCGCATTACGAGCTTTCAAAGAATAAAGACCGTTGGTCGGCGGAGTCAGGGCCGGGTTGGTCGTCGGAATCAGACAGGCGACCACCCCGACCGGCTTGCCGTATTTGACAATCCCTTTTTCCGGGATCTCTTCAATAATGCCGACACTCTTCTCGCGCAGGCAGTCGCGCAGGATGCCGACTATCTTGGCCCGTTTGTAGGGCCGGCCGGCGCGATCGCCGAGGCCACTTTCATCGACCCCCATCTGGGCCAGACGGGTGAAGGTCTTTTCGTTGGCGGCGGCCCAGGCAACGGCCTGAACGGCCCGGTCAACGGTCTCCTGATCAAGGTTCTCGATCTGGGCCTGGGCGGCCCGGGCGCGTACGAACAGCGCGTCAACTTTTTGTTTTTCTTCTTCGGTAAGGACTTTAGGTGCTTTGGCCATGTTTTTTCTCCTGGTGAGCTTTTTGAATGCTCACGCAACGGTCATGAATAAATTCTAGCGCTTGGCGAGAATGTCGGCAGCGGCGATGATCCCGAGTTTGTAGGTGGTGACGCCGAAGCCGCAGATCTGTCCAGCAACAACGCTGGAAAAGACGGAAATATGGCGAAACGGTTCACGGGCATGCACATTGGACATGTGAGTTTCGATAATGGGACCTTTATCTTTAAAGATGCCCAGAGCATCCAGGATGCCATAGCTGTAATGGGTCCAGGCCCCGGCATTGATCACAATGGCCTCAACGTCACCTGAGTAGGCTTCATGAATTTTTAATGCCATTTCCCCCTCGATGTCGGTCTGGAAACACTCGAGGTCGTGGCCAAGTTCCCTGGCCCATGCAGTTGCTTGATCTTCAATTTCTTGCAAGGTCACGGTTCCATAAAACTTTGGATCACGCTTGCCAAACATTGCGTGGTTGATCCCATGCATTAACAGGAGTTTCGCCATCATTGTCTCCATCGAAGTATAAAAAAAAATAATCCTAATCAATAGAATTGAATTGTGATAAATAGAATAAAATGGTTGTTGATGAGTGTCAACGATTATTGTCTCAAATCCTACGTAGAGTGATATTTTACCTTGATGATTTTATTGATTAGGTTGAAACGCTGTTAATAGGTTGGCTGGGACCGATTTCCTACCCAAGGCCGGCAGATGGCGGTTGTGGCTGATTTGCACTCGTCTCCATCCGGAAAGGGCTCTTTACAGTTGTCGCGGCACCAATTTGTAGACAGACTTTGGGCGACGTAATGCTGTAAGCCTCTGGGCAATCCCTTGATGTTCTTGGCACAATGAGATCCCGCTTGTTGCCAATCTGAAAAACTGACTAATGTCCTCCAGAGTTTCCGGGTGGCAGCTCGCTAGGGAAATTTATCGCAAAGGTGAGCAGCGGGAAAAGCTGCACGATGAATAGGGCGGCTGTAAAAAGCCGGAGTTTGATAGATGTCATTTTCTCCTGGGTACAGAAAGAGCCGCAGGGCTTATTGGATAGGCCCTGCGGTTATCAGCAGACTGTTGAAAAAAAGCCCGTCGAGCCTACGGACGGGCGATCAAAATCAATGATGGTTTTGTAAAACATTGATTTTGTAAGGTGGTAAGAATCGAACATTTCTCCATCAGGTTTGAAAATGGCCAGGGACGGACTTTTTCAATAACCTTTTAGAGTAGGGCTCAGCTGAAATCAGTTTCTGACCTTGGTAATTGCCGCGTTGAATGCATCGACAACGTCTTGGCCGACTTTCGGCGTATTCTTTTCATAAACCGGCTTGGCGGCATCGCGGATGCGCTTCATTTCGGCCGGTGAGATTTCATTGACAGCCATCTTGGTTTTAATGAAATCAAGAGATTTGGCCATTTGCGCACGGTTGACCTGGCGCTGATAGAGTTTTGCTTCCTTCTCCGCAGCAACGATAATTTGCTGTTCGTCAGCTGTCAATTTGTCCCAGGTTTTCTTACTGACCAGAGATGATTGTGGAGAGTAAATGTGCTTCGTGAAAGAAAAGTATTTTTGTACCTCAAAGAGACTTGCAAACTGGACATTCGTCACTGGGTTTTCCTGGCCATCGACAACGTGCTGTTCAAGCGCTGTGTAAACCTCCGGCCAGGGCAGCGGAACGGTGTTGCAGCCCAACTCGTTGAACGTATCGATAAAGACCGGAGACTGCAGCACTCTCAGTTTGATCCCGGAGAAATCCTCCAGTTTGGTGATCGGGCGAACATTGTTGGTCATGTTCCGGAAGCCAAGCTCCCAATAGCCGAGACCGACCAGACCTTTTTCCGGCAGTTTGGCGAACATCATCTTGCCGAAATCGCCATCGACAATGGCGTCCGCTTCTGCTTCGTTGTTGAACATAAAGGGGAAGTCAAAGATACCGAAAGCTGGAACAAGGCCGACAAGAAGACCTGCGTTTAGAACCGTGAAATCAATGGTGCCTCCCTGCAGGGCAGATACGGTTTGCAGATCGCCGCCCAACATTCCGCTTGGAAATAATTGCACGGTCATTTTGCCGTTACTCTTCTCTTTGACCAGCTCGGCAAATTTGACAGCGCCTTGTCCCTGTGGGTGATCTTTGGTGTTCTGAAAAGCAAATTTAAATTTGTGTTTGTTGATATCGGCTGCCCATGCTGTTCCGGAAGTGACGGTCCAGGCGACAATGACTGCAAAAACCAAGAGTTTGACCAGTAAATTGTTTTTCATTGACTTCTCCGTGTTGAAATTAGGAACGAAAATGTTGTGTTCATCGATCAACAACTTCTGCTTTTGGTAGTGCGACTGTTTGAATACCTCCTTTAGGATGTGCGATTAAAAATTCTGGAGGCAGGTTTCGGCCGACTTTTGCCGTTTTACCCTGCGGTGACAATACTCACATGCCGCCGAACCATTCCGCAGGAACGGTCACGAGCTCCGGGAAAATAATGATCAAAAGCAGGGCAAGGAGCTCTGCGAGAATAAAGGGCCAAATCCCCTTGACGAGATCGTCCATGCTGACTTTTCCAACCCCGGCAACGACATTAAGGACAGTGCCAACCGGCGGGGTGATCAGGCCGATGGAGGTATTGATGATAAACAGAACACCAAAATAAATCGGGTTGATGCCCGCTTTGACGATAATCGGCATCAGCACCGGAGTCAGAATCAGAATGGACGGGGTCATGTCCATGCAGGTGCCGACGGCAACGATAAGCAGCATGATGACGGACAGCAGCAGGAATTTATGATCGAGGAACGGTCCGAGCATTTTTACGACCTGCCCGGGAACATCACCAACGGTGATCATCCAGGAAGATACCAGGGCGGCACCAACCAGGAAAATAACCACTGAGGTGGTTTTGGCGGCGGTGACAAAGACCTCGTAAAGCTGATTAAATTTAAGCTCCTTATAAATAAAGAGGGCGACGAAAAGGGCATAGACTGCGACGACAACCGCTGCTTCGGTCGGGGTGAAAATTCCGAATTTAAGACCGAAGATAATGATGAACGGCAGCAGCAGCGCCCAAAAACTATCCAGTACGGCGTGGAGGATTTCCTTGCCGGATTTACGGGGTGCCGGCTCCACATTGTCTTTGCGACAGGTTAGCCACCAGGCAATACAAAGGAACAGCGCCATTAGAATGCCGGGAACAATTCCGGCCATAAATAATTTTGAGATGGACAACTCGCTGGCAACACCGAATACGATAAACCCGATGCTTGGCGGGATAACCGGTGCAATGATGCCGCCTGAAGCGATCAGGCCGCAGGAGCGTTCCTTGGTGTGGCCGGCGCGGACCATCATGGGGACCAGCAGCGAGGCCAGGGCCGCTGCGTCGGCGACTGCAGATCCGGACAGCGCTGCCAGCAGGACCGAAGCAAGGATGGCGACAAAGCCGAGCCCGCCGCGGACATGGCCGACCAGGGTGATGGCAACGTTAACGATCCGTTTGGACAACCCACCAACATTCATGACTTCGCCGGCAAGCAGGAAAAAAGGAACTGCCAACAAAGGGAAGCTGTCTGCGCCATGAATCAGATTCTGGGCAACAATCTGGGCATCGAAAAAGTCCAGATGGATCATTAACACGATTCCACAGGCAAGCAGGGCAAATGCGATCGGGGTTCCGATAGCCAGTGTTGAGAAGAGGGTTCCTAAAAATATACCGATAACCACAGCTGATATCCTCCGTGTCTCTGGTTAAAATCTAACTAGTTGCCATCCGGAAACTCCGAAGGGCAACGGCGAAGTTTTCAGATTGGAAACGAGCAATTTTCCGTTGTGGCAAGGAGATCAAGGGGTTGCGCGGAGGCGTAGTCCTTTACGCCGCACAAGAAAACCCGCAGATTGACACCGCCACAGCGGAAAAGGGCCGTTTCCGGATGAAAACTAACTAGTTAGCCAGTTCTGCATCGAGTTTTTCGCTATCAATGGATTCATCCGACTCAACGACGCCGATCAGTTGGTCATCCCTCAAGCGGCCAGATAAAAGCGCGAAGAGATCGTATAGAATGATGGGGATAGCTGTGCCGCCGAAGACAATGCCGACGCCATAGAAAAGGGTTTTTGGTGCGCCAGAGGCGGCCGCTTTGACACCGATGTTAAGGATTGTCTGCTCCCAGCTGCCCGAGAGAATCAGCCAGCTGGCATAGAGCATGATCAGCTGGGTGAGCATGAAACAAATTTTGCGGCCCAGAACCGGGAGCCGTTTGACGATTGTATCGACACCGAGATGGCCGTGCTCGCGAAGAGTGACCAGCGCGCCAAGAAAGACCATCCAGACGAAAAACCAGCGGGAGATTTCTTCTGATACTGTGATGCCGGTGTTGAACGCATACCGGAGAAAGACATTTCCGAATACCATCACCAGCATGGTAGCCATGCAGAAAACGATGATGACTTTCAGGAGGCTGAAATAGCCCTCGACAATTTGACTGATGACTTTGAATATTCCTGTTTGCATTGTACTGCCTCACCTGGATATTGTGGGTTTCCTTCAAATTGGCTCGCCCCGGACAAGATCAACCAGTTGTTGTAGGGGAGGTGATCCGGTCAGGTTTTGGATTGTTCTATAGCGGAAAAAACGGCGAACAATGTGGGTTGATTTATAGCTGTCGGCGTGTCCTTCGGTTTAAATTCGTTAAAGCAGAACTACGTTATATAGTTTTCCCTGATATGTCCTAAGTAGCAGAACGAGATGTCGGAAGTTAGAATATATAGGCATTGGTTTGCTGTCAATCTTCTTTTGAAATTAATTTTTAAAGGGGAAAGAACCCGTTCGGATAGGATTGTTACCGTCCACCGGTACTAAGTTCTATCTATTTGAAATAACATTAATTTATTTAAAAAATAGTTTTCTATTGCATTTGGGTTAAGAGCAGAATAACCTAACAAGCGATAAGTATATCTATTAAATAGGATGGAGGACGAGATGAAAGCAGCCGTTATCAAAAAGGCAGGTCACATTCATGTGGAAAATGTCGCAGCACCGGTTCCGGGGGTTGGAGAGGTCCGTGTCGCCGTCCGACTTGGTGGTATTTGCGGGTCGGATAATTCCATGTTTCATGGCAAGTTGCCTGCCCCCTTTCCCCTTATCCCCGGGCATGAGGCCATCGGGACGGTGGAGTCCATGGGGGAGAAGGTCAGCGGCTTCAAAGTCGGTCAGCGAGTTACTGTGCACCCGAATTATTTTTGCGGGGAATGTGACCTGTGCAAAAAGGGATTGACCAATATCTGCCGCTCAAAAATCAGGTTGGGCGTGGATATTAACGGGGTTTTTGCTGATTTTGTGGTTGTGCCGGCCAAAGCTCTTTATCCGGTTCCCGACTCGCTCGCTGATGAGGTTGCGGTTTTGGCAGAGCCTCTGGCGGTCAGTTTGCATGGGGTCAAGCAGGGTCATATCGCCAGTAAGGATAATGTCCTGATTTTTGGTGCCGGGGTGGTCGGGCAACTGGCATTGCAGTTGGCCTTGCAGTACACGGCAAATGTTACCAACTGTGACCTGGTTGCTTCCCGTTTGGAACTTGCTCGAAAAATGGGGGCCCAAAGGGTTATTGGTGATCAGGACGAGCTTTCGTCCTGCCAAAACACTTTTGATGTGGTCTTTGAAACCAGCGGCGCCCCGTCCGGTCTGGAGCAATGTATCAATCTGGCCGCACCGGGCGGAAAAATTGTCTTGCTGGGGCTGCCTGGCCAGAGCCATCCGGTCTCAACCGTACCCATTGTCCGCAAAGAATTGACCATCAAGGGGTCCATGATATACACCACCGAAATTCCTGAAAGTCTTGAATTGCTCGCAAAAGGTGTCATTAATACCCAGGCGCTGGTTTCGAATGTGATCGAGCTGGAAGGCTTGCAGGCAGCTCTGGAGGGTTTCTCCTCTCCGCAGCGGATGAAAACGCTGGTGAAAATTGCCTAAGTTTTATTTTTAAGTTGTTTCGAACTTTTGGCTGAAACAGCTGAATATAAATAGTTTTCATCTGGAAACGGCCCTTTTCCGCTCTGGCGGTGTCAATCTGCGGGTTTTCTTGTGTGGCGTAAAGTACTACGCCTCCACGCAACCCCTTGATTTCCTTGCCACAACGAAAAATTTCTCGTTTCCAATTTGAAAACTTAGCCGTTGCCCTTCGGAGTTTCCGGATGACAACTAAATAATAATTATAGGGTGAACCGATGACTGACCAGATAACGGCAACCGAAATACTGTTGGAAGATGAAACGTTAAGAGACGGCCTGCAAGTCGAAAGCCGGATTTTTTCGCTGGAGGAAAAGCTGGCGATCTATGATTTGCTCGCTCAAGCCGGGATAAAGCGCATCCAGGTTGGTTCTTTTGTCCATCCCAAGCGCGTTCCGCAGATGGCTGATACGGACCAATTTATCCGTGAGATCATTCGGCGCAATCCCGACGGACCGCTTCTGTCGGCACTTATTCTGAACGGCAAAGGGCTGGAACGTGCTCTCGACTGTGGCGTTAAACATGTCAGCATGTCAGTGTCGGTAAGCAATACCCACAGCCAGAAAAATGCCGGAAAGTCTGCTCCTGAAGCCCTGGAGGCCATGACCGAATTGATTCAGCAGGCTGCGCAGGCAGGCTTGACGGTTCGGGCTGGCTTGCAGTGTGCTTTTGGTTGTGCTTATGAAGGTGCTATTGCCGAAAAAGATGTTTTGGCTGCTGCTGAAAAACTTGCCCATTCCGGCGCGGCTGAACTTAATCTGGCGGATTCGACCGGCATGGCCAGCCCGGTCAGTATCCAAAGTTTGGTCTGCCAAGTGCGCGATCTAGTCCCGGATATGAGTTTGTCTCTACACCTTCATGATACCCGGGGTATGGGTATGGCTAATATGTATGCTGGTTACCGTTCTGGTGTGAAAACGTTTGATGTTTGTACCGGCGGACTGGGAGGCTGTCCTTTTATTCGTGGTGCGGCAGGTAATGTCCCCACCGAGGATGCCGTTAATATGTTTTCTTCGGTCGGTGTAAGTACAGGTATCGATATGGTAAAACTTTGTGCTATTGTTGACATTTTAGAGAAAAACTTGGATAAAAAACTGCCGGGGAGAATGGCGACGGTCATTCGCTCAAGTTGTTAAGCTGTATTTTTTCATAAAATGTGAGGGATGATGGCAAAAGTGGCGGAAAAGAAAGCGGCAGCGGTGCCTTTGGTTGATGCAGTACTGAAGGCCTTGGAAATTCTTGATTGCTTCAATACTCATGAAACCGAACTGTCGCTGAATCAACTCTGTGAAAAAACAGGTCTTTATAAAAGCCGTGTGCACAGGCTGTGTGGGACGCTGATTACTTCCGGTTATCTGGTGCGGACCTCAAGAACCAATTATCGGTTAGGTCCTAAATTGATGGTGTTGGGCAAGGTTTATGAAAAAAGTAATTCTCTGCGTTCCATTGCCGCGCCTTTTATGAAGAAGCTGACCCAGGATACCGGGGAGTCGACAGCGCTTTTTGTTGTCGACGGGATGAAAAGTATCTGTATGGCTCGGGAAATGGGTTCATCGCGGCTGGTTTATTCCATCAATGAGGGAGATTATATGGAATTGACCCCCACGGCTGCGGGCAGAGTGTTGCTGGCTTACGCCGATACCAATTTCGTTCAGCGGGTGCTGAGTAAAAATAAGCAGACCCGTTTTACCGAAAACACCAAAGTGGACACCGAGGAAATTCTGGCCGAGCTTGAGCGGATCAGGCGGGATGGTTACGGGATCAATAATCAGGAGCGGGAAGAGGGGATCGCTGCCATAGCCGCCCCGGTTTTCGATTTCGAAAACAATGTGCCTGCCGCTTTGGCTGTGGTGGGTCCGGCTCACCGCTTTAAGGAAAAGCACATCCAGGACCTGCTTGACAAATTGTTGATTGCAGCCCGCGAGATGTCCCGTTTGATGGGTGAGTCCTGATCTTTCTAAGTCTCATTGAGTGTCTGAACGGCGGACTGTTTCGCACTATTCCTTAACTTTTTGCATGGCGGTGATGACCGCTGAGTCCGAGACGTCTTCGGTGCGGAGCAAATCGCCGATTTCCCTGATCAGGATGTAACGGAGTTTTCCGGCCTTCTTTTTCTTATCGCTGCGCATGGCCACCAGGATCTGTTCAGCTTCAAATGGGCGGGGGATCCGGGTCGGCAAGTGGGCCGACGCAAGCACTTGTTCAATTCGTTCTTTGAGGCTAGGTGAGCAGTAGCCCAAAGAGGAAGAGAGTTCAGCGGCAATCACCATGCCGATGGCTACGGCTTCACCATGGCTGATTTGGTGTCTGCTGAGCCGTTCGATAGCGTTTGCAAAGGTGTGACCGAAGTTCAGCAGGGCTCTGCGTCCCCGGTCATAGGGGTCTTCCTGAATGATATTGATTTTGACCTGGATCGCCTGAGCAACCAGAGCTTGTAGTTCCGAGGCATCCTGCAGTCCGCCGTCGGCGGGTTTCCAGTTACCTGATTCGATCTTTTCAAGCAAATCCTCGTCAGCAATCAGACTGTGCTTGATCACTTCCGCCATTCCGGAGTTAAAGGCGCGCGGAGAAAGACTCTGCAGCGTTGCGACATCGGCAATCACGGTTTTGGGTTGTTTGAATGCCCCAATCAGGTTTTTCCCCTGTGGCAGGTCGACCCCGGTTTTACCGCCGATGCTGGTATCAACCATGGCCAGCAGGCTGGTCGGGCACTGTACGCAATCAACCCCGCGCATAAAAGTCGCTGCGATGAAACCGCCCAATTCGCTGATTACCGTTCCACCGAGCGCGATAATTGTCCCACTGCGATCGAAATCCGCATCGAGCAGTTGCTCGTAAATGGTTTGTGCCGTAGCCAGGGTTTTGTGCTGGCGACCGGGAGGAACGGTAATAACCGTATCGATCATGCCGCAGCTGCCGGCGAAGAGGGGCCCTACCGACTGGTCGGTAATGATTGCCGCCGGACCGTTGATCTTGGCCAGGCTGGAGACAAAGGGCAAAATACCGCTGCCAACGATAAATTCGTAATCCAGGGTCGGCGCTGAGATTTCCAGGCGCAGATCGTGCTTACCCTGCACAAACTCCGACAGTTCCTCTGCAATGTCGGCAGGATGCTTTTCCGAAGTCGTGAATTGCGAAAAGCGTTTGTAGCCTTTCTCGCGCTGTTGCATCAGTTCGACAATATGCTCAAGCGGGTTTGCTCCCTGCAGCAGCGGCCGGACATTGGAGTCATTGGCAACCCGTTGGAGAATTTCTTCGGGGGTGGCGACCAGGCAGAACACCCGTCCGGTTTTACTCAAAGCAGCGGCATTGGCCGGATCGAGCATCATCCGCCCGCCGGTAGAGATAACCAGACCATCCCGATCTGCCAACTGCTGGGCGAGTTCGGACTCTTTGCGACGAAAAGCCGCTTCGCCTTCAACGCGAAAATATTCGGCAATCGAACAACCGATCTCATTTTCGATATAATGGTCGGTATCGACAAATTCATAGCCCAGCTGGCGGGCCATAAGTCGACCGACGGTGGTTTTGCCGGTTCCCATAAACCCGGTCAGGATAATATTGGGTTTTGCCATGATTATTCTCTATATGTCGATTGAAAAAGATTTAAAGAGATTATTGGGTTGTCGTCGCTTGCCGACAGGAAACGGGTTGACCTGGAAAACCATAGGTAAAAGTTGCTGACCTGTCAAGAAATTGCCGGTTATTTTGCCTTGGTTTCGCGGGGATATAATATTTTGATCAGCAAAACTAATTCCCTTGGCTTGACCCTGCCTTTCTGTCATAATCCGGCTCTTTTGGGTAAAACATTTATTTATAGAAGGTTTAGCAGATGTCAGAGAAGTTAAGAAATATAGCAATTATTGCTCACGTTGATCATGGTAAGACCACCTTGGTTGATGCCATGTTAATTCAATCCGGCGTGTACCGGGAAAATCAGGCTATTACCGAGCGGGTGATGGATAGCAACGATCTTGAAAAAGAACGTGGCATCACCATTCTCTCCAAGAACCTGTCTGTCCAGCACGGTGACCTCAAAATCAATATTGTCGATACCCCCGGCCACGCCGACTTTGGCGGTGAGGTCGAGCGGATTCTCAAGATGGTCGATTCTGTTCTGTTGCTGGTGGATGCTTTTGACGGGCCGATGCCGCAGACCCGGTTTGTACTCAAGAAATCGCTTGATCTCGGCTTGAAACCGATCGTGGTCATTAACAAAATCGACCGGCCGGGAGCGCGTCCGGAAGAAGTGGTTAATATGGTTTTCGATCTCTTCTGCGAACTGAATGCCAACGAAGATCAGCTTGATTTCCCGATCGTCTACGCCAGCGCCAAAAATGGCATTGCCAAGCGGGAACTGGAGGATGAATCGGATAATCTTGAGCCGCTGTTTGAGGTGATTGGCGAACGTGTCGATCCGCCCAGTGGCGATCCCAACGCGCCGTTCCAATTGCTGGTGACCAGCATCGCCTACAATAAGTTCATCGGTCGGATATCAACCGGGAAAATTTTCAACGGCACCGTCTCGGCAGGGGAAACCGTTGCCCACATTAATCGTGACGGGACCATTAAACATGGCCGGATTACCAAGCTGCTCGGTTATCAGGGACTGCAACAGGTTGAGATCGAATCCGCTTCCGCTGGGGACATTGTCACCATCGCCGGATTTGAGGAGTTGAGCATCGGCGAGACCCTGGCCGACCAGGAGAATCCACAGCCGCTGCCTTATGTGGCTATTGATGAACCGACCCTGTCGATGAATTTCGTGGTCAGTAACTCCCCGTTTGCCGGACGGGAAGGGAAATATGTCACTTCCCGCAACATCCGTGATCGGTTGATGAAGGAATTGCGTACCAATGTCTCCTTGCGGGTCGAGGAAACCGACAATACCGACACCTTCAAAGTGTCCGGACGAGGCGAACTGCATCTGTCCATCCTGATCGAAAATATGCGTCGGGAAGGGTTTGAAATGTCAGTCTCCAAACCGGAGGTTATCTTCCGCGAGATTGACGGAACGCTGTGTGAGCCGATGGAGTACCTTGCCATTGATGTTCCGGAGGAATATCAGGGCACGGTCATTGAAAAACTCGGCACCCGCAAAGCCGAGATGACTTCCATGCAGACCATGGAAGGAACAAACCGTCTCGAATTCATCATTCCGGCCCGAGGGTTGATCGGGTTCCGGACGGAATTTTTGACCGATACCCGCGGTACCGGTGTCATGAACCACACCTTTCATGAATATGCTCCCTATAAAGGACCGATCAGCGGGCGCAAGAACGGAGTCCTGATTGCCATGGAATCCGGGGAGACAGTGGCTTACGCGCTGTTCGGCCTGCAGGATCGGGGAATTTTGTTCCTCGGCGCAGGGGTCGAGGTGTATGAAGGGATGATTATCGGCCAGCACGCCAAAGAAAACGACCTGGTCGTGAACGCATGTAAGGGGAAGAAGCTCACCAACGTGCGTGCTTCCGGCAGTGATGAAGCGGTGCGCCTGGTGACCCCGCGCACCCTGTCCCTGGAGCAGGCCCTCGAATATATCAATGATGATGAGCTGGTTGAAATTACGCCGAAATCCATCCGTTTGCGGAAACGTTATCTGGATGCCAACGAACGCAAGAAAATGGAAAAGAAAGCCAAGTAAAAAATTCTGGGAGTGGGCGCTTTAGGCATCCACTCCCAGGCGCTTGATTTTTTCCACCAGGGTCGTGCGGTTGATGTTGAGTAACTCTGCCGCACGAGCTTTTACTCCGTGTCCCAGATCCAGCGCCTGGACAATCAGCTCCCGTTCAATATCCGCGATGACCTGATTCATGTCGATGCCGTTCGCGGTTATTTTCGGGGTGACCGTCAATTCCTGACCCTGAAACTTACGATATCCGAGGGCAGATCGCTGCAACCGATTTCGGTGCTGTCGGTCAGCGCCACCGTCCGCTCGATGATATTTTCCATTTCTCTGACATTGCCGGGCCAATCATAGGCTTCCATGGCCCGAAGTGCGTCTGCACCGATGCCGATCAGCGGGCGATTCATCTCTTTACAGATTTTTTCCATAAAATAACGTGCCAGCTGTGGGATGTCGCCGCGACGTTCTTTTAGCGGGGGCAGGTGAATGGGAATGACATTGAGGCGATAATAGAGATCCTCCCGGAAGCCGCCTTCCTTTACTTTTAGCTGCAGGTCAACATTGGTGGCCGAAATCAGGCGAACATCCAGATGGATTTTACGACTTGAGCCAATCCGTTCTATCTCATGCTCCTGCAGCACTCGCAGCAGTTTCATCTGCAGGTGCAGAGGCATATCACCGATCTCATCCAAAAAAATCGTACCGCCGTTGGCGACTTCAAATTTGCCGGGTTTGTCGGCAACGGCGCTAGTGAAGGCACCCTTCACATGTCCGAACAACTCCGACTCGAGCAGATCTTCAGGAATCGCTCCACAGTTGATGGCGATGAAAGGTTTGTCCTTACGGGAACTGTTGTAGTGGATCGCTTTGGCGACCAGTTCTTTGCCGGTCCCGGATGCTCCCAAAACCAGGATGGTTGAATCGGTTCCGGCGATTTTTTCCATCCGTTCAAAGACCAGCTGCATGGCCTGACTGGTACCGATGATATTGTCAAAACGGTAGCGCCTGTGGAGTTGCTGACGCAGGTACTGGTTTTCCAGAACCAGCCGGCTCTTTTCCAGCGCTTTGGCGACCTGAATCTTCAAGCGCTCAAAGTTAAACGGCTTGGTGATATAGTCGAGCGCTCCTTCCTTCATCGCTTCGACCGCTGTCTCTGCGGAGGCGTTGCCGGTAATAAGGATGACACAGGTTTCGGGAGAATCTTCTTTGACCTGTTTGAGAATATCGATGCCGCTGACCCCGGGGAGCAGTAAGTCGCTGATGATGAGGTCAAAAGGATGGGTTCTCAGGAGGGACAATGCCTTTTCTCCCGAATGGCAACTTTCAACACTGTAACCGGCTTTGCTCAACAACAGCGAAAGGGCCTTGCAACTGTCCGGTTCGTCATCAATCAGCAGAATTTGAGATTTGTTCGGCATGGCGTCTTTCCCCGTAGGCGTCATTTGTTTGACGTCAGCCTAGCATGACCAAAAAAATGGGACAACAGGAATCGGTGAACCGGCTCGAGCCGGGGGCGATAAAAATATTGTAAAAAATTAAAAAAGGCTATATTTTAAAGACTTGCTGAATTGATAACGAGTCGCGAATGTTGAATATTTCATCTCAGTTGTATCTATCAAACACCAGCCAGGATCTTTCGCAGAGGGATGAAGACGGGCTGAAGGGGCCGGATCACGCACAGAACTCTGCGGTCAGCCAGACTGACGATCCTGCGCGCGTTCATAGCGAACCCGGTCAGCAGACCAATCGACCTGATGGCAGCCAGAAAGATTCCCTAGAACTCAGTGCCGAAGCTGAAGAGATCCGCCAGTTGCAGCTTCGCGACCATGAAGTCCGCGCCCATGAAGCGGCTCATGCGGCTAGCGGTGGTGCTTATGCCGGGTCCCCGCAATACCAGTATCAGCAGGGGCCGGACGGTAAGACCTATGCTACCGATGGCGAAGTCAGCATCGACATGTCTCCGGTCAGTGGCGATCCTGAGGCGACCTTGGATAAGGCTGAACAGATCCGTGCGGCAGCTCTGGCTCCGGCGCAACCGAGCGGGCAGGATCTCAAAGTGGCCCAGAAGGCCCAGTCTATGGCGAACAAGGCAAAGATCGAACTGACCCAGCAGCAGGCTGAGGAGTTGTCCGCCGCTGCCAATCAGGACATGGTTTCCACACCTTTGGCTCCAGACTCCCGCTCTTTCAGCAATGACTCGTCACCGACAGCATTCAACGGTTTCGCCGGGACCGCCCGACTCAGTATCTACTCCTGATTATTTAACCTTTTTTGCGGTATCGGACGGCATGTCCGGTTCTGTTTCCCGCCTTGTCTGGTCTTCTTTTTGTTCCGATTCTTATCGTATTTCTGCGATAAAATAAAACGATATTCTATCTTGACATATGGTCTGTATTTCTGTTTTTATCACAATGTGCTTGATGCAAATAATTGAAATTTAAGAGTAAATTTAAATATCAATAAAAATATTTAGGCATCTCAAAAAATATCAAATTTGTAATCATTTAGATCTCTTGGAGGAAAATAAAACATGGCTGAACGGAAATTTAAAAAAATCATGGCCGCCAATCGCGGCGAGATCGCCATCCGGATCTTTCGAGCCTGTACCGAACTCGGCATTGCGACCGTTGCTATCTATTCGGAGCAGGATCGGCTTTCACTGCATCGTTATAAGGCTGATGAAGCCTATCAGATTGGAGCCGGCAAGGGACCCATCGAAGCCTACCTGGGTATTGACGAGATTATTGACCTGGCGCGGAAGAAGAATGTTGATGCCATTCATCCGGGCTATGGTTTTTTATCGGAAAACGCTGATTTTGCAGAGGCCTGTGAACGAGCGGGAATCGCCTTTATCGGGCCGACTCCCGAGGCCCAGCGCCTCCTGGGGAATAAACTCTCCGGCCGGGAGGTCGCCATCGCCGCAGGAGTACCGATTGTTCCCGGTACCGACAGCCCGGTGAGCACGGAGGAGGAAGCGCTGATCTTTGCCAAGGCCACCGGCTATCCCATCATTGTCAAGGCCAGCGCCGGCGGTGGCGGTCGGGGAATGCGTGTGGTTTATAATCAGAAGGAACTGCTGGAAGGTTTGAAGAGTGCAGCGTCGGAAGCCAAAGCGGCGTTCGGCGATGCAACGGTTTTTCTGGAAAAATATATCGAAAATCCGAAGCATGTCGAGGTTCAGGTTCTTGGCGATCAATATGGCAACCTGGTGCATTTCTATGAACGGGACTGCTCCATCCAGCGCCGCCATCAAAAGGTGATCGAAATGGCGCCTTCTCTCTATCTGAGCAAAAAGAAGCGCGAAGAACTCTGTGCTTATGCCTTGAAAATGGCGGCTGCGGTCAATTACAGCAATGCCGGCACCATCGAATTTCTCATGGATCATGACCAGAATTTCTATTTTATTGAAGTCAATCCACGGATTCAGGTAGAAACATACCGTAACCGAACTGGTCACCATGCGCAATTTGGTGCAGATGCAGATCAAGGTTGCTGAAGGATATAAATTGACCGATCCGGAGATCGGCATCAAAAGCCAGAAAGAGATTGAGTTGCGCGGCTATGCGATTCAGTCGCGGGTCACCACCGAGGACCCGGCCAATAATTTTGCGCCGGACTTCGGCACCATCAAGGCTTACCGCACCGCGGCCGGGTTTGGGGTGCGACTGGATGCCGCGGCCGGGTATGCCGGAGCCCAGATTACCCCCTATTACGATTCGTTGCTGGTGAAGATTTCCACTTGGGGGCTGACCTTCGCTGATGCTGCGCGAACCATGCATCGTTCGCTGCAGGAATTCCGGATCCGTGGGGTGAAGACCAATATCGGCTTCCTGGAAAAAGTGATGACTCACCCAGTTTTTCTGGCCGGGAACTGTGATACTTCGTTTCTGGAAAATCATCCGGAAGTGTTCGATCTGCGGATCAAAAAAGATCGCGCCAACAAAATTCTCAATTATATCGGCCATATTTCCGTGAACGGTTATCCCGGCATTGCCCCGGCCAAGGCGCTGCGCTATGCCGAACTGAGGGAGCCGGCGATTCCGGAAATTGCCTATGGTCGGCAACATCCACGGGGAACCAGGGATATCCTGCGTGAAAAAGGTCCGGCCGGACTGGCCGCCTGGGCTCGCGCACAGAAGCATTTGCTGATTACCGATACCACGATGCGCGACGCCCACCAGTCGCTGGTGGCGACGCGCTTCCGGACCTTTGACCTGGATCGGATTGCTGAGGCCACGGCCCATCTAGGCGGTGGCTTGTTCTCTCTGGAAATGTGGGGAGGCGCAACCTTTGATGTGGCGATGCGTTTTTTGCGCGAAGATCCCTGGGAGCGCCTCGACCGATTGCGGGCCAAGGTGCCGAACATACTATTTCAAATGTTGTTGCGTGGTTCCAATGCGGTCGGTTACACCAATTATCCCGATAATGTTGTCCAGGAGTTTGTGACTCAGGCGGCGCGAAGTGGAATCGATATCTTCCGGGTGTTCGATTCCCTGAACTGGACCAAGGGGATGCAGGTGGCCATGGAAGCAGTCCGTAAAAACGATGCGATCTGTGAAGCGGCCATCTGTTACACCGGCGATATCCTCGATCCGAAGCGGGATAAATATCCCCTCGCATACTATGTTGGCATGGCAAAGGAGCTGGAGCAAATGGGGGCGCATATCCTGGCAATCAAGGATATGGCCGGGCTGATCAAGCCGTTTGCCGCGGAAAAACTGATCAAGGCACTGAAAAACGAAATCGGTCTGCCGATTCATTTGCACACCCATGATACCTCGAGTAATGGCGGCGCCATGTACTTGCAGGCCGCCCGGGCCGGCTGCGATATCGTGGATGTGGCCCTGTCTTCGGTTTCGGGATTGACTGCCCAACCGAACATGAATGCCCTGCTTGCTGCTCTGCAGGGGACGATCTGGGATCCGAAAATGGATCTGGACGGGCTGCAGAAGCTGGCTAATTATTGGGAAACCTGCCGCAGTTATTACGCGCCATTCGAGTCTGAACTGCGCAGTGGGACAGCACAGGTCTATTTTCATGAGATACCGGGCGGGCAGTATTCCAACTATAAACCCCAGGTGGAGGGTCTGGGTCTAGGACATCGTTGGGAAGAATGCAAGCTGATGTATCGCAAGGTCAACGATATGTTCGGGGATCTGGTCAAAGTGACTCCGTCGTCGAAAATTGTCGGCGACATGGCCATGTTTATGGTGCAGAACAACCTGGAACCGGAAGATGTTTATCAGCGTGGCCACGAATTGACCTTTCCCCAAGGGGTGATCGATTTTTTCAAGGGGATGATCGGCCAGCCATACGGCGGCTTCCCGGAAGAACTTCAGAAAATCATTCTCAAATCGGAGCGGCCACTGACCTGTCGTCCGGGGGAATTGCTGGAACCCGTTGATTTTGAGATGAAAAAGGTTGAACTGGAGAAAAAACTCGGTCATCAGGTCTCCTTCAGGGATACTCTGTCCGCGGTGCTGTATCCCGGGGTCTTTGAGGAGTTCGATCGGTTCCGACAGGATCACAGCGATACTTCGTTTCTGCCAACCCCGGTCTTTTTCTACGGTCTTGATATCGGTGACGAGGTGACCATCGATATTGAAGCGGGCAAGACCCTGATTGTTAAGCTGAATGCTATAGGGCGCGTTCGCGAAGACGGGACCAGACATATCTATTTCGAACTTAACGGAGAACCGCGCAGCGCCACCGTGACGGATCTGGCAGCGGTGGTGGATGAAACCAGCCATGTCAAGGCAGATCCGGACAATGGGCATGAAATAGGCGCGCCCATGCCGGGGAGGATCTTCAAACTCATGGTTCAGGTCGGCGACCAGGTATCTGCCGGTGATGTCGTTGTCGTGACCGAAGCCATGAAGATGGAAACCAATGTCAAGGCGACGAAATCAGGCACAGTCAGGGAACTGATGTTCAGCGAAGGAGCCCAGATTGAGCAGGGCGACCTGCTGGCGATCCTGGATTAAACTGCGGAGCGGCTGGGCTGGATAGGGGATATGGCTCAGCCGCGGTAGTAGTCGGCGATATAGTTTTCCAGCATTTTCCGGATGGTTTTGCTGTCCGCTTTTTCAAGGATGTCGCCCGCCAGGGTTTCCGCCGCCTTGCTGTCGATCCGACTGATAAACCGTTTCAACTGCGGGATGTAGGGGGCGGACAGACTGAACTCATGAATGCCGATGCCGATCAGCGCAAGCAGACAGGCGGGGTCGGTTGCCATCTCCCCGCACACACAGATGTCGATGTTATTGTCGCGGGCCGCTTTGGAGATTCCTTCCAGTGACAGGAGGACGGCCGGATGCAGTGGATCGTAGTAGCTCTCGACTCGCGGATTGGAGCGATCGGCGGCCAGCAGATATTGAATCAGGTCATTGGTACCAAGAGCGAAGAAGTCCATCTCTTTGGCCAGATGATGGGCCAGGCGGACTGCGGCCGGAACTTCGATCATCGCCCCCCAGGGGGACATGCTCGGGGATACGGATCCCTTCCTGCTGCAGCTTGGCCCTGGCCGCGCTGACAATCTCTTTGCAGGCAACGATCTCTTCCATATTTGAAATCATCGGGAACAGTAATTTAACCGGTCCGTGCATGGCGGCCATGAGAATGGCTTCGATCTGGGTCTGGAAAATTTCTTTATTGTCCAAGCTGACCCGGACGGAGCGCCAACCCATAAAGGGGTTGTCTTCCCGGGGATGGGTGAAGTAGGGCAAAGCCTTATCCCCGCCGATATCCAGGGTGCGGATGGTGACCGGCAGCCCGTCGAATTCTTCAACCACTTTTTTGTATAATTGATACTGAGTCTTGCGATTGGGGAAGTTACTGCGTGCCATATAGGGGAATTCGGTCCGATAGAGGCCAACCCCTTCCGCACCGTGCTTTTTGGCGATGCCGACATCGCTGACCAGGCCGATATTGGCGCGCAGATTGATGCGGATGCCATCGCTGGTGGCTGCCGGAACATCGCGCAGTTCACTGAGCTTTTCCTGTTCTTGCAGGCGGTCCTGTTCAAGGCGAAGATATTCATCGACAACCGCAACCGAAGGATTCTGGTAAACATGACCGGTGTTGGCGTCAAGAATCAGGTTGGCGTCGGGTTGAATTTTCGCCACCGCCCCTTTGACTCCAATCAAAGCCGGTATTCCCAGTGCTTTGGCCATAATGACCGAGTGGGAGTTGGCTTCGTTGGATTCGATGATCATGCCTTGGATCATGTGATGATCCAGCACGGCCAATGTCGGAAGGGAGGCAGCTTTTTGGCCACCAGGATTCCGGCATGGTTCAGGTGTAGTCCTTCCGGTTTCTGCCGATCAGGTTGGCCAGCAGGCGGCGGCCGATATCCTCCATGTCTGCAGCGCGCTCCCTCAAATAGGGGTCCTCCATCTGATTGAAAGCCTCAAGGTAGCTGCTGATGACTTTCTTCAGTGCATAGGGCGAGCTGTGGCGTTCCTCAATAAGCTTGTAGAGCTTTTCTATAAAGCCGCGGTCTTCGAGAATCATCAAGTGCGTGTGAAGATCGCAGCATCCTCTTGGGTCAGCTGATCGCGACCCTTTTTCCAGATACAGAGTCTGGTATTCGGGTTTGGCGTAAAGCCTCGTCGAGTCGCTTCAGTTCGGCCTGGGGATCGATATTGCATTCATCAAAGATGTCGGCAAAACAAACTGTTGATCGACGACATTGGCCGGACCGCTGACCACCCCGGATAGGCGGCCTGTCCTTGGAGGACATCGCTTTGCGGTAGGTCTGCTGCTGGTGACTGCTGCAGAGGTTCTGTCGGGAGCGGACGCTTGAACTTGTGGATAGCGTCCAGCAGCCGGGCATTGACAACGATGGAAGCAACCTGAAAGGCGATCGTTGTCAACGTGGCGAGTTCTTCCTCGGAAAAAATGTGGGCCTTGCGAGTTTGAAATGACCAGCACGCCGATGGAGTAGTTTCGATCAAATAATGGAATGCCGACAAAGGTATGGAACTGCTCCTCGCCGGTTTCGGAAAATAGCGATAATGGGGGTGATTCTGTGGCTCCTGAATAGCAAGGACCCGTTGTTCCTCGGCGGTTTTTCCGTCAGGCCTTCACCTATTTTCAGGCTGACTTTGCCGATAGCGCCCTGATCAAGGCCACGGGTTGCGCGCAGAGTGAGAGTTTCCTTGTCCTCTTCCAGCAAATAGAGGGAGCAGACGTCGGATTGGGCACGCTGGGCGACCAGGTCAACAATGTTGGCAATGGTTTCATTCAGATCGTGGGATTGCAGATCAGTGCGCTGATGTCTTGCAGCGTACTCAGCCCCAGCGTCAGATCTTTGTTCGGAGTGCTGTTTTGGGAATTCATCGAAGTCGGGACCATTTGTTATTCAATTGATTTCTTGCTTGGGGGGAGCCCCGCAATCGGGCATCAAAAACTTATTTTAGCTCAACCGACTTGGCTTGCGAATGAAAACATAAAAAAACACCGCAAGGGGAGAGAGGAGCCTCGGCGGTGAAATAGGGATGTTTGGATCCGTTCGGGCGGGAACGGGTACACCCTGTTACATGGGCTCTACTTTAAGCAGCTATTGTGCCAAACTTGTGATGTCTTCCTGTTGTTCTATAACTGTCTAAAAAATGGAAGAATTATAATTCTTCCGGCCTCTTGCATGGAGACGAGAGATATTGGGTGTGTCACGAATTGTGTCTGACGCGGCACAGTTAGTGACACATGTGCCATTTATGGCTCATGCCTGCCGGCGAAAAAGAGCCGGATCAATCCCGCTGCGGTCGAGCATCCGATAAAATGTCCGCCGCGGGATGTCCGCCAGTTTTGCGGCCGCCGACACATTGCCTCCGGTTTGTTTCAAAAACTGGATGGCGAGATCCTTTTCCACTTTTTCGAATTGATCATTCCTTTGTTGACGCAGGCTGTTGGAGACCTCTTTGGGCGCTTCCTGCGGGCTATCCTGAGCCAGGTTGGCAAAGGCCATGGGGAGCTGGTCCAGACGGATGCTGTTGTCGTGGGACAGGACAATAGCCCGCTCAATGATATTCTGCAACTCGCGGATGTTGCCTGGCCAGGATAGCGTTCGAGGGCTCTCCTGGCGTATTCATCAATGCTGTGGACATTTTTATTCAGCCGCTTTGCCGTAGTGTTCAGGAAATGATCGACCAGTTGCGGTATTGAAGAGCTGCGATTGCGCAGCGGTGGCAAGGTGATGGTGAAAACATTGAGGCGATAGAACAAGTCTTCCCGGAACCAACCATTGCTGACCCCTTCTTCAAGCTGGCGGTTGGTTGCGGCGATGACCCGGACGTCGACCTTGATGACATTGTTGCTGCCGACCGGTTTGATCTCGCCGTTGTCAAGGACCCGCAACAGCTCGGCCTGTAGCTTGGAGTAATGTCGCCGATTTCATCGAGGAAAATGGTGCCTCCGTCTGCCGTTTCAAAGAGGCCTTTTTTGTCGGTGATGGCGCCGGTAAAAGGAGCCTTTCATGTGGCCGAACAGCTCACTCTCCAGCAGGTTGTCAGTCAGGGTGGTGCAGTTGACCGTCACCATCGGTTTATCGGCACGCTGGCTCGCTTCGTGAATGGCTCGGGCGGTCAGCTCCTTACCGGTGCCGCTTTCACCGCGAATCAACACCGTGGTCGGGGTCGGACCGACCTGTTGAATCATGTGCAGGACTCCTTGGGTGTGTTGATCATTGCCGATGATGCGGGTGTTGCGTATTCCTGTCAAGAGCGCGCCCGTTGCCAGTTCGTACTTCTGTTCAAGCTGTGAGCGGTCCTTTTCCAGGCGATGGATAGAGTAGGGCAGGCACATGCGGATATCCGCCAGGCCTTGATAGACAGCCACGGCATGTTCCCGACAGGTCGGATAGCCGCAGCTGCCGCAATTCAGTTCATCCTGTTCTTCAAATTTGTCGGTCTCCAGCAGGATGCGTCTGATGGTCTCCCCGCTGGGGCGCTCCGGCTGGTGTGATTTGTTGGCAAAGATCCGGTTCAGTTTGAGATTTGGAGATTCCTGTAGATAGTACGGGGCGGTGTCGTAACTGATCTCCTGCTGTTGGTATTCGATGATCAGGTTCTTTTGGAAAATGAAGTCAGGCGATTGGTCCGGGCCGGGCCGCAAATGCAGCCGCTTTTACAGAAGCGGACATCGACATAGCGCGGTGATATCCGACCGGCAGCCAGGTCGCGAATGATTTCCAAGCTGTTCTCCTCGCCAACCGTTGAAATATAGTGAGGATTAAGGCCGTTGTTTTTCGATTCCGAAATTGTTGAACGGGCCGCCGATAATCGAAAAGCTGCGCCGATACTGGTCGGGCGTCCCGACATCGGGGTCCTTTTGAGCCGCTGTGGATCAATTTTCTGGCGTTTTGAGCATGACTTTCAGCTCACTATAGGTCAGCACGGTATCGATGGCTCCGGCAACCGGTTCAGCAGTCACCTCAAATTTGCCGCCGATGCACGAGCTGATATAGACCACCCGAACCCGACTGCCGCGGCTGGCTTTGATGAAGCGGCCGATGGCGATCATTGGAGAGACACCGGGACCAGATACTTCAACAGTTGGGGATAGTGGCGTTCGACCAGGTCGACGATGGTTGGGCAATGGCTTGACAGGAGGGGCTGGCCAGAGTTGGCGGCGATAACTTTGCGATATTCTCCAGAGATCAGCTCGACGCGGCGGAGCTTCCAGGACTTCGTCAAAGCCGAGCTGTTTTAGAGCGGTGACCATTCTTTCCGGATGGAGGTCGTGGAAAAAAGCCGCAAAAGAACAACCGAGGACCGCGACGGTTGGATCGTTACTGTGCAGATGGTCTTCAGTTTCCTTGGTGGCATCAATGATGACCTTGGCATTTTGCGAACAGCTTTGGACACATTTGCCACAACCAATACAACGATGGGTGATGATCTCGGCACAATCTTCAAAAATCCCGATGGCCTTGGTCGGGCAGTTGCGGACGCAGGCGTAGCAGATCCGGCAGCGTTCACGAATAGTGGAAATCGGGCCGTTGGTTTCTTTTAAGGTCATGCTGACTCTCCGGACAGATGAATTCTGCGCCGATCGTGCCATTTGTGGCACACTGTGTCAAGCAGCTTTTGCTGAAATCCTCTCAGCGGATTCGAAAGCGGCCGACCTGCTCATGGAAATGGCAGGCGGACAGGTGATTGGGGCCGACATCGGTCAACGGTGGGGATTGCTGTTGACAGATCGCCTGAGCATAGGGGCAGCGCGGGTGAAAATAACAGCCGCTCGGGGGATGCACCGGAGAGGGGATTTCTCCGCTCAGCGCGGCCGGTCGGGGGTGGCCAGGATCCGGAACCGGCACGGCATTGAGCAGCGCCTCGGTATACGGTGTGGCGCGGCTTGAGATACAGATCGTTCCGCATTTGCCAGTTCGACAATCCGGCCCAGATACATGGACGGCGATGCGGTCGCTGACATGCTCGATGACCGCCAGGTCATGGGCGATAAACAGGTAGCTCAGGCCATGCTCGCCCTTAATGTCCTGCAGCAGATTCAGAATCTGCGCCTGCACCGATAAGTCGAGGGCGGAGACCGCTTCGTCGGCAATGATGAGGTCGGGTTCAACCGCCAGGGCTCTGGCGATACCGACCCGCTGGCGCTGGCCACCGGAAAATTCATGGGGATAGCGATGCTCGTGCTGGGCGGAAAGGCCGACTTTTTCCAACAGTTCGATGACTTTTTCCCTGATCTGCCGGGGTGGCGCAGGCGATGAATCAGCAACGGTTCGCTGAGGTTCGCGCCGACAGTCATGCGCGGATTCAGGAAGAGAAGGGATCCTGAAAAATCATCTGCAGCCGACGCCGGTAAGGGCGCAGTCGCCGTTCCGGAAGCTTTGTCAGGTCCTCCCCGCAAACAGCACCTCGCCTGATCGGCCCTGAGCAGTTGCAGGATCAGTTTCCCGGTGGTGGATTTGCCGCAGCCCGACTCGCCGACCAAGCCGAGGGTTTCGCCCTGTTTCAATTCAAAAGAGATATCGTCAACGGCCACCAGCTGACCTTTTGTTCTGCCCAGCGGGTCGGAGACGGAGAAGCTTTTGCGCAGGTTTTTGACTTCAAGTAAGGGCATGAGCTTAATACCTCCAGCATCTGACCCGGTGACCCGGTTTGATTTCCTGCAACTGCGGCACCTCGCCCCCACAGGGCGTGCAGGGGCATGGGCAACGTTCGATAAACAAACAGCCGTCGTGCTGTTTTTTCAGGTCGGGAACCTGCCCTTTGATAGCGGGCAGGCTTTGCTTGCGGTCCAGCGTGGACACAGTTGAGTAGCCCTTGGGTATACGGATGCAGTGGTTCGGCGAAGATCGTGGCAACGGGGCCGGATTCGACGATTTGTCCGGCATACATGACGGCGATGTTTTCTGCGTTGCCGGCGACCACGCCCAGATCATGACTGATCAACAGGGTGGCCATTTGCCGCTGCTGTTTCAAGTCGAGCAAAAGATCCATGATCTGGGCCTGAATGGTGACGTCCAGGGCGGTCGTCGGTTCGTCGGCGATCAGCAGCTTGGGATCGCAGGGCCAGGGCCATGGCGATCATGACCCGCTGGCGTTGTCCGCCGGACAACTTGGTGGGGGTATCCTGCAGCCGTCGTCCTGCGTCGCTGATGCCGACCTGTTGCAACAGACTACCGGCTTCGCCGAGAGCGTCTTTTGCTGACAGCCCTTTATGTAGGATGAGTACTTCAGCAATCTGGTCGCCGATGCGCAGGACCGGATTGAGGGAGGTCATCGGTTCCTGGAAAATCATCGCGATGTCATTGCCGCGGATGCGGCGCATTTCGACTTCGGGCAGGCGCAGCAGGTTGTGGTTGTCAAGGAGGATCTCTCCGCCGACAATTTTGCCGGGCTCGGGCAGCAGGCGCAGCAGCGACAACGCGGTCATCGATTTACCACAGCCTGACTCGCCGACCAGGGCCAGAGTCTCGCCCGGATTGATACTGAATGACACATCGTCGACAGCTTTGAGCAGTCCGCTGCGAGTGAAAAAATAGCTTTGCAGGTTGTTCACGACCAGACGTGCGGCATATGGATAAATGTCCTTCTGGAAAAATTGCTATATAGCCAATTGTCTATTCAATTGTGTACACTGTGCTGAATCAATGGTCAAGAGGTGCGCGTTAACAACTGTTGTTGCCCGAGCGGTTGCCAGCTAATCAGAGATGCCGTGCCGGGCTGGCAGGTTTTGTAAAAATGTCCGAAGAGGTTGAGATTGCAAAACAGTGAAAGAAAAGACGGTTTCATGAATAGGTCCTATGTTGATCTGCATGTCCATTCGACCTGCTCCGACGGCTATCTGACTCCGGAGGAAGTCGTTGCAGCTGCGGCCCGTTGCGGTCTGGCCGCTATTGCCTTGGCCGATCATGACAATATCGACGGGGTTGCGCGCGCCATGCGGGGCCGGTGAAGCGTGCGGGGTTGAAGTTTTAACCGCGGTAGAGCTGTCGACCCAGTGGTTCGAATTTTCCGACATGCATCTGCTGGGTTATGGTTTCGACCTGGAGGACCCTTATCTGGCCAGGGCGCTGACCGAATTTCAGTCTTTCCGCCTGAATCGAAATCTGCAGATTGTCGAGCGGGTCAATGAAAAATTGCGCGGTGAAATGCGTCAGCCCCTTGATCCGGAGCGGGTCCGTCTCCTTGCCGGGGGGAGCATCGGTCGTCCGCATATCGCCCAGGCCCTGCGCGAAGCAGGGGTTGTCGATGGAAATGAGCAGGCTTTCGAACGTTATCTGGTCCCCTGTAATGTTCCTAAACGGTATTTCCCTGCCGATGAGGCCATCAACTTGATTCATGGTTGTGGCGGGATCGTCGTGCTGGCTCATCCTCCCTATGTGACGCGAGAACGAAGAGGTTTGGAACGGCTGGTGGCTGACCTGGCTCAACAGGGCCTTGATGGCATCGAAGCTTATAATAACGGTTCCGGGCTGGAAGAGACCGATCATTTGATCAAACTGGCCCGGCAGCACGGCCTGGTCGTCACCGGTGGCTCGGATTTTCACGGCGACCCGGGTTCTCAGGTGCGCATCGGCCGCGGGGTGCGCGGGATTCGCGTCCCTTATTCCTGTGTCACGGAAGTCCGTGCCTGTCTGGACAGTCGCAATAAGCTGGTCGAGAACCGATAGCGGGTTGACTGCTCGGCCTCTGGTCAGCAGTCTTTCCAGGTCGGGGTCCGTTTCTCAAGAAAAGCCTGCATCCCTTCTTTCTGATCATGAGTGGCAAAGCACAGGGCAAACAGCTCGGCCTCGTAATGAAATGCTTTGTCGATGGTCATTTCCATACCGTTATCGACCGCCTGCTTGATAAGGCGGACGGCGGACTGCGATTTGCCGGCGATCTTGTGCGCCATGGCCCTGGCGCTGTCGAGGAGTTGTTCCGCCGGAACCACTTGGTTGACCAGTCCCACTTCTTTCGCTTCAGTCGCACAGAGCATGTCTCCGGTCAGCATCAGTTCTTTCGCCTTGCCTTTACCCACCAGCCGCGGCAACCGTTGGGTTCCGCCCCAGCCGGGAATGATTCCCAGCTTGACTTCCGGTTGTCCCAGCTTGGCGCCCTCAGCCGCAATTCTGATGTCGCAGGCCAGGGCGAGTTCGCAGCCGGCGCCAAGGGCATAGCCGTTGATTGCGGCGATAAAGATTTTTTTGCCGAACTCGATGTCGTTGAAAAGTTGCTGTGCTTTGTTGACGACTTCCCTGGCTTCCAACGGCCCCAGCGGCTGCATGGCTGCAATATCGCCCCCGGCGACAAAGGCTTTGGTCCCGGCCCCGGTGATAATGACAACTTTTACCGCGGAGTCTGCCTGTAGTTCTGTGACCTGTTCAGCCAATTCGCTCCAGAATCGCGGGGCTCAGGGAGTTGAGGGTTTGTGGTTGGTTGATGGTAAGGGTGGCGATGCCGTCTTTGCTGCTGACCAGCAGGTGTTGGCTGCTCATTGGGACAGACCTCCGCTTGTTGCCGCGAGCTGCGCCGCGGGCAGTCAGTTCACACAATTTAATGAGGGTTGAACCTTAGCTTTCGCCTTAAGGGCATGGATGCACAAAAGGTGCGCATCCGTTACCTGCTACTGGCCGCAGGCGGCTGGCTAGATGGCCTGGAAACGTTTGATGACCTGTGGAATCCGGTCTGTGTCGATATTTCCGAAGGCCAGGCGCAAATACTCTTCCAGCCCCGGGCCAAAGGCTTCTCCGGGCAGGCAGATCAGGTTGTGCTGTTCGGCCAGCCGTCTGGTCGCCTGTCGACCGGTGAGTTCTTTCCAGGGGTGCCTGATCCAGGCAAAGAAAGATCCGCTGGCGGCAAGTTCAAACTTAAGGCCGGCGGCCAGGAATTGTTTCTTAAAGCTGTCGTGGCGCGCCTTCATCATCCGGCAGTTGTCCGCGACCCAGGCGTCCAGATTGCGGCAGCCGTACTGGAGGGCCAGCTGGGCCGGCCGGGACTGGCACACCACCATGCTGTCCTGCAGTTTCAGGGCCTGTTCGACGACCGCTGCAGCGGCAAGCAGCGCCCCGCAGCGCAGACCGGTCAGGGCAAAGGTTTTTACCGAATGAGGCCAGGTGAATGAAGTGCTGCGACCAATCAGCTCTTGTCAATAAGTTGTGGGGTTGCTGGCCGACAAAGGCGTTGTAGGTTTCATCGAGGATCAGGGTGACGTTATGGGCTGCGGCCAGTTCGAACAATTGCTCAATATCCCGCTGGCCGGCACCACCGCGCCAGTCGGATTACTCGGCGTGACCAGCAGGATAGCTCTGGTTTTCGCGGTTATCAGGCGGGCGATGGTTGCCAGCTCGGGTTGCCCCTGACTGGCGGGCTGAAACGGAGCGAACACGGCTTTGATGCCCAGGGATTGCAGCGCCATGAGGTGATCGAAATAAGCGGGCAGCTGAACAATGACCTCATCGCCGGGACGGCACAAGCTGACGATGGCCAGCCAGAAGGCCTGGCTGGCACCGATGGTCAGACAGAGCTGGTCTGGGTCCGGAGTGCTCTGGTAATGCCGTCCATACCAGCGGGCCACCTCGGCACGGACTTCCGGCAGCCCCTCGTCAGGGCTGTATTTGAAGGTCAGCGGATCTTCCAGGCAGCCTTGCAGGTATTTGATAAGCTCGGCCGGAGGTGCATAGCTGGGGATCGCCTGGCAAAGATCAAGAAGCGGTTTTTCTGCAGTAAACTGCCGGTTTTCAATCCACTTTTTGACCTCTGTAATCGGTGGCGGCTGGACCTGTATGACGTGTGGCGAGATTTTCATGACATTAGGCTCGACGAATAATTTCAACCAGCAGTTCGCTGACTTTGACCATATCGTCAACGGCGACCTGCTCATTGACGGTATGGACTTTGTTCATACCGCAGCCGACGATGACCATTTCGATACCATGGCTGTTGAAAATGTTGGCGTCCGAGCCACCGCCAGCGGAATTGATCGCCTGCGGGCGGCCGAGGCTGGCGCCGGCCTCTTTGATCAGCTTGATGATGCCGGCGTCCTCCGCAACGCTCATGGATGGATAATCTTCATGCAGTTCCATAGCCATTGAGGCTTGAATGTCAGCTGCTTCCATCTGGCTGGAGGCCTGCAAGACCCTCTTCTTCGACAATGCGAATGATCTGCTCGGTCAGCTCGCGTAATTTTTCCGGATTGTGACTGCGAACCTCGCCGAGCAGATTGACGGTTTTGGGGATAATATTGATGGCCTGCCCGCCGTTGAACAGTCCGATATTGGCGGTGGTCTCCTGATCAATGCGGCCCAAGGGCATTTTTGCGACGGCCCGGGCAGCGATCTGGATGGCAGAAATGCCCTGCTCGGGGCAGATCCCGGCGTGGGCCTCATGGCCAAAAATATCGATTTTGAAACGATTGGCGGCCGGAGCCCGGTTGATAACGAGATCCGTTCCGCTGGTGTCCATAGCGATGCCGCGTTTTCCCTTTAAGCTTGCTGAATGCCAGGTTCTTGGCGCCCAGTAAGCCCTGTTCCTCACAGATAGTGATAACCAGCTCAAGGGGGACGTGGGGAATATTCTGCTCGCGAAGAACCTCAATCGCTTCAATCATTTCGGTCAGGCCGGCCTTGTCGTCGGAGCCGAGAATGGTGTCCCCGGAGCTGGTGAAGATACCGTCTTTGAGCACCGGTTGGACATTGTCCGCCGGAGTCACGGTATCCATATGGCCGGACAGGATCAGCGGCTCGCCACTTTTGCTGCCGGGAATCCGGGCGATCAGGTTGCTGGCAGTGCTGCCGATGATCGCACCCGGCCTCGTCATATTCAATTTCGGCTCCCAGGGCGGTTAAGCGTTGTTCCAGGTATGCGGCGATCTCCGCCTCTGCAAAAGAAGGGCTGTCGATAGCGGCTTGTTTGCTGAATTCATCACATATGCGCTGTCTATTTATCATTGCTCGGGGTCCTTATCTTTTTTGGTTGGTTTTGCTTATGTTATCCGGCCATTATTCATCTGGCAAATAAATTGGCTGACAGACTGAAAAAAACCGCTAGCCGATTGACCGACGGCGCGCTTTTGCGTTGTGTGTGGGCTGGTGAAGATCGCTACTGGACTCAATCCGGTTCAACTGTTATAATAATCAAATTAAATAGTTTGACCTAAGTGTATTTTAATAAAAAACTGCTATGGGACAGCTTCATGGGAATTAATCAGGACTTTCATCCGCCGCTTAGCGCAAGTCAGCCGCGCAAGAGCAAGGCCAGGCATCTGCTGTTGCTGGTCCCCCTGATTGTGGTTGCTGCTCTGGTTGTTTTCTTTAACAACGCCACCAATTCCGGCCTGGAGGCTCGGGAAACCCCCCTTTGCGGAGCCTGTGCCGATGCCATCCGCGTCGCTGGTCGAGCCTGTGAGCCCGCCAGTCGCACCTGAACCGGTCATCGCAGAGATAAGAAGGACTGTGCCTGCGGGATCATCCATCACCGCACTGCTGGGTGACTATTTCACTCCCCAGGAAATTTATCAGCTCAATCAGCAGAGTCGCGATGTCTTTCCGTTTACCCGCATCTGCGCCGGTCAGCCATACTGTATTACCACCCGAGACGGAGAATTTAACAAGTTCGTCTACGAGATCGATGAAGATGAACAGCTGATCATCAGCCGTGATGGCGACCAGGTGTCCTTGGAAACCCAGCCGATCGTTTATGACGTCACTCCTGAGCTGATTGAAGGGACGATCTCTTCCAGCCTGTTTGACGCTGTTGCCGCGATAAACGAAGACCCAAAACTAGCATTTATGTTGTCCGATATTTTTCAGTGGGACATAGACTTTATTCTCGATATCCGCGCTGGCGACCGTTTTCAGGCGCTGGTGGAAAAACGTTCCCGGGCCGGGCAGCCGGCTGGCTATGGACATATCCTGGCAGCGGAATTTGTCAATCAGGGGCAGGTGTTCAGGGCGGTTCGTTTTAAAGACGGTGAGCAGTCGGCTTCTTATTACAATGAAGACGGTGAAAATGTCCGCAAAGCGTTTCTTCGGGCGCCGCTTTCATTTACCCGGATTTCCTCCGGGTATACTATGAAGCGTTTTCATCCCATTACCAAAACCTGGAAAGCTCACCCAGCTATCGATTATGTGGCCCCGGTCGGAACACCGATTAAGACGGTCGGCGAGGGGAGTATTTCAAGGATCGGTTATACCCGCGCCAACGGCAACTTTATCGAGGTGCGGCATAGTAACGGGTATCGTTCGATCTATCTGCATATGAAAGGTTTTGCACGCGGCATGACCAAGAACAAGCGCGTTGCCCAGGGGCAGGTCATCGGTTACCTCGGCGGTACCGGCATGGCAACGGGGCCCCATCTCTGCTTTCGGATGCGTCATAACGGCGCGCCCGTCAATCCGAGTCGGCTGAAAGTTCCCGCCGCCAAGTCGATCAGCAAGGCAAACCTGGCCGCTTTTCAAGCGGTCGCACAGCCGCTTCTGGCTCAATTGGACGCACATCTGCCCCGTCACGACCAAGTGGCTAAGCTTGACCCTTCCCTGTCCACCGCAACGACGGGTTCGGGGGAATGACCGGCTGTCATGGTCGATGACTGCATGGTGATCTGAGCAGCGGTCAAGTCCGGGCAGAACACGATTTTGCTTGAAATTCTTATCAATAGCTCGGCGGATGAGGACTGGGCGTCAGGCCTAAGCGGGATGCTTTCTGGCTTAGGCCAAGCGCTGCCGAGCAGTCGAAGATTTTCTGTTATTTTCAGTCTGTTGAGTGATGAAGCGGACTGTTCTATTGCTGATTGCAGGAACGATTGTGATAGACTTCGTCTTCCACGGGGTGGGCTGGTTGTTGCCGGCGCAAGCAGCGGCGTCTGGGCCAAAAGGTACTGCCGGTTATTGATAAAGGGATGGCAGTCCTTTATGGTCATGGGAGTTCTGCCACTGCCCAAGGTGATTTTCGGGTTCCTTTACAGCGCATGACTGACCCCGAAAACTAGTGTAGGAAATTTTTTTGTTATGCTTTTCTGAACGTTATCGTAAATGAAAAGTTGGGAGTTTACTGTATGAAGACAGTGTATGTTCCACCACGGCAGTCGACCGGTGGGAAAAACTCGGTGATTGATATCTCGAAGAAGGCGCGCCAGAAGTTGCGTGCCAGGCGTTATGCCGAAGCCAAGGAGCTGTTCCGAACCGGACTTGATATGGAACCGGAAAATCCTTACCTGCTCTCTGGAATGGGTGATGCCTGCCGGGAAACCGAGGATTTTGCCGAAGCCGAGCACTGCTATCAGGCCCTGCTCGAACTGGATGAGAAAAATCTGTTTGCCCTGCGCGGCCTTGGTGATGTGTACAAGAAATTAAATCGTCATCAGGATGCGATCAAGCTGTGGGAGCGTTATCTAACTCTTCGGCCGCAGGATAAGCACGTCATGACCCGCATCGCGGACAGCTGTAAAGTTCTGGCCCTGTTCGAGCGTGCCGAACAAGCCTATCAGCAGATTCTGAAAATTGCCCCCAGTGATCGCTTTGCCCTGACCGGCCTGGCCGATCTGCTGCATCGGATGGGACAGGATGCCGAGGCCATTGCCACCTATGAAAAAGTTCTCAAATTCGATGAGAATGAGCTGCATATCCTGACAATTATCGGCAAGCTTTGTTGGCGGGTCTCCGATTTTGAAAAAGCGGAAACCTATTTTCGCCGGGCCCTGGCTGTGGATCCCCAAAACCCTTACGCTTTATATGGGCTGGGCAACTGCTACCGCTGGTACCGCGACTATGCTAAGGCGATCGAGATCTGGCAGAAAATTCTTACCTGCTCGGACGGGACCCAAACCCTGCATACCCGGATGGGCGACGCCTTTTTCAATCTCAACAGGCTTGTCGATGCGGAAGCCTCTTACCGCAAAGCGCTTGATTTCGGGCATGATGCCTTTGCGATGGCGGGACTGGTTTGCCTGCTTAGCGTGCGCAGAGAGCTGGCCCAGGCGGGTCAATTATTTTAATCTGCTCATTGAGCAGGCCCATAATCCCGTGGATCAGTTCGATACTCTGGTTAAACGATTTATCCGGTCCAGCCAGACTGAGGATATGCTGGTGCTGCTCAATCATCTGCTCGACACCGGGCAGGTTGCCGAGTCTCTGGTACAGGTTATTAAAAACCAGCTGAATCAATCGATTTGAAAGCCGGCGGCGGTGGCCCCGGGGGCAATGGTACGGCCTCATGAATTATCTGGCCCATCTTTTTTTTTCCGATGCCAATGGTCTTGCCTGGGCAGGATCTCTTATGGGTGATTTCCATAAAGGCAGCGACTTCAGCGGGCTGCCGGATGAACTGGTTCGGCATCTGAAATTGCATCGCTATATTGACGGCCTGACCCGGGTTGACGATGACTTTCAGACCAGCCGCCGGCGTCTTGACCCGACCTTTCGCTATGCGCGCAGCGTTCTGGTAGATGTTTTTTACGATCATATCCTGGCCTGCCAGTGGGACAGCTATGCGCAACAACCCCTGGCTGATTTTTCCGGTCAGGTGTATCGCGGACTTGAGGATTGCTATCATCTGCTCAGCCCCGGTTTGCAGCAACAGCTGCCACGGATGATCAAGGATGATTGGCTGAGTTCCTACCGGCGAACTGATATCGTCGCCAGGGTGCTTGGTCGTCTGGAGCAGCGGCTCGGCGGCAAGATTCCCCTGGCTTCCGGCTATGCCCAGCTTGGGCTCTGGCGACCGCAGTTGGAAGCTGATTTTGAAGCGTTCATGACTACGACCGACCGCCGGGTCAGGCGCTGGAAAGATCGTCACTGAACAGAGCGCAGGGCTGGTTAAATGTCGATCAGGAGGGACTATGGGGAGAGCTGCCTGGGCCAGGATTATCCCATTTGCGGTTTTTATGGGGTTTATCGCGGTAGAACAAGGCTGCCACTGGTTGATCAGTCATCAGCTGGTGCGCCTGAGCGAAACCGATCTGCTTTATCTTTATCCATGCAAAGCGTTTTGTGTCGGCGTCCTGCTCTTTCGGTTCCGGCGGGACTATTCTGAATTAAACCCGGCTGACCTTAAAAAACTGTCTCACACCATCGCCAGTGTCGGTCTGGGACTGCTGGTTTTTGTCCTGTGGATTCATATGGATTGGACTTTTGGCCAGGTCATGCCCGAGGCCGGATTCAATCCGGATCGGGTTGACAACCAGCTGCTGAAAAATGCCCTGATTCTGTTCCGGCTTTGCGGAGCCGCTCTGGTGGTTCCGGTCATGGAAGAGCTGTTCTGGCGCTCGTTCCTGTTGCGCTATATCATTAAGCCTGATTTTATTCAGGTTCCCCTGGGCACCTTCACCTGGGCGTCATTTCTGATCGGCGCCGTTCTGTTCGGTCTGGAGCATCATCTGATCATCGCCGGCATCATGGCCGGCGTGGTTTACAGCCTGTTGCTCTATTGGACGAAAAGCCTCTATCAATGTATTGTCGCTCATGCGGTAACCAACCTGACCCTGGGCATGTATGTGTTGTCAACCAAGGCCTGGCAGTTCTGGTAATCCGCCGGGGTTGGGATGCTTGTCAAAAGGAGTTCAGCATGAACATGAAACCACCGGGAGCGGGAAAGAGCAGTTTTGATCTGCTGGCCGGGAATAAGGCATTTGAATTGATGGCGATTGAGGCGGGCTCCAGTTTTCTGGATCTGGCCTGTGGCTTTGGCCGTTACAGTCTGTTTGTGGCCGATCTGGTCGGGCCGAGCGGGCAGGTCCATGCCCTCGATCTTTGGGAAGAGGGGATTCTGCAGTTGCAGCAGCAGGCCGCGCAGGAACAGAAGGCGAACATCACGGCCCTGGTTGGTGATATCGCCGCTATCCCGTTGCCAGCGGCTTCCGTCGATTGTGCGTTGTTGGCCACTGCGCTGCATGACGTTGCGCAGCCGCAACGGGCTGCCGTGATTGGTGGAGTACACCGAGTGTTGAAACCCGGGGCGCACTTCTGCGTGATCGAATTCAAGCGACGTCAGGACGGCCCCGGACCGCCCTTGGCCATCCGTCTTGCTCCTGCGGATGTCGAAACCCTGGTCCTGCCGGTGGGGTTTGAGACTGTTGCCAGTGAGTCGGTGGGGCAAGCCCTGTACCTGCTAAAATTCCGCAAAAAGGCGTGATAACCGGCCAGCGGGGCGACGTCCTCGACGGAACGTACCTCAGCTGGCCGGCAAAAAACGCTCTGATCTCAATTCTGCTTTTTTCAACCCGGGAAAACGGTTGTTAGTCGATTACGGCCGGCAGCGGCCAATCGGTTTCATAGCCGGGCGGGTAGAAATTTTCTTTGCAGCGGTTGAAGTAGCCGTACTGAATCCGGGGGATTTCTCGTTTGATCCGGTCCAGCATGGTCTTCATGCCGATCCCTTTGCCTTCTGCGCCCATGGCGCGCCAGTACATTAACGGATCGATACTCAGATTGCGCATCTGAATCAGATCGATACCGATTTCTTCAATGACTTCATGCAGGCGCTCAACTTCGTCTTCGCGGTCGCTGATGCCCGGAAAGACCAGGTAGTTCAGCATGGTAAACAGACCGTTTTGTTTGGCACGGCGCGCGGATTCCATGACATCGCTGAAACGGTAATGGCGGGGGCGGTAGTAAGCGTTGTAAAAGCGCTCCTGAACCGAGTTGAGGGAAATTCGGATCGAATCGATACCGGCTCTGGCCAGTTTGTCGATGGCATCCGGTATGGAGGCATTGGAGTTGAAGTTGATGGTTCCGCGGCTGGTCTGCCGACGCATTTCCCGGACCGCAGTGGCAATGGTATCGGTCTGCAGGATCGGATCCCCTTCACAGCCCTGGCCAAAAGAGACAATGGCATTCTCCGCGTGCTGCAAGTGCGGAACTGCAACCTGGCAAATTTCTTCGACCGTTGGCACAAAATCCAGCCGATCCTGGCTGGATTGACAGGCTTTCGGTTCTTCCTGGTAGGAAATGCACCCCAGACATTGGGCGTTGCAGGCCGGTGAGGTGGGCAGGGGTGCTTCCCAGCGGCCGAAAAACAGATTTTTTGCGGCAAAGCAATGGTAATCGAGAGCGCAGCGCGACAGTTGCACCACCAGTCGATTTTCCTGCTGCTCGGCAATTCGGCGGCGTACCCGCGGCTCCAGCAACCGGTCGTCAAAGTATTGCGGTTCCCATTGGCGATTACGGTCGACCCGGACCGCCGCTACGTAAAAGCGCTCTTCTTCGACACACCAGCCGACCGCAGTATAGGACCAGAGGGTGAGTTCAACCTTTTTTTGGGTATAATCTGCCGCCGGTAGCAGAGTGCGAGTAAAGGCTGGCGTAACAAAGGCTGAAACCGCCTGGACAGAACCGCCGCCCCAGTTTTTTGGTAACGCGGTCAGGGTTTTTCGCTCGCCGCTGCGGCGATCAAAACCGATCGGCGGAGTATCGGGAATGGTGAACAGGCGGCTTCCTTCCGGGAGGGGAATCAGTTCGTCCGCTTGCGGGCGGCAACAACTGGTTCCGTTCATTCCCGCCATCAGAAGATCAGGGTATTCAAAGACTTCACCGTTTGCGTCTGCGACAACGGTCAAAAATGTTTTTGTTCGACTCATTGATGTTTATCCTTTCATGTCGACGGAGAATATCATAACCGCTGCAGTGCGACAATTTCTCATTGACAGAGGCGGAGGGCCGGGTATTCTGCGCACATGAAAATCCTATTGACGACCCTGCACAGCAAATATGTCCATGCCAGCCTCGCGCTGCCTTATCTTAAAGCCTATTGTCAGGATATTTGTCCGGATATGGTGATCCGCGAGTATTCGGTCAACGAACCCAAAGAGGTGGTTCTGGCGGAAATGATGAGCCTGCATCCCCAGGTGATCTGTTTCTCCGTATATCTGTGGAATCGCTGTGCCACCCTGGACCTGGCGGCCTGCATTCGGCGCATCGACCCTGCTATCAAAATTGTCCTGGGCGGTCCGGAAGTCTCTTTTGAAGAGGATCTTTTTTTTGATCGTTTTGAGGTGGATGCCATTATTCGCGGGGAAGGGGAGATTCCTCTACGCCATCTGCTCGCAGCCTGGCAAAATGATCAGCTGCCGACGGCGCTTGCCGGGCTGCAGTTGCCCGCAGTTCAAAATCCTGTCGATACCAGTCTGCTTGCATCGCTGGATGCCATTCCCTCTCCGTTTCAGGCCGGTCTGGTCGATTTGAGCAAAGGGCTGGTCTATTTTGAGAGCAGTCGCGGTTGCCCCTATTCCTGCAGCTTCTGTATGAGTTCCCTGGATGAGCGAGTGCGGTCATTTTCCATGGAGCGAATCCAGGCCGATTTGCTGCTGTTGCTGCAGAACCGGGTGAGCCTGATCAAATTTGTTGACCGGACTTTTAACTATGATCCGGCCCGTGCCTATGAGCTGTTTTCTTTTATCCTGGCCAATAATATCGCCAGCCAATTTCATTTTGAAATCGGTGCCCATCTGCTTGATGAACAAACCCTGCGACTGCTGGAGAAGGTTCCTCAGGGGATGTTCCAGTTTGAGATCGGCGTTCAATCGACCCTGCCCGAAACCCTCCAGTTGGTCAGGCGGCAGGCCTCGCTGGAAAAGCTGGAGCAGAACATTCGCCGCCTCAAGCAGTGGACCACAGTCCATGTGCATCTCGATCTGATTGCTGGTCTGCCCGGTGAAAGCTACCAACAGTTTCTGCACTCGGTCGATCGGACCTGCGCCCTTGATCCCGATCATCTCCAGTTGGAGCCGGTCAAATTGTTGCCGGGAGCACCGCTGCGCGCCCAGGCGGACAACTGGGGCATTCGCTTCGATCCGCAACCGCCTTATACGATCCTGGCGGCGGACGCCATCTCCTTCGACGAGCTGGAACGAATCCGGGGGATCGGCCGCCTGCTGGATCTAGTCGTGAACAGCGGGCGCTTTCACCACACTCTGAAAGGTCTGCAAGCGTTTGGTTTGACGATTTTAACAGTTCTTGAAGGGCTTGACCGGTTCTGGCGGGACAATGATCTTTACCGGCAAGGGCGTTCTTTACGGGCCCTCTATTTTGAAATTGATGGTTATCTGAAAAAGAACTTCTCAGGATTGAATCTATTGCGGTTGCGCGAATCCCTGGGACGGGATTTTGCCGGCCATGAACGAGTGGTCAGTGGCTCGGCCCCGGATTTTTTTGACGTCAAGCTGAGCGACGCGGAAGCTGCCGCGGTTAAGCAATGCCTCAAAGCAGAGTTGGCTCATTTGGAACGCCAGGGGAAAATTCAATATTTTGCCGCTGCTTTTCAACATCTTCCGGACTATCCCGCCGGTCGGACCCTGTTGCTGTTCCTTTATCACAGCAAAACCGCAAGCGGCCTGGAAGTGAAGGAACTTGCGGTTTGCTGATTTTTGAACCGGTCTGACCGCCGGACAGGTCATGGCCCTGCCCGGCGGTTGTTTTGCTGCTATTGCTTTTTGGCGCCGCAGGCCACTTCGACCCGGCGGTTGAGGGCCCTTCCTGCGGCCGTGTCATTGCTTGCCACCGGTTTGTCTTCGCCGAATCCGCGGGCGGTCATGCGTGCGGCGGGGATGGCGAATTTCTCGATCAAGCGGTTTTTAACCGCTGTCGCCCGCTGAACTGACAGCTTCTGGTTGTATTCCGCTGCTCCGCTGCTGTCCGTGTGGCCGTCGATATAAACTATATTGCCTGGATATTCGTTGATACACTGGGCGGCTTTGGCAATTTCTCCGTCATATTCAGGTCCGACCTTGCTGCTGTCATGACCGAAGTTGATCCTTAGGGTCAGCGTGGTCGGGCAGCCATGCGCATCGACGGAAACCCCCGGTGGTGTGTCGGGGCACTGGTCAAGATAATCGAAAACCCCGTCCTTATCGCTGTCCAGGGGACAACCGTCGGCATCGACCGGAGCGCCGGCCGGAGTTCCGGGGCATTTATCAAGGTAGTCGTAAACGCCATCCCCATCAGTGTCCAATGGGCAGCCGTTGCGATCAACCGCGACCCCGGCAGGAGTGCCCGGACATTTGTCGAGCTGGTCATAGACGCCATCTTTATCGCTATCCAGGGGGCAGCCGTTCACATCAACAGGTGTTCCCGCTGGTGTTCCAGGGCATTTGTCAAGGTAGTCGTAGACTCCGTCTTTATCACTGTCAAGCGGGCAGCCGTTACTATCGACGGCTACGCCGGTCGGGGTGTTGGGGCAACGGTCGCTGCTATCAACGACGCCGTCGCCGTCACTGTCGAGCGGAACGACTGCTGGTTTGGGTTCCGGAGCACTGATCGGCTCGGCTTTGGGAGCCGGACGGCCAAGCTGAAAGGTGAGCCCCACCGAATATTGCAAGCTGTTATCCGGCTCGGGAAAGTCAAGCAGGTGGCGGACATCGGCGCGCAGGGCGATGAGATCGTCAAGTATAAAATATTTAACCCCGACTCCGTAATCGACCAACAAGTGTTCACGGCTGCTGCCATTATCAGGATCTGAGGTTATCGCGCCAAGACCAGCCGCCAGATAAGGAACCAGTTTTCCCTTGGGCCAGAGATGATACAAACCGTCCAATCGATAGGTTTCAATGGTCGAGTCTGTTGCCGAGGAAGGATCGCCATCGGCATTAGTGCGGGTGTAGACGGCTTCAAGTGACCAATTCTCGGTCAGATTGTAACCAAGACCGAGCCCCCAGAAATCGCTGTCATCCAGCGGCAGGTTCCCCTCGAATAAATGGCCGCCATAAAGTGGCGTCAAGGTGAATGCTTTGGGCAGGTTTGCCGCTTGGGCGGTTAAACTGAGGCTGCCGCACAAAGCGATAAGGAACAGGATTTTTTTTAGCATATTGCAGTCCTCCTTGATGGAATTACGGGATTTTCTTAAAAGGAAATAAGACTCAGGCTGATATTCTCATTAGAATATCAGCCTGAGTCTTATATTCAAGGCCTGCAATCATTTATGTTCTTTTCGGATATTTCTCCGCTCATCCATCGACCCGCCAAACCGCTACTCCAGCCAGAGGAAACACTCAGCGGTCTCGACTTGTTCAAGGCCGTCCGCATCACTGAAAAAATCCTGCCATAATTCAAGACAGAATTCGCAGAAAAACAGGCATTGAGGATCAAGCTCGGCAACGGTTGCATGGAGGTTGCGAGCAAAACTCTCCCATTTGGAATTATCAGCGACGGTCATTGTCGCGAGTTCGGCCAAACGATTTTTCTTCAGCGGCTTTGCGGCAAAGGGTTCTCCCAGCAGACGCTGGGCAACGGCGGTCATGAAAATGCCGGCCAGGGTCAGTTGCTGAGCCTCTTCGTCTGTAGGGTCAGGGAGAGTAAAGGGCAGGGCTGTCGTGAACAGGAGCTCCAGCGCTTCGATTTGGGTGAGGCGGCGGTCCACAAGCTCAAGATCTTTGATTGAGGTCAGTTTCTGCAGCTGGCTTGGTGTTTCTGCACCGGGGGCTCGGTAAAACAGCGGCGGCTGTTCAAGTAGAGAGTCGATAAACAGTAATTCCGGATAATCCACAAAGGGATAGATGGGGCACTTGGCCAGGGTTTCCGCTCTGGCCTGGCGTTTTTGGATCAGGCTGTGACCCAGTTGGAACAAATGAAGCAGGTAGGTACTGTGGACGATCTGCTCGGCCCTGCCGAAATCGTTTCCGGCCAGATATTCCAGGGCTAGATTGAGTGTGTCATAAATGCCCTGAACCGTTTGAGTTACGTCCTGAGGCGAGGCCAGATCGGCCCGGTCGGCACTCATCTTACGATTACTCAGATGCATCAGTTCACAAGCTGTTTCATGGTCGATACCGGCTGCAAGGATGTCGGCCAGCAGATGTTCGGGTTGGGCCTGGACCAGCAGGGCCAACGGGTTCTGAAGCTCTTCCGCTTCGAGGGTGAAATTACTTTTTCCTCCCGGAGTAAAGCTTTCCGGATCAATATAGCTGTAAATTCCCCGGGCATCCTGGTGGGGAATAATGCCGAGGTCCAACAGGCGATTGTTGCGGGCCTGATAAATTTCTTCTTCAAGGGCAGAAAGGTTTTCGCTGCGGATCATTTCCATCAGCAGCAGATAACTGTCCTGTTCCCGGTCCTGCCAGAGTTTCAACATGGCGCCGATGATTTTTGCAGCATCTTCACTGTGGTAATCGATATCGTAGATGGATTCCAGACGTTTGGCGTTGTCCGCATCATCGTCGTCATAGGCTTCAATGCCGCGGATGATGGTCAAATGTTTTTTCAGGAATAGGGCCAGGACTTCGGGTTCGATTTGACGAACTAACTGGCAGAGTTTTTCTTCACCGCATTGAGCCAACAGCTCCAGCCAACGGAGGGAGAGGACCGGGCTCAGCACATCTCCTTCCCAGCAATCCAGGTCGAGCAGCAGGGTGATCTGCTCAGGGCTGCTCAGGGCCAGGAGTTCTAAGGAATCCGCTGCGCCGAGTACGTTGACCGTCAGGTAGAGCTCCTGGGGATGGAGCAGAGGGACCAGGCGTTCGGCTTTTTGCGAATTGAGCAGCAGGTCGTATTTTTGTTTGCCCTGGGCGTTTCTGATAATTGCCAATTGTTCCCGTGGCGTCAGGGCAGCGTATTCTGTGGGAGATATTTCCCTTTCTCCCTGGCGTAATACGGTGAGATGTCCCACCCGGCGTTCCGGGGGCAGTATTATCTTTGTCATATCTCGACTCCCTGTCAAAAATTGGTTCAAAAGGCCGCTACTTTAAAGCAGGGGCCGGAATTGTGCAATCATCATTAGCAGGCAGCCCGGGGTGATCAGAGCTCTCCTGATTTCGATGTTGGTACCGGGTGAGCGGTTTTACTTCATTTTCAACACGGTAGTTGCTAACCTGATGCCGAAGAATTGTCATCCGTTAGCAAATGGTGCCCCCTCGATATCGTCTGATGATACCGATTGGGGCTGTTGACCGACGATAGAGGCTCCGGTGCGCAAGCTGTTTAACCGCTTTTCCATAAAAACCAAACTCTCCCTGCTGGTCCTGACCAGCTGTACTGTGCTGCTGGTGGTCATCAGCAGCGTCCTGTTGGTGACTGAATTTTACGCGCGCCAGGTCGCCTTGAAACAGAATATCAGAATCCTGGCAACTTCGTTGACCGAACAGCTCTGGCGACCGCTATTGCTGGAAAAATATGCCGAGGCCGAAACCTTGCTCGGTTCGTTGAATCGGCAGCGGAACATTCAGGCCGCCTACCTGTTCGACCGTACGGGGATTCCGGTGGCTGAATATCTTTCTTACGACCGAAGCCGCATCACCATCCCGGCGCTTGAGAGGGATTTTGCTCAAACAGGACAAGGGCAACCAAGGACCCTCCCCGTGGTTCAGGAAAAACTGTATTTAAAAGCTCATTACTTCAGTTCATTCACGCCGGTTGATTTTGATGGGCGCCAGATCGGAACCCTCTATCTGGTGAGCGATCTTGACAGCTTTTATGCCGGGTTAGGAACCATCATCGGTGGGGTCGGCTGCGCTTTTGTGCTGTTGGGTTGTTTTTCGTGGATTCTGGCTGGCCTGCTGCAAAAACCGGTATCCGATCCGTTGCTGCGGCTGGCTACGCTGATGAAGCAGATCTCCCGGGAAAAAGATTACTCGATCAGGGCCTTTGCGACCAGCCAGGATGAAATTGGGGCTCTGGTCAAGGGGTTCAACGGTATGCTGGCACAGATTGAAAGGCATCAGCGGCAGCTGAACCATCATCGGCAGAACCTCGAAAAAACGGTGGCCGCTCGAACCTCTGAGCTGCAGTCCGCCCTAGGTGAACTTGAGATCGCCCGGAACCAGGCTGACGCCGCTAACGCTGCCAAATCGGACTTCCTGTCGCGGATGACTCATGAACTCAGGACTCCATTGATCGGAGTGCTGGGCATGAATGAATTGCTGACCCGTACCAGCCTGACTGAACAGCAGAAGATGCTGGTGGATACGGTGCAAAGCTCCGGCGAGGAGCTGCTACGCCTGATCAGCGATGTCCTCGATTTCTCCCGCATTGAAGCCGGAAAATTGAATCTTCAGCCGGTCCCCGCCGAGCTGTTTCGCGTCATCGAGAGCATCGTCGAGCTGCTCGCCCCTCAGGCACGGGAAAAAAACATTACCCTGGCCTGTCAGATCCCCCTTGATTCCACCTGGCGGGTCAAAGTCGATGAAGTCAGGATAAGACAGATCCTCATGAATCTTATTGGCAATGCCCTTAAATTCACCCGGCAAGGTTCCATCATGGTCACTCTTTCCTGTACAGAACTGTCCGGTGGGGAGGGGATCTTTGCTATTGAGGTTGAGGACACCGGCTGTGGCATGGATGAGGTTGCTTCCCGACAGATTTTTGATGTCTTTTATCAGGCGGAAAACTCAGATACTCGGGTCAATAGCGGTGCCGGGCTAGGTTTGGCTATTGTCCGACAACTGGTTGATTTAATGGCAGGACGCATAGAATTTTCTTCGACCCCGGGCAAGGGCACTCTGTTCCGGGTTACTGTGCCATTGCCGTTGGTGGAAAAAGTCGAATTCAGACTGCCGGATGAGGCAATTGCTACGCCGCTTCTGCTCTGTGCCGAACCGCGCGCTGACTTCAGTATCCTGCGCAGCTATCTCGAACAGCTGGGCTGTCGGCCGGTGGTGGCTGAAAATGCCGCCGATGCTCTCTATCAACTCGGTTCAGCCAGGCGTCGGGGCGAGCCTTACCAGCTGCTGTTGGTCGGGCAAATGGTTTGCCTGCCTGATGGGCGGCCGCTGTTTCAGGCCTTGCGGGAAGATGAATACAGTCACGATTTGCGGCGGATTGTGAGGTGGGACGATCACAGCCAGGTTGTTCCCATGCTTTCGGGCGAGACTCGCTTGAGCGGGCCACTGACATGGCCCGGTCTGGTTGATGCCCTCCGGCAGAGTCATCATCAGCTGCATCTTGTAACGGGTAAGAAACAACCCGTGGTTACAGCGGGACAGGTGACGACAGTAAGTGCTCCGCGCATCATGCTGGTCAGTTCCAACATTCCCAGCCGTGAACTGCTGCGTCTACAGTTGTCCAGAGCCGGTTTTGCGGCGGATGTTGCCGGGGATGTCAATCTTCTGGGCGAACTACAATCTTATGTCATGGTTATTTACGATCTGCCTTATTTGAACGAAGGAGACCTCCTGCAATTTTGGTCCGGCCTTAAAGAACCAAAGCCCCTGACCGTTGTGTTGGCTGAGAAAAGCCTGCCCCCCGCAATCTCTTCACACATCGACGAATGTCTGCTCAAGCCGTTTACCATGGTTTCTCTTGAGCGGATCCTGGCGCCGTTGCAAAAAGCCTCTATAAGGGGAGACGGCGGAGAAGTGGGCCGATGATGAAAATCAGTAAGCTGGTTGTATTATTTCTGAGCCTGACCGGGCTGCTGGGGGTGGTGTTGGCTGTGGTCTGGTATCGGCCGACGCATTTTTCCCGGGAAGAGCTGAGTCTGAACTTTGTTAAGACCGCGCCGATGTCGGGAGGAGGTGCCCAACTGACTCTGGATTTGACTGGCACAGGCTTTGATCGAGAAACATCGGTCAATCTGCTGATGAGCATTGGTAACAACCAGGCGGTTGTCGGCTCCTTTCCTTTGCCCGGGATTTTCAATGAAAGTCTTGTTTATGGCCACATGCTCTATCTGGGCAGCAATAACGATGGGCTCAAAGTTCTTGATTTAAGCAATGCCAAGCACCCGCGATTGCTCGGCGATTATCTGGCGGGGCGCCGGGTGGTGCATATCAACCGAGCCGGAGAGCTGATGTTTGTCGCCCATGGCAAGCTCGGGGCATCGGTGATGAGAATTCAGGCGGATGGGCTGCTGACACATGTCGCGGATATCCCGACCAGGCATATTATTACCAAGATCATCTATCGGGATGGCTTACTCTATGCTGCCGCCGGAGATGACGGCCTGCTGGTGTTCGATGTGACGCAATTGTCCCATATCCATTTGGTTAAACAGCTGGCCGCAGGTGAGTTCATTACTGATCTAGCCATATCCGACGATTTTCTTTTTCTGGTGTCGCCTGATGTAAGCGGCCTGAAAATTATCAATCTCAGGACTCCCGAACGGCCGGAAGTCATGCCGACTTTCCCGCTGGCGGAACCACCCAAACAGATCACGTTCATGAACGATCTGCTGTATGTTGCGACCTCGCACGATATTTCGGTTTTTGCGGTCGAGTCACCAGGACGATTGGTCTTTAAGCAGCATCTGACTGATTTTATTTCTGCTGAAAAACTTTTTTTCGGCAATCAGCGGCTCTATATCTCAGATAGCTCCTCAGCCTTACGTATTCTGGATTTGCCACGGGGGCGGTTGTCCGATGGTTATCTGTTTGCAAGCGAGATTCGCTCGATTGCCGAGTTTGGCGACTATTTGTATGTGGTCGGTTCAAATACCGGCATTCTGATCGTTGAACGTAAGGCACTTATTCAAAAAAACTCTGTCAAGTTGATTGATACTCCGGGCGACGCCCACGATATTCTGGTTCGCGATGGAGTGATGTATGTGGCGGATGGGCACAGGGGCGTTGCGCTGACCGAGCTTTCAGGCGGGGGCACCGCATTGCATGGGTTCAGCTCCTTCTGGGGGCAGGCTCTGCTTGCCAAAGGGGATCTGCTGTTTGTCGCTCACGGTAAACAGGGGATCGGCGTTTTCGATCTATCTCGGCCGCGCTTACCTGCCGCCATTGGACGGTGGCCATCCTTGCCAGCGCGACAACTGGCCATGGTCGGCCGGTATCTGGTGGTCGCCAATGGAATCGATGGTCTGAGCTGTATCGACTATGCAGATATCGACGCTCCTTCGGTGCGTGATTCTGTCTCCGATCTGCACCCTCTGCAAATCTATTCGACCGGCAGTCTGCTCTACGTCACCACCAAAAATAAGGGCTTAGTCATATTCGAGCTGTCCGCGGACGGACATTTCATGCTCCTCAGCACGCTGAATGTACCTTTCCCGATGAACTATTTCGATCTGCCGGCAGACATAAAGGTTTCCGCTGGTATTGCCTATATCGCGGATGGCCGTTCCGGGTTGCTGGTGGTCGATGTCAGCAAGCCGGACAAACCGGAAATCCTGGCCTCGCTGGCCTTGCCGGGCGAAAGCAAAGGGCTGCTGGTCAGCGGCGGCAGGGCCTATGTGGTCAGTGGGCAGTACGGCGTGACGGTGGTCGATATTCAACGTCCGGCCAGACCACGGATTGTAGGGCGGTATAAAGTCGCTGGCCTGTCCAGACGGCTGGCACAGGATGATGGTTATCTCTATTTGACGCGCAGTAAGGGGGGAGTCCTGGCAGTTCCTCTGCCGGTCCCGGCTGACAAGATCGAGTTGATCTCAAATGAGCATTTGCGCGCCAGTTTTTCCGCGCCGATGGTCCCTGGTGCATATGATTTGCAGGTCGGCCGCAGAGCCGAGTTGGTCATTGAGCAGGGTTATGCGGATTATCCGTTCCCTGCCGATTAAAAACGCAGGTCAATTCCGGCCCAGATCTGTCTGCCCAGTTCGTATTCGTAGCCGTAACGGCCGGATTGATAGGAGCTTTTTAACTTTTTGTCGAATACATTGAACACATCCAGTGAAAAAACGCATGAGTAGCTTCGGTAAGGAATCTCCCAACTGATCTTCCAGTCGAAGGTCACCGCACTATGGGTGGTCTTTTTTTCATAGACATAGGGCTCGGCCTGGTCAGGGTTAACTTCGCTGGGCCTGGTGACCCCGGTATTATACAAACGCCAGTATCGGCCGCGATATTTCGTCGTATTGGTCAGGGTGATCCCATAGGGCAAGCGGACGCTGTAAATCAAGTTGGCCACCATCGGGCGATTAAAATCCAGCCGTGGGATATCATACTTGTAGAGTTCTTTACCGTCATACCAGATAGTTTCGGACAGCTCCTGGTACGAAAAGGAATCGTCATAATCCTGGTTGGTCGTGGTGGTCTCCTGCCAGGTCGCATTGATTTCCAAAAAATGCCGGCTCCAGGAGCGCTGCCAGGCAAGCTGATAGCTTTCATGTTCCGATCGTCCGGAATTGATCAACCGATAAATATCGGGCTCATCGCCCGGTGTCGAAACCCTCTCCCGGGCAAATTCACGTTTGCTGATTTTCTTTATGTATTGTGCTTTCAGTTCACCGCCGAAAAGTTTTTGAATTATGCCTGCAGTGGTCTCGTTGGTGTACGGCGTGTCAACGTGATCAACTTCATAGGTAAATGTTGTTGCTGAGCTCCAGTCGGAAGCGCTGTTGCCGGCGGTGGTGCGGGTCTGGTTTTCGGTGACAATAGGGCCATAAAGGGCCTGAGTCAGCAGAGTTCCGCTGTAATAGCGGTTTTGGCCCGCAAACAGGACGGTTTTACCAGTGCCAAAGAGATCAAGGGCGGTTGAAAACCGGGGCGCAATATTTAAATTTTCAGTGAAATTATCGTAGGAGGCCCTGACCCCGGGAAACAGTTCCAGGCGGCGCCAGACCATGGAATCCTGCAGATAAAGAGCTCCATCATTGACGGTCTGTACACTGTGTGCCTGATTATAAACGGTGCGGCGGCTCAGGTACTGTTCTCCATCGATACAGGCCGGGTCGTCGGCAGCACAAACAATGCTGGCGTCGACGACAGGAGAATAATATGCGGAACTGGCCTGCCGGCGTTTATAGAATTGCCGTGAATGGGTGGTATCGAAACCGGTTTTGATCTGGTGACTGAGGGGACCTGTACTGATTGGTTTAAAAGCGTAGGACAACTTGAAACTATGTTCCCTCTGGCCGCTTTCGATGTCGCCAATGCCACCTTCGCGACCATCAGGCCAGTCAATGCTGTCGGTTTGGGTGCTCCAGAAATATCTGTTTTTCGGAGAGCTCCTGGAGAGTTGATGGTTGGAAAGGCCAAGGTTCAAAAGCAATGTCCCGCTGCTAAAATTCTTTTCATACTCCAGTCCGAGTAGATAATTATTTGTTTCCAGCGTATATTCGCTGTCTTTAAGTTCAGCCAGAAAATAATCTGCGCTGGTCGGCGAATACAGCCCGGTCAGGGTCAGGTGGCTGTTATCGGGAAGGTAATGGTCTCCTTTGACCAGGAAATTTTCTCTTTTCCGTGACGTAATAATGGTTTTCCCCAGGTTGGATAAAGGAATTCTCGAGTAAATCTGCTGGTAGCTTGACAGTATCCCGGTGTCACTGTTCAGTGGGGTGTTCAGGACCAGGCCAAAGTCCTGCTTGGAGAATTTCGGCTGATAGCGACTGTTATCCGAGTGGTAGAACTTATCTTTGTTCAGCGGGTGAATTTTGAAATGGGTCCACCGGTCATTGGTGGTTCGATAGCTGATTTGGCCCCAAGAATCCGGTGTGGGAGCAAGGGTTCGCGAATTAACCTGTCCCCCGGTAAAACCACCGAATTCCGCAGGAATATTGCTGTTGTAGACGGTGACCTGTTCGATAAGCCGGGGACTGAGAAATTGCATTTGGGGATGCCCGGGCAGTTTGTTGGCATCAGCTGTGGCGTCACTGGCCGGATCCAGCGCGCTATTGTTGCCGATGCCGTCAATCGTATAATTATTTTCGTAATAGCGGCTGCCGGAGATAGAAACCGGGGGTGGAAAAATTTCACCTCCGGCATAGGATGAATTAAATTCTTCGCTGTACTGAATGCCCGGGACAATACCGATCAATTCGTTGATACTGCCGTTGCGCTGCGGCAGGCGTTCGATGAGTTCCTTGTCCAGAATTGCCGTTCCGGTCGTTGGGGCCACACGCTCGGCTTCAACGACGACCTGCGGCATAACGGTGAGTAAATCAGGTTGATTATTGTTCGACGGTTGTTGATTCGCAGCGAAGGTATCTGGCGATAATAGAAGCAGGCCCAGCAGAATGGTGCTGAGGCAAAGAGGCAGCGGGTATCTCAAGAATCGCAATTTCATTTGTTGATTAAAATGGCATTTAATAATTGAATTTCATCAATTTTGACATGGAAAGCAAAATATCAGCAAAGTTACAAAGCAGGCAAGGTTTAATTTGTTTGGTTCTGAACTGTTGAATATGCTTGAATAGCTGCTATGGATTTAGCTGGGATGAGACATTTCATTATTTTTATCCTGATTTCGGTGGGGCTGCATTGCAGCGGCTTGTTGCTCAACAGGACTTTTGAGTCACGGCAGTTACTCAACCAACAGATTGGCGTGACCCTGTTGAGTGGTACCCGGGAGGGGTTTTACCCGGCTCCGGAGATGAAAGCCCAAGCAGCGTCGGCGCAGCAGAGTCCCTTGCCATCGGTCAGCAAAAAAGCCCAGGCAGCGGCGACCGGCTCAAGAAAAAATCCTCAAAAAAGTTTGCAGCGTGAGGATATAATCACAGCGGGTGCCAAGCCTGCTGTGCCGGCTAAGGTTGCCCGACCGCTAATAATCCCTGCGGAAAGGCCGCGACCTGAACCTGTTGCGGCACCGAGTCAAAACTCCGCCAAGCCGGTGGGCATGACCAGCGCGGCAAAGGTTACAAAGGTCGTGTCCCTGGTTCCGTCCCATGTCGACAGGGCGGGTACGCCTGACGCCGAACAGCCTGCTGAACCGCTTTCTCCCGCGGGCGTGACCTTAGGGCAAGAGACCGGGCCGGGTGGTCTCGGTGAGAACCTGGCCCTTGCTCAGCTGGCGGTTCCGCTTTATGCCGGCAATCCCAAGCCCGAATATCCGAAAATAGCCCGCTTAAGAGGGTGGGAGGGGACGGTTCGCCTCGATGTCGTGGTTCGCAAAGACGGGCGGGTAGGGAAGGTGGAGTTGGCTGATTCGAGCGGGTTTAGAGCTCTTGATCGGGTTGCTTTGAAAACCGTTTACCGCTGGCGGTTCAGACCCGCAATGAGTTCTGGCGAACCAATTGAGAGTAAGGTGCAGGTTCCGGTTCGATTCGTGCTCAACGCCCCACCCTGATTGTATCGAGGTCTGGATCGATTGTTCCGCTGCGCCAAAGATTTGTTCTGGGTGGCGAGATTGAAATGTTAAAGGAATTTAGTATGAATGAGACAACAAGGATACAAAATACTTTGCAGGCCATCGAAGCCAGCACTGAAACGCTTCGATCGTTTGCCGGAAGGGCTGATCCCTCTCTTGACGATATAGCTGATGCCTATGCCGCTGCGAAACGTCTTGAACAAGCCTGCGCCGAAGTCAAAACCGGTTCATTTCGAGTGATCGGTGAACGCATCGGTGCGTTATTGCGGCATCATAGTGAGAGCAGTGGTTATCCCACCGACCTCGAGCGCGAAGTGATTGCTTTAGCTGCCGACTGGCTGGGACAACTGGCGGTTCTGTACCAGGAAAACCTGCCGGAGCCGAAAGCTCTGGTTGGGGAACTGCTCTACACTTTTGACCTTGTTGAAAGTTCTCATGATGCCACTGACCTCGAACGCTTGTACGCAGCCGGGCGCGCCACGCAAAACCATGACCCTTTTCAGGATGATCCTGAGTTCAGCTGTGCTGGCACCAGGGAGCACGCAGTAAAGGATATTTTTGCGGATGATCCTGGCTTTGGAATTGAATTTGACCTGTTGCAACGCACCATGAACGGGGTGCCGCTTCAGAGCTTGGCGGTAGCCGACCCGTTTGCCGAAGATCCGATGCCGGAAGAAAATGCTGTAGAGCGGCAAACTATGCTTGAGAAAGAGCTGGAAAAAAATTTGCCGATTGATATTTTTTCCGAAGATCCGGCACCTGAAATTGACTGAACAGGGTGCCTTGAAATACCCCCGATTCGGCACAGATTGCCCTCCCATGAAGGGTTTGTCTTTTGACCGGACTGATTTAGCAAAAAACGGGTAAATTTTATTTGCAAATCTTGCAAGCGCATGCTAGAAACGCAGCCTACTTCGGCTGGAAGCTTTTTGAAAAAAAGACGTCTATGCGCCAGTAGCTCAGTTGGATAGAGCAACGGACTTCTAATCCGTAGGCCGAGGGTTCGAATCCTTCCTGGCGCGCCATTTTTTGAATTGACAAGGCGTTTTTGTTTCCGTAACATGGCCGGGTTTTTCTGGTGGGTGTAGCTCAGTTGGTAGAGCACTGGATTGTGGCTCCAGATGTCGAGGGTTCAAGCCCCTTCACTCACCCCATTTAAAATGTACTATGCTCACCTTCCACGCTCAGTTAGCCCGTCAGACCGGGTGGGTATGGGGGGTGAGCATTGTTGCTTGTAGGTCATTTGCGAGAGTGGCGGAATTGGTAGACGCGCTGGTCTTAGGAACCAGTGCTTTTTGGCGTGGGGGTTCGAGTCCCCCCTCTCGCACCACCTGAAGAGGCGCAGCACCTATGGGGGTTGTGTCACCAATAAAATCATTTAACCGCAGTTGTTCGATGCTTCCATCGTCAAAAATAGAAATAGGAAGGAAAAATAATGAATGTCAGGGTTGAAGAGCTGAGCTCAATTAAGAAAAAGCTGTTTATCGAAGTTCCGGCAGAGGTTGTTGCGACCGAACTGAACAATGCCTATAACAAACTTGCCAAGACCGCAAATATTAAAGGGTTTCGTAAGGGTAAGGTACCAAGGGCAATTCTTGAGCAGCACTATGGACCCAAGGCTCAGTATGATGCAGTCGGCTCCCTGATAAATAACAGTCTTTATAAGGCGCTGGTTGAGAACAAGATAGAGGCGGTCTCCCAGCCGCAAGTTGTAGAATCTGGACTGATCGAAAAAGGCCAGCCTTTCAGTTACGAGGCTGAAGTTGAAGTTAGCCCCGACGTGGTTGCTAAAGATTATAAGGGACTTGAGCTGGAAAAAGAGAAGTTTTCATTCGATGAGTCGGTTGTCGATGAACAACTTCAACGGATGGCTGATTCCCGGGTGCAACTGGAAGTCTCCAGCCGGAAAAAAGCCCGTGAGGGAGATACGGTCATCATTGATTTTGAAGGCTTCATCGATGGGACTGCCTTTGCCAACGGAGCTGCCAAGGACTATCAGTTGGAGTTGGGTTCCAATAGCTTTATCCCTGGCTTCGAAGACCAAGTGGTCGGGATGAAACGGGAACAGGAAAAAGATATTGAGGTCACCTTCCCGGAGAGCTACGGGGCAAAAGATCTTGCTGGAAAACCAGCCGTGTTCAAAGTTGTGCTGAAAGAGATCAAAGAAAAGATTGTTCCTAAAATCGATGATGATTTTGCCAAAGAACTTGATGCGGAGAACCTTGCTGAGTTGAAGGAACGCATTAAAAAGGACTCCATCGTACAGGAAGAGCGCAGGATTGAAGGGCAACTGCAGGAAGATTTCATTGCTGCCCTGATCGAAAAGAACCCCTTCGATGTTCCGGAAGGGATGATCAGCAATCAGTTGATGTATATGAAGGACGATTTTTCCCAGCGCTTGCGTGCCCAGGGGATGACCCTGGAAATGCTGGGCATGAATGATGAGACTTTTGCTCAGAGCTATCGCGAAACAGCAATTAAGCAGATCAAGGCTGAACTGTTGCTGGATGCGATTGCCAAACAGGAAGAGCTGAAGGTTGAAGACGAAGATCTGACCAAAAAAATGCAAGAATTTGCTGACGAAAGCAATACTCCGCTGGAGCAGATTCAAAAATATTTCGAGAACGAACAAGCCAAGGTTGGCCTTCGGACTCAGCTGATGCGGGAAAATGTTTCCGCATTTGTGCTGGGGGAAGCTAAGATTACTGAAGTGGAGCCGAAGCAACCTGAATCTGAATCGAACGAAGCGGACAATACCGAAGAAGAGGAGTCCTGATCATGAGCCTGGTGCCGATGGTTGTCGAAGATAGCGGTCGCGGGGAACGTGCCTATGATATCTACTCGCGGCTGCTCAAGGACCGAATTATCTTTCTGGGTGGTGCAATCGAAGATCATATGGCTAATCTGATCATTGCCCAGATGCTGTTTCTTGAGTCAGAGGATCCTGATCGGGACATCCACCTCTATGTCAATTCCCCCGGCGGAGTGGTTACGGCCGGCATGGCGATCTACGACACCATGCAATACCTCAAAGCGCCGGTCTCGACAATTTGCGTCGGCCAGGCTGCCAGCATGGGCGCCGTGCTGCTCGCTGCAGGAGCTCCTGGAAAACGTTACGCATTGCCTAACGCCAGGATCATGATTCATCAACCCTTGGGTGGTTTTCAGGGGCAGGCGACAGATATCAATATTCATGCGCAGGAAATATTGCGCATGCGTGAAACGCTGAACGGGATACTTGCCAAGCACACCGGACAGAAACTTGAAAAGATCGGGACCGATACGGAGCGTGATTTTTTCATGGATAGCGCAACCGCATGCAGTTATGGTATCATCGATTCGATTGTAGAAAGAAAAAGCTAGGCTGAGGGGGAGCGGGCAGTTGCTGCCCACGAATCGGTCTCTGGATCGGACGAGAGGTTTTCGGAGTCGATCGAATCAAATCAGCAAGTTGTAGAGCACTGTCCGGAGAAGTTCAAGGTGGGCTCGACAGGCTGGTTTGGCTCTGGTCAAATTAGCCTCTTGATTCCGGTCAGGGGACAAAATAATTGTATGGCGGAGGTGTTATAGGTGAGTCCCAAGGATGAAAACAGCCAGTTGACTTGTTCATTTTGCGGAAAATCGCAGGATGAGGTTAAAAAGCTGATTGCCGGGCCGACTGTTTATATCTGTGATGAATGTATCGAGTTGTGTAACGATATCATTGATGAAGAAGCGCGCTTGGATCAGGCGACAGGGTCCGAGTTTAAACAATTGCCCAAGCCGGCCGAAATCAAGGACACCCTTGATGAATATGTTGTCGGTCAGGAACGGGCCAAAAAAATTCTTTCCGTTGCCGTCTACAACCACTACAAGCGGGTCGAGTTTTCCGAAAAGAACGACGATATCGAAATACAAAAAAGTAACATCTTGCTGCTGGGGCCGACCGGTAGCGGTAAAACCTTGTTGGCCCAGACTCTGGCCAAGGTTCTTGATGTTCCTTTTACCATCGCTGATGCCACCAATCTGACCGAGGCCGGGTATGTTGGCGAAGATGTCGAGAATATCATCCTGAGTCTGTTGCAAGCCGCAGATTATGATCTCGAAAAGGCACAAAAGGGGATCATTTATATCGATGAGGTCGACAAAATCGCCCGAAAATCAGAATCGCCTTCGATTACCCGTGACGTGTCCGGGGAGGGGGTGCAACAGGCCCTGCTGAAAATTATCGAAGGGACGACGGCCAGTGTGCCTCCCAAGGGTGGTCGCAAGCATCCGCAGCAGGAATTTTTGAAGGTTGATACCACTAATATCCTGTTTATCTGCGGTGGGGCGTTTTCGGGGCTGGAGAAAATCATCAGCAAGCGGATCGGTTCCAAGGCTATGGGCTTTGGCGCTGAAGTCCGTTCTCTCAAAGAAGAAGATCTGGGTCAATTGCTCGGCAAAATCCAGCCGACCGACCTGCTCAAGTATGGCCTGATTCCTGAATTTGTCGGCCGGATTCCGGTCATAGCCACCTTGAACGAACTGGACGAACAGGCTCTTATTCAAATCCTGCGCGAGCCGAAAAACGCTCTGATGAAACAGTACCAGCGTCTTTTTGAGATGGAAAAGGTGCATCTCAAATTCACTGACGGAGCATTGATCGCCGTTGCCAAAGAGGCCTTGCGGCGTAAAACGGGTGCGCGAGGATTGCGCTCCATCCTTGAAAATGCAATGCTTGAGGTCATGTACGATATCCCTTCCCAGGATCGGGTCAAGGAAGTGGTCCTCAATGAAGATGTCATCACCAAAGGGGTCAGGCCGATCGTTCTTTACGATGTTGCTGAAAGTGCCTAATTTCATTTGAATTCATAGAATACAACCAGGAGTACAGTCCCTTGTCTGACTGTACTCCTTTTCAATTTTTCAGGCTTGTTTTATGTCACAATCAGATCAAGAATTGACCGCCCGGGGTAAACGCACCCTACCGTTGTTGCCTTTGCGGGATATTGTCATTTTTCCGTACATGGTTGCGCCTTTGTTTGTCGGCCGTGCCCATTCCATCGGTGCTCTTGAAAAGGCTTCAGAAGATGACAAAATGATCTTTTTGACCAGCCAGAAAGATCCCAAGATCGATGATCCGGAGTTGGATGATCTGTTCCAGATCGGGACGGTCGGGAAAGTTGTCCAGCTGCTGAAACTCCCTGACGGGACGGTGAAGGTTCTTGTCGAAGGCTGCTGGCGGGGGCGCATCTGTGAATTCAGGCGTACCGAGCAGTTGATTGAGACCGATATCGAGCCGCTTGAGGAAGAGATCTCAGATCCTGTTGAGCTGCCGGCGGTGATGCGCGCCATTGCTACCACCTTTGAAACCTATGTCGGCCTGAGCAAAAAGCTGCCAACTGAAGTCAGCGCAACGATTGCCGGGATTGATGAACCATCGCGCCTGGCAGATACGGTTGCCGGGCATTTGCAGGTTCCACTTTCCGACAAGCAGGATATGCTCGAGCTGGTGGATCCGATGCGGCGGCTGGAGCATATTCTCGCTCTACTTGAGCAGGAGATCGAAATCCTGCAAGTTGAAAGTCGAATTCGCAGCCGGGTCAAAAGCCAGATGGAGCGCAGTCAGAAGGAATATTATCTGAATGAACAGATGCGGGCCATTCAGAAAGAGCTTGGCGAACAGGACGAGTTCAAACAGGAAATTCTTCAGTTTGAGGAGCAGATCAAGAAGAAGCGCATGTCCCGGGAAGCCACCGAGAAGGCTTATGCTGAGATTCGCAAACTGAAAATGATGTCACCCATGTCGGCGGAAGCCACCGTTGTGCGTAATTATGTCGAATGGCTGCTCTCGTTGCCCTGGCAAAAAGGGACCAAGGATCGCTATGACCTGGTGAAAGCCGAGGAAATTCTCGAAGCCGATCATTACGGGTTGAACAAGGTCAAGGAGCGGGTTCTGGAATACCTCGCCGTGCAGGCCCTGGTCAAACAAATCAAGGGACCGATCCTCTGTCTGGTCGGTCCGCCGGGGGTTGGTAAAACCTCCTTGGGACAATCGATTGCCAAGGCATTGCAGCGCAAATTTATCCGCATCTCCCTCGGGGGAGTTCGGGATGAAGCTGAGATCCGCGGGCATCGGCGGACCTATATCGGCGCCATGCCTGGCAAAATCATCCAGAGTCTGAAAAAGGCGGGGGTTAAAAATCCGGTCTTTATGCTCGATGAAATTGATAAGATGAGCACGGATTTCCGCGGTGATCCTTCTTCAGCGTTATTGGAAGTTCTGGATCCGGAGCAGAATAACACTTTTGCCGATCACTTCCTGGATGTCGATTATGATCTGTCTCAGGTGCTGTTTGTCGCCACGGCAAACGATCTTCACGCCATTCCCAGGCCGTTGCATGACCGTCTTGAGGTGATCCGCATTGCTGGTTATTCGGAAGAAGAAAAACTTCATATTGCCCGCCGCTACCTGGTGAAAAAACAGGTCGAGGTTCATGGCCTGAAGCTTGCGCAGGTGCAGTTTTCCGATCAGGCGTTGCTGGAAATTATTCGCCGTTATACCCGCGAGGCCGGCGTTCGCGAGCTTGATCGAAATATTGCGGCGGTGCTTAGGAAACTGGCCAAACGGGTTCTGCTGGAAGGAAAGGACAAAACCTTCAAAGTTGGACGATCCCAGATTCAGAAATTTCTCGGGGTGCCGCTGTTCCAATACGGCATGCGCGAGCAGGAAGATCAGCTCGGGGTGGCCACCGGGCTCGCCTGGACCGAAACTGGCGGTGAACTGCTCTCCATTGAGGTGACCAGTCTGCCCGGGCAGGGCAAGCTGACCATCACCGGTCACCTTGGCGATGTCATGCAGGAATCGGCGCAGGCGGCTCTGAGCTATGTCCGGTCGCGTTGGCAGGAACTCGGCCTGGAGCATGATTTTTACTCCAAACGCGATCTGCATATTCATGTTCCGGAAGGGGCGGTCCCTAAAGACGGGCCTTCAGCTGGAATCACCATGGCCACCGCTTTGGCGTCTGCGCTGACCGGGAAACCGATTCGCAGGGATTTGGCCATGACCGGTGAAGTCACCTTGCGGGGGCGGGTTCTCGGTATTGGCGGGCTCAAGGAGAAGCTTCTGGCCGCCCGTAGAGGGGGGATTACCCTGGTTGTTATCCCTGCTGAGAATAAAAAAGATTTGCCGGAACTGTCCGCAGATTTGTTAAAAGCCCTGACTATAAAAACAGTAGACCATATGGATCAAGTCCTTGATATGGCTTTGATCCAGAGTCACGCTGAAAAGGGCCGCGCGGAGCAGGAATGACCTCCCTGAAGACTGTCAAAGCCCGGAAAACAGGGAAAAACAGGGAAAAACATCTTGACAGTTTTTTCGGAAACCTGATATATGTTATCGCGTTTTCACATGTCTTAATTACTTAAACAATTCTAGGAGGTATGCTGTGACTAAAGCGGATCTGGTCAATGCAATGGCAGAAAAGGCGGGGCTGAGCAAAACTGATGCAGAAGGTGCATTGAAAGCATTTACCGAAGCAATCACTGATGCACTTAAAGCTGGGGAAAAAGTTGCTCTGGTGGGTTTCGGCACATTCAGTGTTGGCGAGCGTGCTGCACGTACCGGTAAGAATCCTCAGACTGGTGAGCAGATTCAAATTGCCGCAGCCAAAGTTCCTAAGTTTAAAGCCGGTAAAGCACTGAAAGACTCCGTTAACTGATTGATCGCAGCATATCGTGAATAAGAAATATCGGAAGTAGGAAGTCTCAAGCTGTCCCTCTTCGTAAGTTTAAGACACTTGGCACTTCCTATTTCTATCTGTGGGGCTGTAGTAGAGTCGGTTACAACGCCGGCCTGTCACGCCGGAGGTCGCGGGTTCAAGTCCCGTCAGCCCCGCCACTTTACATTCAGGGCGAATAGCTCAGCTGGGAGAGCGCCTGCCTTACAAGCAGGATGTCGGGGGTTCGAGCCCCTCTTCGCCCACCAAATTCAGGGGCTGTAGTAGAGTCGGTTACAACGCCGGCCTGTCACGCCGGAGGTCGCGGGTTCAAGTCCCGTCAGCCCCGCCATCATTTAAAAAAAAGACTCCCTCTTCAGAAGAGGGAGTCTTTTTTTATTGTTGCAGCACGCTAGTTCAAAACTATGGACTTTCAGGCTCTATGAATTGATTCCTTCCCCCTTGATGGGGGAAGGTTAGGATGGGGGTGGAAATGCAGGCCTGTCCCCCCCCTCGCCCCAACCCTCTCCCACAAAGGAAGAGGTGGCTATTTATGCACTTTCAGTACATAGTGGTTTAGTTTCATAATATCAGGCACAAGGTCACCCGTTATTATTTCAAGTGCTGTGACAACTCCAAGTAGGCTTTCGCAGGATCTTGACTTGCCATGAGCGCGGAAATGACAGCAATCCCGTGTGCCCCGGCTTGTCTGATTGCCGGAATCCTGGAGGCCTTGATTCCACCCAGAGCATAGGTTGGCAAATTCCAGGTTTGGCAGGTTTCTCGCAGCTTTGCCAGCCCGACGGGAGCACCGTAGGCCGCTTTTGATGGAGTGGCATAGATCGGGCCGAAGGTGATAAAATCGGCATCTCCTGCAACGGCAGCAGTTATCTCCCGGGTATTGTGGGTGGAGACCCCGATCAGAGCGTTCGGACCCAGAATCTGTCTGGCTACTACCGGCGGTAAGGAATGGCCCCCCAGATGGATACCGTCGGCCTTCACCGCAAGGGCAAGGTCGATCCGGTCATTGAGCAACAGCAAACAATCGCGTTTTCGGCAGAGCCCGCTCAGTTCCTGAGCCAGCGGGTAGAGTTCCGCTGCGGTGAGATCTTTCTCCCGGAGCTGGATCATGCCGACCCCGAGCCGCATCAGTTCGTCCAGTACTGCCAAAAAAATCATTTCCTGCGGTCAACTGGTGGCGATCAGTGATCAGGTAGAGTGGGGGAAGCTGCATCTTTTTCATGGATTATCCTCAGCCAGTCTGGTTGAGGAACGCTGGATCCCAGTCTTTCCACACCGCTTCGTACCCTCTAGCTTTAAGATAAAACTCCAGCTCTTGCGGTGAGCGTTCGTCATTGATGGAAAATTGCTCGGCTTCGTGATCCTGGTCGCCGTACCCGCCCGGAGCGGTGCTGGAACCGGCGCTCATCTGCGTAATGCCGAGGGGGAGCAGGTTATTCCTTAATGAGGTGCTTTCGCGGGTTGAGAGCACCAGTCCCGCATCGGGGATAAACAGGCGCATGGCGCAGATAAATTGGGTCAACTGGCGATCGCTGATCACTGTCTTCGGCTGAAAACCTCCTTCGGCGGGGCGTAACCGAGGGAAGGAGATCGTGACTTGCGTACGCCAAAATTTGCGGGCCAGGTAAAGGGCATGCAGGCCGGTATAAAATACGTCAGCCAGACCTTCGCTCAGGCCGAGCAGCGCACCGACCCCGATCCGCCTGAAACCGGCCCGACCGGCTCTTTCCGGGGCGTCGATGCGAAACCTGAAGTCGCTCTTCGGACCGTAGGGATGGAGCTGGCGATAAAGGTCGGCTTGGTACGTCTCCTGATACAGGGTCAGTCCGTCAACCCCGGCACTGACCATACGGCGATAGCCGTTGTCATCCATAGGAAATACTTCAATCGACAGGGATCCGGAATAGGACTTGATCACCTCGATGGCACTCTCAAGGTAATCGATTCCGGCACTTTCCGGCGCTCTTCTCCGGTCAACAACAGTAAATGACGAAAACCTTTTTGGTGCAACAACTGTGCTTCCCGCTCGATTTCCGGGCGGGACAGCGTTTTGCGCAGCAGGTGGTTGTCGGCGCTGAAACCGCAGTATTTGCAACCATTATGACATTCGTTGGAGAGGTAAATGGGGGCGTACATGAGGATGGTGCGCCCGAACCGCTGTGAGGTGAGCCGATGAGCACGCTGGGCCATGAGTTCCAGTTGCGTATCATTAACCTGTGGAGAGATCAGGCTGCACAAATCTTCGGGGCTGAGCCTCGGTTTAGCGAGGATGCGGTTGATTTCAGCAGCACTGGCCGACTCGATTCGGCTTTTGATGGCTGCTTCAGGGTAGTGCTGCAGCTGTTCAAGAAAGCTCATGGCTCACTCCTTAAAAAACCGGTCAGCGGGCTGGACGCCTGGGCTTTCTGCCGCTGTTGGCCAAGTCCGGCCAGGTACCCTTCGCGGCCGGCTTCGACCCCCTTTGCGGAAAGCGCGCGCCATGGCTGCCGGGTCCGGGGTATCGGCCAGCGCAGTGTTAACGAGGACCGCGTCTGCTCCCAGTTCCATTGCGGCTGCTGCGTGGCTGGGGGCGCCCAGTCCGGCATCGACAACCACTGGGATATTCGCCTGTTCGATAATAATGGCGATATGATCACGGGTCTGGAGGCCTTTATTGGTGCCGATCGGGGCGCCAAGGGGCATGACCGTGGCCGTGCCTGCTTCTTCAAGGCGTTTGGCCAGGACCGGATCGGCCGGCATGTAGGGGAGGACCACAAAACCCTCTTTGACCAGAAGCTCAGCCGCTTTCAGGGTTTCCCACCGGATCCGGCAGCAGATAATATGGATCCGGAGTAATTTCCAGTTTGATCCAGGGCTCGCAGCCTGCGGCCCGGGCCAGCCGCGCCAGGCGGATCGCTTCTTCCGCATCGCGCGCGCCACTGGTGTTCGGCAGCAGCAGGTAGCGGCTGCGGTCAATGTGGGCTGAGCAATGAATCATCGGGGGCGGTCGATATCGACACGGCGTAAAGCGACGGTCACGATTTCACAACCGGAATTTTCCATGGCGTCTACCATGGCTTGATTTGAAGAGAATTTTCCGGTGCCAACCATCAGGCGCGATTGAAACGCGCGCCCGGCAATAATAAGAGAGTCCATCTGCGTTTTCCTGTGGGTTAAGGTGAGATTATCCTCCGCCAACAAACTGAACGATTTCCAGCACGTCACCGGTCTTCAAACTGACCTGGCTGAACTGGTCCTGGGTTAGAATGTGACGGTTCAATTCAACGACAACGTGGGCCGGAGCAAGTCCCAGGTCTTCCACTAACCGTTGAATGGTGAGATTCTTCTGGGTTGTCCGTTCGCGGCCGTTGACGGTAATGATCATATTGATGACTCCTCGGTTTCCGGGGATTGATTCAGCAGTAGGCGCACGATGGCGTTGGCCTGGGTGGTGAGCAACGATGCCGACCCTGGGGGCCATCAATCCGCAACCCGGTCGGGCCGCGGCACTGCCATCGCCGCACAGATAAAAATTATCGGTTATCTTGCGGGTTTTTATAGTATTGGCCGGTCCGAACCCGGCCATTCCAGAGGCGGCAACCAACGGTTTGCCTGGCAGGGTCTGGAGGAAGCAGCTGGCCAGAAAGGCCTTCTGGTCCGCAACATCAAACGCTTCGGCAAGCACATCAACTGATTCAAACAGAGGCCTCAGATTTGTGCTGGTAATTTTGACATTGTGGGCAGTAACGTGGGTCCAGGGATTAATGCGTCGCAGGTTGTCGCGCAGCGCCTCAACTTTGGGCATGCCGATCTGATCGATGAAATACTGTTGGCGATTAAGGTTGGACGGTTCGACAACATCGAAGTCTGCAATGATCAGCTGACCAATTCCGACCCGGGCGAGGGCAATGGCCACCTGGGAGCCGAGCCCGCCAACCCCGGCAACGCCGACACAGCTGCTTTTCAAGCGCTGGTGGACTCCCGGGGTATGCCGCGCGGCCATTAACTGTTCCAGGTCATCGGCCGATGGCTGTTCGCCGCGGCGGATAAGGCTGATATGGTCCTCCGCCTGTAACAAACGATCTGCTGACAGAGGATAGCCGTTTAGAATGACGATATCGGCGTCCGGTTTCAGCTGCCGCTTCAATTGGAAGAGGGTGAGACCGGGTGGAATTTCCAGGGGGGTTTCGTTATAAAAAATGCGCATCTTCGATCAAATAAAAAAGGTCACCGCTAAGCGGCGACCGATGATATAGATCGGATTATTTTGCCGCTTCCCTACGCCGGTATCAACCGGATCAGGTTCCAAGGGTTGCTCTGCCCGTTGCAGAACTCTCAGTTACATAACACCCCTAGCGAATATGCTTAGAACCTAGCAGGCAGGCTGAGACAAAGTCAATAAGGATTCGCCCTGGGCATAAACTTTAGCGGACATATTGATCTTTTGACTTCGTTTCGCGTAGGATGGCGGACTCTGTAAAAGGTATTATCTTGAAGAACGAAAGGAACACGTAGTTATGTCGATTTCTGAACGCTACCGGCAGATATTTGAAGAAATAGAACGAAAAGCCGATCAGCTTTACAATTCCCTGCCCGAAGACACTGCCAAGGCCCTGAGACAGGTAGATCTGGCCGCCGAGGAAATGCAAGATTGGGTAGAGTCTGTCGGGGAGATTCCCCGCGTGCAGTTGGAAGCAAAACTTTCGCCGGTGCTGCTGAAAGCTCATGGCTGTCTGGACCGGGCTCGGGTTCTGCTGGAAAACACCGACCATCAGAACGCTGCAGCAGAGGTCTGGGAACTGGAACAATTGATTTACCGCCTGCTTAATGATTTATGCTGAAATGATATATCCTCAGGCTCTGCCGGCGGTTGAAAACAGCTTGCGGAGTATGGGGCGGAGGCTTTCCCTTTGAAAGGCTGACTTATGGAGAAGAACAAGAAGCAAGAACTCAAACTGGAAATCCAGATTGAAGACGATGTTGCCAACGGCCAGTATATCAATCTGGCGGTGGTCAATCATAATGACAGCGAGTTTGTCATCGACTGCATCTATGTGCAACCACAGGCACCTAAGGCACGAGTTCAATCGCGGCTGATTCTGTCGCCGCGGCATGCCAAGCGCTTGCTGCTGGCGTTACAAAACAACGTTGAAACTTACGAAAAACGCTTCGGGCGCATTGAACTGCTCGGCCCCGGTCTTGAAGCCTCGGAGCACAAGCCCATACATTGATGCCGGTGGGGAGGAAACCATGCGGTGGCGCTGGCTGGTTTTAATTTTAATTGTCTGCTTGGTTTGCGGCTTTCCGCTGGCGGTTTTGGCTGCTGAGCCGCTGGTTGTCGCCGATTTCAGCGCCGATCTCAACTCATGGGAGGCCAAGGTTTTTAAGGCGGGCAATCACTATGAAATACAAACTAACGCGGACGGCAACCGGGTTTTGCATGTGCTCAGTCAGGACAGCGCCACGGGATTGATCCGGAAAATCGAGTTTGATCTGCATCAATACCCGACTTTGAGCTGGCGCTGGAAGGTCGCCCATACCCTTAAAAAAGGGG
>CAXXJU010000034.1:0-13098 GCA_963668145.2 Geopsychrobacteraceae bacterium
AAAAGCGGTGTGATTCCCTTGACAGCAAGGCTCCCACCACGCCGCCGACCTGCCACAGATGTTCACCGGTGCCAAGGAAAGCTGGATCAGCACGGCGGCGGAAACCACCACGCGAAGGCCCCGGCCACGTCCGCCATGCGCAGGCGCAGGGCGCGGTTCAGCCACAACCACAGCGAAAGCCAAACAGGAAACCGACGAACAAGTAGCTGGCATGTCCGAACACCTGAAGCAAACCGTCGGCGAGGAACGCCCCCACCTTGCCGGTCAGGGCCACCGTGTCGGCGTTCTTTTCCGGGTTATAGGTAAACAGAGCCAATCCGACAAGAACGGCCAGCACGAAAAGCGTCAACGCCAGGGCCTCGCGCAGAAAGCCGTTCCCTGTTGGGACGTGCGGTTTTCAGGAGTGGGTGAACCTTCGCCATCGGCTCGTCCCGCTTGCCCATCGTCGCTCGTTTGCCCTGGATCAAGGACAGAAGCGAGCTTTCCCGCCGTTCTCGGCGGCTGTTTTCGGCGGAGGCGCGGGTTCGCCGCATCGGTAGTGGGTCGTCGTTTGCTCATATCGAACCGTGTTCGCGAAGGCGCGGTAAAGGATCTGCAACCGGTCTCGGTCGTCGGGATCATGAATTCCAGCGAAAAGAGTATACTCAAACCCTGAACGGATGTCCAACTCTCCCGCCGTTTTTTCCATTCAGTGGTTTCTTTTCGAAACAACCATGATTGTCCATTCCGTTTCCGATAAAATGGCGGTGCGAAGCGTCCTTCGTCGTTCTGCGGAAAAACATCGAAGCTTCACGCAACCTTCCGGGCGCAGCGTCCTGAGTCGGTTGCGTTGTCTCGCGGTATGGAGTCGAGCATGACCCAAGGCGGTGATCGTCGGCACGGGGCATTACCTTCCCCCCCAGCGCCGGACCAACAAGGATCTGGAGCGTGTTTCCTCGTCAATAAACAGGGCATGGAATACCGCGTGGAAGCCCACGACGTGCTGGTCAAGACCGGCGTGGAGTCGCGTCACATCGCCCAGAACGAAGTAACCAGCGACCTTGCCGCCAAAGCGGGGACTTTGGCCTTGAAGGCCGCGAAGCTGGAGCCGGACGAGATCGACCTGCTTCTTTTGTCCACGACGACGCCCGACCACATCATGCCCAAGACCGCCGCCCGCGTGGCTCACAAAATGGGCTTGCACGGCGTGGCCGCCTACGACGCAGGCAAGGACAGCACCGGCTTTCTGGAGGCTCTGGAATTGGGCGCGGGATTGATCGAGGCCGGACGCTACGAAAACATCCTGGTCGTCGCCGCCGAATGCTTGTCACCGTTCATCAATCCGACCAACAAGGCCGCCATGATGCTCTACGGTGACGGCGCGGGCGCGGTCGTGCTGCAACGCAGCGAGGACGAACGCCGCGGCGTGCTGCAAGCCTGCTCCGGCAGCGAGGGCTCCCGCTTCGAAGAACTCTACATCCCCCAAGGCGGCAGCGTCCATCCACGCCGCAACGGAGGCGGAGAGGGTGGAACTTACCTGCACATGGAAGGCAAGGATCTGTTCGAGTACGGTAGCCAAGTGGTTCCGCTTAGCGTAGAGCGCGTCTTGTCCGAGGCGCAGATGCTCCCGGAAAAAGTGGACTGGCTGATACCCCACCAAAGCAACATGCGCATTATCGAAAACAGCGTCACCGCGTTGGGGCTTTCGCCGGACAAAGTGCTGACCAACCTTCGGCAGGTCGGCAACACCTGCTCGGCCAGCATCCCGATCATGCTGGACATGGCGGTGCGCATGGGCAAGATCCAGCCGGGGAACGTTTGTGTACTGGTTTCTTATGGGGCGGATTGAGTTGGATGAGCATTCTTCTGCGTTGGTAGGCGAGTACGGCTTCGCTCCCAAAAAAACGGCGCGGCTACTGGCTGATTTGCGAAAGCACTTTCTGGAAGATGGACTTACGCCAGCTTACCTGCATCCAGGAAACGAAGAGGGTTTGATCCTCATGCTTCCAGGTTTCATAATAGATTTTCTCCAAATGGAAGCCGAAAACCTCGATCACCCCTTGCTTCACGGGTAGCTTGGCCACCAGTTTCACACGGCGATTTCCATCGCCGTCGTTGACCCACTCGCTGACGACCTCCACGCCGTCGGCACTACCAAGGGAACGAACCAGGATGTCTCGAACCGCGTCTTCCATCGCCTTCAACTGCGCGGGATACAGCGAGCCCAAATTGGCTGGCCTTGCCGACCACCACGAAGCTTTCCTCGGTATCGGAGTAACGATCCGACGTCCACGGCGGAAGCGTTTCCTCGCTGCGTTCCAGCAACACCAGACCGTTGGGGCGTATTTCCTTGGGCTCGCCGGTTCCGGCAGGCTCATCCGCCGGAAGGGGCGCTTTCCCATCCATGTCGGGAGCAGGTTTTTCGACCGGCGGCGGCGTGGGTTCTTCGGCTCGTCCGGGCAGTCCGTTGGGATTGGCTGCGCAGGCGCTCAACCAAACGATTCCCAGAGCCAAGGCGGCGGCGGCGATTGTTCGAAAGTTCATCCTCGACACAGCTTGCTTCCCTCCAAAATCAGGCAACGTTCCATTGCACGATCCAACAACGAGGTTTCCAGTTCGAAGCGAACCACCATGTCACCCGCGCGGAACATCAAGGCGTTGTCGGTTCGTTGGGCCTTTACATCGCCGGTAAGCGTGCCGCTTTGACTGGGCAACACGTAGGAAACCCCTTGGCCCTCCCGTACATCCAGATAGTACAGACCACCGGGGCTGAGCCAACGACCCAGCAGGCCGCCGTTTTCCGGGGCGGATAGGGGACGCAAAGCGGTTGCCTCCATCTCCGGCGGTAGGTCTGCGTCCGACGAGCAGCCGGATAGCACCAAAGAAGCCAAGATCAGGAGGATCGCCAAGCGGATACGAGTCATGCAACGTCACCTTAATACATGGGAACGGAAAACCTCCAGCCAACCGATCACGGCGCGATAGCGCCGCGAAGGATCAAAACCAGCCGGAGAAAAACGGTGATGATGGTATCACGACGAGCCACAAAAATCCCGGTTTTTCTTTCGCCCCGTGTTGCTGTTTTCCATCGGACATGCGTTTTCCGGGTTGCAAGCAGAACCATCGCGGAGCATAATGCACCCGTAACCGACGGGAAAGGGTTCGGGTCATGCAAGAAGGAAGCAACATTCGCAAGGGAATCGTCATCGGGTTGGAAGGAGCTTACGCACGGGTTTCCACCCGCAAGCGCGGTGCGTGCGAGGGCTGCGGGCAAAACGGGCTGTGCTTCGGAACAGGTGCGGACGACCCCGACGACCTGCTGGTACGAAATTCCATTTCCGCCCAGGTGGGGGACACCGTGACCTTCGGGCTTCCCGATGGAAGCATGACACGCGCCGGGATGATCGCCTACCTTCTGCCTCTTGGGGGGTTGATTGCCGGTGCCATGCTGGGCCAGTCCCTTTCCATTGCGGACTGGACACAGGACGCCAAGGCCATGAGCGGCGGGGCCGTAGGCTTTGCCGTCTCGTTCGGTCTCGCCATGCTGTTGGACCGCCTGCTCAAGGGCTCCGCCCGCTACGAGGCCCGCGTGTTGGAGGTCGTTCCGACGGGGGCTGAAAGCTGCCGCGTCCGGCCCGGTTTCGGATCAACCTGATAACCCATCCCTCGCGGCCTGGAGGGTCGCTCCATCAAAGGGATCGGCCAGGGCGAGCAGCACCAGCGCCAAGGCCATCCCCAAAAGCCAGAGGCGCCGCCGCCCATCCAACCCCGTCCACGGCTTGACGGCGTACCGATGCAGCAGCGCCATGCCCAACAAGGTCTGCATCGCCAGAAAGCCACCCAATAGCCAGGGGGCCTCCCCCAGCGATCCGGATAGCACACGCCACAAAGAACCTACGGGTGGAAGCCCGGCCAGGCAGAAAACAAAGAAGCCACCCAATAGGTAGTCAAGACGCGACAGGGCCTTGCCGCCCGGTTTCGTGTCCGCCACGTCGGCTTGCCCGCGCGAGAACCAAGCCATCGCGGCCAACAGCCACGTGAGCAGCACCAAGAGGCTTTGGGCCTGTTCTCTCGACGAACCGAAAGCCGCCATCGCAACCTGGGACGACACAAGAGCCCCGATCAAGGCACGAGAGCGAAGTCCCATCAGCCAAGCGACTCCGGCGGATAGGGAGCAAAGAACCAACCAGACGGTGGACAAAGCCAAGCGTCGCGGCCACGGATCGGGATCGTCCAGGGCGGGAAGTACGGCCAACAGCACCGCCAACCCCATGATCTGCATCGGAAAGGCCATCCAGGTTGTCGTACCTTCGCGGTCGCTTTTAGCAAGACGAGCCAGCACCAAAGGCCAGATTTGCATCAACAGAAACGCAAAAGCCGCCGTCGCCAGAAGCAGATGCAGGCGCAAGGGGTGGGCAAGGTCGTGGTAGCGGAGAAAAGACAAATCGAGCCCACCGCGAAACGCCAGCAGAATCACCAGCCAAAGCAAAAGTGAAACAACGGTCAGGGCAACCAAGCGATGAGGAACGCGCTCCGACGGCAAGGAACTTCGAACCATCGCCATCGCACCCGCCACCGCACAAGCCAGAAGCAAGGCATGGTTGGTCATCAAGGTGAACCCGGCCAGGAGCCAGGCGGTAAGAAACAGGTCGGTGTCTTCGCCGTCATTTCGGTTCGCCAAGAGGGAATACCCACCGACAGCAAGCGTCACACCCAAAAGAACGGACTGAAGGACCGAAACGTAGCCGGTGGAAAAGAGAAACAGCGGGTTTGCATCCGATCGAAGCTGGGGAAGAAAGCTCGCCGCCAGGGCTAGCAAGGAGGCCGCCAGACGCAGTTGCCCGGCCACGGACGCGGAAAGAGGCGTGACACCGAAGCGCCTCCACAGGCCAAGCCCGACCAGCACCGTTAGCATGAACAGGGTGGGCAAGAGGATCATAGTCCGTATCCTTGAAAACGCGACAAGGTGATGCGCATGGCCTTGGCCAATGGACCGAACAGGGCGGTGAATCCGTCGGGAACCAAGGCCAGCCCCCACAAACCAAGCAGGACAAGCCCCCGCGCAAGGGACGCCGGTTCCGTCGTAGCCTCCCGCCCTTCACGGTTCCACGCCCAAGCGGCCCCCCTGCCGATCAAGAACGGTGCAGCCAAAGCAAGCCACAGCCAAGAGGCGTCCGCAAGGATGGGCGAAACCAGAGAAACGCCGATGCCCAGAACACCCCATCCCACGGGATGAAGCGGCGAGAGGCGCTCCCAGGGCGATGCTGTTTGCACCGAAACCATCGGCAGAAGAAACCAGATCCATAGCGTGGCCAGAAGACCGGTCGTGTTCGCGGTACAAAGCCCGATCAGCGACAGAGCCAGAAACAGGGCTTGCCGTTTCGCCACGGTCACAGAGCCCCATGATAGCGTGACGACAAGGGCCACCAACACGGCGGCGCTCCAGGGAAACAGACCGTTGGGCAACACCTGCGTCACCCCTTGCCAGACAGCCAGCAACAACAGCGGCAACCACGCATCCTCCACGGGCGGGCCGTCCTCCGACGGTGCTGAACGAAAATCCAAGTCTTTCACCACGAAAAGTAGCACCCCCACCAGAAACAGGCCGTCGGCCCAAATGAGGCGCTCCGGGACCGCTTCGGTTTCCATCCCCGGAGCGACAAGAAGGGACCACGCAAATACGAGCAGAGCCCCGACGAACAAGCTCGCAGCCTTCCACCATCGGCCTTGTCGCAAAAGCCCCACGCAGGCCAACGAGGCGAACAACAACAAAATAGCCGTGATGTGAACGATATGAGCCAGGAATAGAAACGGAATGACAACAGCAAGCAGCGGGAAGGAGGGCATCGAGGATTCCCGCAGGGTGCTTCGAAGCTGCATTCCGGCCAGGGCGATTCCGGCCAAGAGCAGCAAACGTAAAGGGTCCACGGCAAGGGAGATCGGATAGCCGAGCCAACGAAGGCCGAAGGCATCGTGAAGGGGAATGAGGAAGCGGGAGGGATCGAAGTAGGTCTGAACAAACGACGCTTGGGAAGAGACGGTAACGGCCAAAGCCACCCACGACACCGCGAACAGCAGAGCAAAGACCGAGCGCGTAACCAACATCGAAACCTTCGACGGGGTAAAGAAAACGACGCCCCAAACGGCTAGGACCAGGGCCATCCCCGTGATTCCCCAGAACAGCGCTTGGAGAAGGATCAAAGGTTCAGCCATCGCCCCACTCCCGCCAAGCCGAGCAACAGAACCATCACCGACAGCACCAGCACGGCTTCTCCATGCCGAAGCATCCAGGCTTCCAGAGGAACCGGCGCCTTCGGAACCGGTAAACCTTCGGGCTGTGGGGCATCGCGTCCTGTGTTTCGTGCTGCCATGTCATCGCAAGTGCGCCGTGCCAAGCGAGCCGCCCCCGCCCAAACGGCGAGGGAAAAAACAACGATACCCGCGCCGATGGGAAGCATCGTCCAGGAAAACCCTTGTTCCAACACAGGCCGAACCCGCGCCAAGTGGGCGATAAGCAAACCAGCTCCCATCAAAACTTTCGGGTAAGCCCGCCCTCGCTCGACAAAAGCGGCTTTCAACAGACCCATTCCCAATACGAGCAAGCCCACCACGGCGAACAAGGCCAAGTCGTTCAAGGCAGTCGGGAAAAGGACGCCGTTGGATTGGGTGAGAAACGCCCAAGGAATACCAGCCACGCGAAACGCCACGTCTTGCCCTGCCAAACGTGCCAATAGAAAGAGTTCTGCCAACAGGGACAATGCGAACAGCGCTCCGCCCGGCAGGACGAACACGTCGTTCGGTTCCGCCGCCGAACCGGAGTTTTTCCGGTGGGACACAAGCGACAACGATGCTGCCGACCAGAGCAGCGCATGGGGACTGAACACGAGCATCAGAAGCACGATACCCGGCCACGAGGAAGCAAAGGAAAGCCGTCTCGGCTCCCGCGAACGCCCGTCCAGACAGAGCGACGCCAGCATCCCCGCGCAAACAAGCAGTGCAGCTAACGGCCCCCACGGGGTTCGGAGCACGCGCAGTGGGGATGAGAAACCGGGAAGTCCTTGCAGCGTTAAATCTGTGGTGAACAAGGCTCCGATCTCGGCGGTATCGCCAAGCAAAAACGAGGACGATTCCCACAACACCAAACCTGCCGCAACAAGCCAATACAGCCAAACGAACCGTCCCGGTTTCGCCCCCAAGGCGGGGAGATAACACCGTTGGAGAGCCGCAACACCCAACCCGACCGCGAGCCAAATCAACAAAACGACCAGCGACAAGGGAAGGTTGAAAATCTGTCGGGTGACTTCAAGATTCATCGGGAGACCTCGCAGGGTCCGTCCGCGTCCTGCCGCGTCGTCCTACCGTCCATGCCGCGAGCCATGCCAGGGCAAGAAAGGCAACCACGCGCCCTTCCCAGATTGTCTCGGCGGTCTCTTGGGTCAGGGCCAGAAAGGCAAGGATCGTTGAGGCCATCAGCAAGACCCAGCCGCGTCGTCGCACGGCAGACGCTTCGTCAAGCAGACCGTATAAAGCCAAGGAAGCCAGGGCCGCCGCCGCCAGGAGCCACGTGGTCACATCCGGGATCATCGTTTCTCCTTTGGGTGACGCGCCAAAATGCGAAGCAACACAAACCCGGCGGGAATCAACACCAACACCATAATATACAGCGCCAGCATTCCCAACGGATAGTCTTTTGTCGTCAGTTCGTGTGCCGCTTGGGTGGCTGGACGATGCACCGGAATCGGGGACGCTAACAAGCTTGCCGCCACAAGAAAAAAGGCAAGGCAAAGGCCGACTCGCGCTTTGGATAATTTCGGTACGGCGCTCTCCATCCAAGCCGAGCGTCCCCATCCGACCCACATGCCTAGTGATAAAAGCGCCCCGGCGAAGAGGTATTCCGTCAGCATCATGCAGCTTGCCCCAAGGGAAACAAGCAGCCAAGCCCCCCAGAAGGACACCCCTTGACGGGACGGCGAGGTGAGCAGGAAGTATGCACCAAGCACAAGCAGTATGGAAAGAAGGAACACGGTCATTGGGGTTTTTCGTCGCCCATCGAGGAATCGGAGCGAGCCCTTCGGGCAGAACCGATTCGTTTGGAAAGAATCGCATCTTTTCCATACTTAGCAGAAACCGGAGGGAAAGGAAACGCCACGGCACCGATTTTAACCGACCTGCTCCCGGCATGAAGAAACCGTTGTTTCGCCGAACACCCGGCGCGTCACCGCTTGACCACGACCCCGCCCGATCGAAGAGCCGCCCCTGGCGGCCCTTCCGGGGCCGATCGCGGCTCACCCGAAAAAAAACGCCCGACGCGGGGCCCTCCCTCTCGCGAGCTTCGCTCGCGTTCCCTCTTCCGCCGGAAGAGGGAAAGATCGGAAGCCGAAGGCTTCCGATGGAGGGCCACGCGCATCCGTCGGCACAAGCCGACGGAACGGACGCCAAGCAGGCTTCCTGTTTCGTTGGAAGGTCGGCGAAGAAGCGTAGCGAACCGCCGACAAGGTTCAACAGACGTCGCCTGCTTGCGTCCGGGCGTTTTTTTCGGGCGGTTCCTGAAGGGAACCGGGGAAGGGGGATCGACCGAAGGTCGTCCACCTTCCCGCCGCATCGGCCCCGCGCCCGTCGCTGCAAGGAAATGGAGCCTCGTTCATGGAGACTCCATTTCCTCGCCGACGGGCGGATCGGGCGGGGCGCAGAGGACTGTTTCTTCGCGCCGGGAGGAGCGACAAAACCGGAGCCATTCTATGCTTGGAGAACCGAACAAGAATCGAAATGCCCGGAAAGAATCGCGCTTTCTCTTGAGTAGAAGCCTTCGATGGCGCTATAATGTTTCGTTCAGAAAGAGCCGACCACGGCTCGGAAGGAGGAATGCGTTTTTGCGTCGGTTGAAGGCTCTGGCAATGTTCCTCATCGGCACGATGTTTCTTTCCGTGCTGGTGTTGCTGGCGGTGGAAAGCTTCGGTCCCGGACTGTTGCTGGAGGTGGTGAACCGCACGGCGCGCGAGATGGGAGGACCAACCGTCGAAGCTTCCGTATTCCTTGATCTTTTAGGTGGACAGGCTCGCATCGACAAACTGACCGTTCGCTTCCCGGACGGCAACCGTCTTTCCGTGGAGCAGTTTCAGGTCAAGGTGGACTTGTGGGCGCTTCCATACAACCGCCTTGCCATCACCGAAGTCTTGGTCGTTTCTCCTTCCGTGGAATGGCGGATGTCCCCAACCCCGGAAGCCCCGCCTTCAGAGCCGCCAAACTCCTTCCATCCCGACGAGGCATTCTCGTTGCCAAACCTTCCCTTCGCGCTGGAGATCGGTCATGTTCTGATTCAAAAAGCGACGGCGCAGTTTACCTTGGCCGGCCAAGCCCCCAGCACCCTGGAGCCCCTGAGCTTCGAACTAACCCCAGAAGGCGACACGCATCGCCTGCTCCTGGAAAGCGGAGCCCTAAGCCTGTATCTCGCCGAGATGCGGATTCTCGTGACACGTATCGAGGCGGAAGCCCTTCTGGATTTGGCGAAAAAGACCCTGGATTTAGGCCATCTGTATGCCACGCTGCCTGGAACCCTGCTTTCGCTTTCCGGCAAGTTGCAAGCGGACCCACTGGACGGTGCGCTCCGCTTGCATCTCCATTTGCCCCTGGAAGAGTTGGTCGATACCCTCCTCCCGGCGGTTCCGGGAATGCTGCCGTTGACCGGGTTTTTAACGGTGGACGCAGACGCAACGGGGCCGTTGTCGAATCCAAAAGCCACGGGTCTGTTGAAATTGGACGACGTGGCTTGGCAGAGCGAACCCGGCTTGGACAACTATTACAACCCCAAGGATTTCCATCTTCCCTTCGAAGTCACCCCGGAAGGTGTGACGGTGGAGCAAGGCGTTTGGTACACCGGCGACGCCGGGGATAGAATGGGATATGTTCATTTCCCCAAGGCCCATGTCGCCTTCGACAAACAGTTACGTACCCGCGCCGACCTGCGTTGCGACGGCTGCGACGTGGCCCAAATCTGCGAGGACTTCTCCGTCCGCGATTCCCGCGCTCGCTTCCGCGCAGACGGCCCTCTCTTCCTGGAAGGAACCCTGATCCCCTTCGACCTGCGCGGCGAAGTGGATTTCGATATTCGCGACTTCTTTGTGGACGCCAAGCCCTATCGCGAGGCCCTGGCCGGTCGTGGGGACATGATCCTTTCCCTAGCCAAGGCACACTTCCACACCAAACACGAACTGAACGGCCAGTATTACCGCTTCGTGGACGGGATGGTTACCAGCAAGAACTCCCGCGTGGCGGTTGGGCTTACCCAATTCGGATTCGACAGCCAGTTTCACTTCGAATACTCCTCGGACCTTCTGCACATGAAGGACGTGGGGCCCATCGCCGGCATGGTCTACGACGGCCACGGCTCTTTATGGATGACCCTGCGCGGCGAGGCGAGCAACCCGCTGATTACCGCCGGGGTGGACATGCAGGACTTCAGTTTGGAAGGTTTCCCCACCGGTCACACCAAGGCGGACATCCGTTACTTCGATCGCTTGCTCCAATTCCAAAACATCGAAGCACAGAAACCTTCCGGCTTGTTGCACGGTCGGTTGGACCTTGACTTCACCAACGATCCTCTGAAACTGCACGCGGAGGTACAAACCGACGGGCTCTCGGCCAAGGACTTGGTGCATACGGTAAAACTGGACAAATCCATCGCCCGGCACCTCTCCGGCAACATCGTCGGGCGGGGGCTCGTACAGGGCACGCCCGACGACCTGAACGGAGGTGCAAGGCTGAGTTTTTCTTCGTTGTCCTTGGGCGATCAGGGCATGGACAAGGGCCATTGCCAAGCGGATTTCCAACACAACACGGTCACGTTCTCCGACTGCGCCCTGGAACGGGAGAACGGAACTCTGGAGGCAACCGGAACCTTGACCCATTGGAACGAATGGGATCTTCGCGTTTCCTCCAACGGGCTGACCCTGAGCATGATCGACCCGCTGTCCGAGGTTTTCAAAGACAACCATACAGCCATCACCTTGAAGGGGCGTGTGGACGGCACGATGGACGATCCGCGTATCACGGCGGACATGCTTTGGGCTCCCACGCGACTCTATGGCGCTCCCGTCGGACCCAGCGAGTTTCACTTGGAACTGACCTTCGACTCCTTGCGCTTGGCCGGATCTTTGTTCGATAAGCAGCTTCGACAAACCGTGATCGCCTCCTTCGACGAAACGGATACCCTGAGTCTGGACCTTGCAGCGAAGGATCTTCAGTTGGCTCCCTTAATCATGGTAACGACAGGATTTCCTTTGGAAAACCTGCTCGTTACGGGAAAGATTCAGGCTCGAACCAAGCTGCAAGATTTCTGGCAGCTCCAAGGAAGCGCGGAGATCGAACGCCTGACCCTTGCTCGCAATGGATTGACATTCCAAAACACGGGGCCGTTCGCCATCCTGTTGGAGGAGGACAAGCTAACCTTGCCTCCGGTGACGTTCATCGGTAAGAAGAGCAACCTGGAGGTTCAGGCGACATGGCAAAAGGAGCAAATGGCCGACGTACTGGTACGCGGCGAGACGGATTGGCGCGTGCTGGAAGCCTTCACGGACACCGTGGAACAAGCCTACGGTCCTGTTCGACTTTCCCTGCACTGGTTCGGTAAGGGAAACCGCCCCCATCACGTCGGCAATCTTTCCTTCGCCCAAGGCTTCCTCAAACTTGCCGACTGGGACGTTCCTTTGGAAAACCTGCAAGGGAACCTGGATCTGGATACGGGGCAGGTAGCCATACGAGAGCTTCGTTTCGGATACAACGGCGGTTCGGTACAAGCCAACGGCCTGATGACCCTCGACCCGGAAAATCTGACCGTGACGGAAACGGACATCGCCGCCCGTTTGGACCGTGTTCTTTTTTCCCTGCGTGAGGATCTGGACCCCATTCTTTCCGGCACCCTGCGCCTCACCGGCGCCCCTTGGCCCTTACAGCTTTCGGGGAACCTGGACATCAAACAACTGGACTACGTGAAAGACATCCCCTGGAAACGTGCGCTCATTATGGATAAAATCCGCGAGGCGACCCGCCCGCGCAGGGGTGGACGAGCCCTGGATCGCAACACTGCCACGCCGCCCAAACTGGCTTTCGACGTACGTGTCAAGGCCGACAATACCCTTCGCGTGCGCAACAACGTGGCCGACCTGGAACTGAAGGCCGATCTTGTCCTTTCCGGGACCAACGAGCAACCCGGCCTTTTGAACACCATCAGCACCGACACGGGAAGCGTGTTTTTTCAGGAGAACGAATTCGAGGTCCAACGTTTCATCGTGGAATTCCGTGACGAATCGAAACTGGACCCTTACGTGGACATCGCCGCGACCCATGAAATCAGTTACATGGAAGACTCTATCGAGCGTTCCACCACCATCACGCTGTCCCTGCGCGGCCCTATCGACAACCCGGAATTCTTGCTGACGGCGGACAACGGCATGAGCCAGACGGACATTTTAAGCCTGTTGGTACTGGGACAAACCGCCAACAACCTGCAAAGCGGCCAAGGCATGAGTACTGGACTGGGAGCCCTCTCCGATGTCTACGGCGTGAACCAGCAGATCAAAAAGCAGTTTCAATTGGATGAGTTTCGGCTTTCCGGCGACACGACGGACGACCCGGAAAGCGGAACATCGCTGACCCCGAAACTGGTGGTCGGAAAGGAAATCGCCCAGGACGTGTTTCTGTATTTCACCACCAGCCTCGGCGGCGAAGCAGATACGCAGAACGACAAGAAGTTCGAGGTGAAGTACAAGAAAAAGAACTGGACACTTTCCGGCCAATGGGACAACGATGGGGAAACCGAGCAAGGGAACTTCGGGTTCGACCTGCAATATCACATCGACTTCTGACGGGTGGGCGAAAGGAAAGGCTTGATGGGCTTGGGCCGATGGTTTCTCCGCATGGAAGCATGGAGCATAATCCTGGGGCTCCTCGTTTGCCATCGGGTTTGCCTGGCGCAAAGTCCCTCCCCTCCCCTACCCTCTTCCACCGATCCGCTGGAGCAGGTGTTCGTTCCCGACCTGCCCGACGAGCGGACCATCGGTAGGGTGGAGTACCGGCTATCCCAAGGTGTGGAGGACGAGGAAATCCTTCGCACGGTGGAGCGCT
>CAXXJU010000035.1:0-45759 GCA_963668145.2 Geopsychrobacteraceae bacterium
TGACCCGGGTCAACCTGATGAGCGCCTATAAACGCGGCAGCACCACCCAGATTGCCAAGGGGCCGACTACTGTCGTCTTCGGCGGCGGCAACACGGCCATGATGCGGCCCGGACCGCCAAGCGAATGGGCGAAGGGCGGGTGATCCTGGCCTACCGACGGACCAAAGAAGAGATGCCGGCCGGGTTGAAGAGATCGCCCATGCCGAAGAAGAAGGGATCGAGTTCATGTTCCTGGTTGCGCCGCTGGCCATCGGCGGCGGTGAGGACGGCTGGGTCAAGAGTGTTAAAATGCAGCAGATGGAATTGGGTGAGCCGGATGCTTCGGGTCGGCGGCGGCCGGTTCCGGTGGAAGGCGGCGAGAGCGAAATCGAAGCCGATATCGTCATCATGTCCATCGGCACCATGGCCAACCCGCTGCTGACCTCGACCTGTCCGGATCTCAAACTGAACAAGTGGGGGAACATCGAGGTTGACGACAACCAGATGACTTCGCTGCGGGGGTGTTTGCCGGTGGCGATATTGTCCGCGGTGGCGCCACCGTCATTCTGGCCATGGGTGACGGCAAGAACGCAGCCAATGCCATCCACAGCTATCTGATGGGTGCCCAGCAACAACAGGCCTCCTGACCTCGTGGCCGGGAGTTTTCTTCGGCCCGTAAAAAAATAGATCCGCAATGGACCTATTCAATAACCTGTCAAAGCCGCCGGCTGTTTCTGCCGGCGGCTTTTTTTCTGCCTTTTTTCGTTATCGTCTGCAGTAGCGATATTTTACGGCAAATTTACATAAAGCTAACCAAGCTCAAACGTTAGTTTTATTGAATTCCTCATTTCTGGCTAGTTTTCATCCGGAAACGGCCCTTTCCGCTGTGGCGGTGTCAATCTGCGGGTTTTCTTGTGCGGCGTAAAGTACTACGCCTCCGCGCAACCCCTTGATTTCCTTGTCACAACGAAAAAATACTCGTTTCCAATCTGAAACTTAACCGTTGCCCTGCGGAGTTTCCGGATGGCAACAGGCTAACTTATTATGGAGGATTTCAATGCAAAAGAAACAGCTACGTTTGTATCTGGGGGGTGTTGCTCAGTGGCCTGCTGCTGCTCGCGGCCGGTTGCGCAGATGATGGGGATGACGGCGCCAAGGGGGCCGATGGCGCCGATGGTGCCGGGCAGGTTATTACTTTGCAACGGCTGGCCAGTACCGAATCGCAGGGTTTTGATGCCAGCGCCGCAGAAATTGTGGCCTTTGACGCAGGATCGCAACGGATCTTTTCCGTCAATGCGAGAGCGGCAACCTGGATGTCTTTAACGCGGCCGATCTGACCGCACCGATGCTCGACCAGACCATCGACCTGCGCGCGATGCTGGTAGCTGACGGGGTGGTGACGAGTACCGACCTGGTTGGCGCCGTCAACAGCGTCAGTGTCAGCGGGAATCTTGCTGCGGTCGCGGTTGAAGCGGCTCCCAAGACCGATTCGGGCTGGGTGGTTTTTGTGAATGTCGCGACCCTGGCCTATGTTCATTCCGTCCAGGTCGGAGCTTTGCCCGATATGGTGACCTTCACTCCGGATGGCTCCAAGGTGGTTGTGGCTTGCGAAGGGGAGCCGAATGAAGGCTACAGCATCGACCCGGAAGGAGCGTGGCCGTGATCAGTGTGGCTGATTATTCCCTGGTTACAGTCGGCTTCACCGATTTCAACGTCGGTGCCGCGCGTTATGATGAACTCCCCACGGCCAAGATGGTTCTCGACGGCTACAGCGCGACTACCGCGGACAATAAAGCCACGGTGGCGCAGAGTCTGGAGCCTGAATACATTACCGTCAGTGCCGATAGCAGTATGGCCTATGTCACCTTGCAGGAAAACAATGCCATTGCCGTGATTGATCTCGCCAGCGGTACTATCGATAAAATCATCGGCCTTGGCTTCAAGGATCATTCGATCCCCGGCAATGAACTGGATGCCAGTCAGAAGGACGGCGTCAATATCCGCAATTGGCCGGTCATGGGCATGTATATGCCCGATTCCCTTGCCAGTTTCAGCCATGACGGCAAGACTTACCTGATCACCGCCAACGAAGGGGATTCCCGCGAGGACTGGCTGAACGGGATCAGCGATCAGGCCAGCTGTGAAGCGGCCGGATATTTCTTTGCTGCTGATGACGGGATCTGCGTCGATGAATTTTCGGCCAAAGATTACTATGATGCTGACAATGTCACCCTGGACAGCGGTCTGACGACCAATGGCGGCTTTGGTGAAGATAACCAATTGCGGCGTTTGAAATTCTCTTACTTCACCACAGGGCAATGAACGGCGGCACCGACTTTGAGAAGCTTTACGCCTACGGGGCCCGCTCCTTCTCCATCTGGACCCGGAAACGCGGCTGCAGGTGTTTGATTCGGGCAGTGAGTTCGAGCGCCTGACCGCGCAACTGTATGGCGCCGACTTCAATAATGATAATGCCGAAAATACCGGCGATGACCGCAGCGACAACAAGGGCCGGAGCCGGAAGGGGTGACCGTCGGGACGATTAACGGCCATACCTATGCCTCATCGGCCTGGAACGGATCGGTGGTGTGTTCGTCTACGATGTCTCCAATCCTTATGCCCCGGAATATGTCATGTACACCAACAACCGCGACCTGAGTTATGACATCAAAGGGATCAGTGATCTTGAAAATGCCGCTGATGTTAAAGATGCTATAGCCGAAGCCGGAGACCTCGGCCGGAAGGGCTGACCTTTGTGCCGGCAGCAGCCAGCCCCAACGGCAGACCATTGGTGCTGGTGGCCAACGAAGTCAGCGGTACGGTAGCGGTCTATCAGATCAACATAACCCTGCTTCAAGAATAGCTTTTATCAAAAGTAACGGAATTTTTCCACAACCAAACAAAACAACAACAGCGAGCCCTGAACAGGGTTCGCTGTTGTTGTTTTTGCCAATGAGAATCTTTCCCTTTTTTGGTAATTAGGTTAGGATACCTAAAATTTAACCGGTAAAGGTCGATTTGATGAAAGCTAGGCACTCCGTTTCTGCCCGCTACCCCGAAACCCATCGCTTGAAAGATCTTCTTGAAGCTATCGAAGCGCGCGAGGTTCTGGCCCGGCAACGGCAGATTCTGATCAAGCCGAATCTGATCAATGATTCTCCGCCGCCGGTGACGGTCCCGGTGGAGTTGGTCGCCGCGCTGATCGATGCGCTACGGACCTGGTCGGACGCCACGATCGTTGTCGCCGAGGGGGTCGGTGCGCCGGGGCTGAGACCCCGCAGGCGTTTCGCAAGCTCGGCTATGAACAAATGGCGCAGGCCAAGGGGGTGCAACTGCTCGACCTGAATCATGCCCCGGTTAAAAAGCTGGTGCGCTCGGATTGTCAGGTGTTCCCCAGCATGCAACTGCCGGAAATCCTTTTTGACAGTTTCGTCATCTCCCTGGCCATGCTCAAAGCCCACTCCCTGGCCGAGGTGACGCTGTCCATGAAAAAATATGCTCGGCTGTGCACCACCAGCCTATTATCAGCAGGGCGGGCACTGGAAAAAGTCCGTTTTCCATGCCCATATGCATGAGTCGATTTTCGAGTTGAATCGCTATCGCCGCCCTGATCTCAATATTATCGATGCCCGGGTCGGTTTGGCTGATTACCATCTGGGCGGCGCAACCTGCAATCCGCCGGTCGGAAAGCTTGTCGCCGGCTTCGATCCGGTGGCTGTGGATGCCGAAGGGGCTGCCCTGCTTGGCTTCGACTGGCGCAGTATCGACCATATCGCCATGGCGGACGGCGTATTGGGCACGGCGGAGGCACCCTGCGCAGTCTGAGCAGCCGTTAGCTGCCCCGTTTTTACTGCTTTGCAAGATCAGCAGCCGACATTCCTGTTGCCGATTCCGGTGGCCCATTCAGGGGGACACTGGTTTATTGTTCCAGTACGCTCGTTCAAAACTATGGACTTTCAGGCTCTATGAATTGAGTCCTTCCCCCTTGATGGGGGAAGGTTCGGATGGGGGTGAAAATGCCCCCTCACCCCAGCCCTCTCCCATGAGGGAAGATGGGGGATTTTAGGGACTTTCAGTCCGTCAAAACCTATACACTTTCAGTACATAGCAGGGTGTTGAAAAACTATCTGCGTTGCAATTACTGCGTTAAAAATAGCCTTAAAATGCTCATTTACTGGATGTAAACTGCGCTTCTTCGGCAATTTTTGCCTTGTACTTGCTGCCTCGAAAACGTTTTTCAACATCCTGCATAGTGGTTTTTACTTCCGTCCGGCTGAGCGTGACATGGCTGTTCAGCGGAGGCGGCGTCGGGTTATCTGGACTCTTCCGGTTGAATAGTGGTGATGGCATATTTTTCTATCCGCAATAAGTTTTTCGTTTCTTTTTCCTGCTGGCGCTGCTTGCCCTGTCCACCAGCTTTTGGCTCATTTATTCAACAGCGGAAAAGAGAATCCAGGACGACATCAAGCGGGAACTTCATAACAGCACCGAACTGATCAACACCCTGGTGCAGACCGTCGCCCGTTCTTCCATCGAAAACCATCTTCATTCCATTGCCGAGACCCAACTGTCCATGGTCACCGCGGTTTATGCGGACTACCAACAGGGACGCTACAGCGAACAGCAGGCTAAGGAGCTGGCGGCAGAGTTACTGCTGCGGCAGGATATCGGCAGCACCGGTTATATTTACTGCATCAACAGTCAGGGGGTTGTGACCGTGCACCGGGACAAAACCGTGCAAGGGATCGATGTCTCCTCTTACCCCTTTATCCGCAAGCAGATACAGCTGAAGTCCGGCTACCTGGAGTACCTCTGGACCAGTCCGGGGAGCCGGAAGCACGGAAAAAGCCCTCTATATGGCCTATTTTAAGGCTTGGGACTGGATCATCTCGGTCTCGGCCTACAAGGATGAATTCGATCATCTGATCGATCTTGACAACATCAACAAGGCCCTGGCCGGATCCATTTCGGGGCGGCGGCTACCCGTTCATCATCGCCAAAGACGGCACGATTATTTTTCATCCCAAACTGCAGGGAAACCTGTATGACGCAGAGCTGGATCCGGAATTTATCTACGCGATCAAACAGATTATCAACCAGAGCAGGGGGCTCCATCTATTACCAGTGGAGAAATCCGGGGGAAAGCAAAGCGCGCGACAAACTGGCCATCATTACCCCGATAGAGGATTATCAGTGGTTTGTCGGCAGTACCGCTTACCTGGATGAGATCTATCAGCCCCTGGCCAGAATTCGTAACTCTTTTGCGTTGCTGTTCGGCCTGTATGTGTTGTTCAACCTGGTGGCGAGTTATGGCTTGAGCACCCTGATTACCAGGCCACTGCAACTGCTGATGGCCCATTTCAAGACCCAGCAGCCGACCGAGGTGGCGGCCATTGCCGGGCCCTTTGGTGATGATGAAGTCGGCGCCTGGCCGGGTATTTGAATCAGTTTATTGACAATTGAACGAACACCATCTGGCGCTGAGTTCGGAGATCGCCGAGCGCAAGAACAGCGAACAGGCGTTGCGGGCCAGCGAGCAGATTTTTTATACCCTGTTTGACAACTCCTTTCAGTTTATCTTACTGCTCGATCCGGCCGGTCGAATCCTGAAAATCAACCGACCGCCCTGTCTTTTCATGACTTCAGCCCCACGGAAGTGCTCGGGAAAACGGTTTGGGAGATCGACTGGTGGCCTGGTGAACCGGGCTGGCGGGCAAACTGAGGCGCTCTGTCGTGCGGCGCAAAACGGCATGTTTTCCCACCTGGAATTGCCATATTCAGAGACCCGCGAGCTCTGGCTGGATATTTCCTTAAAGCCGGTGCTGGACGAAAACGGTGAGACGATTTACCTGATTGCCGAAGGGCGAAATGTCAGCGAGCGGCGGCGCGCCGAACTGGATCTGCAGCAGGCCCAGAGATGGAATCCATCGGCACCCTGGCCGGTGGGATCGCCCATGATTTAATAACGCCCTGGCTGGAATTTGGCAGTTTAACCTTGTTGGAGATGAAACGGAAGAAAGGGGAGGACCTGTCGGAGGAGGTCGTTTTCAAACATCTGGAGATGATTTCAAAAGCCTCCTTGCGGGCCAAGGATGTGGTGGATCAGCTGTTGACCCTGTCGCGCAAAATACGATTTTGAGTTTGTTCCTCTGGATCTGCGCACTGTGCTCGAGCAGGTGGTGCTGATTGCCAGAAATTCCTTCGACAAATCGGTCCGGATTGAGGCCCTTTTGGACCAGAGTATTCCGGTTTTTGCCGATGCCGGCAGCCTGGAGCAGGCCTTCTTGAACCTGAGCATCAATGCCGCGCATTCCATGACCCTGATGCGTCCGCAAGAGGATCGCTGGGGCGGTGTGCTGCGCATTGGGCTAACCCGGTCGACAGTCGCAGGGAAACCGGAAGTGAGTGACGGCGACTACTGGTGCATTGCCGTCAGCGACAGCGGAGTCGGAATCAAACCGGCCGACCTGGAGCAGATTTTCGTGCCCTTTTTCACGACCAAGGCCAAAGGGAGCGGCTCTGGTCTTGGACTGGCCATGGTTTACAATATTGTCCGCCAGCATAAGGGTTTTATCGAAGTCTCCTCTCAACCGGGGGTGGGGACCGAAGTGGCAGTGTTCCTGCCGGTTCATGAGGGCTTCATCGGCGCCGGCGAGACTCCGGCTGAAGAGCTTATTGCCCGGGGCAAAGGCACCATCCTGGTTGTTGACGACGAAGAACTGGTGCGCAGCACCGCCCGGGATTTCCTCCAGGAATGCGGCTATAAGGTTCTGCTGGCTGAGAACGGCGCCGCTGGCGTTGCACTGTTTCAGCACCGGCAGCAGGAGATCGACCTGATACTCCTCGACCTGATGATGCCAGTGATGTCCGGTAAGGAAGCTTTTGCCGCCATCAAACAGATCGATCCGGCGGTCAATGTCCTGCTGTCATCCGGATTTCGTCATGATACGCGGGTAGAAGAGATTCTGGCTGGCGGGGCGGCCGCTTTCATTCAGAAGCCCTATACCCTGGTCGACCTCTCGAAAGCTGTTGCCCGGCTTTTGCGCTGAGCCTGATGCCCTCGGCATCTGTCAGGAGTTCTGGTGCTGCTGGTGACGGCTGAGCAGTTTGTCCAGTTGCCCGGCAAAAGCTTTGCGGTCGCTGTTGGTGAGGGCGGACGGGCCACCGGTTTCAATGCCCACCCCACGCAAGGTATCCAAGAAATCCCGCATGTTCAGGCGCTCCCGAATGGTGTCCTCGTTATAAAGTTCGCCGCGTGGGTTCAGCGCCTGGCCACCGTTTTCGATCACTTCAGCGGCCAGCGGAATATCGGCGGTAATCACCAGGTCACCCTGGCTGAGCTGGCGGATGATTTCATTGTCCGCGACATCAAAGCCGGCGGGCACCAGAAGAAAATCGATATTGCCGGCGGGCGGTACCCGGAGCCGATGATTGGCGACCAGGGTCAGCCGCAGGCCGGTTCTTTGCGCGGCCCGGAACAAAATCTCCTTGATCACCGCAGGGCATGCGTCGGCATCGACCCAAATTCTCATCATATTTCTCCCCGGTTAAAACCTTGTGGTGTGCCGTTGCTGACTCAAAGCCCGCCCGTACCGATACGTCCATGGAGTTGGGACGGTGACAATCCAGAATGGCGCTCGTTGAAGAGTCGCTGGCAGCAAAACAGGGACTGTCCTGGCATGGGGGCTGTCCCAGGTCTTTGCGGTGCGAATCGCGACAGTTTCATGGCTCGCAAACTCTTGGGACAGCCCCCGTGCGGGGACAGTCCCGAATGGCGCTCGTTTAAGCAACTTAGCAATAAACTCGGGACTGTCCCCAGGGTATCGGGGGCTGTCCCAAGAGTTTGCGAGCCATGAAACTGTCGCGGTTAGCACCGCAAAGACCTGGGACAGCCCCCATGCGGGGACAGTCCCGGTTTTGCTGCCGTAAGGTGGGGGAAATCGCATTTTCCCCACCGGGCATGAAAAAGTCTCAGGACGGACTTTTTCATCAACTAAGTATACCCAAAATTGTGCGGGGAGGAGCTGGCCGAAGTCAAGGGTGCCACGCTGGGCGTGCTTCAGAGCTTTTCCGGATAGGTAAAGGAGAGATCAAAAAGATTTAAAAAATTGTCCACCAGCCGGTAGGTGATCCCCCACAATGGGCGGGGACTCCATTCGTTGAGATGAACCACGGGATGCTGGCGGTCAGATCCGCGATGAAAAAAGTGCATGTGCCTGTTGCGTTGCGGGTCGAGCAACGTGGCCAGGGGAATCCAGAAATATTTGACCACCTCTCCGTTGATGCGAAAGACCGCATCTGCCGAAATCGTGTACACGAAGCAGGAAATCCGAACCGAAAGAAAGGCCCCGGCCATGTCATCGCAACGGCCGAGGTAATTGGCGTCGGTCAGCGTATAACCGATCTCTTCCCAGGTTTCTCGCTCTGCAGCCGCTCGCGGAGTCGGGTCATCTGCTTCGATGCGGCCACCGGGAAAGCCGAGATCCCCCGACCAAGGGTCATTTTTAAACTCCGCCCGTTGAATAAACAGAACTTCTGTTCCCTTTTCGCCATGGCGGAGAATCATTGCTACCGCTGCCTGACGCTCCGCGTCCATATTGGACAGACGAGGCTGATAACTGGCCAGGCGAGTTTTGATGTCTTCAATCTCAAGCATTTTTATCCTGGTGCAGAAAGGACACTTACGTTTTCCGGATCGTGATTTAAAGCGGCAGGCTCAATCGGCAAATATAATTTGCTTTCCGGCTTCATATTGTTTCAGGTAACCCCGGTTCGTTTGTTGAAAACAGACCCATCGGGAACAACCCTTTTATGGTAAGGCCGCCTACTGTTCTTTGACAAGAGATAAATTGCCAGCAATATTTTATGACGTCAAAGCCGTTAGGCCGCATGTTCATAACCGAGCGCCGGTTGAGAGTTGAGCTTGGCCACCTTTTCATTGACCGGTGTTGACACGACTTTGAACCCGGCCGAGTATTCCTCTGCGGTGATGAACCACTCTTTCCGCGCCCCGCAAAAAGGGCAGGTATCGGGATGAAAACCTATCATTTTGAATCCGCAGACAAGGCAGAAATACTGTTCTTTTTTCATTGGTCCTCCTTTTGGTGAATGGAATCCACAATAAGAGCAACGATCTCACAGTTTTGATGCAATTTGGGGAATGAAGTGGCTGAGCGGATAGAGTTAATCAGCCATTTTTGTATCTCCATAATTTTGAGCTGTTGAAATTCTAGACCTATGTGTGTTGGTTTTTAGGATATTCAGTAATTTAGATCTACTCGGTTTTTTTGGCCTAAAATCAATGTGGGGCAAAATCCGAGACAGTTCACCCGAGCATAATTTACTACTTTTGAAAGATACCTGATCCACGCCTTTTCCCTGTGCCAAAAGGGATTTTGTGATTAATGGCAGATGGGATGACTTCTTAATTCAATGAGCTGAATTTTATTTTGAAAGCTAATATTGTCAATAAGTCCCATAGATTATCCAGATTCAATCCCCGATATGAACTTATCACGTACATGTGACAGCGGTTCATTTATGCTAAGCTACCAATCAGTTCATCTGCCCAATGCAAAGACTCCAAATAGGCTGATCTGATCTGATCCGGGGTTAATAAATCAAGAGAAACATTCCCCCAATCTCCCCTTTCGTATGCCATTACCCTTGATAAAACCTCGCCCGGACGCCCTTCTCTATACAAAAGAGCGTCAACGATATCTTCACTCAATGGTAATCCCTTTAGAACCGTCTCCAAGGGCGCATCCATCAGCGCATCCAGGGTTGAAAACAAACCGACGGTAAAAAACAGTTCGGTGTTAGGAATTTTGACCAAGCCGCCCATTTTTTCACAAAATTTCGCTCGAATCAGGGCCGTCTTCAAAACCTCATTTGGCTTGTCGTTGAAATCGGACAGGGTCAGCAAAATAGCTAGATCTCTCGTTCTTTGCAGACCGATATAAGCCACCGCCTGGTGAATAGATTCAACTTTCCGTGGAAGCGCAAAAAAAGCGGAATTGATCGTTCTGAGCAAACGATAACTTAGTGAAACATCTTGAGAAATTTCATTTTCTAATTCTTCAAAATCAACCTCAGCGTTATTCAGATTCATCAGAAGCCGCAAAATCGCCAGTTTATTTGAGGCGATACGCTGACCTTTTATAACTCTCGGTTTACAGAAGAAATACCCCTGGTACAAATCAAACCCGAGGACTTTACAAAAATCGTATTCTTCTTGGGTCTCTACTCTTTCGGCAAGTAATTTGACGCTCTGTTTGCGTAGTTCAACGACATGCTTTTTAAGCTCTTCCCGGGTCAGTTGAGTAATGTCTATTTTGACAATATCGGCAACGTCCACCAGTGAGCGCAATGACTCCTGGAAAATAAAATCGTCCAAAGCAATCCGGTATCCGCGATCGGATAACCTTTTTACGGCATCCAGTAATTCCTGATCAATTTCGATATCTTCCAAAACCTCCAGGACTATCCGTCCACCGGAAAATGGCAAAGGGCTCTCAGATAGTAAATAGTTGCGCGTCATATTGAAAAAAGCCGGGCGATCTCCAACGATTTGATCGAGCCCAATTTCCACGATTGAATTGACTAGAACCTGAGATGTCGCCAAGTCAGCATCTGCAAAAACGGCTGCATTTTGCGTATCGGCTGCCCGAAAAAGCAATTCGTAAGCAAAAACCTTCATGTCGTTTTGATAAATGGGCTGCCGGCCAATATAAACGTCATGCATAGCCAATATGCTCCCATTGCAGGGAGATAAGTTGGTAACCACTTGCTCCACCCAGAAGGAGTACGACAATGGAAAAGCCAAGTGCCAGTTTTTTCCAGATTTTCAGGTCTGCATACGGCATACAACCCTACCTTTCCGTTAGATAATTATTAGTATCGCTATTGGTTTTACCCCCTCCCTTGGCTGGAGATGAAAAAACTTTAACACGGCTTGTGATTCGAGGGTAGGAATTTAATGATACTTTTTGATAGGTATATGGGGAAATTTTATGAGGGTTTTGGGGGGAGATTCATGATGAAGAGACCCTGGTTTCGTGATCCCTTTTGTACATCTCGAAACTCACCATTAGTAACACACTAAGAGCCCACGATTACCAGATCGTGGGTTCTTCTCGTATTGCGCCATTTATCGAACACCCTACATTGGGAAGCAGGATATTCAGCAATCAAAGTTTTTGGCTCTGAAAACGAATGCAGCAAAAAATACAAGACACTTTAAGTTTTCAAACCTTCAGATGTAAGGCATACAGACGGTCAACTTGAAATATCTGGTTGGCCGTTCTGGCTTTGCAGGACCGATCCTGTTTTAGGTTAGTCCATCTCATTTCTCTCTTCCTTGGCCATAAATACCGAACAGGGTGTGAAACAGAAGTGTGGTAACTATCAGAACCCCGCCGCCAAAGGTTGCCGATGGAGGGATTTCACCCAATACCAACCAAACCCAGATCGGTGCGAGACAGGTCTCCAACAAAAGAAACAGGCTGACTTCAGCAGCCGGCAGAAAACGCGTGGCGGAAGTTATTAGTAGCAACGCAACCGGCATCTGCACTAGGCCGGCAAGTATCAGCCAACTGTAACTGGAATATGGCAATGACATCGGTGTGGCAAAAGGGAGTGCCATCAAGCACAACAAAATTCCTCCACGCATGATTGCTGCGGGCCGCGAAATTTCTGGATAACGGCGGAAAACGGTAAAATAGCCTCCGATAAATATCGTCGATACAACAGCTAACCCGTCACCAAGTAGATTCCCTGCACCCAGCGACCCGGACATGACCCAGAATACGCCAGAAATACAGATAAAAATTGCCAGCCAGGTGCGGTAGGAACATCTTTCGCCAAGAACGATGCGACTAATAAGGGCTGCAAATAGCGGCGAAGCGCTCAGAATAACCACAGCGTTGGCCGCCTGGGTGAGGGTGAATGCGAGAACCAGACACAAACTGCTGCCTGCCATCATAGTCGCAGCGAGCCAAGTCCCCAACGCCGTGCTGTCGGAAGATCGAATCTGACATGAAGCTATAACGCGGCTTAGCATCAGCATCGCCAGTGCCATCAATAGACCTCTCCAGAAAGAGACATTCCAACCATTGACTGCCGCCAATCTTACCAGTAATGCATCGAAACTAATCAGGGTGACCCCGGCAACAACGGTGAGTATACCTTTCAGACTAACTTTTTCGGGAGATAACGAATTTTTTGGCATTGTGGCTCTTTCACTCAATGTAAAAATTGTGAAAATGCTTTATTCCGGATCGGTTCTCATTTTAGCCCGAAAGGCTACGACTAGTTGATGTTATTTCTAAAATTCACCATCCATCAGACACCGTAACGGCCAACCTCGAAAATGGGGTTGGCCGTTACTGCTTTGCAGGATCTGCAAGAAAGAATCATTTCCGCCGGATCGGACCCAACTAAAAGAAGTGGCATAACTTTTCGGACGTTATCGGGTGGGTCTGCCAAATCAAACCCTCAATTGAAAAGATTTACATTTCGCCGCAGCATCTGGAATAGGTCAGCGGGTCTCGACTTACCGGGTCATTTGATCTCCTCCCACCAAGGACGAGATCTTAATTGGTCGGCATTACCTCAATCTCTCTCACGGTGCTGTGGTAAGGAGCATTCAGCGCAAACACCACCGCATCTGCAATGTCCGCTGGTTTCAACTTGTCTGGTTTGGGCTCGTCAAAAAATTCAGTGTTGACCATTCCTGGACAGATGATCGTGCAGCGACCGCCCCACTCCTTCATCTCCCTTGCGAGATTATGCCCAAAACCTGAAGCGAACCACTTGGAAGCGCCGTAAACGGAACCAGACCAGTAGATTTTGCCAGCGACTGAACTTGTCAGAAGAAAATGTCCCCTCGTCTCCCTTAAATGCGGCAATGTCATCTTTGCGGTATACAAAAGGGCCTTCACATTCAAATCTATCAACTGGTCCCACTCTCCGGGATCGCCCTTTTCCGTGCCTGCTTTGTTTAGACCTTTGCCGGCATTTGCATAAACAGCATCAATTTTTCCAAACCTCTCGACTGTTGCGTGGACCGCCTTCTCAAGTTCTTCTAACTTCGTAATGTCGGCAGGAAGAGCAATGGCATTCTCCTCCCCGACTTCCTCAACAATTTCTTTAAGTTTGTTTTCACGTCTTGCCACCAGTGCGAGTTTATAGCCATTCCTGGCGGCCAGAAAAGCCGTGGCGCGGCCAATGCCGCTTGACGCGCCGGTTATGAACAAAACTTTCTCCTTCATACTTTCTCCTAATCTTGATAGTTGACATGTGTTTGCTGTGATATGGTGCGCGCCCGAGGCGCGTCGGAGCCGCTCCTCCCGACCTGCCGTGGCCGGATTGCTTCTAAAGTACAGCCGTTACTTTAATCTTATCGCTCTGCCACTGCTCGTCAAACCCACCCCTCCGGACATGAGTAACTACCATCACCTAAGTTCGGTGCGCTCCAGACACAGCTCCTTCGGCTTTTCACACCATCACGATCTGAAAATCCCAGTTCAGGAAGTCGCTCGCCTCGTCGATGATATGCTGAACGACCTGGCGATTTCGGCCTCTATCTGTTCAACCACTCGCCTAGATAATCCGGTCATTATTTCCTTCTTCTGAGTCGGGTTGCTCCGCTTTACTTATTTCTTATCAATCACCATTTTCAGCACATTAAACGCTCCGGCTACCAATTGTAGCGCAGAGCGTTCTCATAAATTTTGCTGCAGCGGAATCTTACTTCGCCTTAGGCGAAATCGGACAGTCATGGCCATAAAATCCGTCTCAAATCTCGTAAGTTTTAAAACAAATGCCTACACCAATGAGGTCCGAAGATTGCGTGAAATCTCATCACGCCAGTGCGGGGCGACATGGACCTCCTCGGCGTAGTCGTTCCAGCGCCGGACAACGTTGGTCACTTCCTGGCAGATCGACTTTGCTCGGCCTTTTTTCATGGAAACTGTTTCAGCGCAGACCTTGAAGTCGTCCATATTGAAGCCGTCGCGTTTTTGGTTGAGCGTCATTTGGTGAGAGCTGGTCCAGTTGCCGTCCGGGTGATAGCTGTAGGTGACATCGAATGCCGGGGAGAGGGACCATTGGCCCTTCTTATCCATCAGGAAGGCAATGTTCTTAACGTGGTCGTCCTGGTTGCGGGCGATGATGTTGAAAGCCATGCGGCGGAATTGCTGCTCGATGGCACTCATGGGCAGGCCGAGCTGTCGTAACGTCATCAGCGCTTGCTCGTATGAATAGGCTCCTGCCAGATTGTAATCGAAGTGAGCCATTGCTCCCAGTGACTGCATGTGAAGTTTGCTACCGTCTGCTTGGCGGTCGAAGCGGCGGGTCATGAAGTGGCGGCGGCCGTTTTCTTCCAGAAGGCGGCACTCGCTCATTTCAATCCCGGCAGCCGTGGCCATTTTGTGATAGGCATACTCGATAGCGCCGTATCCTTTTGGATCCTCCCTCTCCTTATCCTTATTGCCGGAGACGCCGTCGAATTTCAGGAGCCAGGGTTCGAAACCGGGAGCGTTTTTGACCTGGCCGGAACGGACCTCTCCGCTTTGCGGGTTCCAGGCGATGACGGCCTTGGCGCGGGCGCCACCGGCCGAGGTGCCAACGCGCAGGATATCGCGCAAAGCTTCTTCCCTGGCGCTGTCGTCACCGAAAGTCGCGGCAAAGTTATTGCGGTGCGTCAAAATCTCGGAAGCCAGTTCCACGAGCTGGCTTATTTCGATGGGGTTTGACTTGCGTTGGCGAAATCCTATCGCCGGGGCATATTCCAGAGCTCCCATTCCTCTGCTGCCTGTATAACATAGGCGCTCGACGGCATTGAAAGAGTCGGGCTTACGCCCCTGCGTTGCCAGCCAGGCATTGATCAGGGCGTTGCCGAACCGATCAGGCAATGAATCAGCCAGAAGTCCCGGCAGGCCATGAAAAGTCTCTTTGCGCAACTCGGGGAAAGAATAGACGCGTTGCGCAAGCGGCATTGTCAGGGGAGCAACCTCGATTCCGCTCCGGGCGAATTTTTCGTCATACTCGAACAGGGCGGTGGACGTATTGTCCTCAATGGCAACCGCTCCGATGGTCCTGCCCCACAGTTTCACCTCGGCAACCGTCGCCATTATTCATCCCCCCACTGCCAAGGCTCTTCGGCACTCTCTTTTCGTTTTGACGAAGCCCGCTGCCGCTCTTTGCCGATCTTCAGTAGCTCGGCCGGGCGGGGCATCGCTTCAGGAATTGCTACCTCAAGCAGGTTTAGCATATCCAGGGCGCGCAGCACGCGAACGACTGTCAGAAGTTGGCTGGATTGCCCGGCCTCCAGGCGTTCCAGCGTGCGCTTCGATATGCCGGCCTCGTTCGCCAGACTTTCCTGGGTAAAGTTTTGCGCTATTCGGTGCCGAGCCAGTCGTTTTCCCAGGGTCGATAAAACGGCCTTGTCAGTCATAAGTTTATCGATAGTCATTTTTCGCCACCTTTGTCGATATAGGTCTATATTTTACCCTTATTCGACATATAGTGCGATAAGTAAAAATATGAAAACTATTTTAATTCGCTGTTTATGGTGATTTGTTGTAGAAATCTTTGGTATATCGTCAAATATTGCGAATAGAGATGGATTGAGAGGAAACCGGAGTATCCCTGGGTGGGGAAGATTGTGTTGACATCGACCGTGCTCTGTACCGCTTTCTGCGCTCGGGTTATGAATGGTACAGAGAGTATTGCCAGCGATCCGGCAGATTGAGACGTTGGCCCAACGCTGCGATGCAGTGCCTGGCAGTTAATGTTCTTGGGGCTGATGCCGCTTTTTTTGATCTTTGACAAGGTACCAGACCCGAGAGAACAGCAGGAGGAATATCGTTAGCAGGGTCATAAATGTTCCTGGCCACGATAGATTGAGATAGTTCTTCAGAATAAATGCGAAAAATAGGGTCTGTAACACTCCGAATACTGCCATTCTCAGCATGGAACCTCCTTTTCGTTGCAGGCAAGCCACCGCTACCAGTGAAAAAGGTAGGTATTTAAAACAAAGCTTAGCAGATTGTTGAAAAAGTCCATCCTAAAATATTTAAAGTAAGGTCGGGATAAATATGAATGGCGCTAGTTTAAAGGGGCGATGCCAGCAAAACCGGGACTGTCCCCGCACGGGGGCGGTCCCAGGTCTTTGCGGTGCGGACCGCTGCAGTTTCATGGCTCGCAAACTCTTGGGACAGCCCCCGATGACCCTGGGGACAGTCCCGAGTTTACTGCAAGGTTGCTTAAACGAGCTCCATTCCGGGATAAATACGATTTTCCTGGCCCCACAATATCAACGAGTCAGGCATTTATCATCCTGGTTAGCACCGATCTTCCGCTACAGAAGCAAAACCGGGACTGTCCCCTCACGGGGGCGGTCCCAGGTCTTTGCGGTGCGGACCGCTGCAGTTTCATGGCTCGCAAACTCTTGGGACAGCCCCCGATGACCCTGGGGACAGTCCCGAGTTTACTGCAAAGTTGCTTGAACGAGCGCCATTCCGGGATAAATACGATTTTCCCGAGCTTACAAACTCAACGAGTCGGGCAGCGCTCAAAATGCCTACTACTGAAGGGGTGAAGCAATTGTTACCCGGCTTTTGCGAAGCCGTCAAATTCAGGCGCGTGAGACAAAGCGGCACTCACGGGTGTCGACCTTGATTTTTTCTCCCGCTTCCAGGTAGCCGGGCACCTGAACCGCAATGCCGGTTTCCAGAATGGCTTCCTTGGTCTGGGCGGTGGCCGTGGCGTTTTTGATGGCCGGCGCGGTTTCCGTCACGATCAGCTCAACCACTTGGGGCATTTCCAGAGTGACGACCTGCTCATTGAAGACCCCTAGCGAGACATCGCAGCCATCGAGCAGATAGCCCTTGATGTCTTCGTACAGATCGCCGCCGATTTCATACTGTTCATAGCTCTCTTGATCCATGAACACACCTTGGTCACCATTGGCATACAAAAATTGCCCTTTACGCCGCGCATAATCGGCTTCATCCAGGCGGTCGCCGGATTTGAATGAGCTGTTGAGGACTTGGCCGGTGAGCAGGTTGCGGAATTTTGTTTTGACCAGCGTATTGCCGCCGCGCGCCGTCGGTGACTGAAAGCTGACATCCAGAACGAGGCAGGGAGCAGCATCCTGCTGAAAAATAATACCGCGGCGCAGATCGCTTGCATTGATCATATGCTGATTGTCCTTTGTTAAAGTTGATGGTGGCGGATACGACCGCCTTAACCGAGTGTTAAAGAACGGATTTTTACACAAATTCAGGTTGTGTCGTCAAGGGGGCAATGGCCCTGGCTGAAGTAAAATATTTAGCCATCCGGCCAGGCCGGCAGCACTTCCTGTTTGCGGTAGGCCGTCCCTTGAAACTGCGCCACCAATTGTTGGTCCTGGTCGGTGATGCGAACCTGATACTGCCCCAGGCGGCGATTGACCGAGAGTTCGGCGGCCTCTCCATAGAGGGTTCCGCCCCGGGCCGCCTTGATGAAGGAGATATGGGTATCAATAGCCAGAGCCAGTTGGCCACTGCTGTTGGCAGCGACGGCAAAGACAAAATCGGCCAGGGAAAAAATCGCGCCGCCGTGCACCGTACCCGCTCCGTTGAGATGAAACGGCTGAATCGCCATGCGGGCCTTGGCGCGACCGGGCTGTGCTTCCAGCAGTTCGATACCGCAATGGTTGGCAAAGTGGTCGTTGGCGGAGAAGAAGTCGAGGACCTTTTCCATGCTCAGCCCCAGTACTGATCCAGTTTTTTGCTGCTCAGTGGCCGGGGATTGTGCAGGTACTCCGGGCGGTCGGCCTTGGCTCTGCATTTGCCGCAGACGACAGTCGGCTTGGCCGAGCGGCGATCGATCTCTTCCATCAGTCCTTTGGCTCGCAGTTCACACATCTTGAGTTGCGCAATGTCCTCGCTCATGGTGGTCTCCCTGGCGCTAAATTTATCGATATGGAATCATAGCCGTATTCTCCTGTAAAGGGCAAACCGCTAATTAGTTTCTGTCCGGAAACCGTCCTTTTCCGCAATCTCGGCGTCAATCTACGCATTTGATTGTGCGGCGTAAAGCACTACGCCTCCGCACAAATGCTTGATTTCCTTGATCTTGCGAAAAAATCCTGGTTTCCAGATCAGAAACGTTACAGTACCCCACCGAAGTTTCGGCTGTGGCGGCGTCAATCTGCAGGCTTACTTGTGCGGCGTAACGGTGTACGCCTCCGCGCAAGCCCTTGATTTCCTTGCCACAACGGAAAACTGCTCGTTTCCAATCTGAAAACTTCATTATTGCCATCCAGTGTTTCCGGATGACAACGAATTTGTTTCTGTCCGGAAACCGTCCTTTTCCGCAATCTCGGCGTCAATCTACGCATTTGATTGTGCGGCGTAAAGCACTACGCCTCCGCACAAATGCTTGATTTCCTTGACCTTGCGAAAAATTACTGGTTTCCAGATCAGAAACGTTACGGTACCCCAGCGGAGTTTCCGGACAGAAACTAATATAGTTATCCCGAGGGGAGAACAGCTGATGGCCGGAACGAAGAACAAGGGCGTGCAGTGAAGAATTTTAGGGCGCACAGGTGGCAGGCCGGTTAAATGGTTCTCTTTTTGAGCCGATCCGGGGATGGTGATGGGCGCTTTGGTTCCGCCTTGCGATAGACTCCGTCGCTGCCGCGGATATAGGGGGAGGCGTTCTGCTCCATGGCCTGATGATAATAGACATTAAAGGCGGGCTTGCCCGGCTGGTGGTTTTTTTGCGGCGGGGTGCGCGGTTGGGACTGCACCGGGCGGGGCGGCGGCTCGTCCGGGCCGATCAGGGCGTCGAGCAACGAATTCAGGAAACGATTAAACTTCTGCTGCGGGTCGAGCTTGGCGGTCCTGCTGCTGCCAGGGCGCTGTTGCTCCTGGGCTGCTTCCTCTTTGGCGAGTTTACGGTCATAGGCGGCCCGGGCCTCGCTGTCGGAGAGGATTTTGTAAGCCTGATTGACCTGACGAAACAGCTCTGCCGCCGCTTCCGAACCGTGATTTGCATCGGGATGAAAACGTTTGGCCAGACTGCGGTAAACAGACTTGATACGGTTCTGATCAGCGTCCGGCGGGATGCCGAGCAGTCGGTAATAGTTCAGCGCCATGAGCCCCGGGTCCTCGTTTGGTGTCGTTGTGGTTCCGGTGTTGAAGAATCGAATGGATTAATTGCTTATCGGCTATCCACGAGCCGCTTTTTAATGATTTTTTCAGGCATGCTGAAAACTGACTTCGACATCCTGGCGATGAGCTGGATCGATGGTCCACAATGAGCGGCCGGAAAAATTAAACAGCCGTGCAATGATCAGGTCCGGGAACTGCTCGAGCCTGGTGTTGTAAATGGTCACCGAAGCATTGAAGAGTTCACGCCGATCCGCAATCTGATCTTCGATCTCCGAGATGCGGTTGCTCAATTGCCGAAAACCGGCATCAGCCTTCAGGTCGGGGTAGCGTTCGACCACCATGAACAGCGACTTGAGGGTTTCGGTCAGCATCCCCTGGGCCTGCATTTTCTGGTTGTCGGTTTGTGCCGCGTTGACCTGCGACCGTGCTTTGACCACCGCCTCAAGGGTTTTCTGTTCGTGCTGCATGTAGCCTTCACAGACCTTGATCAGCTTCGGTAACTCGTCAAAGCGCTGTTTAAGCAGCACATCGATATTGCTCCAGTCCTGATTGATATTGTTTTTCAGGGCGACAAAGCCGTTATAAATAATGACAGTGTAAATTCCGCAGCACAGCAGTAGCAAGAGTAAAATTCCCAGAGTTATCCAGCCCGCCATAGGTGTTCTCCTTCGCGTCGAGTTGTGTGGTTATCCGTGCAGATAATAAAATAATTGATAAAATGCCAATCCGGTCGCCAGCCCTGCGAGGATAAAGAGCGGGATGCTGTAGAGCAGGTAGTGGGCGGTCAATTGTTGTTCCGAGTGGGTTTCGCTGACAATCAGGGGATAGCCGGGTCTTTTTCCGATCATGATCTGTTCCTCCTGTTTTTTGCGCTTATGGTTAAGGTCCAGTTCGGTGCGCAGGACATCCTCCTCAACGGCGCTTCTGGCCGCGTCCCATTCGTCCTGGTCGATGCGCCCGTCACCGTTGCGGTCGTATTTGCTCAGGCTGGCTGGGTCCTGCTTCAATTTGCGCAGGGCCGCCACTTTTCTTTCCGCCAGGGTTGGTCCCTGGCGAGGTTTCAGAGCAGCAAAGCCGAGCACATAGAGCAAAGTGCCTTCGACGATGACTTCTTCAACCCATTTTTCATCGCTCTCACTGCAGTAGCCGATCAGACCGCCGACGCCATCGCTGCCTTCGGTGCGGGTCCTGGCGCTGACCCGACAGCCGGCGGGATCGATCTCCACCCGGCCGGTGCCGTCATCAAGCAGAAACGGGACTCCGCCGCTGCTGGTGACATGACTGAGTCGCCATTCATTGTTGTTGGCCCGCTTGTATTTGGTCAGCCTATAAAATACGCAGGGCAGCTGGGTCATCGGTGAGACCAGGGCATAGCTGCGGATGGCCTTGCCCTTGACTTCGACCATACCCATGGCCAAAGAGCGAATCCGGCTGGTCGGGGTGTTTTCCACCCGTCGTTTCAGCCGCAGACAGAGAAAACCGTACCAGCCGGCCAGGCCTGCTCCGGCCAGGGCCAGGGCTCCGGAATGAACGGCCTGTTGGAACAGCCCCTGGAAGGGGCCGAAGAGCTTGGCGCCGAACCCCAGCACAGTGGCGAATATGATCGGGGCAATGGGTGCCAGCCAGGAGACCGGGTGCTGCAAAAAGCCGGTCGAACGGGTTGCCGGGGGAGGCGGGAGCAGCGCTCCGTCCGGTTCGGCTGCTGCTGCAGGGCGCGCGGTCTGCTGCGCTTCGGCCTGCTGTTCATGGAACACCTGGTCCAGCGGCGTGGCCTGGCCCAATTCCCCGAGCGCTGCAGCCAATGGGGGTGACAGCAGCGTCGCGGCTGTGGCCATGGCTGCGCTAGTCTCATCGGCAGGCTGGGGTGGTGCGGTTTGGCTGTGCAACAGATCCCCCATCAGCCAGCCATAACGGGTCAGGCTGAGCAGGTTTTTGCGCAGGGTGTCCGGGTGTTCCGGATGCTCCGTGAACAGGCGGCAGCCGGGCAGGTTGGCCAGACCGAATTCGCTGAACAGATGGAACTCCCCCGCGCGTTCCCGCATCAGTTGCAGAATGCGCTGCAGGTTCTGCCGGCTGCTCAAGGTGGCCAGCTCGCCAAGCCCTTTGGGGTCAAACTTGCCGGGAAAAACCCTGATCCCGGCGCTGATGGTTCGTTGCCGGTCAAGCAGATAGAGATCGAGCACCGGCTGTCCTTGAAGGATGGTCTTGAGCCGTTTTTGCTCACTGAGATGAGCAATGTTGTCGAGTCCCCGATATGCATGACTGGAGAGCAACTGCTTGACACTCTGCTTGGCCAGATGGCCTGACAGGTCTGCGAAAACCGCCAGCAGCTCACTGCCGTCCGGGATGGTGACGGTTGCTTTAGCACCGTTGAACTGGACCTGACTTTGACCGATCGATAGGCTGTGCAAGCGCTGGGGAGCGAACCGCGGGGACCGGGGGGCGACGATCCAGTGTGGCACCTGCACGGACTTGAGCAGAGGTGAGATTTTGGCCAGGAATTCGGGTTTGCCGCTGGCCAGGTGTGCCAGCCCCTGGCCGACCAGGCGTTGCCGACACAGATAGGCGTCCAGCTGAAACCTTCCGGCCAACTCGCGAATGAGTTCGGGCAGGCGTTCATCTGGTTTGGTCTGCTGCTCGACAAGGAGCAAGGCGGCGGCTTCATTCATAGCTGATTTGTTTTTATTAGGAGGTTTTTATAAATTTACAAGAGTTAACGAAATGAAACAAGAGTTAAATTTTTATTTCTGGGCAAGGCTGGGCTATAATCCCCCAGCCAACTCGACTTTCAACTGGGCAATTGAAAAAGGATGTGTTTATGGAACTGATCGACTGTCAATATCAGACTGAGGCTGCGGCAATTCTGGAGATCTTTAACGAAGCCATTGCCAATTCGACCGCTCTTTATGCTTATCAACCGCGGACCATGGATTTTATGGAGACCTGGTTCAGGGATAAGCAGGCGGGGAATTTCCCGGTGGTCGGCGCTGTTGATGAAAATGGAGAACTGCTCGGTTTCGCCAGCTATGGTCCTTTTCGTCCCTGGCCGGCCTATAAATATACCGTTGAGCATTCGGTCTATGTCCACAAGGACCATCGCGGACGGAAGATCGGCAAAATGTTGATGGATGAGTTGATTGCCCGGGCGGTTCTGCAGCAATATCATGTGATGATCGCCGCGGTCGATGTGACCAACCAAGGGAGTATTGCACTTCACGAAAAACTCGGCTTTTTTCATGCCGGAACCATCCGTCACGCCGGTTTCAAGTTTGAGCGCTGGTGTGACCTCGCCTTTTACCAGTTACTCCTGACGACCCCCGAACATCCGGTTGCTGGTTGACCCGGCGGTGGTGCGGGAAATTGTCGTGAACAGCGGTTTTTGGTGAGTTTTTGTCTGAACAGGATTTTTGTATGCTTTATTTTGCTTATGGATCAAATATGTCCGTGCCGAGAATCAAGGCACGCATCCCGGCTGCCGAATTTGTCACCATCGCCCGTCTGCACGGGTTTCGTCTGACTTTTTCCAAGCCGGGCTGCGATCATTCCGGCAAGTGTGATGTCATCGAGACCGGGCAGGAGGACGACGCTGTGTTCGGGGTGGTCTACCGCATCTCTGCGCTGGATAAACCGATTCTGGACCGTTACGAAGGACTGGGGATCGACTATCTTGAACGGAGTGTTGCGCTTCACACTCCGGATGGGGATGAGATCCGCGCTTATCTCTATATCGCCACGGAACAGCAGCCGGAACTGAGCCCCTACGACTGGTATAAAAAACACGTTCTTTGCGGTGCCCGGGAGGCCGGTCTGCCGGCTGACTATGTTGCCTCGATTGCGGCCGTGGCTGCAGTGGCGGACCCGGATTCGGAGCGAACCCGCAAAGAGTTGAGTATTTATCTTTCCCGTCCGGCGGGTGGGGGAGCAGCGCTCTCTGACTGAGCGGCCTGGACAATGCAACGTCACAGCTTTGCCCCTTCTCCTTCCGCCGGGTGCTGGAGAGTTCAGTTCAGCAATGTGTTCGCCGTCAGTAACCGGGGCAAGTCTTTATTGATCTTTTGTTAAAAATAATCATATTATGAAATGATTAAATCGATACTGGGAGGGAGGATTTGCCTTTTCCCCCTCGCGAAGTAGTTATAACTCGTTGTCATCCGGAACCACTGGATGGCAATCATTAAGTTTTCAGATTGGAACCGAGCAGTTTTCCGTTTTGGCGGGGACATCAAGGGCTTACGCGGAGGCGTACACCGCTACGCCACAAGTAAGCCTGCTGATTGACGCTGCGACAGCGGAAAAAAGCCGTTTCCGGATGGAAACTAACCAGAGGACAGGAGTCTATCTTATGGCGAACAGCTCAAGCCCGGTTACCCGAACGCGCCTCCATGAACAGGTGGCGCGTTCCCTCAGTTTGCAAATTCTTCGCCGCGAGCTGGAGCCACTTTCGCTGCTGCCCAACGAAGACGAACTCTGTCGGCAATTCGATGTCAGCCGGACGGTGATTCGCGAGGCCATCCGGTTTATGGATGCCAAGGGACTGGTCGAGGTGCGGCCCAGGATCGGCACCCGGATTTGCGATCCTTCCAGATGGGTTCTGACCGATTCGGTTTTGTTGAAATGGCGCATTGAGTCGGAGCTGGAAATGGGTTTGATCAAGGATCTGGTTGAACTCCGCAGCATGATCGAACCGATGGCGGCGAGTTTTGCGGCGGAGCGGGCATCCGAGGAAGAGATCCAAGCGTTGGAAGCCGCATTCAAGGATATGGAAAAAGCCACCAATCTGGATGAACAGATTGAGGCGGATATCCGTTTTCACTTGTCCATTCTGGAAGCCTGCGGCAACGAACTGGTGGTGAGTTCACTGAGGCCGGTCATCGAAAGCATTCTCGGTTCGGTGTTCAGACGCTACATGGAGTTCGATGCCGCAAAAAAATCCCTTGTGGTTCATGGCAAGTTGTTCAGAGCGATTGCCGACCGCAATAGCGAACAGGCCATGATCGAGATGCAGGAAATGATTTCCTATGCGGGCCGGGATTTTAAAGAGTTTGAAAAACTCTCCAAACAGAACCAGTAATTCGTCCCTCCTGCGGCTGTCTCTTTAAGCAATCACAGGCTGCCATCGTCACGTCGGCTAGCGGATCAACAGGATGGGGTTGACCAGGACCTGTTGCAGCTGATTCAGGAAGCGAGCCCCATCGGCGCCGTTAATGACCCGGTGATCGAACCCCAACAGCAAGTTGAGAGTGCTGCGGGGGGCGAACTTCTGGCCGTCCCAGATCGGTTCGATCCGTGTGGCTCCGGCGCCCAGAATCGCGACTTCAGGCCAGTTGACCAGCGGAAACAGACTGTCGATTTTCATGCCGCCCAGATTGCTCAAGGTCATCCCCCCGCCGCGCAAGTGCTCCGGGCTCAGCCGGTTGCTTCTGCCGGCCCGGGCAAATTCGTTGATCTGCGCCGCAATTTTGCCGATAGAAAGGCGGTCGGCCCGGCGGATCACCGGGACCAGCAACCCGCGCGGAGTATCGACGGCCAGGCCGATGTTGATCTCGCCCTGATAAATCAGCTCGCCTGCGGCTTCATCGTAACAGGCGTTGAACTTAGGGAATTTTTTCAGGGTTTCAGCCAACGCGCCGATCAGGAACGCGCTCAGACTGAGTTTTTCATGAGCACGGTCATTCCAGCTTTTCCGCAGCCTTTCCAGATCGCTGATGTCGACGTTCACCTGCAGCCAGGCATGGGGAATCCGCTCCCAAATGCGTGCCATATTGGCGGCCGTGGTCGCGGCAATGCCGTTGAGCGGTTCCCGGCGGGCCACGTTTGCCGTTTCTTCCAGGCGGCTTGGTGGCGGAGCTTGAAAGGTGGTTTTGACCTGGTTGCCCTGTTTGACAAAAAGCTTGATATCACTGCAGGAAACCCGTCCGGAAGAGGCTGAGGCCGGGACCCGCTCGATGGCCACGCCGAGTTCCCTGGCCAGCCGAAATGCGGAAGGCCCGGCATACACCTCGCCAGCGCGGCGGGCTCCTTGTGGGGGTGTGGGAGAAAACGCTGACACGGAGACCTCCTTCAACGGCTCGCAGGATCGGGCCGGTCCGCTTCAATGCCGAGGACCTGACGGAACTGGAGCAGTTTGTCCCTGCTGATATCGCCCTGGCGGTGGAGAGCCTCCAGGGCTGCGTAGGCGATATGCTCCGCGCTGACTTCAAAAAAATCGCGTAGCGCCGCACGGGTTTCGCTGAGTCCGTAGCCATCAGTGCCGAGGCTGGTCAGGGGACCCGGCAGCCAGGGTCTGATGCTGTTGGGCAAGGCCTTGAGATAGTCGCTGACCGCAACGAAAACAGCATTTTTATCCTGAAACAACTGTTCAAGGTAAGGCTGGCGCAAGGGCGCTTCAGGATGGAATCGGTTCTCTCTTTCACAGGCCACGGCATCCCGATAGAGCTCGGTAAAGCTGGTCACGCTCCAGATAGCGGCCTGATAACCGAGTTCCTCCAGCAGGGTTGCCGCCTGTAAGGCCTGTTTCATCATGACCCCGGCCGCGAGAAGATGGATTCTGCGCTGCTGGTTTGTGCCGGGGCTGGCTGGCTGGAAGCAGTACATTCCCCGGATAACCCCTTCCTCAAGCTGCTCCTGCGCGGGCCGTGCCGGCATGGGGTAGGTCTCGTTATAGAGGGTCAGGTAATAGAAGATGTTTTCCTGTCGCGCATACATCCGCTCGATGCCGTCGCGGATGATGATGGCGAGTTCATAGGCAAAGGCCGGATCATAGCTTTTCAGATTGGGGAAGGTGGCGGCCAGGAACTGGCTGTGGCCATCCTGATGCTGCAGCCCTTCACCGTTGAGGGTGGTGCGCCCGGCGGTTCCACCACAGAGAAAGCCGCGACAGAGCATGTCACCGCAGGCCCAGATCATATCCCCGACCCGCTGAAAACCAAACATGGAATAGAACACGTAAAAGGGGATAGTCGGAACCCCATGCACGGCGTAAGCGGTCCCCGCCGCCAGAAAAGAGGCCATCGCCCCGGTTTCACAGATTCCCTCCTGGAGGATCTGGCCGTCTTTGGCTTCCCGGTAGGGGAGCAGGCTGCCGGCGTCGACCGGCCGGTACTGCTGACCAACCGACGAATAAATGCCAGCTTCCCGGAACAGGCCGTCGATGCCGAAGGTGCGCGCTTCATCAGGGACAATCGGGACAATATAGCGGCCGAGGCTCTTGTCCTTAAGCAGCCGTGACAGCATCCGCACAAAGGCCATGGTGGTGCTGGCCTCACGGCTACCGCTGCCGTCAAGGAACTCTTTGAATACCGCCAGCGGCGGCGCCTGTAACGGCGGGCAGGTGCTGTTGCGGCGCGGCAGACTACCGCCCAGCTCAGTGCGTTTCTCCAGCAGGTAACGCATTTCCGGGCTCTTTGCCGGCGGCCGATAGAAGGTCGCCCGGTCGATCTGTTCCGGGCTCAGCGGAATACCCCAGCGCCCGGCACAATCGCGGCGTTCCGCGCTGCTGAACTGTTTTTTCTGATGGCTGGTATTGCGCCCCTGGGCGGTTTCGCCGAGGCCGTCCCCTTTGACGGTCTTGATCAGGATGACCGTCGGTTTCTGTTCGCTGCGGCAGGCCTGGTCGTAGGCCGCGAAAATCTTTTTCGGATCCTGGCCACCACGCTTGATGGCCCGCAGCTCATCGTCGGTCAGAGCGGCCATCATCTTGCGCAGGATCGGATTATTTTCGACCCAGTGTTCACGTTGCAGATCCCCGCTGGAAACCGAGTACATCTGGTAATCACCATCCAGGGCTTCTTCCATGCGCCGATGCAGGGTGCCGGTGCTGTCCTGATCAAGCAGGCTGTCCCAGCCGCCTCCCCAGATCACCTTGATGACATTCCAGTCGGCGCCGCGGAAGCTGCGTTCCAGCTCCTGAATGATTTTGCCGTTGCCGCGCACCGGTCCATCCAGCCGCTGCAGGTTGCAGTTCACCACCATGACCAGATTGTCCAGATTTTCCCGGGCTGCCATGTTGATCGTGCCGCGTACTTCCGGTTCATCGGTTTCACCATCCCCCACAAAGCACCAGACCCGCCCACCGTTGCGCGGTTTGAGGCCGCGGTTCTCCAGATATTTCATGAACCGGGCCTGGTAGATGGCTGTCGGTGTGCCAAGGCCCATGGAGCTGCACGGCACCTGCCAGAATTCAGGCATGTTGCGGGGGTGCGGATAAGACGACAGCCCACCTCCCGGTTGCAGTTCGCGGCGAAAGTTGAGTAGCTGTTCTTCGCTGAGGGTGCCTTCCAGGAAGGCCCGGGCATAGATCCCGGGAGCGGCATGGGGCTGTACCATGACCAGGTCGCCGCCGTAATGTTCACTCGGCGCGCGGAAGAAATGGTGGAAGCCGACTTCCATCTGGGTCGCGGCCGAGGCATAGGTGGCGATATGGCCGCCGACCCCGGCCCCCTTGTCGTTGGCCTGCAGTACCATGGCCATGGCGTTCCAGCGGATGATGTTTTCGATCTTTTTTTCGATTTCAAGGTCGCCGGGGTAGGACGGTTGCCGGCTCCAGTGGATGGTGTTGACGTAAGGGGTGTTGAGAGTGGCTTCGTTGAGCTGCACCCCTTTGTTAAGGGCATGGCTCTGCAGCGTACGCATGATGTCGCGGATCGCCTCTTCCCCCTTTTCCCGGTACAGGGCGTCCAGTGCGTCGAGCCAGTCCTGCAGCTCGTCTTCATCCAGATGGTGGGGAGGAATCTCTGCCATGGGAACCTCTCTGTGCTTCTCGCTGATGGGTTGATCAAATATAGCAATTTTAACCCGACTAAAAAACCGAATTATAATCTTATTCAGCCAGGCAACAGGTCGGGTGATCTAAACGGGCTGCGTGCTTCTGGAACGGGTGCTCCCGGGAAGGAGCACCCGAGATTTCAGGCAAAAACATGTTCTCTGGGGAGCGTTCTTATTCTTCCCCCGGCGGACGGGGGATCGATGGCTTGGATCTCTGCGCAGATCGGCAGCAGTTTTTCCAGATCAATACCGGTTTCAATCCCCATCTTATGGAAAGTATAGATCAGGTCTTCCGTTGCTGTGTTGCCTTTGGCTCCTGGTGCAAATGGGCAGCCACCGAGCCCGGCTGCTGCGGTTTCAATGGTTCTGACTCCGGCGTAATAAGCGTGAAGTGCATTCACGACCCCGAGTCCGAAGGTGTCGTGGCCATGAAAGGCCCAATGGCTCGGCTCGGGATCAATCTGTTCACGCAGTGCGGAGAAGAGCTCAAAGACATGGTCCGGGGTCGCCCGACCGGTGGTGTCACAGATGCCGATTTCTATGGAAGAGGCAAGTTTTTTGGCTTTTTTGACTGCGGCCAGCACCTTGTAGGGGGCTGTTTTCCCTTCGAAGGGACAATCGAAACTGGTGGCAAGATCAAGCCTCAGGTGAACTTTATCCTGATCAATGACGGTCAACAGATTGGCAAAATCAGCGAAGGATTCTTCCGTGCTACGCCTGACATTATGCTGATTATGGCTGTTCGAAACCGAGATGACATAAACCAGGTTGGTGATCCCGGCCTGCAGGGCCAACTCCGCTCCTTTGGTATTGGGAACCAGAACTGCCGCCCCTGTTAGGGTCTCCCGGGGAATGGCGGCGATAATATCTTTGATATCCGCCATCTGCGGCAAGGCTTTCGGGCTGACAAACGCACCGATCTCCATGCGCGTGAAACCTGTACTGAAGAGATCGGTGATCGCTTTTATTTTGACCGAAGTTGGAATCTGCTGTTTGACCGCTTGAAAACCGTCCCGTGGAGCAACTTCGACAATCTGTACCGGCTCCTTGCAATTCAGGTCAATGGCCCCTCTCATATGACCCCCTCTGTCTGCAATTCCGTGATCTCTTCGCCAGTAAGGCCCAGATCGGTCAGAACTTCTTTGGTATGCTGGCCCAAACGGGGGCCGGTCCAACGAATCATCCTGGAACGATCAATCCCTTGGAACATCGGCATGACGCCATAATGGAGAACTTTGCCATGAATCGGATCCGCGACTTCATCAACCATCTTCCGGTAATGGTATTGCTGGTCTCTGGCGATATCTTCCATGGTGAAAATCCGGCTGGCCGGAACCGGCGCTTTATCCAGGATGTCTTCAAGCTCATCCAGGGTATATTGTTTTGTCCATTCGGCAATTATTCCGTCGAGTTCCCGCATTCTTCTGACCCGTTCCGGGTTGGACTGGTATTTGGGGTCCTGGGCTAGCTCAGGCCTGCCCATGGCTTTACTGAGGTTGGCAAAGAGCGGATCGGAATTCGCGGCGATCAGAATGAAGCGCCCGTCCGCCGTTGGGTAAGCATTGGTCGGAGCACAGCTGGGGAGCGCTGATCCGGTGGGTTGTCGAACCGCCCCGAACAGACCATATTCAGGCAGGCAGCCTTCCATGACGCTGAGAACCGATTCCGACAGCGCGACATCCAGAACCTGAAAACCCGTTTCTTGGAAAGTATCTCTCTTACGTAGGGCGGCGAGTGCTCCGAGGGCTCCATACATGGCCGCTAAGCTGTCTCCGATACTGATCCCGACCCGCACCGGCGGGAGCTGATCGGCAACCCCGGCGGCGTGATTGGTCAGATAACGCAGCCCCCCCATCGATTCGCCGATGACACCGAAGGCAGGACGGTCTTTCTTCGGCCCTTCTTGACCGTAGCCGGAGATGCGGACCAGTATGCCGCGTGGATTGACCTGTTCCAGGGCGGCGGGGCCGATCCCCCATTTCTCAAGCTGCCCCGGTTTATTGTTTTCAACGATGATGTCAGCATGTCTGGCCAGTTTGAGAACCAGATCACGGCTTTTCTTATGTTTCAGGTTCAGCGTAAGGCTTTTCTTATTGCGGGCATGGACCGACCACCAGGCGGTACCGCCATTGTTCGATTTGCCCCAGGAGCGGATCGGATCCCCTTTGCCGGGCGGTTCAATTTTTATGACCTCTGCTCCCATATCGGCAAGGAGTCGGGTACAGAACGGACCGGCGATGACCTGCCCCAATTCCAGTACGGTAACCCCTTGCAGGGGAAGCCCTTCGATGTTTGTTGCCGGTTGCATAACTCATCCTCCAACGCAACGATTCGTAAGTTGATAAACGCTTATGGCGTTATCTCTTGACAGTCTTTCAATCCATTCCGGTAGATGAAAGTTCGATGCATTGCGTTAAGGGGTTGCACCACCTGTACCAACCGGCAGATGATTGGTAACTTGCTGATAAAACGGCTACTTCTATTGTTTTTTCTGATTTGGCGAGGAATGCAGATTGTTATGAGGACATCGATTGAAAAGCAGAAAGTCTAGGAATATTAACCGGTTATTTAGACTATTCGGGACGTCATGATCATTACCTATGTAATAAGCACTTTTTGAGGTCGCCAATGCCTTTGCCGGTGAAGGCATTGGCGATCCTGATGAACAATGAGTTACAGGTCACCGGGGCAGATTGCTGATTTGTCCTTTTCGCGATTCAGGCGACGGCTGAGAGCGGGTTGCGAAAGGCCGAGAAAGCGGGCGGCCAGGGACTGGTTACCGTTGGCACGTTCCAGAGCGGTTTTGATCAGTTGCTGGGTGGCCTCTTTTAATGTTGGAAGAACGGAAAAATGATCAAAGAAACCTCCTTTCTGGCAGTCATCACTAGCGTTTGGCGGGCTGTTCGCAGTACTGGTGAGGCGGTCATGAATCGTCGTTATTGATAAGCGTCCGCCCTGGCTGCGACTGGCACAGTCAAAAAGAAGGGTTTCCAGCTCTCGAATATTACCGGGAAAATCATAGTTCATCAGAATCGCCACCAGGTCATTGCTGTAAGACGGTTTGTTGATTTTCAGTTTTTGGGCTGCCCGTTCAAGCAACTCATCCACCAGCAGGGGGAGATCTTCCTTGCGTTTGCGCAGCGGCGGAATACAGATCTGGTGAGTCTGCAACCGGTAGAAAAGATCTTTCCGAAAGGTTCCGTCCTGAACCGTCTTTCCTAAATCGCAATGGGTTGCCACCAGGATTCGGGCGGTTGATTTCTTGGGCAGGTCCGAGCCGAGGGGGAAATACTCCTGCTCCTGTAACAGGCGCAACAGCTTAACCTGTGAAATCAGGCTTAAATCTCCTATCTCATCAAGAAACAGGGTACCCCCTTCCGCTGTTTTGATCAGTCCGTCGCGTTGACTTTCGGCGCCGGTAAATGCCCCTTTGCGGTGGCCGAAGAGGGTGTCTGAAAAAGTCTGGTCATCGAGTCCTGCAACATTGATCGCGATAAAGGGCCCTTCTGGATTTGAGGCGTTATGAACGGCGCGGGCAAACAATTCCTTGCCGACCCCGGTCTCTCCGCTGATCAGGACGGGCTCGGTTGATTTGGCAATCGCTTCGATGTACTTGAACAGTTTCAGGAGTGAGGTTGATCGACCGACAATAGGCGCAAAAAGCTCGGGATGTTTAAGGCTGTCATTCAGGAAACTCTCTTTCAGCGCCCTGTTTTCACGCCCGAGCTCAAGAATTTCCAGCGCCCTGAAAACACTGGAGACCAGCCTGTGTTTTTCAACCGGCTTGACCAAATAGTCGAAGGCCCCCAGGCGCATGCAGTTGACCGCGGTCTGGAGGTCATCGATCGCGGTGATCACAATGACCGGGATTCCCGGATGGGCGCCGATGATCTGTTCCAGAAGATCCTGGCCATTGATTTTCGGCATCATCAGGTCAAGCAGGATCACGGAAATTTCCCTGTTTTGTTCCAGGATATTCATAACTTTCAGTCCGTCCGCACAGGTGGTGACAGCAGGCAAACCGCCAGACAGCAAGGCCAGCCGAAAGGATTCGAGCACATCGTGCTCATCATCGACGACAAGAATGGGGAGGGGGGTGTGCGAAATTTTTCTCATCAGAGCCTCCTAGCTGTTTTTTTGTTCCTCGGGAAATTTTAAAAATACGGTTGTTCCTTGCCCAACTTTTGACTCGAACGTCATGGTTCCGCCAAGATCACGCATGATTGAGGACGAAACGGCCAAGCCGAGCCCCGTTCCTGCCAATTCGCGCTTGGTGGTAAAAAACGGTTCGGTAATCATATTGAGATTCTCTTGTGAAATACCAACCCCTTCATCCTTGCAGGCGATCACAACTTCGTGAGTGTCAGGCAGATAGCTGGTGCTGATAGCGATGGCCCGACTGGGATCGGCAAGCGCCTGGCAGGCGTTTTGGATGATGTTGATGACAACCTGTTCAAGTCTCAGGAAATTGGCTCTGATCAGGGGGCATTCGGGGGCAAGCTGCATACTGAAGTGGTTGGTGCTTTTTCTGATGGTGCTGTTGAGTAATGTTTCCACTGACGTCATCACCCGGTTGACATCAACGAGCTCGTTTGTGCCGATTGAATCTTTCCGGGAATAATTAAGTAACTCCTTGATGATTCTGTTGATTCTGCGTGAACCGTTAATGATTCGTTCACTTAGCGCCGGAAGGTTTTCTCTGAACGTTGTGTAAGGCATCCCGCCGATCAGAAAGTCCTCCGCCTGTTCCCGGTAATATTCTTCCAGGATATGGGCGGCGCTGGTCCAGGCGTCAGACAGGATTTCGGCACTGGAGATAATATACGTGTTCGGGTTATTGATCTCATGGGCAACGCCTGCGGTAAGAATGCCCATGGTAATCATTTTGTCGGCTTGAATCAGCTGAGCATGTTGGCTCTCAACTTCCTTTTGGGCTTGAATTTTCTCGGTAATATCAAGGCAGAACCCTTCAATCATATCTTCATTATTATCAATCCCTTGAGTCAGGCGACAGGAGAGCGAGACCCAGATGAGTTGATTGTCCTTGCGCCGAAAGCGGGTTATGAAGTCGTTGACCCAGCCTTTTTCCCGCAACAGGTTGACCCAGATCGTGCGATCTGCCGGATTGGCATACAGATTATGCTTGATGTCATTGATGCCGTGGATAAGATCTGTCGGGCTTTCATAGCCGAGAATCGTTGCCATGGAGGGACTCGCTTCAACGAATCTTCCTTCTATGGAGCTTTGGTAGATCCCCATGACCGCGTTTTCAAAGATGCTCCGGTATTTTTTTTCTGCGTTTATCAGCATGATTTCGGTCTTTTTTCGTCGCTGAACGCTGTAAAGGAGTGAGATTGTCAGTAAGGCCAGAGCTCCGGTCACGCTCAGCGAGGAGATGATCAGGATTTTGTAAAGGTTTGGCAAGGGCCTGACGATACTGACATCGCTGAAGGACACCAACTCCCAGCCCGGAATAATGATAGGAGCCCGTGCGACTGCATATTTTTTATTGTCAATCCACACTGAGTTCCGGTTGCTATTAAAGGGCAGCGGTTCAATCTTTTGAAAGCCGAACTGTCTGGTCTTCAATAACCTTTGTTTGGTTGCCTGAGGAATGTTCCGGGTAGAATGAAATAACCACTCCGGTTGATTGCTGGAGAGGATAATCCCGTCCGGGGAAACAAAGGCAATTTTCTCCTCCCGCTGATCGAGAATATTTTCCACTTCAGAAATGCCGATTTTAAGGACCAGAACGCCAGCCGGACGGGTTTTGTTCTCAACATAAACAGGAACGCTCAAGTGTAGTCCGCGCAGACCGGTGAACGCACCGACCGCCGGGAAGATCGATGGCTTGCCCTGGATGGATTCCTGAAAATAGGGGCGGAACGTGTAGTTTCGGCCGACGAGAGGGGAATCGGGAGAGTCGGAACTGGCGACAACGGTCCCTGCATCGTTGATGACATAAATCAGGTCGGTATTGGCCACCAGATTGGCGGTATCGAAGATGGAATTAAGATCCTGATATCTTGGCGGGGCCTTCAGAGAGTTGACGGCGATAGAATCAATGGCAAGCCGCTGCGCCATATCCATTCTTTGTTTGATGGTATGATTCAGCTGGGTTGCCAGGGACTCAATCGCCAGAGTATGCAGCTCCCGTTGATTCTGCTTGCCGAGGATTTGCGCGACCCAGAAGCCGACGGAAATTAAGGTCAGCAGGAGCAGCGCGACTGTAAAGACAGGTTTCTTCATTCGGCGTATCCTTGTCATGACAATTTTTTTACCGGTTCAAGAGCAGCAATAATAGGGCCTTTGCCAGTTTTTTATCCGTTTTCCGGTTCTTCCTCTGCAGCTATATCCTTTGTAATAATCCGGACAAACTGTATACGTTCTTAACCTGTTGATATTTAAAAATAAAAATGAGTTTCGCAAAACAGCTATGACATTTTGCATAGCCCGCTGGTTTTTTATCCCCCTGCCTTTAAAAAACAAAAAAACATTTTATATTCGGGCCGTTGCCGATTTGTCTGAAAAATTGGCCTCATCCTTGCTCAATAACTACCAAAATCCATTCCAAGATGATTGCCAGATCTGAAGAAGAACGAAAACTAAAACATTTTTTTTCCAATGGAGGAATGATTATGCGTGTTCAACGATTGTTGGTCTGCTCTTTTGTTGCCTTTTTCGTTTTCTTTGCTGCTTTGCCGGGAGTGTCCTTTGCCAAAACAAAGCTTAAACTGGCTCATACCGGAGCGCTGAATCATCATTATCATAAAGGCTCGCTGTTATTTAAAAAACTGGTTGAGGAGAGATCGAACGGTGACATGGAAATCCTGGTTTTTCCGGCCGACCAATTGGGAAAACAGCGGCAAATGGTTGAGGGCGCCCAACTTGGAACCGTTGATTTGGTTCTGACTTCGGATGTGTTGCTGTCCAGTTTTGAAAAAACCATGGGTGTTTTAAACCTTCCCTATCTCTTCCGCGATATTGACCACGTGAGCAAGGTTCTTGATGGTGACATCGGTCGGTTCCTGTCTGACAAACTGTCCCAGAAAGGGCTGGTTGTGCTGGGCTACTGGGAAAACGGTTTTCGGCATATCACCAATTCCAAAGGACCGATCAACTCTCCCGCTGACCTGAAGGGCCTGAAAATCCGAACCCCGGGCGGTTATGTCTTTGTTGATACCTTCAATACTTTTGGTGCTTCCGCAACGCCAATGTCTTTTGGTGAACTGTACACCGCCCTGCAACTGGGGACTGTTGACGGCCAGGAAAACCCGGTGGCTCACGTCCTGACCCAAAAGTTTTACGAAGTTCAGAAGTATCTGTCCCTGACCGGGCATATCCATGTGTCAGAGCCTTTGGTCATGAGTCAGATTATCTACTCGGGCCTCAAGCCGGAACAGCAAAAAATACTGTTGGATGCAGCTCAAGAGGTTGCGGTCTGGATGCGGCAGGAGGTCGAGGATCTGGAAGCCTCTCAGCTCAAGCAACTTAAAGATCTGATTCAAGTCAATACCGCTGATCGCGCTTCTTTTGAACAGGCTTCTGAGGCTGTTTACAAGATGCATGCGGATAAGTTCGGTGACTTGGTCACCAAAATCAAAAACGTTAAATAAGAGTCTTTCGGGCCTGTGCAAAATGAAGGGGAGAGCTGTCAGTGATGAACGCTCCCCCTTTTTCACAGACCAAGTGAGTCATTTATGGAACTACTCAGATCTTTCAATACGATTGTGAATTCGATTTTGTCAAAGGTGATCACCGTTGGCTTTATGCTGATGACCGTGATTATTTTCTTTCAAATTATTTTTCGCTATGCACTGCATGAATCCCTTTCCTGGTCGGAAGAACTGGCCCGTTATTTTTTCATCTGGGTGACCTTTTTAGGTGCTAGCGTGGCTTTTCATGAGCGGACTCATATCAACGTCGATCTTTTTATCAACTATATAAAAAATGCCCGGGTGAGAGCCGCCCTTTTTCTGTTCGGGGATCTTTTGAGCCTCTCTTTTTTAATGATGCTGGTGGTTGAAGGGATCTCGGTCGCGATTCGGGTTTTTAAACTCGATCAGGTCTCGGCATCAATGGACTTTTTGCCGATCGGGTTGATTTATCTTGCCGTGCCTCTGGGCTGTTTATTCATGACATTGAATATCATCATGCATGCCGGAAGTCACGTCAGGGAGCTCTTGAAACCCGCGGAAGAAGGAGAATAAAGCCATGGGACCAACGCTGTTTATGAGTTTTTTCGCCTGTGTCTTGCTCGGGGTTCCCATTGCTGTCGCCCTTGGTCTGTCGTCCATGATTGCGCTGTTGTTCCACAGCCACGTGCCGATCATGGTCCTGGTGCAGAAGACCTATGGCGGGGTCGATTCTTTCACCCTGATGGCGATTCCTTTCTTTATCCTGGCCGGTAATATCATGTCCTTCGGCGGAGTGTCCGCCCGCTTGGTGGCTCTGGCCAGCTGTTTTTTCGGTCGCTTTAGCGGTGGGCTGGCACATGTTACGACCGCGGCCTGTACTTTTTTTGGCGCCATTTCCGGTTCGGCGCCGGCAACGACGGCGGCGATCGGCTCTGTTCTGATTCCGCCGATGAAGGAGAAAGGTTATTCCAAGGAATTCTCGGCCGCCTGTGCCGCGGCCTCCGGGACTATCGGCCTGCTGATTCCACCCAGCATCACCATGGTTCTCTATGGTGTGGTCACCGGCTCATCCGTCGGTAAACTGTTTCTGGGCGGAATTATTCCCGGTTTGTTGATGAGCATAACCTTGATGATTATCAATTATCGCCTGGCTAAGAAAAATGGCTATGGAAAAGAAGCGCCAGTCGGCTTGGCAGATACCTGGAAAGCTTTTAACCGCGCATCTTTGGCCTTGATCATGCCGCTGATTATTCTTGGCGGCATCTATGGCGGAATATTTACCCCGACTGAAGCGGCTGTTGTCGCGGTTGCCTATGGATTGATTGTCGGTGTGTTCATTTACCGGGAATTGGATGGGGCAAAGGTTTATCAGGTTGTTTTGAATACGGCCAAAAGTTCCGCGATCATCATGTTCCTTGTCGCAACCGCCCACTGTTTCAGCTATTTGTTGGCCAGTGAGCAGATTCCCCAGGCATTGACCGATCTGATGTTGAGCTTTACCCGGGAGCCGACCATTCTGCTGATCCTGATCTGTATCTCCCTGTTAATCGTCGGAACCTTTCTGGATAATGCTGTTGCGGTTGTGCTGATGACGCCGATCTTTTTTCCTGTTATCGAAAGCGTCGGCATTGATCCGGTTTTTTTCGGTGTTCTTTTGGTGTTTACCCTGTCGATCGGTCAGATCACCCCGCCGGTTGGGCTTTGTCTGTTCGTTGCCTGCAATATCTCAGACGTCAAAATAGAGAAGTTGTCTGTGACCGTTCTGCCTTACCTGATCGCATTGATGGTTTTGATGTTGTTATTTATTTTCTTCCCGCAAATTGTCCTGTTTATTCCTCAATCCATGGCGTTGTGACGCCTGAGGCGAGGGACAGTCTCCTGGGATTCAATAAAAACCGGGCTGGCAGTGAATAGCTTTCAGGCCGGTTTTTTCTATTGAAATTGCCTTCGGTCGGAACCTGACGAGAACGACGTGAACGGTTATTCGGTCACTTTTTGCCTCATCTGTTTGGCCTTGCCGCGCAGTTTTTTGCCGGTAACCCGCTTTTCCTGGGAACTTTTGGTCGGTCTGGTTTTGCGCCGCGGCTTTTGTCTGACCAAGGCCGTACGGATGAGGTTCTGCAGACTGGCCAGGGCGTTGATTCGGTTCTGTTCCTGGCTGCGGGCCTGCTGGGATTTGATGACGATCAGCCCGTTTTTGGTCAGGCGGTGATCCTGGATGATAAGCAGCCGGGTCTTGACCTCATCGGGTAATGATGAATTGCGGATATCGAAACGCAGATGAATGCCGCTGGCGACTTTGTTGACATGCTGCCCGCCCGCGCCTTGGGAGCGGATGGCCGTCAGTTCGATCTCCTGGTAAGGGATGCTGAGATCCCCTGTAATATGGATGTCCTGCATGGTTGAATTCTTTCGAGTTGATTGTTTCTGAAGCAGAAAGATTATGCCAAACTCTGGCAAATGTTGCCAGTGCCCGGATGATTGAATCTATGTCAGTGGTCCTGTGGTTTTTTGTCTGCTGCCGGAGGTTTGGCCGCTTTTTTTATTGGTAGGCGCCAGTGTCGTTGGCCATTAAGTTTGCCGTTAACCTGACAGCCCCAACAAGAAAATCGCCGGGGCTGTCAGGTTAAGGATTTTTGTTACGAATGAAGTTTTTCTATTTCAGCCGGTTATTGAATGGTGGTGACTCTGTCGCTCAATATTTGCCGAAATCGTCATCGTCAAGCTTGATGACTGGCTTGGCCGGAATACCACCCCATTCTTCGGTAGCTTTCGGTACGGCGGACTGCTTGTCAACACGCGCAGCCTGTTGAGGTAATCCTTTGCGCGATAGCGGCTGAGCCGGCGGCGTTGATTTTCTTGGGGCCGCAATGACCGGTTTGGCCTGTTGCGGGGGCGTCGTCTTTCTTTCCCCTTGCAGCGTGAAGCGGCCGAGCATGTGCTGCAAGTCGCAGGTTTGGCCGGACAGCTGTTCAGCAATGGCCGCGCTTTCTTCCGAGGTCGAGGTGGCGCGCAGGTTGACATCATTCAGCTGGACCAGCCCTTCGTTAACTTGGGAGATCCCCTGCGACTGTTCATGGCTGGCCGCGGCAATTTCGGCAACCAGATCAGAAACCTTGGTGACGTCCTCAACAATCTGGGCGAGTGATTCAGCGGTCTGCTCGGCAATGGCGGCTCCGTTATTGGTTTTGTCGACCGAGCCTTGGATCAGTGCTGTGGTCTCGCTGGCAGCCTTGGCACTGCGGGCTGCGAGGTTGCGAACCTCCTCGGCAACAACCGCAAAGCCTTTGCCATGCTGACCGGCACGCGCAGCTTCGACTGCGGCGTTGAGCGCAAGCAAATTGGTCTGGAAGGCTATTTCATCAATGACCTTGATAATCTTGCTGATATCCTGAGACGAGGTCTTGATCTCTTCCATGGCGCCGACCATGGCCTGCATCTGAGCATTCCCCTTCGCGGCATTTTCGCGCGCTTCGACCGACAACTTGTTGGCGGTTGTGGCATTGTCGGCGTTGTTGGTGGTCTGCTCGTTCATTTGGGTCATGGACGCCGAGATCTCTTCAATGGCTGCAGCCTGTTGGGTGGCGCCGTTGGCCAGGGAGGAGCTGGTCTCAGCAACCTGGATGGCGCCTGAGGCAATCTGCTCACTCGCTTCTTTTACCGTCTGCATAGCTGTGGTCAGGCCCTGGCAGGCTTTGGCCAGCGGAGCAGCAATCAGTCCTTTGGCCTCAAAACTGAAATCGCCGTTGGCCAGATGATTGAATGCTCCGAGCACTTCGTCGCGCAGGTTGTCGGCAAAGCCGTTCATGGCCCGGGCCAGCCGGCCCAGTTCATCCTGGCGTTTGGTGTCGATCCGGTTATTCAGTTGACCGTGTTCGAGCCCCTCTATCATCTCCATGGTCTGGCGAACCGGATTGACCACCGCCTTGGTGGTGAACAGGGCGATGAGGCCGCCGGCGACAGCAAGCAATACGACAAAGAGGCCGCCGGACCAGGTCATTGTCGAGGCCAGCGCGGCATCCGCTTCGTTCAGGGAGTGGATGATTTCAAAGGCCCCGTGCATTTCGCCTGTTTTCCAATTCTCCATCTTGACGCCCGTGGGATCGAGCCCCCGGTTGTTCCCCCAGTATTCAGCGGATTTGGCCGGGTCGCCGTGACAGTAAAGGCACGAATCAGCCAAGTAGACCGCCCGGAAATAATGGACGGCGTTGGTCTGTGGATCGATTTCGTAGTACTCATCCAGACCCTGTTTTTTCATGGTTTTCAGCGCTCTGCTTTCCATGAGGTTCGGATTGTTTTTGGGGTTGCGTGGCTGAAATTTGGGGACTTTAAAGGTGTAGCCGCTATCAGCAGCCTTGCGCATGGCCGCTTGCCAGGCGGTGACAACCGGGACGCTGGCCAACACTTTATCGGTTTGCCCCTGATCAGCCCATTGTTTGAGCTGGCCGACATTGAACAGCCCCAGGTTCCATTTGTCTTCCATCTCCATCCGCGTCGATTCGAGGGTTCTGGCCAGAATTCGCGATTTGGCCACCACGGCTTCGACGGTTGAGGCCTTTTCATGGTGGTAGAAAGTAATAAAGAGTCCCAGTAGCAAGGCCGCTGGGAAAAGAACGCCACCCACAATGAGTTTGGTTCTGAGTGAAAAAGAACGCATGCTAAAGCTCCTGTTGAATCCCTGGAAGAAGTGTGAGATAAGAAAAAACTGTTGTTAGATTGCTATAATAAACCTTTTTTACTAAACAAGGTAGTTGTTTCATTGAAAATAATCATAAAAAGTCATGCGCGGCAGTGGGGTTTGCCGCCAGTGAGCGAAAAAACGAAAAGCCATGCGGGAAAGCATGGCTTTAATTTTGCGGGGTTGCAAAGTGGTGTATGGTCAACCGCCGAGGTAGGCTTTCTTAACGTCCGGATTGCCGAGCAGGTCCTTGCTGGTTCCGGAGGCGGCGATGTTGCCGGTATCCAGAACATAACCGCGGTGGGCAAGGTTTAATGCCAGGTTGGCATTCTGTTCCACCAGTAGAATGGTCATGCCCTCTTCATTAAGCTGTTTGAGTTTGCGGAACAGTTCATATTTCAGGACCGGCGCCAGGCCCATACTCGGTTCGTCGAGGAGCAGAATTTTACAGCCGGTCATCAGGGCCCGGCCGACCGCCAGCATCTGCTGTTCGCCGCCGCTTAGCGACTCGCTACGCTGGTTGTGGCGCTCTTTGAGCCGGGGAAACAGCTCAAAGACATAGTCGTATTCCTTTTTCAGGTCGGCTCCTTTTTCCCGTGAATAGGTGGCCAGTTGCAGGTTCTCCATCACCGTCAGATTGCCGAAAATCCGCCGTCCTTCCGGGGACAGGGCCAGATGCAGTTTTTTGACCACATCGCTCGGCCGGGTCTTGAGAATTGATTCCCCCTGGAACCTGATATCGCCACCGATCACCCGCGGAGCTTCCGGCGGCGGAAGACGGGCAATCGTGTAGAGGCTGGTGGTCTTGCCGGCGCCGTTGGCGCCGATCAGGGTGACGATTTCACCTTCATTAACATGGAAGCTGATTCCGTGCAGGGCCTGAATGTTGCCGTACTTGACTTCGAGGTTTTCGACTTCCAAAAGCATCAGATATTATCATCTCCCAGGTAGGCGGTTATGACCGCGGGATGGTTGCGGATCTGGTCTGGAGTTCCTTCGGCGATGGTTTCACCGAAATCGATGACCTTGATTTGGTCGCACAACTCCATGACCACATCCATGTGGTGCTCAATCATCCAGATACTGACCTCAAAGGTTTCATGAATCCAGCGTACCAGCCGGATCAGTTCTTTGACGTCGGAGGAGTTGAGGCCAGCAGCCGGCTCGTCGAGGAGCAACAGCTGTGGATGGCTTGACAGCGCCCGGGCGATTTCCAGTTTGCGCTGGGTCCCGTAGGGAAGATTTTTGGGCAGTTCATCGGCAAAGCGTTTCAGGTCGAAGATCTCCAGCAGTTCTTCGGCTTCTTTGAGGATCTCGGCTTCGCGCTGTTTGTAACGTTTATTGCGGAGTACGCTGTGAAAAAAACCGTAGCCGAGTTGATCGTGCTGGGCGACCCGGATATTGTCGAGCACCGTCATATCGTTCCAAAGGCGGATGTTCTGAAAGGTTCGGGCCACCCCCAGGGATGTGACCTTGTGGGGTTTGAGCCCGGCAGTCGGTTTGCCGTTGACGAAAATCTGCCCCTGCGTGGGTTGGTAAAAGCCGCTGACCAGGTTGAAGACCGTGGTTTTTCCGGCTCCGTTAGGGCCGATCAGTCCGGTCATTTCGCCAAGTTGCAAGCTGACATTGAAATCGGACACGGCGCGCAGCCCGCCAAACTGCTGGGTCATGTTGCGGACCTCCAGGACCGGGACCGCGCTCGTCTGTACTTGTGTCTGTGCCATCATTTAAACCTGTAGAATTTTTTGAGCCAGGGGAAGATATCGGCCAGTTCACGGTTCCCCATAATCCCTTCCGGGCGGAACTGCATGACGATGACCAGCAACAACGGGATCATCACCCACTTGATAACGCCTGCCGAGGGTTCCCAGTCGGGAAACACCATGGTAAAGGGCGACATCAGGCCGTCGATGATGGCCTGGGAGCGCAGCACTTCCAGTAGTCCGGTGAAGAGGATTGCAGAAATAATCGCGCCGGACAGCGACCCCATCCCGCCAAGATAAACCATCACCATCGCTTCTGTCGATTTGAGAATATTGAAGGACTGCGGATTGACATAGCCGATGATGTGGGCGTAAAGCCCCCCTGCACATCCGGCCAGTCCGGCTGCGACCATGAAATTGACGATTTTCATCTTGTTGGTATTGACGCTCATGATCTCTGCGGCGACCTCGTCTTGACAGATGGCGTTGACGCCTTTGCCGTAGGTGGAGGTGATGAAGCGGCGGATGACCCAGACCGTCAGGGTCGTGAAAAAGATCACCCAGAACAGCATCCAGGGGCCGTCGAAGATGTCGATCATCGCCCAGACCGTATCCTTCATCCCCTGAAAGCCGCGCGAGCCGCCGATAAAGTCCATGTTCTCCAGGGCCGAGATGATCATGTAGTTGACGGCGATGGAAATGATCGCCAGGTAGTCGTCACGGGTCTTAAAGGAGGGGACCGAGACCAGCAGTGACGACAGGGCGGCGACGAATCCGCCAATCAGGAGGATAATGGGAAAAGCAAACAGCACCGTGGATGCCGGCAGCAGCGGCGCGCCGAACTTGGAGCCGAAGCAGGCCACCGACAGAATCGATGAAATATAGGCGCCGACGCACATGAAAGCGGCATGACCACAGGTGAACTCACCCATGTTGCCGTTGACCAGGTTGAGGCTGGTGGACATGATGATGTTGATGCCGATGGTCATGGCGACAATCTGGATATAGTTGTCAATCAGGCCGAAGTAGGCCAGCAGCAGCAACCCGGCAGCAAACAGGGCCATTAGAATGTTGAGAGAATATTTCATCATCGCATCCCCCAACTATATCTTGGTTGACTGGGGCATGCCGAACAGTCCGGTCGGCTTGATCCACAGAATCAACAGCAGGATGGTAAATGCGAAAAGGTCGCGGTAGGTGGACGGAAACACTGAGACCACCCCGACTTCAATGAAGCCAAGCAAAAAGCCGCCAACAAAGGCCCCTTTGATATCACCGATGCCGCCGACCACCGCGGCAATAAAGGCTTTCCAGCCGATCAGCATGCCCATGAACGGTTCCAGTACCGGGTAGCTCATGGCAAAAAGAAGCCCGGCCAATCCTGCAAATCCCGAACCCAGGATAAAGGTGAAAACGATGATGTTGTCCATCGGGATCCCCATCAGTGGAATGGCGAATTTGTCATAGGAAATCCCCCGCATGGCCATGCCGATTCTGGTTTTGGTCACCACCCATTGCAGAAACAGGAAGACCACTATAGCAGTCACGATAACCAACACTTTCAAGTTGGTGACCGTAATGCCGCCGACCCTCCAGATCGATTTTTCAAGCAGTTCCGGAAATTTCAGCCGGCTGGCGCCGAGCACGGCCAGGTTGGAATATTCCAGGATCAAACCGCACATCAGCGCGGTGATAACAACATAGAGACGGTGAGCGCCTTTCCGTCTCAACGGGCGGTAAGCAATGCGCTCAAGCGTTACCCCGACACAGGAGGTCAGAAACATGGTGATCGGTACGGTCAGGGCAAAAATGACGACCGGCGACAGTCCGAAGACCGGTTTCAGCAGGAACCCGGCGACAAAGAATGAAATATATGCGCCGACCATGAAAATATCGCCGTGGGCGAAGTTGATCAGGCGCAATACCCCGTAAACCAAGGTATAGCCCAGGGCGATCAGGGCATAAAAGCTGCCCCATTGCAGGGCATTCAACACATTCTGAAAAATAAAATCCACGGAGGTCCTTCCTTGGGCATAACGTTGGCAACGCAGCGGCGCACGGGAGCAGCCAGCGACAGTACAGCAAAGCGGGGGTCTGTCGACCCCCGCCCAGTGGAAACTAGCAGATTAAAACATCAGGGACAGACTGATTCTTCAAAAACGAATTTGCCTTCGTTGGAGATCTTGACCACCACGGCACACTTGATCGGGTCGCCCTGGGCGTCAAACTTGGAGGAACCGGTTATTCCGTCAAAGGACTTGATGGAGGCCAGGCCGTCACGAATCATGGCACGCATTTTCCGCGGGTTGCTGTCGACCTTACCGGCGTTCTTGATGCCTTCCATCAGCAGGCCGATGGAATCCCAGGTCAAAGCGGCGTAGTCCGCCGGTTCCGAACCGTATTTTTCCATGTAGCGGTCGATGAAGACCTTGGTTGCGCCTTTGGCGCCGGCCGCAGCATAGTGAGTGGAAAAGTACTGGCCATAGCAGTCTTCACCGCAGAGTTTGATCAGGTCCGGGGTGCCCCAGGCGTCGGAACCCATGAACGGGCCTTTGTAGCCGAGGTCACGGGCTTGCTGGACGATCAGGGCGACTTGGTTGTAGTTATCCGGGACAAAGATGAAGTCTGGTTTGGCGGCAATGATAGTGGTCAACTGAGCCGAGAAATCCTGGTCTTTGGTGCCATGGGATTCAAAAGCGACCACCGGACCGAGCTTTTTGGCTTCCCAGGATGATTTGAAAATTTCGGCCAGCCCTTTGGAATAGTCGTTGGAGATGTCAAACAGCACCGCGGCGTTTTTGGCGCCGAATTTCTTGGCGGCAAAATCAGCCACCACGGGACCCTGGAAGGGGTCGAGGAAAGCTGCCCGGAAGACCCATGGACGATCTTTGGTGGTATCGGGGTTAGTCGACCAGGGGCTGATCATGGGGACGCGGTTGTCATTACAGGTTCCACCGGCCGGAACAGCCTGCTTGGAGGAGTTCGGACCGATGATCGCGACAACATCTTCCTGCTCGATAAGTTTGAGCGCGGCGTTAACAGCCGATTCGGCTTTCGATTCATTATCCATGTAGATGAATTCGAGCTTGTATTTTTTGCCTCCGACCTCCAGCCCACCGGCGCCGTTAATGTCGGCCAGGTACATTTCAGCGGCATTCTTGGACCCTTCACCGACTTCCGGAATATCCCCGGTCAGCGGCAGGTTGAAGCCGATTTTGATGGTATCGGCTGCCAGCAACGGGCTTGCCATGAACAGGGCAAGGCAAAAAGAGAACAGGGTAGTGATCAGTCGTTTCATGGTTCCTCCTCTTGAGTGTTTTTAGAATGCGGTTCTATCGGTGTCAGGGGGGAAAATAAAAACCGCCTGCCGGTGTTGCCTCTTGAAGATCCGGACATTGGCGGCATCATTGCGCGACCAATTTCAATACTATGCTGCTTTCATCTTTGAAAACAACGGGGTTGCCTATTTTTTTCAGCAAACTGTATCTTTTTTCAAAATGAGAAAAAAATCAACAACTTTATTCAGTAAGTGTTTAAAATAATTAAGCATCCTTAAGGTTGTGCCCGATTCTCCGCGGCCCTTTGACCGGCCGCAGGACGGTCGTTTGTTGGTTTCACCTGAACGGACCGGAACAAGAGAGTTGCTGACATTTTCCTCAAGAGTTGACATAATTACTCAACAAACAGTATTGTGCATTTGCTCAATAAACGGTTCGCGCTGTCGAACGACTTGCGGGCATGAGGATTTTTGCCAGGATGAATGCCGAGACATGACCCCACGACCAAGAAAACCGAGAAATTGCTGCCCTTCGCGAAGGCCCAATGATCATCTGTTC
>CAXXJU010000036.1:0-202850 GCA_963668145.2 Geopsychrobacteraceae bacterium
TCGTTAGATAGACAGCCACCAGGCCTTATGGCGAAAACGACTAGGTCAGCAGACAGGGAGCTTCTTTAAATGAGGTCTTCGGATGACTATGACCCTTTCACCAGCGAAGGTGATCCGATCTATCAGATGAGGCAGCCATTGCCGCATACATTCAGAGCTCGGCCGATAGGACACAACCGTCCAGGAAATCATAGCCCAGGGCTGTGTGTTGAATTTGTTGATATGAATACCAACCTTGAAGGTAATTGTCCTAATAATCAATCATTGGTTGGCGGGCATGAGTATTTCTGCCCCAGCCACCGACAACTGCAGCAGAGCAACCCAGCCTGAATCCGGGTACAAAAAAAAGCGGGCCGAAGCCCGCTGCATTAAAACAAAAGCCACTGAGGTGAGCCGCAATGGCTCACCTCAGTGCGAACAACTACTTATTCAGCCAATTTGGCAAAGATAGCGTTCATAACATCAACGAAGGACATCACGGATTGCGGAACCGATAACCGAAGACCTTCGTATGTGAGTTAATCTCAGCAACACCACTGAGGTCGCCATCCTTAAGAGCATTTGCTCTGTGGCAGGAACCGCAGGACTTGGAACCCGGGCCAACAGTCACCGGCTCATCAGGTGCATCGATCAGAGCACCGGAAGCTGCCAGTTGGTCAGGTACATTGTAAGGTGCGTTATAAGCATCGGTAGCACCGACGTGGCAGGACTCACAGTTCTGCAGGGTGAACATCGGATAAACAAATTCCGGCTCTTCCACGAAGGTATGCAGGTCATGCAGGTAAGAATCGATCGCTCTGGACTGATTCGTTACATGAGCAGCACTCGAGGTGTTGTGGCAGAACAGACAGGCGTTGACGTTACCGACTGCTGTGTGGCCATGTGAAGAGTTAGTGTGAATCACGAGGTTGTCATGGCAAGCGTTACACTTGGCATCGGCAACAATGCCGCTACGATCAACCAGGGATCCGTCAGCAAGCACGATTCCTTTGGTTTCAGATCTGACCGCAACAGTCTTACCATTAACGGTAGGCACACCGATGATGCCGACCTCAAGCTTAGTAGCGGAATATTCGGTGATTTTCTCGCTGAGAGGCAGCGGGAAGACAGTGGTAGCCAACCCAGTGGTGCTGTCATAGGTCGTGTTAGCAATGATGTCGTCTTTACGAATGTTGTCATAAGCAGCAACGTTATGAGTTCCCCAACCGTAGTAGCCGACCAGGATCCGGATACCTTCGGATTCATTGTCACGCTCAGCTGGAAGAGCCAAGAAAACCGGGCCAGCCGTTGCATCGACGTTCAGGACATTAACAGCAGCGTTTGCTGCATCTTTAGCGCCCCAAGTAACGGTCAAGCTATCATTGACGTCATCATAAACCACGTCGTCAATAACGTAGCTATAACGCAGCGTACCGGCTTGAGCACTGGCAACCGAGTCATATTTGACGGAATCAAAAGCAGGGTGAACCGATGCGAAGGTTGCGCCGATCCCACCAGTTTTGTGACAAGTGTTACACTCGTCGGCCGAATAGCATGGGGCACAACAGTCGAGAGAGGCTTAGCCACGACAGTGTTGGTTGCGGGGTCAACATCAGCATGGCAGCTGGTACAAACAGCCTTGGTGAAGTTGGCATCAATCAGGGTTGCATCGGTCAGCAGGTTCCCGTGTGACAGGTCACACAGTTGGCCATTTCCTGCGGATAGGGGAAAACATTCAGGTGAGACGCGTGAACGTCGGTCATAACATCAGCGGTATATGCATAGGTTGCATCACCGAAGAATTCAGCACCGTCACTACCGGTTCTGGTGTCATAGTGACAAACTTTACATGCACCAAAAGTATCCAGGTTAGTTGCGTCAGCACCCCGGTAACCATGCTTCAGATAGGGAGTCCCGTGACATTTTCACAGGAGGCAACATCTGCGGCAGAAGTGTAAGTAAAATCGACCCCTGGTTTTTGACCAGCATTGAACACTTCACGATACAGCTGGATATGGCCGTCTTCGCCATCATAAGAGCCCGCATTAAGAACGGGATCTTGGGTAATATAGCTGTAAACTTCCGTTGTGGTTGCGGTGATGTCGAAATCCAGAGTGTCGGTCAGATGGTAAGCGCCGCCACCGTCATTGGTCAAACCGCTGGTGCTGAAGTAAGCTGCGGTCGGGAAAGTACCGGTCGTCGTGTCATAAACGGCATAGCCAAAGCGTTGCTGGACAAAAGCAGCAATTTTACCGCCAGAGACCGGTGAATCAACAGCGACGCCCCCTTGGTAATGGTGAAAGGAACGGTCGTGGTGAAGGTTCCATCCCCAACAGGAGTGGCCGTAACTGCACCAAGGTGAGATCCAAAGTGGTATCCATGGCGTCATCGTAGTTAGCCTGGTGGTCGGTCCCTACGGTGGGGTGGCAGACCGCACAGGACTCAGGCTCGACTTCTTCAGCAGCGGCATTCAACGAATCCAGCCACTCCTGCTCGGTTCCGGTAAAACCATTTTCAACAGCAATTTCATACGCACTCTTACCATTACTACCATTACTACCATCACTAACCGTCGTCGCCGCAGCCAGTCAGCCCGAAACCGAGCAACGCGACCAGCATAGCCAACATCAACAACCTCATTAAACTCTTCATACTGCACTACCTCCTGTTAAGACTTTTGTGAAGAGACGGATTTTAGTACACTGTTTTATATAAGGAAGAAATCCCTATCCCCCAGGTACCGACGAAACGTGGCAGATGTTTCGTTTGACGAGCCACAAATTGCTTTTTTCCAGCAATATACTCAGCAAATCCTAATCAACATGAACGATACAGGAATCATACAAACTTCGCAGCTGAAAATCAAACCTTAAAAATCAATTTTCTTTCTGTTTTCAATACCTTACCTAATTTGTCAGGCATTCCTAGTCAGCCTATCAAGATTATTTCAATATATACAAATACAATGCTAAAGAAAAAAAACTAAACATTCCAAATACATAAAAATTCAACACCAAAAAGAAAAAGAATGAGCGTTCATTTTTCTAAATAACACGGTAACAAACCGGTCTATTCTATTATTTAAAGATAGATATTCTTTTGTATATTTTTTAAGTGATCCCCCTCCAACTGCCTATTTCTTGAGCAAAATAAGCAGATTAATCATGAAAGAACACCCCAACTTAGACCGGCTATCGCGGGCATACTATTTGCTAGTTCTACATCATCAACTTGCTTCTTTTTCTCATAAACGCTGAATTTTCCGCCTTGCGGATCATGGAGTTGGAGTCATGAAACATACCGAAAAGAGTCCCATCGTCATTGATGATACAACCTTGCGGGACGGTGAGCAGACCGCTGGTGTTGTCTTCAGCCGCAGTGAAAAATTGCCATTGCACGCATGCTCGATGACATCGGGGTGGGGGAACTGGAGTGCGGAATCCCGGCCATGGGCAAGGAGGAGCAGAAGACCCTGAAAGCGCTGGTCGATCTAGGCCTCGGGGCACGCCTGATCAGCTGGAACAGAGCCCTGCTCAGCGACATCCAGGCATCTTTGGACTGCGGTATAACGGCTGTGGATATCTCACTCTCGGTTTCGGATATCCATATTGCCCATAAATTAAAAAAGAGCCGGGATTGGGTCAAAGAACAGCTGAAAACAGCGCTGGGATTTGCCAAACAGCATGGCCTGTATGTCTCGGTCGGCGGAGAGGATTCCAGCCGGGCGGATATCGTCTTTCTGTTTGAACTGCTGAAGATTGCTGAACAGGAGGGAGCGGATCGCTTCCGCTTCTGCGATACCCTCGGTATCCTGGATCCGTTCACCACCTTTGAAAAAGTACTCGCCCTGCGCCAGGCCAGTAGCCTGGAGATTGAGGTCCATACCCACAATGACCTGGGCATGGCCACCGCCAACAGCATCGCCGGCATCCGCGCCGGCGCCCGCTATGTCAACACCACGGTCAACGGCTTGGGAGAACGGGCCTGGCAATGCCGCCCTTGAAGAAGTGGTCATGGCACTGAAATACGCAACCGGCATCGACCCGGCTATTGCGACAGAACGCTTTGTGGAGCTTTTCACAGTTCGTCGCCCGGGCCAGCAAGCGCCCTGTTCCACCCTGGAAAGCGGTCGTCGGCACCCGGGTCTTCTCCCATGAATCAGGCCTGCATGCCGACGGGGTCATAAAGAATCCGCGAAACTATGAAGGCTTCGACCCGGCCGAGGTCGGTCTGCAGCGCCATCTGGTGCTGGGTAAACATTCAGGAACCCATGGTCTAAAGCAACGCCTGGCGCGACCTCGACATTGACGCAAGCGGTCTTGACATCGATCATCTGCTGGTGCGGGTGCGCCATCTGGCCCGGACGCAAAAAGCGCGCTTTGAATGACCAGGAGCTGCGGGCCCTGTGTCGGGCAGCATAAGAAAGGGCTCGCCATGCTGATCACCCCTCTTGAGCCAGCAGACTGGACCGCCTTCAAGACGTTGGCGACAGCCGAAGGGCTGGACGCTGTCATTTCAGGAACAACGCCTGTTTCTGAACCACTGGCGCGCCCTTTTTTCTTCACCCTGAAGCAACATGGCGACATTTGCGGTTTTGTCTCTGCCGTAGCTTATAAACGGAGTGGCTGGTATCGGCAACCTGCTGGTCGCGCCAGAAAAACGCGGGCTGGGCTATGGCTCGGCATTACTCGGAGCACGCCATCAGCTTCCCTGCGCCGAATGCAGCCGGACCGTATCTGGCTGACCGCTTCGGCTCAGGGGTCACCGCTATATCGCCGCCGGGGATTTCAAGCGCTTGATATCATCACGCGCTGGACAGGGCATGGGCTTGGAACCCGGGAGGCAACCGACGCGCGCTGAACTGGGCATGCTCATCGATCTTGATACACGCTGCTGGGGAGAATCACGGGCACCGCTGTTATCACAGTTGGAGTTTGATGGTCTGCCCCTCTGCTCCGGCAATGACCGGGCGCTGCTGCAAACCAGCCCCGCTTTCTGGCAGCTTGGTCCCTGGCTAAGCACCGCCAACTCCCCAACCGATTTACCGCAACCTGCTCCAGCAGGCCCGGGCCAAAACCCCTGCCGGCCGGACCCTGCTTGCGGATATTTCTCAATTCTGCAGAGATCGACCTGATCCTTCGGGATCACGGGTTTTCCCGACAGGGCAGCAATGAGTTGATGTGTCTGAGCGACGCCCCCGTTGCAATCAACGGAGTGGGTGGCCCTGGCCAGCCTCGGCAGTATTGGTTAAATAGGTTAAATAGCTTTTGCGCCTCCCCTTGCGGAGGGACAGGCGTCACTCAATTGGATGAAGCTGAGAGCTTCATCCACCCCCATCCCGGCCTTCCCCCATCAGAGGGGGAAGGAGCAATGGGCGGATTTTCGACGATTACGAAAGCAAATTCCATCAATCCATCTGCCCTCCCAATTCTGCAGCCCCTGACTCCGCCAGTATGAGAAGCAAAGCTTCTCGTCAAGGCGCATTCGACGACGCTGCGGCCAGTAGTGACCTTGATCCGTTGCATAAATATAACGACGACCAACCCTGCCAGATTAGCAGCCGCCAGCGAGCAACTACATCTTTCCCGGAACAAACGAACCTCCCGAGCAATCAAAGGGCCATTTTTTGCGCCCTTTTTGTTGGCCTGGACAAAAAGGGCGGCGGCGAGCGGGGCCGCAACCCCGCGACTTTGATTTTGAGATTTTATCGTTTAGACCGAGACCCTACGTTGACCAACAGAAGAAACCGTATAAATCCCCCCCGGCCCCCCTTTTCAAAGGGGGGAGTGGTTGCCTGCTTTATTTGTTTGAGTTAATAGAGGAGGGATTCTCACCTGGTTCATCTCCCCCTTTAGCAAAGGGGGATTAAGGGGGATTTGGACTTTACTGCCAGACCAAACCTGCCGGGGACTCAATGCCAAACCATCAGGTCTCAATCCGACAGCCGCCCTTCTTTTTTTTGAGCATATACACATTTCCCCATTGACAACCTTTCCCAACAGGACTAGTCTCTTTTTGTGCATATGCACAGAGAGTAGCCAACTAAACTCTCTTAACCGACAAACTCTCAACCCATGAAAGGAGACAGATCATGCCGAGAAAAGATGGAACTGGTCCCTTGGGTCTTGGCACCAGAATGGGGCAACGCTGTGCAAACGGTCGTAACATCCAACATCCGGGCAATAACTGCGGAACCGGCTGGGGACAAGGCAAAGGCCAAGGCCGCAAACTCAATGCCAGCGGTTTAGGCTTGGGCAACGGTGCGCGCCATGGCTTCCGCACACCTGCCGCAGGTCAGGCTCAGAACCCCGGACGATTCAGACTGGTCGATTGACCATAACAAGATCAATGAAGTCCGCTAGTTTTCCCATGTGTCCAGAAGTGCGTTTGCTTTTTCTGCCACAGGCAAAGGACGACGGGCTGCAAACCAACAAGGAGCAAGACAAATTATGATTATTGCAATTACGGCAAAAGACCGGACCCTGCAGTCGGAAATCGATCCCCGCTTCGGGCGCGCGCTGCCTGGTTCATGATCGCCAACAGCCTCAGCGGCGAAGTTTACGCCCATGAAAACACCGAGGGTGTCAATGCAGCCAACGGGGCGGGCACCAGCGCTGCCCAGCTGATGGCCGAATACAAGGTCGATATTCTCTACACCGGCACGGTCGGCCCGAAAGCGGCCGAAGTCCTGAAAAAAGCCGGTATCACTTATCACGAAAACACCACCGGCACCGTTGAGCAGGTTCTTGATGCGCTCTCCATTGATGATGATGCGCAACAGTCCGCCGGCGGCCAGGCCGAAACCGTTGCGCCCCCGGAAAACGGCGCCATCCGCCTGGCTGTTCCGGCGGACTCCGGTGACGGCCTCGAAGCCCAGCGCTCCGGCCATTTCGGCAAATGCAATTATTATGTGCTGGTCGACATCAAGGACAACCAGATCCAGCAGGTGACCTCACTGAAAAACGGTGGTCATATCCAAGGCGGCTGTTTCGCCCCGGTGATGCTGCTCAAGGGGAACCACGTTGCCAACCTTGTGGTTGCCGGGATCGGCGGTCGGCCGCTGCAGGGATTCAGGCAAAGCGGAATCGAGGTCTATTCGGGACAGGGGCAAACCGTCAAGGAAACAGTGGCCATGTTCATTGACAATCAGCTCAGCCCCTTGAACGCCAATCAGGTCTGCGGCGGGGGCGCTTAGTGGTTATTAGCGTCGTCAGCGGCAAGGGGGGAGCAGGCAAAACCTCCCTTGCCGTTGCCATTGCAGAAACCTTTCGGGCCGAATTCTATGATCTTGACGTCGATGCCCCCAATGCCGAACACTTTCTGCAACCGGAGATCGAACAGACCCGAGCGGTTCTGCAAGCGGTTCCGGTCTTTGCCGCAGAGCGTTGTAACGCCTGTGGCACCTGTACCAGACTCTGCCGGTTCCACGCCCTCTACAAAATTCTGAATAGGGTTTATCTGACTGAATCCCTCTGTCACAGTTGCGGGCTCTGCGAACTGGGCTGTCCCGAGCAGGCCATCAGCTATCAGGATAGCGAAATCGGGCGCATCCGTTCCGGCAAGTCAGAACTGACCGGTCAGCAGGTTCATATCGGCGATCTGAATATCGGCTCGACCCGGGAAACCTATCTGATCGAGACCATGACCAGAGAACTCAACAGCTCCACACTGTGCATCATCGACGGGCCGCCGGGGAACTCCTGCGCCGCGGTAGCGGCCATCAAACCTGCCGATCTGGTGATTTTGGTCGCCGAGCCGACTCCTTTCGGGATGCATGACATGGCCCAGACCGAGCAGATCCTGGCCCGGCTGAACAAAAAGTACCTGATCATCGCCAACAAGGCCCAGGATACTGCGCTGGTCAGCCGGATATTCCAAGCCCGACCCAAACAACCGGCGCTGATCATTGACCTGGATGAACGTTACCACCGGGCCAACCTGGCCGGGGCGATCCTCAGCCGTGAGTTCCCCGCCCTACGCCAGCAACTGTCAGCAACCATCTCCCCGGAGTTGAATTCCCTATGATTCGACAGATCGCCGTTCTCAGTGGCAAAGGCGGAGCAGGCAAAACCTCGATTACTGCAGCATTGATCAAAATGATGAAAACGGTGATCGCGGTCGATGCGGATGTCAACGCGTCCAACCTGCCGATCCTGCTGCCCCACCAGCGTCAGGCAACATTCCCCTATTATGGTATGGATATTGCTAATATTCAGGACGAAAAATGCATCGGCTGCGGGCGTTGTCTGGCGGCCTGTCATTTTGCCGCCATTCAGCAGACCCCGGCCGGCCATTACCGGATCAGTGCTGATTGTGAAGGCTGCGGCGCCTGTGCTTTCGTCTGTCCGGCTGAGGCCGTTGTCATGATTCGCCGCAACAGCGGCAGCTGGTACGTCAGCAGTCTGCCCAACGGAACGATGATTCACGCCGACCTGACCCCGGGGGAAGACAACAGCGGTAAGCTGATTACCGAAATTCGTCGGAAAGCCGCGGAGGTTGCAAAAGATCAACATATTTCTTACATTGTCATCGATGGTCCGCCGGGCACCAGTTGCCAGGCGATATCGGCTATGACCGGAACCGATGTGGTTCTGGCCGTTGTCGAAGAAAGCCTTTCCGGCCTTTCCGACTATCGACGGCTGGCGGAATTGATTCACAAATTTTCCATTCCGCATTATGTTCTGATCAACAAAGCGGGGTTCAGCCAACAGATCGATTATGATATTGTGCAGACCGCTGCTCATTTTAACGGCAAAGTGGCGGGGCGGATTGCCTTTAATAAAGACATCCCGGCAGCCCTGCAGAATCTGCAAACCCTGGCGGATCTGGATATTTACCGCGATTTTTTCAACCAGGTACTGAAACAGCTGTTGTTCGACCCTTGACATAACCAATTGATTTACAAGACGAAAGAGGTATCACCCGATGAAGGGCAGTCAAGATTACCGAAGGAATTCATTGTTTACCGGTCAACCTGGAGAGCTACCAGCTTTTCGAAGGCATGTGGCCCATGCCAAACGGAATTTCCATCAATTCCTATGTCGTCCCAAGGTGACAAAACTGCCTTGATCGATCTGGTTGAAGATGTCAACGGCAAACCGGCCGATTTCGAAGCGGAACTGCAATCGATCTCCCTGGCCCCTAAAGACATCGACTATCTGATTATCAATCACATGGAACCGGACCACACCAGTTGGGCTGCCGACATTCCACCGGAAGAATCCTGACATCCAGATCTACCTGACCCGCCAAAGCAGCACCGCTGCTGAAAACCTTCGGCGGAATCGAAGAGAATGTCCATATCATCAGCGACGGTGAATCTCTTGATCTTGGCCAGGGCAAGGTCCTGACCTTTTTTGAAACCCCCTCAACATCCACTGGCGCGGAAACCATGATGACCTTTGAGCAAAGCAGCGGCACCCCTGTTTTCCTGCGATGCCTTCGGCTCTTACGGCACACTGAATGATGTTTACTTCGACGACCAGCTCTCCACGACCCAGCACGACTTCTTTATCAACGAAGCGCTGCGTTATTACGCCAACATCGTGGCTAGCTTTTCTACCTTTGTCACCAAGGGGATCAACCGCCTGGCCGGGCCTTGACGTCAAGGTGATCGCGCCCATCCCACGGCATTATCTGGCGCGAGAAACCCCCGGGCGATCATCGATTCCTACAGCCGCTTTGCCAGCTATCTGAACGGCCCGGCCGAGCCGGAGGTCACGGTCGCATCTGGTCGAGCATGTACGGCAACACCGAAAAGCTCGTCAACAACATTGTCCAGGGGGTTCGCAAAGAAGGGCTGCCGGTCCATGTTCACCGGGTTCCCGAAGAACATGTCGGGGTTATTCTGGCTTCGGCCTGGAAATCATCCGGGCTGATCCTCGGGATGCCGACCTATGAATATGAAATGTTCCCGCCCATGGCCTGGGGTCATTGATATGTTCCGGCGGAAAAAAGGTCTGGAACAAAAATAGTGCTGCGCTTCGGTTCACGCAGGCTGGTCCGGCGGTGCGCAGCGCGAGCTGACTGCGCTCACGGAGAAGCTCAAGTGGGACTTCATTGACCCCATCGAATGGAAAGGTGCCCCGACCGAAACCGAACTGCAGCTGGCGCTTGCAGCAGGGCCAGGCCCTGGCCCAACAGGTCAAGGAGTTCTGCGCCCGCTAAGGCAATCCTGCTAAGACTCTGGAAACGGCGCTGCAGAGGTTTTTCTGCAGCGCCGTTCGTTTTGGCGAAGGGGTCCGCCCCGCAACAGACCGACACTGATAACAGGCTTTTCCTGGCCAGGGAAAACCTGCTATGCTGCAGAAAAATCTTCTACGGATCAACCACTATGGCCGAAGAAAAATCACCCTGGATGTGTCACATTTGCGACTATCGCTCCACCATCGGCGAAGGTCTGGTTTGCAGTGAGTGTTATAAAATCACCTGTCGCAACCATATCACCACCACCAGCGTCCTCAATCGGGAGAGCGGGCTCTATGAGCTCAAATTGATCTGCGTCGAGTGCCATTTGAAACAATCCCTCTAAAGTGGCAAACACATCCGATCAAAAAAATATCAGTCAGGAAAAATAAATGGCGAACAACAACAGCAGGCTGGTCTATTCCGATGAACTGGGGCGGGTCTGTCCATCCTGCCAGCAACCGATCAAACAGTGCCGCTGCAGCAAGGGGAAACCGTCAGGCGGCAACCCGCCAGCCGATGGCATCGTCCGCATTCAACGTGAGACCAAAGGTCGCAAAGGCAAAGGGGTCACGCTGATCAGCGGTGTGCCCTTACCGGACCAGGAGTTGAAAGAACTGGCCAAGACCCTGAAGCAACGCTGCGGTACCGGCGGCACCATCAAGAACGGAATCATTGAGATCCAGGGGGATCACCGTGACCTGTTGCTGAACCTGCTTCAGGAGCGCGGCTGGAAAGTCAAAAAAGCCGGCGGCTGACCCCATCGGAAAGGGCCTGCACCGGTCAGAAAAACATATCAGCGCAGGCGGACCGGAGCAAAGCCGCCCCCTTCCGTCCGCAAATTGGTGACTTGCCCCTGGTACAGCCGGGCACCGATTCCCAGCAGTCGATCCCGATAAACATACAGCCGGATATCGCTTTTATATTCTTCCCCGCCAGGGCCTTCTTGCGTCGCCGGGAGAATCACCTGCTGGACCAGGGTGTCCTGCGGGTCGAGTTCAGCAAAGCGCTTTCGCGACACGCTCTTGCCCATGAGAACCCCTTTGGCACCGAAACTGGCTACCGGTTTAAAGATATAGTCCTTGCGCTGGTCCCAGACTTCATCCGTAGCAAAGTCCGCCAGCAGCCGGGTTTGCGGAACCATCTGCAACAAGAGCTCCCGCTCTTTGGGGTCCAGTTGCAAGGGTTGCAGGGCTTGGGCATCAGACCACAGGATCATCCGCCGTTTATCTGCGAGCAGGCCATAGGCAAAAGGGTTAGGGGAAAGGCAGACACTCCGCCCCAGATAAGCCTCTTTCAGTCCGGCCATGGCCGCGGTCTCCAGATAGAAATCGCAATGGCGATTGTACACCAGGTCAATTCTGCGGTCCCCCAGAAAGACCCCGGCGGCGGTTGCCTGCAACTGTTGCGGGGCAACCACCTCAGCGGCGATCCCCTGCCCCTGCAGCCAATCACGATAAGCGATCATCTCTTCATACAGCGCCTGCTCTTGCGGGTCTTCATCAACAATAGCAACCGTGGCCAAGGGCCTGTTGCCACCACTGAAGTCATGCCACTCCTGCAGGAAACTGCTTCGCAGGCGCTCCTCGAAGCGCGCAAAATTGATCCCCGGAGAGCTTGCCTCCACCGCTTTTTCACTCAACCATGAGATATAGCCGCCGCCGGCATTGGTGTTGACCTCGATCAGGCGTGGCCCATCTTCACTCAGATGAAAATCATACCCCATCATCAACGAACCATGCCCGGGATCGACCCGGGCGGTCTCCGGAAGGGCCGGAAAAACCAGCTGCCGATAATCCGGGTTCTGGCTGAGTCGATACAGGCAATGCGCCAGCTGCAGCATGGCACGCAGTTCCCGGTGGGACAAATTGACGATGATCCGGCTGAAGCGAAGCTCGGTTTCAACGGGCATGGATTCCCTTTCTTAAAATGAATTGATTCTGCGGATAAAAGATTTCAGCAGGCCGTAACTGCGCCGGTTGAACTGCAGGCAGAGTCGCGACAGATGTTTCAGGTCCGGCTCATCATGCTCCTCGGGCAACGCATCGATCAGCCGCATGCCGCCGCCCGGCGCCAGAATTTCAGTGAACTCACTGGCCAGAATCTGCAGCTGCTCCGGCTCCAGGGATTTATTCATCCGGATCACCAAATTGTTGCCGACAAACCGCATCGAATGATAGTTGCGATAAAATTCATCAATAATCCCGACCGCCTCTTCGACATCCCGGGTAATGGAAAACAGGGCAAAATCCTCGCCGGAGATCAATCCCCGCTTGAGCAGACTACCGCGGACAAATTCTAGCCAGTCTTCCCAGTAACCGTTTTCGTCATCAATCATCACCAGCGGAATCGGCGGGTTCTTGCCGGTCTGAATCAAAGTCATGATCTCCATGGCTTCATCCAGAGTCCCGAAGCCACCAGGGAACAGCGCGACGGCATGAGCTTCCTTGAGAAAGGCGACTTTGCGATTGAAAAAATATTTATAGGTAATGACCTTTTTGTCTTTGTTCATCACCGGGTTGGTGTCCTGTTCAAAGGGCAGGCGGATATTCACAGCAAAGGAATTTTTCGCGCCGGCGCCTTCATTTCCGGCCTGCATGATGCCGGGACCTCCACCGGTGATGACCATATAGTTCCGTTCCGCAAGACGCCGGGTAAAGGCGACACACTTTTGGTAGATCGGTTCATTGACCCCGGTTCTGGCGCTGCCGAAGACGGTCACTTTCTTGTGCTGGCGATAGGGGGCGAAAACCTTATTGGTATAGCGCATCTCTTTCATGGTGGTGCGCATCAATTTGAGATCCGCCAAGTAATTGTTTTCCTGCCCGGCCTTCAGAGCACCGATAATAATTTCACGGATGATTTCAGGGTGATGAACAGCTGACTTATCCATGAGCAGATCAATGAGTTCATCGATTTCACCATTGTGTCGGGAAAAACTTAATGCCATGTTCGCTTCCTTGGCCTCAAAATCAGGCAGATGTCCGTTTAACGCTGAAAAAAGACCGTCCATCCAGCCGCTGTTCCTGCAACAGCAGACCGGTCATTGCCGCGCCGAGGTAACGCTGGGCGAATTCAAAATAAAGTGCCCGCAGTTGGGCTTCCAGAGCATAGAAGCGCTCCAGCTCGGCTGCTGACAACTCGGCCTCAATTCTATCACAGACAAAACTGATACAGTTATAAGGACGCTGCTCCACCGCCAATAGACAGCCGCTTGCCCCGAGGAAGGGGCAAGTTTGGGAAAAGTCTGGCGTGGGGGGTACACGATCGTCCCTGATGAATCCAAGCAGATTAACCAGGGTCATATGATTGTGCCCTTTACTGCAGCATTCACCAGCGCAATCGCGGCAACTCTGCACACCGTCCGCACCATCAAACAGTTGCTGCAGCTGCCGCTGCAACCCCTCAATGCGGTCAAGCCGCACTCCGATCCAGTCTTTTTCGGAATCGGGCAAAGTTCGATATTCGGCAGCAACCCGGGCCACAATCTGCGGCCAGCGTGAAGTTCTGGTTTTGTCCATGAAATATGAGCCTGTCAGCTGCAACAAAAATTTCCGGCACAACTCGGACCGGCCGCTCAAAATCACGCGCCGCCCGGGGAAAAACGCTACAGCGGACCTGCGTTTGAGCCATAATTGCTGAAATCTCAAAAAAATAACGGCAGCATGAAACGATTTTCACGCTGCCGGAATAAACTGGTCAAAGAAGGCCGTAAGCCGGGTTCTGTGCTTTTTCCCGGTTACCCGAAAAAAAGTGATGATCATTCATCTAGGACCACCGTCGCCGATGGCCTCAAGCAACCTGACCCGGGAACTTCGAACGGACCGCCCTCAAGCGTTCCCCTATTTGGTCTTGCTCCGGATGGGGTTTACCGAGCATCCGACGTCGCCGCCGGATCTGGTGAGCTCTTACCTCACCCTTTCACCCTTATCCGCCGCGGCTCAATGAGCTGAAGCGGACGGTCTTCTCTCTGTGGCACTTTCCCTGGGGTCACCCCCGGTTCCCGTTAAGAACCATCCTGTCCTGCGGAGCCCGGACTTTCCTCCCCCCACGTCCACTCAAAGAGCTTCGGCAGGCAGCGATCATCTGTCCTTCTTCAACCAGCGTTGCTCTTAAGCGCTCTGCTCGACGTAGAGAATCCGGTTGCAGTGCGGGCAGGTCTGGATCTCGGTCACTTGCAGCAACTGGTTGTACTGCTGGGGCGGCAGCTGCATGTTACAACCCGTACAGGCGCCGTTATGAGCCAACGCCAAAGCCAGTCCGCCGCGGCGTTTGAACAGGTTATGATATTTCCGTAGCAACCCGGTCGGCAATTCAGCAGCGACCGATTCACGCGCCTGGGTCCGTTTCAGCAGGACAGTCTCCGACTCGTCCAGCAAAGTGCCGAGTTCCGCTCCGCGAGCTTCGGACTTTTCCTTGATCGCGCCGAGTTCGTCCTGTTTTTCCTTCAGGTCATCGACCAGGACGCTGATTTCCTGCTGCTTACCCTGTAGCTGCTCATCCAGATCCTTGTTGGCCTTTTTGGCCATGTCAATTTCCTTCAGTACCGCGACGTACTCTTTCTGGGTCTGGATCTCCGGCAGACGCGCTTCCACCTTGGCGACATTATCACGCTGTTTCTGCAGCTCCTGCTGGAGTTGGCCTTCCTCCTGTTTCAGTTGCGCCACTTCGTCGTTGAGCTGGTCAACCATCTCCTGGACTTTGGCCGCATCTGCCTGAAAAGAATCCAACTCGGCCTGATAGCCCTGGCGAGTGGCCTCGATAGCACTGATTTCCTGATCGATCTCCTGAAGATCCTTTAACAGGTTCATCTTGTTCTGCACCTTTTCAACCTCCATCAAACACTGGGTTAGACAGTCAGAAAACCGGGACGAAAGGGTCTTGTTCTGCTGTCATTTCTATAATTTCTATGTCGAATTGGCTTTCCTCACAAAGACGCCGCAAACGCCTGGAAAGTCCTCCTATCATTAACCGTTCGGTCGCGAAATGCCCGGCATCAATCAGAGCGACACCCTCTGCCCGGGCCCGCTGGGCATCATGAAATTTGACATCACCCGTCACCAGGCAATCGGCTCCCTGGCGTTGGGCATCAGCGAACACGGACATTCCGCTACCGCCGCACACGGCAATCTTCTCAAGCAGCGCCTCGGGATCGCCGACCAAGCGCAGCGCATCTGCCTGCAGGGCCTCCTTGACCTGCGCCGCAAACGCCCCCAGCGACAGCGGCAGCGGCAAACGACCGATACGCCCCAGCCCCACCTGCTGATCCGGATTGGCCAGAGGAATCACGTCGTAAGCCACCTCTTCGTAAGGATGAGCTTTGCGCATGCCTTGCAGCACTTTTGCCAGCAGTGGCTTCGCCACCAGCGTTTCCAGGCGCAATTCGGCGACGGCTTCCTGACGGCCTGGTTGACCGATAACCGGATGGCTGCTGTCATTACCGCGAAAAGTTCCTGTACCGAGCACCCGGAACGAACAGCGGTCATAAGCGCCGATCTGCCCTGCCCCAGCCGCAAAAAGGGCATCCATGACCGCCTGCTCGTATCCCTGCGGGACATACGCAACCAATTTGACAAAGCCGTCGGTCGCGGGAGCTTCGAGGGGGGTGACGGCGGTCAGCTGCAAGGTTTCTGCGAGCCAGTCATTCAGTCCGTCAGCTGCCCGGTCAAGGTTGGTGTGGGCACTGGCGATGGCGATATTATTTTTGATGGCGGAAAAAAGAATCCGCCCGGTGGCATCGCTCGGGGCGATTCTTTTGAGCGGGCGAAAAATAACTGGATGGTGGGAAATGATCAGCTGCGCGCCGATTTTTTCTGCTTCCTGCAAAGCCGGTTCTTCAGCGTCGAGGCAGATCAAAACTTTTGTGACCGGCGCTCTATGATCGCCCACCTGCAGGCCGACGTTGTCCCAATCCTCGGCCAAAAGCGGTGAACAAAGCTTGTTGAGGAGACCGACTACATCAGCAACACGGGCGGTTTTCGCTTTTGCCATTGCTGTTATCCCACAAAAAGAAAGAGTGCACCGGTTTTTTCGGTGCACTCTTTGGTTTTCAGTTCTCTGCCCGTCTGGCTGCAGCTTGCGTTCGTTACACATCCCCATTGCTTCAACCCCAGGGAATGTTAACCGTATCAAACAGAGATTTTTGTTCAACCTTAAAGCCTGTTTTTTCAACTGCGGACGCACCGCGGACATTTTGATATGGTGGGCCCACCAGGACTCGAACCTGGGACCAGCCGGTTATGAGCCGGCGGCTCTAACCAACTGAGCTATAGGCCCCTTCACAAGGGACTAAGAATAAGTAAAGTCAGCGCCGCTTGTCAAGCGCATTTTCTCCCATTTATCCCTTTTGGGGCGCCGCCGGACAGACGGCGCCCGCTCAATCAATGGCAGCGAATCCCTTGAGCCGTTTTGCCCGGCTCGGATGGCGCAGTTTACGCAAAGCTTTAGCTTCGATTTGCCTGATCCGCTCCCGGGTCACGTTAAAGTCCTGGCCGACTTCCTCCAGGGTATGATCGGACTTTTCTCCGATCCCAAAACGCATCCGCAGCACCTTTTCCTCACGCGGCGTCAACGAGGACAACACGCGAGCTGTCTGGTCCGACAGGTTTCCCTTGATGACCGCCTCAAGGGGTGACACCACGCCCTTGTCTTCAATGAAATCGCCGAGGGAAGAATCTTCTTCTTCGCCAATCGGCGTTTCCAGGCTGATCGGTTCCTTGGCGATCTTGAGCACCCGGCGGACTTTGTCCAGAGGCAGATCCATCCGTTCGGCGATTTCCTCGGGAGTCGGCTCGCGGCCACACTCCTGAACCAGCTGCCGGGTGGTGCGAATCAGCTTGTTGATGGTTTCGATCATATGCACCGGGATCCGAATCGTTCTGGCCTGATCGGCAATGGCCCGGGTGATCGCCTGGCGAATCCACCAGGTTGCGTAGGTCGAGAATTTATAGCCGCGGCGATATTCAAACTTATCGACCGCCTTCATCAGACCGATGTTCCCTTCCTGAATCAGATCCAGAAACTGCAGGCCCCGATTGGTATACTTTTTGGCAATGGACACCACCAGTCTCAGGTTGGCCTCGATCAATTCCGTTTTGGCCTTCTTGGCGATCCATTCCCCTTTGTAAACCTCTTTGAGGTATTCAAGCAGCTCATTAGGTTCAAAGCCCGATTCTTCCTTGACCCGTTTGAATTTACGCTCCGCCGCCTGCAGGCGCTTCTCCACCGAAAGCAACACATCGCCGGCCACATCAAGTTCACCGGCCACGGCCAAGGCCTCTTCCTCGCTGGTGCGCATGCGGGTCAGATAGCCGCTGATTTCCGCATGGGGTCGATTGACCTTCTGCTCGCAGTCGCCGATTTCAGCCTGTCCCTTTTTGACCTGATTGCCCATTTCCTTGAGCCGGTCGACAATTTTGGCAACCTGAAAATCCTTGAGCCGAACCTGGCGCAACAGCTCCAGGACCTGCTCACGGGTGTCGGCTTGCTGCTTTTCGAGCTTTTCCAGCTTTTTCGCCGGCAGTTCCTGCTGTAATTCGGCCTGGATCTCTTTCATCTTCTGATCCAGCGGCCGCAATTCCTCCAACAACCCCATCAGTCGCTCACGCTGTCGTCCTTCTGCTTCGCCGCCTTCTTCATCGTCATAATCGCGGGTAATATCGGAGACCCCGATCTGCCCTTTTTCCAGCTTCTCCAGCAGCGACAGTACTTCCCGCGCGGCGATCGGTGTCCGCATGACCACCTTGGTGACCAGGGCTTCACCCTCTTCGATCCGTTTGGCGATTTCAACTTCGCCTTCTCGGGTCAGCAGCGCAACTTGCCCCATTTCGCGCAGATACATTCTGACCGGGTCACTGGTCCTGCCGAGAGTTCCCGCTTCAAGTTCGACCTCGCCCTCATCCTCGTCATCCAGATCTTCATCTTTGGAGGAACTAACCTTACTGTCGGAATCGACGATCTCGATATCCATCTCACCGAACATGCTCATGACATCCTCAAGTTGCTCGGAAGACACCATGTTGGCCGGCAGCATATCATTGACCTCATCATAGGTCAGGAAACCCTTTTCCTTGCCTATGTCAATAAGCTGTTGAACCTCTTCCTGATTTGTCTTTTTTGCCATTATGACCTGATCTCCCCTGCTTTTTATGCAGTCCTTTTTGTGGTGCCTGAACTCCGACTCTGAGCAATTGCTTCCGTCATGGTCAATCTCAATGCGTCATCGTTGTCTGCGCGGCGTACCCAAGACGCCTCCGCACAATATCACTGATTTTCAGACCGTTATCGGGCAACCGCTGGCTGAGTCGAAACTCATCAAGCGGCACCGGACTGCGTCCGGTGCCTCACTCCCTTGTTAAGTGTAACCGCTACTTAAGATTTTTAAACTCCTCGAGTAAATCTTTCATCTGCTCGTACCGGCCGTCCTGTTCCAATTGCCGGATCCTGCCTAGCAACTCTTCGCGCTGCTGTTTGCGCTGGTCGCGCTTGATTGCAGCCAGACAATCCTTGAAGAGATGCTCACTGCTTTCCGCAAACTGTTCCTTGTCTAACTTGATCAACCGCTGCAGCAGATTGCTCTGCGCGTCGTTCAGGCGCTCCTGCAAGACACTGATCTCCACCGGATGCTCTCCAGCCAGGGCCAGAACCTGTTCCGCAACCGCAACCGCATCCGGATGATTGAACAAACTCGCGCCACCGGCCGCGGCGATACTCTCAGCCGGCACCAGGTTCTGAATCAATAAACTCAATAAGGTCTGCTCAATCCTGCTGAGCGTCGGGCCCGGTGCTGGCCTCTGTTGTGCCGACTGCGGCGCGCGCTGCTGCCAACCCGGTTCCACTGGCAGCTCCTGCGGCGGCTCCGGTAAAGCATACTCCTCCGGTGGCGGCGGAACCGCCTCATACCGCTCGGCGGGGCGCTGCACCGGCACGCTCCGGGGCACGGGGCGCTGTGCGGCCCGCTGCTGGCAGCGGATTTTGATCTGTTTGAGCAAGTCCAGCTCGATGCCACTGCGCTCAGCCAGCTTTTTCAGGTAGAGATCCTGCTCCAGTTCGCTGCTCAGTGCGCTGATCCGTTCAACGATCTGCTCTGCGGCACGGGCTTTAAACTCGACCCCGTCGCCCGCTTCGGCCAGCCGGTCGTCCATGAACATGTCCATGGCCGGCCGTGCGGTGGCAAGTCGGGCCTGAAAAGCATCCCCCCCCTGCCGTTGCAGAAAAGAATCGGGATCGTCCCCGCTCGGCAGTTCAATGACCATGGCCGGAACGCCCTCTTCCTGCAGGACACTCATCGCCTTGAAAGTCGCCTGGCGGCCGGCGGCATCCTGATCAAACAGCAACATCGCCCGCTGCACATAACGCTTGAGAATATGGGCATGATCCTACGGTCAAAGCCGTACCGCAGGTGGCGACCACCTGGGGAAAGCCTGCCCGTTGCAGGGCCAACTGGTCGAAATAACCTTCGACCAGCAGAACTTCGCCGCTCTGGCGCATGGCCTGGCGCGCCTGATAAAGACCGAACAGGACCTTCCCCTTGTGGTAAATCGGTGATTCCGGCGAATTCATATATTTGGGCTTAGCGTCATCCAGCACCCGCCCCGCAAAGGCAACCACCCGACCATTGAGATCATGGATCGGGAAAATCAGCCGCCCACGAAACAGATCATAATCACCGCGATCCTGTTTGCTCGGTCGGATCAGGCCGAGGGTGCGGATGTCCTCCGCGGCCAGGCCTTTTTTTTCCAGGTGCTGACGCAAATCATCCCAACTTTCCAGGGCGTAACCGAGCTGATACTCGCCCGCGGCTTTACGACCGTAACCACGCTCTTTCAGGTAGCGCCGGGCCGGCTCACCGGCTGGATGCTCCATCAGCAGCTGGTGAAAATATTCCGCAGCGACATCGTTGACCTGAAACAGTCGATCACGCTGTTGGCGCTGCAGTTCCTCTTCGGGGGAGAGGCTTTTCTCTTCCAGCTCGATACCGACCCGATCGGCCAGCCGCCGAACTGCATCGGGGAATGCCAGCCCTTCGATTTTCATCAGAAAGGAGAAGACATCCCCCCCGACTCCGCAGCCGAAACAATGAAAAAACTGGCGCGCAGCATTGACACTGAAGGACGGTGACTTTTCCGAATGGAAGGGACACAAGCCCATATGGTTTGCCCCTGATCGCTTGAGGCTGACATATTGCGATACCAGCTCGACAATATCTGTCCGCTCCCGCACTTCACCGATCTTGGCTTCCGAAATCTGTCCCGTCATCGTCCGTTCAATTCAGCGATGGTAATATTTTCCCCGCCCTGTTCCGCCGGGGCCGCATAAAATGCCACCACCGCGGTCTCTCCGGCCAGATATTCCCTGACCGCGCGCCGCAAGCGGCCGGTGCCCGAACCATGCACGATCTCAACCTGCTGCAGATTGTACAGCAGAGCGTCGTCAATAAACCGCCCCAGCTGCAACAGGGCATCATCGACCCGCTGACCGACCAACTTGAGCTGCGAACTGACCTGGCGCTCGGCCACTTTGCGGGTCACCTGTCCGGAGGCGGTCTGGGCTTCGACAAAGCGCCGCGGAGAAAACTGCTCCAAAGCCCGTAACGGTTGGCGCATCCGCTTGCCGCCGACATCCAACTCAATGCTGACAGTGCCGGCCTTGACCACCCGGGCCGTGCAGCCCAAGGCGACAATTTTCACGAGTTCACCAACCTGCAGCTGTTCCGGGACCACGGTGGACAGCTTGCGCCGGGGGCGAAACGGCTGCAAGGCGTCCCGGGCTTCACTCAATTGTTCGCGGTCACTGACCGCCTGCTGTGGAGCCACCGTTCCCGGCTGACGCTTGCGCAGCTGTTTGAGCCGGGCCTCGGTGGCGCGGATCAGCTCCTCGGCCTGTCCACTGGCCCGGTCGAGAATTTTCCGGCGTTCCGCCTTGAGCCGCTGCAATTGCTGCTTGCGCAATTCCTGGGTTGTCTCCGCCTGCAGCCGGGCCTGCCGCAGCTGGTCCAGTTCCTGGTCGAGTTCTTGCTGCCGTTCATTCAAACGGACCAACAGAGCATTTTGATCCAGTTCCTGACTCCCCAGATAAGCCGCGGCATGATCAAGGACCTCTCGCGGCAATCCCAGCCGCCGCGCGGTGGTCAACGCACTGCTGGCCCCCGGAATGCCATAGCGGATCCGGTAAGTCGGCAGCAAGGTTTCCGGGTCAAACTCAACCGCCGCATTATTGATGCCGGGACGGCTGTGGGCAAACAGCTTCAATTGCCCCAGGTGAGTCGTCAGCAAGGTCTTGGCGCCCTGCCGGCCCAGCTGATCGACCACCGCCTGCACTAGCGCGGCGCCCTCGGCCGGATCAGTCCCGGAGCCTGCTTCGTCAAGCAGGACCAGAGTCTCGGCATCCGCCGCGGCGAGGATCTCGCGAATCTTCAGCAGATGCCCGGAAAATGTCGAAATACTCTGGGCGATACTCTGTTCATCACCAATATCGACATGAAGCTGCTGATACGGATGAATCCGACTATCCGGATGGCAGGGGATATGCAGCCCGGAGCGGAGCATCAACAGCAGCAATCCCAAGGTCTTCAAGGCAACCGACTTGCCGCCCGTGTTCGGCCCGCTGATCACCAGAGCATGACAATCCTGCGGGATCAGCAGATCGATGGCGACCGCAGCGGTCGGGTCAAAACGGCCGTCTTTTTCCAAGAGCAAGGGATGCCTGACCTGCTTGAGCTCAATCAGCGACTCGTCGCTCAGCTCCGGTCGGCAGCCTTGATAAGCGCGGGACAGCCGCGCGGCGGCAAAGCGCAGATCAATCCGCGCCAGACTCTGCTGATTGAGCAGCAGTTGCGGACTCTCCCGCCGCACCAGATCAGCCAGTTGCAGGAGAATACGGCGCTCCTCCCGCTGTTCTTCCCGTAGCAGCTGCTGCAGCTGATTATTTCCTTCAAAAACCCTGGCCGGCTCCAGGTAGAGGGTCTGGCCGCTGGCCGACTCATCCTGAATGAAGCCTTTGACCCGACCGCGGCAATCGCTTTTCAGCGGCACCACGTAGCGACCGTTGCGAATGGTCACCAGCCGTTCCTGGAAGCAGCTGCCACTGTGCTCATCGGTCAACAACTGATCGAGCTGCTGTTTGATCCGCTGCCGCAGCTGGCGGATCCGGTAGCGCAGGTCGCCAAGTTCAAAGGAAGCACTGTCGAGCAGTTCCCCCCGGCTGCCGATGGAATCACGCAGGCGTCGTTGCAACTCGGCAGGGATTTCAATCCGCTCGGCCCAGGCGCTCAGCGCAGGGGCCTCCGGTTGCTGCCCGAACCACTGCCGGCAGTCCGCCATTACCAGCAGGGACTGACCGATCTTAAGCAGATCCTCGGCGGCAATCAGCCGTCCGGCGGCTTGCCCGGCGGTCAGAATCTCCTCCAGCGCCCAGCACCCGCCAAGCGTCGGAGCCTGGCCAGCGCAGAGTAGCAGAGCCGCTTCATCCACCTCATCAAGCGCTGCGACAACCTGCCCTGAATCAGCCAGCGGCAGCAATGCTGCAGCTTCCCGGCAGCCCGGTTCAGACTGGGTCTGTCCGGCCAAAAGGCGTTTCAGCTGTGGGTATTCGAGCCTCTGCAGTGCGTTCTCGGAGCAAATCATTATCAGCTCAATGCCCGATCAAGTCCCGGCCCCCGCTCAGAATCGAATCCCCGAGCTTCATAAACGGTGGAGCCAACTGCGAACGGCCGACCAGGTCGCGGGTAAATTCCGGGGCAATGGAAGAACCCAGCGCCAGCAGGATCAGGGACAGAATCACCACCCCCTGAATGATCCCGAACATGGCCCCGAGCAGACGATTAAACCCACCCAGAAAAACCACCTTGATAAAACGGTGGAGAACGAACCCGATCACCCCGAAAACAATCACAATGGCCAGAAAGATAACCAGAAAAGAGATCCAGACACAGAGCTGGGCAGGCAGATTAAAGTGATCCTGCAGAACCTGGGCGAGGGGCAAATAAAAACTGAAGGCAAAAACTCCACCCAGCACCAGGCCAAGCAGAGAACAGACCTCTTTCAACAATCCCCGGAATATTCCCTTAAGGATGAAAAAGGCCAGAACCACCAGTATTGAGATATCGACCACTGCCAAGATCAGCTCCGTGAATCAGCCTTAACCGGCCAATTGTTCCCGCACCAGCTGGTTCACGACTTTGCCGTCAGCAGCCCCTTTGGTGCGCCCCATGACCAGCGGCATCACCTTGCCCAGATCCTTGATCGAGGTGGCCCCGACTTCGGCAATCGCCGCCTTGACCAATTCGCGAATGTCATCCTCACCCAATTGGGCGGGCAGGTACTCCTGCAGCACGGCCAGCTCAGCCTCTTCCTTGGCAGCCAGCTCGGGCCGTCCGTTATCCGCATACATCTGTGCCGACTCCCGCCGTTGTTTGACCAGAGTACTGACGACAGCGATCACGCCATCATCATCAAGCTCTTTCTGCAGCTCAATTTCTTTATTTTTGATCGCCCCGCGCAGTTGCCGTATCGTTCCAAGGCGTTCAGGCTGCTTAGCCTTCATCGCCTCTTTCATATCTTGAGTCAATTGATCTTTGAGAGTCATTGATGTGCATCCCCAAAAAGAAGAGTTTTTATAATGCAAAGAGGGTGCTCAGAGAATTCTGGCACCCAGCAAGGAAACAAATACGTCAGTATAATGCTTTTTCTAAAAAAAGCAAGAGTTCCAGTATTTCCAAACCAACTCGGCACCGCTCGCTCAGGTCTGGTCCAAACCGCTTGATTCAAGTTCTTCGCCGTGGGGCCTCCAGACGCCTACGATAGCGCGTCCCATCGTCCTAATTGACCACTCCACGCAGTGCAAAAATTTTTTAATTTTGGCTTGCGCGGAGAAAATCAAATCGGCGGATAAGTTTTTGCTATCAGGATGATTGACTCTTGCAATCAGCAGCAATTCCGTGCAAGATTAGGTTTTAGACATTACCGCTTTCTAACAGTAGAAAGATAACGTCTTGTTTTTACAAAACTTTCACACGAAAAAATATTTCCTATTCTTTCTGTTAGTGCTTTTATGGGTTCATTCCGCAGCTGCGGAACCCACCTCCCGTTTCCGCATCGGAGGCACTGGCAGTGCACTGGCGACCATGCGGCTGCTGGTTGCCGAGTACCAAAAAGTTCACCCCGATATCCAAATCCAGGTTCCGCCCAGCCTGGGGTCAACCGGTGGAATAAAAGCCCTGCTCGATGGAGCTCTCGATATCTGTCTGGTGGCAAGGCCCTTAACGCAGGCAGAAGCCGACGCTCAACTGACCTACCGTCCTTACGCCCGGACCGCAATTATTTTCGCCGTCAACCCACTGGCTGAGGTCAGCGCGCTAAATTATCAGCAGATCGCCGACATTTGGGCCGGCAACTTAACCCGTTGGCCGAACGGAGAATATATCCGCCCGATCATCCGCTCGGCGACGGAGAGCGACCTGCTACCCATTTTCGCATTTTCGCCCCAGATGAGAAATGCCTTCGCCAGGGCCGCCGAACGGCCGGAGCTGATCTTTGCTCCCACCGCCCAGGACAATGTCAATATCCTGCTCAGTCTGCCGGGTGCTTTCGGGGTGAGCAGCCTGGCGCAGATTCACAGCGAAAAAGCGTTTGTGATTCCGCTGACCCTGGCCGGAGTGGAACCGACCCTGGACAATCTTGCCACCGGCCGCTACCCCTTTGGCAAGGATTTCTCCCTGGTCTATCAGGACAGCAAATTACCGGCCAAGCTACGCCCGTTTATCGACTTCATTTTTTCCCGCCAGGCCTGCGGAATTTTAACCGAGAACAGCCATAATTGTCTCAATGACAGGTCACCCGGATGAAAACCCACTCCAGTCTGATCAGCAGATACAGCTCAAACATTGCTCTGGTCATCGCCGTAACCATCAGTATCGGACTACCCGGGTTGTTTTTTTCCTTCCTCTACAATTCGGAAATCAGCAGCTTGAACGCCGAGCTTGAAGTCGCCGCAAGTCAAATCAGCCGGGTTATCCATCTCAACCCGCTATTGTGGCAATACGAAGAAGAAACGCTGAAAGGGCTCCTGCGCCAGCGCGAATATCTGAAGGCGGACGACAACGCCTATATTCTGCGTCCCGATGGCAAAAGTCTGCTCAGCCTGCCTCAGGACATCCCCGGCCCCTTTGTCCGCCGTGAAACCAACCTGACCGATGCCGGCAAAGTCGTTGCTCGCCTGGTCCTGGAGCGGTCGCTTTATAACCCGCTCCAGTATACCGTCTTTGCTTTTATCCTTTCCCCCGGCCTGAGTTTCGGATTGTTTTTTGTGCTGCGTGGACTGGCCCGCAACATCGGCAGCCGCGCCGAGCAGGAAATTCTGCAGCTGGCATTTTACGACCCCCAGACCTCGCTGCCGAATCGACGGCTGCTCAATGATCGCATTGAGCAGAACCTGCAATACTCGGAAAGAGAATCCTGCCAGGCGGCGGTGCTGCTGATCTGCCTTGACCGCTTCAAGAGCATCAATGACTCCTATGGCTTTAATATAGGTGATCATATTCTCAAAACAAGCGCTTCCCGCCTTGAGTCCTGCCTGCGCGGCACCGATACCGTCGCCCGTTATGGAGTCGACGAGTTTGCTGTCATTATGTCCAGGATTCCGCCGGATCACGAGACCTACATTTCGGGCTTGGTCAACAAAATCACCCAGGCACTGCAGCAACCCGTGGTCGTAAACGAGCAAAAATTTTTCACAACCTGCTGCATTGGGATCGCTGTGTATCCGTATGACGGAAACAATCACCTGGACCTGCTCAGGCACGCCGACCTGGCCATGACCCAGGCCAGAAAAAAGGGGGCCGGGACCTATCAGTTTTTTTCCATGGGCTTGAATCGCAAAGCCCAGGAGCAACTCCAGCTGGAAACCGACCTGAGACAGGCCCTGGAACTGAATCAGCATTTTCTTGTGTACCAGCCCAAGCTCGACCTGCAAACCGGAAAGTTGAGCGGAATCGAAGCCCTGCTCCGCTGGCGGCACCCTCAGCTGGGCCTGATTCCCCCGCAAAAATTCATAACTTTGGCGGAGGAAACGGGACTGATTCAGCAACTTGGCAACTGGGTTTTGGTCAACGCCTGCCAGCAACATGTCCGCTGGCAACAGAAGGGGCTACAGCCTCCTCCGCTGGCGGTCAACCTGTCCATTCTCCAGTTACGACAAAAGGATTTTATTGAACAATTACAACGCTGCCTGCAGGAAACAGGCATGCCTCCGGCATTGCTGGAGCTGGAATTAACAGAAAGCTGCCTGATGGAAACCCACGGCAACATCCACTATAAATTGATGCAAATCAATCAGCTTGGCAGCAAAATCGCCATTGACGACTTCGGCACCGGCTATTCGTCACTCAGCTACCTGAAACATTTCCCGGTGGACCGGCTTAAAATCGACCGCAGTTTTGTCGTCGATATTGCCACCAGCGACTCGGACCGGGACATTTCCAAGGCCATCATCGCCATTGCCGACAGTCTCAATCTGCAAGTGACGGCGGAAGGGGTGGAAACCGCAGCGCAGCAGGATATTCTGCAAGAGCTGGGGTGTCATGAGCTGCAGGGTTTCTTCTACCGCCCGCCACTGTCGGACACGGACCTGGAAGCCTTCCTGAGCCGGGAGCTCACTCTGCCAGCGGCAATCAACCAAGCCCAGCGCTCGGCTTAACTTTCGCGTCCCCCCAAAAGAGACCAGCGGGCCCCTCGTTGAGAAAGCATTTGCCGTGCTGCGGGCGAAGCCGTCACTAGGCTCAGCCCCTTGAATGAGTTTCCAATCTGAAAACTTAATTATTGCCCTCCAGTGTTGCCGGATGACAACGAACGAATTCCGAGCACCAGCGTATTGACAGTAAGGTAACTGCCGGTAAGCTTTGGATATGAGGATCAAACCTGCTTATATTTTCCTGGTTCCGCTTCTGCTCATGCTGCTGCCTCTCAGCGCCGTTGCAGCACCGGAAACGGTTCGCCTGCTCAAGGTTGCGTCATCCATCAATCCGGTGACTGCGGCCTTTCTCACCCAGCAGATCGCAGATGCCAACCGCCTGGGGGAAAAGGCGGTTCTGATTCAGCTCGACACCCCCGGCGGACTGGACAGCGCCATGCGCGAAATCGTCCAGGCGGAACTCAACTCGGTTATTCCGGTGATTGTCTATGTCGGCCCGCACGGCGCTCGCGCCGCCTCGGCAGGAGTGCTGATCACCCTGGCCGCGGATTTTGCCGGCATGGCTCCGGGAACCAATATCGGGGCAGCCCACCCGGTGGCCATCGGGCCGGGCAGTCAGCCTGACGATACCATGATGACCAAGGTCGAGAACGATGCGGCGGCCTACGCCCGCAGCCTGGCGCAGAAACGGGGGCGCAATCAGGACTGGGCAGAACAGGCCGTGCGAAAAAGCGTCTCCATCTCCGCTGCCGAAGCAGTCGACCTTGCGGTTGTCGATCTGATCGCCGAGACCCCGGCCTCCCTGCTCACCCAGCTTGACGGCTACAAATACCTGCGCAACGGCAAGCCGCGCATCTTTTCGAGCAAAGATGCGGTCCTGGATCCGGTCGCAATGAACTGGCGTCAGCAGATCCTCAATGCCTTGAGCAATCCCAACATCGCCTATCTCCTGATGATGCTCGGCATCATCGGTATTTTCTTCGAAATTTCTCAGCCCGGAGTAGTGCTACCCGGCGCAATCGGCGCGATCGCCATTTTGCTGGCTCTGTTCGCTTTTTCCTCATTACCGATCAACTATGTCGGCGTTCTGCTGATCCTGCTCGCGGTTGTCCTGTTTATCCTGGAAGTGAAAGTGGCTTCCTATGGGATGCTCTCCATCGGCGGAATCGTGTCCATGGCCCTGGGCTCATTGATGTTGATCGACAGCAGTGCCCCCTATCTGCAGATCTCCCGGGCGGTCATCGCCGCGACCGTGACGGTCAGTGCCGGTTTCATCATGCTGGCCACCGGGATGGTCATCCGCACCCAGCGCCGGCCAGTCACCATGGGGCAGGAAGGGATGATCGGCGAGCGTGGTGAAGTCATCGAAGCCATTGACGGAAAAGGATTGGTCTTCGTCCATGGTGAATATTGGACCGCCGTCGCCGAGCAACCGATCGCTGTCGGCAAAGAAGTGGAAGTTGTCCAGTTATTGGACGGGTTGCGACTGCAGGTAAAACCGGCCGCAACAACACAGGTCACAAAGGAGGATTGACATGCTTGGATTGGGTGCAGGTTTTTTCTGGATTATCGCCCTGGCTTTTGTGGCGATCATTATTGCTTCGGCGATCCGCATACTGCTCGAATACGAGCGTGGCGTGGTCTTTCGCCTGGGCCGTTTTTCAGGAGTGAAGGGGCCGGGTCTCAAGTTTATCATCCCCATCATTGACCAATTGAAAAAGATCAACATGCGCACGGTGGCGATGGATGTGCCGCCCCAGGATATCATTACCCGTGACAATGTCTCGGTGAAAGTGAATGCGGTGCTCTATTTTCGGGTTGTGCAGCCGGAAAAGGCCCTGATTGAAGTCGACAATTACCTGTATGCCACCAGTCAATTGGCGCAGACCTCTTTGCGGAGTGTCTTAGGCCAGGTCGACCTTGACGATCTGCTTGCTCAGCGCGACAAAATCAATCACAACCTGCAGGAAATCCTTGATCGACAGACCGACCCCTGGGGCGTCAAGGTATCGAATGTCGAGATCAAGCATGTGGACCTGCCCGTGGAAATGCAACGGGCCATGGCCAGGCAGGCGGAGGCGGAACGGGAAAGACGGGCCAAAGTCATCCATGCCATGGGCGAATTCGAAGCCTCAAAAAACCTGGCCGCCGCTGCGGAGCAGATTTCTTCCCAATCGGGAGCATTGCAGTTGCGTTTTTTGCAGACCATGACGGAAATCGCTTCAGAGAAAAATTCCACAATCCTGTTTCCGATGCCCCTTGATCTGCTGAAACCTTTTCTGGCCCGCAAGGACAACACTGAGTCATGACGACGACAGCCGGACAGCAAACAGCAGTCACATTGGATTCTGTGCGCTGCTGTTGCTGACGGTCATAATGAGGTGAAATCTATTCGTAGGCGGTGGGAACCGCACAGATCATTTTAAATTCCTGGGTTGAAGACGTATTCCGATACTGATGTTTTTCATTGGGATTGACAAAAGCAAAGTCCCCGCTTTTCAGCGGGTGCTGCGTACCGTCCGCATCCACCAGGGCACCTTCGCCCGCAATCACGTAATTCAAATGCTCGGACTCGTGCTGATGGTAGGGAGTATGTCCGCCCGGCTCGACGGTAAACACCCGAAATGAAAAATTGGGAGTCCCGTCTTCTTTTCCGAGCGGGACCTGTTTGGCGACGCCAACCACACCGGCCATGGCCATGGCCGCTGATGGAACCTGATCAAGCGAGGTAACTTTCATCCATTTATCTCCTTCCCCTGGTAAGGAATTTCCTATTCATACAAGCCTGCCGATTCAAAATAGCAGAATCGATCTTTTCAGACAAGAGCTTGAAAAACAGCACTTTTACGGGTATCTTTCAAGACATATCTCCCGTCTTTCGTGCGGATTTGAGGCCGCTTGGCAGAACTTCCCCCTGCTGCTTCTTTCTTTGGTCCCGGCCTGAGCACACTGCCGGGGACTTTCATTTTCCATGGAGGAACACTGATGAATCCTGCCGCCTTAATCCCTACCGCCGATGTCATCCCGGTTCCCTGGGGATGGTTCTATGCCCTGTTGATGGTGACATTCCTGCTCCACATCCTGGTCATGAACGCCATGCTCGGCGGCGGAATCATCGCCCTGATCAGCACTTTTAAAGGCGGTGAAAAAAACCTGCTGGTCAGCAGGGAATTCAGCTATAAATGGCCCTACACCATCGCCTTTGCCGTCAATATGGGGGTTGCCCCGCTGCTCTTTGTCCAGGTCCTGTATGGGCAGTTCATCTACACCAGTTCAATCCTCATGGCGACCTGGTGGCTGTCTATCATCGTCCTGCTGATCCTGGCCTATTACGGAGCTTACATCTACGATTTTAAATACAACGCCCTCGGCGGATTACGCATTTTCATGCTGGAGTTCAGCGTCGGCCTGCTGCTGATCATCGCCTTTTTCTTCTCCAACAACATGACGCTGATGATCCAGCCGGAGCGTTGGCAGGCCTATTTTCAGACCGCCAACGGTAGCCTATTGAACCTGGTCGCCCCGTCCCTGCTGCCCCGTTATCTCCACTTCGTCATCGGCGCAGTGGCCATCGCCGGGCTCTATCTGGCCTTCATCGGCCATTTCAACCTGATCAAAAGCAAAATCGACCGACCAACCCTGATCGCCAAAGGCATGACCTACTTCACCCTGGCAACCGAGGTGCAGATCCTGGCTGGGATCTGGTTCCTGCTCGCCCTGCCGCAACCGATCAAAACCCAGTTCCTGGGCGGCAACGCTTATGCCACCCTCCTGTTAATCAGCGGCGTTCTGCTGGCCCTGGTCGCCCTTTACCACGGCCACCGGCAGCGCCCCATTGCGACCGGGGTTACGGCCTTGCTGCTGCTGGCAACAATGATCCTGCTCCGCGACCTGGTGCGGGTATTCTCCCTGCAACCTTATTTTCACCCCTCCGACCTGACTACGCACAATGAATATTCCCCTTTGATCTTTTTCCTGGCCGTTTTTGTCATCGGCCTGACCCTGATCGGCTACCTGCTCAAGCTCGCCATTTCCTGCCGCAAGGAGGTGACCAAATGAATTATCCGGTCTGGGACCTGACGACCTTCGGGGGTGGCTTTTTAATAGCGCTGGTGGCGGTCGTCCATGTGCTGGTCTCCCACTTTGCTGTCGGTGGGGGGGCTTTTCTGGTTCTGCTGGAAGGCAAAGCCTACCGCCAGGACAATGCCGATTTACTCGACTACGTTAAAAAACACAGCAAGTTTTTCATGCTGCTGACTATGGTCTTCGGCGGGATCACCGGGGTCGGCATCTGGTGGACCATCGCCCTGCTCAACCCGACCGCAACCTCGGCGTTGATTCATATCTTCGTATTTGGCTGGGCCGCGGAATGGGTCTTCTTCGTGGTCGAAATCGTGTCCCTGTTCATCTATTTCTACACCTTCGACAAGATGGAGCGGAAAAGTCACATGCTGGTCGGCTGGATCTACTTTATCAGCGCCTGGATGTCGCTTTTTTTGATCAATGGCATTATCGACTTTATGCTCACCCCCGGTGCCTGGCTGGATAATCACAGTTTCTGGTCCGGCTTCTTCAACCCGACCTTCTGGCCGGCGCTGGTCTTCCGCACCGGGATTTCCCTTGTGCTGTGCGGGGTGTTCGGTTTTGTCACCGCTGCATTCCTCAACAAGCACCGGCTCCGCCAGGAACTGATGCGCACCTGCGCAACCTGGGTAACGGCGCCGTTTGTGCTGATGCTGGCCGGCGGCTGGTGGTATTTCCAGGTTCTGCCGGAGCCGATCCAGGCCATGATCCTGACCAAATCGCCGGAAATGGGCGCCTATCTGCAGACTCTGCTCTGGTTCCTACCATTGTTGTTCATAGCAGCCCTGTTCATGGCCCTGCGGCTACCGCAAGCGGTCCAGAAAGGCTGCTGTTTCTTTATTATTGCCATCGCGCTGATTTACTTTGGCGCGTTCGAATTCATCCGCGAAGGCGCTCGCCGCCCCTTTATCATTCACGATCACATGTATTCCAATCAGGTTTACCTGACTGATCTCCCCCAGATCGAAAAAGCCGGTTTTCTGGCCACGGCCAGGTGGACCAGCAAAAAAAAGGTGGATCCGGCCAATCTGCTTGCAAGCGGACAGGAACTGTTCAAATTGCAATGCAGCGCCTGCCATTCCATCGGCGGACCGCTGAACAATATCAAACCCCTGGTTAAAAAATACGCCGACGCCTTCGGCATGGATGCCATGCTCAACGGCCTGGGCAAACTGAACAACTATATGCCCCATTTTCTGGGGAATCGGCAGGAACGCTGGGCATTGGCCAACTATATCGTCAAAGAGATCAACGGGATCGACGACCCGGCCGTGGGGCAACCGGCGGTAGACATGGAAGAACAGTCCATCACCATTCCCAAATTCGCCGGGGCTGCTGCCGAATATGTCCTGCTCGCCTGGAACAGCACCGGGATGCACAGTTTTTCAGACAGTTCCCCGTATTGGTCGTTGATGCCGCCCGGCAATACCATCTATGCCCAACTGGTCAAACGCGGCGATTCCCCCGAGATCGTCACAGCCGGGGTTGATATCAGCTATGTGCCGGAACCCGACTTTGAACATCCGGAGCAGCAGATCCAATTCTGGGACTTTGCCCCTCAGCTCCTTGGTCTGGACCTGGTCCCGGGAATCGGTACGGCTGGCAATCGGGTCTCGGGAACCATGTCTCTTGATCAGGACCGACGGGCATTTCTGGCCCGGGATATCCCGCTGGTGCCCTACCCGGCCGAAGGCGACTACAATCCCTACCCGCTCCTCACCATCACCGCCCGGGACCAGGCCAGCGGTCAAATTCTGGCAACCACCAGGATGGTGGCACCGACCGCTACGGAAATGGGTTGTAATAATTGCCATGGTGGTGGCTGGAAGGTCAACGGCATTGCCGGGATGACCGCCACAACGAGCCTTGATATCCTCGCCACCCATGACAAAAACAGTGGCACCGATCTGGTCAAACGGGCCCAAAATGGTGAACCCATGCTCTGCCAGTCATGTCATGCCGATCCACTACTGGGAACCCAAGGAAAGCCCGGCCTGCTCAATTTTTCCGCCGCCATTCACGGCTGGCATGCCAACTTCCTGACCGACCGCGAAGGGCCCACGGCCTGTTCCAGCTGCCACCCGTCCCGAGCCGACGGTCCGACCCGATTCTTCCGCAGCCATCACAGCCAATTCATGGATTGCACTAATTGCCACGGGACCATGGAAGATCACGCCATCAGCCTGCTCAAGCAGGAGCAGACCGCCGGAAAGACCAGTGCGAACCGCTTACTTGCCAATCTTCAGCCACGCAATGCCGCCTCGGTCACAGCAATCAAACCACGAACTCCCTGGGTGAATCTGCCCGATTGCCTGAATTGTCACGAAGACTTCCAGATGGGTATGACGGTGGATTGCCTTCAATACCTGGACCGCGGCCAGCACGGATCTCTACCGCAACCGCCGCGACCAGATGGACGCAATGATGTGCGAAGCCTGCCACAGCAGCCCCCATGCGGTCTACCCGGCGACCTTCAACGTCCTGGGCAGTTCGCGAGACAGTATCCAGCCATTACAGTATCAGGGGAATGATCGTCCCATCGGCAACGATTGTACCGTTTGCCACACAGTCCAGCCTGAATTTGAAGGGCATCACCCCAATTCACTGCGGCAATAACTCCTCTCCGCCCCCAGCGTGAACAGCTGTTCCGCTGGGGGCGCAACCAGCCGACCGGTCAAAATCCGCCTCTCCATTTTTAGTATGTATCAGCATCTCAAACAGGCGGTTGTCAGTCTCCGCCATAATCAACTGGCGTGACGACTGGCCGGATAACTGCAGCGGACACCGACCATTTGACGGAAACGGATCGATGTGGCTTAATAAATTCGGCCGCGGGCTGGACGCTGTTTCCAACCTGCTCAATTTATCCCTTCCTTAGCAGAGGATCCCACCATGTCTTCTTCTGATCTCAACTTGCCACAGTTGGAACAAATCCTTCACGACTTCTGGGCAACTGCTCCCAGCAACAGTCTGCACCTGGAAACTGCTGAAAAAGCTTGGGACGAACCGCTTCTGGCCGTTGCCGCCGGAGACGACCCCCTGTTCGCTCAGGTCAAAGCGGCAATCGGACCCTTTTATTGGACACCGGCAGAAGCCTTTGCCTTGGCCTTTCCGGATCAGCCGGCTCCGCCTGCAGCGTTGCGGGTCGTCAGCTATGCCTTGCCCCAGACGCAGGCGACCCGCGCCCAACAACGGGGCGAACGGGACTTCCCCGCGGAACGCTGGGCCCGTTCCCGCTATTTCGGTGAACAGTTCAATTGCGACCTGCGCCTGCACCTGGCTGAACGGCTGACGGCACAAGGCTTTCCGGCCGTTGCCCCCGGAACGCCTGCCCGGATTCGATTACCGGCAATCCGAACGGCTCGGCATCGCCTCCAACTGGTCGGAACGGCATACGGCTTTTATCGCCGGCCTCGGAACCTTCGGTCTTTCCGATGGCTTGATTACCCGCCGCGGTAAAGCGGTGCGATTCGGCTCTGTGGTTGCAAAAATCGACCTGCCGGTAACCCCACGCCCCTATGCCGAGGATCACCATGCCTGGTGTCTTTGGTATGCCAAAGGAACCTGCGGAGCCTGCGTTCAGCGCTGTCCAACCGGCGCCATCACCACCCAGGCCGGCCACGACAAAATTGCCTGCCGTCATTATATCCGCGAAGTCACGGCACCTTTCACAACCAAGCAGTACGGCACCGGGGCCACCCCCTGCGGCCTCTGCCAGGTTCGAATCCCTTGTGAAATGCAGGGTGCCACCGGCTCTGCTCAGCCAATCTTGATTCGTTGCACAGCGGAGATTTCAAAGCTGACGGGAAAAAAACTGATAAGCTTGTCAAATAACATCGGCCAGACTCCGGGAGCATCCGGCGGCTTGAAACGGGACAGATCGCCATGAACTGGACACATCTCTGGAATACCATCCTTCACGGGGTCGCAGCACACCCCGATGTGGCATATCTGACCGTATTTTTGATCTCAATCTCGGAATCTTTGGCCGTGGTCGGTCTGCTGGTCCCCGGCACGGTCATGATGATCGGCATCGGGGCGCTGGCCGGCAGTGGCGCGTTGGCCCCTGAAATGGACCGTTCTTGCAGCTATTTGCGGAGCAATTCTCGGCGACGGCCTCAGCTACTGGTTGGGGCGCCATTTCCATCAGGGGATCAAAGCTTGGCGGCCGTTTCAAAAATTCCCATCTTTGCTCCCCCGAGGGGAACAGTTTTTCCGCGCCCATGGCGGAAAAAGCGTTTTTTTGGGACGCTTCGTCGGCCCGGGTAAGGCCAGTGATTCCCCCTGATCGCCGGCATGCTGGATATGCCAATTGGTCATTTTCTGACCGTCAATATTCTGTCCGCCATTGGCTGGGCCTTTGCCTACCTGATCCCCGGGGTGCTGCTGGGAAGCTCATTGGCGCTGGTTGGAGCGGTCAGTACCCGCCTCAGTCTGTTTCTGCTTCTGCTCGGCGCCATCATCTGGCTGATCATCTGGCTCGGCCAAAAGGCTTTCCGCCGACTGAGTCAGATTTCACCGCAGGGCCAGCAGCGCTTTTTGCCTTTCCTGTGCGTTTTCCTTGCCCTCTCCACCTGGCTTTTTTTCGGCATTCTGGAAGACCTGCTCAATTCCGACCCGTTGACCATTGCGGATCAGTCTGTTTTCCGCTTCCTGCAGGCGATTCGAACCTCCTGGGCGGATTCCTGGATGATTGCCGTCACGGAACTCGGCGACATGTTTCTGAATGCTCTTGGCGCTGTCACCCTGCTGGTCATCCTGCTCTGGGCACGCAAATATCGGGCGGCAAAGTATTGGCTGCTGACCTATTGCGGTGGGTTTGCCCTGGTCCAGATCTTCAAATGGCTGCTCCATCGCCCCCGTCCCGTCGATCTATACAGCGGAGTCTCCAGCTGGGCCTTCCCCAGCGGCCATACCACCATGAGCGCGATCCTGTTTGGATTTCTGGCGATTCTGGTTTTTCATGAACTTCCCAGCCGGCGCCGCTGGCTGCCGTTTGCCCTGGCTGTCACCATTTCAGCCATCATCGGCTTTTTCCCGTCTTTACCTCGGTGCCCACTGGTTGTCCGACGTGCTGGGCGGCCTGTCCCTGGCCTGGGCCTGGGTTATTTTTGGGGCTATCTTTTACCTGCGGAAACCCGAATCGGTGCCGTTGAAAAGCGTTTTTATCGCAACGGCCATTGTCTTTCTGGCAATCGGTGGCTTTTATGTCAGGGAACGCCATTATCAGGACCTGTTCCGCTATCGGCCCCAACACAACATTGAATACCTGAATTTTGTCGACTGGCAAGGCAGCGATTGGCAAAAGCTGCCTGCCTGGCGCACCGATCTGCTGGGTGAAACAGAGCAACCCCTGAGCCTGCAATGGGCTGGAGAGCCAGACCGACTCGCCGCCGAGCTGCAGAGAAGAGGCTGGCAGGAGAGCAACGGGCTCAGCTACAAAAAACTGCTGAATTTCTTTAATCCCCATGCCGCCCTGAAAGACCTGCCCCTCCTGCCGCAACTGAACGGCGGCGAACCCGATCAGCTGTTGATGACCAAGCTGCAGGGTTCACAGCGGCTGGTACTGCGGCTGTGGCCGAGTGCTTACAAAATCAATGAAGCCGCGACCGAGCTTTGGGTCGGCAGTATTGTCGTTGAACAGGCGGTCAATAAAGCCGATCTGCTGACCCTGCCGGAAAGTCTCAGCGATTATAGCCGGGTCAGCGGCCAACTGGAACGGGACTTGGGACCGACGATCAAGGTCAAGTGGGTTAAACGACCGCTCCCACTCACGGAAAAAAACCAGTTGGGACGGAAAAACCCTACTGTTCTGGAGTTTATGAGGCCAACAGGTGCAGGCCTCTCCAGCTTTTTTCCAGTGCATTTCCGCGCGGCCTGAAAAGGGTCGTTGACATAAAAATTACAGTTCTGTAATTTAAAATCACTTACAAACACTTTTCCCTTGTCCCCCGTGAGACCACAAGCGCATGAACTCTTATCAACTTGTCTTCAGCGGAGACCTGGCTTTCGACGCCGATGAGGAGCAGGTCAGGGCAAGTCTTGAGCAGCAGTGCAAGTTCACGCCCGAGACCGTGAACCGTCTGTTTGCCGGTCGCAGGGTCATCCTTAAAAAAGGGCTCAGCGAACCCAAGGCCAACCAGTACAAAAACTTTTTTGACCGGCTCGGTTTGCTCTGCGATGTTGTTCCAGAGCAACCAGCGGAACCGCCCCAGGCGCAGAGACAAGCGGACACGGCCCGTTGCGCAAAAGCCGAAGGGACGCACCTGCCCGAAATGCTCCGCTCGCGGCCAGCAGGGAGACAGCTGCGAACAATGCGGAATTATTTTTGCCCGTTTTGAAGCTGCCCAAGCTCGCCCCAGTCACCACTTCGTTCAAGAGGCCACGGAAGCCGACAGCCCGCAACCGCAGCTGGAGTCGTGGTTGCCAAACTGCGCCAGATCTTCATCATTCAGGTCCTGCTGCTATTTCTACCGATCCTGCTGTTGCGCGGGCCACTGCATAATATCTACCCTCTGGCCCTGGTTCTGCTCACCGTCGGATTGATTATATTCTTTCTGTTCCAGTCCAGCGAGACCGGCGAATCAGTGTGGGATCTGTTGGCTGACTATATCGATATCCATAGAGAGCGGCTCGTTGACCGAAAAATCGGCAAATTCGACCTGCCGCCAGCGACAGCGACCCTGGTCGGCGGTCAACTGCTGATCTTTTACCTGTTGAAACTGGTTGTACCGTTGGCCACCCTGCAGCAGAAACTGGCCTTCCTGCCGGCCCAGCCAAGCTTTTTCAGCAGCCTGCTGGCGGCTTTTTCGGCACCTTTTCTTCATTCCGGGGCTGGCCAGCTGTGGATCAATCTGACTTTTCTGTGGCTGGTCGCGACTGCGGTTGAACATCGCTTCGGTCTGAAAACGCTGCTACTCCTGTATCTTCCTTTGGCACTGCTTGCCCAACTCTGTTATCTGCTGCTCGCACTCTGTTTCGGTCACACGCCTCAATTACTGGGTGCGGACGCGATCATTTGCGGACTGCTCGGGTTCCTGGCGGGTACGGCGATACGATCGGCTGGAAACTCCCCTCCCATTGCTCAGTATGTTGCCGCCCCTGTTTAGCTGGAGGTTTCGGATCGACATAAAAATCCTGATCCTGGTCGGGCTCTATTTTCTGATTGGCTCAGGTGGTGATAGCAATCTACAGCCGGCCGCAACCGTCCTCGGCCTGTTTTACCCCCTCTGCGGGCTGCTGGTGGAGTGGCATTGGGATATGTGGGAAGAGTCTTTTGGCCGGACAAAGAGGAGTAAGTTTGACGGGTGGGCATAGCCGAGAGCTATTGGCACAACGAGAGGAAGGAAATAGCCCACGGGTTGTCCTTCTTCCCTTTGATGGGGGAAGGTCAGGATGTGAAACAGACGAGCAGCCAATTTCACCGCCAAAGAGATACCGCTTCAACAGTCACCACTCTCCGTTGCCCGTCAAAAGGCTTGCCTTTGTCGGGGCTCATGCTGCGTCGATTCGTGCCCACACATAACAATGCTTCGAAGGCTGAAAAACGTAACCGTCTCAATCCCTGGCCACGGAGCTGGAACCCACGTAACCTACCGATAAAAAACCACCAAACCTGCTCATCCCGAAAAATTAGAAGAGTTTTTTTTGCATACTTTTATTTTGCGATCAAAAAAAAGTATGTCGGCTGGCGGGCCGAGACCCGCCGGTTTCTGCTGCTGATCAGTGAACTATTTTGGTCTGCCAGAGAAATTCCAATACCGCAAAATCAAAATCAAGACCGCGGGGTCACGGCCCCGCTCGCCGCCTTCCTTTTTGCCCCAGGCCAGCAAAAAGGAAGAAAAAAATGGCCTTTTGATTGCTCGAGAGTTTCGTTTATTCAGGGTGCGGTATCGCTACGAATTGGTCGCTGCTGATTCGGCAGGGTTGGTTACCGTTGCCTTTAATCACGGATCATGGCCGCTATTGGCCGCACCGTCGTCGAATGCGCCTGAACGAAAAGCTTCGCTTCTCGTACTGGCGGACAGAGGGGCTGCGAAATTGGAAGAGTTGCGGGTTGATAACATTCAGTTCCGTACCCGTCTATAAATCCGACATCGCCAAATATCTAAGTATGCCAATGTCTTGCTCCTTCCCCCTTGATGGGGGAAGGTCGGGATGGGGGTGAGAATCAGCTCCCTAACAAAAAAAACCGCCGTTGCCCGATCAGGCAGCGGCGGCGGATGACTATTCCTGGACGAGCGTGGAGAACTCACTCCTCCCCAGGGAGCGCGCACTCCTAATTTTGCCAGTTTATCGGTAAACTCCTGTGCCTCCCGGGAAAGCACCCTGCGCCCATCTTTCTCCCGGAGCCAGCCATGCTCGCCGCACCAGAGCAGGGCCGCTTCGCTTTCGCCGGCGACCAGCAGCGCCAGCAATTCCTGGTCCTCCTGCGACAAGGTCATGCGCCCGAAGCGATAATCCTTGAAAGCCTCCCAGGTCACCGGAACCCAACGGCTGACAATCTGTTCGCCTATGGTCTGGGCATAGTTTCTGATCTCCAGTTGGGCGTGAGGGTCCATGCGCAGAGCTAGGAAATGGAGCAGGTTGTGCAGATCCATCTGCCAGAAAGCTTCCGTATAGGTACTCAAGGGCAGGTCCTTGCGGGCCTGTTCCCGGGCCACGCCATGGGCCAGTCGGTCGCTGTAGATATCTTTGGATAAGGCCTGCAGCTTCCGTTCGCCGGCACTCAGGAATCCCGCCCACCTGCGGATCGAGGAAATCGCCGCTGCCCTGCTTGTTGTCCCCGGGCCTGGGAACGCCATTGCCCCGGCTCAGTCTGTTGTGCCTTATCGATGGCAATGGAATAACGGGTACTGTACTCATTGACACTGGCGGTGCGATGGCGAATCCATTGCCGCCAGGTGTCCATGGGCACACGCACATGCAACTTCAGCGAACACATTTCAAAGGGGGTGGTATGCTGATTGCGCAACAGATAACGGATCAGCGCCCGGTCTTCGGACACTTTCTTGGTCCCGTCGCCATAGGAAACCCGAGCCGCCTGGACAATGGAGCTGTCATTCCCCATATAATCGACCACCCGCACAAATCCATCATCAAGAACGGGGAAAGTCTGGCCAAGGATTTGGTCAAGGGCCTCACTTGACGGCCGAATCAACTTTGTCGTCACGATCTTATATCCTTTTATCGATGAGAAAGTCGCCAGCAGGGCACCAAAACCGACAAATATCGAACCGCTCACCCGCCCGAAAACTTTGAGCCGGGACGGTTTAAGCAGCCAGAATTTGGCTTTGAGTGCCAGCAGGGCATAAATCAACAGAAACAGAAATGAAAACACCATCAGGGTCGATATCAACAGCAGGAATTGGGGGACTAACGGCGCATCCAGGGACAGAAACTGTGGAAACAGCGCCGTCAGAAAAACAATGGCCTTGGGATTGCTCAAAGCCACGCCGAGGGCCTGAAAATAAATCTTCCGGGCAGATTTTTCAACCGGATTGAACTGTCCCTGCAGGGCGTTGAGATCGATGCCTTTTTGCAGAATGAGCCGGATTCCCAGATAGACCAGGTAAGCGGCGCCGATATATTTAATCGTGCTGAAAGCAACCTCAGAGGTGTTTGAGCAAGGCTCCCAGCCCGGTGACCGCAACCGTCCCCATCAGAAGCAGTCCGGTGATGTTGCCAAGCGCTGCAAAAACCGCTTTCCTTAGCCCGTGCAGGGTCGTATTGGTCATAATAAAGAGGACCGCCGGGACCCGGCGTGGAGGTCGCAATGAGGACCAGGATCAGGTACATCAACCAAGTATGAAATGCCATTGTACAAACGCCTCCTTATTCCGAAACGCTATTGATAGCACAACCCTGTGGTTCAGGGAACTATTTCCCTGCAGAAATTCTTGCACCGTTTTTTCACCTCATAAATAAAAAGCAGGAGCACGCCCCGCTGGGCGTGCTCCTGCCATTTGGATAAAAAGAATGTTTTGCCTTCCGCCTGGTTGAATCCAGGGCAGTATCAGCCGCTGAATTCAGCAGCCCCGGCCAGGCACTAGCTCAATGTGATTGCACCCGTTGTTTCCGCTTTTCAGACAGCCCGCGGGTCGCTGCCTTGGTCATTCCGAACAGCACCAGCAATGCCGGAATCAGTTGGGCCACAATCAACAGAGCACAGAAACCGACAAACAGCAGCACCAGCAGCCCACTGTTATAAGTCACGGACGTGTCGACAGCCAGTGCGGGTGAAATCAGCAGCAGGGTGATGACCAGGGACGACAATAATGATTTGATCGAAAACATAGCCTTCTCCTTTCCGGCAAAAAACGACTTTTGGGTATTTTCTTCATATTTTTTGAATGCACAGCAAACGGCCTGATAAATTTCCTCTTCCCCTTCCGCTCCGGCGCTCTTCAAAGCATGGTAAAAAATGCCTTCCTGGCGAATGCGCCGGACCAGGTTGATGGGCATCTCTTCGGAAACCATGATAATGAAGAGATTGCGATTGCATTTCTTGAGCAGTGGGACCAAACGGACGACATTTTCCTCATGACAGCTGCCGTCAAGAACCACAACCTGAATCTCCTTATTGATAATGCCTTCCAGAGCTTCGGCAACGGAGTCCGCTGTGGTCACCCGATATTCATCCTGAGGGAACATTCCAGCCAGATGCTCGCGAGCTGCGTTATCCCTGTTTGCTATCAATAAACCTTTCATGGCTGCCACCTTTCTCTGCACAAGCGTCACTTAACGATGCGTTTCGACTTTCTTCTGATCGCGGCCGAACAACCCCCGCAACATGCCGATCAGCATCAGCGTAGCTGGAACCAACTGAAAAACGATAATCAGCGCAAAGAAGCCGATAAACAACGATAACAGCAAGCTTCCCTCACCGGCTCCGGCCGACTCAGCGGCAACGGCAGTGGTCGGCAGGGTAAGTAAAACAACTGGAAACTGGCGTAAAAATCTTTTCATGGCGTCCTCCTGTCAATCCGCAAAAGCGAAACTGTTTTGTCCTTAGTATAAGCAGAGATCATGCCAATCTCCCGAGAACGTTTCCATGACACAAGATAACTTATTGATATTACTGATACTATTCTCAAGAGAAGGGAGATAAACAACCTTCATTCAGGTACAAAATTGTATATTTTCGTTATACATCCGCCGTACCTGAACAACCCTGCCAAGGCGTGCAAAAAATAGCTAATAGTCTGTAAATAAAAGGAAAAAATACTCGCCAGGCAACCCGAGACAAACTGTATGGAATAATAATTTATTTATTCCCGGACCGGGGGGAATGGTGATTGCCTGCTATACTCAGCAATATCGACTCAGAACCAAGTCCTACTCCAACAAGGAGGAGCTATGCCCCACCTGCAATTTGACATCAATCGCACGCTTAACGATGCCGACAAAGTCAGCTTTGCTGAACAGGTTCGGCAGCTCTTCGCCGCAGTCATGGATACCGGAACCGACCATATCAGCATCTCTATTCGTGAATTCGGCACTCATAACCTGTCCATCGGCCGCGTCAAACATCCGGAAAAAGGGGTGGCCCTGGTCAACGCCGATATTCGCCAGGGGCGGACCATGGAACAACGCCGGACCCTTGTCCTGGGGTTCATGGACCTGCTCCACGAGACCTGGAAGATCCCCAAAGAGCATATGTACGTCACTCTGACCGAGCACAAAGGGGAGGATTTCCACCTTTTGGAGAAATACCTTGCCGGCTGGCAGCAGGGAGAAGATCCCCTCGCAGACTGAGTAAGCAGGACGCGATCAAGATTTATTTGGTCGGCGGCAGCATCGACCAGCGACTCCAGCAGTGTCTGGCCGCTGCCTCGTGCCCGCGGCTGCTAACCAGCCAAACCAAAAACTTCCGTCAGACCACCCGGTCTGACGGAAGCATATATCCCTCTGCCCTGAAGCTGTTGCCGAGGTCAGGATTCCAGGTCGGAGCTCAAGGCATCTTCGACAACTTTACCGAGCTCGGCATAACGGAAGGGTTTGACAATTCCGGCACAAAAACCGGACCGTTCAAGGTCGACCAGAACCGGATCATTGGCATAACTGCTGGAAGCGATAATCCGGGTCTGCGGGCAGATTCTGCTGATCTCGTAGGCCAACTCGGAACCCTGCTGTGCCCCCGGCGCATTCAGGTCGAGCAGCACCGCGGCAAAAAACCAACCCTGCCCAAGGGCACAGCGGCAGTGCTGCAGTGCTTCTTCCGCTGCGCCGACCGGGTCGACCCGGTAGCCCATTTCCTCCAGCATATGAGTGGTCATGCCGCGAATCAGTTCTTGACTTTCCAAAACCAGAACCGCCGGCGCTTCGCCGTGCGGTCGTTTGGTCGGCTTTTCCTGTGCCACAACGGCAGTGACCGCACGCTCAGCAGCCGGCAAGGTCACCACAAAGGTGGTTCCTCGCCCGGGCTCGGATGTGACGGAGATGGTTCCTTGATGTTTTTTGACGATTGAATAAGTGGACGCCAGGCCCAAGCCGTTACCGTGCGGTTTGGTGGTGAAATAGGGATCGAAGATCTTTTCCAGAGTCGCTGAATCAATACCGGTCCCTTCATCGCTGACGGCAAAGCGGACGAAGGCCTCTCCGGCCTGTTCAATATTCTCGGCCCGGATCAGGATCGTCCCCCCTCCGGGCATGGCCTGCTGGGCGTTGAGAACCAGGTTGGTCACCACCTGACCGAGCTGCCCTTTATCCGCCGCTACCGGCCACAGGTCAGGGGCGACATCGAACTGGAGAGTGACCTGTTCACCCAGCAGAATAAATTCGGCATTTTCTCTGAGCACCGGTTCAAGGCGAAGGCTGACTTTGATCGGCTCGCCGCCTTTGGCAAAGGTCATCAAGCGCTCAGTCAATCCGGCACCCCGCTCCAGAGCCCGGATAGCCGTATCCAGCAAGGCCTGGGAACGGTTTTCGGCCGGGACATACATCTTTGCCATTTCAATATTCCCCAGCAAACCAGTGAGCAGGTTATTGAAATCGTGTGCAATCCCACCGGCAAGCACCCCGAGGGACTCAAGTTTTTTCAACCGCAACTGTTTCTCTTCGGCCTGCTTGCGCTCAGTGATATTTTCGACAAAGCACTCGATATATTGCCCCTGCTCAGCGGTCCGCAGCGAAGCGTTCAGGAGCACATCGACGAGGCTGCCGTCATAGCATCTGAATTGGGTCTCAAAACTGATAACCGACCCGGCTGACTGCAATTCGTTTTCAAGTTTGCAATAGTCCGCTTCACTGGCAAACAGTTGCTGGGAAATATCGATAAGGGATTCGAATTCGTGAAGAGAGGGATAGCCGCACAGCTGAATCATCGCCGGGTTGGCAACCAGAATCCGGCCACCGGGACGGGCTTGAAAAATCCCGCCGAGGGCTTCTGCGAAAATACGTTCGAATTTATTTTTTTCCTGGTGCAGCTCTTCGATTTTTTTCTGTAATTCAGGGTAATAGCTCTTCCGGGCCGAAAACTTTCCCAGCCCGATAATGCTCTGCACATGGTCCTGGCCGCTTTCGGCATTGTGGTCGGTATGATGATCCTGCGAATCTGTCATGGCAGTCCGGCTTTCGCTAGTCTCAGGCTACATGGCCTCCTCGAAAATAACCTCGATATCGCGCCGGGACGGCTGGCGCGGATTGGTCAGCATGCAGGCATCAGCAACCGCCTTCCGCGACAGATCGGTGACATCGGCGTACTGCACGCCTTTCTGGGTCAGTCGATCAGCAATCCCAACCTCCCGTTTGAACCTCATTACATCGGTCATAAGGGCATTTTTAAGTTCATTATTCCCCAGCCCCCTGACATCCAGCCCAAGGGTTTCAGCAACCACCCGGAAACGTTCCGGGGCCGCGGGGAAATTAAACGCTATCACATGTTCCAGCAACATCGCATTACATTCGCCATGGGCCAGATCATACTGGCCACCAAGGCTGTGCGACATGGCATGGACCGCGCCAAGGCTGGCGTTGGAAAAGGCCAACCCGGCCTTCATGCTGCCAAGCATGATTTTCTCGCGCAGGGCCAGGTTATCCGGATCCCTGAGGGTCTCGGCCAGGTTGTTCCGGATCAGGCTGATGGCTTCAAGGGCCGCCGAATCGGTCAGGACGCCACTGCCCATCGACACAAACGCCTCAATGGCGTGAGTCAGGCCGTCAACCCCGGTGCAGGCCGTCAGATAGCTTTCCATGGAGGTGGTGGTCTCCGGGTCGATAAGTGCAACATCGGGGACAATCGCCTTACTGACGATGGCGATCTTCTTCAGGGACCGGCGATCGGAAAGAATACAGAATTGCGAAACATCGGCGGAAGAACCGGCTGTGGTGGGAATAAAAATCAACGGTGGAACCGGCGAAGAAATGAGATCGACCCCTTCAAAGGCCGTGACATTCATCCGGTTTGAGCTGACCATCCCGATCCCCTTGGCACAGTCCATCGGACTGCCGCCGCCCAAGGCAACGATCACATTGCAACCGCTGCTGCGATAGAGGTCAGCCCCAGTCATCACTTCACTCACCCGTGGATTCGGTGTCACCCCGGTGAAGACTTCAATGCGGATACCAGCCTCAGCGAGGCTCTTTTTGACATCATCGAACCAGCTGGATTGAGAGACTTTTACATCAGAGACCAGCAAGACTTTGGTCGCCATGAATTGCTGCGCATAGCGTCCCACATAATGACGCGCGCCTCTGCCAAAAATGATTTCCGGGGTAACATATTTTCTGAGATGAAATGAACTGTTCATAACCAAATCAGCATTCTTTCTCGGCCAGAGGACATAACCCAATCCGGAATCAGAAGTTGTTCGGAAAAACAGCAGCGCTCCTCTTTATAGCACAGAAATACAGTAGCACAGAGCTATTAACCTGTCCAAATCTTATCCGGCCAACGGCTCATTGCCTGCAGGAAACTTGCGCACAAGGATCATTTACAGTCCTTAACGGGGTGTTGAAAAACAGCTTGCCGAACCCATGGATGGGCGATTGGCCAAGACACAAAACCATTGCCAACCGAAGCAGACAACGCACAATCAGGGCTTGTCCCGAATGGTGCTAGGTTAAGCAGTCGCTGGCAGCAAAACTCGGGACTGTCCCCAGGGTCATCGGGGGCTGTCCCAAGAGCCTTTGCGAGCCATGTTAACCGTCGACAGTTAACATGGCTCGCAAAGGCTCTTGGGACAGCCCCCGATGACCCTGGGGACAGTCCCGAGTTTTACTGCCAAAGACTGCTTAAACTAGCGCCATTCGGCCTTGTCCCCGGTTCTTACCTGGTGATCATTTAACGATGGCGACAATTCGGTGACAGAAAAAACGCTTCTGTGTTATCAGCGTCACAGCAACGAAATAAGCTAAAGAAGGGGTCCATAGAGAAGCTTAAACAGAGCGTTTGCAACCGGTAGAAGCGCCCATATCGATTTCTTCAGAACAAGAAAATCTCACAAGGAGGCTGTGGGGAGCAGCACTGGTCAGTATCCTGCTGATCACGGCCAGCTCCATGGGGTTGCCGGCCGATTCTTCCCAACCGCAGTTTCAGCCGGCCCGGCGCGGAGTCCTGGACATTTGCAACAGCGCACTGACGCAGTACAGCAACACCCCTGCCCAGATCAAGGCAAAGGTGACCAGGCTGTGCCGATCAAAGGCTTCAGCGTAAACCAGAATGCCAAGCACGAAGGAAATCGTCGGTGCAAGATATTGCAGGATGCCGATAGTTGACAGCCGCAAGGAACGCGTGGCCGAGGCAAAACACAAGAGCGGCAAACTGGTCACCACCCCGGCGCCGATCAAACAGCCGGTGATATCGGCCTGGTGCAAAAACAGACTGCCGGCAAAAGCTGCCCGGTAGCCAATATAAGCCAGCGCCGGCAGCAACAGGAACATGGTCTCAATAAATAAACCTGGAATCGGCGCCACCTTGATTTTTTTGCGGGCATAGCCGTAGAAAGCGAAGCTGAACGCCAAAGTCAGTCCGTAAATCGGTAGATCGCCAAAGGCAAGGAGCGAATAGCCGATTCCGGTGCTTGCAAAAACCACGGCAGTGATCTGGAGCCAATTGAACCGCTCGCCAAGGAACAGAAAACCGATTAGTACATTGACCATCGGGGTAATATAATATCCGAGGCTGCTTTCAACCACATGACCGCTATTGACAGCGATAATAAAGACCAGCCAGTTACCACCGACCAGCCCGCCGCTCAAACACAGCTTTTGCCATTCTCCGGCCGTCGCCAGGATCCGCCGCACCTCGCCCCAACGTTTCTGAGCGCTGATGATCAGGGCCAGAAAGACACAGGACCAGACGACACGATGGCAAAGGATTTCCAATGGCGGGACAGCCTGTAACTGTTTCCAATACAGCAGGCATCACGCCCCAGAGGGAAAAAGGCCCCGAGGGCAAAGAAAAAACCGGAGAGTTGTGGCTTCATGATGAGGTCACTCTGGCTGAGAAGAATACCGCCGTTTGCGGAGTACGGCCTGCCGCAGCAGCAGGCTTCGGTAGCAGAAAGTTATTACTGCGAGTGAATCAAAATAGCACAGCCGGAGGCAGAGACCAGCGGCATTTTTGTTTACCTACGACAAAGAGCTCAAATGATGTATTGCGATCATTTGAGCTCTTATTAAAATGCTGCCGGATCTTTCCATGAGCGAATCGACAAATCTCGCCCTGTCAGGTTATTGAAAAAGTCCCTCCCTGACAGGTTTCCAAACCGGGCGGGAACACATGCAATGTCCCCACTTGCCAAAACCAATAAGTCGGAGGAGCGCTATTCTTTGAAACCGATGCGGACTGCGCCCCAGTGGACGCTTATGGACATAAATCGGCACCGCCAGATCAAGCATCACCTGCCCGGTATCGCGGACATATTGATGCAGCAGGTAGTCATCGGTATTGCGTGAAGCAGCCAGACCGGCTTGGTGAGCGGCCATCTTTTTGGAGCGGTTCCGCTTGAGGTCGACATCGGGGTTGCCGGTCAGAGGCTGCGAAAACTTAGTATTGTGGGTCGGGATATAGCCGTTCATATCCTGAATGATCACAAACACAAAGTGCGGGTCCTTTTCAAGATAGCGATCAAGAATAGGCCGAATCACTTCATCGGCCAAGGTATCATACTGGGTATGATAGCGTTGCGGTACGGTATTGGGGATCGGCACGTAAAAGGTGTCGAAGACCTGCCCTTCTCTTAATTGGCCGGACGTTATCAGTGCGTCAAAAGTCTTAACCACCTCATCCCGGCACTGTTGCGCCAACTCAAAAGCCTTGTATTTCAGCGGCGAATCGAGTTCATAGGCATCGGCACGCGGAACAACCATGCAGAAAAGCAATGCAAATAAAAACAGGCTGGGGATTTTCATCGTGACAATTTTCCTTGGCATTTCGGTTTCCTTTTTCGGTTTCATGCAAAAGGGACAAAAAGATGTTCTGCAAGCCCCCTGACAGCCAGCCGAGACGGCAGAAGAACCTGGCAGAATTATTTTTTTCAATCCGTAATTATTGCTCAGCTGTTAGAACCGATTTCCATCACCAATGCGCTGGTCTCAGGGAGAATGGCCAGTTTTAATGCTTTTCTAAGCACCTGAAAAAGCCGCACCGAAAGACCGCTCGGAGGTGAAAAATATTTTTTAAAAATAATTAAAAACTATTTAAATGTCAAGATTTTATCCACACACCTCACAGACAACGAACGAAGAATCATTTAAATAAATCCGTATGGTTGAATAAAACCTGTCAGTTTTACGCCGATTTCCGACTCTGCATCAACCGCCCAGAAAAGGGCAGCCGAGCTCATTAAACCGGAGCAATCATATCCAGAGGCCTGCTCTTTGCTGCAGCCCTCCTGTGTTTGGAAACGGCTCCGGTCCCGGGCTCGCCCAGGCGGTAGCGCTCTGTCTTGGCTGCCAGCATCCGCCTGCTCCTGTTCCCGCCAACCTGAACCAAATAAGTTATTTTTCCCGTTGCCCTCTTAAAATGCCCCCTATGCGATGTATAATTTAATTGTGACAGACTGTTGACCCCCTGCCGCCGGACCCCGCAAGGCACGGTCGCAATGATTCAGATCAGCCCACCTTGAGGTCGCTGGCGGCAGGAGGATCGTTTCTTTCTCATCTTTTATGGCATTGTTCAGAATATGATGAAACTTCAGCAGGCTGCGCTAGTTCCTTAAACCCCGCAAGAGCCGGAAATTCCCAAGAGGAGGGTGAATTATGGCACAAGCGCGAACACAAAAAAACAATCAGTCCCTCGATGACCATCTGCAGGCGGTCCAGCAAGGTGAGCGACGCTTTGAAAATGCCTTCCAAGGTGTTGCAAGAATGATCCTTTCGCAGCCCGTCAACAAAGTCGTGGTCAATGGTCGTTCGACCTATGACTTTGAAATCTTTCGTAGCGGAGCCAAGCATGCCATCGGCATGTATGATGAAATCAACAGCTTCGTTTCCTTCGTCAAAGATGCTGCGGAAGGGGGGTCATCCAAAGAGATGGCTTTTGTTCTGGTTGGCGAGCCGGGGAACGGCAAAACCTTCTTTGTCGAGTATCTCTGCGCCAAATACCGTGATTTCCTGCAACAGCCCGGGAATCGCAAATATACGTTTCGCTTTAACAAACTGGATCAGCTGGGTAGCTATGGACGCATTTCGACCGTTGAATCACAGACCTATGAAGACCCGCTGATCCTGGCCATGAACCTGGGCGAAAGCCGTGAGCAGAGCCAGCAGATTCTGGCCGAACGCTACGATTTCAGCGACCGGCAAATTGAAACCTTTTACGAAAATTATCGCCCCCTGGGCGCCTGCAGCAGCTATATCCTGGAAGAACTGCGAGCCTTCACCGATGGCAAGACCGATGAGCTGCTCAAGCATATCGAAATCATTCCGGTTCCGCTCAGTGAATCCCTTGGCACGGTAACCGGAAAGTACGCGGCCAAGGATAAAATTACCTCCAGCGCCGTCGATCTGCTGGGGGAAGAGTCGATCCAGCGCCTGCTGCATATTTCCGATACCAACAATCCGTATCGTTTCGACCTGCGCCGCGGGGCTCTGGCCCGGGTCGCCGGCGGGGGGATCCATTTCAGCGACGAGATCTACAAAAACAAAAAAGACCTGGTGCAGGTTTATCTGGGGGTGATCCAAAACCGCCTGATCGAAATGGACGGCTACAAATGGCCCATCGACACCCTGATCATCGCTACCAGCAACAACTCGGAATTCAATCGCTTCCTGGCGGAAAAGGAGGAGGCTCCCATCATCGACCGCTGCCGGGTCTGCTATGTTTCGCACAACACCAACTACAAAATGCAGAAAGACCTGACCAACTACGCCATCGGTAACGAGACCAAAACCACCTTCACCGGGCAGATCCTCCACCAAGATCCGAACCTCAATTATGCCGCCAGCGTCGCCGTGGTCCTGACCCGCTTGCCGCACAGCGAAAAATTGACCGCCATCGAAACCATGAAACTGGCCGCCGGCGAAGTCGCCGGCGAAAAAAGCATCAAAACCCTGGCCGAAGTGATCGACATCCTTAACCAGGAAGCGGACATCACCAAACGGTTCGGCCAGAAAGGCCTCGGCCAAAGAAATCTGGGGCGCGCTATTCAGCTAATGGTCGAATCGTCGGAAACCAATGAAGGTCGCTGCATGTTCGCCTACGACATCTTCCCGGCCGTGGAGCGGGTCATTCTGGATTATGTATCCGATAACAACAACCGGGCTAAATATATCGGGGATCTGAAACTGGCCAAGGAACTCTACCGCGAGCGGATCATGACCGAGATGTTCAACGCCTACATGGACGAACCGCAGGCGATCCGCAAGGATGTCATGAGCTATGTCAACATGATCATCGGCATGGACGCGGACAACCTGGGTCCGGACAAGATGTGGAAGTATCGCGACCCGCAGACCGATGAACTCAAGGCCCTGAAGATTGATCAGCGCTTCATCCAGAGTGTCGAAGACCGGCTGGGCCTGAAGACCGAAGAGCAGCGGGAAAGTTTCCGCACCTCGATCCGCAAAATTTACGGCCAGAAGATCTCCCTTGATTCCACCTACAATTTTATGGACAACCTCGAACTGGTCAAGGCGGTGACCGATGTTCGGCTCAAATCGGATATTGCCGGCGCCGGGTCCCTGGTTGGAGCCCTGGCCAACCGGACCAATGAAGAAAACCAGAAACTCTACGACCGCATGGTCGATACCATGCTCAATCAGCTCGGCTACTGTAAAACCTGTGCGCAGAAGACCATCGAGTATTTCTGTACTCAGGAAGACGAAAGTTGATGAACGTTGACGCTGCTGAAAAATCATCCCGCTGCGTTACGCTGCGCAGGCCTGGTTCTGGTCGGGGTTATGCCGGGCGGTGTCCGGGCAGCGCCAGTTCACTGGGGCGGGCGGGGAGTTTGCTTCACCAGCGACCTCTTGCTACGGATTCATCATGAAAAAAACAGCACCCTCAATAGAACAGGCCGGCGACAGGCGGCCGCCCCGGTCAGCGACCGGAGGAGAACAGCAGGAGCGCACCGTTGCCGCGCAAATCGCTCCGCCGCCGCCCATCAATGATCTTTTTGCAACCGATGACTTCAGCGCCATTCAGGATATGACCCCGGGCAAAGGGCCGGTCTACCACAGCATTCGCAGTCTGGATGATCTGCTGGAACGCGATCGGATCCGCGAGCTGGACGGCTTCCCGCGCAAAATAAAACTGGGCAGGCTGGTCAAACCGGTGCGCGAGAAGAGCGACAAGGTCATCGTGGTCCCGACGACCATTGAAGAGAAGTTTCTTCACGACAACCGCTTCCTGCAGCAATCCGAACAGGGCCAGCAGGGTGGCGGTCACGGTGATGGCGAGGAAGGTGAAGTGATCGGCGAGCAACCGGTCCATGCCAATGAGGACGGGGAAGGGAGCGGGGCCGGGCAAGGCTCAAGCAGCCCTCATGAAATCGATGCCAGCGCCTATGATCTGGGCCGCATCCTGACCGAAAAGTTCCAGTTACCCAACCTCAAGGAAAAAGGCAAAAAGCGTTCGCTGACCCGCTATACCTATGATCTGACCGACAAGAACCGCGGTTTCGGCCAGATTCTCGACAAAAAAGCCACCTTACGGCAGATTCTGGAAACCAACATAGGTCTTGGCAACCTTGCGGATATCGATGCCATTGACCCAAGTGGCTTTCTGATTGCCCCCAAGGATAAAGTCTACCGGATCCTGTCGCGGGAAAAAGACCTGGAATCCCAGGCCGTGGTCTTTTTTATCCGCGATTACTCAGGGTCGATGGTCGGGAACCCGACGGAACTGGTCGTCACTCAGCATATCCTCATCTACAGTTGGCTGCTCTTCCAGTACGCCGGCCAGGTGGAAACCCGTTTTATCCTCCATGACACCGAAGCCAAGGAAGTCGAGGATTTCTATACCTACTACAACTCCAGGGTCGCCGGCGGGACCCAGGTTGCAGCCGGCTACAGCCTGATCAACTCCATTGTCGCCGAAGAAAGCCTGGCCGCCGATTACAACATTTATGTCTTCCACGGCACCGACGGAGACGACTGGGACCGGGAAGGGCAACAGGCCATTCTGGAATTGAAAAAAATGCTCGCCTACGCCAACCGGGTCGGCATCACCGTGGCCGAACGCGCCCATGTCGCACCGGGAACCACCCTGATGGAACTGTACCTGAAACGCTCCGGATTGCTCAGACAAGCCAAGGATTTGCTGCGCCTCGATTCCATGAAAGACGAAGCCGCCGAAGAGCGGATTATCGAAGGAATCCGCACCCTGGTCTCAGAATAACCGTTTTCAGGTCATGAAAGGCTCGCCATGCAACTGATTGATCAAAAAACCAAGCGCATCATGGAAGGCTGCAAGGAAAGAGCCCGCAGCGCCGGGCTGCGCTTTCAGGACGAAACCCTCGAATATATCGTCAGCAACCGGGATATGATCGAACTGATGCAGAAGAACATGATCCCGACCCTCTACGATTACTGGGTCCATGATGTCGAAGTTCTAAAGGAAAAAGGCAAATACGAACTCTATCCATCCAACCCTTATGAAACGGTCATCAATACCCGGCCGGCGATTTCATTTTACAACGACAACAATCCCGACTGGCTCAACGTGATGATCTTTTATCACGTCCTGGCCCATATCGATTTTTTCCAGAACAACCTCTACTTCCAGCACACCTGGGACTATGACCTGGCCGGGAAAGCGCTGGCGGACAAACGCCTGATCACCCGACTGCGCTCGGAGCACGGCCGCTGGGTCGATTATGTCATCGAATTTGCCCGCGGCATCGACAACCTGGTCGCCTATCATTCTGAATTATCCAGGTTTCACAAGTTCGATAACGGCTGCTCTAAACGAGTCAATTATTATTTCGATGTCTTTCTGCAGCAGGAAAAAAAGGTCACCACCAGCGAATACGTCAAACGGCTGAACCGCTATAACGAATGCCTCAAGGAGCGAGGCGAACTGGGGGAAGACGCCTTTTTTGCCGAGTTGCTGACCCAGCATCCGGAATTCGACGCCGCCTTTGAAAAATACCAGAGCGGTACCAGCCAGGCCAGCCTCGATCTGCTGCAGTTTCTCATTGACCACTCCCCGGTGCTCAATCGCAACGAAAACAAATGGATGAAATCGGTGCTGGAAATTGTCCGCACCACCTCGATCTATTTTCAGCCCCAGGTCCGTACCAAAATCATGAACGAAGGCTGGGCCAGCTACTGGCACGAGCAGCTGTTTCTGCAGGACGATCGGATCAACGGCCACGAGGTCGATTTCGCCCGGGTCAATGCCGCGGTCACCGCCATGCCTAAGATGGGGCTCAACCCTTACGCCCTCGGTCTGCGCCTGTTCAACTGGATAGAAGCCCAGGCTCAGCGCGGCTGCTACTCCATGGATTACCAGCGGCTGCAGGGGATTGAAGAACGCCGGCATTTCAGCAACAGTTCGGATCAGAAGCATGGCCGGGACTTCATCTTCAAAGTCCGGGAAGATTGCTGCGACTTCACCTTCATCAACAGCTTTGTCGATCAGGAATTCATCGACCACAACAAACTGTTTGTCGCCGGGCGCCGCCTGAACCGGGACAGGATGGTCTGGGAATACTATGTCCGCAGCCGCAAAGCCGACAGCTACCGCAGCATGCTCTACGACTCCCTCTATCACCCCCCGAAAATTGAGATCGTCAGCGACCAGGGGACTGACGGCGCACTTTATCTGCGTCATCGCAACGAAGGCAAGCCGCTGGTGCAGGAATACATCGCCAACACCATGCTCGGCATCGAATTCCTCTGGGGCGGTCCGGTCAAACTCGAAACCGAAGACGCCGAACTCGACAGCGATCAGGAAACGGACGGAGAAGGACGCCCGCTGAACATCAACTGGAGCAAGGTCCTCTACAACATGCACGACCGCGAACTGACCAAAGAAAGGCTTTAAGCTTATGCCCGACGGGATGAAACACACAACCGTTAAACCCATCGACCGGGCCATGCAGCACTTTGCCCATGTCCAGACCAACTACCGCCACGCGGAGCCGATCCCGTTCAGCCAATACCTTGAACAGGTCACCGCTCATCCGACCACAGCGATCCGCAATATCTTCCAGGTCTTTCATGACATGATCAAATCCTTCGTTGAAAAAGGCGTAGACGAGTACGAAGGAGATCCGGAATCGATCAATTATGTCTACTACGACACCAGCAGACTGTTCGTCAAAAATGCCGACAACCCGTTCTTTGCCGACCGCCTGTTCAGCAACCGGCTGGTCAAGCTGGTGGACAATTTCCGCAGCAGCGCCCAGCAGAACAAGATCTACATTTTCAAAGGTCCGCACGGCAGCGGAAAAAGTACCTTTTTGGACAACCTGCTGCGGGTCTTCGAACAATACGCCAACAGCCCGGCCGGCTGTTCCTATGAAACCGTCTGGCGTCTCGACCGACGCTTATTGAACCAATTTGATGACGTCCAGATGGATCGCCTGCTCATGCGAGTGTCCGAGCTGATGGACGAACAGGAGCTGCGCAACAACAACCTGCAAAAGGCCCAACGAATCATTCAACGGGGTGAATTATTTGTCGAAGTCCCCTGCCCCAGTCACGACAGCCCGATCCTGATGATTCCGCGCGAATATCGCCGGGATTTCTTTGACGACCTGTTCAACAACGACGAAAGCAAGTGGAAACTGTTCACCGAAAAACAATACGAATGGCTCTTTAAGGACAGTCCCTGCACCATCTGCTCATCCATCTACCAGGCCCTGCTCAACCGGCTGAAAAACCCCCAGCAGGTCCTGCAGATGCTCTTTGCGCGCCATTATCAGTTCAGTCGGCGGCTCGGCACCGGCATCAGCGTCTATAACCCCGGAGACCCCACCCTCAAAAAAAACGTCCTTAATAACGATATGCTGCAGGAACGGATCAATGCCCTGCTCAAGGACAGCGGTCTGGTCCACTACTTGTTTTCCAGTTATGCCAAGACCAACAACGGCATCTACGCCCTGATGGACGTCAAGGGTTACAATGTCGAGCGCCTGCTCGAGTTACACAACATCATCAGCGAAGGGGTCCACAAGGTCGAATATATCGAGGAAAAGGTCACCTCGTTGTTTCTGGCCCTGATGAATCCGGAGGATGAGGACAGCATAAAAAACCTGCCGTCCCTTTCCGACCGGATCGAATATATCAAAATCCCGTATATCCTCGATCTACGGACCGAAGTCGAGATTTACCGGAATACCTTCAACCGCCATATCGATGACAATTTCCTCCCCCGGGTGCTGCACAATTTTGCCCGGATCATTATTGCCACGCGCCTGAAAAAGGATTCGCCGGCCATGCAGGAGTGGATCAAAAACCCGGCCAAATACAGCAGTTATTGCGACAACAACCTGCAGTTGCTGAAGATGGAGATTTATACCGGCAATATCCCCCCCTGGCTGGATGAGGATGATCGCAAAGCCCTGACCGCCAAACGCCGCAAGAACATCATCGCCGAATCGGAATATGAAGGAGACCAGGGTTTTTCCGGCCGGGATTCGATCAGGATCTTCAGTGAACTCTACTCGACCCATGCCCAGAAAAAATCCCTGATCAGCATGACCACCCTGGCCCGCTTCTTCCGCCAGAACCCTGCCTGGATGCGAATGATTCCTGATGGTTTTCTGGATTCACTCATGCACATGTATAACTACACCATCACTCAGGAGATCAAGGAAGCCCTCTATTATTACAATGAGGAGCAGATCGACCGGGACCTGAAGAACTATATGTTTGCCGTCAACTTCGAAGAAGGGGCGGTGGTCGATTGTCTTTACACCGGAGAAAAAATCAGGGTCGGTCCCGACTTTTACACCCCCATCGAAACGCGCCTGTTTGCCGATGCGGAGAACCCGGAGAAAGCTTTTGCATTCCGCAGAGAGGTCCAGAAGGAATACACCAGCCGCACCCTGACCCAGGAATTGCGCCTTGAGAAAAAACCCATTGAACAGACCAGGCTGTACGCATCCCTGCATGAGCGTTATGTTCATTTCCTGAAAGAGCGGGTCCTTGAGCCATTTCTCAAGAATGACAACTTCCGGAGGGCAATCAAGGATTTCGGCAGCGAAGACTTCAAAACCTACGACACCCGTATCCGCACTGACGTCTCCTTTTTAATGCAGAACCTGGGGACAAAATTCAACTATTCAAAATTGGGAGCAAAAGAAGTCTGCCTTTACCTGATCGACAACCAACCGGTCAAACCAACACCGGCGCAAGATGCAGACCAGGACGCTCATGCCGAGTACGCGCCCTGATCCTTCTGTCGTAAAGGACGGGCGCCGGGTGGCCGGGATTGATCTTGCCGCCAAAAATCTGTAGCATCAGTTCCAGCCGATTTCAGCAGCCAACGAAACAGAGCAAGGACGGCAGGACGGATGAGCGCAGAACATGAGCAGGATCAGAACAACTATCACGAGGGCTTGAAAAAGGTCCGCTCGCGGCGGCGATGGCTATGGCTGGTCATCGGTGTCTACCTGCCGGCGATGATGTGGGCGCTGGATTCTCCTGATTATAAAACCCGGGCAATCGCAGTTTTTTTTACCTGGCTCATTGCTCTGATCATCGCGGTCGGCTTTGCCTGTCTGGTCCGCTGTCCGCGTTGCGGCGAATACTTCCACACCCACGGACCGACCTTCCTGCCGTTTCGCCGCTGCCTGCACTGCGCGCTGCATGTCAATGCCGACAAAAGAGCTCCGGAAGCAGCCCCTCCGCCGACCGATTCCGGACGCGACCAATAGGTTCTCCAGCGGCAAAGGCCGCAGCCACTTGCTAACCAGCAGGCATTCTCCTTTTTTTTCAACAGCTTGATTACTCTTGCCCTACTTTGACAAACCAAGTACTCTCACTGGCAGGTTGTTGAAAAAGTCCATCCCCGGCCTTTTTCAACCGGCCTGCGGACAGTGCGACCGCCTCCGGCTTACCGAATCAATCAGGTGGCCCCGATTGGTTTTGCTCGCTCTGCCCTGGCTCAGCGGGCTGTTTTTGCATAGTCCACGAACAGCAAAGGTGTAGCTGCCGTCTTCAACAATCTGTCTTTATTCAGTGAAATCGGGAGATGACCATGGTAACAACCGCTCAACCGACTCCCCGCGACCTGCATGCAGGGTTGCAAAAAATCCGCCGCCGCCGCTGGTTTTTATGGTTGCTGATCATCGCCTATCTTCCGGCCATGATGGTGGCGTTGCGGACACCGCAGTCCGGTCAAACGGTTGTTGTAGTATTCTGCATCTGGCTGGTCCTGCTGATTATCGCCGTCGCACTGCTCACTCTGGTCCGTTGCCCGCAATGCGGCGAATGTTTCCATATGAACGGCTTCCTGTTCCGCCCGGTGCGCAAATGCTTTCATTGCGGCCTTCATCTGCGAGCCGACAAAAAAAAGGATCGCTGACTGGCGCCGGGCAAGCACAGCACCTTCTGAAGTCCCCTGCGTAGCCATGATCTGTTATAATTGACAACAGACCGTTGACAACCCCAGGGAGGCTCACATGAAACGCAATTTTTGCCTGTTCATCGTCACCTGCCTGCTCATGATCTACACCCCAGCCCAAGGGCAGGACATTCTGCAGCCGCTTTCCGGCATCGACCAGCGCGCTGCCAACCAAAACTTCCAGGCTGCCCTCGAATACAACACCTCGGGCACCCCATTGACCTGGCACAACCCGGATGCAGCGATCTCTGGCACCACGGTGCCGATCAGAACCTGGCAGGCGGATAACGGCCAGGCTTGTCGTGAATTCCAGCAATCGGTCATCATCGCCGGCCGTGAGCAACAGGCCTATGGAACCGCCTGCCGCCAACCCGACGGCCAGTGGCGGATCGTCAATCCCAGGACCTTACAACCGCCCAGCCAGGTCGTTCGCCCACTGCCGCCTGCTCCACCAGTCTATCGCTATTCACGCGTGCAGCCGGACTATTGGTATTATCCAGCCAGTCTGGTGATCGGTTTCGGCCTGATCAGGTCTTTCGATTATGATCATCATCGCCATCGCCGCTATGACCGCTATGACCGACACCATTGGCCACACCAGCGACACTTTGATCGCGGCTGGGATCATCGTCGTCACCGGCGTTGATTGACGAAACCAACGCAGAGATCCGCATCGCTGTTAGCAGCTCCGGGCAGAGCACTGTTCAGAAGGAAACCTGCGAGGATAAGAGGAAACCATCGATCATCCCGGCGGCAACCGCAACCAACCGCTCCAGGCCGGTGTGGACAGCCGGGGAAAGATCCATGGACATGCTGATGTTTTCCGCCTGAATTCCCAGCAGAACCAGCTCGGCTGGTCGGTCACCACAGAGTTCCGCCGCGGCCAGAATGTCCCTGAGGCCCATCTGATGCGGGGAAAGTTTACTGGCGAAGACGCTATCGATATCCGCCCCTTCCACCCTGACCACGGCGCCAGGAGCGGCATCGACATCCACGGCATCGAGGATCAGCAGTTGATCGGCCCAGGCAATGGGCCCCAGCAGATCAAGCCCCAGGGTCCCGCCATCAAGGATCCGGAAGTTCACGGTATCAGGATAGGTTTTCTGCAGGGCATAGACGGCATGCAGACCAGCGGCATCGTCGCTCATCAGCAGGTTGCCCAACCCGAGGACCAGGAAATTTGTCATCGCTCAACCCGTCCCACCCCAGCCATTGCTCAGCGTCGATCCGGTTTCCAGCCGGAGAAGATTGAACTGACCTCACCGGATTTGGATTTGAAATCGAACAGCACCACGCTGTAGATGTGATTGATGAAAAAGCCGCCGATCAGGAACATGACCATAAAGTGAAACCAGCGCACCCACTGGTTACTGACCAGCGCGAACACCCAGCCGGTTACTGCGGCCAGGGCGCTGCCGGGGTCGGCCTGACCCCAGAGGGCAAATCCGGACAACAGCTGCAGCGCAAACAGGAAAAACAGAAACGTATAAGCTAGAAAGGCCACCGGGTTATGGCCGAGGATGTGCGGGGTGTCCTTGCCCAGAAAGATATAAAAACGGATAAAAGCCCAGAAGGTCTGGCGATCCTTGGGGTTGAAGGGATTGGGAAAAGCCCGCCAGGTCGAAAAATAAGTCCCGGTAAACAGCCAATAAATTCGCGCCAGCAGACTAATGGAAAAGATCACCCCAAACAGATAATGCAGAAAGCGAACATCCCCCATCAGATAGGGATGATGGCTCGCATCCAGGAAGGGATCATGAATATAGTAGCCGGTTGCGGACAGGATCAGGATACAGAAGAAGTTCAGCCAGTGAATGATCCGCACCGGCCCTTCCCAGATATACAGAAAATTACGTGCTGCACACTGCTGGTACTGTGGCTCCGCCATTTCGTTGTTATGCACTTTGCTCTCAGCCATAACGCCTCGCTATAAAATTTTGGCTTTGCCGCGCAGATCGCCCTTTTCGTCATAAAGATGGACCGCGCAGGCCAGGCACGGGTCGAAGGAATGCATGGTTCTGAGAATTTCCAGGGGCCGTTCCGGATCGGCGACAGGAGTCCCGATCAGCGCTTCCTCGTACTGCCCCCGATTGCCGGCCGGATCACGCGGCCCGGCATTCCAGGTGGACGGGACCACGGCCTGGTAATTGCGAATGTTCTTGTTCTCGATGACAATCCAATGCCCCAGAGCACCTCGCGGAGCTTCATGGAATCCATAGCCCCGGGCCGATGTCGGCCAGGTCTCCGGATCCCATTTTTCGCCGTTGTGAATCTGGTAATCTCCGGTCTTGATATTGGCGACCAGAAGATCGAGCCAGTGCGACATCTTCTGAACGGTGATCAGGGTTTCCACGGCCCTGGCCGCGGTGCGCCCCAGGGTGGAGAAGAGGATCTCGGGGCCGGCATTAAGCTTGCCGAGCACGTAGTCGACGGTCGCGGTGATTTCTTTGTGTTTTGAAGCGTAACCGATGAGCATCCGCGAGAGCGGCCCGACCTCCATCGGCCGATCGTCATAGCGGGGCGATTTCACCCAGGAATACTTACTGGCGGTATCAAGAAACTCATAGGGCGGATTCGGCCCGGTATATTTCCAGTTGGTCTCTCCTTCCCAGGGATGTTTGCCGACCGCATCGCCAGCCCCGTACTCGTACCAGGAGTGGGTGACATATTCGGTAATTTTCTGTTGATCGACCGGCAGGACGCGGCTGAGGTCGCCATCCAGAATAACCCCGGCTGGCAGCCAGAACCCCTCAGGATAACCACGCTGATCATCCGGAAATTCGCCGTAGGAGAGATAGTTGCGATGGCCGCCGCCGATGGTTGTCCAATCCAGGTAAAAAGGCGCTACCGCCAGGACATCCGGGATATAAACCTGCTCGACAAATTCCCGGGCCATGGCGATATACTGGCTGATCTCGGCAATCCGATCCGCATTGAGGGCATTTTGGCTGTTTGGATCAACGGGAATCGCCATACCGCCAACCAGGAAGGTTTGCGGGTGGGGATTTTTCGAGCCCAGAATCGCATGAATCTTGATGATCTCCTTCTGCAGCTGCAACGCTTCCAGATAATGGGCCACGGCCATCAGGTTGGCTTCCGGTGGCAGGTTCATGGCCGGATGCCCCCAGTAGCCGTTGGTAAAAGGCCCCAACCTGCCGGTCTTGACGAAGGCGCCGATCTTTTTCTGGACGCCTGCAAAATAATCGGCTCCGGAATACTTCCAGCTGGAAATACTCTGCTGCAATGAGGCCGTCCGGGTCGGATCCGCGTCCAGCGCCGAGACCACATCAACCCAATCTAAGGCGTGCAGGTGGTAGAAATGGATCACATGGTCCTGGACATTCTGAATGGCCATGATCAGGTTGCGAATCATTTCGGCATTGAACGGCACCTTGATATTCAAAGCGTTCTCCACGGCCCGGATCGATGCCAGCGAGTGCACTGTGGTACAGACGCCGCAGAAACGCTGGGTAAAGTACCAGGCGTCGCGCGGATCGCGATCCTGCAGGATCCGCTCAATCCCCCTGAACATGGTCGAACTGGACCAGGCATCGACGATCCGGCCGTTTTCAATCTGTGCTTCAATGCGCAGGTGGCCTTCAATGCGGGTGATCGGATCTACCACTATTTTCTGAGCCATTACCGGTCCCTCCCTTTATTTGTCGTCGCCGGAGCCATCCGCTTCGAGTTCCTGGTCGGTTTCTTGCTTGGCCGCTCTGATATGCTTCCAGTTCCTGGCCAAGGTAACCGCGCCATGGGTGCCAAACACCGCCGCCGAAACCCCGACGATGGCGGCACCGACCTTCAGGGCTGAGGCTTCGACCCCGAACCCAGGCACATTCGGCAATCGCGAATACATCGGCATCATGGTGTCGAAAAAACCCGGTTCACTGCAGCCGGCACACCCGTGGCCGGCCATGACCGGCCAACTGGTCCCTTCATTCCACCTGAGCGTCGGACAGTTATGGAAGGTCTCCGGCCCCTTGCAACCCATTTTATACAGACACCAGCCCTGCCGATGACCATAGTCGCCAAAGTTTTCGACATACTGCCCGGCGTCGAAATGAGCGCGCCGCTCGCAGTTATCGTGAATGCGCTTGCCATAAGCAAACAGCGGTCTTAAATGCCGATCAAGAGCGGGCGGATTGCCAAAGGTCAGCAGATGGACAATGGTCCCGGTCAGGTTATCGACATTCATGGGACAACCGGGCAGATTGATAATGGTCTTGCCGGGCAACAGGTCGCGAACCGAGCGTGCTTCGGTGGGATTTGGATAGGCCGCCTGAATACCGCCAAAGGACGAACAAGTGCCGACCGCAATAATGGCCGCGGCATTGCCACCGACCTCGCGCAGGATATTGACGGCGGACTGTCCGCCGATGGTGCAATAAGCGCCATTCGCACCGACCGGAATAGCCCCTTCGACGACACAGAGATATTGCCCTTTATATTTTTCCAGGGTGGCATTTTTACTGGCCTCGGCTTGATGTCCGGCCGCGGCCATGATGGTTTCATGGTAATCCAGGGAGATATGTTGGAGAATCAGTTCGGCGACACCGGGACGGTTCGCCCGCAGCAACGATTCAGAGTCGCCGGCACAGTCCTGGAATTCAAGCCAGATCACCGGTGGGCGGGTATCGCTCTCTATAGCCGCAGCGATTCTGGTCGTCAGGGAAAGAGGGAGCGCCAGGGCAGCGCCAAGGGTTGAACAGTATTTCAGAAAATCACGCCGCGAAATGCCGTGGCTGGTCAACAGGTCATTGAAGTCACCCATTTTTACACCTCCATCCGACATGGGACTATTGAAACGTGGCAGATAATTTAATTAGATCAAATATTCATATTTAGTCAACCTATGTTTTATTTAATTACCGGAACGGTCAGCAGAGCCGCGGGAAGAATGCCCAACCACGCCCTGCGTGACTTTGCAGATTTCTTCTACGACCTGATGCTATCCGGCTGTCGAATCGACACTCCCGAAAACCGCAGCAAAGGCATCTAAGAAACAGCGGTTTCCTTACTCTCCCGAAGCAGCGGCACAGCAAAAGATCTTTGTTCTTTGATTGTTCGACAAAAAAATATGATAGCCCCTTTACAGGTAAAAAGCGCTGACAAAAATCAGCGGGAAGGCTGCAAGTTTCATCAACAATGCTAAAATATAGGCATCACCACCGTGCAACGACTCATATTATAAAACAATGTTATCTATTTTTCCCTAAAGGAGGTTGCATGCCTCTGCCATCACCGAACCATCGCCCCCCAGGCTCGATCGGGCTGATCCTGCTCTTGCTGACTGGCGGACTCGCTTTGCTGGCGTCAGGTTGCCAGAAAACCGAATATCCGCTCATCGAGCAAAAGTGCGGAACCTGCCACAGCGCCGAGGTTGTTTACCAGAAGAACTTCAGCAAACAACGCTGGCAGCAGGTCTTGCACGGCATGAAAGCCGCCGGACTGAAAGTGAGCCGCCAGGAAGAAGAACGCATCCTGGAAATCCTCCTGCAACATTTTTCAAATCGGTAATATCTTCTTCCAACACCTGCTGACGGGCGTTCGCTTAGCCATGAGCGCCCTGCATCGCCCCGAACATGAAAATGAAAAGCCCCTGTGGAAAAAAACAGGGGCTTGCTTTTAAGTGTAAAAAAAAACACAAATTGCAACAGCAATCCCCCCATTTCTTCAGTGATTTAGGGGAATTGCTGTTGCAGAAAAAATCTTCTTTTGTATCTTTCCCAACCTACTTCTTCGTAGCGGCATGATCTTCCGATGGCGGAACAGTCAGCTTTTTCAGTCGCTTGACATGATAAGCAAGGGACAGGATTAGAGAGAGTGGCAGTAACACCAAGGAGGCAACCTCATTCGTCATAGCCACTCCCAAAAGCATTTGCCAAATGAAACCGACACCAAACACCAAGAGCAGAAAAAACATCACTCCGAACATCAGGATCGATATCAGCAATCCGAGCACCACCCGTGACTTCCACTTCCCGGATAATTCAGCCCAATAACGTTGTCCGGTCAGCAACTGTTTGCCACATTTCGGGCAGGTCACGCGTTTCGGACCAAGAATCAGGGAATAGTCCCATACGGGGATATGGTCATCAAGCAGATGCTGGCAACAGGGGCAGGTGCGGTTAATATAACGAGCCACGGGGATTCTCCAGTCACTGACCACTGCATAGCAAATAGTCTAGGGAAAGCCGCCCAAAGGGGCCTATTTTAGTCGTCCATAAAAAAACAGAGACATCATAGATTCAACCAATTGAGAATGTTTCTTGAGGTAACCGCCCCCTCCAGGCAATAAAAAAGCCCTGCTGCCAGGATTTTGGTAGCAGGGCTTTATCAACACGTTAAGGAACCGCCTTGGGAAAAAACGCAGGGCGTTGATGCTACCAGCTGTTATTAGGTCGAGAACAATCGCCGGGGATCAGAGGATCTCCAGCAGTTCGAACTCATAGGTCAGTTCTTCACCGGCCAGCGGATGATTGGGGTCAAGGGTCACCTCTTCGTCATTGACCTCAACGATGGTCACCATGAAGGCCTCATCATCTTCGTTGGTGACTTCCAGTTCCATACCCACTTCCGGATCGATCTCTTCCGGGAGTTCGGTACGCTTGACGCTGAAAACGCATTCCGGATCATAATCACCAAAAGCATCGTCAGGGGTGATGACCAGAGTTTTCTTTTCGCCAACCTGCATGCCGACCAGAGCTGTTTCGATGGGGATATAAAACTCTCCCGCGCCGATAGTCAATTCCATGGGACCGTGCTCGTGGCAACAGTCCTCGTCATGACACGCTTCGTGCTCGGGATCCGGATAGGTGCTGTCGATAATGGTGCCGTCGGCTAACTTTCCGATAAAATGAATGGAGACTTTGTCTGCCTCTTTCGCCTGTGCCATTGGCTGAATCTTCCTTTTCAAAAATGAGAGAAAATCGTTTTTCCCCGCCACCGCTGTGCAGCACTGCGGGGCGAGTTGCACTGTATTTCGGCGACACTAACAGAACTCCGCCGACAAGGAAAGCAATGATTGCAGCCCGGCCACGGGCAGCTAAAAATAGGCCCCTTGCGCCATCGGTTCGGAAATGAGCCGGCATTGCGCCTCGCCAGCGACCATCATGAAGCCCCCCCCCAGCGGTCCTCTCTTGACGTTGCGGATCAATTCGGCGGCAGAAAATTCTCTCCAGCCCTCACCGCCTTACAAATAGAACCTCTTTCTCACCAAACCATCAACTAAATCAACGGAACACTGCTCCTGGGTTGCCAATTATTACCACTAAGGTTACAATTTAAATCAGCCTGACCAGATTTCTTATATTGTTAGCTTACTCCGTTTGTGGATACCCCAGAGGAAGATCTATGTCACCTGACCATATCAGCCAATTGTTCATCGGCATCGAAGAGGCGAAACGAGGAAACACGCTGCTGGGAATGCAACTGTTAAACGGTTTGCAGGAGGATTCCCCCCATCATCGTTTTTACGAGGCGAAAGCCTGGTTCAGCTACTGCCTCGCCAAAGAAAAAAGAGACTTTCGGCAAGCGATTGCCTCCTGTCAGGACGCCTGGGAGAAAAAACCTGACAGCTCGGAGATCTGCCTCGCTCTCGGTAGAATTTATCTGCTGGCCGGCCACAGATCTGCGGCCATTCGGGTTCTGCAACGCGGACTTGAAATCGACAACAATCGAGAGATCTACCGACTGCTGAGCAGTATCGGGATTCGCAAGTCACCGGTCTTCGGCTTTCTCGACCGAAAACACAGGGTCAATATTGTCACCGGTCGTCTGTTCAGGAGAATCGGCTTGCGTTAGCCGGGCCGCTCCCGGCAATTGATCCCCCTGCGGCTGCGCGGCCTGCTTTGGCAGGCGGATGGTAAAAGAACTGCCCTGGTCAAGAGTACTGTCAACGATGATAGTGCCATGATGCGTGGATACGATATCATAGACGATACTCATCCCCAGCCCGGTTCCCTGACCAACCTCCTTGGTTGTATAAAACGGTTCGAACAGCCTCCGCTTGGTTTCCTCGGTCATCCCGCAACCGTTATCGGCAATGGTGACATAGCTACCAGCATCATCCTGCCAGGTTGTTAAACTGATTGTTCCCCTGTCGCCCAAGGCATGTCCGGCGTTGATGAGCAGGTTCAGAAACACCTGGCTGATCAACTGTGGATTACAGTAAACCGGTTCCAGGCGACCGTAATGCCTGTGAATCTCGGCCTTATATTTCAATTCATTCCAGACAATACAGAGGGAACTTTCCAGGCTTTCATTCAGGTCGCAAAGTCCCCAGCTGTCGCTGTCCACCCGGGAAAAGGTTTTCAAATTCTGGACAATCATGGCAACTCGTGATGTTCCCTCCAGAGATTCCTTAATCAGCGAAGGCATATCTTCCAAAACTTGCCCGATGCGATTCTTGCGCAAAATTTCAGCATACCGGGTGGCAAGGGTGGCATCCTGTCCTTCTCCCAGCAGGGCCTCGGTCTGTCGCAACACGAGGCCAAGCTTCTCACCATATCTCCGTAAGCTGGACAGATTGCTCTGCACAAACCCGATCGGGTTGTTGATCTCATGAGCAACCCCGGTGGCCAACTGACCGATGGAGGCCATCTTTTCCCGCTGCAGCAGTTGCGCCTGGGTCGCCTTAAGATTGTTGTGCAACTGTTCCAGTTTTTTCTGTGCGCAGACTCGGGCGGTCATATCCTTAAGAGTCACGACCACCCCGGAGAACTTTTGACTGACGTCCAGCATCCGCTTGAAAAGGATATCGAAATAATATTCCTGCCCGGCCGAGCAAAAGATCTTTTCAAACTCAAATTCACTCTTATCGCTGTTGCAAAACCCGCAAATATCATCGGCCAGCCATTCAGGTACGGTAAGATTCTGCCGACCGAAATAATAGGATTCCCCCGGCCGCGTCCCCTGACCGAAAAATCGTACAGCCGCAAGATTCATGGCATCGACGCGGCCGTCCCTGGTGACCAAGAAACAAGGGAGACTGGAACTTTCAAACAGGGTCAGAAACTTGTTCTTTTCGTTGGCAAGATGACGATTGGCTTTCTGCAGTTCGACATTGACCTGGGTCATATCGACATTGGCCCAGCTTTCCACAAAACTGATCTCAACCCGATCAAAGAACCGGTTCACAAAGAGGGTTTCCCAGTCACATGCCGTCGGGTAGCGATCTTGCAGCAAATCAAGGTAGGTCTGCCGGTAATATTTCATCAGACCGAGGAACATGGACAGGGGAATGCCACGGCTGCGATGCAGATCAGCCTCATGCCGCCCAAAAACCCCGCAAGGATCGCCGAACCAATCCTCGGTCGGGCCAAATTCCGGCGGATCTTCATAACTGGCCAAGGCTTGGGTCAAAGCCTCAGAAAGCCCGGAGATAGACGCGCGCCATGCTTCCATCAGGGTTGAGGTATAGGCGGTATAGTTGTGCAGGGAGGCATAGTGAAGAATGCGCTCCATAAGCCATTCTTCACTGGCACGGATAAGTTCTGAGAGATGTTGCGATCGATGTCTCGGCATACAAATCTCCACAGGACAAGCTTAAGCTTCTATTTATTAAATAATGCTTATAATAAATTTATTGCCCGTTTTTGTCAAGTGTGCGCGGAAAGAAGGAGGAAGGAGGCTCGACAAAGGCAAGCCTTTTGGCGCGGGAAGAGATGGTGGTGGTTTTTGAAGCTATATCTCTTCGACGGCAAATTTGACCGGGTGTTTGATTCACCCCCATCCCGCCCTTCCCCCATCAAGAGGGAAGGGGAACAACCCGTTGGCAAATTCGTACAAACCGGGAACATAGGTAACGTCATTGACCTGGCAACTATTTATCTCCCCGTGCCGCCTTCTCCTCAATCCCGGACATCCCGAACCGGCGCCGCAATTCGGCATAGATCCGCTCTGGCGGGATGTCATAATAACCGAGTAGCACCAAAACATGAAAAAACAGGTCCGCGGTTTCGTAGACGATGTCGTCAGCCTCGCCCCCCTTGCCTGCCACGGCAGTCTCGGTGGCTTCTTCGCCGATCTTGCTGAGAATCTTGTCGAGTCCCTTGTCGAACAGGGATTTGACGTAGGACTTTTCTCCGTCACCCAGTTGTTTGCGTTCCAGAATAATCCGGTAGACCGCATCGAGAATATCCGTTGCAACCGCCGGTTGGTTTTCGTTGTTGGTCATTCCGTTCTCCATCAGATTCGCGCCGCAACACCGTGCTGCTGCAGATACTCTTTGCATTCGGCGATGGTGTATTCCTTGAAGTGAAAGATCGATGCAGCCAGTGCAGCATCGGCACCGCCTTCCACCAGGCCTTCGCGAATATGTTCCAGGCTGCCAACCCCGCCGGAGGCGATCACCGGAATACCAACCGCATCACTGATTGCCCGTGTCAGCTCGATATCATAGCCATCCTTGGTGCCGTCGCAGTCCATGGAGGTCAGCAGGATCTCGCCGCAACCGAAGGCTTCCATCTTTTTGGCCCATTCAATGGCGTCGATCCCGGTCGGGTTACGGCCGCCGTGGGTGTAGACCTCCCAGGCCTGCGGTTCGGAACCGGGCACCCGGCGGGCGTCGATGGCGACCACGATACACTGACTGCCAAAACGTTCGGCCGCTTCGCGGACAAATTCAGGATGGTGGACGGCCGCGGTATTGATGGAGACCTTATCGGCCCCGGCATTGAGCAGGTTACGAATATCGCTGATTTCCCGCACCCCGCCACCGACGGTCAGGGGCATGAAGACCCGCTCGGCAGTCTTGGCAACGACATCGAGAATGATGCCGCGGTTGTCGCTGCTGGCGGTGATATCAAGAAAGGTCAGTTCGTCGGCGCCCTGTTCGCAGTATGCCTCGGCCGCTTCTACGGGATCGCCGGCATCGCGCAAACCGACAAAGTTGACCCCTTTGACCACCCGGCCGTCCTTGACGTCCAGACAGGGAATGATTCGTTTGGTGAGCATCACAGCCCCCCTTTGGTCAGAGCAACCGCCTTACGCAGATCGATGGCCCCGGAATAGATCGCTTTACCGGTAATGACTCCGGTCACCCCGGACGCTTCGATCTCCATGAGATTACGGATGTCCTTGAGGGAAGAGACCCCGCCGGAGGCGATCACCGGAATACTGATGGATTCAGCCAGAGCCTTGGTCGCTTTGATGTTCGGCCCCTTCATCATGCCGTCACGGGCAATATCGGTATAGATGATCGCTTCGACGCCGAACCCCTCCATCTCCCGGGCCAGTTCGGTGGCCTGCTTTTCGGTCACATCGGCCCAGCCGCGCACCGCGACCAGACCATCCTTGGCATCGATGCCGACCACGATCCGACCAGGAAATTTACGACAGGCCTCCTCCACCAGGGCCGGGTTCTCTTTGGCCACGGTGCCGAGAATGACCCGATCGACCCCCAGGGCCAGATAAGCCTCAATGGTCTCCAGATCACGTACGCCACCGCCCAGTTCGCAGGGGATGTCGATGGCCGCGACAATCGCCTTGATCGCCTCACGGTTTTTCGGCACTCCGGCGAAAGCGCCATCCAGATCGACGATATGTAGAAACTCACCGCCCTGCTCCTGCCAGATCCGCGCCTGGGCGGCCGGGTCATCATGATAAACGGTATCTTTCTCCATCAGCCCTTGTTCCAGGCGGACGCAGCAGCCTTCCTTCAAATCGATTGCGGGCAGAATAATCACTTATAACTCTCCAAAATTACGGAAAATCCGCAGGCCGACGGCCTGACTCTTTTCCGGGTGGAACTGGGTGGCCATGATGTTGTTACGCCACACCGAAGCACAGAACTCGACATCCCCGTAGCGACAGCTGGCCGCCACATCGGCGGCGTTCTCCGCGGCGCAGTAATAGGAATGGACGAAATAGACGAAGCTGCCGTCGTCAATCCCCTTAAACAGTGGTGAACCAGTGCCGAGCTGCAAATTGTTCCAGCCCATGTGCGGAACTTTCAGGCGCTGCCCCCCTTCTACCATCCCGGCCGGGAAGCGGACCACTTTGCCGGGAAACAGCCCCAGCCCCTGGTGGAGGCCGAACTCTTCACTCTGCTCGAACAGCATCTGCATGCCGACACAGATCCCGAGCATCGGCTTTTCCGCTTCGATATGCTTCAGCAGCGGGTCGACAAAACCAGCGTTGCGCAGGTTGGCAATGCAGTCGCGAAACGCCCCCACTCCGGGCAGGACAACCTTATCGGCAGTTGCGATATCCTTCGGGTCCGCGCTGACTCGCACTGGGTAGCCGAGGCTTTCAAAGGCCTTGGCCACACTGCGCAGATTCCCCATTTCATAATCGATGATGTTGATCATTATTCCAGTTTTCCTTTGGTCGAGAGAACCCCGTCAATGCGGGGGTCGATACTGGTCGCCTCATCAAGAGCACGGCCAAAGGCTTTGAAGATCCCTTCAATGATGTGGTGCAGATTATCGCCGTAAGCCAGGTTGACGTGAATATTCGCCCCGGCGTGGTTGCAGAAAGCGACGAAAAACTCCTCCACCAGCTCGACATCGAATTCCCCGACCTTGGCTTTGGGCAGCTCGACATTGAAGACCAGAAATGGCCGACCGGAGAAATCGATCACCACCGAGGCCAGGGCTTCATGCATCGGCATCACGGCGCGACCGAAACGGCGCACCCCGGCCTTGTCGCCAAGGGCCTTTTTAAAAGCTTCGCCAAGGACGATCCCCAGGTCTTCCACGGTATGGTGCGCATCGATTTCGATATCACCGGTGGCCTGCACCTGCAGGTCAAAGAAGCCGTGGCGGGCCATCGCCGAAAGCATATGATTGAAAAACGGCACCGGGCTTTCGATCTGCTGTTGTCCTGAACCGTCCAAGTTCAGTTCGATGCGGATGTCGGTTTCCTTGGTCTCACGCGCGATTGCTGCGGTACGTGCCATGGTCATCTCCCCTTGGGGCATTGGTGTTGATTCCAGCCGAGCGCAAAAAGCGCCCGGGGTTATTTTTTCAGGCGGATGGCAACCGACTTGGCGTGGGCTTCCAGCCCTTCCAGTTCGGCAATATGCACAATATCCTCTCCCAGCCGCTGCAGACCCGCTTCCGAAAAGGAGAGCAAACTGGATTTTTTGACGAAATCATCCAGCGACAAAGGGGAGAAGAACCGCGCAGTCCCGCCGGTCGGCAGAGTATGATTCGGTCCGGCCAGATAATCGCCGGCGGCTTCCGGGGTATGGTGGCCCATGAAAATAGCCCCAGCGTGTCTGATTCCGGACAGAATCGCAAAGGGGTTATCCACCGCCAACTCGAGGTGTTCCGGGGCGATGCGGTTGGAAAAGTCGATGGCTTCCGCAAGGTTTTTTGCCACAATAATGGCACTGAAATCATCGATGGATTTGCGCGCAATCGCCTCCCGGCTCAGCTGGGCCAGCTGCTTTTCAACTTCTTCCTGCACGGCCTGGGCCATCTCTTCACTACTGGTCACCAGCACCGCCGAGGCCAGTTCGTCGTGTTCCGCCTGAGAAAGCAAATCGGCCGCGATATGAGCCGCATTGCCGCTGCCGTCGTTGATGATGAGGATTTCACTCGGCCCGGCGATCATGTCGATATCGACCCGGCCGAAAACCAGCTGTTTGGCGGTTGCCACGTAAATATTTCCCGGTCCGGTGATCTTGTCGACCCGCGGAATGGTCTCGGTGCCGTAAGCCAGGGCCGCCACGGCCTGCGCACCGCCGACCTTGAATATCCGGTCGACCCCGGCAATCCGGGCAGCCGCCAGAACATGGGGATTGACCTCGCCGCCAGGCATCGGCACCACCATGATCACCTCGCCGACACCCGCCACTTTGGCCGGAACAGCGTTCATCAGGACCGATGAAGGGTAAGCGGCCTTACCGCCCGGAACATAAATCCCGACCCGGTCCAGTGGGCGTACCATCTGGCCGAGGAGGATATCGCTTTCATCCGTCGACAGCCAGGTTTCCTGCTTCTGTTTGCCATGATAGCGGGCAATCCGGTCGGCCGCCAGCTGCAGCGCCTGTAGCGATTTTTCATCGACCGCGGCACAGGCCGCATCAATCTCCGCCGCAGTGACTTCCAGGCTCTGCGCATTCAGCTCCAGGCGATCGAAGCGGGCGGTCAGTTCAAACAGCGCCGCGTCGCCGCGCTGCCGCACCGCGTCGATAATTGTTCTGACCGTCTCCAGCACCCCGGCGGGAACCGCTTCCGCACGTTGTTCAATGCGCCGAAACTGCTCGGCAAAATCAGCATTGTCAAATTTCAATATCCGTATCATGCTTGATCCGTTTTCATCTCAAAAGAACTCATTATTGTTGCCGTAGCGGTCAGAGGGAAATTTTCACCTCGTCACCAATCACCTTTTCCAGCCCGTCGATAATCTGGCTGATGCGCTGGTACTTGGTCTTAAGGCTGGCCCGATTGACAATCAGCCGACTGGTCACTTCAGCGATGGTTTCGACCTCGACCAGGTTATTGGCTTTCAGCGTACCACCGGTGGAGACCAGGTCGACAATCCGCTCGGACAGACCGACCAGAGGAGCCAGTTCGATGGAGCCATAAAGCTTGATCAGCTCGACCTGCACCCCTTTCCCGGCAAAATAACGCTCGGTAATATTCGGATACTTGGTTGCCACCCGGATGTTGGACCAATTCAGCGGGTTGTCCGAGTCCTGCAGGGCTTTCGGCTCAGCAACCACCAGGCGGCAGTAGCCGAACTTGAGATCCAGCGGTTCGTAAAGATTCTTCCCCTGCTCCAGCAGGGTATCTTTACCGACCACACCGAGATCGGCGCAGCCATATTCGACATAGGTCGGAACATCTGTTGCCCGAACCGCCATGAAACGGAACTTCTGCTCAGGATTTTCAAAAACCAGCTTACGGCTCTCCCCTTCCATTTCCGGACAGGTAATGCCGATGCGGCTGAACAATTCCATGGAATCCTGCATGATCCGCCCTTTTGGCAGGGCGAAGGTGATCCAGTCACTCATTCGTATCACTCCTGTTCGCGCCAGATGCGAGCACCCAGCGCCGCCAGTTTCTGTTCAATTTTCTCATAACCGCGATCCAGGTGGTAGATGCGCGAAACCTCGGTGGTGTTGTGCGCCGCCAACCCAGCCAGAATCAGCGAAGCGCTGGCCCGCAGGTCGGTGGCCATGACCGGTGCTCCGGTCATCTGCGCGGTGCCCCGGATGATGGCGCTGTGTCCGTCGATCTGGATATCGGCGCCCATCCGCTGCAGCTCACAGACATGCATGAAGCGGTTCTCAAAAACAGTCTCGGAAATTCGACTGGTCCCTTCCGCAAAAGACATCAGAGCCATGAACTGCGCCTGCATGTCAGTCGGGAAACCGGGAAAAACGCTGGTGCGGATATCGACCGCCGTCGGTCGGCGCGGTCCCTGCACCCGCAAGCCATGGGCTTCTTCTTCCACGCTGACCCCGGCTTCCATCAGTTTACTGATCAATGCCTCGAGATCTTCGCGCAGGGCTTCCCTGACCAGGACATTACCGCCAGTGATCGCGGCCGCGATCATGAAGGTCCCGGCTTCGATGCGATCAGGAATCACCCGGCACTGCAGTGGCTTGAGCTTATCGACCCCCTGAATCTGGATGATGGCGGTTCCGGCGCCTTCAATCTGTGCGCCCATGCTGTTGAGGGCATTGGCCAGTTGGACGATCTCCGGCTCGCGAGCCGCATTTTCGAGTACGGTCTCCCCTTTGGCCAGCGCAGCCGCCATCAGCAGGTTTTCCGTCCCTCCGACCGTGGGCATATCAAACGATATTTTCGCACCCTTAAGGCGGTCGGCGGTCGCTTCGACATAGCCATGATCAAGCTTGATTTTAGCGCCGAGTTGTTCGAGCCCTTTCAGATGCAAATTGATCGGCCGAGCGCCAATGGCACAGCCGCCGGGGAGGCTGACCCGGGCATGGCCGCATCGGGCCAGCAACGGCCCCAGCACCAGCACCGAGGCGCGCATGGTCTTCACCAGTTCGTAAGGCGCTTCGACACTTTCAATCCGGGAAGCGTCAATACGATAGCAATGATCAGCCGCCTTCACCTCGGCACCGAGGATTTTCAGCAGTTTTTCGGCTGTGGTAATATCGCGCAACGCGGGAATATTGCACAATTCGCTGGTTCCATCCGCGAGCAGCGTCGCAAACAACAGAGGCAAGGCGGAATTCTTGGCACCGCCGACCTGGACCTCACCATTGAGCGCAACGCCCCCTTTGATAACTATTTTTTCCACAGTATATTCCTACTTTCTATTTCAGCAGACCGCCGACAACCCGCGGCAGACCGGAATAATCTTTACGAACGAAAGTATCGATCAAACCGGCGTCATGAAACAAGCGGCTCACGGCCTCGGTCTGGGTCGCTCCGCATTCCACCACCAGCCAACCGCCTGGCTGCAGCCGGGTTGAGGCTTGCCGGGCCAGCTCCTGGTAACAGTACAAACCGTCATTTTCGGCCAGTAGCGCTATTTCCGGCTCATGGCAGCGCACTTCGGGCATCAGTTCGACCCACTCTTGCCTGGCGATATAGGGCGGGTTGGAGACAATCAGGTCGTAGCGCTGCTCAGGCAGACGGGCCAGATCACCAGGAACCAGCTCGACCTGATCGGCCACCTGATTGAGAATGGCATTTTCCCTGGCTACGGCCAGCGCATCCGCCGAGATATCAATGCCGGTCAGGGTCCAGCCGGGCAACTCGCCGGCCAGGCTGATCACAATCGCTCCGCTGCCGGTGCCGACATCCAGCAGGGACCCCACAGGAGCAGCCAGGCGCAGGGCTTCTTCGACGAGAATTTCCGTATCCTGGCGCGGGATCAGCACCGCCGGACTCACCTTGAAACGGCGTGACCAGAATTCAGTATAGCCGAGCAGATACTGGAGTGGCTCGTGCTGACCGCGTTTTTTGACCAGTGGCCGGATCTGATCCAGCTCCCCGGCAGTCAGCGGTCGATCATAATTCATATACAATCCGACCCGGTCCAACTGGAGCGTGTGCGCCAGCAGCAGTTCGGCCTCAAGGCGGGGCGAAGCGATCCCCTTCTCTTCGAAGAAACCGGTCATCCAGCGCAACAGCTTAAGCAGCGTCCAGGATTCAGCCAAGGATCAGGACTCCTGCCGGCTCATCTGGGCCGCCTGTTGGTCTGCGATCAGTGCATCGAGAACTTCATCAATATCGCCCTGCATAATCGCGTCCAGCCGGTACAGGGTCAGGCCGATGCGGTGATCAGTACAACGCCCCTGCGGAAAGTTGTAGGTGCGGATCCGTTCGCTGCGATCGCCGCTGCCGACCTGATTTTTACGATCGGCGGCCATTTCGGCCTGCTGTGCGGCCAGCATCTGGTCATAGATCCTGGATTTAAGAACCTTGAGGGCTTTAGCTTTATTCTTATGCTGTGATTTTTCATCCTGGCAGGCCACCACCACCCCGGTCGGGATATGGGTCAACCTAACCGCAGACTCGGTTTTATTGACATGCTGACCACCGGCACCTGACGCCCGATAGAGATCAATCCGCAAATCCGCCGGGCTGATTTCGATATCAACATCTTCGGCTTCCGGCAGCACCGCGACGGTGCAGGCCGAGGTATGAATGCGCCCCTGGGTTTCGGTGTCCGGAACCCGCTGCACGCGGTGGGTGCCGCTTTCGAATTTCAACCTCGAATAGACCCGTTCGCCGCTGATCAGGGCGATGATCTCTTTGAACCCGCCACCGTCGGTTTCGGAGACACTCATGATCTCGACTTTCCAGCGATTGCGGTCGGCATAGCGGGAGTACATGCGGAACAGGTCAGCGGCAAACAGGGCCGCTTCATCCCCGCCAGTGCCGGCACGAATTTCCAGGATGATATTCTTGTCGTCGTTGGGGTCTTTGGGCAGCAGCAGGATCCGCAACTGCTCTTCGAGCTGAGCCCGCCGCTCTTCCAACTCGGGCAATTCGGCCCGAGCCAGCTCCTTCATGTCCGGATCGCTGTCCTGAAGCAGCTCCCGATTCCCCTCGATGTCGCTACAGACTTGCTTGTAGCTGCTGTAGACCGCTACGACTTCAGACAGGTCGGAGTGTTCTTTGGTCAGTTCACGATAGCGCTTTTGGTCCCCCATAACCGCAGGGTCGGACAGCAAGCCTTCAACTTCACGAAAACGATCGACCACATCTTCGAGATTTGCGAACATAATTTTCTTTCGATCCAGATGGTTGCGGCCGAGGACTACCCCGGCCTCCTGAACGAAAAAAGGCGGCCTCAACGGGCCGCCTTTTTCCAATATCTACCCGATTACTTCTGGGCGTACTTTTTGCGGAAGCGCTCGATCCGGCCGGCGGTATCGATCAGTTTCTGCTTACCGGTATAAAAAGGGTGGCACGCGGAACAAATCTCCGTGTGAATCTCACCGCCGGCGATAGTGGAGCGGGTCTCAAAGCTGTTGCCGCAATCACAACGTACGCTCGTGACTTCATACTTGGGATGGATGCCTTCTTTCATGATTCTTCTCCTTGGCGACCTGGCGTAAGTACAGGCCTGATTTTTGATATCGGACAAACCGATTAGATAGCACTTTTCACAGCCAGGGGCAAGCCCTATCTGTGGTTTCTTGAACCGGCCTACTGATTCATGGAATCCAGAAACTGCTGATTGGTTTCAGTCTCGGTCAGCTTTTCCAGCAGGAACTCCATGCTGTCGACGGTGTTCATCGAGGACAGGACCTTGCGTAGCAACCAGGTTCTCTGCAACTGGGTCGCATCGACCAGCAGATCTTCCTTGCGGGTCCCGGAGCGGTTGATATCCATGGCCGGGAAGGCCCGTTTATCGGCCAACCGGCGGTCCAGATGCAGCTCCATGTTGCCGGTTCCCTTGAATTCTTCGAAGATAACCTCATCCATCTTACTGCCGGTATCGATCAGGGCGGTGGCAATGATGGTCAGGCTGCCACCCTCCTCGATATTCCGGGCCGCACCGAAAAAGCGCTTCGGCTTATGCAGGGCGTGGGCATCGACCCCACCGGAGAGGATCTTGCCGCTGGACGGGATGATGGTATTGTAGGCACGAGCCAAACGGGTGATCGAATCGAGCAGAATGACCACGTCACGTTTATGCTCCACCAGCCGACGGGCTTTCTCGATGACCATCTCGGCCACCTGGACGTGGCGGTTGGCCGGCTCGTCAAAGGTCGACGAGATAACCTCACCGTTGACGTTGCGCTGCATGTCGGTCACTTCCTCGGGGCGTTCATCAATGAGCAGAACGATCAGATACACCTCGGGGTGATTTTGCGAAATGGAATTGGCGATATTCTGCAGCAGCACCGTTTTGCCGGTCCGCGGCGGAGCCACGATCAGTCCGCGCTGCCCTTTGCCGATGGGAGCGACCAGGTCCATGACCCGGGTTGAATAGTTGTCAGGAGAGGTTTCCAGAACCAGCTGCTCTTCAGGATAGAGCGGGGTCAGGTTATCAAAGAAGGTCTTTTCCCGCATCTTGGCAGGGTCTTCAAAGTTGACCTCGGAGACCTTCAACAGGGCAAAATAGCGCTCCCCCTCTTTGGGCGGACGAATCTGTCCGGCGACCGTATCACCGGTGCGCAGGGCGAAACGGCGAATCTGCGAAGGAGAAATGTAAATATCGTCCGGCCCCGGCAGATAGTTGGCATCCGGAGCACGTAAAAAACCGAACCCGTCCGGCAGGATTTCGAGAACCCCTTCTCCGAAAATAGCCTTCTTTTTGGCTGCCGTTGCTTTTAGGATGTTAAAAATCAGGTCCTGCCGGCGCATTCCGCCGATTTCTTCCAGCCCCAGGTCTTTTCCTAAAGCAATCAGTTCAGAGATTTTTGTCTGCTTCAATTCTTTCAGATTCATAAAGGTTCTCCAGCCCTGTATTCAGGGGTTACACAGGAATATCGACGGATTTCCGCACAATACATATGAATGAGTGGATTTTCGACATTGAGTTACGTAGTTGACAAGTCTTATAAAATTGAATTGATATAAACAATTCTAAATATAAAGAATATAGATTCCGGGCCAGATCAGCTCTTTTATTTTATTCTTTGAATGGTTCAATCGGAATTTTTTACCTGAAGGGTCTTATATTCAATCCAACCTGCAACGGCAGGGAATAGAGCGGGCAGGCGCTTTTGTTTTCATTGCTTAAAAAGAGCTTGTACCCGCTTTATCCCGCCATGTCAACCTTGAAGCGTAAAAAAAAACCTCTTTTACTTATTTTTCAAAACAACTGTTTATTTTTTAATCATCTCAAGGAATCAAGCAAGCCTGGGCTGATCCCTGAAGCTATTTCGGAGAACAAATCCTCGTACATTTCCGGCAGCACCTTGGTGCCTTTGTGCTCGGGATCTTCATCAAGAGCCCGCTCTATGCCGGAAATACTGATATTTTTCACTTTCACCACATCAGTCCGATTATAATAAGCTTCGTCAAAATCCGCATACTGCAGAAGCAGGGCCTGAAAGCTGTCCTCGCCCGCCAATTGCCAGAGCACCTGGCCATTGCGATCGACCACCGCAGCGGTGACAAGCAGATCACTGAAGTCGGTGTTCAGGGTCTCAAGCTTGGTGCGCGACCGCCGGGTCTCCGTGACCTGCTCTCCAGAGAAGACTACCACCAGCAGGGCATCGACGACATTGCGCTTGGTCAGCTCAGAGACAGTAGCCAGATCAAAGGAATAGCCGAGGGGATAACCGTTTTTATCATGAGCCGCCGGACCGAGCAGAGACAATGCCGTCAGTTGCGGATCAACCTGCAGGGTGCGGACATCGAAGTAGCCTTTCTTCTTGCGCAGCTCATCCGCCAGGGCCTGATGTTTGTCTGCCGCAGAGCGGCTGAGGATATCGAAAAGGGCATCGCTGTAAGGATAGTTCATCGTAGTATTACGGTCCACCAGCAGCGGCAGTACCCCCAGCACCTGAACCCTACTCTGGTATTCCTGTTTCGGCACATGGAACGTGCCGCTACCGCAACCCGCCAGCAAAACAGTCAACAGTATGCTGAAAATCATCTTTTTCATTTGCAACATCTCCCTTGCATCGACAAATAGAAATATTCACTCTCATCCGGCATGAAGCACCGCCTGCCGCCAACGGCACCCGCCGCGCTATGAACAAACAGCAGAAAGGCTCTTGTCAAAAGTAGCAGAAGACACCCTCCCGGGAAAGAGACCCGTCAAGAAAAAACCGCGCGGCGGTTAACCGTTGGAATACGCGCCGGTGAAAAATGTTCTCGCCCCCAGCTCAAGAGATCCTGCGGAGTCCCGACTTGCAGTTCAATCGGTGGTTGCTGACCAAGAAAATCAAGGGCCTGCCATAACATGGTCGCGCCGTTTGCAGCGCTGACCATCCCAGTTCGCCCATGGCGCTTGCTCAGCTTTTCGCCATCCCCCCCCAGGGCCAGGGGCAAATGATAATAAACCGGCGGCGCTGCCCGCAGACAGTGATACAGGTAGATCTGGCGGGGTGTTGAAGAGAGCAGATCGGCGCCGCGTACCACCTGGGTGACCCCGGAGTCGATATCATCCACAACCACGGCCAGCTGGTAGGCAAACTGACCGTCAGCCCGGTACAGGACAAAATCTCCGACTTGCTTCTCAAGATTCTGCCCCTGCCAGCCATAAACCCCGTCGCAATACTCTACGGTCTGATCCGGGACCCGCAACCTGACCGCCTTCTCAGCGCGGCCCCCCTTGGCCCCATGTCGGCAAGTTCCGGGATAAACCGGCCCATCCTCGCCAACATAAGGCGCGCTGGCCAGAACCTCCCGCCGCGAGCAGGTGCAATCGTAGAGCAGGCCAGCACGCTGCAATTCACCGAGCACGTCCCGATAACGTTCCAGCCGGGTACTCTGCTGGACAACCGCTCCATCCCAGTCAAAACCGAGGGTTTCCAGCAGTTCCAGCAACGCGGCGGCAGAACCGGGAATCACCCGGGGCGGATCGAGATCCTCTATTCTGACCAGCCATTCACCGCCGCAGGATCGGGCCGCCAGATAACTTCCCAGCGCCGCGACCAGCGAGCCAAAATGCAGCGGTCCGGTTGGACTGGGCGCAAACCGGCCTACAATTTTGTGATTTTCCTGAATATCATCCATCTGTGCGGCAACCATCCTTTCGACCCGGAAATCATGCTGTGGCCTGACGCCGCTGTCAATACCCTGCAGCTTCGCATCCGCCAAGCGGCGCACCTTAACTGGTTTCTGTCCGGAAACCGCCCTTTTCCGCAATCTCGGCGTCAATCTACGCATTTGATTGTGCGGTGTAAAGCACTACACCTCCGCACAACTGCTTGATTTTCTTGACTTTGCGAAAAAGTTCTGGTTTCCAGATCAGAAACGTTACAGTACCCCACCGGAGTTTCCAGAGGGCAATTAACTGGTTTTCATCCGGAGTTTCCGGATGACACCTAACTGGTCAGCCCCGGATTGCTCCGCGGCCAAAACAGTTCAGCAGCATGCGGGTTTAAGAGATGATTGACAAAGAATTATCTTCAGTGTATTCATAACTGAAAAAGTTACCTTTGGGAGGCTCGACTAGTGGTTATTACACGCGCAACTGAATACGCTGTCAGAACTGTCATCTATCTGGCGCAACAGCCGAAAGATGAAATTGTCCTTAAAAAGGACATCTGCCGGACCCAGGACGTCACCCCGGCGTTTCTAACCAAAATCCTCCAGCCACTGATCAAGGCCGGGATTGTCAGTTCTCAACGTGGCGTTGGAGGAGGTTTCCTCCTGGCCAGAGGGCCGGAAGAGATCACCATGCTGGATGTCCTTCAGGCAGAAGAAGGACAGCTGAAACTCAATCATTGCCTGCTTGATTCCGAAAGCTGTGCACGCGACATTTTTTGTTCGGCCCATGACGTCTGGACCGAAGCGCAGACCGAAATGGCCAGAGTGCTGAAACGCTATACCGTTGCCGACCTGGTCAGGCAACAGCAGGTCAAGTTGGAAAAAGTCAGGCAGCAGGCCGGCTGACGCCAGGTCACCACAGACCGCTCAATTCAGACGAGGCGCCGCTACCAGAGCGGTCGCCTCGTTTTTTTTGGGAGGACCGAAATGAGATAAAAAAACCCTGGCGTCCAGGAGGGAATAGGACGTCCAGGGCAAGACAGAAGGCTGCCACGGCCTCCCGTAAAGTGACTTTTTTCTTTATTCTACTACGTCATTGCAATGCGTCAAATCACAGCGCAAATTAGTTTTCACTTAAGATTTTCCTCGGGATACGCATTGATCTGATGAATGCTTAAATCAGCGCCGGCAAATTCCTTCTCTTCATCCAACCGGAAGCCGCTGACCCGATGAATAATCCGATACACCACAAAGCCCGTCACCAATGCATAAACGACGGCCAGCAGGCTACCGGCCAACTGAGACAGAAAGGACACCCCGCCCAGTCCGCCCAGGGACTTCGCCCCGAAGATACCGGCGGCGATCCCACCCCAACTGCCGACCACGCCGTGCAGCGGCCAAACCCCCAGGACATCATCGATGCGAAGCTTTTCCTGTTCATACTGGAAACCGAACACGAAGATCAGGGATCCGATACCACCAACCAGAAAGGCCCCGATTGGATGCATCAGGTCGGATCCGGCACAGATGGCGATCAGCCCGGCCAAAGCACCGTTATGCACAAAGCCCGGGTCGTTCCGACCCGCGATCAGGGCAAACAAGACCCCGCCGACCATGGCCATCAACGAATTGACCGCCACCAGCCCGGAAACTCCTTCCAGGGACTGGGCGCTCATCACATTAAAGCCGAACCAGCCGACCGCAAGAATCCAGCTACCCAGGGCAAGAAAAGGGATATTACTGATCGGGATGGCCTGGCTGCGCCCGCGCACATAGCGCCCCAAACGCGGCCCGAGCACGACAATAGCCGGCAGGGCCAACCAGCCGCCGATGGAATGGACCACCACGCTACCGGCGAAATCATGAAAAGGTGCGCCCAGCGTCGCTTTGAAAAAGCCCTGCAAGCCGGCACTGTTCTGCCCCCAGATCAGCGATTCAAAAAGCGGATAGGAAATTCCGGCAAAAATCGCCCCGGCACAGACCTGGGGCCAGAACTTGGCGCGTTCGGCGATACCGCCGGAGATAATGGCGGGAATACAGGCGGCAAAACAGAGCAGGAAAAAAAACCGCACCAGCTCATAGCCCTGATTCTGGCCAAGCAGACCGCTTGCCGAAGTAAAAAAGTTAATTCCGTAGGAAATGGGGTAACCGATCAGAAAATAAACGACCGTGGAAACAGACCAATCAGACAGGATTTTGACAAATGCGTTCACCTGGTTTTTTTCGCGGACAGAACCGACTTCAAGAAACGCGAAACCTGCGTGCATGGCAAAAACCATGACCGCACCAAGCAAAAGGAACAATACGTCCCCACTGTGTCGTAACGCCAGAAGCGACACTTCCATAACCAGACCTCCTCGTCTCATATAAACGCCCGACGTCATCGTCGAGCCCGATCAATTCTGAAACCGCTGTCCACATTCAATTGTCATGCCGCTTTATAACCGACTGCATTTTTAGACGTTCGCCACTGGAAGCCGCCCATCACTGCCTATTTTTTAATCACTGCTGGCTATTTTTTAAGCAAATAGTTGCACTTGTTCGAACCGAGAAAATGGCCCTCCCGCATGCGGACGATTGACAAATCTACCCCGGAAAGCTAGAGTCACACTCCACGAGCATCAAATTCAGACGTCTTTATCAAGAGTGGTGGAGGGAAAGGCCCTTTGAAGCCACGGCAACCGGGGTTCTCTGTGAAGCAACCAGACTGTCCGGTGCCAATTCCTGCCCTGCTGGAACGCCAGCCGGGGACAGATGGGGACGGAGCCTGCGAGACGAGTATTTCCACAGTATCCCGCAAAGGCCCCTCCCGACTTCCGGGAGGGGCCTTTGTTATTTGCTCAGCAGTCCGGCAAAACTGAGTCTACAGATGCCGGGAAGAGGCGAGCAAAACAAAGGCTGGGGATGCAGGCCTGTTGCTTGGACAAAGATAGAAAAAAATCGCCCCCTGTCCGCCCCTGTTTGAAGAAGTCTGCGGCAGGATTTTTCAACAACGGTTAGCGGCGACCGCCTTTGTAAAAGGATGAAGATTGGAAAACAGTGTTGGACTGGTAAAAACCGAATACGCGGAGTTTGACACTGAGCTGCAGCTGGAAAGCGGCCGTCTGCTCGGCCCCTTGACCCTTGCCTACGAGACCTACGGGGTTTTGAACCCGGATAAATCGAATGTTATCCTGGCGACCCACGCCTGGACCGGTGACGCTCATGCGGCCGGTTTTCACACTCAGGACGAACGTAAACCCGGCTGGTGGGACAACATGATCGGCCCCGGCAAAGTCCTCGACACCAACCGCTTCTTTGTCATCTGCAGCAACACCATCGGCTCCTGCAAGGGATCAACCGGGCCGACCAGCACCAATCCGCGCACTGGACGCCCTTATCGACTCAGCTTTCCGGTGATCATGGTTCGCGACATGGTCAGGGCGCAAAAATTGTTGCTTGACCGGCTGGGGATCGCCTCGCTGCTGGCCGTGGTCGGGGGGTCTATGGGCGCCATGCAGGCGTTGGAATGGGGAATCAATTTCCCGGAGATGGTCCGTGCCATCGTGCCCATTGCCGGAACCGGCCGAACCTCGCCCATGGCCATTGCCTTGAATGCCCTTGCCCGCCAGGCAATTTATAACGATCCGCTCTGGAAAAAGGGAAACTATCAGCCCGAGCACCCCCCTGCGGACGGCTTGTCACTGGCCAGGGCGGTCGGCCACATCTCCTTTTTGTCTGACGCTTCCATGCTTCTAAAATTCGGCCGACGCTTTTCCGTGCGTGATGGGATGTTCGATTTTTTCGGTAAATTCGAGATTGAACGCTATCTGGACTACAACGGCGGGAATTTCATCGATCGTTTTGACACCAACGCCTTTCTCTATCTGGCCAAAGCCCTTGATTTGTACGATGTGTCCTGGAATTTCGACTCCCTGACCGAAGCCCTGGGCCGGCTGAGCTGCCCCTCCCTCTGGTTCGCGTTCACCTCGGACTGGCTTTATCCCCCCCGCCAGACCGAAGAACTGGTCCACGAACTCGAACGACTCAACAAGCCGGTCGAATACTACCTGATCGAGTCAGACTATGGTCACGATTCGTTTCTGGTGGAACCGGAAAAATTCATTCCCTATCTCAAAAAATTTCTCGATAAACTGGCCCCGGCCTGAGGCTCTTGGACGGGTAAGCAAGGACTGGTTCACGCATTGTCTGGCCGGGCCCAAACAACCGAATTCCGTTCGCCGGCGCCTGGAAAGGGGCTGAGCCAAACGCTTCTCAGTCGTCACCGAACAGATCCAGCTGGGCAAAACGGAACTCTTCCGATTTAAAGGGGCGCGGCTGGAAGCGGGGACAATCAAGCATCACGATGCTGAGGGGCTGCTTGCAGTGCCGGATACAACGCCGGCAAAGTTTACAGATGTCCTGCGATTTATTTTCCATTATTCAATTTCCTCTGCGAAAGCCTGCAGCCGGCATATGAAGCGTGAAAACCACAATCAGCTATTGTCTGCCATGGCGGCAAAATGCTAGATTACTCGAAGAATTACCAGCCTTTTCTGGAATGGACGCAAGTAAAATAGAATTCGATGGCCAAGTAACAATTTCGGCCGACCAAGCCTGACAGGGGAGTGGAGGTGTAGACCCGCAGGGGTGGTCGGGGTCCCGAGAAACCAACGTAACGCAGTTGTGAAAATCTATTGCGACGCCATCTTCATTGACCAGCGGCCCGCTTATGCAGTCTCAAAAACTAAAAATCACCGTTCTGGGGACAGGGACCAGTACCGGCGTCCCGGTTATCGGCTGCAATTGCGCGGTCTGCTCGTCCAGCCACCCGTACAATCAGCGGACCCGCTGCAGTATTCTCCTTAGCTATGGAAAATACAACATCCTGATCGATACCTCAACTGATCTTCGCCACCAGGCCCTGCGCGAAGGCATGCGTCATGTCGATGCGGTCCTCTACACCCACAGTCACGCCGACCATCTGCACGGGATTGACGACCTGCGCAGCTTCAGTCTGTTCTCTTCCGAACCGATCCCGCTTTACGGCAGCGAAGAGACCCTGGCCCGGATCAGGCGCAGCTTCTGCTATATTTTCGACCCGGCTGAGCACAGCGGCTATATCCCCAACCTGCGGTTATGCCCGATTGCCGGCAGCGTCACCCTGGGAGGGCTGGAGATAACCCCGCTCCCCCTGCAACACGGTTACGGGCTCAGTACCGGCTATCGCTGCGGGCCCTTCGCCTATCTAACCGACTGCAATGCCATCCCGCAACATTCGCTGGAACTGCTGAACGGGCTCGACCTGCTGATTCTGGACGGGCTCCGCTTCAAACCGCATGCCAGTCACTTCAACATTCCTCAGGCTGTTGCCATGGCCAAAACCATCGGCGCCCGGCAGACCCTGCTCACCCATCTCAGCCACGATGTCGACCATCTACGCGATGATGCTGAGCTGCCTGATGGAATTAATCTCGCTTACGACGGCCAGCACCTCTGTCTTGAGGTTGCCACCGAAGTCGCGGAGTGGGTCGAACCATGAGCCCTGAATTACGACTGCACGGGCAGATCAACGACTCGGTAGAGTATTATGCGACCGCCGCCGGTTGTCGATCGGCTCACCAGCATTTCTTCCAGGTGGCCGAAAATGAGCTGCGTTTTTTCGCGCCGGGCAGCGAACTGACTCTGACCGCGGACGAAGTGATCCAGACCGGCATCGGCGGAACCTTCTGCGCATACATGTTCGGGGTGGAGCAACCCCTTGCCGATCTTACCAAACCGGCGATTCACAACCGCCTGATCCTGCTCGGCGCCGGTTACGATCAGGACGGGCATTTAACCATCAGCGATCAACCTCGGTTCCAGCAGCCTTACGGTGAAATTTTCCGCCAGGGGCATGCGGTCGATAACTTTTTTTTCTTTGTCGACGGTCTGAGCGGCCACAATAACATCCTCAAACAACAGCAGATTCTGCGCAAGCTCGGCAAACCCCTCAAACGCCTCAGCCAATTGAACCAGCGTGACGACTCCCTGCTGGCAGAAACCTTGCGCACCCTGCTGCCGGAGGGCTGCGCCCTCTTCCTGATCAGGCTGACCAATAGCAAAGGCCGCCATTTCCAGCAGGAGTTCCAGAACCTCTACTACCGCAACCGCAAAATCAGCCCCAGCCAGCATGAGCTGCTGGAGGAGCTGGCGGAAAACCTCCGCCTGGGTCCCTATCAGCAGGAACGCATCGCCATCGATGTCAGGTATCACCACCGGGACAATTATCGCATCATTGATGAGTACAAAAAGGTGTTGATCGAGGCTTACCAGCAAGGACGCATCGATCAGGCGCAGCATGCCCGGCTGCTTCGCCTGAAGACCCTTGCCCTGCGCCAGGAAATTCCCCTCGACCTGCTCGATGCCCTGGACCGAAGGTTGAAGCCGGAGAACAGCCGGATTGCTCGTGAGCCCGAGTACATGGCGATCACCCGGGACATCCTCCATGACCTGCTTCAGGAAAAAGGCCTCCACCATCAGGATATGGCGCAGATCCTGTTTGCCAAACAGAAAGCACGCCGCCGCCACGACAACGGCTTCGAACAGATGTTGCTGGAAACCGGGCAGCTGTTTGACGAACATATTCGCGATGGGGCTCCGCTCTCTTTGCTGGAGGATTTTTCCAGCATCATTACCTTTTTTGACCGTTACGACACCACCCTGACCCAGCTCAGCCGGATTGCTTTTATGGAAAATTTCCATTCCAGTCCGGACTGGCTCGGCAGCCTGTTGCAGAATCGGCAGGAATTCAACAAGCTGGACAAGAGCCTGTTCAACCGGTTGTTTTTTGACGATATCCTGCAAAGCCGCTATCTTGGCCGTTACGGACGGCGCAAGCTTGAGTGTCTGCAAAAAGGGTTGGAAGAGCTCGGCGCCGGAGTATCCTCCGTACAACGCCTGCAGGCCGATCTGAAAATACTCGAGCGTGAGGAACACTTGTACAAGACCATGTTCAAGAGTGTCCGCGAGCGGGTTCAGCGGCATTATTACCGCTACGACACCAGAGCAGAGCAGGAACAGATTTTCCAGGAACTCAACGATGAACTGACCACACGGGGTCAGCTTGAGCAGCCGCTCAGCGCGGAACTGTTCCAGGCAGTGATTTTCGATATCAAAAAAGAGGTTCTCTACCTGCGGCAACTGCTGCCGGAAGTTGTGGCCTGCGAAAACCTGGCCCTGCGCGACGATTTTATCGCCAACAGCGGTCTGGACTATTTTCATATCGAAGAACTGGAGCGGGAATATCTCCAGTTGAACGGCCTTGACCAGGAGCTTTTACAGCAGCTCAATTCCAGATAATCGACTGAGGTCTCCATGACACACCTAGAACTCGGCAAAATCCGCAATTTCGGCATTATCTCGCATATCGATGCCGGGAAAACGACGCTTTCCGAACGGATCCTGTTTTATACCGGAGCAATCCATAAAATGGGCGAGGTCCATGACGGTCTGGCGGTGATGGACTGGATGGAGCAGGAGCAGCAGCGCGGCATCACCATTACCGCGACAGCCACTACCTGTAGCTGGCTGGGACATACCTTCAATCTCATCGACACCCCCGGCCATATCGATTTCACCATCGAAGTGGAACGTTCCCTGCGGGCGCTCGACGGCGCAGTCGCTATTTTCAGTGCGGTCGAAGGGGTCCAGCCACAAAGCGAATCGGTCTGGCGCCAAGCAGCCCGCTATCAGGTCCCACGGATCTGCCTGATCAACAAAATGGATCGCACCGGTGCCGATTACCAGCAGGTCCTGACCGCCATCAGCGAAAAGTTACAGGCTACGCCGGTACTGCTGCAGCTGCCGGTGGGCAGTGAAGAACACTTTCGCGGCGTCATCGACCTGATCCATGAGCAGACTATCACTTTCAACGCAGACGATCAGGGGAAAACGGTCAGCACCGACCGGATCCCGGCGGAGTTGCAGGAGCAGGTCGCCGCAGCGCGCGAGAAGCTGCTTGAGGCCGCCGCCGATTTCGATGACAGCATTCTCAACGATATTCTGGAGGGGAATTCCATTGACGCGCAGCGGTTGTTGGCCGCCCTGCGCAGTGGAGTTATCCGCGGCGAAATTTTCCCGGTCCTGCTCGGCTCGGCTCTGCGCAACAAGGGCATTCAGCCGCTTCTCGATATGATCTGCGCCCTGCTCCCCTCCCCCCTGGAAACGCCTCCGGCCCCGGCACTGCGTCTGGACACGCGGCAAAAAGTCGCGCTGCCCACCGATCCGAACCGCAGTCTCTGCGCCCTGGCCTTTAAGGTCATCGCTGACGAGGGGCGAAAACTGACCTATCTGCGCATCTATTCGGGCCGGCTTAAACCTGGAGAGGGGGTCTATAACAGCAGGACCGAAGGGGTCGAAAAAGTCGCCCGGCTGTTCCGCATGCATGCCCACAAGCGGGAAAGAATCGACCTCGCCGAAGCCGGCGACATTGTCGCGGCGACCGGTCTCAAAAACGTCCTCACCGGAGACACCATCAGCGCCGCCGCTGAACCGCTGCAGCTGCGCGGGTTGGAATACCCGGAGCCGGTGGTGTCCCTAGCGGTGGAAGCGAAAACCGTCGAGGATCGGGACAAACTGCCCCTGGCCCTGGAAAAGCTGCAATGGGAAGACCCCACCTTCCGCGTCAAGGAAGATCCGGAAACCGGCCAGACCCTGTTGACCGGAATGGGTGAGCTGCACCTGGAAGTCATTGTGCAGCGGCTGCTTACCGATTTCGGCGTTGCGGTGGTGACCGGTCGGCCGCAGGTCGTTTATCGCGAAACCATCCTCGCCGCCACCAAGCAGCAGGAAATCTTCGAACGTGATATCGACGGCAAGCTGCATTACGGCGCCGTCACCCTCGAAGTCACGCCAACAGCCCGCAAAAGCGGCCTGGAAATTGTGGTGGCTGATGAACTCCTCGCGGCTTGGCCGCCGCTGCTGGCCGAAATGATTCGCCAAAAATTGGCCGCGGCCTGCCAGTCCGGTCCGGCCGCGGGCTATCCGCTGACTGACCTGCAGCTGACAATTGTCGAGCTGCCGTATGAAAGTAACAAGACCACCGATCTGGGAATTTCCGCGGCCATCAGCCGGGCAATCCCCCAGGCCTTGAGCAAGGGGAAACCAACCCTGCTCGAGCCGGTCATGGCCCTTGAGCTGGTCGCCCCTTCTGATTATACCGGCCGAGTCATGAGCAGCCTCAATCAGAAACGGGGGCAGGTGGAAGGAATTGTCTCGCGCCCCGGCCAGGATGTGATCCGCGCCACAGTGCCGTTGCTGGAGATGTTCGGCTATATGACCGAACTGCGCAGTGCCACCAAAGGGCAAGGCAGCTTTACCATGGAGTTTTCCCACTTTGCCCAAGCCCCCCCGGAAACGCTGAAGACTTTCGGCCTGCTGCGATGATCCTGGCCCGCCTTTCTTTATCTGCCCGACGCCGGCTGAGCAGCAGCCTGGTTTTGCTGTTGCTGCTGGTGGTGATCATGCTCCCCGCGACCCGCAGCTTGGTCTTTGATAATGCCCTGTTGCAGCGGGTCGATCAGGCCACCAGCGAACGGGTGGAAGAGTCCCTGACCCGTGCGATTGCCGTCTTTGCCATGGCCCGTCTCACCAATGGCGTCATTTCCGTCATTCAGGAATCACAACTGGAGCTGGCACCGGCCGGGCTGGGCCTGAACCTGGCCTTGGGACAGATCCTCGATCCCCTTAACGACCTGGTCGAACGCTTTTCCTGGGTAATGCTGGCCGCGGTCACCTCCCTTGGCATCCAACGTTTTCTCATTGCGATAGGGCCCTGGTTTGCGGTCGAGATCCTGGGGACTCTGGCGTTGCTACTCTGGCTAATCGGCCTCTGGTTGCCGGCCGGGAAACCGTTGCAACTGCTCCCCTTGGCAAGAAAAATGGTTCTGCTGGCCGTGGTGGTCCGCTTTGCCGTTCCCCTCGCAGCCGGCTTGAATGAAGCTGTTTACCAGTCCTTCCTCGCGGCGGACTACGCCCGGGCAACGGCGGTCATCGCCTCTGGCAACGAAGAGCTGCAGCAATTGAGTAGCCCTGCGACCAAAGCAGGAGAAGAGAGCTGGTGGCAGCAATTCCGGACTCGTCTCGGCCAGGCCGAGCGGGCCATCGATTTTGACCGCTTACGTGGCTGGCTGAGCCAACGTAGCGAACAGATGATCGATAAATTCGTCGCCCTGCTGGTCATTTTTTTACTCAATACCGTCATCCTGCCACTGGTGTTTCTCTGGGCTATCTTCAAACTGTTCAAATCGCTGCTCCCCTCGTCAACGATGGTCATTGCTCAAAAACTGCCCTTCCCTCCCGGCAGACCGGACCACGACAGCAACCCAGTCTAAGGAAAAAGCAAACCCCGACCTGTTGTGACCCGTCGCTACCGATCAGCAATTTGCATTTCCGAATCAGCCGTCGAAACAGTTGCGTCCGGGCGCAAACCAGCCAAATTGCGTTGTCGACAGCGTCTTGCCCCACCGCAACCACAAACCGCAGGCCGCAGTTATAAGCAGATCGCCGGTCTCAACACGGACAGCGACCATTCGGCTCGTGGCATAGCGAAGACCTATGGAATCCGTACTGCCATATGAACGGCGGTACGGATCAACCAAGAAAAATTTGACTCGGCCAGAGCGGATCGTCGAAGATGACACCCCATGACGGGGCGCTGTCGGGGGACTGTCGCCCTCCTGTCGTTATCTTCGTCCAGGAAATCTGCTAGCTTCGACTCAAAACAACGGGGTCTGGAATGCAACTCAGAAAATTACGATTAAGAAAAGGCTGGTCACAGGAACAGTTGGCTCAACTGAGTGGGCTGAGTGTCAGGACTATTCAGCGGATCGAACGCGGGCAAACGCCCTCATTGGAAACGCTGAAATGCCTGGCGGCGGTTTTTGAGATCGACCTGGACGAACTGCAACAGGAGAACACTATGACAATCACCCATGAACAGATCCAAACAGAACAGAAAGCAATTGAACACGTTCGTGACATCAAAGGTTTTTATTCACATCTAATTAAGTATTTGGTTGTGCTGGTGCTGCTGTTCATCATCAATTTCCTCACCAATCCAGGTTATCTCTGGGTTTGGTGGGTGGCGCTGGGCTGGGGCATCGGCATTGTTTCCCATGGGCTCAACGTCTTTGAAGTTTTCAACCTGTTCGGCCCGGAATGGGAGAAAAAACAGGTCGAAAAAAAACTCGGCCGGAAACTGTAAGTCACCGGCCGAAGGATTGTCGCTACTTGCCCTGAGCGGTCGCGCCCACCAGCCTACAGGCTGCGGTGATCGCGACCGGTCTTCTGCAGATAGTATTCATAGCCACCGTCGTAAGGGATCATCTGGCCATGATCGATCTCAAAAACGCGATCCACCAAGGAGCGCAGGAAGTGCCGATCGTGGCTGACCAGTAACAGGGTACCGCTGAATTTCTGCAGCGCATCGAGCAGCACCTCGCGCGATTGAATATCCAGATGATTGGTCGGTTCGTCCAGAATCAGCAGGTTGAGGGGGCGACCGAGCAGGGTGGCCAGGATCAGCCGCGCTTTCTCCCCGCCGGACAGTTTGTCAACCCGTTTGTCCACGTCATCCCCCTGGAACAAAAACGCCGCACAGAGATTGCGCAGCACACCGATGGTCTGCTGGGGCAAAGCGTCCTGAACCGTCTCAAAGACAGTCTTCTTCGGATCGAGCAATTCCATGGAATGCTGGCTGAAATAACCGGGAAAGACATTGGCGCCGATGGTCACCGTCCCCGCACTCGGTGCGGTCTGTTCACAGAGGGTTTTCAGGAAGGTCGATTTACCCGCCCCATTGACCCCGACCACGGCAATCTTGTCACCCCGCCGGACCATTCCGGAAATTCCGGAAAAGACTTGCTTCTCACCACCGTCGTCCAGCGGCCAGTGCTTGGCCAGATCGACAATGGCGATGACGTCGTCGCCACTGCGCGGTGGTTCGGCAAACTCAAAGCGGATGGTCTTCTGTTCCGGCGGCAGTTCGATCCGCTCGATCTTTTCCAGCTTCTTCACCCGCGACTGCACCTGGGCCGCATGGGAGGCGCGCGCCGCAAAGCGGGCGATAAACTCCTCTTCCTTGGCGAGCATCTCCTGCTGGCGACGATAACTGGCTTCCAGCTGTTCCCGGCGCACCTCGCGCTCGCGCAGGTAGAAATCATAGTTGCCGGAATAACTGGTGATGCTGCCGTTACCGACTTCGACAATCCGGGTGACCAGCCGGTTCATGAAATCACGGTCGTGGCTGGTCATCAGCAGGGCGCCCTGATAATCTTCGCTGAGCCAGTTTTCCAGCCAGACGATCGATTCGACATCCAGGTGGTTGGTCGGCTCATCGAGCAACAGTACATCGGGATTCAGGGTCAGAATCCGGGCCAGGGCGATGCGCATTTTCCAGCCGCCGCTGAAACTCTCCACCGGCCGATCATAGTCATCCGGGCCGATACCGAGACCGGTCAAAACCGCCTGGGCCCGGGATTCCAGGTCATAGCCGCCACGATGTTCGAATTCCTGCTGGGCGTCCCCGTAGCGTTCCAACAGCCGGGCCATCTCGTCATCGCTCATGGGCTCGCACATTTGTGACTCCATGGCGCTGATCTGCTCCCCCAGTTGGACCGTGGTCGCGGAGGCCGCCACCACCTCGGCCAGGGCGCTGCGCCCCGCCATCTCGCCGACATCCTGGGAAAAATAACCGATAACGGTTTTCTTGGCACAAGAGATCTCGCCGCTGTCGAGGCTTTCCTCGCCGGTGATCAGGCGGAAAATGGTCGATTTTCCGGCCCCGTTGGGCCCGACCAAGCCGGTTCTGCTGCCCGCCAGGATCTGAAAGGATGCATTCTTGAACAGCACCCGGTTGCCATGCTGTTTGGTCATATCGGTCAGATGGATCATCGATAACTCTCTTTCATAAAAATCCGTGCCCAGTTACCATGATGAACGCAATCAGATCAAGCAAAAACAACCAGCTTGACTTTTCAAAAGCAGCAGGCTCAATAACTGTTGAACTGCAATCAAGTTGAATGAACAGAATCTCTTTTAAAAGGAAGATAAAGGGACACAATGGAATGGCGCTAGTTTAAGCACTTTCGTAGCAAACTCGGGACTGTCCCAAGACCTATCTGGGGCTGTCCAGATGTTTGCGGCCCTTGGAACGCTGGCGGTTAGCACCGCAAAGACCTGGGAGAAAGTCGATCTTCCACGGAAGACCGGCGGCGACACATGGCAAGAAAATTTTTCAGAACAGCTCAACGATGGTGATGTGATTTGAATCGAAACTCCCGACGCTGGTGGCCGGTGGTGATTATGGCAAGCCGGCGGAAGCAGACAAAAAAAGCCCCGTGGCCAGGAGGGGGACCACGGGGTAAGATTTTGAGAGGTTTCTCGAAAGATATCTACTTTGGCTATCGCCGCTTCGCCTGCCACAACAAAGCGTCGATGGTTAATTTATAACTAAATAAGTCACCTTTGTCAAACAAAAAATATAACTTTTTTTGTTATATTTAAAAAATTCTCCTCCCTGGAAGATTATCTAGCGATTTCAGGCAATTAAAATAACAGAAAGCCAGAACAATCTCTTTGTTTTGGCAAGATCATTGCGGCCAATGATCAACAACGCGGGGTTTACCGGACACAACTGACGGCGTTGCCGCCCAGCCTCCGCAATTGACCCTTGCGCCGGCTGGCGTTTATCGGCATGGTTAGGGCTGATGGCTAAGCGCACTGCAGAAAGATGCGCTTTTCCTCAGCTGGCAAAATCAATCAGCTCAACAACCGTCATTGATTTCGCTCAGCCATTCGTGGGTTCAGCAGGCAAGGAGATCTGGCGATGGAATCGATCTGTAATATTTATCGCATTGGAACCGGACCGTCCAGCAGCCACACCATGGCTCCGCAGCGGGCCGCACGCAATTTTGTCGCCGCTTACCCCGGCGCCGCCCGCTATCGGGTGACCCTGTTCGGCAGCCTTGCCGCCACCGGCCGCGGCCATCTGACCGACCAGGCGCTGTATCAGGTCATTCCGCCGGCTCAGCTTGAGCTATTCTGGCGACCACAGGAACAGCTCCCGCGCCATCCCAACGGCATGCGCTTTGAAGCCCTCGGCGAAGAGGGGACTCTGCTGGCCACTCGGGACGAATACAGCAGCGGCGGCGGTGCCTTGCTCAGTGATCAGGAGGGGCGTCCGAACGAAATGTCACGTTACCCGCTGACCACCATGGCCGAAATTATCAGCGCCTTGGAGCAAAGCGGGGAATCCCTCTGGGAGTTTGTGCTCAGACATGAAGACCGCCCCTTCCTTGATTATCTCGATAATGTCTGGGATGTCATGACGTCGTCTATCCGCAATGGTCTAAGCCATGCCGGCCTGCTCCCCGGTGGCCTCGGTCTAGCTCGCAAAGCGGCCGATTTTTATCGCAAAGCCACCCTCTATAGCACCCATCTGCAGAACAATGCCCGGCTCTGGTCCTATGCCCTGGCCGTGGCCGAAGAAAATGCCTCCGGCGGTATGATCACCACTGCGCCGACTTGCGGGGCCGGCGGGGTTCTGCCGGCGGTTTTGCGCTATCTGAACGAAACCCTGGCCTGCCGCTATGAGGATATTCTGCATGCCCTGGCGACCGCCGGGCTGATCGGTAACCTGGTCAAGCAGAACGCCTCTATTTCCGGAGCCGAAGTCGGCTGCCAGGGGGAAATCGGCACCGCCTGCGCCATGGCCGCGGCGGCGGCGACCCAACTCCATGGCGGCAGCATCAGGCAGATCGAATACGCTGCCGAGATGGGACTGGAACACCATCTCGGCCTGACCTGCGATCCAGTCGCCGGGCTGGTCCAAATCCCCTGCATCGAACGCAATGCCCACGCCGCTACCCGGGCGTTAAGCTGCTGTCACTTTGCCCTGCTGGCCGGGGGTGAACATAAAATCAGTTTTGACGAGATCACCGCGGTCATGCGCGAAACCGGCCACGCACTCCCCCTCCTCTACCGGGAAACTTCGACCGGTGGCATCGCCCGCGCCTATCAACGGCGTAACGGTCCGGCCACTGACCAATAAAACGCCTATTTTCACTCCCTTGGTAATAGTTTTGTAAAAACAACTGTCTACAGCTCTTTCCCATGGTCACTCGTGCTAAATTGAGAGGGTAATGTTCAGCCTTCAAAGGGAGCAAAGAATGACCATGAAACGCAACGAAATAACCGGCTACAGTGTGGGAGAAGAGATTGCCAACAGCGTGACCCATGGGATTGGGGTCCTGCTGGCGATCTTGGGGTTGGTCATGCTGGTGGTCTTTGCCAGTCTCCATGGGAATGCCTGGCACATTGTTTCCTGCAGTATTTTCGGCGGGACCCTGCTGCTGCTGTATCTGTCGTCAACCCTTTACCACAGCATTCCTTCACCCAAAATCAAACGCTTGCTGCGGGTCTTCGACCATTCGGCCATTTATTTGCTGATCGCCGGAACCTATACCCCCTTCACCCTGGTCAATCTGCGCGGGCCCTGGGGCTGGTCGTTGTTTGGCATCGTCTGGGGCATTGCCCTGCTTGGCATCATTCTGAAGATGACCCCGTACGCCCAGCTGCGCGGGGTATCGACCACCCTCTACCTGATTATGGGCTGGACTGTCATTATCGCTATCAAACCGATGCTGGCGGTCTTGGCCCCGACTGGCTTTACCCTGCTGCTGCTGGGCGGGCTGGCCTATACTTTTGGGGTCATTTTCTACGCCTGGAAGCGCCTCCCTTACGGACATGCGATCTGGCACCTGTTTGTACTGGCAGGCAGCTGCTGCCATTTTTTTGCGGTCTTTTACTACGTAATTCCGCAATAACAGGCCGCCAGCCGAACAGAATACCCTTATTCAACCAGTTCGAAGTCGATTCGCCGCCGCCAGGCTTCGACTTTTTTGACCCGCACCTGCACCCGCATGCCGATCCGGAACTGCCGGCGACGGTGCTCTCCGGTTAAACTTCGGGTCAGTGGGTCGAAGTGATAATAATCTCCACGCAGGGTCCGGATGTGGACCAGCCCGTCAATCAGCAACTCATCCAACTCAACAAAAAAGCCAAACTCCGTCACCGAGGAAATGGTTCCGGCAAACTCCTCGCCGACCCGCCCCGCCATCAGTTGACAGCAACGCAGATCGATCAGATCCCGCTCCGCCTGCACGGCACGGCGCTCCTGGGCCGAACAGTCACGCCCCAGGGTTTCCAGCTCGGCATGGGAATAGGATGCCGATTTGGGAGCCGCCGCCAGAGCCTGTTTGAGAACCCGGTGAACCACCAGATCCGGATAACGCCGAATCGGCGACGTGAAGTGACAATAACAGTCCGCGGCCAAGCCGAAATGCCCCTTATTATCCGGTGCATAACAGGCTTGCTGCAGACTGCGTAACAGCTGCTGATTAATCAGCCGCCCCTCCGGACGCTCGGCCACCTCGGCCAACAAGCCCTGCAAGGCCTGATGCAGTTGTTTCCCCAGCACCAGGCCCACCCCGCATTCTGCAGCCAGCTGTTGCAGGTCCTGCAACTTGAGCAGATCAGGTCGCTCGTGAATCCGGTACAAGAACGGCCACTGCCGCTCCTGTAAAAAGGCCGCAACCGCCTCGTTGGCAGCGAGCATGAACTCTTCAATCAGACGGTGGGCCTGATTGCGCTCGACCCGTACCAGGTCGCACGGCTGGCCGTCCTCAGCAAGAATGATTTCGACCTCAGGCACATCAAGATCAAGGCTGCCACGTTGCGCCCGCATCCGGGTTAGAATCTGCGCCAACTCGGCCATCTGCGGCAGCTGCTCTCGCACCTCCGGCTCCAGCTGACAAGCGGCGGGGTCATCCAGCCAGGCTGCGACCTGAGTATAAGTCAACCGCGCCCGGCTGCGCATGACCGCCGGATAGAATTCAGCAGCCGTGGTCTGACCGTGCTGATCGATACATAACTCGGCAGTCATGACCAATCGATCCTCGGCCGGGTTCAGCGAGCAGATCCCGTTACTCAGAGCTTCGGGCAGCATCGGCAGGCAAAAACCGGGAAAGTAGACACTGGTGCCACGTTCCAGGGCATCAACATCAACGGCGCTGCCGGGCGTTACATAATGAGCCACATCGGCAATACAGACCCAGAGTCGAAAACGACCGTTCGCTTCTTTTTTCAGCGCTACCGCATCATCAAAATCACGGGCGGTCTCACCGTCAATGGTCACCAGGGGCAAGGAGCGCAGATCAATCCGCTGACTGGCTTCTTCAGTGGAAACCGGCTTGGCGGCTACCTCGGCCTGGGCGAGGGCCGCTGATGAGAAATGATGGGGCAAAGCATGGCTGCGGATAACGGTGTCGATATCGACCTTGGGGTCGTCGGCCGGGCCGAGGATCTCGGTGATTTGCCCCGTCGCCGGCAGATCGTGGGCAGCAAAACGCTCCAAAGTCACTTCCACCACGGTCCCCGGCTCGATATTTTTTCGTTTTCCGACCAGCACCGGCCCGGGCAACTTCTGTTCCAGCGGCCAGACCAGCCCTTTGCCGGAGCGCCACTGATAGGTGCCGAGCAAGCGGCTATGTGCCCGTTCCAGCACCTGCAGCACCTGCCCGAAAGGGCGCCGGTCACGGCTGGAGACCCGACACTGCACCAGCACCCGATCGCCATCCATGGCGCTGCCGACATGACGGGCCGGAATGAACAGGTCTTCCTGTTCCTGGCTGTCCACACGCAGAAAACCATAGCCCTGCTCCGCCTGGGCAAAGGTTCCTTCCAGGGTACGTTGCTGCTCGTCAAGGCGATACTGTCCTTTGCGTTCGCCAAGCTGCCCGCTGCGCAGCAACTGTTCCAGGACCTTGGTCAGAACCTTGCGCTCGCCGCCGCGCAGCCCGAGCTGGTCCGCGATTTCCCTGCGGGTCAGTGACTTTTTGCGCCGCTGACTGAGCAGGCTGATGATTTTCTGTTCCAGACTGTACATAACCATGATAGTGATTTATTCCTAAAGATCCTCGGTAGAGGCAATCGTTGGGAAAGAAGGAAGGCTGCCGCAGCAACAGCTCGGACAACCTCAGCACAGACAGAGAGGAAACAGCAAAAGGCCCACAGAGTACAGTAAATTCCGCTATTCCCCCAATTCAACCGAAGGGCGCTCTGCCTCGCCAAAGCGAGTTCAGCGGTCAAAAAGATAAAGGTCCGTGACCTTTTAGCCCAGTTTTGCTTCGGTCCATTGCACAATCATCTTGCGCTCCATAGCGCCAGATTGCCTGGCCAGTTCAACCCCTTTATGAAACAGCACCAGAGTCGGAATGGAGCGGATATTGAGCCGCCCACCAATGCCGGCATCGCGTTCAGTATTAAATTTGGCCAGGCGGACACGCGGTTCCAAATCCTTGGCCGCCTCGCTGAAGGCGGGGGCCATCATCTTGCAGGGTCCACACCAAGACGCCCAGAAATCAACCAGCAGCGGGATATCATTCTGTTGCAGATAGCGGTCAAAAGTTGCTGAGGTCAACTCAACCGGACGACCGCTAAACAGCGCCTCCTTACAGCGGCCGCAGTTCGGATGAAGGGAAAGCTTGGCCCCGGGAACCCGATTGACAGCCTGGCAATGAGGACAGACCAAGTGAAATGATTCGGACACAATACACCCCTCGTAAAAAAATATCGTTGCCAGTACATTTTACCTTGCCGCACGAAGAATATCCAACCACACTGAAAAAACCTGCCATGAGGTCTAAATTACCAGCCCCAAAACCCTTGCAATTTTTTTTGCGCCTGCAATTTATCTCCATTCCGTTTTCTGTCTAAATAATAACCGGTTACACCGTCAGGAAAGTAAATGACTCAACTTTTCTGCAACCCTTTCCTTGTGATTCGTTTTCAAAAGCAACCATTTCAATATGTTAGCAGAAATCTTAGCAGGCATTTATCTTGCATAGTATACAGGAATATAAATGTAACGTTCCCTCGGGATGTCGATCGCTGAAACCGACCTGCGAACAGCGCCGAGGAGTGTTAGCGAAAGTCACAATTGTACGATATAGTATCGAAAAAAACGATAGCAAGGCAGGGAGTCTATTCAAATGATAAACAATAGTGCCTCTCAAAAAACGGCCATAAACGTCCCGTTGGAAAAATATTGCGCCACTCAACAGGGCTTTTCCTTAGTTGAGGTCCTGATCGCGCTAACCATTTTTGCCATCGGCCTGTTGGCCATTGCAGGGATGCAGATCACCGCCATCAAAACCAATTCGTCCGCCAACACCAGGGCGGTTGAGACGGATATTGCCACCAGCATTCTTAACGAAATAACAACCTGGCCGATCAGTAGTTTTGTTGACGAGGTCAATGTCCCCTGGGTCTTCAATGCAGGGGATGAAACTGTGATGGGGGGCGGAACCTACGCCGCAGAATATACCATAGCCGTTGATTATAATGGTGTTGCCAATCTGGTGTTTATTCAGGTGAACGTTCAACAAACCAACGGTCTACAACGCACCTATTCGGTGACCGGGTTCAAGAGAGCAATATGAGCATTCGAAATAGAATAATCAGCACCAAAGCCTTCACCCTGGTCGAGGTTTTGGTTGTTATCGTCATTATGGGTCTGGCCGCAACAGCCATGTATAGCCTCTTTATCCAGACCGAGCAGGAAGCCGGCACCCAGGAAGAGGTGGCTGAAACGCAACAGAACCTGCGCATTGCCATGAATTTTTTAACCCGGGACATTCAGATGGCCGGGTTTCTGATCCCGACGACAAACTCAGCAATCGAATCCTCCCCGGCCGATTTATCCGGTGGTCAGGTACTGACTTTGCGAACCGCATCGACCGATACCGACATCGCCCGCCTGACCGGCACGGTCTCCGTCGCCAATGCGCCCGCGACAGCCTATGTTTTTCCCATTGCCACGGCAGAAATGGTCAACCTGTTCGCCGCCGGAGACAAGGTCCGTTTTCTTAAGACGCCGGACCATGATCAACGCATTGATCTCGTTTTTACCATTGACTCAGCCCCTTCAAGCACCAGTCTTGCAATCAAAGGCTTCAACGCCGTCGCCAATTACAATCAGGCAGATTTGCTGGTCAAAGTCGACAGCAGTGCGTCTCCCCACCCTTATCAGATCGATTATGACCTGAACAATAATCAACTGCGTAGAACCATTAACGGCGGCACTCCTGACATCATCGCCGACAATATTTCAGCGGTTGAATTTGAATACCTGACAACTTCCGGCCAGACCAGCGCTGTCCGTGTGACCCTGACCGGTACGGCTTTGGACCTGAAAACGAAAGCGAACAAAACCAGACAGCTCGTTAAGCTGATTACCTTGAAAAACAATTGAGCTTAAGGAAATGACCAAAATGAAAAGAAAAGAACAAGTATTTTTCCGACAAGCGTTGCAGCCACTCAATAATGAGCATGGCTTTGCCCTGATCCTGGCCCTGTCTATGCTGGTCATCATGAGCATTCTCGGAGTCATGGCCCTGAACACCGCAACCACGGAAACCAGCATTTCCGGCAACTACCGGACCGCGCAGATGGCCTTCGACACTGCGGAGAGAGCGGTTGAGTACGCCTCGACCAGACAGACCATCTATGCCAGTCTGGGGCCGGGTTCGGCACCCTACGACCTGGACAACACCACTGACCAGACCAACATTGAAGCCGGCACCGGCTTCGGCTTGGAAGGCAACGACAATTATGTCGAGTTTCAATTGACTACCAATTTGCCTCCGGGAAGCGGCTCCGACCCCACCTATTTTGAAGCCCGCTACTATATTGTCAACGTTACCGGGCAAGGACCGAACGATTCGAAAAAACGGATCGAGGCCCAGTACGGAAGGATTGTCCCGAAATAGGAGCAAAAAAATGTCAAAGTGCCTTGTTGTTATCAATACCACCGTCCTGGTCCTGTTCCTGATGTTACAAGTTGCGAGCGCCGATACCTATATCGGTGATACGGCCATTTACAGCACCACATCTGCCACCTCGCCAAAACCCAACATCATGTTCATCATCGACAACACCCAGCCGATGCAGCAGCAGGGCTCACGGGAGCTTTACGATGGGAGCACAGTCTATCCAGGTACGGGAAGTGATGCGACTCCGGGCCCCTACGACACCAATGCCGTCTATAAGATGGTTGCGGCGACCGGCGGAACCATCAATTACTCCAAGGTCATGGACGATGTTGCGGCCATCACTTGCACGACTGCCCATGATTCCTTAGTTAACAACGGTTCCTTCTTCGGACCGCTCAAAGCCAATAAAGGGGACTGTTCATCATCCCAGAATGACAGTTTTTTTCTCGGCAACCAGCTCAACTATATCGTAACTCCGCCGGAAGGCGTCGGCACCTGGGCCGCCTCGACCGCCTACACAGCTGGGGACGCGGTCGACGTCGGTGGAACGATCTATGAAGTGGTGGGAATTACCGGTAGCGGCCTGTCAGGGACGACCCAACCGACCTGGCCGACCACCCCGGGAGCGACCGTCACGGACGGGGAGGTCACCTGGACCATGACGGCGGATCTGCTCAGCATGGTCAAGTCAACGGTCAAGCAGGTTGCCGATGCGGTCAGCGAAAGCGTCAACATCGGGCTGATGACCTTCAGTGACAACGGTAAGGGCGGACAGTTGGAAATACCCATCTCGACAGTCACCAAAGAGGTCAACACCACCAACCTGGATGCCTTCAAAGCGGCTATTGACGCGCTCACTCTTATTCCCGGCAACTCAACCCAGCCGGTCAACGAAATTCTCTGGGATGCGGGACTCTATTTCAAAGGTCCTTCAGACTTTACCGACACCCACGAGCGACTCGGCACCATTGCCGCAGGGGATTCCTCCTATACCAGTCCAATTGAAGAAAGCTGCCAGAAAAACTTCGTGGTTCTGCTCACCACCGGGAGCCAGGATGACGACACCAATATCAAGAGTCGGGATATCAACAATATCGTTGCCAAAGACCCTGACGATCCGGCGGATCCGGACGGCATTTATGTCGATGATGTCGCCAAATATCTCAATTCACCGGACCAAACCGGGGCCAATGGCATCGGCGACCTAGTCAACGGCCTGGTCAGCAACAACCAGGGAGTGCAGACCCACATTATCCAGTTGATGACCGCCAAGGTGGCCCGCCTGGAAACGGCCGCCCAAACCTACGGCGACGGCAACTACTATCAAGTCACCGATAACGCGGAACTCCTCGCCGCCCTGGAAGATGCCCTGACGGATATCCTGCTGGAAACCGACACCGCCTTCATCGCCCCGGTGGTGCCGACCAGCCCGGATAACCGAACTTACAGCGGGGAACGGGTCTATCTCGGCTTTTTCTATCCGCAAAATGATGAACCCTGGCACGGCAACCTGAAAAAATTCGGCATCGATTCGCTAGGCCGCATCGTTGATGTTGCCGGCAATACCGCAACCAACAACGACGGCAGCTTTAAAGATGTCGCGGACGCCTACAATCCCAGCGGCAATACCTATACCGCCAGCTCCTATTGGAGCAGCGGGGATTCGGGACGGGTTTCCGAAGGGGGGGTCGGTGCCGTACTCCTGACCCAGATCGGGTCAAGGCATATTTACACCTATTTTTCCAACACCGACCTGACCGATTCGTCCAACGCCTTCTCCACCGCAAATTCCAACCTGACCGCGGCGCTCATGGATGTTGCCGACGATACGGAAAAGGACAAATTGATCAACTTTATCCATGGCTATGACAGCTACGACGAATATGTCGACAGCACCCGTCCCTGGATCCTCGGCGATATCCTGCATTCGCGACCGAATGTGGTCAACTATACCCAATATGACTTCAGTGTCGCCACCAATGAGACCAACTGCAGCGTCAACAAAACCACCATCTTTGTCGGCGCCAACGACGGCATGATGCATGCTTTCAGAGACTGTGACGGCCAGGAACGCTGGGCCTTCATCCCGCCGGACCTGCTACCCCGGCTGAAAGAGGTGCGCAATAACACCCACCCATATTTTGTCGATGGTTCTCCGGTCACCTATGTCTACGATGCCGACCATGACGGCAATATCGAAGCAACGGACCAGGACGGCAACCACGATAAAGTCATTCTGCTTTTCGGCCTGCGGCGCGGCGGCGATGCCTATTACGCCCTTGACGTCACCGATCCGAATGCACCGGTTTACCTCTGGGAGATCGACGGCAGCAACGCGGCTTTTGCTGAACTGGGGCAGTCCTGGAGCACCCCGAACCTGGGGCTGGTTAAAAATGATTCCGGCGATGTGGTGCTGGCCGCCTTTATCGGCGCGGGCTACGACAATCTGAACGAAGACGGTCGCTTTGGCGCAACCCAGGGCTTCACCAACAGTGATGTCTCGCCGCCCACGGACGATGCCGATTATCAAACCTCGGATGCAACCGTCACCCCGGGGGAAAACGGCTCTAATCCGGTGACCAACAACCCGAAAGGACGCGGTGTCTATGCCTTCGAGGTGGCGACAATCGGCAGCGGCGGGGTCCCCACCATTGCCAGCAGCGCAACCAAGGTCTGGGACTTTGTCTATGGGGAGAGCAGCAATTCTTACAATTCTGCCCGGCTGACCTATTCCTTCCCGACCGATATCACTGTCCTGGACACGGATTACGACGGTTTTGTTGACCGGCTCTATGCGGGTGACACCGGCGGCCATATGTGGCGTTTCAGCAGGTATGGCGGCGGGAGCGACGGCCTCAGGCCATTGGCTGATCCTGAGATCAGCACCTGGTTTGGTAAGCGGATTTTTTCCGCCAATGTCGGCGGCGACGGCACGGTCGGCCGGAAAATATTTTACCGTCCTTCCGTGACCCAGCAGCTCGGCGGCATTGTCAACCTCTACTTTGGAACGGGTGACCGCGCCCACCCCCTGAATAAAGATGTCGTTGATCGCATGTATGCCCTGTTTGATCGCAACCAGGTCACCATAGAAGACATTGATGAAGATAACTTGGTTGACGTGACCGAGAACCTGCTGCAGGACAATGCCACCAGCGCCAGCGATATTTCCGCTCTGCTCACTGCACTCGCCCCCGGCGTGTTGTTGACAGGAAGCGGTTCAGTCACCGGCAACTTCGGTTTTCTGATCAAGCTGGATGAAACCGACCATGAAGGGGAGAAAGTACTCTCTCCGGCTTTGGCTTTCAACAAGGTGGCCTATTATACGACCTATGCTCCCGGCACCCTCAACACCTCACCATGCGACCCGGGCAATCTTGGAATTTCTCGTTTGTATGCCGTTGATTACTTGACCGGAGAAGCCGTCCTGAACTTTAATAACGAAGAAAACAACGGCTCGTCCAATAATGACAGCGAATCCACCACCAACAACGCCCGCGCGGAGAGCGATTCGGGTAATGTCCTGCGCAAGGCAGACCGATCGGTTGATCTGGGGGTCGGGATTCCTTCAGGGATTGTCGTGCTGCTACCGCCCTCGGGCGATGCCAAACTGCTGATCGGCTGCGGTGGAGGACTCTGTTCGGAAGACCCCGTTCCGGGTGGAACCGTATACCCGATCTACTGGCGGACCTATTAACCGGCTAAGCAAGGATGAACGATGCGGCTACAACTTGTATTCCTCCTGTTCAGCGTACTGATCTTCTTCGGCTGCGGCAATCAAACATCCGAACCGGAAAAACCCTCGGCAACCACCCAGGCGGTTGTCGAGGAGCCTGAAATAATTCCTGCAGAGGCCCCAACTGCAAGCGAAGAGCCAACGGAATCAACGTCGGAAACGTCCAGCCTGCAGCCGACCAACCGTCCGCCCCGGATCAAGTCGGTCGCCTTTGCCAATCCGTATATTCACCGCGGGGTCGACATCGAGGCTATTCCGGAGGCCGAGGACCCGGAGGGGGACGATATTTCCATAACCTATCGCTGGTTTCTCAACGGCCAGGAACTGCAGGAAGAACTTGGTCCGATCCTCCCCGGCGACCGCTTTGTGAAAGGGGACCGCATCGCTTTATGGCTGATTCCTGCGGACGAATATGGTTCTGGAAAAACTTTTTACGGCTCCGAATTCGTTATTCCGAATGCACCACCCCAGCTCACCACAGATCTTCAGCCAGCCTTCAAAGACAATATCCTCGATTTTGTCATTCCGGCGACCGACCCCGATGGCGACGAGATCTCCTTTTCCCTGAGCGGAGCTCCGGAAGGAATGAGTATCGATGCCCAGAGCGGCAAGCTTTATTGGGCCCCCAAGGAGGCCCAGCTCAGCCAAGGCCCGTACCATGTGCAAATCCAGCTGGATGATCATGATGGCGGACAGACCGTGGTGAATTTTGACATTGAGGAGAGCAGTATTGAGAAATAACCAGCGCGGCTTCACCCTCCTGGAAGCAATAATTGTCCTTGTTCTGTTTGGCCTTGTTGCCGCAATCGCCCTGCCGTCCTTTTCCGGCTGGCGGGAAGGCTCCGAAAGCAAAAGCGCCGCCCGGGAAATTCTATATGGATTAAGAAATGCTCGCAGTGCGGCGATCTCCAAGAACACTCCCATTGCAGTTACAATCGATATGAGCGGCCATGCTTTGAGCTACGATGGCGTTAACCTGAACCTTTCCGACCGCACCAAAATTGCCGCGGACGCTGACATCACCAGTCTGGCCGCCAGCGGCACCCGAACCATCACCTTTGACCCCCAGGGGAGTGCCGACACCGTCATGTTCATCCGTGTCAATGAGGATCCGGACCTGACCGTTCAACTCGGCCTGAACGGAATTGCAAGAATGTAATTCCCACCTGTGGGCTGACTGAGTTAAGCGGGTTTGCTTTTATTTTCTCGGGTTGTTCCCGGAAGTTTTCTTCCTGGGGAAGATATATTTATGAAATCTCTGCCCATCATATAACGACAATTCCCAGACCCAACCACTCAGTTCATACTGAGAATTGATTCATTCTCTGTTAAAATGCCAGAAACCGCACATTCTCAAACCCAGCCACAGGACCACCGTTGAAATATCCGCCCTTGCCCAGTAACAGCAATCCACAGCCAAAGAGGTTTCTGGATATTTTCCGTTACAGCCGTCGGGCTCTGGAACTGGTCTGGTCAACCAGCCACCGGCTGACGCTGATTTTTGCTCTGCTGACTCTGGTCGTCGGGGTGCTGCCGGCGGCAGTGGCCTGGATCGGCCAGTTAATTGTCGACGGCGTGGTTGCCGCCATCGCCCAGTATCAGCAGAGCGGCAGCGCCGCAACGACCTTCATTTTGCTACTGGTCAGCTGCGAAGCGGGCATCGTCACGGTTATCGCAGGGGGGCAGCGCGGCATTTCCACCTGCCAGGCGCTGCTGCGCGCGCTGATGGGGCAGAAGATCAACCTGCTGATCCTGGAAAAAGCCCAACAACTCAGCCTGAGCCAGTTTGAAGATTCGGAATTTTACGACAAGCTGACCCGGGCGAGGCGGGAGGCCTCAACCAGACCGCTGAGCCTGGTCACCGGGACCTTCGGCCTGGTTCAAAATGGGATTTCCCTGATCAGCTACGGCGTCCTGCTGATTCAATTTTCACCGCTGACGGTGTTGATTCTGATCTTGGGCGGAATTCCGGAATTTCTGGCCGAAGCGAAATTTTCCGGGGATAAATTCCGCCTGTTCCGCTTCCGTTCACCGGAAACCCGCATGCAGATGTACCTGGAAACGGTCCTCGCCCGCGAAGACTATGTCAAAGAAGTCAAACTGTTCCAGCTCGCCCCCCGCCTGCTGCTGCGCTATCGGGAAATCTTCGCCAAACTGTTTGCCGAAGACCGCCAATTGACCCTACGCCGCGACCTGTGGGGATTTCTGCTCGGGCTGCTGGGGACCGCCGCTTTCTATGGAGCCTATGCCTGGATTGCCCTGGCCGCCATCCACGGGGTGATCAGCCTCGGCCAGATGACCATGTATCTGCTGCTCTTCAAGCAGGGACAATCAGCGGTTTCGGCCAGCCTCAAAGCCATCAGCGGAATGTACGAAGACAATCTCTACCTCTCCAACCTCTACGAATACCTTGAGCAGCCGGTCCCCGCCGTTAACGGCGCATTGCCGCAAGGGCCGCGTCCCGGCGACGGCCTGCGCTTCGAGGAGGTCTGTTTTCGCTATCCGGACAGCGACCAAGCGGCATTAACAGAAGTCAGCCTGCACCTGCAGCCCGGAACAAGCCTGGCCCTGGTCGGGGAAAACGGCTCCGGAAAAACCACCCTGATCAAATTGCTCACCCGTCTCTATCCCCCCAGTTCGGGGCGTATCCTGCTTGACGGGCTCGACCTGCAGCAATGGGACGCAGCCGCCCTGCAACGCCGAATCGGGGTCATCTTCCAGGATTTCGGACGTTACCAGTTCCTGGTCGGAGAGAATATCGGCGCCGGCGATGTCGACCATTTTGAAGACCGCGACCACTGGCAACAGGCGGCTGAAAAAGGGATGGCAACAGACTTTATCGACAAACTGCCGAACCGCTATGAAACCCAGTTGGGCAAATGGTTCAAGGGGGGCCGGGAACTTTCTGGCGGACAATGGCAGAAAATCGCCTTGGCCCGTGCCTTCATGCGCACCCGGGCCGACCTGCTGGTCCTTGACGAACCGACCGCAACCATGGACGCCGCCGCGGAAGCGACCATTTTCGAGCACTTCCGGGAATTGAGTCAGGGCAAAATGACCATACTGATTTCCCACCGCTTTTCCACCGTGCGCATGGCCGACCAGATCATCGTGCTGGACAAGGGGCGGGTCATTGAACAGGGCAACCATGACCAGCTCATGGCTTTGAACGGCCGCTATGCCCAGCTGTTTTCGTTACAGGCCAAAGGTTACCGCTAGCCCGCCACAAAAATCAGTACTGACAATTATTAATATTGTCAAAATCAGGAACTTATCCTACTCTTTCGCAGGCCCATTCCCTTAGCGATACCAAGATGACAGTTCTGAATCATTTTATTCGAGAGCTTCCTCCCCGCCCTGCCAGACAGACATTTTGGCGGTGGATTCTCGCCGGAGGTGCATGTGCACTGCTGGTCACTCTTGCGGCCTGTGCTCCGGTTGGCCCGGACTACCAACCGCCGCCACAGGAGTTGCCTCCGTCCTGGAGTCACAACGACACAGCAACCGCCCAGCCTTTGCCCGCGGAAAAACTGGATCGCTGGTGGACTCTTTTTGACGATCCCACCCTCACCTCCCTGATCGAACGGGCCAACCGTGCCGCCCCTGATATCAGAATCGCCGCAGCGCGGATTGCCCAGGCCCGTGCCCAGTACCGGATAACCAACGCGGCACAGTTCCCCGGAGTGACCGCCCAAGGGGATTATTCCTCCAGTAGAAAAAGCGCAAACGTCCCCGGCAGTTCCAGCGGAACAACCCAGGAGTTGTTTCAGGCCAACTTTGATGCGACCTGGGAAGTGGATGTTTTCGGCGGGATCAGACGATCCCGGGAAGAAGCGGAGGCACGCTTCGGCGCCGCCTGGGAAAATGGCAACGCCATGCGGATCTCCCTGGCAGCTGAAGTTGCCCGCAATTACCTGATCCTGCGCGGCAGTCAGGAACGCCTGGCAACCAGCATGAAAAATATCGATATTCTGCAGCAGACTTTGGATTTGGTGAAGGGGCGTTTTGCCAGCGGACTTGGAAATCGCCTGGAAGTTGCCCAGGCGGAAACCCAATTGAACCTGAGCAAGGCGCAATTACCGTCAGTACAGAATACCATCGGTCAGACCATGCAGCGTCTCGCCTTGTTGCTGGGTCTGCCACCACAAGGCTTAACCAGCGAACTGACAGCCAGCCAGCCCCTGCCGCAACTGCCGCTCTTGTTGCCGCAGACCCTGCCGTCTGAGCTGCTGCGCCGCCGCCCCGACATCCGCCAGGCAGAACGAGAGCTGGCGGCTGCCACCGCGGCCATCGGCGTGGCCACCGCAGAGCTGTTTCCCCATTTTTCCCTGACCGCGTTGATCGGCCTGCAAAGCAATCACCTGGACAACCTGCTCAGCAGCGGCAGCCGTTACTGGAGTACCGGGCCGGCGGTTCGCTGGTCGTTGTTCAATGGCGGCCAGATCCGGGCTAATATCGATCTGCAACAGGGCCGGCGGGAAGAAATTCAGGCGGCCTACGAAAAAACGGTGCTGACCGCTCTCAATGAAACGGAAAGCGCTCTCCTTGCCTTGGTCAGCGAAGCGAACACCCGGGCCGCTCTGGTCACCGCAGTGACCACGAGCCAGGGCGCGGTCGAACTCGCCAGCGGCCGTTACCGTAGTGGCTTGACCGATTTCCTGGAAGTTCTTCTGAGCGAACGAACTTTTTTTCAACTGCAGGATCAACTGCTCCTCAGCCAACAACAGACCGCCATTAACATGGTCGCTCTGTTTAAAGCCCTGGGCGGCGGTTGGCCCCTCGACACGGAACCAGCCCCCCCAGTGACAGCAACGCCATGACAACCAGCCGAAAAGACTTTGCCATGAACCAGACCATCGCCACATCCGGTTGTTCCGGACCCTGCTCTTCCAGGTTTTGCCCGTTTCTGAAAGGGGTAGCGTTGCTGCTCTGCCTGACCCTGCTGGCCGCCTGTTCCGACCTCGGTGCAGCCGATAACAAGGGGAGCAAAAAAGCCGCCAAACCGGTCCCGGTCAGCATGACCCAGGTCCGCCTGGACGATGTGCCCATCGAGCTCAAAACCATCGGCTCGGTGGAACCTTTTGCCTCGGTCGCCATCAAATCCCAGGTCGATGGCGTTCTTGAACAAGTCGGCTTCAAAGAAGGCGATCGGGTTAACAGCGGCGCCATCTTGTTCAAGATCGATCCCCGCCCATTTGCCGCCAGGGTCGCCCAGGCTCAGGCCGATCTGGTCAAAGACCGGGCTGCGCTGGACAACGCTCGCAAGCAAGCGGACCGTTACTCTACAGCCGCCGCCAACGGCTATGTCTCCGCAGAACAGGCGGATGAAGCGCAAACCAGTGTCGCCACGCTGGCAGCAGTACTGGACGCTGATAAAGCCGCCCTGGCCAATGCCCAGCTCGATCTTGACAACTGCGTGATCCGGGCGCCCATTTCCGGATTCACCGGAGCCCTCCTGGTGGATCGGGGCAATCTGGTCAGGGCTGCCGCGGACCGGCCGCTGGTCACCATCAATCAGGTTTCACCGATCAAGGTCAGCTTTACCCTGCCGGAACAGAATCTTGCCCAACTCAGAAGCCATATGTCTTCGGCCCAGGTGCAAGTCAGTCTCAGCGACAACGCAACAACAGAGCAGACCCGGATCGGCCGCATCTCCTTTATCGATAATATGGTCAATCAGACCACCGGCACCATCCGGCTGAAAGCCAACTTCGAGAATACCGATGCCGCCCTGTGGCCGGGGCAGTTCGTGCCGGTGCGCGTGCAACTGACGATCCGCAAAGGTGCTGTTGTCGTTCCGACCGAGGCCGTGCAGACCGGCCTGGACGGCGATTATGTCTATGTTGTCGGCGCAGATCAGCGGGCAAAATTACGCCCGGTCAAGGTTGCCTTTAATACCAGCACCCTGGCGGTTATCGACCAGGGGCTGACGACTGGCGAAACGGTCGTCACCGATGGCCAGTTACGCCTGCAGGAAGGTGCCACCGTCAAGCCGGTGGCAAGCGGTGGTGATTCCGCCGGGGCTGCGCAGTGAACATCTCGGCCCTGTTCATCCGCCGCCCGGTCATGACCAGTCTGGTCATGCTGGCGATCATGATTTTTGGTGCCTTTGCTTACCAGCTGCTGGCAGTCAATGACCTGCCGAACATCGACTTTCCGACCATCCAGGTCCGGGCCAACCTGCCGGGAGCCAGCCCGGAGACCATGGCCAGCGCCGTCGCCACCCCGCTGGAGCGACAGCTGTCGACCATCGCCGGCATCGATTCCCTCAGTTCCACCAACGGGGAAGGATCGACCATCATCACCATCCAGTTTTCCCTGGAGCGCGATATCGACGCTGCGGCCCAGGATGTACAGACGGCGATTTCCCAAGCGGCGCGTAGATTGCCGCGCGACATGCCCAACCCGCCATCAATCCGCAAAGTCAACCCGGCCGATTCATCGATTCTCTACCTGGCCCTGAGTTCGGCATCCCTGCCCCTGGCCGAAGTCAACGATTTCGCCGATACGATCATTGCCCCACGGATTTCAATGGTCAACGGGGTGGCCCAGGTGAATGTCTACGGTTCCCAGAAATATGCGGTGCGCATCGGCCTGGATCCGCGCAAACTGGCCAACCTGAAAATCGGCCTGGATGAAGTGGAACAGTCCCTTGGCGCCTGGAACGTCAACCTGCCCACCGGAGGGCTGGAAGGTAAAAACCAGGCCTTTACCATCCAGGTCAGCGGCCAGCTTTACAACGCCAAAGCCTTCCAGGATGTGGTGATCGCTTATCGTGAGCAGGCCCCGGTGCGCTTGCGAGACGTCGCTACGGTCACGGACAGCGTCGAGAATAACAAGGTCGCGGCCTGGTTCTACACCAAAGAAAAAACCGCTCGGGCCATCATTCTGGCCATCCAGCGGCAGCCCGGCACCAACACCATCCAAGTGGTCGACAACATCAAACAGCTGCTCCCCGAGTTGCACCGGCAGCTGCCCGGCGGGGTCAGCCTCAATCTGATGTACGACCGCTCCGGTTCGATCCGCGAGTCGGTTGCCGAAGTCAAATTCACCCTGCTGCTGACCATCGGCCTGGTCATCATGGTGATATTCCTGTTTCTGCGCAATCTCCCGGCGACACTGATTCCGAGCCTGGCCCTGCCGCTCTCCATTGTCGGCACCTTCGCCGCCATGTACCTGCTCGGTTTTTCCATCAACAACATCACCCTTATGGCGCTGACCCTGTCCGTCGGCTTTGTCGTCGATGACGCCATTGTCATGCTGGAAAATATCGTCCGCCACATGGAACAGGGCGAAACACCCCGGGAGGCATCCTTTCACGGCGCACGGGAGATCGGCTTCACCATTCTGTCGATGACCATCTCCCTGGTGGCAGTCTTTATCCCGGTCCTGTTCATGGCCGGTATGCTGGGGCGGGTGCTGCATGAATTTGCCGTGACCATTTCGGTGGCCATTTTGATTTCCGGCTTTGTCTCCCTGACCCTGACCCCAATGCTCAGCAGCCGGTTCCTCCGCCCCTATGGCGAAAAACGGCATGGCCGGCTGTATAATTTCATGGAACGGTTCTTTGACGGCTGGTTGCGGCTGTATGAAAAAAGCCTCCGCCGAGTCCTGCGCTTTCGCCGCTCCGCACTGATTTTGACCTTGGCCCTGACCCTGCTGACCCTCTGGCTGTTCACACGGATACCGACCGGGCTTTTCCCGCCCGACGATGTCGGCGCGCTACGCGGTATCACTGAAGGAGCCCAAGGGGTCTCCTTTGATGAGATGAAACGCAACCAGACCCAACTGGCGCAGATCCTGATCCGGGACCCGGATGTCGAAGCCTTCATGTCCTCGGTCGGCGCAGCCGGATCACGGGTCGGTTCCAACAGCGGCTTCATGTTTATCCGACTCAAGCCCCGTTCCGAACGGCAGTCCAGCGCCGACCAGATCATCCAGCGGCTGCGGCCGCAACTGGCGGGAATTCCCGGGATCAGAATTTATCTGCAGAACCCGCCGCCGATCCGTTTGGAGACCAAAAGTTCCAAGGCCCAGTTCCAGTTTGTCCTGCAGAGTCCAGACAGCGCCGAGCTCTACGCACGCGCCTCGACCTTCGAGGAACAGCTGCGCGGCCTGCCGCAGCTGCAGGATGTTGCCTCCGACCTTGAAATCAAGAATCCACAACTGAATCTGACCATCGATCGCGACCGCGCCGCGGTGCTCGGCATCACCGCCGAACAGATTGAAAGCACGCTCTATTCGGCATTCGGTTCGCGTGAAGTCTCGACCATCTACACCCCCAACAACCAGTATCAGGTCATCATGGAGTTGGAACCTCGTTATCAGACCGATCCGACGGCTCTGGAGCTGCTCTATATCAGAGCGGCGGGCGGCGAGTTGGTCCCCCTGACCGCACTGGTTAAAATCGCCAAGGGGCTGGGTCCCTTATCGGTCAATCATTTGGGGCAGATCACCGCGGTGACCTTTTCCTTCAACCTGCAGCCCGGCGTCCCGCTGGGCAACGCGGTCGCCGCCGTCGAACGGGAAGCCGCTACCCTGCCCGCTTCCATCAGCACTGGTTTCCAGGGTGCGGCCCAGGTTTACCAGGCCTCTACCAAAGGGCTGGCCCTGTTGCTGGTGCTGGCCATCCTGGTGATTTACATTGTGCTGGGGATTCTTTACGAAAGTTACATTCACCCGCTGACCATCCTTTCCGGTCTGCCCGCGGCCGGGTTCGGCGCCCTGCTGACCCTGATGGCTTTTCATAAGGATCTGAACCTCTATGCCTTTGTCGGGATTATCATGCTGGTCGGGATTGTCAAAAAGAATGCCATCATGATGATCGACTTTGCCCTGGAAGCTCAACGCAAAGACGGCCTGCCCCCTTTGGAAGCCATTTATCAAGGCTGCCTGATCCGTTTCAGGCCGATTATGATGACGACCATGGCAGCCCTGGCAGGAACCCTGCCGATTGCCATCGGCATTGGTGCTGGTGCCGATGCCCGTCGCCCCCTCGGGCTGGCGGTGGTCGGCGGGCTGTTAGTCTCGCAGTTGCTGACCCTCTATATCACGCCGATTATCTACTATTATCTTGATAAAGTTCAGGCGACGGTCAAAAACCGTTGGCGGCGGTCCGACCGGGAAACAGAACAACGCCGGGACTCGGCTTCGCGTTCCGGGCAGATCATTCCATAGTGGCGCCAGCTGCAAGCCTTCCGGGTCCTGCCCGTCAGCCAAAGTCAACCTTCTGAAGCGGGAGTTGTCAATTGGTAAGACCAAAAAAAGACCCCGGCAGGAGATGATGCTGCCGGGGCAAAAACGTGAGGAGAGAGATCACGTGTCAAGCTTGGATATTTTTGTTCCTTAGCACTTCCGCCAGGATTTCGACGGTATGACGGGCGCGTACCTGAACATCGGCCTTGTCCAGCCCACCGCGGATCTGCATCATGCAGCCCGGGCAGTCCATGGCCACGGTATCAGCCCCGGATTTACTGATATCAGTCACCTTATCGGCCAGGATCTTCGCCGATATCTCCGGGTGACTGGTTAAAGAGTAAGAACCGCCGAAGCCGCAACAACGATCGGCATGAGCCATTTCCACCAGATCCAGCCCGGCGCTCTGCAGCAGTTGACGCGGCTGGGTCGAAACGCCGATGCCGCGCTTCAGGTGGCAGGAATCGTGATAGGTCACTTTTTCCTTCTTGGCTGCCGCTTTGAACAGGTCTGCACCATCGAGGTATTCCAGAATGAAGCTGGAAGCATCGACGGTTTTCTCGGCCAGAACCTTGGCTCGGTCAACCCATTCCGGACTATCCTTCAGATACTCGGCGAAGTTCTGTTTCAATGCCACCGCACAGGTCGGGCAGGTGGTAAGAACAAAATCAGGGTTCTCTTCCAGCATGGCCGTGATATTCTGCCGGGCCAGTTCGACGGAGGTTTCCTTGTCACCGGAGTAGCTCGCCGGAATCCCGCAGCAGTTTTGCCCTTTGGGATAAAAGACTTCGACATTCAGGGCATTCATGACCTGAATCAGGTCCAGCCCCAGTTCAGGATAAAGGAAATCGTTGGCACAGCCGCCGAACAGGGCAACCCGGTAGCGCGGCTTGGCAAGCTTCTGCTCCTGCTTATCAAAACAGTCGCGCAGAGCGGTATCTGCCACCGCGGGCAGGGTCCGCCATTCGGTCAACGGCGAGAAGAACAGCGGCAGGTGACGGATGGTCCGCTCGCCCCGGGTCACCGGTTTCTGCAGCTTGCTAGCCGCGCGAATCAAAGTATGGAACAGCTTGCGGTTCTGCATGACTTTGCGGAAAACCAGAGCCTTGCCGGTGCCGATCCCTTCCTTGTCACCGATGGTTTCCCGCAGATGGAGGATGATCTCTTCCAGATCGATCTGGCTGGGACAGATGGCGACACAGGAACGACAGCCGATACAGGCCTTGACCAGTTCTGCGGCATTGTCCAAACCGTGATAAAAAGCGGTCAGAATAATACCGATGGCCCCGATGTAGATATGCCCGAAAACATGTCCGCCGACAGTCTGGTAAACCGGGCAGACGTTGGCACAGGCTCCGCAGCGGATGCAGTTCAGGGCGTCCTTGCAATGCTCGGACTCGGCAAGCTCACTGCGCCCGTTGTCGAGCATGACAATGTGCAGCTCCTTGTCGCCGCCTTCACAGGGGACCGCACCACGGATCCAGGTGGTATAGGAGGTCAGCAACTGGCCGGTAGCATTTTTCGGCAGGATCTGGACGATCCGCGCCGCGTCTTCCAGCGTCGGGACGATCTTTTCCGTGCCCATCAGCACCACATGGACCTTGGGCACCGTCGAAGCCAGCCGGGCGTTCCCTTCATTGGTGACCAGAGCGATCCCGCCTGTTTCAGCCACCGCGATATTGGCTCCGGTGACGCCGATTTCGGCTTCCAGATAGCTGTTGCGCAAAAAATTACGCGCCACTTCGACCAGATGCTCAATCTCTGCGGGCTCTTCCTTACCGGTTTGCCGGCCGAACAGCTCGGCAACTTCTTCCTTGAACATGTGAATCGCCGGCATAACCATATGGCTGGGGCGCTGCCCGGCCAACTGCACGATCCATTCGCCGAGGTCGGTCTCCAGGGCGCGGACGCCGCTGTCGGCCAGGGCATGATTGAGGTGAATTTCCTCACTGACCATGCTTTTACTTTTCACCACCAGTTTGGCTGCTTTTTTCACGGCCAGCTCGGCGATATAACGATTGGCATCATCCGCGGTGGCCGCACGGTAAACGGTGGCCCCGGCAGCTGTGGCCTGATCGATAAACTGTTGTTGCAGCTGCTCCCGATCGATACAGGCTTGTTTTTTCATCGCGGAGATATTGCCGCGCAACTCTTGAAAATCGAGTCCGGAAAAGGCCTTTTCCCGGGAGACCAGATATGCATCTCCGAACCGGTGCAAGGCTTCCTGCAACTTGGGTGTCGCCAATGCTCCATCTATTTTTTTGCGGTAACTTTTGGCACGCTGCTTACTCATTGGAACCTCCCTACATTTCCAGCGGATCGCTGGATAAACCTGAAACCAGCAGAATATGGAGTTGCTTGGGACCATGAACACCGATGGTCAGCACCCGCTCGATATCAGCCGTCCGGCTTGGGCCAGTGATATAGGCAACAAAATTCCGGCCGTCACGGCGGTGCAGTTCCCGCATCGGGGGGACGGCAGCCAAGCCATCGGCGACGATCTTGTCGGGATCGAGCAGAGCAAAATGTTGCGGAGGAAAAGTGGTAGCCAGGCGAATTTCTTCGGCGGTACTGTCCAGCACCAAAGACCCGGTATCGGCAATGGCAAAATTGACGCCCGTGACCCCGGCGGCAGTATTCAGGACATCGGCCCGATGTGGCTCGGTGATGACAAACAGCCCTTCTTTTTCAAGGGCCTCCTTCAATTTCAGACGCCCTCCAGACGCAAAGGCCGGCAGCATCACTGGGCCGGAAACCCTTGCCGCGACATAAGCAGCGACGGCTTCGGCAGAATCGACGGTCACTACGGCCGCCCCGGCAGTTTCTGCCGTCTGAGAAAATCGTTCGAGAATTTCTGTTTGTGTCATAGCAAATCTCCCTCAACTGGTCTGACCAGTAGAATATATGACCAAATAATCCTGTCAACAAAAAAAACAATGTGTGCAATTTTACCACTCCAATAGCCCACCGTTTGGCCCCTTCCCTCTAAAACGCACCAAGGACCGCAACACAGCAGGGATCAAGCTCCCAAAGCTGCGCCATTGACTCATTCAAATCTCATTTGATTCATTTATGGGTCATTTTTTTATATTGAAATTTCAATAGTTTAAAAATTTATAAAAAGATTTGAAGCAATATTTAATCAATAAGGATTCTGCTTGTCACGACCCCGACCCAGCAAATCCACAGACATAGAACATTTTTATAAAATGGAACAAATATTGCTTTTCATCAAACCAGAAAATCATTCACAGACCAGGAGGAGATAAAATGGAAGACGTCTTTGTCGTATCCGCATTAAGAACCCCGTTTGGTTCTTTCGGCGGTTCCCTGTCTGATGTCAGCGCTCCTGAACTGGCGTCCCAGGTCATCAAAGAGTTGCTGCAACGCAACCAATTGAGTGGTGAACAGGTCGATGAGGTTATCATCGGCCAGGTCCTGCAGGGCGGTTCGGCACAGGCCCCGGCCCGGCAGGCCATGCGCAGCGCCGGTTTGCCCGACAGCGTTCACGCCATGACCATCAACAAGGTCTGCGGCAGCGGTCTCAAGGCCATGATGCTGGCCGCCGACGCTATTGCCCTGGGCCACTCATCAATTGTTATTGCCGGGGGCATGGAAAGCATGTCAAAGGCGCCCTACGCCCTCCCCGGGGCCCGTTTCGGGCAGCGCCTCGGCAACGGGGAAATGCTCGACCTGGTGGTCTATGACGGCCTGCAGGACCCGTACAGCAAACGGCACATGGGCGAAATCACTGAAGACTGGGTTGCCGGTCACGGTCTCAGCCGCGCCGAGCAGGACGACTTTGCCGTACGTTCCTACCGCCTGTCGCAGGCGGCGGTTAAAAACGCCACCTTCCAGGACGAACTGGTTGCCGTGGTAAAAAAATCCCGCAAGGGGGATATCACCATCAGTGAAGACGAAGAACCATTCCGCGGCAGCATCGACAAGCTGGTCGAACTGCGGCCGGTATTCAGCAAGACCGGCACCATAACCGCTGGCAACGCATCAACCATCAATGACGGCGCCGGCCTGGCCATTCTGGCCGGGGAGCAGGCGGTCAAAAGCAACAATCTGCAACCGTTGGCCCGGCTCGTTGCCAGCACCACCAATAGTATCCATCCGGACAAATTCGCCGAAGCTCCGGTCGACGCCATCCGCAGCTGCTGCGCCCGGGCCGGACTGCAACTCGACGACATCGGCCTGTTTGAAATCAATGAAGCCTTTGCCGCCGTGCCGCTGGTCGCCATCAAACAACTGGGCCTGGCGGCCGACAAAGTCAACGTCAACGGCGGGGCGGTCTCCATCGGCCACCCCATCGGCGCCAGCGGCGGACGCCTGGTGGCAACCCTGTTGCGGGAGATGAAAGCCCGGCAGCAAAAATACGGTCTGGCAACACTCTGCATCGGCGGCGGTGAAGCCGTTGCCGCAATTTTTGAACTTGTTTAACAACCGCTAAAGCATCGCCCGGCCTCCTCTCAACGATGAGGGGAGGTCAACTCCAGCTGGCTGCCACAGGAGGCATACAATGTTCAAAAAACTGACCCATTTCTGCGTCAAACTTGTGCAACGTTATCTGCCCGACCCGTTTTTGTTCTGCATTATCCTGACCCTGATTGTCTTTATCGGCGGGGTCACCCTGACCGGCCAGGGCCCAATGGATATGATCATCCATTGGAATAAGGGCTTCTGGACTCTACTCGCGTTTTCCATGCAGATGGTGCTGGTCCTGGTGACCGGCCATACCCTGGCTCACGCCCCGATCATCCAGAAAGGTCTCCAGGCCTTGTCCCGCCCTGCTGACACCCCGAGTAAGGCAATCATGGCGGTGGCCTTTATTTCAGCCATTGCCTGCTGGATCAACTGGGGATTCGGCCTGGTGATCGGTGCCCTCTACGCCCGGCAGCTCGCCAAGGAGGTCAAAAACGTCGACTATCGACTGCTGATCGCCTCGGCCTACACCGGCTTCCTGGTCTGGCATGCCGGCATTTCCGGTTCGATCCCCCTGAAGATTGCTACAGCCGGCCCCGATCTGGCCAAAATGACCAAAGGAGCCGTGGTTGATCCGATCTCCACCAGCGCCACCATCTTTGCCCCCTTCAACATGATCATCGTGGTGATTCTGATCCTGACCCTGCCGCTGATCTGCCGCTCCATGCACCCGAGCAAAGAAGAGACTGTCAGCTTCGATCCGACCGTGCTCGACGAGCAGCCCAACCCCACAGACCCGGCGGACAAATACAAGACCCCGGCCGACTGGCTGGAAAACAGCCCGCTGCTGTCGATCCTGATCGGCATCATGGGACTGGTCTACATTATCTTCTACTTTGCCAAGAACGGGTTCCAGCTCAACCTGAACATTGTTAACTTCATCTTCCTGTTTGCCGGGATCATCCTCCACGGAACCCCGCGCCGCTTTCTTGATGCTATCACCGTAGCGGTCAAGGGCTCGGCCGGGATCATTCTGCAGTTCCCGTTCTATGCCGGGATCATGGGAATGATGGTCGGTAGCAACATGGACGGACTGTCCCTGGCCGGACTGATGTCCAACTGGTTTGTCGATATCTCCAATCCGACCACCTTCCCGCTGTTCACCTTCTTAAGCGCTGGCCTGGTCAACTTTTTCGTCCCCTCCGGCGGCGGCCAGTGGGCCGTGCAGGCGCCGATCATGATGCCGGCTGGTGCAGCCCTCGGTGTACCTGCGGCAAAAACCGCCATGTCGATTGCCTGGGGCGACGCCTGGACCAACATGATCCAGCCCTTCTGGGCTCTTCCGGCGCTGGGTATCGCTGGCCTCGGCGCGCGGGATATCATGGGCTACTGCCTGGTGGTCATGTTTTATTCCGGCATCATCATCGCCCTGGGACTCGTCCTGTTTTAGCGGCTGGGCCGGCTCGGCAGGCGCCCGCCGGCCCAGCCGAGAACAGAACAGACACCCCTCGCTTCGTGCGCGCAACCAACCCTAACGAAGCTTTCGCAACAGCAAGGAGGCACATAAGATGAAACCGATCTATACGGACGCCGCCAAGGCGCTGGAAGGTCTGACCAAAGACAATATGACGGTTGCCGCTGGGGGTTTCGGCCTCTGCGGCATCCCGGAAAACCTCATCAAAGCGCTGCGGGACAGCGGAGCCACCGGGCTGACCGTGGCCAGCAACAATGCCGGGGTTGATGATTTCGGCCTGGGTTGGCTACTGCAGACCCGTCAGATCAAAAAAATGATCTCTTCTTACGTGGGCGAAAACGCCACTTTTGAACGGCAGTTTTTAAGTGGCGAGCTGGAACTGGAGCTGACGCCCCAGGGAACCCTGGCGGAAAAACTGCGCGCCGGTGGGGCCGGCATCCCGGCGTTCTTTACCCGCACCGGCTACGGCACGGTCCTGACTGAAAACAAACCGGTCCAGAGCTTTGGCGGTAAGGAGTACGTCCTTGAAGAAAGCATCACCACCGACCTGGCCATTGTCAAAGCCTGGAAGGCCGACAAGGCCGGCAACCTGGTCTATCGCTACACGGCCAACAATTTTAACGAAGCCTGCGCCAAGGCCGGCCGGGTCACGGTCGCCGAAGTTGAGGAAATCGTCGAAATTGGCGAACTCAACCCCCATGAAATACACACCCCCGGCAACTATATCGACCGGATCCTGCTCAGCAAGGACCTCGAAAAACCCATCGAGCAATTGACCCTGGCCGGCAAAGTCAGTGTCAAAGGATTTTCGCCGGCCCGCGAGTGGCAGGCCAAGCGAATTAGCCAGGAATTCAAAAACGGCATGTATGCCAACCTCGGCATCGGCATGCCAACCCTGGTCGCCAACTACATTCCCGAAGACATTACCGTGACCCTGCACGCTGAAAACGGCCTGCTCGGGGTTGGCCCGTTCCCGCAGGAAGGCCAGCAGGATCCGGACCTGATCAATGCCGGCAAGCAGACCATCACCTGGTTGCCGGGCGGAGCCTTCTTTGACAGCGCCGAATCCTTCGCCATGGTGCGCGGCGGCCATATCGACCTCTCAGTTCTTGGCGCCATGCAGGTCTCGCGCTTCGGCGACCTGGCCAACTGGATGATCCCCGGCGCCATGGTCAAAGGTCCGGGAGGCGCGATGGATCTGGTCTCGGGTGTCAAGAAGATCATCATCATGATGGACCATTGCGCCAAAGATGGCTCCTCCAAACTGATGGAGGAATGCACCCTACCGCTGACCGGCAAGAATGTGGTCGATATGGTGGTGACCGATCTGGCGGTCTTCGAGGTCGACCCGGAGACCGGGCTGACCCTGATCGAACTGGCGCCGGGTTCATCCGTTGAGCTGATCAAGGAGAAGACCGGCTGTCCGTTTACCATTGCAGCGGACTTGCGCTGAGTTAGCGACCACACCCAAGAAAAGACTCTTCGACAACCGGATCAATGTCACTCCGCTCCCGGCGACGGGAGGATATCGGCACAAGAACAGCTGAAGGGATGCGCTGCAAGCAGCGCCCCTTCAGCTGCCCCCATCCCCTGAGAGGGGGCAGCAGCATCTGGCCCATTCATATCTTTGCGAGGAGACTCACTTATGGCACAACGTATTGCAGTTGTTACCGGAGCAGCCAGCGGCATCGGTTTGGCCGTTGCCCAGGCCCTGGCCGCAGGTGGCGACCAGGTCGTCATGGCGGATGTCAACGCAGCGGCCGGAGAGCAGGAAGCCGAAAAAATCGGGGCACTGTTCGTCAAATCCGACCTGTCCCAGCGCAGCGGCTGCCGGCAGTTGATCGACACAACCCTCGACCGGTTCGGCCGGGTCGATATCCTGATCAGCAACGCCGGCATTCAGCATGTCAGCCCGGTGGAAGATTTTCCCGAGGACAAATGGGACTTCATGATTTCATTGATGCTGACCGCCCCCTTTTTACTGACCAAATACAGCTGGCCGTCAATGAAGCAGAGCGGCTGGGGCCGGATTATCCACATCAATTCCGTCCACGGCCTGATCGCCTCCCCGTTTAAATCGGCCTATATCTCTGCCAAGCACGGCGTCTCGGGCCTGACCAAAACCACGGCCCTGGAAGGCGGCCCCCTAGGAATCACCGTCAACTCCATCTGTCCGGCTTATGTCAGAACACCGCTAGTCGATAATCAGATCGCTGATCAGGCCAAGACCCATGGGCTGTCCGAAGATGAGGTTATCGAACAGATCATGCTCAAAAACGCCGCCGTCAAACGCTTGATCGAACCGTCGGAAATAGGAGACCTGGTGACCTACCTGTGTTCGGACAAGGCCGCCTGTTTTACCGGTTCCTGTCTGACCATGGACTGTGGCTGGACGGCGACCTGATAAAAAAACACTGTTTCATAGTGATTCGGTAAGGTATAATGTAATTCGTTACCCAACAAGACCCCGCCCCACCACGCTCAGCATATCGGCACGGCGGGGCTCCCGAGCGGCCGACTATGATCGACAAGAAACTCCTCGAAATCATCTTCGACAACCTCTACAACGGCATTTATGTCGTTGACGGTCAGGGGACCACCATCGGGGTCAACAAGACCTTTGAGGAGCTGTCCGGTTTCACCAATGCGGAGCTGATCGGGCGCAACCTCTATGACTTGGTCGGGAAGGACAATTACTTTTCCGGGGCGGCCAGCCTGTTGGTCCTGGAACGAAAACGACCGGTCACCGCGACCTACACCACCAGCACCAACCGCAGATTCCCTGGTCAAAGGGCGGCCCATCTTTGACGCCAACGGCGACATCGAGTATGTCATCAACACCATCTGGGACCTCACGGTCGTACAATACAGTCAGCCCATTGATGCGGACACCGCGCGCAACCAGATGCTTAGCGAAGACGAACTGGTTACCTGCAGCGATAGCATGATGGCCGTCATCGACCTGGCTCTGCGCGTCGCGGCAACCGACTCCACGATCCTCCTCAACGGAGAATCAGGGGTCGGCAAAAGTCTGCTGGCGAAAACCATCCACCGCTCCAGCGAACGCAAAAACAAACCGCTGCTGCAGATCAACTGCGCCGCCATCCCGGAATCCCTGATCGAATCGGAGCTGTTCGGCTATGAACCCGGCTCCTTCACCGGGGCCGACAGCAAAGGGAAAAGCGGCCTGCTGGAGATGGCTCAGGGCGGGACTGTATTTCTGGACGAAATCTCCGAGCTGCCCCTGCACCTGCAGTCCAAACTGCTCGGAGTCATCCAGGACAAAGAATTTTTCCGGGTCGGCGGTCGCCAGGTTCAAAAAGTGGATATCCGGCTGATCGCTGCCACCAATAAGGACCTGGCCGAGCTGGTTAGCGCCGGCCGGTTTCGCGAAGATCTGTACTATCGCCTGAACGTTGTGCCGATCACCCTCCCTCCGCTGCGGGAACGCAAGGAGGATATTCCCCCGCTGGTGCAACATTTCACCGAAAAATATAACCGCAGGTACAACAGCTACAAAAAGTTCTCCGAAAGCCTGATCAACCAGATGGTCGGCATGACCTGGAAAGGCAACATCCGCGAACTCGAAAATGTCGTGGAACGGAGTATCGTAACCACCTCCGGAGACTACATCACCCCAGAAAAAGTCAGAATCCCGGGCATCGGCAAAACCATTCCCAAAGGGATGGGACTCAAAAAACTACTGGCAGAGCGGGAACGCGAAATCCTCCTCCAGGCGCGCGATCAATTCCACACCACCCGTAGAATCGCAGCCGCTCTCGGTATCAGCCAAGCCAGTGTAGCGCGCAAATTAAAATCACTGACCGACTATCACCAAAACTGATCGAAAAGGAAGGTAAAACGTAATTTTATCAACAGCATAGAAAACTGCCAATTGGCTGGATAAGAACATTGTTTTATTTCCTTGACACAAAAAAAACGATATCCTATCCTTCCGAAAATTGGTCAAACCTTTTATTTTTCATTGCGGACTAGCCATGAAGCTTTTTTTCGTTTGCTGCTGGACAGACCATCAATCCCCTTCATCACCTAACTAAGGAGGAAAGAATGAAAAGATTCAGATTTCTGATCGGCCTGGCACTCATTCTGGCGTTAGCCCTTGCCCCCAACGCTTTTGCGGCAAAGCGGGAAAAATTCGGAGCAGACAACCGCCACGAAGAAGCAAAAAAAGACCTGCGCTCCATCAAAACCTCCTCGGAAAAATTCAGATGGAAAATGGTTATGCCCTGGTCCAAAGGACTGCTGTTTTATGATGTCGCGCAACACTTTGCCGATTCGGTCAAGCTGGCCTCAGGTGGCCGCCTGGATATCAAACTTTTTTCGGCCGGTGAATTAGTCGGCGCCATGGAGAGCTTTGACGCCGTCAGCAAAGGCCAGGCCGATATCGGTCACGACTGGCCGGGTTATTGGAAAGGAAAGAACGAAGCATTCGTCGCCTTTGCCTCGGTTCCAATGGGGTTGGATACAGAAGGCTACAATGTCTGGCTGTATGAGCGTGGCGGCCAGGAAATGATGCAGGAATTATACGGTCGCTATAATCTTTATGCTCTCCCGGGCGGCAATGTCGGGCAGGAACTGGGGTCTGTTCTCCAATAAAAAAGCGACCACCATGGCCGACTTCAAGGGAATGCGGGTCAGAACCGCAGGCTGGTACATGGATATTTTGACCAATATCGGCGCCAGCGTCACCCCGCTGCCCGGCGGTGAAGTTTACCTGGCTTTGGAGCGTGGGGTTATTGACGCCGCTGAGTTCAGTACCCCGGCCATCAACTACCCGATGGGCTTTGACGACATCACCAAATACGTTATCGAGCCCGGCGTTCACCAACCCTCATGCCAGAGCGCCTTCTTCATCAACATGGATTCCTGGAACAAGCTCCCCGACGATTTAAAATGGATCGTCAAAATTGCCGCAACGGAAACCCAACAATGGTCGACCGCATGGGCTGAAAACCTCAACGCGCAGGCCATTGAACTGTTCAAGAAAAAAGTTGAATTCGTCCGCATGGACGAAGACGCCATCAACCAGTTCGCAAAGGCGTCCCATGATTATCTCGAGACCCTCAAGGCGCAATACCCTGACGTCAAAAAAGTTCTCGATTCACAGGAACAATTCAAAAAAGATTTTGCAGACTGGCGTCAAGAGCGCGGCGGCATCGCCCCGTGGCCTTATGAGCAGTTTGTCAAAGGCAAGCATATGCAATGATAGACCATACGGGGGCCGCAAGGCCCCCGTATAAACCCAGAGGATCAACTGTCAGAGGTCATTATGATTGATAGAGCGATCGATACCCTGAACGAAAAAATCGGGTTTTACGCCTCTTATTTGATTTTACCATTGATCGGCGTTGTTGTTTTTGAAGTGTTCATGCGTTACGGCCTCAATGCCCCCGACCTCTTGGGCATTTGAAGTGACTGTTTTTCTGTACGGGCTGCACTATATGCTGGCCCTTTGTTATGCTCACAAACATAACACTCATGTCGCTATCGATGTCTTCGAGGCACGCTTGTCGGAACGGCCGCGGACAATTTTACGGATTATCACCAATCTGATTCTGTTCCTGCCGACGATAGGTCTGCTGACCTATTACTCGTGGACACTTGCCATAACCTCCTGGAACCAGCTGGAACATGCTTCGAGCTCCTGGGCCCCGGCTATTTATCCCTACAAAACCTTCATGGCCATCGGCTTCAGCCTGTTTTTTCTGCAAGGGCTCGCAAAATTGATTCAAGACATCCGTTCCCTTTCGCAACAATCCTGACCCTGTTCGAGCCTGGAGGCAAGTACCAATGAGTGTTGAGATACTGACCATCCTGATGTTCCTGACCCTGATGGCAACGATCGCCTTGGGGCATCCGCTGGCTGTAACCCTTGCCGCCGTGGCCACGGTCTTCGGTTTGATCGACAATGGTTTTGATGTGCCCGGGTTGCTCGGCCTGTTCGCCAATAACGCCTGGGGAATTTTTCTCAACTATACCCTGGTGGCGATTCCACTGTTCATCTTCATGGCGCAGATCCTGGATCGATCCAAGGTCTCGGAAGGCTTGTTCGACGCGCTTTACATTGTTCTGGGCGGCCTGCGCGGTGGCTTGGGACTGGCGGTTATCGTGGTCAGCACGGTGTTCGCCGCGACCACCGGGATTGTCGGCGCTTCGGTCGTGGCCATGGGCCTGATGGCCGGACCGGCATTGCTGCGACGAGGCTACGACACCGCCCTTTCCGCCGGGATTATCTGTTCTTCCGGAACCCTCGGCATCCTCATTCCGCCGTCGATCATGCTGGTGGTCTATGGCGGACTGACCGGGCAAAAGGAGACTTCGGTCGGCAACCTGTTTGCAGCGGCAATTCTACCAGGCCTGCTGCTGTCAGGGCTTTATCTGCTGTACGTCGGCATTCGCTGCTACCTGAATCCGAAAATGGGCCCGCCCATCCCGGCGGAAGACCGGACCGCGACGGTAGGCCAGAAAATCGCCATGACCATGAAAAACTTCGTCCCACCCTTCGGGCTGATTTTAACCGTCATGGGCACGATCCTGGCCGGCATCGCCACGCCGACCGAAGCAGCCGCCCTTGGTTGTGTCGGTGCCCTGATCCTGGCGCTGGTCGGTCGCAAATTGACCTGGGAGGTCATCACCCAGGCCAGCATTTCCACGGCCCGAACCACAGCCATGATTATGGCCCTGTTCATCGGTGGGAAATTCTTTTCCGTGGTTTTCCTGAGCATGGGCGGCGGCGATGTCGTTTCCGACGTCCTGCTCGGCATGGAGGTCAGCCCCTATGTGGTGTTCCTGATCATGATGACCGTGGTGTTCTTCATGGGCATGTTCATTGATTGGGCGGGCGATCCTGTTGGTGGTGGTACCGATTTTCACGCCGATCGCCATGGATCTCGATTTCAACCCACTGTGGTTCGCCATGATGGTCTGCATCAACCTGCAAACCTCTTTTTTGACCCCGCCGTTCGGTTACTCCCTGTTTTACTTCAAAGGAGTGGCGCCGCCGGAATACACTATGGCAACCATCTACAAAGGGATTATTCCCTTTGTTGCGCTGCAGATCATAGCTCTGGTGACAATGGTCTTTTTCCCCGGGATCATTACTTACCTGCCGAGTGTTTTCTTCGGCAATTAGTTGCCATCCGGAAACACTGAATGGCAACTAATTAAGTTTTCAGATTGGAAACGAGAAGTTTTGCGTTGTGGCAAGGAAATCAAGGACTTGCGTGGAGGCGTACACCGTTACGCCGCACAAGTCAGCCTGCAGATTGACGCTGCTACAGCGGGAAAAACCGTTTCCGGATGAGAACTAATTAGATCAGTTCGCCCGGCAGTTCCAAAACCAGCCATCATTTGGCCAAGGCCCCGTCCCGATGACGGGGCCTTGGCCGTTCTCCAGCTCAACTTTGTTCAGCTCAAGCTGAAAAAGCCCTGACCTGAAGTTTCCGAGAGCTGATCCGGCCCGGCCAAGGCAAAGCAAAGGAAGAGGAAGGCTTTTGCGTTTCTCAATGAAGGGTGAAATGGGGTCCGTCGGCAGGGCCCGCTTTCAGCAAAGCCAGAGTTGCCGGAGCGCTGATCGCCTCGGCATAGAGGTGGCCCTGCACCTCCCGACAGCCAAGCTCACGCAGGTAGTTCAATTGCAGCTGGTTCTCGACCCCTTCGGCCACCAGGTTGAGGTGCATCCCCTTGGCGAGCATGGCGATGCCATCGGCGACATAGGGATGTTTTTTCCCGGCGGCAATTTCGCGCACAAAAGAACGGTCGATTTTAAGTGTATTGACGGGAAAATTCTGCAGATAACTGAATGAAAAATGCCCCCGTCCGAAATCATCAAGGGTCACGGAAACGCCGAACTCGCGCAGGGAATTCAATTTATCCGCAACCAAACTCGGGGCATCAAGTACCCCCTGTTCGGTGATCTCCAGTTCGAAGATTTCCGCCGCCAGCCCGAATTCCTGGACGATTTTGATGAAATTTTCAACAAAATCATCCTGCTCCAGCTGCACCGGGGAAATATTCAGCGACACTTTGATCTGCGGTAACCCCTGCTGCTGCCAGCGCACGATCTCTTCACAAACCGACCACAGCACCCATTGCCCGATGGACACGATCAGTTTCGATTCTTCCGCCGCAGGGAGGAACTCTTCCGGAAACAGCAGCCCGCGCTCCGGGTGTTGCCAGCGCAGTAATGCTTCCATACCGATAATCCGGTGACTGGAGGAATCGACCTTGGGCTGGAAATAAACCTGGAACTGTTTGTTCGCCAGCCCTTGGGCCAGATCCCTTTCCACGGAAAGGAAGCCCGATTGGTTATCCATGCCCTCGCTGTAAAAACAGTATCCGTCCTTGCCGTTTTTCTTGACCTGATACATGGCGATATCGGCACTTTGCAGCAGTGCCTCTTTGGACAGCCCGGCCTCAGGAAAAAGGGCAATTCCGATGCTCACGCTCAAAAAAAGCTCCTGGCTGTCTATCCGAATCGGCTGCCTGATTTCGCGGAGGATCTTCTCTGCCACGGCGGCAACGTCCTCGCGGCTGGAAATTCTTGGCAACAACAGAAAGAACTCGTCACCCCCGAAGCGACTGAGGGTATCTTCTTCGCGCAGACAGCCGAGAGTTCTCTGCGCGACCTGCTGCAGAACCAGGTCGCCCATAACATGGCCAAAGGTGTCATTGATCAGTTTGAAACGATCCAGGTCAAGAAACATCACGGCAAATTTCTCGCTGCTTCTTCGGGCATGGGCAAAGGCCTGCTTGATCCGATCATCGAACAGGGTCCGGTTCGGCAGTTGGGTCAGCATGTCGTGGTAAGCCTGGAAACTGATTCGCGCTTCAGTTTTTTTCCGGGCCGATATATCCCGGGCACAGCCAAGAGTTCCGGAAAAATGTTTCTTGCCGGTCGCGTCCTTGCGATACAGCCCGACCGCGCTCAACTCGACAATAACCTCATCGCTGTCAAGGCTGCAACTCCGCTCCGTTCGGGGATTCACCTGCAAGCGCATTTCAATCTTGTTGCCGGCCCTGCTCCCGGTGCGATGCTCGCTGAAAATGTTATGGATCTCTGCAGCATTATTGACGTGAATGATGGTCGAAAAGTGCTTTCCCAGCAACTCATGGCGCTTGAATCCGAGCAGGCTTTCCACCGTGTCGTTGACATAGGTAAACAGCCCCGCAGGGTTCAGGACATAGATGAAATCCGGGGAGTGATTGACAATAAACCGATGCATCCGTTCCGATTTAAGCAACGACTGCTCTATCCGTGCCGCCTGCCGCCGTTGCCGGCAACGCAGAATACCTTCCCCGACAGACGCCAGCAGCTCTTCCGGATCATAGGGTTTGCGGATAAAATCGTAAGCGCCCAAATGCAGGACTCTTTTGAAGGAAGAGAAGCTGGACACCCCCGCTGATAATGATGATTTCCGCATCAAGGTTCTCGCGGCGGATATATTCCAGCACCTCAAGGCCGTCGATGCCGGGCATTTGCAAATCAAGCAGCACCAGGTCAAACTTGCCCTCCCTGCAGCTTGCTGATCGCTTCTGCGCCATCAGCCGCCAATTCAACGGCATAGCCGTTGATCCGCAGCAAGGCCTGCAGGCTACGCAACAATGCCAGCTGATCGTCAACGATCAGCACTGCGCCCTGGTCCTGATTCAAGGCAGGGAGTTTGAATTCAGCAGTCTGGCACTTCACTGTGGCTCCTGCAAGGCCTGAGGGAAATGGCTGCCGTAGGGAATCTGCACTTGAAAACTGGTCCCCGCAGCGACATTGCTGTAACAACTGACCTGGCCGCCAAGGTCATCGATCATGCTCTTGACGATACTCAAACCGACTCCGGAATGCCCGGCTCCTTTGCTGCTGGCAACCGGCCGGAACAGGTGCTTAAGCACCCGTGGCGAGATGCCGGGACCGTTATCCGTCACCATGATCTCAGCCTGCCAACCTCGGCCCACCAACAAAATTCACCCGCGTCGTCAGGGTAATGATCCCGCCCGACTCCAGCGCTTCCGCGGCATTGCGGATCAGGTTCACCAGGATCTGTTTGATCAGAACCGGACTGGCCTCAAGCTTTTCAAGTTCTTCCTGTAAATTCAGTTGCAGCTCAATTTTCCCCGATTTCAACACCGAGTCATGCAGCGATTCGACCGTTTCCCGGATCAGCTCATTCAGATCAACCCCCTGGTCAAGAAAATCCGGGGCTTCCTGACGATGTAGATAATAGCTGATAATATCGTCAACCCGGCGCACTTCACCTTTAATTGCAGCGGTCAGTTTGGCATGTTCCTGAGCTGAGTCGGACCGACTCAGAACTTCAGCATAATTGCCGATAATGGTCAAAGGATTATTCACCTCATGGCTGACCCGGCCAACAAGCCGGCACCGTCGTTGAACGGGTCCCCGGCCGCCGGGGCCAACGCCGCCAGTCGCTCAGCGACGACCTGGCTGATCGTTTTGAGCTGCAAAGTCTCCACTGGCGCGAGTGCAGTCGGGGAATCGACCGCCAGCACCACCGCTCCCAAAGGTTGCTCTCCGGCACTGAGCGGATAACAAACAAAGCCCTGATCCCCACACAGCCTTGAGATCAAATGATCGGTCACGGTGAACTCTTTTCGGCGCCAAAAGAGGAAACAATGACGGTATCCACGACCGCCTTGGAGAGCAGACAGAACTCCTTCTGCAGGGGGATTTCCAACTCCCGAACCAAGCTTTGTTGCCCTGTAATCTGCAGGCCGGTCAAAAGTCGGCTTTTTTGATCGAGTAAAAAAAAGATCACCTCTGCAGCCGGACTGTATTCCAGATAAAGCCGCCGCGCCGTACTCAGCAATTGCTCCTGATCATGGATATGGGCAAGCCTGGCTCGAGCCGCCTCCTGTTTTGCCCAGGATGAAAGTCAACTCCCGCAAATGATCCAGGTTTTGAGAAAAATCCGCCTGCAACGCCTCCGCATCGTCCAACAGGGCAACGCTGGCAGGATAAAGGCCCTGCGCCCATTTGAACAAATAGTGGGTTTCACTGGCGCTGAGCCCAAACAACCGCTCAGCAAGCTGCGGCAGCTCTTCCGGAAGGGCTTGCGGGACCGGACAAAACTGCCGGGCCAGCCGCACAATCTTCAACAGCGGCCCGCAATGCTCGATCTTGGGAGACATCAACCTGCAAAAAGCGGATGGCATCAGCCAGAAAGGATTCCAGCTTCCAGGAGCGGATCATCCGGTCCGCCAGGTCCAGATGGTCGAGCCCGAACCGCCCCCTTTCCAGAAGCGCCTGGGCGGTACTGCCGCAAGAACCGACATTCATCACCAGATAATCGCGACCGAACCTCCGGAACAGCAGGTGAACCCCCAGGTTCAGAAACAATCCGCCGAGTTGGGCTTCTTCAATGCGCGAAAAATCAACCGAAGGGGCGAGGCAGCGGGCCGCCACAGCGCCGACTTGAGAAGTGGCCCAGAGCCGCGCCTGAAAGGTCAACTCTTCGGCCGTAAAACGGTGCTTTGACAGCTGTTGAGCCGCTTTCAAAGCCAGGCTGGTCAAGATGGGGATTCCCAGGTTTTGCACGGCGGAGGAAACCGGCTCTGCGGGCTTGATGGCTTGGGGGATTGCCTTGCTGGCCGCCTGAATAACCTGGGCCGACAGGGCCGCATCCTGCAAAACAAGGTCCGCCAGTTTCTGATAGCTTGCCTGATTGAGACAGGCCTCAATCAGCGCCGCCAGAACCTGCGGATTGCACAGTAGAGTAGAAATATCCCTCTCACTGAACGGCTCTATGGATGGGCCCTGCCCTTGCATTCAATACCCCTCACAGAAGTCAAAACAGGTGTTTCAAAGCGGTACTAAAATCTTAATTGTTTTTTTTATTATCATGCATTGTGAGAAAAATTCAGCAAGCACAATAACCAAAAAACCTCTTAATATCCAGGCATTTAGATCATAGATCATAACAATTCGTACAAATGAAAAAGCGCTTAGGAGAAATCTGCCTCAGCGCAAGGAGAGCACACACTAAATGGTAATATCCCGGAATTAAAAGACTTTTCCACAAACCCAATAACCAATTGCTCATTTTCTGAACCATTCAAAGGGCACAGAACTGCTAAAGAAAAACTCTGCCAAAAACATAACCAGCTGCTTTCATTGAAGATTCCATTTGTCCAATATTAGTCGTTCTTTTTGACAGCAGCATCGAAAAAACCTGAACATCTATTAACATTTTTCTAACTCATAGGATGAAGGCATTAGGACTCGCACTCTTCTGTAACAAACGGAGCAGCTAATCGACAGAATCAATGCCCCGGGAAAAGAGAACCGCGGCGAAATTCTCCACCTGCTTATTGCTCCAACCGATCCGCTCCCCACTGCGAGTTGTGCAGCATTCTACCGCGTAGCATGCTGTTCAGAAAGAGTCGCCTGATTCAGGCTGAGGACATCACCAATGGTGCAGGTGATTTCTGGAGCAACGTCTGCGAACCGTATTCAGGTCAGGAACTGACCCGCGGCGCGGTGCTGAAGCTGGACGATTTCGCCCGGCTGGAAGGAGCCGGCAATATGCCCAACCTGGCCCGGCTGCTCGCCTGCACCCAGCCGGAGGAATCAGCAGAATAGCGCAGAAAGTTTTACCGGTTCAAAAACTATCTTAAAAAAACCGGATCAGCTAGCCGGAGCTGGACAAACAGTCCGCCAAGCCCAGGGCGGAGGATCAACAACCAGCAAGATTCTCCAGCTGATCGATTTTGTAAAGTGGGGAAAATCGCAACGATCCCGACCGCATTTGCAAAAGCCCCGGAGAGAGTGCAATCCGCGCCTAGAAAGGGGCGGATTGCAACTGCTTTTCGACCAGGGAGCGGTCCTGCTCGCGCCAGGGGCCAACTACCACCAGCTTCATGGACTGCCGGGTGAGCAGTTCACAGGCGGCCTGCTGAATTTTCTCGCAAGTGAGTTGCTGCAACTCCAGGCGATCCTGCTCCAGGGTGCGCAGATAGCCGGCCTGCAGGCCCCATCCGTAACGCACCGCCAGTGAATCGCTCTGATCCTGCGAAAATTCCAGATCAAACAGATAACCCTTGATGGCGGCATCGAGTTCGGCCTGGGGCAACCGGTTATTGCGCAAGTCCGCGAGGACATCAAACAGTTCCGGCAGAACCCGCGGCAGGTTTGCGGGCGCCACCGACAGGTCGATGGACAGATAACCGGTGTCGCTGAGCAGCGAGCAGTTGGCCTCGACAGAATAGGTCAGTCCCAATTCCTCGCGCAGTCGCAGCGGTAACCGGGCGCCACCGCCCCAGGACAGTAGCCGCCGCAGCAGCCGCACGGCCAGAATCCGTTCATCGCTGCGCCCGGGCAGGCGAAAGGCCAGTTGCAGACTGACCTGGGAATCGGAATCATCAACCCAGCAACTCTCCGGCTGAGCCTCTTCTGGCTGTGGAGCCGGGCTCAACGCGGGTAGCGGGGCGGGCGCCCAATGGCCGAATTCACGCGTTGCCGCGCTACGGAATTCATCCCGCGAAAGCGGCCCACAGGCACAGATCACGAGGTTCTGCGGCCGGTACCAGCTCCGGTAATAGGCCTCCAACCGAGGCAGGTCGATGCCGTGCAGGCTTTCCGGTGTGCCGATCAGGGATTTTCCGAGGGGATGCCCGGGCCAAAGCAGCTCGGCCATCAGATTGTCTGGATTGACCTGGGTCCCTTCCTCGTTGAAGTCCTCGCGGGCTTCCTCAAGAATAATCCGCCGCTCCACATCCAGTTCCGTGAATTTCGGTCGCAGCAACATCGACGCGAATAGAGCCAACCCTTCCGCCAGATATTCCGGATGAACCCGCGAATGAAAGCAGGTGGTCTCAACATCGGTCGAAGCGTTGACCGCACCGCCGATCGCCTCGAAAGCGCGTTCGATATCGGTGCTGGTCGGATATTCCTCGGTGCCGCGAAAAACCATATGCTCCAGAAAATGGGAAACTCCAGAGATTTCGTCAGTTTCATTGCGGCCACCGACGGCCAGATAACAGACCAGTTCCGCGGCATGCAAATGAGGCAGCGGCACCGTCACCAGGCGCACCCCGTTGGGCAGGGTATCAACAAAATATTCTGAGCTGGACAAAAATGATGACCTGTTCCTTAAAAATACCGCACCTTAAAATGACAAGAGCGGGCCGACGCACTGCGTCAGCCCGCTGAGGACGTGATTCAATCTAGCAGGTCTTGCTCAGCCCTGCAATAACCTGGCCGCCTCTTTGGCATGATAAGTAATGATCAGGTCGGCGCCAGCCCGTTTTATGCTGAGCAGGATTTCCATCATGACCCGCTCTCCCTCGACCCAGTCCCTTGCCGCGGCGGCTTTGACCATGCTGTATTCGCCAGAGACGTTGTAGGCAACCAGCGGCAGGTCAAAATTGTCTTTCAAATCGCGGATAATATCCAGGTAGGACAACGCCGGCTTGACCATCAAAAAATCGGCGGCCTCGGCCAGATCCTGATTCGCTTCGCGCAGGGCCTCAAGACGGTTGGCGGGATCCATCTGGTAGCTGCGCCGGTCGCCGAACTCGGGAGTGCTCTCCGCTGCTTCGCGGAAGGGTCCGTAAAAGCCGCTGGCATATTTGACCGCATAGCTCATGATCGGAATATGCTCGAAACCGTTTTCGTCCAGCACATCCCGGATCGCCGCAATTCGCCCGTCCATCATGTCCGACGGCGCGATGATATCTGCCCCGGCCTGGGCATGGGAGAGGGCTTCCTTGGCGAGCAGTTCCAGAGTGGCATCGTTGTCGACATCGCCATCCTTGATCATCCCGCAGTGTCCATGGTCCGTATATTCGCACATGCAGACATCGGTAATCACCAACAGCTCCGGTAGCTCTTTCTTCAGTGCGCGAATGGTATTCTGAATAATGCCGCTGTCGCTGTAGGCGTCACTGCCGACGGCATCCTTCTCTTCCGGGATACCGAACAGGATCACGGCCGGAATGCCGAGAGCGTAGACCTCTTTGGCTTCGCTGATAATATTCTCAATGGACTGCTGATAAATTCCCGGCATCGAACCGATTTCCTTGCGGATATTTTCACCGAAGGCGCTGAACATCGGGTAAATCAGATCATCAACCCGCAGGTGGGTTTCGCGAACCATCCGCCGGATATTTTCATTGCGCCGCAGGCGGCGCGGACGATAATTGGGAAAGTACATAAAGAGACTCCTTTGCAATAGAGAACCGCTCAACAGCCGGTTCGCAGCGTTTGCCGTCAGTTTCGATAGTGTTCCACCATGGCCTCAACCAGGGCATCCAAAGTCCAGGCCGACGGCTCCAGATCGACATCGAAGCCATGCTCACGAATCGTCCGTGAGGTCTGTGGGCCGATGGAAAACAGTTCGGTTTTCCCCAGTAATACTTTCAGCTCATCGCCAAGCATGGCCAGCAGATTATCAAAAGTGGAAGAGGAACTGAAACAAATCGCATCCAGCTCTTGGTTTTTTAACAGCCGGCGGATTTTTTCCGTATTCTCCCGCGGGGCAACCGTCCGATAGGCGATCGGGGCGCTGACTTCCGCACCGCCAGCGCGCAGATGATCAACCAGATAAGGCCGGGCCAGTTCAGCTCGCGGATAAAGGATCTTCTTTCCGGCAACGCCCAGCGCCAGCAGCTCTGCGACAATCCCTTCGGCGCTGTGATCCTGTGGAACGACATCCGCGCTGAGCGCATAGGGCGCCAGAGCCTGGGCTGTTTTGGGGCCGACGGCAACAACAGTAATGGCTTTCAACAAGCCGAAATACTGCTCATTTTCCAGGAACCGCTCAAAAAAAGCGCTGACCGCATTGGCCGAAGTCAGAATCAGGATATCGACATCTTCCAGATTGCGGATCTCCTGATCCAGGGGGCGCCAGCTCTCCGGCGCAACGATGTCGATGGTCGGGACACAGATCGCTTCACCGCCCTGTTCTGCCAGTAACGCAACCAGAGCGGCCGCCTGATTTTGCGAGCGGGTCACCAGAAATCTTTTCCCGGCTAAAGGCAGCTCCTTCACCGTCGTTCAATCCTCATCCTGCTTGAAGGTTTCGCAGCCGTAAACCGCGTTCAGGATCCGCCCCGCCCCCATCTCCAGCAGCTCTTTAGCCAGGGTCACACCGAGTTCAGCGGCCTGTCCGACCGGCCCGGTCAGGGTCTTCTTCAGCAGTTCCCGGCCGGCGACATCGGAGACCAGTCCGGTCAATTCCAGCTCAGTCCCGCGGACGGTTCCGAAAGCCGCAATCGGCACCTGACACCCCCCTTCCAGGGTGGAAAGGACCGCCCGTTCCGCAGTCACCGCATAGGCGGTTTCGGCATGATTGAAAAAGTCGATCAGGTTGTTGGTCTCTTCGTCATCAACCCGGCTTTCCAGCCCCAAAGCCCCCTGGCCGATGGCGGGCAGGCAGACCTTCGGGTCAAAATATTCACCGATCTGCGCACCGAAGCCGAGCCGATGCATGCCAGCAGCAGCCAGCACCACGGCATCCAGGTGATCTTCTTCAAGCTTGTTGATCCGGGTCTGGACATTGCCCCTGATATCGACCATCTCCAGGTCGGGCCGCAGGTTGAGCAGTTGGGCCTTGCGGCGCAGCGAAGAGGTGCCGATACGACCGTTGTGGCGGATATCGGCGAAGCTGGCGTAGCCCGGTTTCAGAACCACGATGTCGCGCGGATCTTCCCGCTCGGTGATACAGCGCAGCCCTGTGCCCTCGGGGAAAAAGGTCGGCACATCTTTCATGGAATGAACGGCGATATCGACTTCGTGACGCAACATCGCTTCCTGGATTTCCTTGACGAACAGGCCCTTACCACCGACCATGGCCAACGGAACATCGAGGATTTTATCCCCTTGAGTCTTGATTTTGGTCAGGGTCACGGTCAGATCGGGGTAACGCTGCTCCAACTGGTCTTTAACCCAGTTTGCCTGCCACAAGGCCAAAGCACTGGCACGCGTGCCGATTCGCAAAGTACGGGACATCTCAACTCCTTCGGTTAGGTTTAGCGGAATCAGTTGTCTCGCCGGCTGGTTCCGGCAGATCGAATAAGGTACGGACAGCATCCAGGTAGAGGTTGCCGTCATCACTGGTGCTGGCCTGCTTGAGGATGCTTGTTGGGTGATGCAGGATCTTGTTGACAATCGCCGCGGTCATGGCATCAATGGCTTTCCGTTCTTTCTCGCCAAGATGGGACAGCCCGGCCAGGGTTTTTTCCATCTCCAGCTGACGAACCTGCTCCAGCTGGCGGCGCAATGCAACAATGGTCGGTTTGACTTCCAGGGTTGCCAGCCAGCTCTGAAACTGCTGCACTTCATCGGCAATGATAGCTTCAGCCTTGACTGCCTCTTTCTGCCGCTCCTTGAGGTTGGCTTCCACCACCCCCTGAAGATCATCGACATCATAGAGGTAGATACTTTCCAGCCGGTTCACCGCCGGATCAATATCCCGCGGCACCGCGATATCGATCAGGAACATCGGATTATATCGGCGCAGCTTGATTACTTGCTTGAGCTTTTTGGCGGTCAGGACATAATCCGGGGCGCCGGTCGACGATAACACAATATCCGCGCGGTGCAATTGTTCCTGGAAATCTTCAAAATTAACGGCCGTTCCGGAAAATTCTTCGGCGAGTTTTTCGGCCCGACTGAAAGTCCGATTGGTCACCAGCACTTTGGAGACGCCGTTGTTGACAAAATGCTTCGCTGCCAGTTCACACATTTCTCCGGCGCCGATCAACATGACCGTCTTATTTTCGAGGCTGTCGAATATTTTGCGAGCCAGTTCAACGGCGGCGAAAGAAACCGACACGGCGTGACTGGCGATCTCGGTTTCATTGCGGACCCGCTTGGCCACGGAAAAAGCCTTGTGCAGAAACCGGTTGAGAATGGTCCCGGCAGTTTTGAACTCGGTGGCATAGCCATAAGCGGTTTTAATCTGGCCAAGAATCTGCGGTTCACCGATGACCATGGAATCGAGACTGGCAGCCACCCGCATGACATGCTGCATGGCAGCTTCACCCTCGTAGTGATAAAGGTGAGAATCCAGCGCGGCCGGCTCCAGCTGATGATAATGGGCCAGAAACGCCTTCAGCTCGACAATCCCGGCTTCAGGGGTGCGGGTGGCGGCATACAGCTCAACCCGGTTACAGGTCGAAACGATGACCGCTTCGGCGATTGCTGGCAACGCCTGCATCTGCGCCAACGGAGCGGCCATGGCGGTCGGCGGGAAAGCAACCTTTTCTCTGATTTCCACCGGGGCGGTCTTATGACTCAACCCCACAACAATGATATTCATAGCATCGTTTCAGTAAGCTTCAGCTCAATTAACGGCAAAAGCTTCGAATGTGTGATAACCACTGAGCAGCAAGTTCACCCCCAGGAAGGTGAACAGCAGAAACATAAAGGCGATGATGGAAAAAAGAGCCGCGGTACGGCCTCGCCAGCCCGCGGACAGACGCCCGTGCAAAAGCGCGGCGTAGAGGAACCAGGTAATCAGCGCCCAGGTCTCTTTCGGGTCCCAACTCCAGTAACTGCCCCAGGCGGTATTGGCCCAGAAGGCACCACTGATGATGCCGAGGGTCATCAGCGGGAAACCGACGCTCAGACAAGTGTAGTTGACTTTGTCGAGGGTATCCAGCGAGGGCAACAGTTGGAAGATACCGGTAAAGTGCTTGCTTTTCAGCATGCGGTTCTGCACCAGATACATGATGCCGGCACCGAACGACAGCGCAAACGCGGCATTGCCGAGAAAAGCAAGGGTAATGTGAACCGGGAACAGCCAACTTTTAAAGAGCGGGTTCAACTGCACCACCACATTGGGACTTAAGGCGCTGGCAACCATCAACATGAAGGCCAGCGGCGCAGCGAAAGAACCCATCACCGAGAGCCGGAAACGCAGTTCCAGCAACAGGTAAAGCAGCACCAGACACCAGGCAAAAAAAGACAGTGATTCCTGCAGACTGGTCACCGGAGTGCCACCAACCCTGGAGTGGAGCACCGCGAAGGAGCCGGCATGAACAATGACCCCGACGAGCAGACACCAACGCCCCAGCCGTCCTGCTTTGTTTTTTTTGCCAATCATGGCGGTCAGGTAAAGAATACTCGCGGTGAGATAGATCAGAGTGGTGCTAGAGGTCAACAGAGTCGAGGTTCCCATGGTACCCTTTCCGGCGCTTCGGACCTACGATGATAAAACATCATTCGGTTACCGCTCCTCATGAAGTCGGGAGATTGTATTGTTCACCAATCTCGTGTGTCAACTTTTTTATTTTCCTTACAGATTTTATCAATTTGGCGCTTCAGCCGTTTCGAAGCCGTTTATTCCTAACGGCCGAACAGTTCTTTTTCGACCAGCTCACAGAGCAGATGACCGGCAAACTGAGCCAGTTCCAGTAGCCGTGGCATGCAATCGGTGGCCAGGTCAATACAGACATCAAGGTCATCTTTGAACAGAGGGTCTTTGCGGCAATCGCCGGACAACAGCACCACGGTCTGCTCGTTTTCCAGGGTTTCTTCAACCAGGGCCTGAAGTTCGGGAGCAGCAGACCCGTCGGAGCAGATCAGCAGCAGATGGTGCTGGCTGTTGACCGCACGATAATGGCGCACCAAATGCTGTTCGAACTGCCCTTCCGCCATCATCCGGGCACTGAGCAGGGGATCGCTCCCCAGGCAGAGCGCCGGCAAGACCGGGCGATCGAAATCAAGTCGAAAGGCAAACTGCGCAGCCATCAGCTGGGCAATGGCGGCCATATGGCCATGCCCAGCCAGAAGAAGCTGCCCCTCTTCGGCAAACAGACCCCCGAGCCGCTTGGCCAGAGCGACCATCTGATCGTTCTGTTCCTGACAGAATTTTTCGTGCAAAGCGACGGTCTGACGGCACGCCTCGCTGATTTGCTGATTCATTCATTACCTCCAGAACCGGTTCCGCTAAAAATCCAGGAAAGCTCGGCACAAGCATAATATGGACCGGCACCCTTGCTGTCAAGCGAGAGCGGACACCGGAATACAACTTGATTTTTCTGTAATCTTCTATATATATTTGAGTTCGAATATCAATTCACCGAAACAGAAAAGCCACTACCGGAAAAAAGGAGAAGTCGATGGCTAGCGACAAAGTACTCGAAATTACCGACGCTCAATTTGAAGCTGACGTTCTTAAATCTGCAACACCGATTCTGGTCGATTTTTGGGCAACCTGGTGTGCACCCTGCAAAGCGATCGCCCCGGTGCTTGATCAACTGGCGGAAGAATATGAAGGCAAGATCAAAATCGGCAAAGTCAATGTCGATGAGAATCCGGCCACACCCGGTCAGTATGGCGTGCGTGGCATTCCCACCATGATCCTGTTCAAAGACGGCGAAATCGTTGACCAGCTGGTTGGTGCCGTGCCGAAAAACCAGGTTGAGAATCTGCTCCAGAAAGCTCTTTAACAACCACCATCAAACAGGCTCCGGTCCACAGGATCGGGGTCTGTTTCCCAAATTCATCCAAGCAGAAACAACGTGCCGCCAGTTCGCAGGACAACTCAGAATTGACGTTTACTGTCCAGTAAAATGGTCACCGGCCCGTCATTGACCAGGTCGACCGCCATGTCGGCGCGAAACTTACCGGTTTGGGTATCCACGCCGCGGGCACAGACCTGTTCAACGAAATAATTGCACAGTGGCTCTGCTTGCTCGAGGAGCGCCGCTGATGAAAAGCTGGGACGCCGTCCTTTGCGACAGTCCGCCAGCAAGGTGAACTGCGACACCACCAGAATCTGCCCACCACAATCCACCACCGAGCAATTCATCTTGCCGGCCGCATCTTCAAAAATCCGCAGCCCCACAGTTTTTTCCGCCAGATACTCGGCGGCCGCACGATCATCACCGTCCTCGATTCCCAACAGAACCAGCAACCCCTGACCGATCCCGGCTATCCGTTGCCCGGCGACGCTAACCCCGGCTTGGCTGACCCGTTGCACCACTGCTCTCATTCACAGACTCCTTCTTTCGCCCCGGCCAGCTGGCGTAGCAGAGCCAGATTCTCCAGGTCGTAACAATGCTCCGGGCCACCGGGAGTTTCCATTATTTTTGGTATGCCGGCAAAGCGCGGATCGCTCATCAATGCGGCAAACCCGGCCCGCCCGATCTCCCCTTTGGCTACATGTTCATGCCGGTCAACCCGCGATCCCAAAGGCTTTTTACAATCATTGAGATGAAATAGCGCCAACCGGTCGCAGCCGAGCAGACGGTCGAAATCGGCCATCACCTCATGGTAGGCCTGGGCGCTGCTCAGATCATAACCGGCGGCAAAGGCATGGCAGGTATCAAAACAGACGCCAAACCGTTCCGTCCCGACCAAGCTGCAGATCTCCGCCAGGTCCTCAAACCGGGAGCCCAGACTGGTCCCCTGGCCGGCGGTATTTTCCAGCAGAACTCTGACCTTGGACGGCGCTCCGGCGAAAATGCTGCGAAAGCTGGCGGCAACGGTCTGCAAACCCGCCGCAACCCCTTGCCCCATGTGCGCACCGGGGTGCATGACCAGATCACCGATGCCCAGCTGCTCGCAACGCACCAGCTCATCGACAAAGGCATCAATCGATTTTTTCCTGAGCTCAGGCTTCGGGCTGGCCAGGTTGATCAGGTAACTATCATGGGCTGCCACATAGCGAATGGGACTATTTGTGCGGGCGCTACGAAACGCGACTATGGCTTCTGTGCTCAGCGGTTTTGCCTGCCAACGGCTGGCATTGCGGGTAAAGATCTGGATTGCGGAACATCCGATCAGTTCCCCCCGGCTGAAGGCCCGGTCAATACCGCCGGCAATCGAAACGTGGACGCCGATCAACAACTCCGGTGCGCTCGGCCGACTCACCCGGCAGCTCCCGCCCAGGAACCCAGCAATCCGGCGATATCCGCCGGTTCCCTGATCCAGGCATCGACAAAAGCAAGACTGTACTGCGGATCCTGCGGCCCGACCAACACTGTTTTCATCCCGAACTGCTTGGCGGTTTGCAGGTTTTGCGGCTGATCTTCCACCATGACGCACTGCTCACCGACCAATTGCAACTGGCTAAGAACCTTGCGATAGGGCCCGGGATTCGGCTTCGGTTGATAATTGTCGATGCGGATGTCGAAAACATCCACAAACAGCCCGTCCAGCCCCAGGGCATTGACCACCCGGTCGGCATGATCGCGGGAGCCGTTGGTAAAGACATAGCTGGGCGCCGGCAACCCAGCCAGCACAGCCTGGAGCCGCAGATCGCAGGAAAGCCGGCTGGCGACGTCCACCGCATGCACATAGTCCAGATAATCTTCCGGGTTGACCCCATGGTGGCGAATCAACCCCTGCAGGGTGGCACCGTAATCTTTCAAGTAACGGCGCTGCAAACCATCGACCGCCTGCGGATCAATGGCGACGATCTCTTCCATGTAACGGTTGATGCGCACATCGATAAGCCCAAAGAGGTCTTTTTCCCGCGGGTAAAGAGTGTTATCCAGATCAAACAGTATCGCTTTCATACACGCCTATTTCGGTTCATATTCGCCGCTGAACACTTCAACGGCAGGTCCGGTCATCAGCACCGGTCCATTGTCGAGCCATTCCAGTTCCAGCTCGCCGCCGCGTAGATGATTCAAGATCTTGCGCTCGGTTTTACCGGTCAGAACGCCAGCCACGGTGACCGCCGAAGCCCCGGTTCCGCAGGCCAGGGTTTCCCCTGCGCCCCGCTCCCAGGTGCGCTGGATCACTTCGGTTCGGCTCACAATCTGGACAAACTCAATGTTGGTCCGGCGCGGAAACCAGTCGCTGGTTTCGATCTGCGGACCGATTTCAGCGACCGGAAAGGCCGCTACATCATCGACATAGACCACGGCGTGGGGATTGCCCATGGAGACACAGGTCAGCTCAAGGGTATGACCGGCGACCACAAAGGGGACCAGCACGGCAGTTTCGGTTGCCGGACCGGTCATCGGAATGGCGGCACGCTGTAATATTGGCAGGCCCATGTTGACCTGAACCTTTGCCACCAGACCGTCGTTCCCCAGAAACAGCTGCAAGTCGAGCACCCCGTTGCCGGTTTCGACCTGTAGCGCGGTCTTCCGGGCCAACCCGTGATCGTAAGCGTACTTGGCAACACAGCGGATCCCGTTGCCGCACATTTCCGCTTCACTGCCATCGGCATTAAACATCCGCATGCGCACATCGGCCACCTGCGAAGGCAGGATCAGGATCAGCCCATCTGAGCCGATGCCGAAATGCCGGTCACTGGCACGGCGCGCAAACTCCTCAGGATCGTCTACCTGTTCCTGAAAACAGTCGATATAAATATAGTCATTACCGATGCCCTGCATTTTGGTAAATTTCATTTTCACCCCCTGGACCGTTGTGATTATACGAAGCTCTCTGATAATATAATGAGACTATCTCATGCACTCAACTCTTAACGTTTTATTTCCGGAGAAATCATGGCGTTTTTTCTAAAAACCAAAATCTGGCAAACCGGGGCGCTTGACTGGTGGGGAATGATCAACAATGAGGATGTGTTCCTCGGCAACCGCGAGTTTCCACAACCGCCAGAAGAAGGCGATGAATGGCTGGTCCGGAGCACCGGGCAGCGTTTCAAAATCATCGACAGGGAGATTTGCCTGATTGCTCAGGAGGAACCGCAGGACCAATGGACATATTGAATATCATTCAGATTCCGGCCAGTGACATGGATAATTTCTCTTACCTGGTCTATTGCCCGGAAACCATGCATGGCGCGGCCGTTGACCCTTCGATGCACCCCGAACGCCTGCTTGAAAAAGCGCGGGAATTGAACGTCGACCTGAAACTGCTGCTGAATACCCACGGCCACAGGGATCATGTCGCCGGTAACGGAGTCATTATTGAAGCGACCGGAGCAAAACTGGCTGCCCATCCTCAGGACGTTCCAAGCCCGGACATCATCCTTTCGGAAGGATCAACCATCCAGCTGGGAAACGGTCTGCTCAAGGTTCTGCACACTCCAGGGCACACCCCCGGATCGATCGTCTTTCGCAGTGGCCCGCAGTTGATTACCGGCGATACCCTTTTTGTCAGTCGCTGTGGCCGGGCGGATCTGCCAGGCAGCGATGTCGCCGCCCTTTATGACAGCCTGCAACGCCTGAAAACCCTGCCGCAGGACACCACTATCTACCCGGGGCACGACTACGGACCCCAGCCAACCTCAACGATCGGCTGGGAACTGGAGCATAATGATTTCCTGAAATGTCCCGACCTGCAGAGCTTTATACGATTAAGAATGGCCTGAGAAAAACAAGCTGCCCAGGCCCTTGGCCGGGCAGGACCCAAGCGGGTCGTTGAAAAGGTTCATCGCAAAAGTTTTCAAGCAGTTGGCGAGAGATACGCTTTCCCCACCGCACAAAATCAATAGGCAGAGATCTTCATCGATTTTGTGCGTCCCTCGCTTCGACAGGCTGTTTCCCAGCCGCCCACTAGCGCTTCAGGTTGACCACGCGGGTTCCAGCCAGACGATCATTCCAGCCGCGGCGTTGCGGATTGGCTAAAACGGAGAGATACCCGAGTCCGGCAGGCAGCAGTTGGAGCAAACCACCGACCGTATGCAGAAAAGCCTGAGGAAAATCCAGGGCGTCGCCACCGATGGTTTCAACCCGCAAACCGGCAAGCATTTTCCCCGGCGTCTGCCCGGCCAAAAAATGAAATAGAGTGAAATAGCCAAAGAACAGAGAAAACAACACCAGGAAGTAAGGGATGGAAAGGTCCAGCAAGGTGGTCACAGAGGGGAGCAGCTGGTCGTTCGCCCCTCCCATGGCCGCTTCGGCAGCAATAACAAAGCTCCCGCCAACCACAGCCAGCACGAGGATATCGCATCCCCCCGCCAAAAGACGCTTGCCCAAACCGGCCGTGCCGAGTTCTTCAGTGGCCAAAACGGAACCTTCATCATCAACCGCTTCGTCGCTATCCTCAAACACAGCCGTTGCCGCCAAAGGCGGGGCAGCAACCTCCTCGTCGGCACTCGTCAATTGCTCAGCCAGCTCGTCGAATTGACGGTAATATTCAGCGTACACCGCTTCCTCGTCGCGCACTCCGGGTGATACCGGGGCCGTAGGGCTCGGCTCCAAAGCAGTCTCGTTCAATGGTAGCTCAGCCTCCGGTTCGGCTGGAATTTCTTCCGCCACCCTGAAGGGATCATCCTGCTCTTCCGCCACGGCAAAGGAGTCCGTCAGCATAACAGAACCCTCGTCCGCCAGGGCCTCAGCTTCATTTTGTGTCAGGTCGAACAAATCCGCCGTAGATTCAGCATCCGGAGCCCCCTCAGCGACAGAGGACTCCGGAAAATCAAAAGGGTCTGCAGGATCCTTTCCCTGATCTTTTCTGGCCGCATTTGTCGCGCTATCCTCATCCGGATCAAAACCGAAATCGTCCTCCAAATCGTCTTCCTCTGGCAGATCGAAGGAAAAATCTGTACTATCTGTCGCTTCGGCTTTGGCCTTTGGGCCTTCCAGGGTCTCCTCGACATCTTCGTCTTCCGGAGCTTCCTCAAAAAGCTCGTCAAAGGAGAGATCGTCATCCTCGGTGCTGTCCCCCATGAAATCGAAGCCGAAATCATCGCTTTCGGCGGCTGGGGCTTCCGGTTCCGGGCTAGCTTCGAAAACAGGTGCAGCGGCGACCGAAGCCGTTGCAGCGGCAACCGCGGCATCAGCATCGAAATCGGTTTCGACCGCTGCTTCACCAGCAGCCGCCTGTCCGGGGAACAGGACACTTTTAATTCCGTAGCGCTCTTTGAACTCAACCAGGTCTTTACCGCATTTTTTGCAGTTGTCGAGATAGTCAAAACTGTTGAAGCCACACTTGGGACATCTCATGATTTTTCCTTTCCTCTGAGCACGGTTCCTCAACCATGTCGGCCCGTAGCAAAATCACCATAAAGATATTGTAAAATCGACATTATCGCAAGCCCGGCGGTTTCAGTGCGGAGAATTCGCGGCCCCAGTCCAACAGGGATAAACCCGGCCTGTTTGATCAGTTCGATTTCCTTGCTGCTGATGCCCCCTTCGGGACCGATGATAACAGCGATACTTTGCGGAATCCGGCGAGGCAGAGCGGCTGCCAGGGAACCGGCTTCCTCTTCCCAGAGCACCAGCTTCAAATCAGCCTGCACCTGGGCCAGCGCCTGGGGTAAAGACAAATCAGCCTGGAGTTCAGGCAAGTGATATTGACGACTCTGGCGCGCGGCTTCCTGGATGATTTTCCACCAACGCCCCAGTTTTTGCTCCTTTTTTTCGGTTTTGAGGCGGCCAACGCTGCGTTCCATCGCAACCACCTGAAAACAGCTGACCCCAATTTCCGTCCCCTTCTGGAGGATAAGCTCCAGTTTTTCACCTTTCGGCAGTCCCTGGAGAAGGGTCAAACGGCAGGCTGCGGAAGGCTGGGTTTCAACCTGCAGAACCTGCACCTGGTCCAAAGCGTCCAGAACCCCCCTGGCAACCTGTCCAGTGCCGTTGAACAGTTCAACCTCATCGCCGGGACTCAGGCGGAGAACGGTCCTGATATGTTTGCGCTGTTCCACCGGCAACACAAGCACGCTGCCGCAACTGAGCTCCGGTTCGGGAATAAAAAAACTCCGCATCAACGATTCCGGCGATAAAGGAGACAGACCCAGTCGTCCAGATAACGGCTGGCAAAGGATTCCAGCGGAAAACCGTCAAACCCGGCGCGCACCAGCGCTTCTTTCTCCCGCAAAATCCCGGACAGAACAAGCCAGCCGCCCGGGCGCAAATGCGCCATAAAAGCCGGCCCGAGCCGGACATTCTCTTCCGCGAGGATATTCGCCACGACCAGATCAAAGGATCCCGGAAGAGACTCCAGGGGCATCTCAGTCACTTCAATGCGCTCCTGATAGCCGTTTTTCTGCACATTTTCGCGGGCGACCTGACAGGCAATCGGGTCAATGTCATTGGCCAGAACCGCTGCGCACCCCAGGGCCGCGGCCCCCAGTGCCAGCAGGCCAGAGCCGGTTCCGACATCCAACATCTGAGTGGGCGGCGTGGGGCTGGCCAGCAGCTCCGCGATGGCCTCCAGACATAATCTGGTTGTCGCATGCGAGCCGGTCCCGAACGCCATCCCCGGGTCAATCTCAATGATGACGTCATCGGCAGCAACTTGGGTCTCTTCCCAACTGGGACAGACCACCAGTCGCTCACCAACGCGAAAAGCGGAAAAATTCTGCTTCCACTGTTCGGACCAGTCCTCGATCTGGACAGTCTCGCCGGGGAGGACCTCCAAGGACAGTTCGTCCGGCAGCGGGGCCTGGCGCAGGGCCCCGGCAACCTTCGTCACCAGCTGTTCGGGGGAGCAGTCCGCCTCAAAATAGCCCTTGAGCCGATAAATCCGCTCTGGGTCAAGGGCATCGTCAGGTACCACAAAGGTATCCAGCTGCCGTTCTTCAACAACAACGCCGGAGCATCCACAATCAGCAAGCAAGACGCTGACCAGATCAACCCAAGCCCCTGGAACACCCACCTCTATCGCAATCCATTCATTTTTCATCATCACTAATTAACAGAATCTATCAATGAAGACAATAAGGAATCAGTAAATTTGTACACTCTGACCATAAACAAAAATAATTAAAATAATCTATTATTGCTCTTGCGCACGTTTTTAGACTCTGCTAAAGTTTAATCTGATTTTCATGAGGCTGAGCTAGGAAAGTCTCATGATATTATTTTTTCAGCTTAAAACCAACCCCTTACCAAATCCATTTCAACAAATGGGTGGCGGGGTTTTTAATATTCCGCACCACTAGATACAGGTGCAACGGCATTGACCAAAAGGAGACTCATTGATGCGGATCCTGGTTGTCGAAGATGAAAAAAAGGTGGCCAGTTTTATCAAACGGGGCCTGGAAGAAGAAGATTTTACTGTCGATGTTGCCCATGACGGCGAAAGCGGTATCGCCATGGCGGAAAGCTCCAGTTATGATCTTATTCTGATGGATGTCATGCTACCCAAGAAAGACGGCCTGAGTGCAATCAGGGAGTTACGTGAAAAAAACATCTCGACCCCGATTCTGTGCCTGACCGCCAATGATACCGTTGAGGATATCGCATCCGGCCTGGATATCGGCAGCGATGACTACCTGACCAAGCCTTTTGCCTTTGCCGAGTTGGTGGCACGGGTCAGAGCCCTGATCCGTCGTGGTTCCCAGGACCGCGGGGCCGAACTCTATTTTGCCGATCTGCGGCTGGACCCGGTTGGCCATAATGTCTGGCGCAATAACCGCCCAGTCGACCTCACCGCCAAGGAATATGCCCTGCTGGAATACTTCATGCGGAACCCGAATCAGGTTCTGACTCGAACCATGATCGCAGAACATGTTTGGGACTACACCTTCGATTCTTTTACCAATATCATTGACGTCTATGTCAATTATCTGCGGAAAAAAATTGACCGTGATTTCGACAAAAAACTGATCCATACCGTTCGGGGCGTCGGCTATGTCCTGAAAGATTCGGACTGACCCTGGTCTCCAGGGTCAGCTGCAATTATGATGAAGAAAATACCGAGAATTGGTGGGCCTGCTCTGCAACAAACAACCGGCCAATCGCCGCCACCCCAAGATGACCCATATTATTGTTGGGAGGAACAATCACATTGACCTGCTCAAACAACCAGCAGCGAAAATATAAACATGCCAAGGCATCTGCCATCAATCGCCTGATTCAGCTCATGAATAAAACCGATCCGGAAGTTGAGCCTCTCTATTTCACTCCGGAAAGTACCGATCCTGCAGAAGTCCAGGAGCTGGCCCAAAGCTATAATGCGCTGATGGAGCGAATGGCCAACAATCTGCGCCGGTCAAGACAGTTTGCGGCGGATGTCACCCATGAATTGCGGACGCCCTTGACCATCTTGCGCGGTGAAACAGAACTCGCCCTGCGCAGTAGACGGGATCAGGAGGAACTCAGAAAGGTTTTGGAATCAAACCTTGAAGAGATCAGCCGCATGAGCTACCTGATCGAGGACCTGCTGTTGCTGTCCAAAAGCGACCTGGGACAGATTCCTTTAAAAATGGAGCCCATCTATCTGCCGGAGCTTATCGTCGAACTGCACCGCCAGGCCCAATTGCTGGCTGCCGCAAAAAGTATCCGCGTTGACCTTAGCTGCCCCCGCCAGGATATTTTCATTCTTGCGGACAACCTGCGAATGAGACAGGTGCTGTTAAACCTGCTGACCAATGCGATCAAATATACGCCCGCGGGGGGGAAGGTCGGAATAGATATCGAGCAGGCCGATCAGGATCAGGGTCAAAATAACGATCAGTGACAGCGGTATCGGCATTGCCCAAGAGGAATGGGAGCTTATTTTCGAACGCTTCTACCGGGTTGATAAAACTCTTAACCGTAATGACGGCGGATCAGGTCTCGGTCTGTCTATCGCCAAATGGATTGTCGAAGCCCACGATGGAACCATCAGGGTTTCCTCGACTCCTGGTCAGGGGAGCCGCTTCAGCGTGACGCTCCCGCTGACCGAAAGCGAAAATTTCGATTAAATAAACTTTAAATTTTTTTAGTTCACTTTTCTGAACGATTTTAGTATAAGTACTTCCAGAAACCTCTTCGGAGGTTTCGCGCCCCGAAGACCTACCCCCCCTCCAGGTCTTTGGGGCTTTTTTTTGCCTAGCTATTCTACCCTTCCCGCCCTTGCCAACTTTCAAAACGACCATCTGCCTGTTATAATTTTGCCGGAGTTCGGTGGAGCACCAAAGCCGGTTCAGAATACCGACCCACTCCCCAGCCCATTCTCCACGCCACATCCCTTCAGGAGGTCAGAATTCATGTTTTTTCAACCCCGCGCAGTTTACCTGGCAGACTCCTTCATGCTGCCCGTCGGCAAATACAACGGCAGGCACCGTCCAAAAATGAGTTTTTTCGAACTGGTCGACGCACTTCAGCCATTACTGAACAATTCCAAAATCGACAAGGACCGCATCGGCTGTGTTGTGGTCGGCTCCCAGAATCCGTTTGCTTTTTCAGGGATCGACAATGTTGCCGCCAAGGTCAGTGGCCGGCTCGGGATCAGCGGAGCAAAATCCGTTCTGGTCGATACCGCATCCTCCTCGGGAGCCAGCGCTTTTGAAGCGGCTTTCATGGAAGTCGCATCCGGGCAGCATGATCATGTCCTGGCCCTCGGCATTCAGAAAATGAGCGATGTTTCCACCCGCGAAGCCACCAAAATAGTCGCCGGGGTCATCGACCGGGAAGAAGCCGAATACGGGCTGACCATGCCTGCCTGCGGGAGCGCTGGTTGCCCAGTCCCTGATTCAGAAATTCGGGTTGAGTCTGGAAAAATGGAACCACTATACCTCGCGTTGGACCGAGCGGTCCCATCACTATGCAGCGCAAAATCCCAACGCACATCTCAACTATGAAATCCCGGCAGAGCAGTACCTGGCGGAAATGGACGGGGGGAAAAATTATCTGTATTACGACCCTCTCCATTATTACGATTTTTGCCCCATGTCCGACGGAATTGCGGCCTGCCTGCTGACCTCACAGGAGAGCCGGGTCCGGGTGGCAGGGGTCGGGTCCGGTACCGACATCCCCACTATTGCGGATCGCCTGACCTACACCAGCTTTCCGGCGACACGCATTGCCCTGGCTCAGGCGCTGGGCATGGCCGGACTTAAAAACCTGCACGAATTGAATACTCCCGTCCATATCAACATGCACGACCCCTTTAACGGCTTCGGTGCCATCAACCTGGTTGACCTTGGTGTTGTTCCCCGGACAAATCTGTTGGATGGGCTGCTTGATGAAGAACTGACCGGACCGCGCGGACTGTTTCCGACCAACCTCACCGGTGGTCTGAAAGGCCGCGGCCACCCCCTCGGGGCAACCGGAATGGTCCAGATCGTTGAAAATCATCAAATGCTCGTCAACGGCGATTACCAGGCAGCCCTGTCCCATTCCATCGGCGGACCGATCAACAATAACGTCGTCATCCTCCTGGAAACCCAGGAGCAGTTTCTCAGCCGCCGGGCGGTGCCCTATCGGCCTGAGGCCAGACCGTTACTCGGCCGACTAAAACCGGCCGACATCACTCTGGAAACGATACTGGGGAAGGAGCATAAGTGTACGGCCAAGCTACTGGCCAAAACCTCACGGTTCGATTTCCGCACCGGAAAAGCCCAACGCACCCTGCTGGTTTTTTCCAAAAAGCATGGAAGCGAAAACTACCGCTTTTTGATCGGCGTGGCCCCGGAAACGGCTGCATCCCTTGAAGGCTTGAAATACGGCGATAAAATTCAGCTGCAGCAGGTCGATGGCGAGCTCAGCATCAACGATGTCCCGATTCGCCGACTTTATCGTAAAACCATTGAGGGGGTGGTTGAAATCGCGGATACGGCAATGCGTCATCTGCGCTGGAAAAAGGAGTAAATTTGCGCATCTGCACAGTGCAAAAACAGCCCTGTCATGATAATCTGCGTCGATGAGGATAACGGTTAAACAACAAGTCCTTCTGGCTCCAGCAACGATGCTGATTCTCTTGGTTCTAGTGCTGGGTTTCATGCAGTACACGTACTGGAACCTCACCGCCAAAAGAGCGGAAGCCAGAGCCATCGGCACCACCTTTGTCGCCGTCGCTGAAGCAGATATGGCCGCAAGAAGGCTGCATTTGCTCATGCGGACGCTGCAATATACCGGGATGGCTGCGCCTGAAGATATGGCCCTTATGGCCGACCTCTACGAGCGCCTGCTGGCGGCAGTTGACCGTCTTGAACCGTTCGGCCCGCTCAAGCAGTCAGGGCAGATTTCGCTACTGAAAAGCCTGGTCCTGGAGCTGAACCCCGGCAACAGCCCGGAACCGGAACAAACAGCCGAATCCTTTGCTAAATTCAGGGCCGAACTGTCTGCGCTGTCCAATCTGACCCAGGTCTATCTCAACAAACTGCGCTCCACCCAGGAACAGGACATTGACCAACTGGTCGAAAGGGCAGCGGTGGTCTCCATGTCCATCCTGGTCCTGGCCATTATCCTCGGCCTGTTTATCTCGAGCTATTTCAGTCGCCGAATCCTGCACCGCATCCAGGACCTGTCCCACAACGCAGTGCGTATCGCAGACGGAAAGCTTGATCTGCCCCCTGCTCCCGACCGCATTCGCGACGAACTGGACACCCTGGCGGTCTCCATCAACAGGATGACCAAACGCCTGACCCAGGTTGTCGGTAGTGAAAAACTTTTTGAAGGGGCAGAGGAAGAACGCCGACGCATCGCCATGGATCTTCACGACCAGTCTCTTTCCGACCTCTCCGGCATTCTGCGCGGCCTGCAGAATCTGGAACCGACTCTCCCCGGAAAAGAGCTCAGGGAACGCGTCGACAACCTGGAGCAGGATCTGGGCCGGGCGATTTCCAACCTGCGTGAAATCATGAACAATCTGCATCCGCAGACGTTGGATATCCTTGGCCTTGGCGCAGCCATTGAAGCGCACCTGGAGCAGCATTGCGACTCGGACGACCTGCCCGCTTACCATTTCCATGCCGACCCGCGAATCAATAATTTGCAACTGGGCCGGTTGCAGCAGCTCTCCCTTTACCGCATTACCATTGAAGCGATCCGTAATGTATTAAGGCATGCCGGGGCCAATCGCTATGAAGTTGACCTGGAACTGCGCGATACGGTACTGGTCCTGTCCGTTGAAGATAATGGCCGGGGCCTGCCGGTGTTACCGGCCCATCACGAAGGACGGGGACTGAACAATATCAGGGAGCGAGCCAGGAAAATTGGCGCTGAGGTCAACTGGACCGCCTCCCGCTTTTCCAGCGGCACCCGGTTTGAATTGACGCTCCCCTGTAGCATTGACCACGTCAAGGGATAACACCATGAAACCATTGAAAATCATCATCGCCGAAGACAATCCGAAAGATCTCGAGTTTCTGGAACTGCTGATATCATCCTGGGATGAAGAGGTCAGCATGACCCATGCCCACAACGGTCAGGCAGCCTTGGAACTGGGGCTCAACGAGGAGGCGCCCCTGGTCATCAGCGACATTCAGATGCCCGAACTCAATGGTATTGACTTTGCCCGGGAACTCTGGCAGCAGAAACCGGCAGCACGCATTGTGTTCTGGAGCCAGTTCAAAGACGAAATGTACGTGCGAGCCCTGGCAAAGATCGTTCCCCCGGAAACAGTCTACGGCTATATCCTCAAATCCAGCTCGAAAGAACGGATTGCCTCCGCCATTCACACCGTACTCATAGAAGAACAATGTTGGATTGCCCCCGAAGTTCGCAAAGTTCAAGGACGGGCCGGCCATTCCCTGACAGCCCTCTCCGATATCGAATACGAGGCACTACTCGATATCTCCCTCGGTCTGACCGATAATCTGATTGCCCAACGGCGCTATCTGTCCAGGCGGGGGGTGCAGAGCAGACTCAATTCCCTCTACAGCAAACTGGGCATTGATCAGGAACAGTTTCATAGCGATAAATACGGAGATTCCTTCAATTTACGCAATCGGGCGGTAGCTGTATCCCTGGCGCGGGGACTTATCAACGCGTTTGAAATGGAAAACGAAGAACAGGATTTTCAAACCTGGTTTAAGCGCTTTCAGCGCAACAACAAACCAAAAGACACCATTTGAATCAAGAACTTGCCGTTGAGCTAGCCCATTCAGTTAAGAAATTAGTCGATCTGGTCATTTCCATCCTACCAGCCGATAAAACGCCATTTTTACAAAATGAAATTCTCCATCTTATCTTGTTAAAACCCCTATTTTATGCTAAAAGGTCTTACCAAAAACTTTGGAGATTTCCATGACCACCGTATTCAAACCGATCCGCCCCAAAAAGCTCTCGGAAGAAATTGTCGATCAGATTAAAGAGCTTATCTCACGCGGTGAGCTGGGCCCCGGACAGCGCATTCCCTCGGAACGGGAACTGGCTACGCTGCTTGGCGTCAGTCGCCCTTCGGTGCGCGAGGCGATTATGGTGCTGGAAGCCATGGGCTTCCTTGAATCTCGCCAGGGGGGTGGAACCTTTGTCCGTTCATTGGCAGACGCAACCATGGCCGATCCCCTGGCCAATATGGTTGAGCGACGCGATCCGCGCATGTTGCATGCCCTGACCGAGGTCCGCATCGGCCTGGAAACCTGGTCCGCCTACCTGGCCGCAAAGAGAGCCGAAAAACCCGAATTGGATCGTCTGCGCCAACTATTCACCATTATGGAACAACAGGCTGAAAACGGTGGCTGGGACCCCGAGGTCGATTTCCAATTTCACCTGACCATCACCGCAGCCAGCCACAATACGCTGCAGGTTCATGTTCTGAACACAATACAAACCCTCTTTCAAACAACGATCATGGTCGCACTCGGTGAATTTTACAGCAAGGAAGGCTACATCAAGCTGCTGCTGGAACATCACCGCAACATTCTTGAGGCTATTGAAAATCGTAATCCGGAGCGGGCCAGGGAAGTTATGATGCAGCATCTGACCCTGGTCGAAGAGAAGCTCGCCCTGTTCCTGCAGACCAGCACCCCTGAAAAAGACTGATCTCACGACCCATCTTGCCAGAGTTCGGGGTGAAGAGTTAGAGTGTTAATTCTGAATATTTTTCCAATTCCTGGTTAGCGTAACACCTGCATCCCCGGATCACGCTTCTCATTATCCCAGCAGACAACCCGATTCCGACCGGCAGACTTGGCTCGGTAGAGGGCCTTATCAGCTCGCTCCAGAAGAGCTGGCACCGTATCCATGCCGTGCAGATGATCAGCCACCCCCATACTGACGGTCACCCGCAACGGAACCGGATGAGTCTCAGTATCACAGCAGAACAGTTCACTGTGCTCAATCTGTTGGCGGAGTTTCTCTGCGATTTTGATCGCGTCCGCCTTTTTCGTATGAGGGAGCACCAGCAGAAACTCTTCCCCGCCATAACGGCAAAGACTATCTGCTTCACGAATGGAATCACGCATCAGGCTCGCCAGTTTCTTCAACGCCTGATCACCGCAATGATGCCCCCAGCGGTCATTGACCTGCTTAAAATGATCGATATCCAGCATCACCAGCGACAATGGAAACCCGTACCTGGACACCCTGGAAAATTCCTCCTTGAGGCGCCTTTCCAGATAACGGCGGTTATTGACCCCGGTAAGACAGTCAATGGTATTTTCCTTTTCGAGAACAAAAACCCTTTTCAGGTCTTTTGCCGTCTCTAAAGCCAATCTGCAAACCAGCAGTACAAAGAGCGCCCCGAAAAAAAAGATGACGGGTACAATCAATTCAGCTGGCCCGCTATAGGTTCGACCAAAGGCAACGGCATAATAGCCATACCCCGCCAGGAACAAGCACACCAGCCCCTGCAGGAAGCACCATCGCCCTTTTATTTTTCCATCTGGCAAGTGGGAAATCAGCCGGCGGATAGCCAGTAAAGAAACCAGCAGCAGGACCATTCCAACAACAGGTAAAATATTTTTCAGCAGCAGCATATGCCCTCAGCGCCGTCTGTATTGGCAATTTTTTCATAAAGATTATAATTAATATTAATAAATAAATCAATTTTTTATCATATCTTTCCTATTGTCAACCGTTCTCCTCTCAACACCTTTTATGTTAACCTGCAACGGCTTAAGGCTGGCGAAAACAGCCTAGTTGTCATCCGGAAACTCCGGATGACAATAATTAAGTTTTCAGATTGGAAACGAGCGGTTTTCCGTTGTGGCAAGGAAATCAAGGGCTTGCGCGGAGGCGTACACCGTTACGCCGCACAAGTAAGCCTGCAGATTGACGCTGCTACAGCGAAAAAAAGTCGTTTCCGGATGAAAACCAGCCTACTGCGCCCAAAACCGGGCACGACAACCCGCTGACAGGTTTTCAGGAATGGACGTTATGAGGCCTGAACCACAGCGGCCCCGTAAACCTAATCTTGCAGGATTTTTCATGGAGCTCGAAGAACTTTATCAAGCCACCCTCGCCAAGTGGGGGGCAGATGCCCAGTATGACCAGATGGTTGAAGAATGTGCGGAGCTCATTACCGCGTTGAAACATTTTCGCCGTGGCAAAACGGACCAACAGGCAGTCATTAATGAACTGGCCGATGTCAGCCTGATGCTCGGGCAGCTTGCCTGGATGTTCGGCGCCGACAAAGTCGCAGCTGCGACGCAACAGAAACTTGCTAAATTGAACGATTTGTTGGCAACCCAGCCCCCGGAACAAGGAGTCTGATCATGGCAATTATCGAAGGAGCAAAAGCCCCTGAGTTCACTCTTCCCGGCAGTGACGGAAAAACCCATCGTCTGAGCGACTATGCCGGAAAAAAACTGATCATCTATTTCTATCCGAAAGACAACACCCCCGGCTGCACCAAAGAATCCTGCGCCTTCGCAGAAAGTTACCGAGAGTTGCAGGAGTTGGACGTCAGCCTGGTCGGCGTCAGCAAGGACAGTCTGGCCTCGCATGATAAGTTTATCGCCAAGTTCGGACTGCCCTTCGTGCTGCTCTCGGACCCGGAAACGACCATGCTGCAGAGTTATGGCGCCTGGGGCGAAAAGAAACTCTACGGCAAGGTCAGCCTCGGCTGCATCCGCTCGACGGTTATCATCAACAACGACGGCACTGTCCTGAAACATTGGCCGCAGGTCAAAAAAGCAGCCGAGCATCCTCAGGAAGTCCTCGAATATCTGAAAGGTGAATAATATGGAACAGGATCAGGCGAACCGCCTGCAAAATTTTCTGACCTTCCTGGCCCCGAAAATCGGCCAGGAAATTCATGTCGGGCCCTGGCTGCAAATCGACCAGGAACGCATTGACAAATTCGCCGAAGTCACCGGCGACCTGCAATGGATTCATATCGACCCGGAGCGGGCCGCCAAAGAATCACCCTACGGGACGACCATTGCCCATGGCTATCTGACCCTGTCGTTGCTCCCCTACCTGACCGAGAGCAATCACCCCGATTTTTTCCAGAAAAACTATCCGGGGATGAAGTATCGGGTCAACTATGGCTTGAACAAGCTCCGCTTTCCGGCGCCGGTCAAAGTCGGTGCCAACATCCGCGCGCGGACCAGGATCCAGGAAGTCGAACAGGTCAAAAACTCCGTTCAGATCATCTATCTGATTACGGTTGAACTGGAAGGTTCCGCCAAACCGGCCTGCATTGCGGAATTTGTCGCCCGGCTTTATCCCTGAAAACAGCGAACGGCCTGGTCAGGAAATAGACCAGGCCGTTCATTAAGCAATTAAGCAGGAATTCACTGCAGGCTGAGCTGATAAATCAGGGCATAGACCGCATGCGGGTCTTTGCCTTGGGCGCTGGCGACCTCCTTCATGGTCTGTTCTGGCGTGGCGTTTATTCCCTGTTGTGCTAATCCCGCCACGATCTTATCAACATCCAGCTGGTACATCCGGCATAAATCAGCCAGCCGCCGCTGCCCGGTCCCCCCGGGCGGATCTTCCGGCATCGTGGCTGACGGTTCTACGGCCTGAGGCTTGATAACGGCATACAGCAGTTTGGGAGGAATTCCGTTGGCCTCGGCAAGCTGGCTGATGGTCACGTTACTGTCTGGCACCTTATAGCCTGCCGCCTGCAAACGCGCTATGCCTTCGGCCAGATCAACTTTGACCTTATAGGTAAAATCCACCAATGATGACATTTCAGCATGCCCGTAAGGGGGTTCGCCGTAATGAAGGTTGGCGTTTTCACTGATTTTCGCTCCCAGGTCGATGATTGTACTCATCGGCGGGAGGCCGGCCAGAGTCCCGAAGAAAACCACCAGAGTGATAAGCAGTGAAACATTAAAATCTGCGCTAAACAATTTAAACTTCTTTGTTTTATTCTTCATATAACTGACGAGCGACTGCCAATTATAATAGACATGCAGCACCATGGTGAGCAGAAGAAGAAGACCAAGGTTGATATGAACAGCTCCCCACTGTTCTTTACTCAACCCCCACAGCCGCCAGCTAGCCCAGTAAGCCACTCGCCCGGCCGGGACAATGTAGAGAATGATGCTGGTACTGATCAGGGCAATAAATGAAAGTAGTGCGGTTATAGAGGTGATTTTACGCATATTCATAAGCTGCAGGCTCCTAAAGTAAATTTCCTGCAAGACATAGCATATTTCGAATATTCAAAAAGTAAAGATTTGTAAACTCTATCGACAACTCATATATCGGTGAACCTATCCTCCAACTTCCTAGGCCTATTGCCTGCCCGTGGGCTTAAATCCCGGGAATCGAACCCTGAGTTATTATCACGCATGTTCCAGGCCGCACCCATACCGGCTGGAAGAAGGCCGGGTTATGCTTATAACTTTTGTTTTCATCACAACTCACCACATTTTGAAACAAGCTCAATGCAAGCCGGGCTGTCGGAGGGGGCCATCAGCTATAACAAAAACAGCGGACTTGTCTTATGGACAAGTCCGCTGCATGAAAAGAAAGGTAACAAATATTGCCAGAGATTATGACTCTTTTCTCCTCCGGTACAGTGCCAGACCGGCCAGACCAGCACCGAGCAGAATGATCGTACCGGGTTCCGGTACAGGTGCAAAGTCCTCACCTTTAACGGTCAGAGTAGAATAATCAAAGTAGAAATCTCCATACCATGATTGAATCTTCACATCAACCGTTCCCAGCAAGTTGACACTCAACAGACCGGCGATCGAAAAACCGATATCGTTATTGCTGTAATCGAAATTATAGGTGGTATCAGCCAATATGCCAGGCTGGCTGATCACGGCGATTTCGCCCAAATCAAGAAACCCGCGGTCGTCATAAAGTCCGATACTCAGGGTATAAGAAAACGCCAGGTCCTGCAAAGGAGTAAATCCATTATCAGTAATATCATGAGTATAGCTGTAAGAACTGTACCACCCGATTAAGTGGTCAGGGTTTGCATCATAAGTGTCAACCCAGGTCATCGGGGTTGCCAGAGCTGCGCCTGACCAGAAAACCAAAATCAAACCTGCCAGTAACAATCTTTTTAACATCACGTCCTCCCTCTATTCATTTGGTTTAGGATTTATCGATGGACTTCGAAATTGCCTTTGACTAGACAATAAGCACTTATCATGCCAAAGAATCAATCCCTATAATTACAAATAGTTACAGAGAGGATGGGGCAAAAGGCCAGACATGTAAAAGATATCGACAGCACTTTCTTTCCTGCAATGATTTTCAATCCCGGTCGGGCTTTAAAAACAACCCAAATGATAGTTCCAGACTGGATGGTGTCGAGCTTTTTTACACAAATGACTTAAACGGTAACTCCAACTGCAGCAACTCCAAAGCTGGTACATCCGTTGTCAATTGCGATACCGTCACCCCCAACAACCGAACTGGCCTTTCTCCTGCCTCTGTTTTTTTCAACAACTCCTCTGCCAGGGCAAGAATATCCCCACTGCTTTCAATCGCCTGTTCACGGCTGATACTCCGTGTGACCTGTTGGAAATCGGCATATTTGACCTTCAGGGTCAGGGTCAGACCACTGGTCTGCTTGGCGGCAAGGGTTTCCGCGACTTGCTCAGACAACACGCCAAGAATGGTCAGCATGCGGCTGCGATCAGCTAAATCCTCGCCCAGGGTTGTTTCCTTGCCGATCGATTTGCGCACCCGATCAGGCACGACGGGGCGCTGATCAATCCCCCTGGCAATATGATAATAGTAGGCTCCGATTTTACCGAAATAGCGGTGGAGATCTTCCAGGCTGAACCTGCGCAGATCAGCTCCTGTATTTATCCCCAACCGCTGCATTTTTTGCTCCGTTACCCTGCCGACACCATGAAAACGCCGGATCGGCAATGCGGCGATGAAGTCGTTTGCCTGCTCCGGAGTCACCACGGTCAGGCCGTCGGGTTTATTAACGTCCGAGGCAATCTTGGCCAGGAACTTGTTGTAGGAGATTCCGGCGGAGGCGGTCAGGCCGGTCTCATGTCTGATTTTTCGACGGATTTCCTGGGCGATCCAGGTGGCGGACTGGATATTGAATTTATTGACGGTGACATCCAGATAAGCTTCATCCAGAGACAACGGCTCGACAAGATCGGTGTAGCTCAGGAAAATTCCCCTGATCTGTTGCGACACCTGCCGGTAAACGGAAAAGCGCGGCCGGACAAAAATCGCCTGGGGACAAAGTCGGTAGGCACGGGCGGCGGGCATGGCCGAATGAATCCCAAACTTGCGGGCTTCATAGGAGCAGGTGGCAACGACGCCCCTGCCGTTCGGGTCACCGCCGACAATCACTGGCCGCTGTCTCAGCTCCGGATGGTCGCGCTGCTCCACCGAAGCATAAAATGCGTCCATATCAATATGGATAACTTTGCGGACGACGGTCATGTTCTGTTCCCTGCATACGGTTGCGCCGGTCATGGCCCGATACTGCACTGACCAGGTAGTTGCCATCCGGAAACTCCGAAGGGTAACGGCTAAGTTTTCAGATTGGAAACGAGCAATTTTTCGTTGTGGCAAGGAAATCAAGGGGTTGCGCGGAGGCGTAGTCCTTTACGCCGCACAAGAAAACCCGCAGATTGACACCGCCACAGCGGAAAAGGGCCGTTTCCGGATGAAAACCAGGTAAGCCCATCCTTCACCAAAGGTTCGTCACACGCAACAAAAAAACCGCAGAAACACCTTCCCCTTGAACAACCCGGCGACAGGCCGGAAGCTGTTCAATTCATCAGTGCTTCTGCGGTTTGATTTTTTAACGGTTGCAGGCAGACGCAGGCTTAATTGATCTCGACAACTTCCAGATCAAAGTTCAGAGCCTTGCCAGCCATCGGGTGATTGGCGTCGAGCATGATTTTACCATCTTCGATCGATTTGACGGTCAACAGCAACGGAGTGCCATCCTGCATTTGAGTCTGGAACTGTTGCCCGACCTGAGGAGACAATCCTTCTTCAAACTGGCTCGGATCAGCATCGAACACCATACTGTCATTATATGGACCATAGGCTTCGTCTTCGGGGATTCTGACTTGTTTGGACTCCCCGACCTGCATTCCGACAACGGCCTGGTCAAAACCCGGAATAACCTGTCCCGCGCCAACTTCGAATTCCAGCGGTTCAGCCTCTCTGGATGAATCAAAAACCTCACCGTTATCCAGGGTTCCGGTGTAATGAACTTTAATTTTGTTACCTGCTGCCACGGCTGTCATGTCTTCTCCTGTGTGCAAAAAATTCCTTGGGTCAGCAACGCAAGCCAGATACTTACGCTTGTCAATTGTTGAGGGTGGCATGTCTGGAAACTTAAATCAACCCTTGGCCGGATTTTTTTGCCCGGCGCCCAAACAACCGATGGCGCAGAGCGGAGATCTACAGAGGCATTCTTAGCTCGCTGATGACAGGACAATCCGAATCTTCCGCCTGCCGGTTTACCTCTGCACATCACCGCCAGTAGAGACCCGGCTGATCAAGCGATCAATCTCTGAGAGCATTTCCGAAGCATGGGCATTATCCGCCTGGATGACGCCGAGCAGGTAATTATCGATGGGGAACACATAAAACTGCCGGTTACCCTGGCAACTGAAACTGAGGTGACGACAACGACTGAAACCGGTCTTGGCAGTGATGTCGTCCGCCAGGGTATTACTGATCAACATCAGATCGGCATAAATTTCCGGATCATCGGCGCGACAGGTGTTGCCGATTCGGGTACCGTCGTTCTTGACCAACAGGCAGCTTTGAACACCCTTGATCTGGTTGATCTTGGAAATAAAATCCTGTGCTGTGGCCATACTGTTTCACCTCGTTCGGTTGTCGATGTAGGGAAATTCAGTGCTTTTTGTCTGCCCATCAAAAGGCCGGCTTGCTCAAGGCGTGGTTTCACACCGTTTTAGTTCCTCAATAATTTTCTGCGGTGCGGTCCCTGGCTTTAACTTCGTGACCACGCGATAGCTCTGATAAGGAAACAGCAGATAGCGATTCCTGCTGCCGGCATTAAACACTACGGAACGATAATTATTGCCAAAAGAGAGATCGCTTTCGAGCAGATTCAACATGCTTTCAATCACTTTCGGAGCCAATCCGGTCACCGTGCAGGTGCCGCTGTTCTTTTTGAGCAGTTTCCCTGGCTTGTCAAAAATTGCAAATTCATGAACCACGGCCAACTGCGCCAGGACCTGGGCCATGCGCAAGCTCAAGGGGTCCTGGCTTGGAGCCGCGGCGGGGTTCCGCTGCTGATTTTCCGCGGCTTCATCCTTGCGTTTGAAAGCCTCGATCAACAAGTGTTCCATGGCCATCCCGACGATATTTTCCTGCCGCCGGCATACACCATCCATTTCTATTTCAGCATCACTCCAGCCAACAACGTCCAGCGCAGCGCCAAGGCCGGTCAGATGTCCATAATCGGCATCGATCAGCTCTCCGCCACGAATATAAAGATAAGCCTGCTCCCCGCTCAGGGAAGTCACTTTCAGGGTACAGTTCTTCTTCTCGGCCTTGACCAGTTGCAGAAAGGTTGCCAGGGTAATCCCGCGAATAAAGCTTTTCCCCTTGGCGTTAAGTCCGGTCAATATCCCGTCCAGCAACATATCAAGATCCAGTGGCTTTTCCAGAAATTGCAGGGTATCCATCTTGGCCAGCCGTTCCTCGATTTCTGGAGTCCCGAATGCCGACATAACAATGACCGGCAATTGAGGCTGGTGGCGGCTGGTCCAGGCCAACAGTTCGAAACCGTTCATTTCAGGAAGTTTCAGATCCGTCACCAGCAGATCAATGGGTTGGACACGCAGGATGTCAACGGCCTCCCGGCCGTTACCCGCGGTCAACACCTCGAATTTATCCCGATGAACCCGCAGCCCGTCTTGCAGGGAGAGAAGAAAGGACGTTTCATCATCAACGATCAGAATTTTTTTCACAATACCACCCACATCTTTCGCAACACTGCGCTCCCTTTATAGCATAAACCCGCTTAACATTGAGTAATGGGTAACCGAACGACCGCTTCCGTCCCTTGCCCGAGGTCGCTGGAAATGGAGATATCACTCTTCATTAATGCCAGAAGTTTCCGGGTAATGACCAGCCCCAAGCCGTTCCCATTGGGCTTTCCGGTATTAAAAGGCTGAAACAGCTGCTGGAACTGCTCCGGCGATATGCCGCAACCGTTGTCCCTGACCGACAGCCAGACCAAGCGGTTTTTGGCTTCGGCTTTGATCCTGATTTCAGCCCGAGCTACACCGGTCAGGGCATCCGCCGCATTACTGAACAGATTCAGCAGAACCTGATGAAGAGCCCGCTCATCCACTTTGACCCGGGGCAACCCAAGAGGGATTTCGGTTCTGATGCGAATGCCATAGGCATGAAAGTCACGCTCGACTAAAGAGATGAATTTCTCCATAAACTCAATCAGATCGAGATTTTTCAATTCAACAGACTCATAAAAACTGAAAGTTTTCAATGCCTTCAGCAAATACTCGATACGGCCGATCTCGGTCAGACCACGTTCGACATACTCCCTGAGCATGTCCGGAGATGCCGAATCGGCATTCTGCTTGAGCACGCTCAGCGCCATCTTGAGTGAATTTAGCGGATTACCGATTTCATGCCGGATCCCGGAGAAGATGAAGCCGATGTTGTCCATCAGGTTAACGGCCTGGGCAATCGACTCCAGGCGACTTTTTTCGGTGATGTCGCTGATAAAAACACAACGGTAGCGGGTCGCGGCCTGATAGACCGAAAAACCAAACAGGCGGCCGCGGTAGGACATGCGGCAGGCGACATGACTGGCCCGGTCCTGGCAATCCTTCTCTGCCGAATCCGCCAGAAAAAGCTGATGCAAGCCGGCATAACTCCGGCACAGGGATTCGTCCTGAATCATCTCGTAAAAAGCAGCATTACAGTAATCGATGGTCTCCTTGTCGAGATCCAGGACCAATATGCCGATATCGATATGTTCCAGAAGCTGGGCGAAGCCCCAGGTATTCTTCGGCCCATCGTTTAAAGAGGTCACCATGTTTTTAAGCATCTGCTGGCCTTAACTACCGCGAAGAGCGGTTCTTTATGCGTCAAAGCCGAATTATAGCAGCCCACCGATATTATTCAAGAAAACTAATAAACGTTGATCGAGTTTCGCCCCGGAGGAGAGGAATAGCACCTGAAGAAACAACCCTGATCAAGCCGGATCACAGGTATCCGCCAAAGCGGCACCGGTCAGAGTCTGCAATTGCGCCACGCTCACCGGCACTGCAGAGTGGCAATTACCAGCCGCGGCGTAAACCACCGGAAAGCGTTCCAAGGAGGTATCAAGCACCACCGGCAGCTGCTCCGGCAATAAAAATGGGCAGACCCCTCCCGGCTCGTAGCCGGTATATCTGGCAACATCTTCGACCTCGGGTAACCTGACTTTGCCGCTCAGATCAAAAACCTTTTTCAGCTTGGAACTTTTGACCTTCATGTCTCCGCAAGTCACCACCGCAACCGCGTTTCCACCGATCAAAAACAGCAGGGTTTTGGCGATTTCCGCCACTGAACAGCCGACGGCGGCCGCTGCGGTAGCCGCGGTGGCTGTTTCCTGCTCAAACTCAAGAACTGTGATGTCGTACTCTTCCAAGTAAGATTTAATCGTTTCCAGGCTTGCCATTATTCACTCTTCAATTGGGCCAGCAACTGCTCCGCTTCCTGGGCCAGAGCTGGCTCCAGACGAGGGTCGCCAACCACCTTGTTCAACAATTTCAAACCATCCTTGCGCCAGTTGCGAGCCACATAGGTTTGCGCCGCACGGAGCTGCCAGCGCGGATTGTCGGGATCTTCCCGGCAGGCCGCATTAAAAACATCCAGGGCTTTACTAAGCTCCTTTTTATGCCGCAGCCAGTATTCAGCAAGGGGCAGACTGCTGCCACCGCCGCAACCCCTGCCGGAAATCTTTTGCAATGCCCCTTCGGCGTCAGCCAACTTACCATTTTTTTCAAACACCGCAGCCGCCAGCTGCAGAAATTCAGGATCCCCATTATGTACGGTCAGGGCGATCCGTGCCTCGCGGTCCGCTTGCTCATAATCTCCCTGCCGGGCGAAAAGGGACGTCAACTGAGCATGGCAAAACCTCGGATTAACCCCATTCTCCAGCAGCTTCGTCAGCAGCTGCTCTGCCTCGGCATAGGCTTCCTGGGTCATCAGCACCATCACCAGCGCTTCAACGGCCAGGAACAATTCCGGATTAATGGACACCGCCTGTTCCAGGGCCTGTCGCGCGGCCGCCAGATCCCCGCTACGCCCCTGCAAAGCGCCCAGCTCAAACCAGTACAGATCGTCATGATCTGCGCCGGCGAGCTGTTGCCAGGCGGCCAAAGCCGCCTCGTCCTCACCGGCGTGAGTCAGCAGAAAAGCCTTTTTAAACAGGGCTTCCTTGTCTAAATAGCGGCCTCGCAACTCCTCCGGATAGGAGGTCATAATAAGCTGCAGCTGTTCCTCATCATCGACACTGATGCTGGCACCCGCCGCGACAGTGGCCGAAGCAGCGGGCGCAGCAGGTTCCGTTTCAGCGGCAATGACCGGCTCCATCACCCGGGGTTGCGGAGCGGCGGCGGCTTCGATTTCCTGGCGCAGGTCACTGCTGCACACCAGCTCCTTGGCCAGCTCGAGATACTCGCGCGCCTGCGCATATTTATTACTGCGCAGCAGTCCCTGCGCCTCTTCCAGATTCAGCCGTGCCAGGCTGTCTCCCGCAATCACCGCCAACGCGGCAACGTCTGCCTGCTCAGCCGCGCTCAGATCTTTCCCGGCCAGTTCTTCGGCCAGCATCCTGGCATCGGCAAAACGCTGCTGGTCGATTGCGTTCTTCAGCTCTTCAAGGGAGGACCCGCCGCCGAATATTTTACCCCAAAACCCCATAAACCTGCTTCTCCGAGCTCATTCAAAAAATAATGAGTTTCCAATCTGAAAACTTAATTATTGCCATCCAGTGTTTCCAAATGACAACGAATTAACAAATTCTTTCCCAGGTTGTGCCAGCGCTCTTTGGAGCGGACGGATCCGGTTCAGAAAATCGAGTCGATCAGGTCGAAATCCAACTCCGACTCAGCCAGCCGTTGAATCAGCTGGATTTTCTCTTCGTCATCGACCCCGATTTTGGCAACATCTTCTCTGATTCGGGTATAAACCTCGGCCGTCGTTGCCTCGGTGCGAATGTAAGGGATATCCGAGTCGTCAATGACCCGCTGTACGATATCCGCAACCGGCGCAACCCCGACGATGATCAATCCGGCAATCTTCTTTTTATACTCCGGAAGATGGTAAAGGGTGGAAAGCATGACCAGAACTTCATCCCGGCTGCTGGTCACGATCACCAGACTCGATTCCTGCAGCAGATCAACCACCCGTTGTGTGGCCGGAGCGGCCAACTGAACGTTGTGAACGATGCGGCTGCCCTGCTCTTTCGGCCCGTGCAGATCAAGCTCCAGCAGTTCCGCCAGGTATTTCAGGGTCGGGTCGGCCAGGATGGGAGAATAATTGAAACCGCCAACCACTTTGATATCGGTGTCTTCAAAAGCATATTCGATATACTTCAGGGTTTTCTTCCGTTTGCTTTTGACCAGTTTGTTCGGCAGAATCATCCGCACCTCGGTGCCGAACTCCCTGAACAGCGCCAGGTTCAGGTGGACCACGTCAATGACATTGCCGACCCCGGCTCCGGTCACCATCAGCACGGGAGCCTCCAGCCAACTGGCCAGTTGAGCATTGTTCATCCCCATGACCGAACCGACCCCGCTGTGCCCGGCCCCCTCGATAATCAGGAAATCACATTCCTTTTCCAGGGTTTCGACCGCCTTGACGATCTTATCCAGGTAGACCTGTGGGTCTTTGCGGTTTTCCAGAAAGTCACGGGTCGTATAAGCATCAAGGACCACCGGGGACATCAACTCCAGCCGATCCTCCATATCGTAGACATGGGCCATCAGCGCAGCGTCAACATCAACGGAACGGCCGAGATAAGTCATTCGTTTGGGACCGAAAGGCTTGATAAAACCGACCCGGGGATATTTCTTGCGGGCAAGATGTAAAAGAGAAACACTGGTTGTTGTTTTTCCGCAGTTTTGCCCGGTTGCAGCAATAAATATCTTTTTACACATAGATCGGCTCCTTATTGAATGCCTTTGCTCGTTGGCGCAGAGGCATTGAGAAATTCATGAAAACAGCAACAGATCATCAAACTATCACAATATATAGAATTCTTAGCAGCTTTGTCCAGCCGCGTTCTCCTCCTCTGAAATTCTGTTATATTCAAGACAGAAACAGGTTCCGTTCCCTGATAAATTCAGGCTGAAATCTGCTCACCAAATCATCAACCAGTAGCGGATTGGCCTCCAGAGCCAGCACCCCTCGACTTATAGCGACATCGAATTTCTCAGCCTGGTTGTAACCGATTCCGAAATAGCGGCAAAAATCACTGGCCAAACAGAGCACCGCACAAAGTTTGAACACTTCCGGGTCGGTTTCCTGAAGAGCTTCGAAATCCTGATGATACAGGGCAACATCAACAATCTTCTTGGGATAATTCCAATAGTCCAGCAAAGCAGCCCCAACCATCTCATGGGAATAGGCATACAGTCCGCGCTCGACATCGCGCAGTTGGCCCCGCCCCTCGTCAACGATCCGCAACACTTCGCGGTACAGCTGCTTATCGCGATTGATCATCACCACTTTGCCGATATGGTGCTGCAACCCGGCCAGATAGGCTTCACTGGGATCCAGATCGGTCAACCGGGCGGCAATCATTCGACAGGCAACCGCGCAGCCGATGGAATTTTCCCAGAGCTTGCGTTCCATCACCCCATAGGTCTGGTGAGTACTGCGCAGACTGTACTCCATGGCCATGTTCTTCAGGGCATCTTCGCCAACGACAACAATCGCACGATCGACCGAGTTGACCTGCTTGACCAGTTGATAAAAGACCGAGTTGGCCATCCGCAGCAGGCGCGCTGAAATGACCGGATCAAGGGAAACGGCGTTGGCCAGTTCTTTAAGTTTCAGATCCGGCTTGCGTAATAACTCAAGGAGTTTGGTCGCAACAATCGGGGAGGCCGGCAACTCCCCCATATTTTTGATGATCGACTCAAAATCGCTGAACATATTCATCGCCAGGCACCTGAATATTGGACAGATCTTACAAATCGGCAGCCAGGGCTCGCAATTCGCTGCCGAATGCGCTGATATCCTCTTCCCGGGTCTGCCAGGAACACATAAAACGGGCATGACCGGACCCGATAAAGGTGTAAAAATGCCAGCCGGCATCATGCAGCGCCTGCAGCAACGGCTCCGGCAACTGAACAAAAACCGCATTGGCCTGAACCGGATGGATCAAGCGAATCGAAGGCACCGAAAGCAGTTCCTGACTGAGTAGTTGCGCACAGCGATTCGCATGGGCAGCGTTGCTTACCAGAGCGCCCGATTCCAGCAGCCCGACCCAGGGCGCGGCCAGGTAGCGCATTTTCGAAGCCAGCTGTCCGGCCTGTTTGCAGCGATAGTCGAATTCGCGGGCCAGCTCATGACGGAAGAAGACCACGGCCTCCCCCACTGCCATACCGTTTTTGGTGCCGCCGAACGAAAGCACATCGACCCCGGCCTGCCAGGACAGCTCTTTGGGAGCCAACCCGGTTGCAGCGACGGCATTGGCGAAACGAGCCCCGTCCATATGCAACCGAAGGTCGTGTTCGCCAGCCAGCTCGCCGATCCGCTGCAATTCTGCCTGGGAATAGACAGTCCCCAGCTCGGTGGCCTGGGTAATGCTCAAGACCTTTGGCTTCGGATAATGGATATCGGTTCGTCGGGTGACCGCATGGGTCACCGCTGCGGGACTGATTTTACCATCTTGACCGGAAACCAAAAGAATTTTTGTACCGTTGGAGAAAAATTCTCCGGCGCCGCACTCATCGGTTTCAACATGAGCCATCTCATGACAGATGACACTGTGATAGGACTGGCACAGGGATGCCAGGGCCAGAGAATTAGCGGCGGTCCCGTTGAAAACAAAAAAAACCTGGCAATCGGTCTCGAAAAAGTCCCGCAAGGCATTGCAGGCTTTGCTGGTCCAGCTGTCTTCTCCATAAGACTTGACACAGCCGCTGTTGGCGTCCGCCATGGCCTGCCATGCTTCGGGACAGATGCCGCTATAGTTGTCACTGGCAAATATATTTTTATTCATCGCTTCACACATCAGGAAAGGATAACAGGAATGTTACTTTTGGTACATAAAAAGCAGGGCAGATCACCCACCCCGGCGAAAAAACTGGAGAAAACCGGTGCGCTCAATGGCCATGACAGCCGAAATGAACCAGCACACAGGCCCCATCCGCGATCAGATTGATCCCCTGGGAGCGACAATAGTCCACCGCGTCCCCACTTTCGGCACCGGGTTGCATCCAGATATTGCGAATCCCTTTCCTGGCCGCCTGCCGGACCACCTGTTCCGTCACCCGTGGCGGAGTAATGATGGAAATACTTGCAACGGAATCGGGCAGTTCGCTCACTGAAGCGACACATGAAACTCCTTCAATGGAAGGTTGAGCGGGATGAACTGGGATGGCCTGAACATTGTTTCGTAAATAACAACGAAAAATTTTATTGCCGAACTTTTCGCGGTTGTTCGAAGCGCCAACCACGGCAACCACAGGCGAGGTAAAAAACGCAGAGATACTTGCATCAACGGACATACGAAATCTCCCGAAAACAACGACCGCGGACAGCTCGTTGAACAACAACCTGCCATGCCCAGGGGCGAGTAATCAAATACGGCGCCAATTCTGCCAATTGTTGAGTCGCCCAGGGCTAAGAACATGACTTCTCCCTGCCCTGTTTAAAAAACTCACCGAACGGATTTATTCAGCAACCGGCGCAAATCCGGCTCAAGGCAGCACAACGGCCACCAGGTCGAGCAACGGCTCAGGGTAAATCCCCAACACCAGCACAGCGGCAAAACAGCCGGCCAGCAGCAGATACTCGCCGCGGGCACCACAATTAGGAGCGAGAGAGACCGGTTCTTCCTGCGCAAACAGGACAATAATCGGCCGCAAATAATAATAAACCGAAACCAGCGAAGCAAAAATCCCGATAATGGCCAACCCGGTATAGCCATGCACCAGAGCGGCCCGGAACAACCCGAACTTGGCAAAAAAACCGGCCAGCGGAGGAATCCCGGCCAGGGAAAACAAAAATGCCGCCAGGGCCATGGCGCGCCGCGGGCAATGATAACCAAGCCCGCGCAACTCATCATAGTCCTGCAGTTCATGCTGCTCAGAAGCAAGGGAGGTCACCACGGCAAAAGCCCCGAAGGTGGCAAAACTGTACACAATCAGATAGAACAACAGCGCCTTACCGCCATCAGGCCCCCCGACCAGCAGCGAGATCAGCAGATAGCCCATATGCACAATGGAAGAATAAGCGAGCATCCGCTTCAGATTGGTTTGCGGCAAGGCGGCAAAGGTACCAACCAGCATCGTGATAATCGCCAACAGGGAGATCACCAGCTTGACTTCGGCAGCACCGCTGCCCATGACATTGAGCAACGGCAAAAAGGCGGCCAGAACCGCGCCCTTGGCAGCGGTGGACAGAATCGCGGTGATCGGGGCCGGTGCGCCCTGATAAACATCCGGAGTCCAGAGATGAAACGGAACCAGGGAAATCTTAAAACCGATGGCAACCAGCAGCATGGCCCAGCCCGCCATCCCGAGCGGTCGCAATGCCCCGCCTGACTGCAAGCCGCCAAGTGCCTCAACAATATGAAAAGATCCGGTTGCGGTGTAAATCAGTGCAATTCCAAAAGCCAGGAAACCGGTTGCCACGGCTCCGAACACCAGATATTTCAGACCTGCTTCGGCACCGCGATTGTCATTGCGGTTAAAGGCGATGAGAATATACAGCACCAGGGTGAAGGCTTCCAGCCCCAGGAACAGACCAATCAGCGAAGTCGCGGCGGACAACAGGCTCATACCGGTCCCGGCAAACAGCAGCAGGGCGGTGTATTCCCCTCCGCCGAAGCGATGCAGATCGGCATAGCGGCGGGAGAGGAGCAAGGTGGCGGCGACCAGCAAGGACCAAACCACGGTGCAGAAACGGGCATACAGCGAGGTCCCGTACAAGCCTCCCACTTCCGTTAGGGCCGGGGTCAGCAAGGCGGCGCAGAGCGCAGCCAGCACCGCCAGCAGCGCACCGCTGTAGAGCCAGAGACGCCGCCCGGGCAACCAGGCTCCCGCCAGCAGGATCAGGGTCGCACCGAACACCAGAATCAGTTGGGGCAACAGGGATTGCAGTGCAGCCGGACTCATGGCAGCCCTCCAGAATGTAACAACAGACTAACCGGCAGCTGCAGAGGATCGAGCAAAGGTTGCGGATAACAGCCCAGCAGCACGACCAGCACCGCCAAAGGAATCAGCACCAGCCATTCACGCCGACCAAGGTCCTGCCGGTCAAAAGGTTCACAACTCGGGCCCCAGATGGTGCCCTGCACCATACGCAGGGTATAAACCGCTGAAAACAGGACCCCGCCAACCGCAATAACGGCCCACAACGGATGACTGCCGAAGGTGCCGATTAAAACCAGGATCTCGCCGGCAAAGTTGGCCAGCCCCGGCAAGCCGAGAGAGGCAAGACTGAACAAGAGAAAGAACGCCGACAGATTCGGCTGGCTCTTCCACAAGCCACCGAGTTTCGGCAGCTCGCGGGTGCCGGTGCGCTTTTGGACCAAGGCAATGGCGATGAACAGCGCACCCGTGGTCACGCCGTGATTGACCATCAGCAGCAGACTCCCCTCCCAAGCGGTTTGCCCCCAGGCCACCAGGCCCAGGACCACAAAGCCGAGGTGGGAAATGGACGAATAGGCAACAATGCGTTTGATATCAGTCTGCAGATAAGCGATCCAGGCCGCGTAGAAGATCCCGAACAAAGCCAGCACGGCCAATACCGGCAGCGACTGTTCGGCCGCCCGCGGAAAGAGCGGGAAGGCAAAGCGAATCATCCCGTAAACCCCGGTCTTCAGCAGCAGCCCGGCCAGATCGATAGACCCGGCCACCGGGGCTTCGGCATGCGCGTCCGGTAGCCAACTGTGAAAGGGGAACAGCGGAATTTTCACCACAAAAGCGGCCATGAAACACAGGTAAAAGAGCATCTCCTGCCCGAATCCGAGCTGGGTCTGCTTAAGCGCCTCCAGGGCGAAGGTATAGCTGCCGGTCTGTTCACCGTGAACCAGGTAGAGACTGATAATCGCCAGCAACATGCAGAGGCTACCGGACAGGGTAAACAGAAAGAATTTGACCGCGGCATAGACCCGCCGCCGATATCCCCAGATACCGATCAGAAAAAAGGTCGGAATCAGCATCAGCTCCCAGAGCAGGTAGAACAGCACCAGGTCAAGAGCCAGGAACACGCCGATAATCCCCGCTTCCAGCAGCAGCAGCAGTCCGAACAACAGCGCCGGATACTTCTCCTGATCCCAGGAAATCAGCACCGCAACCAACTGGAGAAATGCGGTCAGGATCACCAGCAGCAGGGAAATCCCGTCCATGCCCAGGCTGTAGCGAATGCCGAAAGCTTCGATCCAGGGTCGATCGGTCAACAGCATCCAACCATCTGGCCCGGCCGGGCAGAGCAGACACCCCAGACTGAGCAACAGGACCAGCAGCGCAGTCAGCAGCGCGACCCAACGTGCCAGTTGCGCCGACCGATAGCTGACAAAGCACAGTCCGGCTCCGGCCACGGGCAACCAGAGCAGCAGACTAAGAAGTGGTAAAGATGTTCCGATATCAGCTGTCATCGCAATCCGCCTTTATGCCACTGCCCGGAGTAAGAACCAGCCGACGATAATCAGCAGGCCCCAGATAAAGCCTTGCAGATAACTGGAAATCCGACCGTTTGCCAATAGCCTGAGGGATTGTCCCCAGGAAACAAAAGTGGCAGCCATACCGTCCAGCAGTCCGTTCACCAGGCCTTCTTCAAGCCCCTGCCAGCAGAATCGGCCGAAACCGTTGAAAGGACGGATCAGCAGCCGCCGATAAAGCCCGTCAAAGCGCCAACCCGCCAGTAGAAACTCGCTCAACGCACCGCTTTCCCGGGCCTTGAACCGGTAGTAGCGCAGGTGAGCCAACAGCCAGCCCAACACGAACACGGCGATGGCCAACCCGGTAAGACGGTATTCCACCGCCACCGGCAGATCCAGCACGTCCCCTTCCCGCACCAGCCAGGCCGCCAACCAGGAATGCCCGCCAAACAGGTGCGGCAAATTGAGCAGGCCGCCGAACAGCCCAAGGACCGCCAGGGGGACCAGCGGCCAGGTCATCAGTCCGGGCAGCTCATGGGGAAGTTCTTCACCGCGATAATCCCCGGCAAAGACCAGGTAACCGAGCTTGAAGCTATAAAAAGAGGTCAGCGCGGCGGTGGCCACACCGAGTCCGTAAATTGTCAGGTAAAAGGGATCCCCCTTGGCATAGGCCGCGGCCAGAATCATATCCTTGGAGAAAAAGCCGCCGGTCAAAGGCGCCCCGGCCAGACAAACCAACCCGGCCAGGAACAGCCAGAAGACGGTCTGTGAGCGCCGCCGCATCCCTCCCATCAAGTAGATATCGTTCTCATGCCCGGCCAGGTTGATCACGCAGCCCGCCGCCATAAATAGCAGGGCTTTGAAAAAAGCATGGGTGAGCAAATGAAACATAGCTGCCGACACGCTGCCGACCCCGACGGCAAGAAACATATAGCCGACCTGGCTCATGGTCGAATAGGCCAGCACCCGTTTGATTTCCCGCTGCCCCAGTGCGCAGGTCGCGGCATACAGGGCGGTCAGCACACCGATCAGGGCGATGGCGCCCAGCGCCAGCGGCGACAGGGAGACCAGGGGGAACATCCGGCAGAGGAGATAAACGCCCGCGGTGACCATGGTGGCCGCATGAATCAGCGCGGAGACCGGCGTCGGTCCGGCCATGGCATCGGGCAGCCAGGTCATCAACGGCAACTGGGCGCTCTTGCCGCAGGCCCCGCCGAGCAACAGCAGCGCAACCAGGGTGACGGTCAGCGGATCCAGTTCCGTCGCCCGCCCGTTGATCGCCTCGATGCCGATGGTGCCGAACAGTTTGAACAGCCACAACAGGCCCACGGTAAAAAACAGGTCGCCGATCCGGGTAACGATGAAGGCCTTGCGGCCGGCTTCGGCATTTTCGCTCTGCCGGTACCAGAAACCGATCAGCCCGTAGGAACAGAACCCGACCCCTTCCCAGCCCAGGAACATCAACAGCAGATTGTCGGCCAGGACAATGGTCAGCATAGCGAAGACAAACAGGTTGAGCAGGGCGAAGAAGCGGGTCTGATCCGGGTCTTCCTCCATGTAACCGGCGGCATAGAGATGAATCAGGCTGGCCACCCCGGTCACCATCAGCGTCATGATTGCGGCCAGCGGATCGAACAGCAGACCGATATCCGCCTGAAAGGTCCCGCTGGACATCCAGGAAAACAGCGTCACCCGAAGCCCCTCGCCGCCGGCGCCGGGCAAAGCACCGAGACAGGCCAGGAAACTGGCAATCACGCTGCCACAGGCAATAATCACCGGGACCGGTCGGGGCAGGCGATTCCCGAAGCAGGCGTTGATGATGCCGCCGGCCAGGGGGAGCAGTAAGGTCAAGGTCAACAAAACAGCCATCAGCCCCTCATTTCATCAAACGCACGGACATCGATACTGTTCTTGCGCCGCTGCAGGTAAACCACCATGGCCAGGGAAATGGAGACCTCCGCCGAAGTCATGGCCATCAGGAAAATCACCATGATCTGAGCATCGATCCGCTGCCAGAAGGCTGCGGCACCGACCAGGGTCCAAACCAACTGCGTTAAGCATGATCTCGGCCCCGATCAGAATCATGATCAGGCTGCGGCGGACGATCACGCAGGCCAGGCCGAGTACGAACAGAATCGTCGAGATAACCAGCAGGTGTTCAATGGGGACGATCATTGGCCATCCTCCTGTTTGTTCCTGCGCTCGGGCCGGCCGACATAAAAGGCCCCGACCGCCGCAAACAGCAACTGGAAGGAGACAATTTCAATGGCCAATGCGTACTCCTTGAACAAGGAATAACCGAAATCACGCGGCGTCGCATGCCAGCGCGCCACCGCTCCGGTGCTGGCGGGATCAAGTCCGGTCAGCAGCAGGGTACAGACCGCCAGGGCGACCGCCAGCAGCAGGATCGGCAGCCACTGCAGCCAGGTCGGCGCCAGACGCGACGGGCCGCTGGTCGGCGATACCTCCAGCATCATGATGATAAACAAAAACAGCACCATGATCGCCCCGGCATAGATGATCACCTCCCAAGCCGCCACCAGCGGGGCGCCAAGCAGGTAAAACAGCAGCGCCAGGGCAAAGAAACTGTTGACCAGGTAAATGACCGCGTGCACCGGGTTCTTCTGCAGGATCGCCAGCAGGGTGGCAATAATGGTCAGGGCGCCAAGAAAATAAAAAACAACTGTCGCAATCATGGCAGCAGATCCTTGTGATCAACCGGGTCCGACTCCTGGGGATTTTTCCCTCGGGGAACAGCGACACCGATGCCAGCCTGGCGATAAAAATTGTACTCATCATCCTGCCCGCAGTGGTCGACCAGCAGATCCTCTTTTTCATAAACCAGTTTCAAAGGATCACGCCCGGCCAGTTCGAAATCGCCGGTAACTTGAATCGCCAGGGTCGGACAGGCCTCGGTACAGAGCCCGCAGAAGATACAGCGGGTAAAATTGATCCGGAACCAGGCCGCATAGCGGCGTCCGTCTGCCGCTTCCGTTGCCTGCATGGAGATACAATCGACGGGACAGGCGGCGCTGCACAAATGACAGGCAACGCAGCGTTCGTTGCCGTCCGGGTCGCGGGTCAGGATCAGCCGGGCCCGGTAACGGGGCGACAGCTGGGGCTTCTCTTCCGGATAGAGCTGGGTTACCGGCTTGCGGAACATATTCCGCAGGGTCACCCAGAAGGGTTGCAGGGTGCCTCGAATGTCTCGCCAGATATGCATGGTCAATTCAACCCCAACAGAATCGCACCGGTCACCAGCACATTCAACAACGCAACCGGCAGCAGAATTTTCCAGCCGAAATGCATCAGCTGATCATAGCGTAACCGTGGCAGACTGGCCCGGGTCCAGATAAAAAAGAAACAGATAGCAAGCACCTTGATGATGAACCAGACCACCCCCGGCAGCCAGGGACCGTGCCAGCCGCCCAGGAAGAAGACCGTGACCATCGAACCGAGGATGATCATGTTGATATATTCGCCGACAAAGAACAGGCCGAAGCGCATCCCGGAGTATTCCGTGTGGAACCCGGCGACCAGTTCATTTTCCGCCTCGGGCAGGTCAAAAGGAATCCGCTTGCTCTCGGCCAGCACACTGATCAGAAAAACCAGAAAAGCCACCGGATTGAGCAGAATAAACGGCAGCGGCTGTTGAGCCATGACGATATCCGTCAGCGAGAAGGAGTGCGCCATCATGATCACCGGAACCAGCGACAGCCCCATGGACAACTCGTAACTGATCAGCTGGGAGAGCCCCCGGATACTACCGATCAGGGCATATTTCGAGTTGGAGGCCCAACCGCCCAAGGCAACTCCGTAGACCGCCAATGATGACAGGCCGAGGAAATACAGCACCCCGACATTGAGATCGACCACCACCAGCGGCAGGGTCTTGCCGAACAGCTGCAGGGGCGGACCGAAGGGAACCACCGCAAAGGTCAGCAAGGCGGTGACCGCGGACAACCCGGGAGCGACAAGGAACAGCCATTTATCAGCCTGGGCCGGGATGAAATCTTCCTTGGTCAGCAACTTAATGACATCGGCAAGGGGCTGCAACATCCCGAACAAGCCGGCCCGGTTCGGTCCGTAGCGCAATTGCATGCGACCGAGCAACTTGCGTTCCGCCAGCACCAGATAAGCGGCCATGGTCAGGATCACCGCAAAGATGGCGATCAGTTTGGCCAGGATCAAAGCCACCGTCAGCAGGGGATCACTCATCGGCGCCCTCCTTGCTGAGCTGGCAGAAACTGATCCCGCCGCCGGGGACCGGTTGCGGCTGCAACCCGGAATGTTCCAGCAGGACACAGCCCGGTGCCAGGCGCGGTTGCCAGACCAGAGGCAGGGTCAGGGTCCCGGCTTCTGTATCGAGCACCACCCGGTCCCCTTCCTGCAAGCCGCGCGCCGCGCCGTCGGCAGGATTGAGCTGCGCTACCACAGCCGTGGGAAAACGCGGTTCCAGTTTGGCGGAATGACGGCTAAGCAGATCACTGCCGTAACGGGCCGGACTGATGATCAACTGTAAAGTTCCCGCCGGTTGTTCCGGGATCTGGGGAACCACCCCATCACGCGGCGGAGCAGCTGCCACCCGCGGCCCGGTCTCTCCGGGCAATAACTCCGTCAACCCGGCCAGGCGGGGAGCCTGTGCCACCAGCTGTTCAACCAGCTGTTGCGGGGAACACGTCTCTCCCAGCAGCTGCTGCAGAATATCTTTGCTTGCCAGGGGCTCGCTGCCTGGGGTCTCCAGGGAAAACTCCCGTGGCGGATGCTGCCCGGCGCTGCTTGTTGCCAACGGAATACCCGGCTCCAGCACCTTGGCGAAGCGTCTGAGTCGGCCTTCGTTATTGATGAAAGTCCCCTCGGTTTCGACGCTGGTACGGGTCGGTATCACCAGGTCGGCATGGGCGATTAACGGCGTTGCCAGGTAATCGCACACCACCAGGTGTTCCAGCCCGGTCAGGGCGGCGGCAAAACGCTCGGGGTCCGGTGCGTCGACCAGCGGATCGCTTTCAAAACAGACCAGCATCCGCACCCGGCCACTCTCCAGCCGGGTCAGCAGCTCGCCCGCCGCAGGCGACCCGAGCAGGGCGCTGCCAAAGCTGTTGGGAGCCGCCAGTAACGGATAGACGGGGCACAGCCGCGCTTCGCTCGAAACGGTCAGCGACAGCTTGTGGACCAGTTGCAAACCAGCGGCACCGAGCAGATCAGCGCCGGCAACAATGACCGGCCGCGCCGCCTTGTGCAGCAGATCCCGGATATGCATGCCGTCGTCGCCACCATCCAGGATAAAATTGAGCAGGTCGAGGGGAGCCAGGGCCTGATGATCGAACTCACAGGGCAGCTCCACCGGGCGCGGGTCATAGACAAAGACCTGGCCGCCGTTGCGCACGGCCTGCCGCAGCGCCACTGCCAGCATCGGCCCTTCAGCCAACGGATCCGCCCCCAGCACCAGCACCAGGTCGCTCTCGCGCACCTGCTGCAGACTGGCCAGGCGCTCAGACAGGTCATGGGCTACCACTTCGGCAGCCTGCTGGCGCGGTTCGTGGCAGCTCAGCAGCGGGGCCGGGCAACCGAGCTGTTCGGCCCAGCGTTGCAGCAGCCAGTTGGTTTCCAATGCGGCGCGTTCCGAACCAAGCAGTAGCACTGATTCCGGGCCGTGCTCGCGAAGCGTCCCCCGAACCTCGTTTTGCAGCAATTCCAGGGCCGCGGCCATAGCGATGGGCTGCTCGCCCCGGCGGGCCTGACGCGGCCGTTGTGGCGCGTTGACATAAGCACTGCCGAAGCGGCCACGGTCGCAGATAAAGCAGCCGTTGACCGCCGGGTTTTCGCCGCCGCGAACCCGCTGCAATTCGCGCAGGCGCCCGCCCGGCACCGTGGCACAGCCAAGGGAACAGTGGGGACAGACCGAAGGAGCTTCCTGCAGATCCCAGTAGCGCGACTTGAAGCGGTAGGTTTTATCGGTAAACACCCCGGTCGGACAGGCATCGACAATGTTGCCGGAAAAATCGCTCTCCAGCATGCCATCTTTGAAGCGTCCGAAAAACAAGCGGTTGCGTGAGCCCATCACACCGAAGTCACGACCGCCGCAATAGTCCCGATAGGTCCGCACACAGCGGTAGCACTGGATGCAGCGGTTCATCTCCTGAACCACAAAAGGTCCGAGGTCCTGGTTGAGATAGGTCCGCTTGGGACCGTCGTAACGGCGCAAACCATGCCCGCTGGCAATGGTCATCTCCTGCAACTGGCATTCGCCGCCTTCGTCACAGACAGGACAGTCATGGGGGTGATTGAGCATCAGCCATTCGCCGACCCGTTCACGGAAAGTCCGCGAGGCATCATCGGTAGTGGTCACCACCATGCCATCTTCAGCTTTGATCAGGCAGGACATCTTCAGTCCTTTGAAACTGCCTTCGTGAATGGTCACGGCACACATGCGGCAGGCGCCGACCGCACCGAGCTCCTTGTGGTAACAGAAATGCGGGACGATGATCCCTAACTCTTCCGCGGCCTCAAGAATCGTCTTGCCCTCAGGGACAGTGATGGTCTGATTGTCGATGGTCAGTGTCGGCATAATACTCTGTTCACCCATACACGCCACAGCTGTTGGCAGGCAACCGGCCGGGTCGTGATTCTGGCATATTCAAGCCTCCCGCCTCTGCGCAGAGGTTTAGCGCGCAGCCGTTCGGCCTGGTAAGATCAACGTTGTTTCCCTTGCTCCAAACGCTCAGGAACGAAAAGGACAACCGCCCTTCTCGATATGATCGACGATTTCCTGTTCAAAATGGGTCAGCAAACCGCTGAGCGGCCCCATCGCCCCTTCGGCCAGGGCACAGAAGCTGGTGCCGGAGATATTGTGTAGCTGCTCTTTGAGCATGGCCAGATGCTCCGGCCGCCCCGTGCCCCCCTCAATGGTTTCCAGCAGCCAGCGGACCATGCTCAGCCCGTCACGGCAGGGGGTACACCAGCCGCAACTCTCCCGGGCAAAAAAACGGATCAGGTTGAGGGTGGCCGCAACCATGCAGGTCCGGTCATCAAAAACCGTCACCCCGGCGGTGCCGAAACGGCTGCCGACCGCCTCCAGGGTACTGAAATCAAGGGCGACGTCAAGATGCTCCGGGGTCAGATACGGGGTCGAGGCCCCGCCCGGCAGGCAGGCCTTGAACTTGCGCCCCTGCCAAACCCCCTGGCCATAAGTTTCCACCACCTCACGGAGGGGAATGCCGACTGGCAGCTCAAAGCACTCGGTCCGATTGAGATGCCCGGACAGACCGAACAGTTTGGTCCCAGAACCGTCCGCGGTCAGGGCCAGGTCCTTAAACCAGACCGCGCCGCCGTTGATGATATGGGGGATATTGGCAATCGTCTCCACGTTGTTGACCGTGGTCGGACGGCCGAACAGCCCTTTGACCGCTGGAAACGGCGGTTTCAGGCGCGGGTTGGGACGCTGCCCTTCCAGCCCGTTGAGCAGGGCGGTCTCCTCGCCGAGAATATAGCGGCCGGCGCTGCCGTGGACATGCAACTCGAAATCGAAGCCGCTGCCGAGGATATCCTTGCCGATATAGCCGGCGTCCCGCGCTTCGGCGATGGCCCGGCGCAGATTTTCGGCCTGTTTTTCATAGGCATAGCGAATAAAGATGTAACCGACATCGGTCTGCAGGGCATAGGCCGAGACGATCATCCCTTCCACCAGCTGATGCGGATCGGCCATGAGCAGTTCGCCGTCCTTGTAGGTGCCCGGCTCCATCTCGTCAGAGTTGCAGACCAGGTATTTCGGCCCCGGCTTGTCGGCCGGGAAAAAGGTCCACTTGACCCCGGTCGGAAAACCGGCCCCGCCTCGCCCACGCAGGGCAGAGGCCTTGACCAGCTCACGCAACTCGGCCGGGCTCATCTGGCGAAAAGCCTTCTCCAGCGCTTCATAGCCGCCGCTGGCCCGGTAGCCAGCCATAAAAACGGTTTCACCGGGGCGCCGATTTTTAAAGAGCAGTTGCGGTGTCTCCCTCACTCTTGGGCCTCCTGGCTCAATTCAGCGAGCAGTCGGTCGACCTTGTCCGGGGTCAACTCACCATAAAAGGTCTGCCCGATCATCACCCCCGGGGCCTTGCCGCAGCCGCCCAGGCAGCACGACGGCAGCAGGGTGAACAGCCCGTCGGCCGTGGTCTGGCCGAATTCGATCTGTAGCCGCTGTTGCAGATGAGCGGCCAACTCTTCGCCGCCACGGCTCCAGCAGCAGATCGAATCGCAGATATGGATGACATGGCGACCCACCGGGTAGCGGAAGATCTTGTCGTAAAAGGTCGCGATTTCTTCGACTTCCAGGGGCGTCAGGCCGAGAATCCGGGCGGTCAGTTCAATCCCGGAATCGGGTACCCAGCCATGGTTTTTCTGCACCGTGCGGAGGATATCGATGATCATTTCCCGCGGATGCTCAATATGCCCGGCGTGGCGAATGAATTCCTGCAGCTCTTCTTCCGTGAGCAAGCCGCTGGAATCTATGACTTCAATCTCTGCCATCTCAGAACCGTCTCGAAAATAGTGAAAATCAGCCCAATCTCTTGTTTTTACCACCCGCCTCAGCGATCGAGATCGGCGAGGACGAAATCGACCGAACCCAGCACCGCGATCAGGTCGGCGAGCAGATCGCCTTCGCAGATCCAGGGAACCGCCTGCAGATGGGCAAAGGACGGCGTCCGGATCCGACAACGGTAGGCGCTGTTGCCGCCGTCACTGACCAGGTAGTAGCCGCACTCCCCTTTGCTCGATTCGGTGGCCCGGTAGCACTCTCCCAACGGCGGGCAAATGCCGCTGCTGACATTGACAAAGTGGTGGATCAGACTTTCGATGTCATGCAGCCCGTCGCGCCGTTGCGGATAGGCATAGCGGTAGTCGTCGGTCATCCAGCGGCCACCCGGCATTTCGGCGGCGGCCTGCTTGACAATCCGCAGGGACTGACGCATCTCATCCATGCGCACCAGATAGCGGGCGAAACAGTCCCCACCAGTCGCTGTGGCAACTTCAAAATCAAATTTATCATAGCCGCTGTAAGGCATGGAGCGACGCAGGTCCCAATCTTTCCCGCAGGCGCGCAGGTTCGGCCCGGAAAAGCCCCAGTCCAGCGCTTCGGCCAGGGAGACGCTGCCGACCCCCTCGGTCCGGGCGCGGAAAATCGGCCCATCGGTGAGCATGCTGTCCAGCTCTTTGATACGGCGGGCAAAATCGCCGGTAAATTTGTCGACCTGCTGCTTCCACCCGTCGGGCAGATCCAGAGGCAACCCGCCGATCCGGAACCAGGATGGATGCATCCGCCCGCCGGTGATCATCTCGACAATATCGAAAATCTTCTCGCGCGATTCAAAACAGTAAAAAACCGGGGTCATCGCCCCCAGGTCATGGGCAAAGGTACCGAGCCAGACCAGGTGATTGGCAATCCGGAACAGCTCGCAGAGCATCACCCGCACGTACTCCGCCCTGCTCGGCACCGCGATGCCGAGCAGGGTTTCCAGGGAATGCAGGTAAGCGAGGTTGTTCTGCACCCCGGAGAGATAGTCAATCCGATCGGTATAAGGGATAAACTGAGCCCAGTGCTGCCGCTCGCCGATCTTTTCCGCACCACGGTGATGGTAGCCCAGATCGATATCGATGTCAGACAGTTCCTCGCCGTGCATCCGCAGGACCAGCCGCAACACGCCATGAGTTCCGGGATGATGGGGACCGAGGTTGAGCACCATGCTGCCGTCATCGGCACCGGGCAGCGGCACCAGGCGATCCCCGGCCAGGGGTTCGTATTCCAGCGCGGTTTTGACGACAAAGGGTGCCATCTCCGTGGCCCGCGACGGATGCTCCTTGCGCAATGGGTGCCCCGGCCAGTCAGCTGGCATCAGAATTCGTCGCAGATCGGGATGACCGGTGAAGGTAATCCCGAACATGTCATAGACTTCGCGCTCGTACCAGCCGGCAGACGGCCAAATCTTGACAATACTTGGAGCCTGGGGGAATTCACCCGTCAACGGCACTTTGATACGCAGGTAGCCGGGCGTGGCAAAATTGAGCAGGTGGTAAACCATGGTGAACTGATGGTCTGGACGGCTGCCGCGATAACGTTCATCCACCGCGGTCAGATCCTCGAGTCGCTGATAGCCGGGGTGCAGCTCGTGTTTGAGAAACTGCAGCAGTTCTGTCAACAGCTCGGGCGGACAGGTCAGCACCGGCATGTCCGCGGCCAACGGGTCACGCTCGACCCGCCCGGCAAAGCGCTCCGCGACCTCCCGGTAAAGCTGTTCGGTATTGGCCGGCATGGTCTGCGCCGGTTGCGGGGGCCGCCAGCCTTTATGGCTGCGACTGTTACTGAAATCGGGGGGTTGCTGAGCAGTGCCGCGGATCGGGCTGTTGCCGTAGCCTGGACCGCGGGTGTCGCGGCTTTTGCTGATCCCGTCAATCAACGGGGGGCCGCTGGTCCCTTCGCTACCGCCGGGAAGATGAAAGACTTTGCGCGCCGGTTGCTCTTCTGCGCTGATCTTCTTCTGCAGTTCCAGAATGCCCTGCAGAAAAGCCTCCGGTCGCGGCGGACAGCCGGGAATATAGATATCAACCGGCAGGATCTGGTTAACCCCCTGCATGACACTGTACACATCGTACATGCCGCCCGAATTGGCGCAGCTGCCCATGGCGATAACCCATTTCGGATTGGGCATCTGCTCGTAAACCCGCAGGATGGAGGCGCCCATTTTTTTGAACGGGGTCCCGGAAATGATCATCACGTCCGATTCGCGCGGGGTTCCACGCAGCACCTCGGCCCCGAACCGAGCCAGATCGAAGCGCGGCGTCATACTGGTCATCATTTCGACAAAACAGCAGGACAGTCCGAAAAAAGCGGGCCAGAGGCTATGACTACGCCCCCAGTTGATCAGATCGTCGGCCCGCGTCAGCAGCACTCCTTGTGGCAGCTTTTCACTCATCCGACTCTCCTGCGCTGGTCACGAACAGCTTGCGATCCCCACTCCAGGCCACCCTTCTTCCATAAATAAAGCAACCCCAGAAAGAGCACGACAATAAAAAATGTGATTTGCCAGAACCCGGCCCAACCGAGCAGGTCATAGGCGACCGCCCAGGAAACCACGAACACGGCCTCGACATCAAAGACGATAAAGAAGATGGCAACCAGGTAAAACGGCACCGGTTCGCGCAAGCGGGCATCCCCGGTGGGCAGAACCGCGGATTCGTAAGGAGCATCCTTTTCCTCTGAGTGGGTGCGACTGCCGAGAAAACGGGCCAGGATCAGCAATAGCAGAATCAGCCCGGTTGCGATCAGAACATACAGACCGAGGGAAATCAGCCCCTCAATATCCGGCGGCCCGGAATTGAACACAACTGCTGCGGTATCAGAAGCCACGGAGAAAACACCCCTTGCGCAGGAAATAAAGCAGAATATTTCAATTCAGATAAACAAACATTCGGATACTACCACATATGTTTCCACCCAGAGAAGACGACTGGGCAAAAAAATATCCCGTCGCGGAATGAGAACTTTATTCAATGCTAGCAGAAGCTTCGGAAATTGCCAGCCGTGCCAGCTCGTCGCAGCGCTCGTTTTCCGGATGGCCGGCATGCCCCTTGACCCAGCACCAATCGATCTGATGCTTTTCGGCCAGAACCAGCAGCCGCTCCCACAGATCGCGGTTGGCAACCTCCTCTTTCTTGGAATTCTTCCAGCCTTTTTTCTGCCAGCCGTCGATCCACTCGGTCATCCCTTTGACCAGATACTGAGAGTCGGTGGTCAGCCTGACCCGGCACGGCCTCTTCAGGGCCTCCAGGCCGCTAATCGCCCCGAGCAGCTCCATGCGGTTGTTGGTGGTCTCGGCGGCATAGCCGGAGAGTTCCTTGACATGCTGGCCAGCACGCAGGATCGTCCCGAAACCGCCCGGACCGGGGTTGCCGGAGCAGGCGCCATCGGAAAATATTTCAACTAGGGTACTATTCTGAGTCATCCGTAGAGCCTTTTACACAGAAACAAAGGGTTGCAAAAAGTCCTTCTCCGGACTTTTCAGAAATCATCGGTAGTCGGTCCTCACCGGCAGCTTGTCAGCCGGCCGCCGGGGACTGGGCAGCATAGGCAAAAAGTCGCCAGAAAGCAAACCGCCCGGGCCTGCCCTGCTGCTCTTGCCAGCGGGCCGGCATTTAACACTATTTAGCTGACCATTAACTGACTGCTGTGCTATAAATTCCCGCGCTTGTTGATTCCTCACCACGAAAACAGGAGAAAACATGGACCGAGACGCCTTCCGAGCCGATCTGCTGCTCCTGCTGACGGCCGCTATCTGGGGCTTTGCATTCGTCGCCCAGCGTGTCGGCATGGAGCATGTTGGTCCTTTTACCTACAACGGCATCCGCTTTGCCATAGGCAGCCTCTCCCTGCTGCCGCTGATTATCCTGAGCAAACGCAAAGAACCGGCCGCTACGCCCGGCGGTGACGCCAGAGCCATCCTGGTCGGCGGACTTATGGCGGGCATCATTCTTTTTGCCGGCGCGTCACTGCAGCAAGCCGGGCTGGTTTATACCACGGCGGGAAACGCCGGCTTCATCACCGGCCTGTACGTCGTTATCGTGCCCCTGCTGGGGCTGTTCTGGAAACAGACCCCCGGCGCCGGAACCTGGATCGGCGCCATCCTGGCAGCCGTCGGCCTGTACTTTCTCAGTGTGAGCGACGGTCTCAGCAGCATCTCCTTCGGTGACCTGCTGGTGTTGCTGAGCGCTTTTTTCTGGGCCGGGCACGTCCTGCTGATCGGCTGGCTGGCCCCAAAAATGGATTCCCTCAAACTGGCCTCGGCCCAGTTTGCCATTTGCGCCATGTTCAGCCTGCTGGTTGCGGTGGGGACAGAGGTCATCAGCTGGTCCGGCATCCTCCGCGCCACCCTGCCCATTCTGTACGGCGGGCTTTTTTCCGTCGGCATTGCCTACACCCTGCAAGTGGTCGCCCAGCGTCACGCCCATCCGGCCCATTCCGCCATCCTGCTCAGCCTGGAAGGCGCCTTTGCCGCCCTGGGCGGCTGGTTGCTGCTGGACGAAGTCCTGACCGGACGGGCGCTGCTCGGCTGCGCACTGATGCTGGGCGGAATGCTGCTGTCGGAATTGTCGGGCTACCTGTTCAAAGCCGGAGAGAAACAGCCCGTCGCTTAATCAGCCCCGCTCTTCAACAAACAGTCCCGTCCAAGCAGCCGGCACAGGGGTCAGGGCAGATCAAGCTCTGGATAGTCGACGCGTTCACCGCCCGGGGTCTCAATAAACAGGCGGCCGCCCTCTCTCTTGACATACTCGGGCAACAACGGCACTTTCCCTTTCCCGCCCGGCAGGTCAACGACGTAATAGGGTGACGCCAGCCCGGACACCGGTCCGCGCAGAGATTTAATGATCTCCAGGCCGCGGCTCAACGGAGTTCTGAAATGACCGGTGCCACGGGTCAAGTCCATGTGATGCAGATAGTAAGGCCGGACCCGCATCTTCAGCAGCCCCCGGAACAGCTCGGCGATCACTGCCGGATCGTCGTTGACCCCGCGCAGCAGGACGGTCTGATTGCCCAGTACGATCCCGGCATCGGCCAGCCGGGCACAGGCCTGGGCGGCCTGCTCGGTCAGCTCCAGGGGATGATTGAAGTGGGTGTTGATATAGAGCGGCGGATATTTTTTGAGCAGCTGGCAAAGGTTATCCGTGATCCGCTCCGGCAGCGTCACCGGCACCCGGCTCCCGATCCGGATGATCTCGACATGGGGGATCGCATGAACCCGGGCCAACAGGTCTTCGAGCACCGAATCGGGCAGTACCAGCGGGTCCCCACCGGAAAAAATCACATCGCGGATCTGCGGGGTGGCCGCGATATAGTCGATCCCCTCACGCAGCTCTCGAAAACTGAGGGCCATATGGGCACAGCCGACCTTGCGCTTGCGGGTGCAGAAGCGGCAATAACCGGCACAACTTCCTGAAGCCAGGAACACCACCCGATCCGGGTAGCGGTGGACAACCGCCGGAACAGGAGCCAGATTTTCCTCGGCCAGCGGATCTTCGAAACCGCTATCGGTCAACTCCAGGGGATCGGGAATACATTGCTTCCAGATCGGGTCGCCGACCGCCTTGATCAGGCTGAAATAATAGGGAGTGACCCGAAACGGGTAGCGGGCCGCGACTTCTTCCAGCGCCGCCGTGTCAACGGCAAAATAATTCCCCAGTTGAGCAACACTCGAAAGGCTGTTTTTCAGTGCTTCCTGCCAAGCTTCCCGGGCCATTATTCAGCCTCCAGCGGGCGCTGCAGGCAACGCAGAGCCCAGGTCACCACCAATAGCACCAACAGTCCCAGATCCCTCAGCAAGGCCAGTCCGGGGCCGGTCGGGTTGGCCGCATCGGGGCGGAAACAGCCACAATCGATATCCAACCCCCGCGCGAGAGCGGAACCAAGCGCCACGATAAAAATCAGGTTAAGGATAAACAGCGCCAATACTGCCGGCCGCACCCGCCGGTTGAGCAGCAACAGAATGCCGCAAAGCAGCTCAAGGTAGGGCAGAATCGCCGCCACCAGGTAATTCCAGGCATAGGGCAGCAGCTGGTAATGAGCGATCTGCCCGGCGAAGCCGACCACGTCATGGGCTTTGATCGCACCGGCATAAATGAAGACCGCCGCCAGGATCAACCGACAGCCGTGATAGATGGTTTTCCCGGGCCAGGTCATTGCCCTGCTCCTTCCAGCGGACGGCCCGCATCCCGCCATTCCGGAACGCCGCCTTCATAAACCAGAACATCCTGGTAACCGGCCGCCAGCAGCAGCACGCCGAGGTCAAATGAATCGGGGCAGCCGAACCCGCTGCAATAAGTGATCAACGTCGTCGTCAGTGGAATCTTGGCGGCGAACCCGGCGCGAAGCTGAGAGAAATCGCCCAGCGGCAGAGAGACTGCCCCGGGCAGATGCCCGGCGGTAAAAGCGGCGCTGTTGCGGGCATCCACCAGAATAGCGCCGTCAGCCAGGAGCTCATCGAGCTCGTCCAGAGTGACCGGCACCGGCAAGGCAGCCGCTTCCTGGACCGTTCCCGCCAACGAATTGTCATTGCCGGTGACATCCCCTGCCGTGGAGACCGCCTTACCGGAAAAGGCGTTAAATACAATTTTAAAATTCAGGCTGAGCCCTACGGCGACGGCAAGCACAGCTAACACCACCGTTTCCAACAAAATCCTGCGCAGGGCCGGCCCACCCCAAAATCTATTCATCGGGAGACTCTTCCAAATCCGGTGACAGGTTTTCAACCATGCTCTTCAGCCGCTGGTTATCCCTCTGCAATTGATCTATGCGCAGATGACATTCAGCGACAATATCGTTCAACTCGTCCAGCAACCGGGCCTGATGCGTGAAACGTATTTCCAGCTCGTTCAAGCGCTCGACAAATTCGTCATTCATCTTTTCATTATTTTCCAAAATGCCTCTCCCCTTGGGATATGCGGACGTAGCCAGCCCTTATGAAATATTGCCGGCAACCTTGATATATAGCGCCTGATCCGACTGCTGCCAACCGCATTTTCTTTTTTTACCGCCAGATTTACAAATTATTCCAGATTGGGTAGACTGGGAACGCCATTCACATTCGTCCATGACAATTGTTAAATTTTCGTGCTGAGAGGGATCCTGTGTCGTTCAGAGTACTAATCTCCGCCTTCCTGCTAGCCTTGTCCCTGACGAATATTTGTTCAGCAGCCGACGGCAGAGTCGAATTACTGGAACAGTTGGGGAAAAAAATCCCCCTAGATCTGGAATTCACCGATTCCGACGGCTCCCAGCTGCAATTGAAGGAGTTGATCAACCGACCGACCGTGCTGGTGCCGGTCTACTTCAATTGTCGCAACGTCTGCAATGTCATGCTCGGCGGCCTCTCGGCAGTACTGCCCGATGTCAAACTCACCCCCGCTGAAGACTATAATGTCATTGCCTTCAGCTTCGATCCCAGCGAAACCCCGGCCATGGCGGCCCATAGCAAAAAGACCTTTTTGACCGCCATGCAGTCCACCACCTTTCCACCGCAGGCCTGGAGGTTTCTCACCGGCAACCAAGAGAACATCCTCAAACTGACCGACAGCCTCGGCTATTATTTCATGAAGGAAAAAGATGACTTCCTCCACCCGGTCGCAGCGATGGTGGTTTCGGCCGACGGTACTATCATCCGCTACCTGATCGGTCAACGTTTTTCCGCCATCGACCTGTCCATGGCCATCCTCGAAGCCAGCCAGGGGCGCATCGGCAAGCCGCTGCAAAAAGCCCTGCAATTCTGTTTCAGTTACGATCCGGAAGGACGCAAATATGTCTTCAATCTGATGCGCGTCAGCGCCACGGTCATCCTGTTAACCTTAGGCAGCTTTTTGCTTTTTCTTATCCTCGGCGGGAGAAAGAAGAAAAAATGACACAATCGACCCTGACCTATAACGGATTTTACAGTGAAAGTCCAAGACCGGGAATCCTTGGCTGGCTGTTGTCGACCGACCATAAACGAATCGGCATCATGTATTTGTGCTGCATCACCACCATGTTTATTGTCGGCGCCTGCCTGGGGATCGCGATCCGCCTGGAGCTGATTGCACCGGGGCCGACCATCATGGGGCCGCAGACCTACAACGCCACCTTCACGGTGCACGGGATTATCATGATTTTCATGTTTATCATCCCGAGCGTACCGGCTGCCTTCGGCAACCTGGTGCTGCCGATCCAGATCGGTGCCCGGGACGTCTCCTTCCCGAAAGTGAACCTGATTTCCTGGTATTGCTACGTTATCGGCGCCGTGCTCGCGCTATTCTCCATCTTTACCGGCACCGGCGCCCCGGACACCGGCTGGACCTTCTATGTCCCCTTCAGCACCCACACCAATACCAATGTCAGCCTCGCCGCCCTGGCGGCATTCATGCTCGGCTTCTCGTCAATCCTGACCGGGATCAACTTTGTCACCACCATTCACCGGCTGCGCGCCAAGGGGATGACCTGGGGCCGCCTGCCGATGTTCGTCTGGACCCTCTATGCCACCGCCTGGATTCAGGTTCTGGCCACCCCGATGCTTGGCATCACCCTGGTGCTGGTGATCCTGGAGCGAACCTTCGGCGCCGGACTGTTCGACGCCGCCCGCGGCGGTGACCCGATCATGTTCCAGCATCTGTTCTGGATCTACTCCCACCCAGCGGTTTACATTATGATCCTGCCGGGGATGGGGGTGATTTCCGAGGTTATTCCGGTATTTGCCCGCAAGCCCCTGTTCGGTTACTGGGCCATGGCGTTCTCTTCCCTGGCTATCGCCTTTGCCGGCTCCCTGGTCTGGGCTCACCACATGTACGCCAGCGGCATGAGCGATTTTGCGATTCTGGTCTTCTCCTTCTTGACCTTTGTGGTCGCCATCCCCAGCGCCATCAAGGTCTTCAACTGGGTCTCAACCCTCTACAAAGGGTCCATTGAGCTGGCGCCGCCCATGCTTTACGCCCTCTCCTTCATCTTCAACTTCTCCATCGGCGGTTTGGGCGGGCTGGCCCTTGGCGCCGCGGCCAGCGATATCCACCTGACCGACACCACCTTTGTGGTCGGCCATTTTCACTACACCATGTTCGGCGGCCTGGGCTTCGCTTTCTTTGCCGCGCTGCATTATTGGCTGCCGAAATTTACCGGCCGTATGTACAACCATAAGATCGCCGTCATTGCCTGGGCACTCCTGTTTGTCGGCTTCAATGTTACCTACATGGCCATGCAAGCGGTCGGCATTCAGGGAATGCCCCGCCGCTACTATGATTATCTGCCCGAGTTTTTCCCTCTCAATCTGGTCTCCACCATCGGCTCTTGGGTGCTGGCCATCGGCCTGATCATGATGTTCGTCAACCTCTGGCAGGGGATGAGAAAAGGGAAAATCGTCGGCAAAAACCCCTGGGGGGCAGCGACCCTGGAATGGACCGTCCCCTCCCCACCGCCCATGGACAACTTCGGCCCGGAAGATCCGGTTGTCACCCGGGGCCCGTATGAATTCAAAGGAGTTGTTGCCGATGAGTATTGAACACCGCGACGATACCGGTGCCCGCTTCGGCATGTGGCTTTTTCTGTACACCGAAGTCATTCTATTCAGCGGACTGTTCATCCTCTATGCGGTGTCGCTGGCAAAATTTCCAGTTCAGTTTGCCGAAGCCAGCCACAAACTGAACATTTATTTCGGTACCGTGAACACACTGGTCCTGCTCACCAGCAGCCTGACCATCGCCCTTGCAATCACGGCTATCCAGCGCAATCAGATCAAACGTACGCTGATGTTGAGTGCCATAACCATCGCTCTTGCCATCGTCTTTTTGATCAATAAATATTTTGAATGGTCGGCGGAAATCGGTCACGGGATTTATCCCGGCTCCGAGCACCTGGCCGAGATGGGGCCGGGCGTCACAACCTTTTTCAATCTGTATTATTTTACGGCTGGGCTGCACGGTCTGCATGTCCTGATCGGGGGAACGCTGATCAGTATTGTATCCATCCTGGTCGCGAAAGGGAAAGTCACTGCTGAGCGCTATACCCTCCTGGAGAACAGCGCCCTGTACTGGCACCTGGTCGACCTGGTCTGGATCTTCCTGTTCCCGCTTTATTATCTGATTCTGTGAGGTGAGCCATGTCTGCACATGAACATGAGCACAAACATGAACCGGTTCCTAACCGGACCTTCATTCTGGTGTGGGTGGCCCTGCTGGCCCTGACCCTGGCCACGGTGGCGATCTCCAGGATCCATCTCGGCGCTCTGCATGTCTGGGCCGCGCTGTTCATTGCGTCTATCAAATCGAGCCTGGTCATTTTTATTTTCATGCATCTGAAACAGGAGACCCGCCTGTTCAAGATCGGCCTGCTGGTGATGCTTGTGATTCTGGCTATTTTTGTCGGCCTGACTTTTACCGATATCCTTTATCGCTAGGAGAGATCTGTGAACCAGCTGAATAACCCCACTGCCCAGGCTGTCGATAATGCGCTGATCTATATCTTTGGTTTTTCCCTGCTGCTGCTGCTGGGAATTACCCTGGTGACTATCTATTTTGTCATCAAGTATCGGCGTTCAAAATATCCCGAGCCGACTTCCGATGCCCACGGCAGCTGGATTCTGGAAACGGTCTGGACGGTTTTACCGATTATCATCGTCATGACCATGTTCTGGTACGGCTGGACCAATTATATCGGTCTGACCCACGTCCCGGACAATGCCATGGAAGTCAAAGCCACGGCGCGCATGTGGTCATGGCAGTTCGAATACCCGGACGGCCGCAAAACTGATAAGCTTTATGTTCCGGTCGACAAGCCGGTCAAGGTCCTGCTCCATTCGGCCGATGTCATTCATAGCTTTTTTGCACCGGCATTTCGGATCAAAAAGGATTGCGTCCCGGGCATGGAAACCTATGTCTGGTTCAAGGCGACGGAACCGGGCAGTTATGATGTGCAATGCGCTGAGTACTGTGGAGTCGGCCATTCAGCCATGCTCACCACCATTGAAGCCCTGCCGGCCGCGGAATATGCCGACTGGGCAAAACCGCAGCAGCCGGACAAAGAGCCGCGCGGCCTGACGGTGCTGAATGAACAGGGGTGCATCGGTTGCCACAGTCTGGATGGCAGCTCCGGGATCGGACCGAGCCTGTACCAACTGGCTGGCGAAGAGCAGGACGTGGAAAAAGACGGCAAAAAGATCGAAATCAAAATTGACGCGGACTACCTGAAACGGTCCATCCGTGAACCGAATGCAGAGATCGTCGAAGGGTTTCAGCCGATGATGCCGGCCTATGACCAGAACACCATCAGTGACGCAGATCTGCAGGCCGTGGTCGATTACCTGCTCGGCAAATCCACAAGTGCGTCGCAGGATACAAATCATGAAGGAGCTGAACTGATCAAGGAAAACGGCTGTCTCGGTTGTCACTCCACTGATGGCAGTGAAAGCATCGCGCCCACCTTCAAGGGGCTGGGCGGCCGTCAGGTGACCGTGGAACGCGACGGCAAGGAGATCACCATCACGGTTGATGCCGATTATCTGCGCCGCTCCCTGCTCAAGCCAAATGCAGATATCGTCAAAGGCTTTTCACCGATGATGCCGGCGGCCGACAATCTCAGCCCGGAAGAGATTGATGCCATCGTCAATTACCTGTTGAAACAGTAGCGGGGAGGCAGCGTGCCGAATTCGATCATCAACCGGCCGCGCTCAGTTTCGAGCGCAACCATCCAGACCGGGCTGAAAACCCTCAGGCTGCTGTTCCGGATGGAACTGTCAGCTATGGTGGCCCTCTCGGCACTGGCCGGGTATCTGTTTGGCGGCGGCCTCTGGGGACACCAGGTCCTGCTGGTCGTCGGCGGAGTCGGACTGCTGGCCGGAGGCTGTTCGGCTCTCAACCAGTGGCAGGAGCAGGATCTGGATATCACCATGCTGCGCACCCGCAACCGCCCCTTGCCCACCGGCACCCTGACCCCGGCCGGCGCGTTACTGCTGGCAGCGCTGACCATCAGCAGCGGTGCGCTGCTGCTCAATGCCCTGGCCGGCAGTCTGCCGCTGTTACTGGGAATTCTGGCGGTCATCTGGTACAACGCTATCTACACCCCGCTCAAGCGGATCACCCCGTTTGCCGCCATTCCCGGCGCGGTCTGCGGGGCCCTGCCGCCGCTGATCGGCTGGACCGCGGCCGGCGGGGAACTGTTCAGCCAAAAACCGCTGATTCTCGCCGGCACCCTGTTTGTCTGGCAGATTCCCCACACCTGGCTGCTGCTCTGTCGCTACCGTGACGACCTGCGGCGTAGCGGACTGCCCGACCTGTTTAAAACCATTACCACTGAGCGCTTGCTTAAAATCAACAATTGCTGGCTGGCAGCCCTGTTTCTCTGTTACCTGTTATTTCCCCTGTTCGGTTTCATCCGCCACACCACCCTCTCCACGCTGTTTCTGGGCGGCCTGGGCCTGCTCCTGCTCCTCATGCTGGGAGAGCAGCGCCGAATCAGCCGAACCGGGTCGGTGCAACGCGCCTTTCACTTGACCAATATCTCCATGGCCCTCCTACTCACGGTCCTGATTCTGGACAGATTCTTCAGCGGATAAGCGTCTTCCCCTTGCAAACCGGTATCAGATCAGGCACTCTTTCGGTAAACTTAAAGGAATAAGCGTTGCCGACAGCGCTTCAGCTTTTTGCACAGGAGGAGATATGCCTTATTTTGCTTTGACGATTATCGGCCGGGATCGCCCCGGGATCGTTTCCCAAGTCACCGAGGTCCTTTACCAACTGGGCTTTAATATCGCGGATTCCAGCTGTTCGATCCTCGGCGGGCAGTTTTCCATGATCCTGATCATCTCCAGCCCCGATATGCAGGCGGGCGAGGATTTCAGCTCGGCCTTCGCTCCCCTGGAGGACAACAACCTGTCGGTTTTTATTCGCACCCTCAAACCGGGCGGCGAGATCCGGCCCGATCTGCATGGCGAAAGCTGCATGATCTCGGTGTACGGTTCGGACAAACCGGGCATTGTCTTCCAGGTCGCCAAGGAACTTGGCGACCACGGCATCAATATCACCGACCTGAACACCAAACTGATCGGCGATGAACAGAATCCGGTCTATGTGATGATGCTCGAGGCCCTGCTCCCGGAAGGAATCGAACAGCAGGAACTGGAAAGCTGGATGAAAACCCTTAAACAGAAGCTCCAGGTCGATATCTCGGTTCGTTCGCTGGTGACAATGGAGCTGTAAATGGCGGTCAAGGAAGTTCTGGTCTACCCCGATCCACGGCTCAAGGAAGTCTGTGCACCGATTACTGAATTTGACGATTCCGTCTCCCTCCTGCTGAAAGACCTGGTTGATACCATGGTCGCCGCCGGGCATTCCGTCGGCGTTGCCGCCTCACAGATCGGCGAGTTGCGCCGCGCCGTCGTGGTGGACGTGTCCCACAGCAAGCTTGGCCAGAAGCAGGAAAATCACGGTCTGATGCAGATGGTCAACCCCGAGATCATTCAGCGCGAAGGCCATCAGATCGTGCGGGAAGGCTGCATGTCGGTTCCCGACTACACCGGCAATGTCGACCGGGCGGAAACCATCGTCGTCCAGTTTACCGATGAAAACCGCTGCCGGCAGGTCATCCGTTGCGAAGGGTTTGAAGCCGTGGCCGTCCAGCACGAACTCGACCACCTTGACGGCTACCTGTTCCTGGACCGGGTTTCCAGTTTGAAAACCGATCTGTTCAGAAGAAAACAGCGCAAATAGCAGAGGATCGCCGACAACCGAAAACAAGATGAGTTCAAAAAAGGTCCATTCACATCTGATCTAAAGGGATTCGAGCATGGCAAACGGACAGAGCAGCCACTTTGATGTCATTGTGATCGGCAGTGGCCCTGGCGGAGAAGGTGCGGCCATCAAACTGGCCAAGGCGGGGAAAGCCGTTGCTGTCATTGAACGCTATCCGCTGGTCGGCGGGGGCTGCACCCACCTGGGAACCATCCCCAGCAAGGCGCTGATTCACGTGGTCCAGCAGTATACCGAAAGAAAAAACAACCAGCTGTTCGGCAGGCTCCACTGCCCGGGCAAAGTCGAATGCCGGGACATCATGGCCGCGGTGGACGCGGTGGTCAACCAGCAGGTCGAGGACCGGCAGGGCTTTTACGAACGCAACGATATCGAAGTCATCGAAGGTGAAGCCGCATTCAAGGATCCCCACACTCTAATCGTCACCAATACCCAGGGCAGCTGCCAGCTGCTGAGCGCAGACTATTTCGTCATTGCCACCGGCTCCCACCCTTACCGGCCGGACGATGTCCCCTTCGACGGCCAGCGGGTAGTCGACAGTGACACAATCCTCAACATGCAGGAACTGCCCGCCACCATGACCGTCTACGGCGCCGGAGTGGTCGGCAGCGAATACGCCTCGGCCTTCAAAAACCTCGGCATCAAGGTCAACCTGGTCAACACCCGCAAACGCCTGCTGGAATACCTGGACGAAGAGATCAGCAACGCCCTCAGTTATCACATGCGAGACATCCAGGGGATCGTGATCCGTCAGAACGAGGAATACGAGCGGGTCGAAGCCAATGCCGACGGGGTGGTGCTGCATCTGAAGACCGGAAAAATCATCAAGTCGGACATGCTGCTGTGGGCCAACGGACGAACCGGCAATTCAGCCGGTCTGGGGCTGGAGGAATTGGGCATTGCGGTCAACCACCGCGGCAATGTCACGGTCAACGAAGCCTATCAGACTGCGCTGCCGCACATTTACGCTGTCGGCGATATCGTTGGCTTCCCCAATCTGGCCAGTGCGGCTTACGACCAGGGCCGGTTTGCCGGCACCCACATTGCTGAAGGCAAATGCGAAGCACAGCTGATCAGGGACATCCCCACCGGCATCTACACCACCCCGGAGATCAGCTGCATCGGCGGTACCGAGCAGGAGCTGACCGAGCGGCGGGTCCCCTATGAAGTCGGCCACTCCTTCTTTCGCCATCTGGCCAGGGGACAGATTACCGGTCACAAGGCCGGAGTGCTCAAGCTGCTCTTTCATCGCGAGACCCTGGAAATCCTTGGCATCCACTGCTTCGGCCACAATGCCGCCGAAATCCTCCACATCGGTCAGGCGATCATGGCCCAGCCCAAGCCATACAACACGCTGAAGTATTTCATCAACACCACCTTCAACTATCCGACCATGGCCGAAGCCTACCGGGTTGCGGCGCTGAACGGCTTCAATCGTCTGTAAAACACACCGGGCCACTTCGAATGGCGCTCGTTTAAGAGTAGATGGCAGCAAAACCGGGACTGTCCCCGCACGGGGGCTGTCCCAGGTCTTTGCGGTGCTAATCGCTATAGTTTCATGGCTCGCAAACTCTTGGGACAGCCCCCGATGACCCTGGGGACAGTCCCGAGTTTACTGCGAAGTTGCTTAAAGGAACGCCATTCGAGGCAGCCCGGCCAATAAGTCATCGAGCAGACTATTGAAAAAAAACCGACAGAGCCCACGGATAGACTATCAAAATTGATGGCAATCTATCTCACTCATTGATTTTGTGGGGTGGGAAAAGCGCATTTTTCTCCATCGAGCTTGAAAAAGTTCCAGGATGGACTTTCCCAACGACCTGCTTGCGCTCAAGGCTGAAAGCGGCTGACCCGGGCCGGACCCCGCTGCACCGGCCGCTGATACTGCACGGCCGGCTTGCCGAACACCATCACATAGCAGAGCTTGTGGTCAGCCGGGATGCCGAGCCGTTGCTGCAAGCCGGGGGCGATGGCTTCGAGCAGCCATTTCATCATCCCGTTCCAGACTGCACCAACTCCCTGGCTTTGGGCATACAGCTCAAAGTAGGACAAGGCGATAAAACCGTCCGCTTCGGGGCAGATGCTGTCCGGCCCGCTGGAAACGGCCAACAGGTGCGGAGCGCCGCGAAACAGGATATCGCTGCCGTTCTCCTGCCAGCGCCGGGCAATAGCGCCGAAATGAGCCAGTCGCTCGGGCAGTTGCCCGGCCGCCAGGACGCCCCCCAACTCGGCATAGACCTCTTTGCGAAACACTGCCAAGGCATCCTTGTCGTCAATAACATGGAATTGCAGGCTCTGCCGGTTGACCCCGGTTGGCGCATGCCAGGCAACCTCAAGCAGCTGCTCCAGCAAGGCCGGTTCCAGGTTTTCATCCCGATACTGCCGCACCGAACGCCGCCCTTTGATCAACGCCTCCAACCGTTGCGGTGCCGGCCAGGTTTCCGCCAACGGCCGGCCGGTCACGGGCTGATTACCAAGGATGGAGAGCGCCGCGGTCGGGCAAACCGCCAGGCAGTGCTGACAGCGGATGCACTTGCCTTCATCAGCCGGGGCGATAGCGGGCAGGCCGCCGGTTAAGGAAATAATTTTGGCCGGGCAATCCTGAGCACATAAACCACAGCGCGTACACAGGTTGTTATCAATAGTCAACTGAAGCATGAGATCCTCTCTGGTTAAATCGGTTCAGAACAGGTTGTCCGGCATGGCGGACACGGGGATGATCGCCCCCGGATGTTGGATAACCGCCGCCGCCAGGCAGGCGCCGCTGCGCGCGGCCAGTTCGGCCGAGCTGCCGGTCAGGCGGGCGGCCAGGTAGCCGGCGGCAAAGGAATCCCCGGCGGCGGTGGTATCGACCACCTTTGCCACCTGACAGGCCGGCACAGAAGCGGGCGGTTGACCAGACAGACGAATGATGGCCGGCAGCGCGCCACGCTTGACCACCACTTCCGGAGTGGGCAGGTTGAAAACCCGCTCCAGCGCCCGTTCCTCCTCGCTGATGCCAAACAGCGCCATTTCGTCATCCAGGGTAATCATGGCGATATCGGCCATTTCATAGGCGTGCGCATACCAGGCCCGCGCTTCGACCGTCACCGGCCACATCCGGGTCCGGTAATTGTTGTCGAAGATAACCTTGCCGCCCCGTTCGCGCAACGTCGTGACTATTTTGAACAGTCGGTCCCGGGCTGCCGCATCTAAGATCGCCAGGCTGATGCCGCTGAAATAAAGGGCGTCGATATCCGCCAGCTGCTCTTCGAGGGGGCTGGTCACCCCTCTGAAATAGGCCTTGGCGGCACTCATGTCCCGCCAGTAGTAAAAGGTCCGTTCGCCGGTTTCATCGACCTGAATCGTGTACAGCCCGGGCATCAGCCCCTCCTGCCGCCGAATCAGCCCGGTGTCGATCCCTTCGCCTTCCCAGGCCCTGATCATCGCCTCGCTGAAAGGGTCTGTCCCCAGGTCGGTGGCATAGGAGACCTGCACCCCCCGGTTTCGACAGAGCCGGGACAGATAGACCGCCGTATTCAGAGTATCACCGCCAAACGCCTGCTGCATGGTGCCGAACAGCTGGCCCCGCAACTCAATCATACATTCGCCCAACAGGGCAATTCGACAAACTCTCTTCATGTGCAGAAACCTTTGACTGAAAACTCGCGGAAAGGTGCGGTCCCTTGAGGTCAACCGATCAGGATCATTGCGGCGGTCAGCACGGCCGGAGCCGTCTTCGGCCCGGTTTGCAGCTGATTGCCACGAGGTCTTGGGGGAGTGCCTGGAAAAGGAGCACGGAAAATCGGGTCCGGTTGTCTTCTTGCGCGGTCCGAACCCCACGAATACCGTTCTAAGCGAAGAGAAAATAACCTGTCAACGTAAAAAGCAAAAACCATGGAGACTCCCCACAAAAAGAATCTATCTCCCCGTTTTCGGAGTTTTTTCTCCATTTACAGGGGCAATTTTCCAGGTCCCGAAGGATGCCAAAAACTGGTTTTTGGCATCGCCCAGCGCCGGAGGCAGGTGCTGATAATTTGGGCAGAAAAATCCTTTCCCGCCCAAAAACCGGGCACAATATCCTGTTGCGCAGAGGGCCTCAGCCGCCAAGTCCGACCAGCCCGCCCGGTCAGCCGTTCAGGCATCGCGGCCAGAACTTTCAGCAATGACCCAGCATCCTGAAAACACAGGCTGTTTTCCACGGCCCAAACCATCCAGGCACTTCTTGCTGAATTCTTTAGCGGGACAACGATTTGAGAAAAAACTGGTAGGTTTCTTGCTAATTCTGTGCGGATTCTGTATTAAATTATCCCTCACTCAGGAGAACCTACGATGATGAAAAAGAACCTTGGAATAATGACCCGCATCCTGCTGGTCCTGGTCTGTCTGACCGTGTTTGCATCGGTCGCTTGCGCTGAAAAAATCAAGGTCGCCGGGATCTATACCCAGCCGATCCAGCAGAAATGGGATGCCGTCCTGCACAAGGCCCTGCAGAAAGCCCAACAGGATGGAATCATTGATTATGTTTATTCTGAGAAGGTTGCCAATACCGACTATATCCGCGTGCTCCGCGAATATGCCGAAAGCGGCGTCCAGCTGATCGTCGGGGAAGCTTTTGGGATTTCCCGCGAAGCGCGCAAGGTTGCCAAGGATTACCCGAACGTGGCCTTTCTGATGGGTGACTCCTTCGGGCCGGACGGCTCCAACTTCGCGGTCTTTGACAACTATATCCACGAACCCTGCTACCTGATGGGAATCATCGCCGGCAGCATGACCAAAACCGGCAAGATCGGGATGGTCGGCGGCTACCCCATTGGTGAAGTCAACCGCCTGTTCAACGCCTTCATGGCCGGAGCCCAGTCGGTCAATCCGACGGTCCAGTTCAAAGTCTCCTTCATCGGCTCCTGGTATGATCCGCCGAAAGCCAAGGAATTCGCCTTTGCCCAGATCGAGGCCGGGGTGGATGTGCTCTACGCCGAACGCGCCGGGGTGGTCGACTCCGCCCGCCAGAAAGGGATTATCGCCTTCGGCAACGTCAATGACATGAACAAAGAGGAGAACGGCAAGGATGTCGTGGTCGCCTCGGCCCTCTGGCATATGGACTCCGCTATCAGACATGCCGTCGAACTTGTCAAAAACGGGGCTTTCAAGGCGGAAGATTACCGGGAGTGGACCATGATGGGCAAAGGCGGGGCAAGTCTTTCGCCCTACTATGAGTTTGCCGATAAAATCCCCGTAGCGGCCAAAGCCGAGGTTGCCAAAGCCAAAACCGACATCCTCTCCGGTGCGCTGGTCATCAAAATCAACGATTCCGAACCCAAATCAACCTTCTGAAGCAGTCCGAGGGGCAGGGCCTGCCTTTGCCCCTCATTCCTGAACACAGTCAGACAGCGGGAGCCCTTTCATGGCAGATCAACCTGCCCTGCACCTCAACCGGATCAGCAAAACCTTCGGGACATTGCTTGCCAACGACGCTATCAGCCTGACCCTGTATCCAGGGGAAGTTCTGGCCCTGCTCGGGGAAAACGGTGCCGGCAAGACCACCCTGATGAATATCCTCTTCGGCCACTACCAGGCCGACCAGGGCAGCGTCAGCGTATTCGGCAAGGAACTGCCGGCTGGCAAGCCGCGCGCCGCCATTGCCGCAGGCGTCGGCATGGTTCACCAGCATTTTACCCTGGCCGACAATCTGACCGTACTCGACAATATTATTCTGGGGACGGAGTCGCTCTGGCGAGGCCGCTCGAAAACCCGGCCGGCGGAAGCCAAAATTCGCAATCTGGCCACGGAATACGGGCTGGCCGTCGATCCTCACGCAAAAGTTCGCAATCTTTCCGTTGGCGAGCGGCAACGGGTCGAGATCCTCAAGGCCCTCTATCGCGATGCCCGCATCCTGATCATGGACGAACCGACCGCCGTACTCACCCCGCCGGAAGTGGACAGCTTGTTCGCGACGCTGCGCAAGCTCATTGAGCGCGGCCTGGCGATTATTTTCATCTCCCACAAGCTGCGTGAAGTGATGGGGATCAGCGACCGGGTCACCGTCTTACGTCACGGCAAAGTGGTCAAAGAGGTCCACACGGCGCAAACCAGTCGCGAAGAGCTGGCCGAAGCCATGGTCGGCCGCACCATCCCTAAGCCCAAACGGACCGAACTTGAACCCGGCACGCCATTGCTGCGGTTCAGCGGGGTGACGGTGAACGGGCCTGACGACAAGCGGCTCCTTAACGACATCAACCTGGAACTTCGGCAGAGGGAAATCCTCGGCATCGCCGGGGTTTCCGGCAACGGCCAGGGTCAGCTCGCCGAGTTGCTCTGTGGCCTGATCATGCAGGACAAAGGACGGATCAGTTGCCAGGACGGCCCCAATCTCAAACCGACACCGGCGGTGATGATCAGCCAAGGGATTGGCCGGATTGTCGAAGATCGTAACGGCACCGGGCTGATCGGCGATATGACCATCAACGAAAACCTCTGTGCCGAACATTACCGCGACCCCGAGTTTGCCCGTTTTGGCCTGCGGCGGTTCAGTCGTATGCGGGCACGTTCCACGGAATTGATTCGTTCCTTCGACGTGCGCTGCCAGGGCCTGAACGCGCCGGTCCGCCAGCTTTCGGGGGGCAACATGCAGAAACTCATCCTGGCCCGGGTGCTGGCCCAGCAGCCGAATATCATCCTCGCCCAGCAGCCCACCTGGGGCCTTGATGTGGGTGCCGCGGCCTACGTCCACGACCAGTTGCTTGCCGCCCGCCAACGTGGCGCCGGCATTCTGCTGATCTCCGAGGATCTCGATGAATTGCTGCAGCTCAGCGATCGGATCCAGGTGCTTTATCACGGCCGCTTGAGTCAGGCGCTGCCGACCGCCAGCTTGTCGCTGCAGGAACTCGGTCTGCGCATGAGCGGGCAGTTGTCTGATCCGGCTGTTCAGGCCGCCTGAGGATCCGTCATTTCAGCGTAAAAAAGGTTATCATGTACCTCGAACCACGTACCAAAATTTCCCTACCACTGGCCGTCTGCGCCCCGCTGGCCGCAGTGGTCGCCGCAATGGCCCTCTGCTCGGTCCTGATTCTCTGGGCGGACAGTTCCGTTGTTGACGCCTACCTGCTGCTGTTCAAGGGCGCCCTCGGCTCGCGCTTTGCCATCAGCGAGACCCTGACTCGGGCCACCCCGCTGATTCTGACCGGCTTGGCCGCGGCAGTCGCCTTCCGCGCCAAACTCTGGAATATCGGCGCCGAAGGACAATTCTACGCCGGTGCCTGCGCCGCCACCCTGCTCGGCACAGGAGCCCTTGACTGGCCACCCTACCTGCTGATCCCGACTCTGCTGCTGGCCGGAGCCCTGGCCGGCGGTTTGCTGCTGCTGGTTCCGACTCTGCTCAAAACCCATCTCAAGGTTGATGAAGTCGTCACCACCCTGCTGCTCAACTTCATTGTCTTGCTGTTTGTCAATTACCTGCTGTTCGGTCCCTGGAAAGATCCCATGGCCATGGGCTGGCCGCAGGCAGCACCGATCGTCGACAATGGTCTGTTGGCACCGCTGCTGGCCAAAACCAGGCTTCACGCCGGCCTGCTGATCTCACTCTTGGCAGCCATCGGCACCTGGGCGCTGATGCGCTTCAGCATCTGGGGATACGAAATTCGGGCGGTCGGCGCCAATCAGAAGGCCGCTGATTTTTTCGGGATCCCCGTCAACCGCACCGTTATCCGCACCGCGCTGCTCAGTGGCGGCCTGGCCGGGATTGCCGGCGTTTGTGAGCTATGCGGGCTGAAGGGCTACCTGACCCTCGACCTGTCGCCGGGCTTCGGCTACACCGGGATCGTGGTCGCCATGCTTGCCGGTCTCAATCCCCTGGGCGTCGTCCTGTCGGCTTTCTTCATCGCCGTGGTCTATAACGGCGCCGATTCCATGAGCCGGGCGCTGGGCGTTTCCAACTATATTGCCGATGTCATTACCGCCACCGCCCTGATCACCGTCCTGGTCAGCATGCTGCTGACCCGTTACCGTATTCGCTGGAAATAACCGATGGTCGATTTTGCTGATATGATCCTGACCGCCGGCTTCTGGGCGGCCACGCTGCGCATGGCTACACCGCTGATTTTCGGCACTCTTGGCGAACTGATCTGCGAACGCTCGGGGGTCCTGAACCTCGGCATCGAGGGGATCATGACCATCGGCTCCATGGCTGGCTGGATGTGGGTTTTCCAGGGGGGCAGCCTGTGGGGTGGGGTG